>SVFC01000004.1 GCA_015057035.1 Lachnospiraceae bacterium | reverse complement strand
GAAAACCTCGCTTTGTCGTTATAGTAAAAAAGGAGCCCACGCATGAGCTCCTCCGGCTGTGGGCCCCTCGAGCATCCACAGCACAACCACTACCGATAATATACCCTATGACAACGTAATTGTCAATCGGTTTTTCGTAAGTGGTGCTATTATTGTATGCACCGATATGGTGCACTATTCGTATTTTTCTGAAAAAGTTTTTCTTTATATTTCTTTGCCAATTCCGGCTTATTCCATCTGGCATATAAACTATACAAGTGGCGGTAAACAGTTTTAGCATAGTCATTCTCTATACCCATCACAGTAGAAATAATCTGTTCCGCTTGTAAGAGATGTTGTTCTGCTTTGGATGGAATTTTTTCGTTTAAAGCTAAAATTCCATACATCATCTGACAGATACCATAGTCCAGACATTCGGTGCTTTCATATTCCAATACAAGAGATTCGTACAGGGATAAAATTTGTCTTGCCTGTTCCCATTCTTTTGCTAACAGCAGCATATTTGTCAGGTTCATAATCTGCTGGAGAGTATCGTGGGATTCTATCAGCCCAAGATGTGCATATTCCATTCGTATTTGAAATGCCATGCGGAGTGCTTCGGCTGCCTCTTTTCCTTTATGCAGATAAAGATAAGTGTTGGAAAGATTGTTATACAGGTTGGATAGCAGGCTTGCAGTAGATATATCTGCTTCAGGAGTATGCAATTTCTCCATGATTTGAATGGCTTTTTGGCGTTTCTTTAGGGCATTATTAAAATCTTTCTTTAATACAAAGAGTTCTGCTTTGTAGTCTAAAATCAGTGCCTTATCACAAGGTGTATCCAACTGATATTTTTCCATCATATAAGAAATACGTTCTGCCAGTTTTGGCAGATAATCCGTAACCAGATACTTTTCCAAATATGGGAACATATCCTGCAAAAAGTTTAAATAATCCCTCGGTTCATCTACTACAATTCGTTCGGTAACACTGAGAAGGGATTGAATTATCATTTCTGGTCTTCGCACTTCCAATCCATGTACCAGACATAGAGCATGTAAACTGTTTAATAAGGTGTAGCAGGCAGATACGGTTGGTAGGGTTTCTGCAAAGGAAATTTCCTGTATCATTGGATGCAGGCTGATTTTTTTGTTTTCTGTATCTTCGGTAATAAATCCATAGCGGATGAGGTGGTTTACATCATTCAGATTCTCCAAGTGTAGCCATTGTCTGAAATATGCTTTGTTTATACCGGATATAGGAAGAAGGGATAGGTTACGTAACATATCCAGTTGGTTTTCGTTTAACTTATTCAGCTGCAATAATTTCCGTAAATGCTCTGCCATTCTTGCATTGGTAAAGGTTTCGTCTTTATAAAGCTCCACTTCCTCGGAAATATTGGTACAGATACTGGAGGTTTTTAACTCATACAATAGCTCTGAAATATCCATGCCGCTGGCTTCTAAGGTCAGTGCAGAAAGGCACACGGTGAGCGTGTGGGCATTTAGCACATCTATAATCTCCGATACAGTTTCTACGTCTGATTTTGCAGATGGGCAGTGACGGAAGAACAGTTCTGTGAGTTCTTTTTCTTTATCCAGTTCTTTCAGTTCTAAGGTTTCAAATGCTGTAATCTTACAGCGGGTAGTTATGAGAAGCTGGAACTTGTTTTTGATAAATTCACGGAAGAAATCATCGTCTTTGGGCTGTACGTTAAAGTTATCAAGGATAATAAGGCTGTCGGGATGCAATGCCTTCAGTACGGCATAGTGGGATTCAAATAATTCTGCTTCTGTCATTTCAGCGGTATCCGAATGAAATTCCAGTTCGGCAATACATTTCTTTAAGCTGCCTGTGTAATACAGGTAAATAATATTTGTATATTTCTTTTCATTCTTTTTTGCAAACTGCTTTGCAAATTCACTTTTTCCGATTCCGGCAATACCGGTAACAAAAAGCAGAGGATTGTCTTTCAGCTTTGATGCAGCTTCGGACAATTCTTTTTTTCTGCCCAGAAATTCCTTCGCACAGGATGGTGTGCGTCCGGATAGCAGGCGTTCTGATAAATCAGGAGAATATACCACATCCTGTTTGTGGTCATTCAAAATGGCATAGCGAACCATGGCAGTAAAAAAGGCTGCGTTATCCGTAAGATTTCTTATCTCATTTACCATGTCTGTTCCAATAACATCAACACTTGCGGATAGAAGAGCTTCCAACTGAGTGCGAGCCTGTGCTTCGTTCAGCAGGTTCGGAATGATTTTTGTAGAAAAGGATTCCTTCATTTCATCCCATAGATTTTCCTCATCATACACGCTAATGATTTTATGTGGAATGGCACGCTCGCCGCTACACCATTTACTAATCTGTGTGTGGTCTTCCGGATACAAATCCGCATTCTTTAAGGTGTCATCCAAATATTCGGAAAAGATGCTCTGCACCATCTGATACTGCGTATAAGTTTTCTTTCTGTTTTCTAATAACACTCCAATTACATTGGAGAAGGTAATCTGGTTCTTCACACGTCCTCCTAAAATTTTTTGGCAACTTTTGGTCAAGTCGCCGTCAATGATATTTTTAAACTTTTTTTGCTATTTTTACTCTTGACAAAGGTAGCCATCGGAAGTCAAAAAACCAAAGAAATGGCTACAAAAGATTATAACATATGTACCTTGAAAATTGAATAAGCTGTATCTCCCTTGGAACAGGATTTGCCAGGATGTCGAAAGACGGAGCGAAGAAAGACACTTCCGAAAGGGTACGAGAGGATCTCGCGCAGGAGAGGCGTACAGGCTAAGAATAGCTAAAGGTCAACTGGAACGTTGACAGAGGGGATACGAATGGAAGCTAAAGCAATCACGAGCCAGCGGAAAAGACACCAACGAAAGAAGGTGATAGCAAAGAAGAGGAGGTTAAAGATTATGGGAAGAGAACTGGAGTATGCGAAATGTATTGCGGTGTTAAGAAAGATTTTCCGAATGGGATTGATTTCCGAAGCAGAATACACGATTGCAAGAAACAAGATTATGAATAAATATCTGGTTGTAGAAACAAGTCAGTCAGCGGCATAGGAACACTCGAATTATTCACAGCCACCACACAAACAAGCCACAGACCATCTGCGCAAAGCACATCTGTCGCTGCGTTGCAGCTTTTGTCTGTGGCTGTGTGGTGGGTGAATTCTATTCACATAGCAAGTAAAATCTATAATTTGTCTTGCAAGCAAGCTTGAAGCCAGAATTATAGATTTCACTTTGCTGCTATGAATAATTCGAGCCAGAGGTTACACATTCGTTCACAATTAAAAAAGAAGATACAATGTCAGCAGACACAGGGAAACTTGTGAAGCTGACATTTTACATTATAAAGATTTGATGGAGGTTATGTATGAGTAAAGTAAAAATTTTAGAAGCAACAAGAATTGCTCCAAATAGCAGGGGCAGAACAAGAAGAGAAGCAATTAAAGTAAACAGAATCCGTGTGGCGGCATATTGCAGAGTGTCCACGGACGATGATGACCAGTTGGGTAGTTTTGAATCTCAAAAATTATATTATGAAGAAAAGATTCGAGCGAATCCGGATTGGGTCAATGCAGGTATTTTCGCTGATGAAGCCATAACGGGAACCAAGGTAGATAAAAGAGACGGTTTCCAAGCGATGATACAGAAGTGTCAGAATGGGGAAATTGATATGATACTGACAAAATCTATTTCCCGATTTGCAAGAAATACGTTGGACACGCTTCAATATGTAAGAATGCTTAGAGAACGGAATATAGCGATTTTCTTTGAAAAGGAAAATATCAATACGCTGGATATGAACGGAGAATTGCTTCTTACGATTATGAGTTCCCTTGCACAGCAGGAAGTAGAGTCACTTTCGCAAAATGTGAAGATGGGGCTTAAGATGAAAATGAAGCGTGGAGAGCTGATAGGTTTTAATGGTTGTCTGGGATATGATTATCACCCAGAAGATAAAACGTTAACAGTAAATGAGGAAGAAGCAGAAATTGTACGTTTTATCTACGATATGTATTTGCAGGGGTATGGGACCACAACCATTGCAAAACGCCTGACAGAGATGGGAAAGAAGAATAAAAAAGGTGAAGTCAGCTGGCATACTCATGGTGTAATGGGAATTATAAAAAATGAAAAGTACAAGGGTGATATTCTTCTTGGAAAAACATTTACCACTGACCCGATTTCCAAACGAAGATTGGCAAATATGGGGGAAGAGGAGCAGTATTATATCCGTGACCATCACGAAGCTATTGTTTCCAGAGAGGTCTGGGATGAAGCAGAAAGAATCAGATTAAAACGAGCCACAAATAAAGTGGTGGAAACAACGGGGAACAGAGAACGCTACACAAGGCAATATGCCTTTAGCAGCATGTGTGAATGTGCTTTCTGTGGGCATAAGTTGACGAGACGTACCAGACACAGCAGTTCCATTTATGAGAAACCGGTATGGCAGTGCATGAATGCTACCAAGAATGGAATTAAGAATTGTCCTCACTGTAAGGCAATTGATGAATCTATTTTAGAGGGAGCATTTATTGAAGCATTCGGATTATTGGCAGGAAATTTTGAGGATGTATTAGATGTGGTAATGGATGCGGTGGAAAGTTCCTTAACAAATGATGAGGATATCCGTAAACGACAGCAGTTAGACAAAGATATTTCAGCTTTAAATAGTAAAAAAAGCCGAATGACAGATATGCTGATTGATGGTACAATAACCAAAGAGGTCTATGATGACAAGATGATTGAATTTAATCGAAAGCTTCATACCCTCGATGGAAAGAAAAAGTTATTGGAAGAGAGTATCGACAAGCAAAAAGATGTAGGAAAGCGCATGGCGGAGCTTCGTCAGACACTGGAAAACGAAGAGATTTTGGATGAATTTGATAGGGTGGTCTTTGAAAGTATCATCGACAGAGTATTGGTCGGTGGCTTTAACGAAGATGGAACAGCAGACCCATATAAACTGACCTTTGTATTAAAAGGAAATCAGACGTGTGTTGTACCAAATGCAAAAGAGCACTTTAAAGAGCAGAAGAAATTAGAGAAAGGTAAGATGGTGTCATAAGATGGAGAGAAAGCTGGCAGTGATTGTTGATAATAATGAAGAAGTAACTACAAAAAACGAGGACAGAGAAATGTGCTCATCAGCGTGTGACGGGGCGATGGAAATGTGTTCATCAGAGAGTATCGACACATGTAGAAAGTGCAGTGCTTTTGGAGAGAAGAATGATAATGGCAAACAATGGCTAAACGTCCCAAATTTGTGAATATGATGGAGAAATATGATGAGACGTTTTTTTACAGTTGTGCTATTTGATTATTGTTCTTTGGGCACGAAAATTACGATTCTGAGATAAATCTTGAGACAAAAGATGATATATGTGATATAATTATGGGAAAGATTTTTGTAAACATGGGGGAGTTTTGAAAATGTCTACTCAACATAAGAAAAATAATAGACAAGACAGAAAGGCACCTATTACCCAGGAGCGAATTTTTAAGATAATGTTTATTCTGACGATTGTAATCGCAGCGGTATTCTTCCTGAAAAATCTACTGGGTAGTGCAATACAGGAGGCGTTGATGATTGGCGCAACCATTGTAGTTTTTGGTCTTGTCTTTTTGGTTCTTAAAATGGCGAAAGCGACAGAAAGCGTAATGCGTATGTTTATCTCCATCGGGATGATGGTGTTAGTCTTCGTGATTGCTTTAAATAGTGGTGGATATTATAGTGATGACTTTATTATGTTTTTGGCGGTTATTGCTTTGACGGGGTTATATTTGGAGCCAAAATATTCTATCGCCCAGCTTATACTTGCAACCATTTTCCTTGCGGTGATGTATGTACTGCATCCTGAAAAGGCAGACCCATTAGGACAGTACGTGCAGTGCCTTGGAGAGTTCGTATTAACAGGGGTGTTATTTATCCAGACCATCAAACGCGGAAAAGCGTTTATTGGAATTGGTGAGGATCGTGCAAAAGAGGCAGAAGGTTTGGTTGATTCCATGAAGCATATGGGAGAAGAATTAGAGCATGATTTTGCTCAATCTTCGGAACGTATTAACAATAATACGGATGAATTACAAAAAGGTTCGTCTTCCATCGTTGCCAGTGCTTCGAATATGCAGGGTAGCTGTGATGATGTACAGGATAGAATCATCATATCCCAGCAGTCCATTGTTGAATTGAATGAAGAAGTTACCCGTTTTGAAATCGCCCTTCGTGAAAACCAGGCGAATATGGCAAATATGGAAAAACAATTAGCAGTCGTAACGACCACAGTGAACGAAGCGAATGATGTGTTCCACGCGATGGAACAGAAGATGGGTGAGGTTGCAGACATTGCGGACCAGTTGGGAGATATCTCTTTTAACACCAGTATCTTATCTCTTAATGCCTCTATCGAGGCGGCTAGAGCAGGCGAAAGTGGTGCTGGTTTTGAAGTGGTTGCTACAGAGATGCGCCAGCTTTCTAACAATAGTAATGTGTTCTCTGAACAGGTATCAGAGGTAGTTAAGGCGCTTATGACAGAGGTTGGAGAGACCGCGCAGCAGTTTGCGGATAGTACGAAGGCTCTGGAAGAATCTAAGGCATCCATGAACGAACTTCAGGAAAGTTTTAAACGTTTGACAGATCAGTTTGGAAAACTATATGAAAATATTGAAACACAGAATCTGAATGTAAATGAGGTTGGAAATATTTTCAATCATTTACAGGGCAGAGTGGCTGAGATGCAGAAGTATTCAGAAGACAATCAGAAGTCAGTTGGTGCTATTGTAGAGGCGATGGATATCTACAAGGGAAATATTGAAAAAGTTATTGAAAACACAAGAATGAATTAACAAGAAATAAGAGGATGTGCTAGTCATAAAGATAAGCACATCCTCTTGCTAATTTTAGTTAGAACTTAAAGTGTCACATAATAAATCAGGGTAATCTGTCATAATTCCATCAGCTTTTACACTCTTGAGATATTCCATCCGTTCAGGGTCATCCACAACCCAATAATGTACTGCGACGTTATGACTATGTGCAAAATTGATTACCTGTGCAGTGGCGAAGTTAACACCCATATTTAAGTATTTGTCGTTGAATGGCAACTGAAATACGGTGCAAGGTGGCACATAGTTTTTGTCACCAGTGATTGCTGCAATGTAGAATTCAATTGCCTGTGCATCTGTATTGCTGCGAATTAAATCAGGATATTTTTCCTGGGCATAAGCAGAAACGTCTGTTTTGAAGGAACTGAAAATAGTTGTACTTAAAAGGTTGCGTTCTTTTAATTCTGCATATATCAAATCGACTGCTTTCATACCAAGTTCGCCAGAGTCTTTTGCTTCGATGCTAAAACGAGAGAGTCCTTTTTCTGTCATATAATCTAAGGCTTCGGCAAGTGTCCAGATTTGTAATCCTTCTGGAATTTCTGAGGTGTTTGCATATGGTTTTTCACCTTTTTCGTTTACGAACTGCGCACCCATATTTAACTGACGAAGTTCTTCCAAGGTTTTATCATGGACTAATAAGCCTTCCACACCAAATACGGAAGCGGCATCGGTAGTTTCGTCTAAAGTTTTGTTATGAAATAGAATGAGCTGATTGTCCGCAGTCATGCGCACATCAAATTCATAGATGTCCATGGAGATGTTGTCATTCTCGAGACAAGTATTTAGGGCAAGCATAGATTCTTCAGGAGCAATGCCTGCACCCAAGCGGTGAGCGATGAGTTCTGTGCGTCCTGTGATAAATGGATTGTTGGTTTCATAAGAAATGATATCTTCCGGATTGGAACGATGGCTTCCAGACACTTTCATAATAATCAAAACTGTGGCTGCCAAAACAAGCAAAATGCCTAGAGTGATAAGTAATATTTTCTTCCCTTTTTTCATAATAATTTATCTCCCTGTATTTTTTTACCATTCTAGCACGAGTGATAGGAAAAGTACAGAAAAATAAGACGGGGTAAGACTTTACACTTGCGGTGGTGTTTGTTATAGTAAAAATATCAAAAGGTACAAAGGAGAAGGACCATGCGATTCATACATATGGCGGATGTGCATTTGGGGGAAGCACCAGAGAAATGGGATGAATTTTATGAAGTAATGAATCTGTGTGAGGAAGAAAAGACAGATCTGCTTTTAATTGCAGGAGACCTATTCGATAATCTTCCTGATATGGAAAGTTTGAAAAAAGTGGATGTGGCTTTTGGAAAGCTAAGCAAGACCAGGGTGGTTATGATTGCTGGCAATCACGATTATTTAAAGAGAACGTCTCATTACTTTGACTTAGTGTTCCCAGAAAATGTGACTTTTTTGGTGAATGCAAATGGAGATAGTGTGATTTTTTCAGATATGAACGTAGAGGTGTTCGGACTGAGCTATGAGATGCCGGAGATCGAAGATGCACGCTATGATAAGCTAAAGATTAATGATGGAGGAAGAATCAATATTCTTCTGGCCCATGGCAATATCCGCGGAGAGGACAAAAGTATTCCAATTCATCAGGAAGCCGTGGAAAAAGCGGGCTTTGATTATGCTGCATTAGGTCATCTTCATACGAGAATAGAAGTAAGTAATCGTATTGCATATACGGGAAGCAAAGGTTATATCCGTGGAGAAATTGTCAAGGAAGCGGGTAAGCCATCGATTCCTTGCTGGGTCTATGTCCCATACAAAAACGTAAAAGAGGACTAAAGTTTCCGCGGGAAACTGCCGATATTATAGATAACACGTAAACTACGCAAATGGATTTGCGTCTAAACAGACAAGGAGGGTCTAATATGAGCCAGTTATTTGGTATGGATTTTTCTTCATTGGTGAACCGCGCAGAGAGCACCAATAGCAGAAAAACAGAAAAAGCAGAAAATGTAAAAAACACAATTGGAAAACCCGAGATTAGCAAATCAACAGCTGAGTATTATGAACAGTTGAAGGCTAAATTTAAAGATGTGGAATTTGTTCTGGTAGAGGACGAACAGATCGGCAATGCAAAACAGCTTGCAAGTAATGTTAATAGCGATAAAAGCTTAATCGTTCTTGTTAGTGAAAGTGAACTAGAAGCAATGGCCACAGATGAAGCAACTCGTACAAAGAACGAGCAGCTTATTGCAGATGCAATCGGCAAGATGCCTGAGATGAAAGAACAGTTAGAGAAGGCTGGAGTTGAGGTGAAGTCTTTTGGCATGGAATTTAACGACGACGGAACCGTGTCTTATTTTGCTGTATTAGACAAATTCTCTGAAGCGCAGAAGGAACGTATTGAGAACCAGCGTGCAGAGAAAGCGGAGAAGACAGACAAGGTAGACAAAAAAGAGCCATACAAATCCTATAAGACGGGCAAGGTGGTGTCAGCATCCAGCATCGAAGAATTGATCAAGAAGATTCAGGATGTTGCTTATGAAGCTAAGGCGGACAATGTTATAACCGAACAGGAAAAAATGGTTGGTCAGCATTTTGATATGAAATTCTAACTATGGGGAGTTTTACAAATAGGGAAGGAGCGAAAGCTCCTTCCTTTTTTGCTTTATAGGAAATTCCTATAATGACAGAAGGTGCATTTCGTGGTACAATACAAGGTGGATTAGAATGTTAATAACAAGGGAGTACATTTATGGAAACAGGATTATATTCACTCATATGTGGTTTATGCCTTTTAGTTATGTTTATCTTGTATTTACGTATGTTAAAGGGCGTTGAGAGAAGTGAAAAACGTGATATCTATATCAGCCTTATGACAGCGGGAATGGCGTATCTTGCCTTGGATATGATGTGGGGAATTATCTATGATGAATTAATTCCAATTCCATTGATGCTTCAGAAGGTAATATATGCAGCGTATTATTCTGGGTCCGCAGTGCTGTCTTATCGATGGTTTGCTTATGTAGAATATATGCAGGATTCTGTTTTTTACAGGAATAATATCGTGCATCAGATTTCAAAAGTCCCAATGTATTTTGTTGTGATATTTGCTTATGCTTCTATCTGGACAGATTGGTTTTTTACAGTAGATCCTGAAATGGGATATATGCGTGGTCCATGGTATGTTCCACAGTTGGTTTTTACATATGGATATATTATATTCTCAGCAATCAAAGTTGTGATTCGTATGTTTACCACAAGAAGTTTTGAAACACAGAATACATATCTGATTATGCTGTCATACTTTATGTTCCCTGTAGTTTTCGGTATTTTGCAGATGACGTATTACGATATGCCATATTTATGTATTGGTATTGCCCTGGCAACTTTGCAGACATATTTGTTTAATGTTAATTTTGAACGAGAACGTGAGCGTAGTACCAGCAAGATTCAGAGTTTGACCCGTCTTTTCATTAGTTCGTATTATATGGATATATTGACGGGAACTAGAGAATATCTCAGTGATGAAGAAGAGACAGGCAAGTTGTTTTTGACTGGAGATTTTTACAAGGAGGCACCTCAGACGCATGAGGATGCGGTCCAGCTATATATCGACAGATACGTGCACCTAGAAGATAGAAAAACATATCGCACTATGTGTAATCGAGAATATATGAAACAGCATCTGAATCCGGATAATTTATTCTACTTCTTTAACTATCGTCAGGTGGTTAATGGCGTGGAAAAATGGTATCTAACCCATGTGATTGCGGCTTCTTTTAACGCAGATGAAGAAGTGTCTCATGTGGTATTTGCAGTTATGGATGTGGACAAGCAGGTTAGAAATGAAATTAGTCAGAAGGAAGCGATTGAACAGGCATTGATTCAGGCAGAAAAGGCGAACAAAGCCAAGAGTAATTTCCTGTCTAATATGTCTCATGACATCCGTACACCAATGAATGCCATCATCGGTTTTACAAACCTAGCACAGTCTCATATGGACAGCAAGGAACAGGTTGCAGGATACTTAAGCAAGATTCATTCTGCCAGTGGACATTTGCTTAGTCTGATTAATGATATTCTGGATATGAGCCGTATCGAAAGTGGTAAGATTCAGATTGAAGAAGACGAGATGAAGTTATCGGATGTGGTATATGAAGTTCAGAATATGATTCAACCGATGGCGGAAGAAGCGAAGCAGCAGTTCGAGCTTCAAACGAATATTGTAAATAATTATGTATATGCAGATAAATTGCGCCTGAATCAGGTGCTTATAAATCTTCTGGGGAATGCAGTTAAATTTACTCCTGCGGGAGGAAAGATTCTGTTAGATATTAAACAGGAAATCAATGCGCCAGATGGATATGGTGTATATATTTTCAAAGTAAAAGATACAGGTGTGGGAATCGCACCGGAATTTCTGGATAAAGTGTTCCAGGCTTTTGAACGAGAAAAGACATCTACTCTCAGCGGAATTCAGGGAACGGGCCTAGGTTTGGCAATCACAAAGAGCATCGTTGAGATGATGGGCGGTAAAATTTCCGTATCCAGTGAAGTGGGTCAGGGAACGGAATTTGTGGTAAAACTGGTATTTATGCTTCAGGATGTGGAAGAAGACACAACATCCATCCAGGAATTAGAAGAGCAGAGAGAACAAGCCCGTTTAGAAGAACTAGAAAAGATGAAAGCCCTTTTTGCGGGCAAGAGAATTCTTCTTGTAGAAGACAACGACTTAAACCGTGAAATTGCCCGAATGATTCTTTCGGAAGAAGGCTTTGTAATCGAAGAGGCTGAAGATGGTCAGATTGCGGTAGACAAGATAGAACAGTCAACCCCAGGTTATTACGATCTGGTACTAATGGATATTCAGATGCCTGTAATGGATGGATATGAAGCGACGAAAACGATTCGTCGTCTTCCAAATAAACTGGTAGCAAATGTGCCTATCCTTGCTATGACGGCAAATGCTTTTGAAGAAGAAAAGAAACAGGCACTGTCCTGTGGTATGAATGGACATATTGCAAAACCAATCAACGTACCTGTTTTATTTGAGACAATTAAGCAAATACTAAAAGCAAATCAATAAGAATAGAAAGAGAGACAATTATGAAAAAAACCAAGATTGTATGTACAATGGGACCAAATTCTGACAATGAAAATGTAATGCGTGCCCTTGTAAAGGGCGGAATGGATATTGCCCGTTTTAACTTCTCTCATGGAACCCATGAAGAACAGAAGGAACGCATGAATAAACTGAAAAAAATCCGTGAAGAAGAAGGAAAACATATTGCTATTCTTTTGGATACTAAGGGACCAGAAATTCGTACAAGTGTTTTAAAAGATGGAAAAAAGGTTCAGTTAGTGGAAGGCAGTGATTTTGTCCTCACAACAGAAGAGATTGTAGGTGATGAAAATCGAGTTAGCATTACTTACAAAGGGTTGGTAGAAGATGTTGCTATCGGCGGAAAAATTCTTATTGATGATGGATTAATCGAATTGGAAGTTGTAGAGAAAAATCAGACAGATATTATCTGTAAAGTTATCAATGGTGGCGAACTGGGCGAGAGAAAAGGTGTGAATGTACCAAATGTGCCAATTCGTCTTCCTGCAATTACAGATAAGGATAAGGATGATATCCGTTTTGGTGTAGAGCAGGATGTGGATTTCATTGCGGCATCTTTTGTGCGCAACGCAGAATGTATCATTCAGATCAAAGCCCTTCTTAGAGAATGTGGAGCACCATATACACCTGTTATTGCTAAGATTGAGAATGCAGAAGGTATTCAGAATCTGGATGAGATTCTTCGTGTGGCAGATGGTATTATGGTTGCCCGTGGTGATCTGGGTGTAGAAATTCCAGCAGAAGAAGTTCCGTATATTCAGAAAATGATGATTAACAAATGCAAAGATGCCTTTAAGCCAGTTATTACTGCAACTCAGATGTTGGATTCTATGATTCGTAATCCACGTCCAACGCGTGCGGAGGTAACGGACGTTGCGAATGCGGTATATGATGGAACAGATGCTGTCATGTTATCGGGAGAAACTGCTCAGGGGAAATATCCGATTGAGGCACTTCGTATGATGGTGCAGATTTGTGAAAATACAGAACAGCATCTTGATTACGATGCGTTGCTTGGAAAAATGGCAAGTCATCGTATGAAAGACGCGTCCAGTGCATTAGGTTATGCAACAGTATCTACTGCAAATAATTTAAATGCAAAATGTATTATTGCTCCAACAGGGTCAGGCGCAACAGCGCGTATTTTGTCTAAGTTCCATCCTAAGACAGAATTGATTGCAGTAAGCCCAAATGAGAGAAGTTTAAGAAGAATGCAGATTTTCTGGGGTGTACGTGCTTACCGTTCTGTTATGGCCAACAGTACAGAAGAAATCTGTGAAAATGCATTGGAAATTGTAAAAGCAAAAACTGGTGTAGAAGCAGGAGATACAGTGATTCTTACTGCAGGTATTCCTTCCCCACATGTTGGTGGATTTGATTATGGCGTAAGTAATATGATGAGAATTGTAACTGTAGATTAATAGGAGGTATGCATATGATAAAAAGTAAGCATTTTCGTAAAGATGTGATTATTGCCAGAGTGATTTTTCTGGCTTTATGTGCATTGGTAATAGCTGGAGTTGTTTGGTTAGTATCCCTTGTGTTCGGACCAAAGGATGGACCAGGTCCAAATCCTTCTGAGAGTGGAAGCTCACAGTATACAGAAGATTCTGAGTTCGAATCAGAACCAGACAGCGAACCAGAAAGCGAGCCAGAGTCAGAACCTGAAACAGAACCTGAAACCCAGACTCCAACAGAAGAACCAACCAAGTATTACATCGTGGTTACTTCAAATCGTAATCTGAATCTTCGCAAAGAACCAAATACAACCAGTACGGTTCTTACTTCATTGCCAAAGGGAACAAAGGTTGAGGTTATCGAGGAAGTGGATGGCTGGTACAAAGTAAGTTATAAAGGCCACACCGGATATGTCAGTGGTGATTATGTAAGGGTTGTGGAGGAATAAGATATGAATTGGCTGGTTTATGCAATTTTGGGGGTGGTTCTTGCGGGGGCCTCTCCTGTATTTGCAAAAAGCGGAATGCGCAAGTCGAATGCCCATTTAGCTGCAGCACTTCGTGGAACCATTTTGTTTTTCGCAGCATGGTTTATGGCGGGAATCACGAAAAGTGGAGTTCCTTTGGATAAATTGGGTAAGACCACGTTCTTATACCTTATTTTTGCTGGTATTGCTACTGGCATTGTGTGGGTTTGTTTGCTGCGCGCATTACAACTGGGGGATGTAATCAAAGTGGTTCCAGTTTTGGAAGGAAGCATCATTTTAGACCTGGTGGTTGGAATGGTGGTATTCCGTGATGCAATTACCTGGAATAAGATTATATTTATCATTATTTTGACTGCGGGAGTAGTCATGATGGCATTGCGCAATTCTGGAAGAGGTGGAAAACGCGGTAATTGGATTGGTTATGGTCTTGCGGCTATGATTCTGACTTCGGTAACGGTTGCCTTGGACCGTATTGGTATTGTAGGAGTGAATTCCTATGGAGAGCGTTTGATTCAGTATGGAATAGCCATGGTTGTGGTGTGGATTATTACCTTTGCAACAGGTGGTTATAAAGGATTACGGTCTATGTCATTTTTAGATGGTGTATATCTCTGTTTGTCTGGCCTGTGCACAGGAGGAGCGTGGTATTGTTTCTTTTATGCGTATTTACTGGGTAAAAATTCGACCGTCGAGATTATTGAATGTTTTGACCTGGTAGCAGCTGTGATGTTGGGATGTGTGTTTATGAGAGAACGAACAACACTCCGAAGTGTGTTTGGTATGATACTGATGATGCTGGGATTTATCCTAATGCTTATGGATATACCAGTGATTCCGTTTTAAAAAGATTGATTAGAGGAAAGATATGGATAATAGATTTGGAAAACTGATAAGTTACGAACAGAATAAAAATCAGATAAAGGTTACATATGCAAATGGTGAAGTATTTTTTACGGTAGTAAAAGATGATATTATTCGTGTGACGGTGCCATATTTTTGTAAGGATTATATATCAAAGGCTATGGAACAGGATAAGAGCCAGGATGCAGAATTTTCTGTTCAAAAAAGCGCAGAGAAGGTTGCTATTGTTACTAGTAAACTACAGCTTGTAATTGCAGATAATTTTACAACCGAGTTTTATAGTGCAGATGGACAACTTCTGGTAAGGGATTATTGTGGAGACAGAACTGTGGAAAAACGTGTTAGTTGGGAAACCATGGAGATGTTAGAGGCAGAAGGCCATGATACTTCTAATTTACAGGAAGACCAGATTCGTTTCCAGATTGTAAAAACCATCGAAGATGGTGATGATTTCTATGGACTTGGAGACAAATCCGGGTTTATGAACAAAAAGCACTACGAATATGAGAATTGGAATTCTGATTTGCCTCAGGCGCACAATGAGGACTTTAAGGCCCTTTATAAATCTGTTCCGATTCTTATGTGTTTGAAAAAGTCTGCGGCATATGGTATTTTCTTTGACAATACCTTCCGTAGCAAAATCAATCTCGGAAAAGAAAATCCTGAATATTATTTCTATACAGCAGAAGAAGGCAATCTGGATTATTATTTTATTGCGGGAACAGATTTGAGAGATATTGTGTCTGGATATACATATCTTACAGGCACCACACCACTTCCACAGATGTGGACCCTGGGATATCAGCAGTCTAGATGGGGTTATGAATGTGCGGATGATATTAACTATGTAGTTGACAATTACCGCAAGGAACAGATTCCATTGGATGTTATCCATTTTGACATTGATTATATGGAGCATTACAAGGTGTTTACCTGGGATGAGAAAAATTATGGTCCAAAGGGAGA
Organism: Lachnospiraceae bacterium; assembly: GCA_015057035.1. Lineage (GTDB taxonomy): Bacteria > Bacillota > Clostridia > Lachnospirales > Lachnospiraceae > Roseburia. The sequence continues at coordinate 130,247 of SVFC01000004.1, read as the reverse complement.
ACTGTTTGATTCTCTACGTGCCCGTGGAGTAAAACCGGTTACCATCATTGACCCAGGAACCAAATTAGAAAAAGGCTATTTTATGTGTGATGAAGGCACAGAAAAAGGTTATTTTGCCACAGACAAAGATGGAGATATCTATGTAAATGCAGTATGGCCAGGGGATTCTAATTTCCCGGATTTTGGAAGGGAAGAAGTAAGAAACTGGTGGGCTGATAAACATCAGATTCTGGTGGATATGGGAGTTGCAGGTGTGTGGAATGATATGAACGAACCGGCCAGCTTCCATGGAGAACTTCCACAGGATGTGGTGTTCTATGATGAAGACAGAAAAACTACTCATGCAGAAATGCACAATCTGTATGGACATCTTATGAGTAAATCCACATTTGAAGGATTAAAGGCACAGACAGGAAAACGTCCATTTGTTATTACCCGCGCTTGCTATGCTGGAACACAAAAGTATTCCACTGTTTGGACTGGGGACAACCAGAGCCTGTGGCATCATTTGCAGATGATGATTCCGCAGCTTTGTAATTTAGGTTTAAGTGGATTTGCATTCTGTGGTACCGATGTAGGTGGTTTTGGCGCTGACTGTACGCCAGAATTATTGTGCCGTTGGATAGAAGCGGGATGTTTTTCACCATTATTCCGTAATCATTCTGCAAAAGGAACCAAGAAGCAGGAGCCATGGCGTTTTGGCCAAGAAGTTGTGGATATTAATAGAAAGTACATTGAACTTCGATATAAGTTCCTTCCATATATTTACGACCTGTTTTACCAGGGAGAAACTACAGGTCTTCCAGTAATGAGACCATTGGTACTTCATTATCCAAATGATCCAGAGGTTCGTGATTTAAATAGCGAATATCTGGTGGGAGAAGCCATATTGGTGGCACCAGTGCTGGAACAGGGAGTAACAAGACGTATGGTATATCTTCCAGAGGGCGTATGGTATGATTATTGGACAGGAGAACGTGTAGAAGGAAAGCAATACATTTTACGCGAAGCGCCAATTGATGTGTGCCCAATATATATCAAAGCAGGAAGCTTGATTCCAACCTACGATGTAGTACAGTATGTGGGCGAAAAACCATATGACAGAGTAACACTTTTGGCAACTCCGGGAGAGGCTAGATATACTCATTTCCAGGATAACGGGGAAGACTATGCGTATCAAGAAGGAGCATATAATCTCTATGAGTTTGTAGTGGATGAGAGTGAAAAACTTCATACCAATATGATTCACAAGGGATATACGCCATATGAAGAAATCACAATCCAATGGATTGGAAAATAAATAAAAATGCACACTTCTTCTTCATTTTTCATATGCTATAGTGAATGAAAAGTGGAGAGATTTGTGTGGAGAATAAAGAAAGCCTATATGACAAAACACCCTTTTACATGACATATCCATTACAAAATTTGTATGTAGCGGAAATGGAATACGAGAGAGATATCGAACGCATGAGGGAGTTGTATCCCAGAGAGGTGCAGCAGTTGTTGCGATTGGTGGAGAGACGTTGTGATGAGTTAGAGGAAGAGGGCAGTCGAATGTATGACGAGAATCCTGACCGTTTTATGATGGAAAAAGAGGCTTGTGATTTGTACGAACGATTCCTTCGAGAAAATCCAGAACTAACAAGACCATCTCAGCCAGTGACACCACTACCACCTCGTCCTGTTCCTGTGCCTGGCCCAGAGCCGATACCGGGACCACGCCCTATGCCAGCACCAAGACCGAATCGTTTTCCAATCACACCGCCTGAAGAATATCGCGATATGGTTCCACCAAGACAGGAGCCAGTGCCGAGACCATATCCTGGTCAGATGGCAGGTCCAGACCATATTCAGATGCAGCAGAGAGGCGGTTGCAGAGATTCTTGGTTATGTAGTTTGATAGGGGTATTATTTAATAATGAAGTATACCGACGTAGATGTAGAAACAGAAGATGCAGACGTTGGTCGATGTAGAAAGAGCGATAAGAATGAACAAAAATGCGGTAAAGCCAATTGTGCTTTTGATTATTTTCATATGTGCAATGGTTGTTTTTAGTATGACGACAAACAAAGTTAATATTGACTTAACAGCAAATATGGAAGAGGCAACCCTTCCGGTTGTTAATTTTGTCCATAATGATGTTGTAGTGAACGAGCTCCATGGTTATGTGAGAGAAATGGATTTGTTGTCTATGAGGGATAGTGTATTACCAATTGGCGAGGACCGTGTATTACATTTGAACATATTGACCTTTGGGCGAAATATAGAAAATGTTTCTTTTGAGATTAGAAGTCTGGATGGAACCAGACTTCTAATGGAAGAAGATCAGGCTGAGATTATAGAAGCAGGGGACAAGCTAGCTTGCGAGATTGTACTTCCAAGTCTTTTTGAAGAACAGGAAGAGTATAATATGAGAATTACACTTACCGTGGATGGTAAGAATATACATTATTATACTCGTTTAATGCGAGCCTCCCAATGCTTTGTGGATGAAACTCTGGCCTTTGCCATGCAGTTCCATGAATACACGTTCCGTGATGATGCAGCTACTTTTATTCCAACTTATATGGATCCAGCAACAGGCGATCCAACAACGCTTAATTATGTGGATTTGACCTGTACACTTCGTCAGATTACCTGGGCCAAATTCCGAGGAGTAAAGCTTACGACACCAGTGGCATCGTTCAAAGAGATTTCAGATTCGTTTAATGTAATCACTCTTACTTATGTTATGACGAATATTAACGAAGCCAATGAAACAGAGTTTTATAATGTAGAAGAATATTATCGTCTGCGTCAGACCCCAACGCGAATTTATGTGTTAAATTTTGAGCGTAGAATGAATCAGATTTTCCGCAGTGAGAATGATTTTATTCTGGGTAATTCTGCGATTCAACTGGGCATTCGTGATGATGCAGTAGAGTATAAAGCGAACGATTCAGGAGACCATATTGCTTTTGTACAGGAAGGCGCATTATGGTGCTATAACAGAAGAGAGAACTCTATGTCAGAGGTGTTCGATTTCCGTGGTATAGAAGGTGTTGATCAGAGAGAAAACTGGGATCAGCATGACATCAAAATTGTAAGAGTGGATGAAGCGGGAAGTATTGATTTTATTGTATATGGATACATGAACCGCGGAAAACATGAGGGAGAAGTGGGAATTGGAGTATACCATTACGATGGAATTGCCCACACGGTAGAAGAGGAAATATTCATCACTTCCAATAAGAATTATGAGAAATTAAAAGCAGAATTAGGGGAACTGATGTATGTAAATGAGCAAAAGCAGTTGTTCCTGATGATGAATGAAAATATATATAAAGTAGACCTTAATTCATACCATGTGCAGTGTATTGCAGAAAATAGTAACGGTGAGGGCTATGCTATTTCTGAAAGCGACAGATATGTTGCCTGGGTGGATGCGGACAAGCTGTACAATAGTTCTGTTATCCATATGATGGATTTAAAAACTGGAGTTATCACAGATTGGTCTGCTGGAACAGATACCTATTTGAAACCGATTGAATTCATCGGAGAAGATTTTGTGTATGGCATTGCAAATATTGCAGATGTTAAACTAGACTCCGTAGGTAATACTATTTTCCCAATGAAGTCAATTGAGATTTTGAACCCATCTGAGGGAAAATATAACATTATTAAAACTTATACTCCAGAAGGCCGGTTTATAGGAAAAGTTTCTGTGGCAGATATGAATATTCACGTGGAACTGCTGACAGAGGTAGATGGCAGACTGGTGGTAAGCGGTGCAGACACAATTATGAATCGAGAGACTGAAGTGAAAAATCAGATTGCGATTAATAAGACGGTATCGGATTTGAAACAGACCCAGGTGTCGATTACGATGAAAGCCATTAATGGTACCAATGCAGTAAAAATTATTACTCCAAAACATGTTATTTTGGATAAGGATAAGACTATGTCGCTGGATTTGAATAAAGAAGGCGAGATGTATTATGTATATCTCAAGGGCGATATTCTGTTGGCAACGTCTAATATTTCTGAAGCTATTATTACTGCAAACAGCAGATATGGCGTTGTGGTAGACCAGAATCAGAGATACATTTATAAACGTGCGAGAAGCACTAGCCAGAGTTACATTAAGAACCTTGTGGCAAATAGTGCAGATAAAAATGCTAGCGGGATGGCAAAATGTATTAGCGCAATACTAGAGTTTGAAGAGGCTGGACTTAGTGTAAATGAACTTATGCAAGCGGGACAGACACCTTACTACATCTTGAACACAACATTGAAAGAAGAATTGATTCTGGAATTATCTGGATGTGGAGTGGATGAGTTGCTATATTATATCGATCAGGGCAATCCGGTTTTGGCAAAAACGGGAGATAATGATGCGATTTTATTAACTGGATACTCTTCCACAAAGATTTATTATTATGATCCAAAAACGGAAAAGACTAAGAATATGTCTTATGAAGAGATGGATGAAATCCTTTACAAAGGTGGAAATTATTTTATAGTTTATTTAAAATAGGTAAAAAAACCTTGTGAAAATGAACAATTACCAATGGCGTTTTTCTAATCCTTCGTATAAGTTTAACAGAAATTTTTTCCCTTCTTGCAAAACGTAAGGTTTTGGGATATATTTTGATTTGTATCTATTTATGATTGGGATAAGGAGCGCGTTATGAGCAGAAAAAACGTAATTGTTTCTAATGTGTCAGAAGGACACGATAATCCAATCGCAGAGCTCGTTCAGGTAGCATGCAGATTTGATAGCGAAATTACATTAGAGAGCAATAACCGTAGAATTAATGCAAAGAGCATTATGGGTATTATGGCTTTCAATCCATCAGAAGGTATGTCGGTTAGTATTGTGACAGAAGGTTCCGATGAACAGGAAGCATTATTAGCAATCGAAAGATTTTTAGTTTGTGAATAGTAATTCATAGGAGGAAAACTAACATGGCAACAGCTAAGAAGGCAACAACAAAAGCAACAGAAGTAAAAGAAGTTAAAGAAGTTAAAGTAGAAGCTCCAAAGGCTGAAAAGAAAGCTCCAGCTAAGAAGGCTGCTACAACAACAAAGAAAGCTACAACAGCTAAGAAAGAAACTGTAAAGAAAGAAACAGTTATCACAATTCAGCATCAGGGAAATGAAATCACTGTAGCTTCAGTAGAAGAAAAGGTTAAAGCAGCATTCGTTGCAGACGGACATAAAGCTTCTACAATCAAAACATTAAACATCTATGTGAAACCAGAAGAATACGCAGCTTACTACGTAATCAATGACGAATTCACAGGACGTGTTTATTTATTCTAATTGAATGAAACAGTAAAAATAAAACCACCGATTTGAATATCAAATCGGTGGTTTTTTCTTGTTGTTTTTTGATTAGAAAGTAAACTTGTTTACTTCGTTATCTAAGGCTCCAGATGTTGTAACATTCTCATTTGCCTTAGTCATAATATTTTCTGTAGAAGCAGAAAGGATAACCATTGTTTCTGCGGTGTTGGAAATTCCTCTTGTGGTTTCTTCAATGGCAACATTCGTTGCTCCAATGGATTCTTTAATGCCATCCATGACATTTTTCAGCTCTTCACAGGACGCTGTGAAGTTTTGCATCAGAACACCAATTTCGTGCACGTCATTTTTGTAGTTTTCACTGGTTTCTTTGAGTTGGTCACAACTATAAGAGATTTCGTGACGAGCAAAGGCTACCATACGTTCAGCCTCTTCAGCCAGTTCATTTACAATGGTAATGACATAATTACTAACATCATTAATACGGGAGGCAGACTCTTTACATTCATTTGCTAATTTTGCAATTTCATCTGCAACAACGGCAAAGCCTCTTCCAGATTCTCCAGCACGAGCAGCTTCAATGCTTGCATTTAAGGAAAGAAGATTGGTCTGGTTTGAAATCTGCATAATGGCATCTACCAGTTCAGAGATTTCTGCAACGCGTTTGGAGTTCTGTATCTTCTCTTCAATGGTTTCTGCAAACTGATTTGTTTTTGCAAGGGCAATTGTTTGTGTCTTAATACTGTTTTGGGAGATGTCCTCCGCTTTGTTCATCACATCATTACAGTAAGTTGCGCTCTGTTCGGTTTTTTCACTAATGATAACAATTTCATCATATATAGAATTAACACTGTTTGTAATTTCTGTTAGACTTGCATTGGTTTCTTCCATGCCAGCACTCATTTCTTCCATCGTTGCGGATACATCAGAGATAGAAGTCTGGGCGTTGTTTAAGTCTTCGGCCATGACGCAAGATGCTTCATTTACCTGAGTGGAGTTGTTAGAAATATTTACAACAATCTCGCGGATATATTGCATCAGACTATTAATGGCATTGGTTAGGTTCTCAATCTCATCTCCTGATTTTACGACAATTTCTTTGGTTAAATCGCCATTGCTATAGATGAGTTCGTCTACCTTATCATTTACAGTAGTGATGTTTTTTACTGTTCTAGACAAAATAATCAATACACTTCCACTCGCAAGAAGTGTTCCCATAGTTGCCCAGAGAAAGAGCCAGGTCCAGGCTTTTACTACCTTGGCATGTACATGATTAGCATTAAAATCACAAGCCAGCAATGAGGTAACAGTACCGTCTTCGCCAGTTAATGGAACATATGCGGTAATATAATAATTACCATCTGCGTTCTGTACAAGGGAATTTTCTACGACTGGAGTTCCAGCAAAGGCTGGTGCAAGAAAATCATAATCTTCTTCTGATTCTTCTCCATATTCTGCAGCGTCTTCTGTGCTTCCGTCAATACCATAGTAAATGGTGGTCCCATCTGTCCAGAGCGTGTACACGTATTCCATATGGGCATCCATCATTGCTTGGGAAAGTTGTGCTTTTAAAGCGTTGTAGATGTCTTCGTTTTCACCGGCGGATGCAACAGCATCAGCATCTACATAGGAACTAAGAAGTGTAGAAACAGCAACACATTCTTCTCCAGCCAGTTCTACCATATCGTCTCTGCGAGTGTTGGTTACGATAGCAATAATGATTGAAATGGAAATCCAAACTACGAAGCCAATCATAATCATCTGTTTGGCGACTAAGCCAAGTTTTCGTGTTTTACGTCTTTTGTTCATAAGTACTTACTCCCTTCATATGATAAATCCAAATGTGGGTTATTAATTATAATATAGCACTAAATGAATTGTCAGACAATATTTCCAATAAAAAAAGTCCAAGTGGATACTTGGACCTAAGGGTAATAAAAAAAGCGGGTGATGGGAATCGAACCCACGTATCTAGCTTGGAAGGCTAGTGTTCTACCATTGAACTACACCCGCACGTTTTTGGTAGAGAATTTCGAAGAAATTCTCTTCGGAACTGGTGTGTTAGCACCAGTTCCGTATGCCCAGAGCCGGAATCGAACCAGCGACACGAGGATTTTCAGTCCTCTGCTCTACCAACTGAGCTATCTGGGCCTATTGCTTTCGCAACAAAAGTTATTCTACATTATGAAAAGGGATGTGTCAAGAATTTTTGCACATCCCTTTTGACGTTTATTTTAGATATGGAAGAATATCTTCTGTATAGCAGCGGAGGGTTTCTCCAACGCTCCAAGCCTGGGCGTAACAGCCGCGTCCATTATGTGGTGCGTCTCCATCAAAGATTTCACAGATAGAACCAACACAGTTGTTACGAAGGTGTTCTTTGACAGGGGCAATCATTTCCAGGCATTTTTCTGCAGTCTCTTTGGATGGACCGTATACCTTGGTGTAGGCGGTGATAAAGCCACCGAGAATAAAGCCCCATGCGGTTCCCTGATGATATGCTGCATCACGCTTAGGAAGGGAACCAATATAAATCGGATGGTAATCCTTGTGGGCTGGGTCCAAGGAACGAAGTCCTACACCGACAAATAATTTTTCTGTTACAGTATCTACTACGGCGCGAGCTTTGTCTTCGTCTAGCATAGTATATGGAAGAGCTACCGCATAGATCTGGTTTGGACGGATAGAAGCGTCCTTTTCATTTGCACCATTGCCATCGTCAATAACATCATACAGGCAGTTGCCTTTTTCGTTCCAGAACTTTTCGCAGAAAGAAGATTTTACTTGTTCTGCAAGTGAGCCGTAGGTCACAGATGGAACATTGATCTCTGGCGAATCACCATAATGTGCAGCCAATTTTTCCATAACCTTCAATGCGTTATACCACAATGCGTTAATCTCTACCGGTTTTCCGTGACGAGGTGTAACAACCCAGTCTCCCACACGAACATCCATCCAGGTAACCTGGTCAGTGCCACTTCCTGCATGAATGAGGCCGTCCTCTTCCATATAAATGGAGAAAAGAGTTCCATTCTTGTATGCGGCTATGATTTCCTTTAAAGCAGGGTAGATGTTGTCCTGAATAAAGCCATATGCTGCTGACGTGTTATTGTACTCCAAATATTTATCTACCGCGTAGAAGTACCAAAGAGAGGCATCTACAGTGTTATAAAGAGGGTCCTGTCCGTTGTCTGGGAACATATTTGGAACCATTCCATGGTCTACATATTTTGCAAAGGTAAGAAGAATCTCTTCCGCCTTGTCAAAGCGACCTGTGGATAATACCAGACCTGTAAAAGCAATCATGGTATCTCTACCCCAGTCAGTAAACCAAGGAAGACCTGCCAGCACGGTGGTAAGTCCAGTGGATTCACGATGGGACAAGAACTGGTTGGCTGCAATGGTGAGGATTTCAGAAAACTCATCCTGACAGTCAGCAGTTTTAACTAATTCTGCGAAGAAAGTTTCGTTATCTTTGATCACATCAAAAGCTTCACGAGAAGCGATTGGAACCAAGGAAAGGGATTCTTGTTCTGCATCAACCGTGTCTGTATCAACATAGCAGATTAAAGAAAGCTCTTTGATGGTGCCAGCCGGAATATCCACGTGAATCTCATAAGGGGTATAGCAGGTGTCCAAGCCTGGGACTTCGTTTTCTACTTCTGTAGCAAACTGTAAATCTTCGTCATAGAGCTTATCTGACGGCATCAGTTCTCCTTCACTGGTGGTAAGCACGATGCCTACATTTGGATTGGCTTCTGGAATCAGCATAAATCCGCATGCATCCTGTAAGGTCAGGTTGTTGAACTTTAAACTGTCACAAGTACTACTGTCGTTGTGCTCGCGATAATTCATAAGAGGTGTAATTATCATAGTCGCATTGGACTCTCCGGCGTTTTTAATGCTGTATGCAATGGCGACTTTGTTTTCTCCCTGAACAAGAGCAATGTGTTTTTCCATAAGGATATCGCCACAGGAATAAGTAAAATGCACGTTGCCATCATAATCAAAACCGGTTTGATAGCGTTGCCCTTCGGTATAAACTGGCTTGCGTGGAACGAAGTCAGAAGCAACAGAGACTGTATCTGGAGCCTTATATACATCTGGCACATCATCAGAATTCACCAGCGTAATGTCCATTTCTTCCCCAGCGTGTTGGGCAGCTTCCAAATCAAAAATCTGTCCGTCGCACAGAAAGGACTCATTGGTTTTGCTAAAAACCAGATAGCGTTCTACTGGAGGATGAAAACTTGCAATGAGGTATCCCTGATGGGTTCTGCCGAGACTGCCGATAACAGAGCCGCCTGCGTATCCTCCAATGCCATTTGTTAATGCCCATTCGCGTTTGGCATTATCCTTGAAATTTGCTAATTCGTGTTGGGAAAAATGAAAATTCATAACTCACCTCGAAATTTTACTAAACTTTAATCTTATTGTAACGGAAGATGGTGGAAAAATCTATAGATATATGATATAATCCTTGCATGCCCAGGAACTTTTATGAAGTTTATGATAGTGGGTGAAATAGATAGGAGCTTATAGATATGTTTGAAGTTTATGTATTAGTTGAAAAGAAGAAACCAATGTTTTTATCAATTTTTACAGTTTTTTCGTTGGTTATGGGCGGAATTTCGTTGTTAGCGCTTATGCTGGGGTTGTTTATTTTTTTGCCAACAGCAATTTTAGGCCTTTTACTGGGATATTTTTTACACACTAGAAATTATGAGTTTGAATATTCTTTCTTTGATGATGAAATCAGATTTGCTAAAATTATTAACAAGAGTAAGAGAAAAAAAATTAAAGGGTACAAAATGGCAGAAGTTGTTGCTATTGCACCAATGAATGATCCAAGTGTGCATCAGTATGAAAATAACAAGGCGGCACAAGTTAGAAGATTAACATCCGGTCAGCAGGATGCAAAAGTCTATGTAATAGTTGCAAACAGCGCGGACGGGGTGGAGTTGACTTATTTTGAGCCAGATGACAGATTCTTAGATGCTGTTTGTACACGATTCGGCTACAAAGTAAGAAGATAATAAAAAGAACGGCTTCTATGAAAAGAAGCCGTTGTTTGTCTGTAAGAATACTAATCTTGTTTGTCTACGATGTCGAGGTAACGCATTTTGTCGTCCTCGTGGACAACCTGAGTACCATAACCATGGACGTTGTTGTTTAATAGTTTTAGACAAGCGCTGCAGACGGTTCCAAAAGTGGCAGGTGCGCCACAACGACTGCATCGAATGCTGTTAATATATTTGCCGTCGCCAGCAGTTTTATATTCGATACGTCCTTCTTTAATCCAGCGTTTTACCAGACGCAGTGGGATGTCGAAATGTTCTGCAACCTGAAATTCGTTGACGTCATTGGCACGGATATACTCACGGACGGCACGAAACAGAATTAGTTCCTGACAATCAGGACAGCATACGTATTCCGATGAACGTGGAATCGCCTTCCCGCAGAATGTACAATATTTATAATTCAATGTGTTTTGTCGATCAAAATTCGGTGTTTCAACAGTATTGTCAGAACTCATAGCAACCTCCGTAACCTATAGATATTCTTATTATACATAATAGGAGAGCCTTATGTCAAAACAAACAAAGCCTATCGCAGTTTTTGATTCTGGAGTAGGTGGAATCAGTGTATTAAGAGAATTAGTAAAAATCCTTCCAAACGAAGATTATATATATTATGGAGATTCCAAAAATGCACCTTATGGAATGAAAGATAAGGAGCAGGTAAAAGAACTTACTATTGCGGCAGCAGAGTATTTGTTCGCCCAGGGAGCAAAGGGGCTTGTTGTTGCCTGTAATACAGCAACTAGTGCAGGAGTTCGTGCTCTTCGTGAAAAATATCCAGAGATTCCACTGGTGGGAATTGAGCCTGCGGTAAAACCAGCTGCAACTTTAAAACCAGGCGGAAGAGTTCTGGTAATGGCCACACCTATGACTATTCGTGAGGAAAAGTTTAGGAATTTGATGGCTCAGTATTCCGATGATGCAGAGATACTGCCACTACCTTGTCCTGGCCTTATGGACTTTGTGGAACGTGGAGATTTGCACAGTGACGATTTTAAAAAGTATTTAGAAGAATTGCTGTATGAATATCGTAAGCATCCAGTAGATGCGGCAGTATTGGGATGCACTCACTATCCATTTGCAAAGGATATGATTCAGGAAATCCTTGGAAAAGATGTTGTGATTTTTGATGGAGGAGAAGGAACTGCCAGAGAAATGAAACGCAGACTTGCGGAAGCAGATTTATTAAATCCATCAACCGAGAACGGAAAAGTAGAATTTCAAAACAGCTTAGAAGATGAGAAAAAAATACAATTGTGCCAACAATTGCTACAGATGTAGACAATAATTTATAAATATAAAAATTGTATAAAATAATAAGTGCGTTTTTTAGAAATGTTTTTGAAAACGGACACATTCTTGACACAATTAGTGTATATACTAATCATTGTAAAGGACGAGCAATCCTTTACACAAACATTCCCTTTTTATTATAAACATTTTCATAACTAAACTCCTCGAAAAAGGCCTGTCAGATGACAGGCCTTTTTCATGTGTTGTTGACTATGATGTTAAGCTTTTTCTATATTTTTTGTTGCGATTACATCAACACCTGTTCCTGCTGCATTAGCCAGGACCACATCGCCAATGGCAACAGGAGCTTTTACGCATACTTCTTTTAAACTTTCTGTTACAGCGAAGATTTTTCCCTTTGGAATATCACTGGCAGTTTTGCAGGATACCATAGGAGATACACCGCCACTTACACGTACCGTCGAAGTTACGATACGGGTTGGGTTGGTGACTTCCTTGCGGGCATATGCGTCACCACGAGGGCAGGTGTTACCAGTTACCGAGGTGACTTCATTGTTCTCTACAGTTACGGTTAATGGGCAGCCAAGAGGACAGCCAATACAGATTAATTCTCTAGTTTCCATAATTTAAGCCTCCTCCAATGTAATTGTAATACGTTCTAAATCAGGGAATTCTGCCAGTTTTGCTTTGGTCAGAATCACTTGTTCCATTTCGCCTGGTGCCATAACTGGGCGTTTTCTTCTGCTGATTTCTACATTGTCGAAATATGTTACAATTGCGCGGTTTTTGTAAACATCTGCAACACGGAAACGAACGGTAAGAGTATCGTCCATTTCAGTTGGGCGAACCGTTGCAGGTACTGTGTAACGAACCCCACCTTCAGGAAAAATCTGAACTTCTTTTGCTTCAGAGTTTTTGCCACTCAAAATGTATTTTGCAGCGTTCTTGCCTGCAGCGGCTGCTTCCTGGGATACATAGTCTACTAAATCATGTACGTGAAGCACATTGCCACAAGCAAACACACCGTCAATGTTGGTTTCTAAGCTGTCATTTACTACTGGACCTGAAGTGATTGGAGATAGTGTAACACCAGCACTTCTTGATAATTCGTTTTCCGGAAGCAGACCACAAGAGAGCAGTAGTGTATCACATTCATAGCGAATCTCGGTTCCAGGAATTGGACGACGATCTGGTCCAACTTCTGCGATTACAACCGCTTCTACACGTTCTTTACCCTCAATATCCACAACAGTATGACTTAACTTTAATGGAATATCAAAGTCGTCCAAACACTGAACGATATTTCGCTTTAATCCGCCTGAATATGGCATCAGTTCTGCCACAACTAAAACTTTAGCGCCTTCAAAAGTCATACGACGGGCCATAATGAGACCGATGTCACCTGAACCTAAGATTACAACTCGTTTACCAGGCATAAAGCCTTCCATATTCACAAGTCTCTGGGCGGTACCGGCAGAATAGATACCTGCTGGACGGTAGCCTGGGATATTCAATGCACCACGGCTTCTTTCACGACAGCCCATAGCCAGAATGATGGCCTTGGCCTGAATCTCGAATAAACCATCTGTGCGGTTCATGGCTGTTACCACTTTATCGTCGGTAATGTCCATAACCATAGTGTTAAGTTTGTATTCAATTCCACGTTCGTAAACCTGGGCTGCAAAGCGTGCTGCGTATTCAGGACCGGTTAGTTCTTCCTTAAAAGTGTGGAGACCGAAGCCATTGTGAATACACTGGTTTAAAATACCACCAAGTTCGCGATCGCGCTCAATAATTAAAATGCTTTCGATGCCATTATCTCTGGCAGATACAGCAGCGGCAAGACCAGCAGGACCGCCACCAACGATTACAAGATCATATGTTTTCATGATGCGTCCTCCTTAAATATTCTTGTTCGTACCAACAATGTAGGTAGATTTACCGCCACTCTTGGAGATGTCTGACATAGCCATAGGAACTTCGCGAGCTAGGATTTCCATGGTTCTTGGAGAACAGAAACCAGACTGACAACGTCCCATACCGGCACGGGTACGACGTTTCACGCCATCCAGAGAGCGAGCTCCTAGTGGACGATGAATCGCATCTAAGATTTCACCTTCGGAAATCATTTCACAACGGCAGATGATATTGCCGTAAGCTGGTTGTTCTTTAATCAAAGCATTGCGTTCTTCCATAGTGAGTTTCTCAGGATTCAAGATTCCTTTACGAGTTGCCTTGAAGTTATCTTTTTTGCTGAGAGAAAGCTTTTCTGCAATCTGTCCGGCCAGTAATTCGCCGATAGCAGGAGCGGAAGAAAGGCCAGGAGATTCTACGCCAGCAGCATTGAAAAAGCCTTCTGCACCTTCTGCTTCACCGATTACAAAATCGCCATCTACTTCGTGAGCACGAAGACCAGCGAAACTGGTAATTACCTGACGAAGCGGTACATTCTTAACGGAAAGTGCTGCAGCAGGACCAATGGAATCCAGATATTTCTGGGTGGTATTGGTACCTTCTTTGTCATCGATATCACAAGCTGTAGGACCAACGATTAAATTGCCGTGTACGGTTGGGGAAACCAGAACGCCTTTACCCATTTTGCTAGGTAGCTGGAAAATCGTCTGGTTCACATGGCAACCTGCGGCTTTATCTAACAGCATATATTCCCCTTTGCGGGCGATTACCTGTAATTTGCGGGAGCTTACCATATTGTTGAATACGTCTGAATAAACTCCGGCCGCATTTACTACAACTTTTGCTTCAATTACCTGTTTGTTGGTAGAAATCTTATATCCATCCTGAATTTTTTCGATATTCTCCACCTTGGTGTTCAAGAAAAATTCTACGCCATTTTCATAAGCGTTTTCTGCAAAAGCTATTGTCATATGGAATGGACATACAATTGCACCTGTTGGAGCATGAAGTGCTTCTACAACATCATCGCTTAAGTTTGGTTCCATGGCGATTAACTCTTCGCGATTTAAAATGCGAACTCGCGGAACACCATTCGCCTTTGCTTTTTCTAATAATTCTACAAGACCTGCTGGGTCCTGGTCCTTCGTACGAACAACAAGAGAACCATTGCGTTTGAATGGAATATCCAAATCCTTTGATAACTGGTCCATCATTTCATTGCCGCGAACATTTAATTTTGCTTTAAGGGTTCCAGGCTTAGCGTCGAAACCTGCATGAATAATAGCACTGTTTGCTTTGGAGGTACCACAGCAAACATCTTCTTCACGTTCAATTACGCAGGCATTCACATTGTACTTGGACAATTCACGGGCAACAGCGCTGCCGATGACGCCAGCACCGATAATTGCTACATCATACATAACTGTACTCCTCCCAATTTTATTACTGAAATTATACCACTCTAGTTTATTATGGAGCAATAACAACTTTGCCAAAAGGTGCGCTTTGTGGTAAAATAAATCGATTATCTAAGATATAATGAAAAGAGGATATAAAATGAGCTTACCAAAAGACCCAGTAATGTTACTTAGCGTAGTAAATACACAGCTACGTGACCGTTTTTCCAGTTTAGAAGCACTGGCGGATGATTATGGTGTTTCTCCTTCGGAAATACAGGATATGCTGAAAACAATAAACTATGAATACAACGAAGAATTAAACCAGTTCAAATAAACCGATTCCTACTTCAGGAATGGTATTAGGAGGAAGAAATATGCAGACAAATTGTGATTTTTGTGCATACAACGAATACGACGAAGAAGATGATTGCTATTACTGCTCTATCAATATGGATGAAGACGATATGGCTCGCTTCATTCAGAGCGACTATAAAAACTGCCCATACTACAAATCCGGGGACGAATATCAGGTGGTTCGCCATCAGATGTAAAAAAAGCCTTAAAAGATTATAAAAACATTTCTTAAATGTTGATTTTACGGGGTTTTGCAGATATAATAGGGAATTGTATGATTAGGAAAAAATGGAGGAAATATGAGTAACCTTAACGATTATAATAATCCAGAACACGGGCCAGAAAACAACGGCAACGGGAATGGAAATGGAAATAATAACAATAATAATGGCAATGGCAATGGACCAGGCAAGAAAGGCACAGGGCAGACAATTTTAGTTTTTGCGTTGTTTACGTTGTTCGCCCTTCTTGTAATGTCGTTCTTTAATAACTATTTCAACAACATGAGTTCAAAGGAGACTACGTATACGGAGTTCCTGACTCAGTTAGAAGCCGGTAATGTTGCTAGTGTAGTATATGTATACGATTCATATGAAATTGACTACAAATTAGTGACTGACACCGCCAAGAATGAGGTAACATATTACACCGGGTATATTGAAGATCCAGAGTTAATTGAAAAACTGAAGACTATGACAACGAAAGAAGGAAAACCGATTGATGTATCCGCAGCAGTTCCGGATGATACTTCTGCATGGTTGTTGAATATTCTTGTAAGTTTTGTGCTCCCATTAGTACTGATGTGGATTCTGTTAGGATTCCTGATGAAACGTATGGGTGGCGGCGCTATGGGCGTTGGCAAAACAACTGCCAAGGTATATGTAGAAAAAACGACTGGAGTTACCTTTAAAGATGTAGCAGGGCAGGATGAAGCCAAGGAATCCTTACAGGAAGTAGTAGATTTCTTGCACAATCCTGAGAAGTATAGAGAAATGGGTGCAAAACTTCCTAAGGGAGCTCTCCTTGTAGGACCTCCAGGAACAGGTAAAACCCTTCTTGCAAAAGCAGTTGCTGGTGAGGCAGATGTACCATTCTTCTCATTAGCAGGTTCTGACTTCGTAGAAATGTTCGTAGGTGTTGGTGCGTCCCGTGTAAGAGACTTATTCAAGGAAGCACAGAAGATGGCACCTTGTATCATTTTCATTGATGAGATTGATGCTATTGGTAAGAGCCGTGACAGTCGTTATGGCGGTGGCAACGATGAACGTGAACAGACATTGAACCAGTTGTTGGCCGAGATGGATGGTTTTGACACATCCAAAGGTTTACTGATTCTTGCAGCAACCAACCGACCAGAAGTACTGGATAAGGCACTTCTGCGTCCAGGTCGTTTCGACAGAAGAATTATTGTAGACAAACCAGACTTAAAGGGACGTCTTGAAACATTAAAGGTACATTCCAAGAATGTGCCAATGGATGAATCCGTAGACTTAGATGCGTTGGCATTGGCAACGGCAGGACTGGTAGGTTCTGACTTGGCCAATATGATTAACGAAGCAGCAATTCTCGCTGTAAAAGCTGGCAGAAAATTCGTAAATCAGGCAGACCTTTTTGAAGCCTTTGAATTGGTAGCAGTAGGCGGTAAAGAGAAGAAAGACCGTGTTATGAGTGAAAAGGAACGCAAGATTGTTGCTTACCACGAAGTTGGTCACGCTCTTGTGTCTGCTCTCCAGAAGGAAACAGAACCAGTTCAGAAGATTACTATTGTGCCACGTACTATGGGTGCACTTGGATATACACTTCAGACGCCAGAAGAAGAGAAGTACTTAGAAACCAAGGAAGAACTTATCTCAAAAATCACCACATATATGGCTGGTCGTGCTGCAGAAATGGTACAGTTCAATTCAGCTACAAGTGGTGCTGCAAATGATATAGAAAATGCAACCAAGATTGCTCGTGCTATGATTACCATGTATGGTATGTCAGACCGATTCGGTATGATGTGTCTTGCAACAGTGGAGCATCAGTATCTTGGCGGCGGCGCAGGACTTATCTGTGGGGAAGACACAGCTAGTCATATTGACGAAGAAGTTCTTGCATTGATTAGTGGTTGCTATAACGAAGCTTATCGTCTCTTAGAAGAAAACAAAGACATCTTAGACCGCATCTCTGAATACTTATTTGAGAAAGAAACCATTACAGGTAAAGAATTCATGAAGATGTTCCGCGAGATGAAGGGACTTCCTGAACCAGAAGAAGAAAAAGATAACGACAACTTGTTTGTGGATGAAGGTGTTGTAGTTCCAGAAGAGAACGAAGCATCGACAGTATCTGGTACAGAATTAGAGGTTCAGGACGAAGATTACTTCGAAGAAGACTAACCTTAGTTGAATAAGAGGATTCATATGTTTGATTTACAGGATGAATTAAAAAAACTCCCGGATTTACCGGGAGTTTATATTATGCATGACAAATCAGATGCCATTATCTACGTGGGCAAGGCAGTCAGTCTTCGCAAACGTGTGCGTCAATACTTTCAGCCAAGTCACAATGAGGGCATTAAGAAAAAACAGATGGTGGAGCATATTGCCCGTTTTGAGTACATTATCACAGACTCTGAATTAGAAGCCCTGGTATTAGAATGTAATCTGATCAAAGAGCATTGTCCAAAATACAATACCATGCTCCGAGACGACAAGAGTTATCCATACATTCGAGTGACAGTGGGAGAGACTTACCCCAGGGTGCTCTTTGCCCGTCAGATGAAAAAGGATAAGTCCCGTTATTTTGGCCCGTATACCAGTGCAGGTGCAGTAAAAGACACCATTGATTTGATTAACAAAATCTACAGACTGCGCACCTGTAACCGCAATTTGCCAAGAGATATTGGTATGGACAGACCATGCCTGAATTATCATATTCATCAGTGTGAGGCTCCATGTCAGGGCTATATTAGCAAAGAAGAATATGCAGAAAAAATTAATGGGGTACTAGAGTTCCTTGGTGGCAATTATGGACCTGTTTTGAGAGATTTAGAAGACAAAATGAACAACGCTTCTATGGAGATGGAGTTTGAGAAAGCCATTGAATACAGAGAACTGTTAAACAGTGTAAAACAGATTGCCCAGAAACAGAAGATTACCAACACCGACGGCGAGGATAAAGACATTATTGCCCTTGCGGCAGATGATGTGGATGCAGTGGTGCAGGTGTTTTTTGTGCGTGGAGGCAAGATTATTGGACGAGATCATTTCCATGTTCGAGTGGGAACGGACGAAACCAGAAACGATATTCTGGCAACCTTTATGAAACAGTTTTATTCTGGAACACCGTTTATCCCAAGGGAAATCATTGTACAGGAAGTTATTGAAGAAGCGTCAGTTTTAGAAGCCTGGCTTGGAAATAAGCGTGGTACCAAGGTGACACTTCATACTCCACAGAAAGGTATGAAGAACAAACTGGTAGACCTGGCGGCCCGCAATGCGGAAATGATTTTAAATCAGGATAAGGAAAAAATAAAACGAGAAGAAGGCCGTACCATCGGTGCTGTAAAAGAAATCGAAGAGCTTCTTGGAATGAAAGGCTTAAATCGAATGGAAGCCTTTGACATCTCCAATACTAATGGCTTTGAAACTGTTGGATCAATGGTAGTTTACGAAAAGGGGAAACCAAAGCGTAGTGACTATCGCAAATTCAAACTGCGTACGATTACAGGGCCGGATGATTATGCTTCTATGCATGAGGTTCTGACAAGACGTTTTCTTCATGGTATGGAAGAGCGAGAGCAGATGAAAGAGAGAGAACTCTCCGAAGAGTACGGAAGTTTCAACCGTTTTCCTGATATTATTATGATGGACGGTGGTCGTGGACAGGTGAATATCTGTCTTCAGGTATTGGAGGAACTGGGATTAGATATTCCAGTGTGTGGCATGGTAAAAGATGACAATCACCGCACCAGAGGTTTGTATTATAACAACATTGAGATTCCTATCGACCGTCATAGTGAGGCCTTTAAATTAATTACGAGAATTCAGGATGAAGCTCATAGATTTGCAATTGAATATCATAGAAGTCTTAGAAGCAAGGCTCAGGTGAAATCTGTCTTAGATGATATTCCAGGCATTGGTCCAGCTCGTCGTAAAGCGCTGATGCGTAAGTTTCAATCCCTAGAGAATATCAGAAATGCATCAGTAGAAGAACTGATGCAAGTGGATGGTATGAATCAGACGGTGGCAGAGGCGGTTTATCAGTTTTTTAAAAATGCGACTGAATTCTAGATTTTTCGGTGGGTTAGGGAATTGAACTAAGCCCTCGAGTATGATAAAATCAAGGGAGCGGATATGCAGATCGCATAGGGCAGAAAATGGAGGTTAGCATGAACAAAGGCGGAGTAAGTGTTTCCAAAATTGTAGAACTTATGGACTTGAAGGTGTTTACAGATAACATCGATTTGAAAAAACGTAAAATACAATCTGCAGATATTAATCGTCCAGCTTTACAGTTGGCAGGATTTTTTGACCACTTTGAAAGCTCTCGAGTTCAGGTGGTAGGAAATGTAGAATATTTTTATACACAGCAGTTAGAGGAAGAAATCAAGCTGGCGCGATTCCAAGAACTTTTAACTTATGATATTCCTTGTATTATTTACAGCCGTAGTTTAGTGCCACATGACAGTTTCATCAAGATGGCAGAGGAACGTGGTATTCCAGTTCTTGGAACAAACCGTTCTACCTCAGAATTTACTGCGGAGCTGATTTATGAATTAGGTGAGCAACTGGCTCCTTGTATTACGATTCATGGTGTATTAGTTGATATCTATGGCGAAGGTGTGTTAATCACCGGCGAGAGTGGAATCGGTAAGAGTGAGGCGGCTCTGGAATTGATTCGCCGTGGACACCGTCTGGTATCCGATGACGTAGTAGAAATCAGCAAGATTAATGAACATACCTTAATCGGAACTGCGCCAGAAATTACCAGACATTTTATCGAAATCCGTGGTATCGGAATAGTAGATATTAAGACACTGTATGGTGTAGAATGTGTTAAGGAAAAACAGCAGATTGACCTGGTAATCAAGTTGTCTGACTGGAAGAAAGAAGCGGAATACGACCGTATGGGTCTTGAAGAGGAATATATTGAGTACCTTGGCAATAAGGTAGTATGTCATTCCCTTCCAATTCGTCCAGGTCGTAACCTGGCCGTAATCTTAGAGTCTGCAGCAGTGAACCATCGTCAGAAGAAGATGGGCTATAATGCAGCACAGGAACTGTACCGCCGTGTACAGGCCAATATTGTAAAAAATCGTAACGAAGAGGACGAGGAATAATTCGTCCAAATAAAACAGAATGGAGATAACAAAAATGGCTAAGACAAACGCATGGGAAAAATACCCAGCAGGAGAAAAAAGAGAAGCAGTGTTCGCTTTTGCGGAAGACTATCGTAGATTTATCAGCGACTGCAAAACAGAACGTGAATGTACTACAGAACTTTACGCTCAGGCAAAGGCTGCAGGATTCCAGGATTTAGATGAATTAATCGCAGCTGGGAAAACTGTAAAAGCAGGAGATAGAATTATTGCAAATAATATGGGCAAAGGTCTTGCACTTTTCATTTTAGGTGAAAAGAACTTAGAAGCAGGTATGAACATCTTAGGTGCTCATATTGACTCACCACGTATCGATTTAAAACAGGTACCATTATTTGAAGATACAGAAATGGCTATGTTAGATACCCACTACTATGGTGGTATCAAAAAATACCAGTGGGTAACACTTCCTCTGGCACTTCATGGTGTAATCTGCAAGAAAGATGGCTCAACGGTAGAAGTAAACATTGGTGACAAACCAGGAGACCCAGTAGTAGGTATCACAGATTTATTAATTCATCTCTCTGCAGAACAGCTTGAGAAAAAAGGTGCGAAAGTAATTGAGGGCGAAAGCCTTGACCTTCTCATTGGAAGCATTCCAATGACAGAGGAGGAAGATTCTGAAGAAAAAGTAAAAGATAAAGTAAAAGGCAATATCCTTCGTATTTTAGAAGAAACCTATGGTGTAGAAGAAGACGATTTCCTTTCAGCAGAAATCGAAGTAGTACCAGCAGGCGAAGCAAGAGATTATGGTCTTGACCGTAGTATGATTATGGGATATGGACATGACGACAGAGTATGTGCTTATCCATCTTATCGTGCAATGTTAGAAATTGGTACACCAGAATACACAAGTGTATGTCTTTTGGTTGATAAAGAAGAAATCGGAAGCGTTGGTGCATCTGGTATGCAGTCTAAGTTCTTCGAAAACTGTGTAGCAGAGGTTATGAACCTTGCAGGAACCTATTCTGAACTTGCAGTTCGCCGTGCTATGAAGAACTCCAAAGTTCTGTCTTCCGACGTATCTGCTGCATTTGATCCAAACTTCCCATCTGTTATGGAGAAGAAAAACTGTGCATATTTTGGAAAAGGCCTTGTATTTAACAAATACACAGGCTCTAGAGGTAAATCCGGTTCTAACGATGCAAACGCAGAATATGTTGCAAAACTTCGCAATATTATGGATAAGAACGAAGTTTCATTCCAGACATCAGAACTTGGTAAAGTAGACCAGGGTGGCGGCGGAACAATCGCATATATCCTGGCAAATTACGACATGAACGTAATCGACAGTGGTGTTGCAGTACTTAACATGCATGCACCATGGGAAATCATCAGCAAGGTAGACTTATATGAAGCTTATAAAGGATACGTTGCATTCTTAAAAGAAGCTTAGAGGTGACATTTTGAAGAGATTCTATGATGAATTAGCGAAAATTATATCAAAGAATTCTATATTGTTAGATGAACCTATGAAGAAACACACGACATTCCGCATTGGAGGCAATGCGGATATGTTTGTTTCTCCGGCTATTGAACAAATACCAGAAATCGTGGCGTTGGCAAAGTCTCATAACATCCCGGTCACCATTATCGGAAACGGCAGCAATCTTCTAGTGGGAGACAAGGGAATTCGAGGACTTGTGTTATCCATCGGCAAGGGAGCGGACGCTGTAGAGGTTTCTCCAGTGGACAAAACCGTGGAAGGAAAAGTTCGTCTATCCGTGGGTGCGGGAGCCCTGTTGTCCAAGGTGGCAGCAGAAGCCTTAAGAAACAGTCTCACAGGGTTTGAATTCGCTGCAGGGATTCCTGGAACCATAGGTGGAGCAGTAGTAATGAACGCAGGTGCCTATGGAGGAGAAATCAAAGATGTGCTGGTGTCTGCTCGCGTATTAACTCCAAATGGAGAGATTCTCACACTGACTAGAGACGAATTAGATTTATCCTATCGTCATAGCTGTATTCCAGAAAAGGAATACATTGTGTTAGACGCTGTGTTAGAACTGGTAAAAGGGGATGAACCCCAGATTCGTGCAGCCATGGAGGACTATAAAGGTCGCAGAATCGAGAAACAGCCATTGGAGTATCCAAGTGCTGGAAGTACCTTTAAGCGTCCAGAGGGGTATTTTGCAGGAAAACTGATTCAGGATGCAGACTTGAGAGGTTACCGTGTAGGCGGAGCGCAGGTTTCTGAGAAACATTGTGGCTTCGTGATTAATGCAGATAATGCAACAGCACAGGATGTGCTGACACTGATAGAAGATGTTAAGAAGAAGGTATACGAAGAATTTCAGGTAGAACTTGAACCTGAAGTCAAGATGATGGGAGAATTCTAGTGAAGCTTGTAATTGTAACGGGAATGTCAGGGGCTGGAAAAAGTACAGCAATGAAAATGATGGAAGATATAGGGTATTTTTGCGTAGATAATCTTCCGGTATCATTTTTTGAAAAATTTGTAGAATTATTCAGCGGAGCCAAAATGACCCAGAGTAATGTGGCCATTGGGATGGACGTGCGAAGTGGTCAGGACCTGGATGAACTGAAAGGTGTGCTGGATAGCATGGAAGAGGGGCATATCTCTTATGATATTCTGTTCCTGGATGCTTCTGATGCAGTGTTGGTAAAACGTTACAAAGAAACCCGTCGAAGCCATCCCCTTGCTAAGGGAGAGCGTGTAGACAAAGGAATCGAAAAAGAACGAGAGAAGATTGATTTCCTGAAAAAGCGTGCAGACTACATTATTGATACCAGTAACCTTCTTACCAGAGAACTGAAAACAGAACTGGAGAAAATCTTTGTACACAATGAAGATTATCAGAGCATGATCGTTACCATTCTGTCCTTTGGATTTAAATATGGAATTCCAGCAGATTCGGATATTGTGCTGGATGTGAGATTCCTTCCAAATCCATATTATGACGTGGAGTTACGCCCAAAGACAGGCAACGACCCAGAGATTCAGCAGTTTGTTATGAATTGTCCGGAAGCGGGACAATTTGTAGATAAGATAGAAGATTTGGTGGAATTTTTGATTCCACAGTATATTTCAGAAGGAAAAAATCAGTTGGTAATTTCTATCGGCTGTACCGGTGGAAAACATCGTTCTGTAACACTGGCCAACGAATTATTCAAACGTTTAGACGGCGATAGAGAATATGGACTTAAGATAGAACATAGAGATATTACCAAGGATGCTTTAAGAGGAAAATAAAATGTCATTTTCAAGTGATGTTAAAGTAGAACTTGTGAAGCAGTTTAGTAAGAGTAAGCATTGTCAGGTGGCAGAGTTAGCGGCAATGATTATGCAGGAAGGCCTTTATTTCGAGTCAGAGAATCCAATGTTAATGGAAAAGTATGCGACTCTTATGAAACGTGCTTTTGCAATTGATATCGATAAGCCTTTGAATGAGGCGGAGCGAAAACGCATCATGGAGGCGATTCAAAGCCTTTATTTAGAAAAAATGTGCTGTAAGAGAGCCTTCATTCGTGGAGCGTTTTTGGCGTCAGGATCCATGAGTGATCCAAACAAGGCATATCATTTTGAGATTGTTTGTCGTACCCCAGAGCAGGCACAGCGCTTGCAGGAACTTATGGCGGAGTTTGAGACCGAACCAAAGATTGTAGAACGTAAAAATCACTATGTGGTGTATTTAAAAGATGGTTCTCAGATTGTTGACATGTTAAATGTCATGGAAGCATATGTATCTCTTATGAACCTGGAAAATGTTCGTATCATAAAAGAGATGCGTAATTCCGTAAATCGCCAGGTAAACTGCGAAACAGCCAATATTAACAAAACGGTTAATGCAGCGGTGAAGCAGATTGCAGATATTGAATTGATTCGTGATACGATTGGATTTGATAACCTGCCGGCACCCCTACGTGAGATGGCGCAGGTTCGTTTGGAGCACAGAGAGGCTCCACTGAAGGATTTGGGAGCGTATTTAAATCCGCCAGTAGGAAAATCAGGGATTAACCATAGATTACGTAAGCTGGCAGCACTCGCAGAGGATTTAAGATAAAGGAGAATGTTTATGAGAAAAGAGATTACTGTAAAAAGCGCATCTGTGTATGATGCTCGTTCTTTGGCAGAATTAGTTGGAATTGCAAACAATTACTCCAGTCGTATTACACTTGTGATGGATAATCGCAGTATTAATGCCAAAAGCATAATGGGCATTATGGGATTGGGCTTAGACCAAGGAAAAATAATCACAATTGAAGCAGAGGGAACAGATGAAGAAGTGGCAATTGCCGCTTTGGAAGAGTTTCTTGGCAATTAATTGAATCGTGCAGGATAGGTGTTATGGGGAATCAGAAGTTATTATTTATTTTTAATCCAAAGTCTGGAATGGGATTGATTCGCAATCATTTAGTGGATATCGTAGATGTTATGGTCAAAGCGAAGTTCGACGTGACCATCTACACCACCCAGGCAAAAGAGGATGCAAAGCGTAAAGTAAAAGAAGAAGGTGCATTGTTTGACCGCATCGTATGTTGTGGCGGAGATGGAACCTTAGATGAAGTGGTTACAGGGATGCGTGAAGCAGAACTGGAGATTCCATTGGGGTATATTCCTGCAGGAAGTACCAATGACTTTGCCAGCTCTATTGGGATACCAAATGACATGGTAAAAGCCGCTCGTATTGCAGTGGGCAAAAGAGAGGGTAGGTTTGATGTGGGTCAGTTCAATGATGACACGTTTGTATATATCGCCGCTTTTGGAATGTTTACGGAGATTTCTTATGAGACACCGCAGGAGCTTAAGAATGTGTTAGGCCATATGGCATATATTCTGTCTGCAGCTAAAAGCCTCGCTGCCATTCCAAACTATCTCATGCATGTGGAATCCAATGGCAAAATCATTGATGACCGATTCATATACGGAATGGTTACAAACTCCACTTCTGTGGCAGGCTTCAAAGGCATGACTGGAAAAAATGTAGAGCTTAGCGACGGTGAGTTTGAAGTAACCCTTGTGCGTCCGCCGATGGATGCTATCCAGTTAGGAGAAATCATTGCCCACCTTATGGGAGATGAGACACCGACGAAAATGGTATATACCTTCAAAACAGACCACATCCGTATCTGTTCCACAGAAGAGATTCCTTGGACATTGGATGGTGAGTTTGGTGGAAAACACGCCACCGTAGACATCAAGAATTTATGCAAAAAAGTGCAAATTCTCATAGATAAGAAAAAATAATTGTTAAGTTTTTAACCTTTATTTTTTGTAATAAATGTACTATAATCATTACAGTTATAAGATTACAGGAGGAAAATCAAATGTTAGTATCAGCAAAAGAAATGCTCGACAAAGCAAAAGCAGGCCACTATGCAGTAGGTCAGTTTAATATCAACAACTTAGAATGGACAAAATCTATTCTTTTAGTAGCACAGGAATTACAGTCACCAGTTATTCTTGGTATGTCAGAAGGTGCTGCAAAATACATGGTTGGACCTAAGACAGTAGCAGCTATGGTTAAGGCTATGGACGAAGAACTTGGAATCACAGTTCCAGTTGCTCTTCACTTAGACCACGGCTCATACGAAGGATGTAAGAAATGTATCGAAGCAGGATTTACATCAATCATGTTTGACGGTTCACACTACTCAATCGAAGAAAACGTAGCTAAGACAACAGAATTAGTAGCAGCAGCTCATGCAGCAGGATTATCTATCGAAGCAGAAGTTGGTTCTATCGGTGGAGAAGAAGACGGTGTTGTTGGTGCTGGTGAATGTGCAGATCCTAACGAATGTAAAGCAATCGCAGACCTTGGTGTAGATATGCTTGCAGCAGGTATCGGTAACATCCACGGAAAATACCCAGCAAACTGGGCTGGACTTAGCTTCGAAACATTAGACGCTATCCAGGAAAAAACAGGCGATATGCCATTAGTTCTTCACGGTGGTACAGGTATCCCAGAAGATATGATTAAGAAAGCAATTGACCTCGGCGTTGCAAAAATCAACGTTAACACAGAATGTCAGTTAGCATTTGCTGAAGCTACACGTAAATATATCGAAGCTGGCAAAGACCTTGAAGGCAAGGGATTTGACCCACGTAAATTATTGGCTCCAGGTGCAGAAGGAATCAAAGCAACTGTACGCGAAAAAATCGCATTATTTGGTTCTGCTGGAAAAGCTAATGCATAATTAGATTAGGCATAGAAAGTAACTAAGTAGAAAAAGTTCTTGCGTGATGAAAATAACATCACACAAGAACTTTTTTGTTTATAAATTTCTCTTTACTAATGGGACAAAGTGGAGTATAGTAGTTACATAATTTTTATAAGATTTCTGCAACAATGAATATTGATGGATAAGAAAAACTTATAAATGATATATGTAAAATAGAAATATACTATAACTATTGGAAAGGGAACAGTGTATGAGCGAAATTACTAGAATTAATGTGGCTGAGATTTTTGGTGAAAATGTATTTGATGATGCTGCAATGCAGGCGCGTCTTCCTAAGAAGATTTACCAGAAACTTCACCAGGTAATCGAAGAAGGAATTGAACTGGATATTGAAACCGCTGACGTAATCGCACACGAGATGAAGGAATGGGCCATTGAAAAAGGTGCCACTCATTATACACACTGGTTCCAGCCACTGACCGGGGTAACCGCAGAGAAGCATGACTCATTTATCACAGCGCCTATGGCAAATGGCAAAGTACTTATGAGTTTTTCAGGAAAAGAATTAATCAAAGGGGAGCCAGATGCATCTTCTTTCCCTTCAGGTGGTCTTCGCGCTACCTTTGAGGCGAGAGGATATACAGCTTGGGATTGTACTTCTCCAGCCTTCGTGAGACAGGATGCAGGCGGTGCTACGCTTTGTATTCCAACCGCTTTCTGCTCTTATACAGGAGAAGCCTTGGATCAGAAGACACCACTTCTTCGTTCTATGGAAGCCATCAACGAACAGTCTTTAAGACTACTTAGAGTGCTTGGCAATACCACTTCCAAGAAGGTGATTCCATCTGTTGGTCCAGAGCAGGAATATTTTATTGTAGATAGAGAGAAATACCTAAAGAGAAAAGACCTGGTATTTACAGGACGTACTCTGTTTGGAGCAATGCCACCAAAGGGACAGGAAATGGATGACCATTATTTTGGCTCCATTCGTGAACGTATTGCTGCATATATGAAGGATGTGGACGTGGAGTTGTGGAAACTGGGTGTAACAGCCAAAACAGAGCACAACGAAGCTGCACCAGCGCAGCATGAGCTTGCACCAATTTATGCCACATGTAACGTGGCGGTAGACCACAACCAGCTTGTGATGGAAACCTTGAAGAAGGTTGCTGGTCGTCATGGTTTACAGTGTCTCCTTCACGAGAAGCCATTTGCAGGTGTGAATGGTTCTGGTAAGCACAATAACTGGTCACTGACTACCGATGATGGTATCAATCTTTTGAATCCAGGTTCTAAACCACATGAAAACACACAGTTTATGTTAGTGTTAGCATGTGTGCTTCGTGCAGTAGATAAGCATGCTAGTCTTCTTCGTGCTTCTGCGGCAGACGTAGGCAATGACCATCGTCTTGGAGCGAATGAAGCACCACCTGCGATTATTTCGGTATACCTTGGAGAACAGTTAGAAGACGTTTTGGCACAGTTTATTGCCACAGGTAGCGCAACCCACAGCATCAAGAGAGAACGTCTCTCTACAGGTGTGAAAACCCTGCCAGACTTCCGTAAGGATGCGGCAGATAGAAACCGTACTTCACCATTTGCTTTTACGGGCAATAAGTTTGAGTTCCGTATGGTGGGATCCATGGATTCCGTGGCACAGTCCAACGTTATCCTGAATACGATTGTGGCAGAAGCGTTTGCAGATGCCTGCGATGTATTAGAAAAAGCAGACAACGTGGACGTAGCAGTGCGTGAATTAATCTCAGAATATGCAAAAGAACATGAACGTATTATTTTTAACGGAAATGGATATTCTGAGGAATGGGTGGAAGAAGCGGCTCGTCGAGGACTTCCAAACCACAAATGTATGGTGGATGCAATTCCAGCCTACATTGCGCCAGAATCTGTTGCAGCATTCGAACGTTTCAACGTATTTAGCAGAAATGAATTAGAGTCCCGCGTGGAAATCGAATATGAAATCTATGCTAAGACTTTGAATATTGAAGCTCGTGCAATGATTGATATTGCCACCAAGCAAATCATTCCTGCAGTTATTCGATATACTACTGTATTGGCAGAAAGCTACAATGCAGTAAAAATGGCATGTCCGGATATTCCTATTAATGTACAGGCAGAACTTCTCACAGAAACATCCCACTTGTTGGCAGAGACCAAAGCGGCACTCACCAGATTGCAGGAAGTAACGGAGATCGCTGTTAAGATGGAGCGTGGTGAAGCCCAGGCTCACTACTATAACGATGAAGTTGCCGTGGCTATGAGCAACCTGCGTGCGCCAGTTGACAAATTGGAAATGATTGTAGACAAATCTATGTGGCCAATGCCTTCGTATGGCGACCTGATTTTTGAAGTATAGAAAAATAAGAATCGCTTTTTGATGGATGTTTTCGTGTCTTTTGATAGACGAACATCCGTGGGCTGGCAGTATGCGCATCAGAGACTATTTGGAGTTTTCTTAGTACTTCTTGATATGCCATTAGAACAAAATGTAAAACCGCTCTTGAATGTTTGAGGCGCTACTTTTGCGCCGAGTTCTCAAGAGCGGTTTTTTATATCAACTTTGTTCTAAGGCATATCTAGAAGTACTTGAAAATTACAACGAAGTCTCCGATGCGCATACTGCCAGCCCACGGATGTCCGACATTCAAAAGACATTAGTTAGTTCCGTTGTCTGGAGCATCTTCCAGAGGAGCTTCCTGAGATGGATCATCGGGAACATTGTTGCCTGGATCATCGGAAGTTCCTGGATCGGTTGGATCTGTTGGTCCAGGTGTTGGAACTTCTGGAAGTTGAACACTATGCAACGTACAAGGAGTCATCAGGAATGCATCAGAAGCAATATACTTCTTATCGTTAGTCTCTGGATCAGCATCATAGATATAAACCTTGCTGGTGGTATGTGTACAGTTTGCAGAAGCCAGCTGACCGGTAGCGGAACAAATGTCTAATTTGATGTGGTGGTTACATGTGGAAACAGGAGTGGTTCCTAAGGTAAAATATTCTGTATAAACAGAGTTGCCTTTGATGCAAGTAGAACAAATTCCTTCTAATGGAACAAGTCCTGAGTCCTTACATACTACAGCGGTTGTAATCTTACTTGGTCTGGTGAAGTCCTTGTAAGGTAAATCCGCATGAATACGACTCATAGATGCACGCCAAATGTTTCTACAGTAAGTCGTAGTGGAACTCTTCTGTTTTGAGTTGTCATCGTAGCCACCCCAAACAGCACAGGTATAATATGGTGTATATCCTGCAAATAGAGAGTCACGGCTTGCAGTAGTTGTACCAGTTTTACCAGCCTGTGGCATTGTGCTACCGAAGTAAGCTTTTTTACCAGTACCACTTGTCATAACGTCCTGCATTGCCTCTGTAAGTAAGAAGGCAGTCTGTGGACTGATAACAGTATGACGTTCCTTCTGGCTGTTATCCAGAATCAGGTTTCCGTCATGATCATAAATCTGTGTATAATAGCTTGGTTCAATATATTCACCGCCGTTAGCAATTGCAGCATAAGCGGCAGTAAGTTCGATGTTTTTCACACCATTGGTCAAACCACCAAGACAAAGGCTTAAGCTTCGGTCAGACTCGGACAGTGTGGTAAAACCAAATTTTTTAGCATATTCCAAACCGGTGCCAGCGCCGATATCCTGCAATGTCTTTAAGGTTACAATGTTATAGGATTTCGTAATGGCTTCGCGGATTGTAGTCAGTCCATGGTATTCCTCATCGGAATTTCGATAAGTTTTATCACCGATGATTAATTCGCAGTCATCCTGTACGCTTGCCAGCGTGTATCCGCCAACTTCAAGGGCTGGAGCGTAGCAAGCAAGAATCTTAAAGGTAGAGCCTGGCTGACGGGTAGTATCTGTTGCACGGTTCCAGGTACGGTTACCTTCTTTTTCACCACGTCCGCCAACCAAAGCCTTAACCTGACCTGTATATTGGTCAATGACAGTTAATGCAATCTGAGGCTGAAGGGTGATGTAAATGGATTCGGAACCATCTACGATGGTGTCACCTTCCTCTAGGATATCCTTTTTGTATTTTTCAATAGCTTCGTAACACGCTTCTTCTGAGTCATAGTTAATCGTGAAGTTGGTGTTATTTGTGGCTTTTTTATAATAAGACAACATAGTGTAATGGGTATGTGTCTTAAAGGTTCCGTCTGCTTTCTTCACCTGGAAGTTCAGCATGAAGGAATATTCTACGTCCTTTGGATAATTGTCAGGATTGTTTGCTTCTTCGTCTACAATCTTCTGAATCTCTAAGTCCTGAGTAGATACGATGGTCAAACCGCCACGGTACAAAGCCTTGTAAGCTTCTGTTTCCGTGTAGCCCTTGATTTCTACTAAGTCATCAATGACATCATCAATCAGAGCATCTACGAAATAACTGTTATAAGAAGTCTCGGTATTGGAATTGTACAAAGCAATACGGTCATATACATTATCTGCAAGGGCTTCATCATGTTCTTCCTGGGTGATGTATCCCTGCGCTAACATATCGCGAAGGACCTTCTCACGACGCTCTGCATTTTTCTCAGGGTTTGTGATAGGGTTGTAGCTGTATGGCATCTTGGTGATACCTGCAATAACAGCACTTTCAGACAAGGTAAGCTCTGATACGTCTTTGCCGAAGTATCGCTGAGATGCTGCCTGGATACCCAGAGTGTTTTGTCCTAAGTTAATGGTATTTAAGTAGTTTTCCAGGATAAAGTCCTTGTCCTGCAACTGTTCTTCCAATTTCAATGCCAGGTACTGCTCCTGAATCTTACGCTGGAGACTTTCGATGAAAGTATCTTCACCTACCCAAGTGATTAATACGTTGTTCTTGATTAACTGCTGGGTAATGGTACTAGCACCCTGAGATGGGGATCTTCCTGATAAAATGTCTTTTACTGCAACAACAGCAGCACGGGCAATACCATACAGGTCAATACCGTTGTGTTCGTAGAAACGGGAATCTTCAATTGCTACAAAGGCGTGCTGTGTGTGAAGTGGAATCTCATCAATGGTTACGTATTTTCGGTTTGCACCTGAACCAACCAGTGTTGCAATGGATGTCTTTCCATCTGCGGCATATACCGTAGTCTGATAACCGGTAGGTGTGACTTTAATATCTGAGATATCAGGCGCAGAATCAATGATTCCCTTGGCAACACCAAGGCCTGTACTGCCTACGATTACTGCAAATACGATAATGAAGGTCATGACCACCTTGATGGAACTAATGATAAATTTATTCTTTACCTTGGCAGGTGTTGAATCTGTTGTCTGGATTTTACGTTTAATAGTACTCTTGTTATAACTCAAAATTTATGCCTCCTAAAAACAGCTTCCTAAAAAGGATTATAATCTACTAAAGTTATAGTTATTCATTATTATACCAAAAAAGCCACATAATAGGAAGAAAAAAATTGAAATTAGAGACTGGGTTATGTTACCATATATGAAAGTATGTAAAAATATGATTTATGTGTGTTGCAGGAGGCGTTGTATGGCATACCGCGTGGTATACGAAGGCGGCGAAGGAGAAATCGTTGAGAAAAAATCCAGATTCATTGCAACCGTAAGGCCGGTGGAAAGTGAAGAGGAAGCAGTTGCCTTCATTAATGAAATGAAAAAGAAATATTGGGATGCCAGACATAATTGTTCGGCATTTGTTATAGGAGAGCATCAGGAGCTGACTCGTTGCTCAGATGACGGGGAACCAGCCCAGACAGCGGGCCGTCCAATGTTAGATGTTCTGTTAAAAGAAGGCGTAACAAATGTGGCAGTGGTGGTGACCAGATATTTTGGTGGCGTGTTACTCGGCACAGGCGGTCTGGTGCGTGCTTACCAGAAAGCAGTTCAGGAAGGACTTTCAGCCTCTAATATTATAGAAAAAAGAAACGGCTTTCTTCTATATATAGATACTGACTATAATGGAATTGGAAAACTGCAGTATCTTTTCGGGCAAAAAGAGATTGCCATTATGGAAAGTGAGTATGGTGCAGCCGTGCGTATGACAGTGCTAGTTCCATTGGAGCGAAAAGAGGAAATAGAAAAAGCGGTGATTGAACAGACAAATGGAACAGCGGGTCTGGAATGGGGAGATGAAACCATCTATGCAGTCATCGAAAAACAGGTAAAAATTTTTTGAAAAAAGTGTTGACACTGTGTCTCAATGTATGTATAATACCATTTGTTGAGACAATATTGGCCCATCGCCAAGCGGTAAGGCAACGGACTCTGACTCCGTCATCCAAGGTTCGAATCCTTGTGGGCCAGCTCTGGAAGCACTACATTGCGTAGTGCTTTTTTTATATCATAAGAAAGCCTTTGAGGTTTAGGAGGGCGAATATGTATCAGTTAAATAGCAAGGTAAGATATAGCGAAGCTGACTCCAGCGAAAGATTAACTTATGCGTCATTGTTGAATTATTTCCAGGACAGCAGCACATTGCATTCAGAGACACTTGGTGCAAGTGGACAGTCCCTGTATGAAAACCATATGGCGTGGATTTTATCCTTTTGGCAGATTTGTATTGAGGACATGCCTAAGCTTTCTGAGGACATTGTGGTATCTACATGGCCATATGACACCAAAGGACTTTTTGGAATGCGTAATTTCTGTATGGAAACCGCAGATGGTAAGAGACTAGCCAATGCCAATTCTATCTGGGTGCTGATTAACACAGAAACAGGTCGTCCGATGAAGATTCCTGCAGAGGTTTCTGCCTTATATCCAGATGAGCCAAAGATAGAAATGGATTACTGTGAGCGCAAGATTGCAATTCCATCTGAATATGAAGAAAAAGAACCAGTTCGTGTTGCGGGGTATTTTATTGACACCAACCACCACATGAACAATGGGAAATATGTTATGGTGGCGGAAGAATATCTGCCTGAGGATTTTAACGTGCGAGAGATTCGTGTGGAATACAAAAAGGCAGCGGTGTTGAACGACGTGCTATATCCACGAGTGACTGTTGATGGAAATGAAGTAACGGTTGTGCTAGTGGACGAAAAGGGAAGTACATATGCGACAGTGCTTTTTATAAGGTAATTTTGAAGCCAGTTGTTTTGTGGATACGGACTCCATAAGAATAATATCCAACCCACACAAGTATAATAAGTAGAAAGAGGAAAAATATGAGATTAGGTGAATACCAGGAACTTATATATGTAAAAAAAGTAGAATTCGGAATCTATCTGGCGGAGAGCCAGGAGGCAGCCGAGAGAATCCTGCTTCCATTCAAGCAGATTCCAGAAGGAATCAAACTGGGAGATAAAATCAAGGTTTTTGTATATAAAGATTCCAAAGATAGAATGATTGCAACTACAAATGAACCAAAATTAACCCTTGGCTCTTTTGCGGTATTAAAAGTCAAAGAAGTCGGCAAAATCGGTGCATTCCTTGACTGGGGACTGGAAAAAGACTTATTCCTTCCTTTTAAAGAGATGAGACAAAAAGTGCAGGCAGACGACGAAGTACTTGTTACCTTATATATAGACAAGAGTGAACGTCTCTGTGCCAGCATGAAAGGTTTATACAACCTATTGTCTACCGATTCGCCATATCAGAAGGACGATATGGTAACTGGACGAGTTTATGAATTCAGTGATAATTTTGGAACCTTCGTAGCAGTAGATGATAAATATTCTGCCCGTATCCCAAATCATGAAGACCATAGCTTCCTTCGCGTAGGTGATATCATTGACGCAAAGGTTGTTAGCGTCAAGCCAGATGGCAAGTTGGATCTGACTCTTCGCGAAAAGGCATATATTCAGATGGATGCTGATGCAGAAAAAATCCTAGAACTTTTAGAGGACTATGCAGGGGTACTTCCATTTACAGAAAAAGCCAGCCCAGAGGTAATTAAACGTGAAACAGGGCTTAGCAAAAATGCATTCAAACGTGCAGTTGGACATTTATATAAAGAAAGAAAAATCGACATCGCAGATGGCAAGATTCGTCTTGTATAGGATGACTTATAAATAGGAACGGCATATTAGAAATATATAATAAGAAAGAAGGATAAATTTATGAAAAAAATCATTAGTACAGACAAAGCACCAGCAGCAATTGGACCATACTCACAGGCCATTGAAGTAAACGGCATGGTTTATACTTCAGGTGTGATTCCAGTAAATCCTGCAACAGGCGAGATTCCTGAGGGAACAGTGGCTCAGGCAAATCAGGCGCTTTCCAATCTCAAGAACCTGTTAGAAGCAGCTGGTACAAGCATGAATAATGTTATCAAGACAACTGTGTTCATCAAAGAGATGAATGAATTTGGAACAATTAATGAAGTTTACAAGGAATATTTCACATCTGAATTCCCTGCTAGAAGTTGTGTTGAAGTGGCAAGATTGCCAAAAGACGTGCTCTTAGAAATCGAAGCAATTGCTTTGAAGTAATGTGAAAAAATTGGCAAATGTTTCCTAAATATTAAGGGGTTGACACTTGTATACTACTTTGCTATAATGTCACCGTAACATTTGTAACATTTTTGTAATATTTGTTCCGATGGAGGAAAAATGATTAACAATAATTTAAGAATTACAGCAGGTTTCTTAGCAGGTATTCTTCTTTTTTCGTCAACACCAGCAGAATGGTTGGCGGTAGAAGATACCAATACAAGCGAGACTGTCACATATATGTCAGATGAATTGTATTATTTCTCTGCAGGTGCTGTTTCAGCAATGAATGAAACCGTTGTATTAGATAAAGACGATGACGATACAATTTTAGCAGATAAAGAAACTGGCGTTACAGAAAACGATGCTCCAGTGGTTTCAGAACCAGAGGAAGGTGGAGAAACTCCAGAAACTCCAGAAGAAACTCCAGATATTCCAGAGGAGAAGCCGGAAGAAGTTGTTCCAGTTAATCCATTTGCAAACATTGCAATTGCAAATAAAATCAACAATTATACTTATGTGAGAAAAGCACCTAATGCCGATGGTGAAGTTCTTGGCAAAATGTATAAGAATAATGCGGCAGTTGTTTTAGAAGACCTTGGAGACTGGTACAAAGTAACTTCGGGTAATGTAACAGGATATGTTGCGGCGAAGTTTGTTACTGTAGGTGATGCAGCCGTATGTAAAAAAGCTGCTACAATCACAGCAAAGAGCACCACTAACGGATTAAGACTTCGTAAAAAAGCATCCACAAGTGCAGGAATCTATACAATTCTTGGTAAGGGTGCTAAAGTTACTGTATTAGACGACAGCACAGAAGGTTGGTTAAAAGTAAAATACAAATCTTATACAGGGTATATTTCTGCAGACTATGCTGATATTACCATCACATATGAATATGGCGAAACAAAAGCAGAAGAGAAGGCTCGCCTGAAGAAGGAAGAAGAAGCGAAGAAGAAAGCAGAAGAAGAAAAGAAGAAACAGGAACAGGCAGAAAAAGACAAATACAAAGATCCAACAGGTAAAGACGGACAGGCGGTTATTGATTATGCCCTTCAGTTTGTTGGTAACAAATATGTATGGGGCGGCGAAAGCTTAACCAAAGGCGTT
The DNA here is from genome assembly GCA_015057035.1 of Lachnospiraceae bacterium. Taxonomy (GTDB): domain Bacteria; phylum Bacillota; class Clostridia; order Lachnospirales; family Lachnospiraceae; genus Roseburia. Next base: position 93,919 of record SVFC01000004.1, on the reverse strand, counting down.
GACTGTTCTGGTTTCGTTATGAAAGTATATGAGAAGTTTGGTATCAAACTTCCACACAGTTCTTACAAGCTAAGAAAAGTTGGTAAGGCAGTTAAGGCGTCAGACCTTCAGCCTGGTGATATTATTTGTTATAGTGGACACGTTGCTCTCTACATTGGAAATGGCAAGATTGTTCATGCAGCAAATAAAAAAGATGGTATTAAGATTTCAAACAATTATAAATACAAGAAGGTTCTTGCAATTAGACGAGTATTGTAATTTTTCATCCAAGGAACATGTTTCCTTGGATGTTTTTTTGTTATTTGGAGAAAAATAATATAAAACTCACGCAAATGAAAGAGAAAAATTGACTCTTGCAAAATGCAAAAAAATGCGAAATGTGCAAGTTGCACAAATCGACAAAATTTGACAAAAAAGACTAGACAAGGTTTTTGATAAGGCTCAAAAAGTTATCCACAATTTAGAGGCCAAAAAGCCCGAAAAATCGAGTTATACACTAAGTTATTCACGTTATCCACAAAAATTGCCCCTTTTTTGGAGAATTTAAAACTTATTAAAACGAACAACTGTTTTGTGAAGAAGTTATAAACTTTGACAAAAAATGGAAAATTTCAAATTTGCAATTGACATTTCAAATGTTAAAAAATATGTCGAATTGTCATAAATTGTCAAACAATTAGCAGACTTGAGAAAATTGAAAATCTGTGTTACGATGAATTCGCGAATAAAAAAAACTTATACGGGGGAAGATATGACATTTGTTCAAAAACATAAACAATTATATAGTTATGCAATGATTACTCTGGGAGCTGCAGTTCTGGCTTTTGGTCTTCAATGTTTTTATGATCCAGTCGGACTGGTTACAGGTGGTTTTAGCGGACTTGCAATTATTGTAAAAGAAGTAACTTCTAAATTGCAAGAGACTGGAATACCGCTTTGGTTTGAGGAAGGCGGAATACCACTTTGGTTTACAAACCTGGCGCTTAATATTCCGGTGTTTATCTTGGCATACTTCCTGAAGGGCGCTAAATTCATTGGCAAGACTTTGTACGGAGCATTGGCGTTGTCTGCATGGTTGTACGTGATTCCGGCATGGGATATGGTAGAGGGCGATATGTTAATCGCATCTATTTTTGGTGGCGTATGTGCAGGTGCAGGAATTGGTTTTGTTATTAAGGTAGGAGCCACAACCGGAGGAACGGATATGGTATCTGCGTTGGTACAGCTCAAAATCCGCCATTATTCTATTGTACAGATTCTTCAGGTAATTGATGGTGCAGTAGTTGTTATAGGTTTTACAGTGTTCGGTATGACGCCAACTTTGTATGCAATCATTGGTATTGTAGTACAGACCAAGGTGGCAGACCTTATAGTAGAAGGCTTCAATTATTCCAAAGCGGCATATATCATTTCAGATAAACATGAGATAGTTGCAGAGAAGATTTTGAAGGATTTAGACAGAGGTCTCACGGGATTAGAGGCGCGTGGTATGTACACTGGAACAGAGAAAAGAGTTCTTATGTGTATTGTTACCCAGAAGGAATTAGTGACGTTAAAGAACCTGGTGAATGAAGTGGACCCTAACGCATTTGTTATTGTATCTGATGTAAGAGAGGTGTTAGGAGAAGGTTTCCAGGAGTATAAACAAGAGTTTTAGTTAAAAATTACTATATTTTCAATAAAAATAAAGAGAAAATGCATAAAAATTGTGCATTTGCTCTTTATTTTTTTGTGTTTATGCATTAAAATAATAAGTGGTATTTATGCAAAACGCAAAAAAGGAGACAAGGAGATAAAACTATGATTTCCAATCAAATACTTCAAAATACAATCGATGGATTAAAAAATATTACAAGAACAGATTTTTGTGTTATTGATGTAGAGGGCAAGATTCTTGCAGCTACATTTCAGGATGCAGACAAATTCACTCAGCCTGCCAGAAGTTTTGTGGGGTCACCGGCTGACAGTCAGGTGGTAGCAGGGTGTCAGTTCTTCAAAGTTTTTGACGATCATCAGTTGGAGTATATTCTCTTGGCTTATGGCGACAGCGAAGACGTATATATGATTGGCAAGATTGCAAGCTTCCAGATTCAGAATTTGCTGGTAGCTTATAAAGAGCGCTTTGATAAGGATAACTTTATCAAGAATCTCCTCTTAGATAATCTGCTGTTGGTAGATATCTATAACCGTGCGAAGAAATTGCATATTGAAACAGAAGTAAAACGTGTCGTATTTATCGTAGAGACGAATCGCGACAAGGATGGAAACGAATTAGAGAAGATTCGTGGTCTTTTCGGTGGCAAGTCTAAGGATTTTGTTACAGCAGTAGATGAGAAGAACATTATTGTTGTCAAAGAACTTAGCGACAACGAAACCTATGATGATTTAGGCAAGACTGCAGAAGTAATCATTAACCTGTTCCGTGGAGATGCGGAAAATAATGTGCACATTGCATATGGTACGATTGTAAATGAATTAAAAGAAGTATCTCGTTCATACAAAGAAGCCAGAATGGCTCTGGACGTAGGCAAGATTTTCTTCGAAGATAAGGACATTATCGCATATTCGCAGCTTGGTATTGGCCGTCTGATTTATCAGCTTCCAATCCCGCTTTGTAAGATGTTCATTAAGGAAATCTTCGATGGAAAATCACCAGATGATTTTGATGAAGAGATGCTTACTACAATTAATAAATTCTTTGAAAATAGCTTGAACGTATCTGAAACTTCAAGACAGTTGTATATCCACCGCAATACACTTGTTTACAGACTGGATAAGCTTCAGAAGAGTACAGGCTTAGACCTTCGCGTATTTGAAGATGCTATTACATTTAGAATCGCACTTATGGTAGTGAAGTACATGAAGTATATGGAGTCACTTGATTATTAAATTTCGCTTAAGCGAGCATAAGGAGATTGTAATGATTAAACTGGAACATGTCAGCAAGTCATATTCTGCAGGGATTCCTGCGCTGAACGATGTTAACCTGGAAATTGAAGATGGAGAATTTGTGTTTATCGTTGGTAGCAGTGGTTCCGGCAAATCAACTTTGATTAAGTTGCTTTTAAAGGAATTAGAACCAACAGAGGGTTCTATTGTGATTAACGGTAAACAGTTACGTAAGATTAGAAGAAGACACATTCCAAAATTCCGTAGAAATATTGGATGTGTTTTCCAGGATTTCCGTTTGTTAAAAGACAGAAATGTATATGAAAACATCGCCTTCGCTCAGAAGGTTGTTGGAGAACCAACAAAGAACATTAAGAAAAAAGTGCCAGCCATGTTGTCTATGGTAGGACTTGCCGCAAAGTATAAATCCTATCCAAAGGAATTATCAGGTGGTGAGCAGCAGAGAGTTGCTATAGCAAGAGCTTTGGTAAATGAACCAAGTATTCTTTTGGCGGATGAACCAACAGGAAACTTAGACAGCAGTAATGCATGGGAAATCATGAAATTGTTAGAGGAAATCAACGAACGTGGAACTACAGTGATTGTAGTTACTCACAACCTCGACATTGTCAAAGTCATGAAAAAACGTGTAATCACTATACAGAAAGGTGTTGTCGTTAGTGACAACAATGCGGGTGATGAAGCGGATGAGAATTAATACATTTTTCTATTCAATCGGACAAGGGTTTAAAAACATTTTCCGTAATGGAATGTTCTCCCTTGCATCTATTGCAACAATGTCAGCTTGTATCTTTATGTTTGGTATATTTTATATCTTAATTGCCAACATCAACGTTATGGTACAGAGTGTGGAAGAAGGGGTTGCGATTACAGTGTTTTTTGATTCTGGGGTTGAAGAGCAGCAGATTCTTGAAACGATTAAACCAGACATTGAAAAAAGAACAGAAGTAAGAGAAGTTGTTTATATTTCCGCGGAGGAAGCGTGGGAAAACTTCAAAGATGTTTATTTTGAAGGCAACGAAGCTTATGCAGCGGGATTTACAGATAACCCATTGGAAGACTTTGCGAATCTTGAAGTATATCTAAACGATGTGTCCCAGCAGACGGGCTTGGTGAATTATATCAAGAACATTGAAGGTGTTCGCGAGGTAAAACAGTCACAGGCTGTGGCGGATACATTAACCCAGTTCAACAAGATAGTGAGTCTTGTGTCCAGTGGTATTATTCTGATTCTGCTCTGTGTAGCAGTATTCTTAATTAACAATACCGTATCCGTAGGTATCTCGGTACGAAAAGAGGAAATCGGAATTATGAAACTGATCGGTGCCACCGACTTTTTGGTTCGTTTCCCATTCGTAGTAGAAGGTATCGTCATTGGTCTTGTAGGGGCAGCAATTCCGTTAGGCTTGTTGTTTGTGCTCTATGACAAGATTGTCATCTATGTGGCAGAAACCTTTAGCTTTGTGGGAGCATTTATGGATTTTGTAAAACCACAGATTTTATTCCAGGGCCTTGTTCCTGTAGCATTGGTTCTTGGTGTAGGCATCGGCTTCTTTGGAAGTGTGTGGACCATTAGAAAACATCTTAAGGTATAATTAAAAGAGACCTTGTAGAAAGGTCTCTTTTTGCATATAATATCTTATATGTGAAAATTTGTGCTTTTTTTAAGCACAGGAAACATAATATATGAAAAAGTGTAGGTACTAAGAATGAATTACAACGAGAATAATGAAAACAACGTAAATAACGTAGAAGACTTAAATCACGAAGAGCAACAGGAAAACGTATATGCGAATCCTTACGTAAGTCAGCCACAGAATGAAGCATGGAAAGAGATGCACGAAAATAGAGAAGGCTTTCTGAAGAAACACAGATTTGCTTTTGGTATTTTGACAGGTATGGTATGTGTATTTCTGCTTCTGGCGGGTGGAATGCAGCTTCTTAAAATGACAGGGCAGTATTTTATCATCGGTGGAACAGGATTCCATGAGATTGATAACACTCCAATCTTAGATGATGCCACGGTAGATAAACTGAATGAAATCTATGAATGGATGAAAATCTATTATTATGAAGATTTCGACAAGAGCGACATACAGGGTGCTTTGTTTGACGGATTGATTGGCGGATTGGATGATCCATATTCTGTATATTATACGGCGGAAGAGTACAAAGATCTGATGGTTTCCACCTCGGGAGAATATTATGGAATTGGTGCGGGGTTACAGCAGGATCCTGACACCATGAAGGTTACGATTACCAAGGTGTATCGTGGAACTCCAGCAGAAGAGGCAGGACTAAGAGACGGAGATATTCTGATTTCTGTAGAAGGTATTGATGCTACAAGTATGGAAGTATCTGCGTTGGTTCAGCACATTCGTGGGGAAGAAGGCACCAAAGTAAATATGGTGATTTTCCGTGAATCTACAGGTGAGACATTGAACATTACTGCAGAACGTAGAAATGTAATCCTTCCAAGCATCGAAGGTGAGATGTTAGAAGGTGGAATCGGATACATTCAGATTCTGGAATTCCAGACCAACACAGATGAACAGTTCGAGGAAATGATTCTTCAGTTGAAAAAAGAAGGCATGAAAGGGATTCTTGTTGACGTTCGTGCTAATCCAGGGGGACTGTTGTCTTCTGTTGTAAACATGTTAGATTATGTGCTTCCTGAAGGAATGCTTACTTATATTGAAGATAAATATGGCAATCGACAGGAATATCGTTCTGACAAGCGTTGCCTGGATATGCCAATTGTTATTTTGGTGGATGAAAACAGTGCCAGTGCATCAGAGATTTTTGCTGGAGCTATGAAGGATTATAATTATGCAACATTAGTTGGTAAAACTACTTTTGGAAAAGGTATTGTTCAGAACATCATTCCACTTTCTCATGGAGATGCAATCAAGCTCACTACAGCCAGATACTACACTCCAAACGGAAACTATATTCATGGAGTGGGTGTAGCTCCAGATGTAGAAGTGGATTATGAATACTCCGGTCCGCTGGATCAGGATTACGATAAACAGTATGACAGCCAGTTCTTAAAAGGATTAGAAGAACTGAAAAAACTCATGGCTGCAGAGTAGTATTTTAGAGTGAATGATGAAAGATAGAAAAAACATAGAAAAGACAAAAGATACGCGCCACGCACATGCGCAGTACGGTAATGCAGTCGCCTTTTTGAAGTATGGGTTAATCCTTGCCTGGATGATATTTATCTTCTATATGTCTGCTCAGCCAGGGGATGTATCGGGAGATATTAGCGGTGGTGTTAGCCATCTGTTTATGAAAATCTGGAATGTGGTGTTTTTTCAGGGATGGGGCGAAGTAGAAGTGCTTCACATGGCAGAACTTTGGGATTATCCAATTCGCAAGCTTGCCCACATGACGGAGTTTGGGATTTTGGCAATGCTAGTGTACTGGGGATTGGGACAGCGAATGGAAGAAAAAATACGCACATGGTTTCCAGTCCATACAAGATATGTAAGCGCATGGATTTTTACGGTAATTTATGCAGCAACAGATGAGATTCATCAGCTATTTGTGCCAGATAGAAGTGGCAATGGATTTGACGTGTGTGTAGATGCTACGGGTGCCCTTTTGGCACTGGTGGTAGTGTGGGGGATTCCGCGTGTTGTACAAGTGTGTAAGTCCAATTGCAGAAAACAACAGTAAGTGATGCAAATATCTGAAATCAATATTTGAAGATTTTAATATAGAAAGAGGTGATTCTGTGGTCGAACTCGACAACTTTAAAAGTGTGTTAAACACATATAAGAGCCCACTACAGGAAGTGAGGGATTCACTTTGACTTAGTTAATAAAAGTCAAAGGATTCAGGAATTAGAGAGAGAAATGGAGGCGCCAGAATTCTGGAATGACCCATCTGTTTCTCAGAAAAAAATGCAGGAATTAAAGAGCATGAAGGACGACATGGCAACTTACAAGAGTTTGGAAAGTGGCTATGAAGACATTGAAACCATGATTGAAATGGGTTACGAAGAAAACGATGCCTCTTTGATTCCGGAGATACAGGAAATGCTAGATGACTTCGTGGCAACTTACGAGGCTATTCGTATGAAGACTCTGCTATCAGGAGAATATGATAAAAATAATGCCATTGTATCTCTTCATGCGGGTGCTGGTGGAACCGAGTCCTGTGACTGGGCATCTATGTTGTTCCGTATGTACTCCAGATGGGCAGATAAAAAGGGATTTTCTCTTACTGTTTTGGACTCACTGGATGGAGAAGAAGCAGGAATTAAATCCATTACATTTGAAGTGAATGGAGAAAATGCCTATGGATATTTGAAGTCCGAAAAAGGTGTGCATCGTCTCGTGCGTATCTCACCTTTTAATGCGGCAGGAAAGAGACAGACCTCTTTTGTGTCTTGTGATGTAATGCCAGATATCGAAGACAATATTGATATCGAAATCAAGGACGAGGATATTCGAATTGATACCTACCGCTCCAGTGGTGCGGGTGGACAGCATATTAACAAGACTTCATCTGCGATCCGAATTACTCACTTTCCATCGGGAATTGTAGTACAGTGTCAGAATGAGCGTTCCCAGTTCCAAAACAAGGATAAGGCGATGCAGATGTTGAAGGCAAAACTGTACCTGTTGAAACAGGAAGAGCAGATGGCAAAAGCAGCAGGCATCCGCGGAGAAGTGACAGAAATCGGTTGGGGTAACCAGATTCGTTCTTATGTTATGCAGCCATATACCATGGTTAAGGATAGAAGAACTGGCGTGGAAAGCGGCAACGTAGACAACGTAATGGACGGAGATATCGATATGTTCATAAATGGATATTTGAAGTGGTTAAGCCTTGGATGTCCAGAAAATATGGTAAGTGACGAAGATTAAAATGGCTGACATATATGTGATTGCACCTGTATGTGAGAGATAGATGTAGTGAAATAGGGAGGAAGTCGTATGATTTTTTCTCATAAACTTGCAGGTGGTGCCCTTGGAATGAGTACTTATGAGATAATCAAACTGTTGATTATTTTGCTCACTATAGCAGGGGTTGCCATTGCGGTTATGACGGTATATAGAAATATTACAAACAAAATACGTAGGTTTTCCCAGACGTTTTTTGGAACTCCGAATCTGATGGATGGCTGGAATCGCCAGGCGGACGTGCTGGCAGAAACGCCAAAGTCTGTGTCTTCCATGACGCGAATTATGGAGCCTCAGATTATGCGTGATTTCCCGGAATTTTCCTGGGAAGAATTCAAGCATAAAGCAGAAAATATGCTGACGTCGGCATTTCTTGCTATCTCGGCAAATAATCCTGGGCGTCTAGTGGAGGCATCAGAGGATGTGAAGAAGCAAGTGACCAACATCATCGAGAGTAATCGATTAAATGGCGTGGGAGAAACCTATTCTGACATTGAGATTCACCAGACGGAAATCGCCAACTATCAAAAAATAGACGGGAAATGCGTGATTACCATTCAAAGTGCTGTGGGATATCTGCATTACAAGATGCAAGACGGAAAACTGGTGGATGGTGACAAGAAGCGTAAGACACAGACCAAGTATAATATGGAACTGGTGTATATTCAGGATTCTGATTTGACCACCTTAGATAATGCCGTGGGAACCACATGTCCAAACTGTGGTGCGCCGGTAAAAAGTCTTGGTCATAAGTTCTGCGAATACTGTGGTTTAAGGATAACTCCAGTAAATGTTAAGGTTTGGTCACTTCACAAATTCTATGAAGTGGATTATAATCGTAGTTAGGAAATTAATAGAGGTAAACATTTTTACATATATAGGAGGATGAAAAAATGGGTATTATTAAAGCAATCGGCCAGGCAATTGGCGGCACATTTCCAGATCAGTGGCTGGAGGTAATTGAACCAGACAACATGGGCGATCAGTCGGTGTTCGTGCGTGGTATTAAGGTTCGTAAAGGTGAAAACACAAAAGGCACAGACAATGTAGTATCTAACGGTTCTATGATTCGTGTATACGACAATCAGTTTATGTTGCTGGTTGATGGAGGTAAGGTTGTAGATTACACTGCAGAACCAGGTTATTACAAAGTAGATAATTCTTCATCTCCATCTCTTTTGAATGGTGAATTTGGAGATACATTAAAGGATGCATTTAACCGTATTCGTTTCGGTGGTGAAAATCCTAGAGAACAGAAGGTTTACTATATCAACCTTCAGGAAATCAAGGGCATCAAGTTTGGAACACGTAATCCAATCAACTATTTTGACAGCTTCTATAACGCAGAACTGTTCTTAAGAGCACATGGTACATATTCTATCAAGATTACTAACCCATTACAGTTCTACGCAGAAGCAATTCCTAGAAATAAAGACTATGTGGAAATCTCAGAAATCAACGAACAGTACGTTTCTGAATTCCTTCAGGCGTTACAGGCGGCAATCAACCAGTTATCTGCTGATGGAACACGTATCTCTCATGTAACTAGCAAGGCTCTTGAACTGGGCAAATACATGGCATCTATTCTGGATGAAGACTGGAACAAGATGCGTGGTATGGAAATCCAGGCAGTTGGTATTGCCAGTGTTTCTTACGATGAAAAATCTCAGGAACTTATCAATCTTCGTAACGAAGGTGCAATGCTTTCTGACCCAACTGTTCGTGAAGGCTATGTACAGGCACATATGGCTCGTGGCTTAGAAGCTGCAGGCTCTAATGCAAATGGTGCAATGAATGGTTTCCTTGGCATGGGCATGGGAATGAACATGGGTGGAAATATGGTAAATCAGATGAGCCAGACCAATATGGCTATGGCACAGGCAGGTGTAGGTGTGCAGAATCCTAACGTTGCACCACAGGCAGTTGCAGGAGTTGCAGCAGGTGTAACGCCACAGGCGCCAGTTAATCCAGCACCACAGGCAGCAGGATGGACATGTGAATGTGGTTCAGTAAACACAGGAAAGTTCTGTCCAGAGTGCGGAAAGGCCATGCCAGTAGTAACAGCAGAATGGACTTGCGAATGCGGTTCCGTGAACACAGGAAAGTTCTGTCCAGAATGTGGAAAGCCTAGAGCATAAAGTTATAAAAGATATAAGTAAAAGTACTAATAAAAGGGGTTGCGTTTGCAATCCCTTTTATGTTATTATCTTCCACATAAAGACAGTTGTCGGCGAGGGACAAACAAAGGAGTAAAGGAAATGCCAGAAAAAACAATTTATTATGTGCTAAAGGAAAAGGCCGTTCCGGAAGTATTGTTAAAAGTTGTGGAAGCAAAGAGACTGCTTGATTCGGGAAAAGCGCCTTCTGTGCAGGAAGCAACAGAGGAGGTAGGGATTAGTCGTAGTTCCTTTTATAAATACAAGGATGATATTTTTCCATTTCATGATAATGAAAGAGGAAAGCCAATTACAATGGTAATTCAACTAGATGATGAGCCAGGGCTTTTATCCAATGTGTTGCAAGCGATTGCAACATTCAAAATCAACATTTTAACCATCCATCAGAGTATTCCGATTAATGGAATTGCCTCTTTGACATTGAGTGTGGATGTGTTTAATAAAGCAAATGACGTGGATGATATCGTGACAACCATTGAGAAAGTAGATGGTATACATTACGTGAAAATTATCGCTAAGGAGTAAGTTACATGAAAGTTGCAGTAATGGGATACGGCACCATTGGATCAGGTGTGGTAGAAGTATTAGAAGTGAATAAAGACCTGATTACAAGTCGTGTGGGAAAATCCGTTGAAGTGAAGTATATTCTGGATTTGAGGGATTTTCCAGGGGATCCATACGAAGACAAAGTGGTTCATGATTACAAAACAATTGTAGAAGACGAAGAAGTAGAAATTGTTGTAGAAGCTATGGGCGGCGTGGAGCCAGCATATACTTTTGTAAAGGCAATGCTTCTTGCAGGAAAACATGTAACGACATCTAATAAAAATCTTGTGGCTGCCAAGGGTGCGGAATTGATTGCCCTTGCCCAGGAGAAGAATTTGAACTTTATGTTTGAAGCTAGTGTTGGTGGTGGAATTCCAATCATACGAGCTTTGAACAAGTGCTTAACAGCAGATAGAATTGATGAAATCACTGGTATTTTAAACGGTACCACAAACTATATGTTAACCCGTATGGCAAATGAGGGCGTAAGCTTCGACTCAGTGCTTAAGGATGCGCAGGCAAAAGGCTATGCAGAGGCAGACCCAACTGCAGATGTAGAAGGCTTTGATCCTTGTCGTAAGATTGCTATTTTGTCGTCTCTTGTTTGCGGAAAACAGGTGAATTACGAAGAGATTTATACAGAGGGCATAACCAAGATTACAGAAGCTGATTTTGCATATGCAAAGAAAATGGACAGTTCCATCAAACTTCTTGCTTCCAGCAAACGTGTTGGAGAGAGTTTTTGTGGTATGGTTGCTCCATTTATGCTTTCAAAAGAGCATCCATTATGTGGAGTAAATGATGTGTTTAACGCAGTATTTGTGCGTGGAAACATGTTGGGTGATGCGATGTTTTACGGTAGTGGAGCAGGCAAACTTCCAACTGCCAGTGCAGTAGTGGCTGACGTTGTAGATATGGCAAAACATACCCACGTAAATGTACCAACCATTTGGTCTTCGGAAGAGATTGAACTGGTGGATTACAAAGAGAGCTCTAACCGATTTTTCGTAAGAACAACTTCGGATAAGGCTGCAATTGAGGCTGTGTTTGGTGGCGTGGCTACGGATGATGCTCATGGAGTTATGGAAGGCTCTTGCAGAATTGTGGAATACATCGAGGGTGTAGTTCCTGGTGAAATAGGATTTACAACTTCTTCCATGACAGAGGCGGAATTTGAAAATGCAGTAGCTAAGATTGAATTGGTAGGAAGAATTCGTCTGGCGTAGGATTCGTTTGGTACAGGATTTTGTCCTGTGTAGAATGGGCTTGTACAGGATTCGCCTTGTGTGCAATTCGTCTTGCGGGTATGAGAAGACATGTATGAGGCCTACACCCAAATATATTTGTAATAATGTTAAGGTCGGGTGTATAGAATCCAAATAATCTATACACCACAAAAATCATAAAAAAATTGCTTTTTACACCGAAGATTATAGAAGAATGGGTGTAAGAGCGCAAAAATAGAAATACACCCAAGGATTTTTTGGTAGTGCGGGTGTAGGTGAAAACTCGCAGCCATACACCCGAGAGATGGGATTTGGCTGCATTTTATTTTATATATTTTAGTAAAGACGGGTGTAGGAAAAAGCAAAGGGATATACACCCGCAAACCGGAAAGAATGTAGGAAAAATGCATAGGAAAATGTGCAGGAAAATGTATAGGAAAAATGTGTAGGAAAAATGCATAGAAAAATGTGCAGGAAAATGTATAAGAATATGTGAGGAAATGATTATGAAGTATGTGATTGTGTTAGGAGATGGAATGGCGGACCGCCCAATAGCGGAATTGGGTGAAAAAACACCTTTGGAATATGCAAAAACTCCAGTGATGGACTCTCTCGCCAAGCGAGGAGAATTGGGGCTTGTGCATACAATTCCTGAAGGGATGAAACCGGGAAGTGATACTGCGAATTTGTCGGTTTTGGGATATGATCCAAAGAAATATTATTCAGGTCGTTCGCCTTTGGAAGCACTTAGTATTGGCGTTCCTATGAAAGATACGGATGTGGCATTGCGTTGTAATATTGTAACTCTTTCCGAAGAGGAAGATGCTTATGAGAAAAGACATATGGTAGACCACAGTTCTGATGAAATCAGCACAGAAGATGCAGCAGTGTTACTTAGGGCTGTAGTAGAAGGATTGGGACTGTCCTGGTGCGAGGGAGAGACGACGAATGATGTGCAAAGTACAGAAGGTACGAAAAATGCAGATGATGTGAAAAGTATAGAGAGTACGGATGAGCAGGAATTTTCCTACTATGTAGGCACCAGCTATCGTCATTGCTTGATTTGGAATTGTGGAGAAGTAATTGAGTTGGCACAACCACATGATATTTTGGAGCAGTGCATAGAACATTATTTGCCAGCAGAGCCAAAACTTCTGGACATGATGAAAAAGAGCTATGATATTTTAGTGAATCATCCCATCAATATAGAGCGTAAGAAAAAGGGGCTTCGTCCTGCTAATTCATGTTGGTTCTGGGGTGCGGGCACACGTCCAGCATTATCCTCTTTTGAAGAAAAAACGGGTAAAAAAGGCGCCATGATTTCTGCGGTAGATTTACTGAAAGGAATCGCAGTGGGAGCTTCTATGAAGGTGATAGAAGTAGATGGTGCTAACGGTGGTCTTCACACAAATTATGAAGGAAAAGCGCAGGCTGCTATTAACGTATTAACGAAAGAAAACTATGACTTTGTATATGTGCATCTAGAAGGCCCAGATGAAATGGGACATCAGGGCAGCGTGGAGAGAAAGGTTCAGGCTATTGAATGGTTGGACGAAAGAATTGTAAAACCGATTGTGGATGGTTTACATGTAGCTGGCGAAGACTTCCGCATGCTTATTTTACCTGACCATCCAACGCCAATCTGTATTCGAACTCATTCTTCAGAGCCGGTGCCATATGTGTTGTATGATTCGAGATGTGCTGGAAGTCAGGAAACAGATGCTTCAAGAAAATTGCGTTTTTCAGACGATGCACATAATGGAAAGCAGGACAGCGCCAGAGAAATTTTGGGTTATTGTGAAAAAGAGGCAGAAAAAACAGGCGTCTATGTTGCGGAGGGACATACGATGATTGATAGGTTGTTGGAGAGTTAAGTCGGCGGGAAGAGGAATCTAAGAGGTTTAGTTAGGAAGCGAAGCTAGGAAGTCGAGTTTTGAAATCAAACTTAGAAATCAAGACTGGAATTGAAAACGAGAGAACTATAATTCTGGGTGTATGAGAAAAATAATTCTTGTACGCCCTTTTTTCTAGGAAAAAGGGCGCAGATTGCAACATTGTATTTACTTTTATATTTTATTATGATTCAATGAACTTATGCATTCAAACCAATCACCCTCCAGAACAACCAAAGAGGTGAAAAAGGATTGAATGAGTATAAGATGTTGGAAGAGAGAAAACGTCTCGAACAACAAATCAAATCTATCGATTTAGAAATCAAGAAATTGCCACAGAAAAAATTTTATTGTGCGAAAAATGGCAAGGGCTACAAGTGGTACGAAAGTGTCAATGGGGTTGGAAGATATATACCTAAGAAAAAGCGTTCATATGCAGAGAAACTTGCTCGGTACAAATATCTTCAGGCACTTCGACAGGATATCATACAACGAATTAAGGCAATTAATGCATTTCTAAAATATCAAAATTCAGAAAGTGGATTGGCACAGAAGATGCTGGAACATGAAGCGTATGCGGAGCTGTTAAAGCCTTATGTGCAATCTATGTCAGAGGAACTTCTTGAATGGCAAAATGCGCCGTATACGACAAATCCCCTTTTTCCAGAAGCACTAGTTTGTAGAACAAAGGCCAATTTGTTTGTTAGATCGAAATCTGAAGCGATGATTGCATCAATACTATTCTCCAAGAAGATTCCATTTCACTACGAGGAACTCCTTTCGCTGGGAGAGATTCCTTATTATCCAGATTTTACAATCAAACATCCGTTAACAGGTGAAATATATTATTGGGAGCACCTGGGAATGGTTGACAAACCAGAATATGCTCAGAGAAATTATTTTAAGCTACAGAATTATGCAATGCATGGAATCATTCTGGGGGTTAATCTGATTATTACGTACGAGACAAAAGAGCATCCTTTAGATATGTTGCAGGTAGAGCGAATTCTAGAGTGCTATTTTGAATTGTAAAAGTCCAAGTATGTGGGTGTAAGCAATATGTTTGGGGTATAAACCCGGTAAGAATGAAAGATTATAGGTTTTGGAGGGTGGTTCTTACATATTCTCGGGTGTAAAGAGAGGAAAAAATGTATATAGAAGCGAGTCTTAAAAAATGATGGGTGTATATGTGAAAAACAATATATGTACCCGATTTGTAGAAAAGTAGGAGATATATTTAAGGGAAATCGTGATTATCTCGGTTGTAGAGAACATGTTAGACGTATGCACCCGGACTTCTTAAGTGGAGACGCAAAAATGGGTGTAGAGAAGATAAGTTCTACATAAACCCGGCCGCACCGCAAAAGGAAAATCACTTAAATCGTCTAGTCATTTGATAAGTAAAATGTTATAATATATCTATTATAAAATGTGTAATATGAAAATGCAGAAATATTATGTTTAAGGGGGAAAATTATGGGGAAATACATTATGGCGTTAGATGCTGGTACAACCAGCAATCGTTGTATCTTATTTGATGAGGCAGGCAATATCTGCTCTATGGCACAGAAGGAGTTTCGTCAGATATTTCCTAATCCAGGCTGGGTAGAGCATGACGCCAAAGAGATTTGGTCAACGCAGCTGGGTGTGGCAGTTGAAGCTATGAATATGATTAATGCCAAGGCAGAGGATATTGCGGGAATTGGTATTACAAATCAGAGAGAAACTGCCATTGTATGGAACAAGGAAACTGGGGAACCAGTATATAATGCGATTGTGTGGCAGTGCCGCAGAACTTCAGATTTGGCAGATGAATTGAAAGCCAAAGGATTAGAAGAGAAGTATCGTATGAAAACAGGGCTGATTATTGATGCTTACTTCTCAGCGACCAAGATCAAATGGATTCTGGATAATGTTGAAGGTGCACGTCAGCAGGCGGAAGAAGGAAAACTGTTATTTGGAACGGTGGAGACATGGCTAATCTGGAAACTCACAGCGGGAAGGGTCCATGTAACGGATTATTCCAATGCCAGTAGAACGATGTTGTTTAATATCAACACTTTGGAATGGGACAAGGAAATCTTAGAGGAATTGAATATTCCAGAAAGTATGCTTCCTACACCAGTGCCATCCAGCCAGATTTATGGATATTCGGATCCATCATTCTTTGGTGCGGAGATTCCAATTGCGGGAGCAGCAGGTGACCAGCAGGCGGCGCTTTTTGGGCAGACCTGCTTCTATGAAGGGGAAGCCAAAAATACATATGGTACAGGATGCTTCCTGCTTATGAATACGGGCGAGAAGCCAGTGTTCTCTAAGAACGGTTTGGTAACTACCATCGCCTGGGGATTAGACGGAAAAGTAAACTATGCCCTGGAAGGCTCTATCTTCGTAGCGGGAGCTGCGATTCAGTGGCTTCGTGATGGAATGAGAATGTTAGATTCAGCAGCGGATTCTGAATATATGGCAACCAGAGTCAAAGGAACGCATGGATGTTATGTAGTTCCAGCATTTACGGGACTTGGAGCACCACACTGGGATCAGTATGCTAGAGGAACGATTGTGGGAATAACAAGAGGAACCACCAAGAATCACATTATTCGTGCCACACTGGAATCTATTGCTCTTCAGGTTTGCGATGTTATCGATGCTATGAAAGCTGACGCAGGAATTGAAGTACGTGCGTTGAAAGTAGATGGTGGAGCAAGCGCAAACAACTTCCTGATGCAGTTCCAGGCAGATATGATTGATGCACCAGTAAATCGCCCTGCGTGTGTAGAAACCACTGCGATGGGTGCGGCATATCTGGCAGGTTTGGCTGTAGGATATTGGAGCAGCAAGGAAGATGTGGTAAAAAACCAGCAATTAGACCGCGTGTTTACTCCAAACATGGATGAGCAAGCGCGTAAAGAAAAGCGAAAAGGATGGAATAAAGCAGTAAAATATGCATATGGATGGGCCAAGATGGAAGAAGAGTAGTTGGGGAGAAAAACTACGAACCCTCTTAGGATGGATATGCGATGGATTTTATCCAAGGCGATGTCCGATTTGCGATGAAATATTAGAGCCGGAAGAGGCGGAACAGAAGATTCACAACATATGCGCAGAGAAGTTGCGCTATGTGACAGGTGCGACCTGTATGCAGTGTGGTAGACCGTTAGACAACGATGCGAGAGAGTATTGTTATGACTGTCAGAGATTGTGGAGAATAATCACGTCGGAAGTTGCGAGTTCTCAGAAATTAAAGCAAAATCAGTCGGCGCTTCATAGACAGATGGGGATACTACAGAATGAAGTTCCAATATCTCAAGGGAAAGCAATCTATCTCTATCAGGGACCAATCAAGGAAACCATGTATCGTTTTAAGTACAGTAATAAAAGGGAATATGCGGACTTTTTTGCAGAGGAGGCTGTGAGAATATACGGTGACTGGATAAGAAGGAAAAATATTCAGGCAATTGTCCCGGTGCCAATGTATATGCCCAAGCAGAGAAAACGAGGCTATAATCAGGCGGAAGCCTTTGCACAGGCACTTGGAAGGAAAATGAACATTCCGGTAGACGTATCTCTGGTGAAAAGAGTCAAGGATACAAAGCCACAGAAGGAATTAAATGACTTAGAGCGAAAAAATAATCTGAAAAATGCTTTTCAGAAAACAGAAAGTATAGTACAATATAGCCATATTTTAGTGGTAGATGATATCTATACTACGGGGAGCACTGCTATGGCAGTTGCGGAACAATTGAGAAAAACAAATACCTGTCAGGTATATTTTTTAAGTATCTGTATAGGCAAAGGAATGTAGGAGGTACTTTTCGTGAATGTATCAAATTGTAAGGGTTGTGGAAGATTATTTAATGTAATGGGTAGAGAAAAACTATGCCCACAGTGTATTCAGCAGTTGGAGGACAAATTCCAGCAAGTTAAGAAATACTTGGACGAACATCCAAATTCATCTATTGATGCTGTTGCACAGGACAATGATGTATCTGTGAAACAGATTAAGCAGTGGGTTCGTGAAGAAAGACTTACTTTTGCTGAAGGTTCAGGCGTTGGTATTGAATGTGAACAGTGTGGCAAGATGATTCTTACTGGAAGATTCTGTGATATGTGTCGTGGCAAGATTGCCAATAACTTAATGAGCGCCATTGACCGTCCAAAGGCTCCAGAACCAAAGAAGAATACTCATGAGAGAGACCGTATGAGATTCTTACAGAACTAATTTCATAATTACAGAACCAACGAGATTGAGGCTATTGCTTCACACTTGCATTGTGTGGAGTGGTAGCCTTTTTATTTTTAGGTAAAATGTGTATTTTTTGCCCCGAAATTCAAGATTTCTTAAGAAATATAATTATTTTCTTTTGTATGCTAGTGTGGTATAATACTAGAGAATGCATAACTATGTCTAAAAAGGAGTAAGTATGATAAACGAAGAACGTGTTAAACAACTTTATAAGATTGCTTTATACGAACAGAATGAAGAAAAAACCAATCGTAAAGTAGGACAATACTATAAATCAGATTATGTTGGAAGACAAATGATCGGAAGCATTTTAACAGGAACATTAGCATTCGCTTGTTATGCACTGCTTTGGATGCTGAGCTCCTGGGAAGATGTGCTGGAGAGTATCAACAACTTGGAGATTGTAGGTATTGTAATTGAAATGATTATATATTATGTGCTTTTTATGGTGCTGTATCTGATAGCGACCTATATTGTGTACAGTGTCAAATATGAAGCAGGCAAGAAGAAAATGAAAAAATATATCAACGATTTGAAGATCGCCCATAAAATGTATGAGCGCGAAGAGAAGTTGAAAATGTAGGAGGCGCCATGACAAAGATTATTGAGATAAAAGACAAGGTATTTAGATTCTGTGCAGAATATGATTCCTATTTGAAATATTTGTATAAATTTTTAGCTGCATTTGTATTATTTAACGTGATTAATGGCAGCATTGGGTTTATGGAAAAGATTAGCACTATGCCAATCGCATTGCTCTTGGCGTTGATTTGCTGTCTTCTTCCACAAAGTGTGACAATTCTCGCGGCAGGATTGCTGGTATTGTTGAATTTGTACGCATTATCATTGGAAGTGGCGTTAGTAGCATTTTTGATTTTTGTGTTACTGTTTTTGCTTTACTTCCGTTTTGCACCACAGGATGGAATGCTATTTATTTTGACACCGATCTTCTTTAAATTGGGCATTCCATATATTTTACCAATTGGAACAGGCCTTCTTAGAAAAGCATATTCTGTAACTGCGGTGATATGTGGTACCGTGGCATTTTATTTTGTAGATGGAATTCACCAAAATATCACAACTTTGGGAGATGCTGTTGCAGGAGGCGATGGTGGAACTAACGTTAAGATTACGGTTACAATTGGTCAGCTGCTTGGTAATAAAGAGATGTTCCTGGCAGTAGGAATCTTCGCTCTTTCTGCGATTATGGTATCGATTATTCGTAAATTGTCCGTAGATAACGCATGGAAGATTGCTATTATCTCAGGTGTGCTGGTTCAGATTTCGGGACTTTTTGCAGGATATTTGTTGTTTAACATGTCTGACAAGACTGCAGGTATGATTATTGGCAATGTAATTGCTATGGTTTTAGGCTTTGTAATTGAATTCCTGTTTATGGATCTCGATTATGAGAGAACAGAAAGAGTACAGTTTGAAGATGATGACTATTATTACTTCGTCAAAGCGGTACCTAAGAAAATGGTTACATCAACAGAAAAGACTGTAAAACATTTTGGCCCATCCTTCATGGAAAAACGCAATGAGCGCAAGAAAGAAGAAATAAAAGCAGACAGCAAAAAACTCATTGCAGAAGAATTGGATATTGATGAAGATTTATTAGATTAGAAATATAAAATACTAGAGAAAGGAGAGAGAAAAAATGCAGGATTTTATTGAAATAATGAACGTGTTTCAGGAAGAATTATCAAGTGTGTTAAGTATGGCAAACCTAACATTAACACTGGTTGACCTTGTAGAAATACTGATTATCTCTTTCCTGTTTTATCACGTTATTCTATGGGTAAAATCCACCAGAGCATGGAACCTGTTTAAAGGAATTTTGATGATTTTACTCTTTGTATTAATCGCAGGATTATTCCAGATGAGTACTATTCTGTGGATTGCAGAAAACACATTGAGCGTTGGGTTGATTGCAATTGTTATTATCTTCCAGCCAGAACTTCGTAAGGCTTTGGAAAATATCGGCGGACGTAATCGCTTTACGAGTTTATTCAGTATGAATAAAACGGAGACTGCGAAATTTTCTGATCGAACCATAGAAGAACTGATTAAAGCAACCTATGCCATGGGCAAGGTAAAAACAGGGGCGCTGATTGTTATTGAGGACGAGATTTTGTTGGATGAATATATCCACACGGGAATTGATGTGGACGCCATGGTTTCAAGCCAGCTCCTGATTAATATTTTCGAAAAGAACACTCCACTTCACGATGGTGCAATTATTCTGCGTGGTGACAGGGTGGTAGCAGCAACATGTTATCTACCATTGTCAGATAGCATGAGTCTGAGCAAAGACTTAGGAACCAGACATCGTGCAGCAGTTGGTATTAGTGAAGTGAGCGATTCCCTTACGATTATTGTTTCCGAGGAAACGGGTAAGATATCCATCGCTCTTCGTGGACAGATATATCGTGATGTAGATCCTGACTTCTTACGCGAAAAGCTTAGATATATGCAGAAGCGTAATCAGGAAGCGACACGTATAGAACTTTTAAAGAGGAGGTTTAAGAATGAAAAATAGTATTCTGAAAGCCTTATCGAACAATCTGGGATACAAAATTCTGGCTTTAGGTTTTGCTTTTGTGTTGTGGTTGATGGTGTATAACACAGAAGACCCAACAAGAACAGAGACGATGACCATCAATGTGTCCGTAATTAATAAGGAATCTGTTGAAAAATTAAATAAATATTTTGAAATTGCAGACGGCGCAGGAAGAATTACTTTTTCTATTACAGCACCAAGAAGTGTACATGAAAAATTAGATGAAGCTGATTTCGCTGCTGTGGCGGACATGGAGTACCTCACCATTGATGAGGGCGGTGCTACGGGTACTGTTCCAATCGAACTCAAATGCACATCCAGCACTTTGGGGGAATCGGTAAAACTCAGCACTACAACGAAAACTCTTCATGTAAAACTGGAAGCACTGATGAGCAAACAGTTTGTAATCAGTGCCAATGCGGTTGGTAAGGTTGCCAATGGCCATGCGCTTGGAGCGGTTACAATAACTGCACCAAACGTGCTTAAGGTGTCAGGGCCAGAATCTGTAGTTAGCAAAGTATCTGCCGTTGTGGCTACCATTGATGTAGATGATATGTCCGTTAACGTAACAGACACAGTAGTACCTGTATTGTATGACAGCGAAGGTAAGGAAATTGATGCAACCAGATTAACCCTGAGCAATACAACAGTAAACATCTCTGCAAACATTTTGAAAGTAAAAGAGGTACCAATTACAATTAAGCCTTCAGGCAACCCTGCAAGTGGCTATGTGATTACCTCGCTGCTGAGCAATCCAACAACCATTCAGTTAAAAGGAAGCGCAACCATTCTTAATTCTATTAGCTCTATCGAGATTCCATCCGAGCTGGTACGAATTGAAGGTGCGACAGAGGATGTAAAGGCAACAATTGATATTACAGACTATATTCCATATGGGGCCGAACTAGTAGACAAAGAAGATGCCACAGTGGAGATTACAGTTACGATTGGTAAGATTCGTGACAAGGTATTTAGTATTGCAACAGAAAACATTATGGTGATTGGTCTTCCAACAGATTATTTCATCAAATTTGTTCATTCAAGCATTGCAGTTACTATTTCTGGTTTAGAAGAAGATATTAATATTTTATCTGGCTCTATCCTAAGCGGTAGCATTGATGTTACAGGTTTAGAAGAAGGAACGCATACATTGTCATTAGTTTTAGATATTGATGGAACCAAATACACATATAATGATGTAACGGTATCCGTAATAATGGGGGAAGAAATTAATTCGGGGGAACCTGGAACAGAGAATCCAGGAACAGAGAATCCTGGAACAGAGAATCCGGGAACAGAAAATCCGGGCGTAGAACCCCATGAAAGTGAGGCATAAAAAATGGCAAGATTATTTGGAACAGATGGCGTACGAGGTGTAGCAGGAACAGAGCTTACTATCGACTTGGCAATGAAACTCGGCCAGGCAGGCGCATATGTACTTACCAAAGAAAAATCACATCAGCCAACCATTATTGTAGGATGTGACACTCGTATCTCAGGAGGTATGCTGGCAAATGCACTGATGGCAGGAATATGTTCTGTAGGTGCCAACGCCGTATATGTTGGAGTTGTTCCAACACCAGCAGTTGCATACCTGACAAGACTACACAAAGTGGACGCAGGTGTTGTGATTTCAGCATCTCATAATCCAATGGAATTCAACGGAATCAAGTTCTTCAACGGAGAAGGATATAAACTATCTGACGAGTTGGAAGACGAGATTCAGGCTCTTATCGAAAACGATATGGATGATGTAACATTTCCAATTGGTTCAGGCGTGGGTAAAATCGATTATCGTTTTGATATTCGCGATGAATATGTGGAATTTGAAAAGAAAACAGTTCCTGTAGATTTAACAGGTATAAAGATTGTAATTGACTGTGCGGAAGGCGCAAACCACTATACTGCAGTTAAGACATTGACAGACCTGGGTGCAAATCTGGTGGCAATTCATACAGAACCAGACGGAACCAACATTAACGCCAACTGTGGTTCTACCCATATGGAAGAACTTATGGCGAGAGTCGTGGCTGAAGGCGCCCAGATTGGTATCGCTTTTGACGGTGATGCAGACCGAATGCTGGCAGTGGATGAAAAAGGCGAGTTGGTGGACGGTGACCAGATTATGGCAATCTGCGCAAACCATATGAAGGAAAAAGGCACCTTGAAACAGGATACGCTGGTAGTAACTGTTATGAGTAATCTTGGACTTACCTTGATGGCAAAGGAAAAAGGCATTAAGCTGGAATGCACCAAGGTTGGTGACAGATATGTACTGGAAAACATGTTGGCAAATGGTTACAACATTGGTGGTGAACAGTCGGGACACATTATCTTCCTGGACGACAACACAACTGGTGATGGCCTCCTCAGTGCATTGAGATTGCTTCAGGTAATGGTGGAAACTGGAAAGCCTTTATCAGAACTGGCAGCAGTTATGGAAGTGCTTCCACAGGCGTTGGTAAATGCCAAAGTACCAAATCATAAAAAAGAAAGTTATATGGAATATCCAAGAATTGCTAAAGCAATCGAGGAATTAGAAGCAAAATTTGCAGGGGAAGGCAGAGTACTTATTCGTCCTTCTGGAACAGAGCCACTGGTTCGTGTCATGATTGAGGGCAAAGACCAGAAAGTCATTGAAGAAGAGGCTCGCAAACTTGCTGATTTGATTATGAAAGTAATGTTATAAAAGTAAGATAACAAGGGGGAGCTATTGTGGTATCACAGTTAGTTAAGATTACAAATCCAACAGGATTCCATTTACGTCCAGCAGGGAACCTCTGCAGAGAGGCGGTAAGATTTAAGAGCAAGATTACCTTCCAGTATGAGGGTAAGAACATTGCCAATGCAAAAAGCGTGTTAAGTGTGTTAGGATCATGTGTTGCTATGGGCGATGAGATCTTGCTTATGTGTGAGGGAGAAGATGAAGAAGATGCACTTAGTTATCTGGTAGATTTTATCGAAAGAGGACTGGACGACTAATTCGAAGCGTCTTAGAAATTGCTTTGCAGTTTCTCTAAGGGGGAAATTTGTGAAAAAAGGAGATTTATGGAATGTTAAATTACAAGAGATACAAAAGAGTACCAGTGGTAGATTATCCACAGCGTCAGTGGCCAAATAAGCAGATTGAAAAGGCACCTATCTGGTGTTCTGTAGACCTGCGTGATGGAAACCAGGCGCTGATTGAACCAATGACAGTAGACGAAAAGGTTGAGATGTTCAACCTGCTTCTGAAACTTGGCTTCAAGGAAATCGAGATTGGTTTCCCTGCTGCATCCCAGATTGAATTTGATTTCCTGCGCAAATTAGTAGCAGAAAATATGATTCCAGATGATGTAAAAGTACAGGTGTTGTGTCAGTGCCGTAAGAACTTAATTGACCGTACCTTTGAAGCCATCGAAGGAATCAAGAATGTAGTATTTCACATTTACAATTCCACATCAACTCTTCAGAGAGATGTGGTTTTCCACAAAGAAAAACCAGAAATCATTCAGATTGCCATTGACGGAACGCGTATGGTAAAAGAGGGAATGAAGAATTTCAAAGGAAATCTTCAGTTAGAATATTCGCCAGAAAGTTTCACGGGCACAGAATTAGATTTCGCACTGGAGATCTGTACTGCAGTGCAGAAGGAATGGAATCACGCCAATGAGAATCCAATTATTTTCAACTTGCCTGCAACAGTGGAGATGAACACTCCAAACGTATATGCAGACCAGATTGAATGGATGAGCACACATTTCGAAGACAGAGAAAATGTGATTGTTTCTGTACATCCACACAATGACAGAGGAACCGGCGTGGCGATTGCTGAACTGGCACTTTTAGCTGGAGCAGACCGTGTAGAAGGAACCTTGTTCGGCAATGGTGAGAGAACCGGTAACGTGGATATTTTGAATCTGGCATATAATATGTTCTCTCAGGGAATTAACCCAGAGTTACATCTGGAAAATATTAACGAGATTATAGATGTGTACGAACGCTGCTGTAAAATGCAGGTTGGTATGCGTCATCCATATGCAGGCAAGCTTGTATTTACCGCATTTTCTGGTTCACACCAGGATGCAATCAACAAAGGCAAGCAGGCACTGGAAGAACGTGGCTCAGAAATCTGGGAGGTTCCATACCTGCCAATTGACCCAGCAGACGTTGGCCGAGAATACGAGCCAGTTGTTCGTATCAACAGCCAGTCTGGCAAAGGTGGCGTAGCTTTCGTTATGAACACGGTTTATGGCTACAAGCTTCCAAAGGCTATGCATAGAGAATTTGCTGATGTTATTCAGCTGATTTCCGAAACAGAAGGTGGAGAAGTTGCTCCAGCACGTATTATGGAAGCCTTCCGTGAGGAATACTTAACATTAAAGGCTCCTTATGAGTTCGTCAGCGCTAAGGTAGAGGACGACCATGGGGAAGAAGAAACCAAAGTAACGCTGGTGTTCAAATACAATGGTGAAGAAATCGTGTCCGAAGCACGAGGCAACGGACCAATCGATGCAGTGAAACTGGCAATTCACCAGAGCGTAGGAGCGATGGATGTGGCAATTCTCGACTACGACGAACACGCACTGAGCGAAGGCTCACACGCAAAAGCTGCGGCTTATATCCAGATGCGCGACAACCGCACTGGCAACGTCACCTTCGGCGTTGGCGTAAGCAGCAACATTACAAGAGCATCTATCCGCGGAGTGTTCTCAGCGCTTAATAGGTTGGCAAAATAAGAGGAAAAGACAATGAAAAAGAGTATATCAAATATTATTGTATATGTGTTAAAGATGCTGATGTATATCAGTTTATTACTGACATTTGTACTTATATTTGGAATGGACAATGAGGCGATTATAAGACCATCCAGAACCATGGCCACTACAGTTCTTACGTTTGTTATTGTAGGGCTGCTCATGGTGGCAATATATGGAAAATATGATGTAGGCAGACGTAAAAGTAAACCAATTATTTATTCATTGGTATTAGCAGTGTTGTTAACAGATGTCATTACTTACTTTCAGTTGATGATTATGAATACAATCGTGCCAGATGCATCCAAATTTCGATTGACACATTTATGGGAATTGCTGATCGTCATGGGAATGCATGTGGTTTTGATAGTCACATTTGTGTATTTAGGAAACGGAATTTATTTTCATATTAATCCACCTGAGAAGTGTTGTGTCATTACTTCAAAGGATGCGGATTTGGAGAAGTTGTCCCGTAGTCTGAAAAAATACAAAAAGCAGTATGAAATTCTGCGAGTTGTGGATTATCGTCGAACCGACATTGAAGAAATCATTGAAAAAATGGATACGGTGATTATGTACAACGTGCCAATGAACGAGCGTACAGAAATCGTAAACTACTGCTATGAGCATCTGATTAATATTTATATTAATCCTGAGATTACAGATATCGTTGAAAACTTGGCAGAGCACTATCTGTTAGATGACGTATCTATGCTTAATTTTAACGTGGAAGGTTTGACTCTGGAGCAGAGATTTTTTAAGAGAGCCTTTGACATTGTGGTTTCTTCTATTGCAATTATTGTGAGTAGCCCATTTTGGCTTATCAGTGCGATTGCAATTAAGCTTGGAGACGGTGGCCCAGTATTCTTCAAACAGAAGAGAGCAACTCGTGATGGACGTGTCTTCTATGTGTATAAATTTAGAAGCATGAAAGTAAATGTGGACAACCGTTCTGCCACGGCAGATGACGACAGAATTACAAAAGTTGGCAAAATTCTTCGTAAAACAAGATTGGATGAAATCCCTCAATTTCTGAACATTTTCCTGGGTGACATGAGTTTTGTAGGACCAAGACCAGAAATGTTGGAAAATGTATATTCTTACACAGAAGATTTACCAGAGTTCAAGTACAGACTCCGTGTAAAAGCGGGGCTTACTGGTTATGCGCAGATTGCGGGGAAATATAATACATCACCAAAGGACAAGCTTATTCTGGATATGATGTATATTGAAAAATATAGTTTTTGGAATGATATTAAGCTTTGTTTCCAGACGTTGATTGTGCTGCTCAAGTCGGATAGTACAGAAGGCTTCCAGAGTTCAGATGACGTCTTTGTTGTGGAAGAAACGCCAAAGGCAGTGGTTAAATAGTATTTTTGAGGAGCTAAAATGGTTATAGGTAATAAGGTGCTATTTTTTGCATTAAGTGGTTATTCTAGTGGAATTGTGAAAGCAATGCAAAAAGCAGGCTTAGAAGTAGATTATTTTAATGATAAACCGAATGATGGTGTTGTTTGTAAAACGTTGGGAAGATACAAGATTCCAATGTATCAAAAAGTGTTAGAAAAATATTACACGCGAATCATTGCATCTATCAAGGATAAAGAATATGACTATATTCTTATTATCCGAGGAGAGTACACACCGATTAATTCATTAAAATTATTGAAAGAAACTTTCCCAAAGGCGAAGTTAATCCTTTACATGTGGGATAGTATTCTGAATAATAAGAAAATCGAAATAAAATGGCCTTATTTTGATAAGGTTATAACCTTTGATAAAAAAGATTATATGGATTTCAAGGGTCAATTAGAATTTCTTCCGCTGTACTATTATGAAGATTTTCTGCCTAAGAAAACTGCAACGGAGATGTTGTACGATATTGGATTCATTGGGACTGGGCATGGTGACAGAGTTCAAATTATCAATGAAGTTAAGCGACAGTGTGAAGAACAAGGACTTAAAATATATTCTTTTATGTATTTGCCTCACAAGCTGGTGTATTTATATAACAAAGTGACAAATCCTGCATTCAAGAAGGCAAAAATGAATGATTTTTCTTATGAAAAACTGCCGTTTGAAAAAGTATATGAGATATATGATCAGTCCAAAACGGTTCTTGATATTGAGAGCATTACTCAAACAGGGCTTACAATGAGAACCCTTGAAATTATCGGGCTTCATAAAAAACTTATTACAACGAATCCGGATATTGTGAATTACGATTTTTACAATGAAAACAATATTCAGATGTTGGATAGAAACGCCCCAAAAGTAGATACAGAATTTATTAATCGTGAATACTTTGAATTAGATGAAGCTATTTATAAAAAATATAGTCTCGAAAACTGGCTAAAAACAGTACTCAGTTAAAGGAGGAAATATGAAAGTATTAGTCACAGGTGCAAATGGATATGTGGGACAGGGAACGGTACGACATTTGTTAGATAATGGATGTGAAGTCATTGCCACAGATTTTGCGCTTAATCATGTAGATAACCGCGCGACAAAAATTGTCGGTAATATATTTGATATGGAAAAACCGTATGAAGAATTAGGCTGCCCAGATGTAATTGTACATCTTGCGTGGAGAGATGGTTTTATGCATGGTTCTTTAAACCATATAAATGATTTGCCTAATCACTATGCATTCCTCATGAAGATGGTTGACGCCGGAATTAAAAAAATCGCTGTTATGGGAAGTATGCATGAAGTGGGATTCTATGAAGGTTGCATTAAAGAGGATGCACCTTGTAAGCCATTATCATTATATGGTGTGGCAAAAAATGCACTTCGTCAGATGATGGAAGTAGCAGTGAAGGGAAAAGATGTGAAACTTATCTGGCTGCGAGGATACTACATCGTAGGCAATGCAGAATATGGCTGTTCCATTTTCTCTAAGATTATGAGTTCTGCAAAAGAAGGAAAGAAGACTTTCCCATTTACAACTGGTCAGAACCAGTATGACTTCATTGACTATGAATTGTTCTGTGAACAGATTGCTAGAGCATCTATGCAGGATGAAGTTCTTGGAACTATTGAATGTTGCTCTGGAAAGCCAGAAAAACTTGCAGATAGAGTGGAAAGATTTATTGTAGAGAACAACTTGGATATCAAGTTAGAATATGGTACCTTCCCAGACAGACCATACGACTCAAAAGCCGTATGGGGAGATGCAACCAAGATAAATCAAATTATGGAAAAAGGTGAAAATTAGGAGAAGCGGCTATGTGGTATGGCTTATATGAGACAATACTGAACGTAAAAAACCTAATCGTTACGAAGGTGTTTTATCCAAAGGCGAGATTAGTAAGATTTCCTTCCTATATTAGAAATAAAAAGCATATTATTTTTGGAGAAGGATTTACTTGTGGATATAGATGCCGTTTGGAAAGTGTGCAAACTGCTCCGGACAAGTATGGAAAGATTGTCTTTGGTAAGAATGTTAAGATTGGCGACAGTGTACACATAGCATGTGCGTCCAATGTTACCATTGGAGATGATGTGTTAATGGCATCACATATTTTTATCACGGATTTGGACCACGGAAGATATGTGGGAGAACACCAGACGAGTCCAGAGGTCGCACCAGATGACAGAGAAATCTGTACTGCAGACGTAAAAATCGGCAACAGAGTCTGGATTGGAGAAAACGTAGTGGTTTTAAAAGGTGTAACGATCGGAGATGGATGCGTAATTGGTTCAGCTTCTGTAGTTACAAAGAGTATTCCAAATGGCTGTATTGTGGTAGGAAGTCCAGCAAAAGTAATTAAAAAATACGATGAAGAAAGGCAAGAATGGTTATCAGTGTGAAAAAAATAAGCATTGTAATTCCTTTATATAATTCCCAGGATATTATAGAACGTGTTCTTGATTCTTTGAAGAATCAGACAAGAATAGATTTAGTTAAGGAAATAATTATTGTAAATGACGGCTCTAAAGACAACTCTGAGGAAGTCGTTTTACAATATGCAAAGCAGAATGAGAATCTGCCAATTCGTGTGATAACAAAGGAGAATGGCGGGGTATCGACTGCAAGAAACCGAGGAATAGCTGAAGCAACTGGTGAGTGGGTTGCATTGGAGGATTCAGATGATATTTGGCATCCTCGAAAATTAGAGCTTCAGTGGGAGTATATCAACAAATATTCGGATATTTATGCCATTGGAGGAAATCGAGATGGCGAGTTGGTTAAATTTGGACAACAAATAGATGAAGGCTTATATCGTATGAGTTGTCTGGATTATTTGATTAAAAACTGGCCACATACTTCCACTTTGTTAATTAAAAAAGAAGTTTTTGACGAAGTTGGAGTATTTGATGAGACAATGACTCATGCAGAGGATGGGGATTTGTTTATGAGAATCGCATATAGATATGGTCTGTATTATACCTATGAATCATTAGAAAATTGTGGAGATGGAAAAGCCACCTTTGGAGAAAGTGGACTTTCTAGAGATATTAAGAAAATGCACATTGGTGTAAACAGAATGTTTAAAAAAGCCAAGAGATTGAAATATATTAATGTCGTACAGTATGTATTATTGGTGTTATATGAGAAGTTAAAATACTGGAGAAGATGCTTGATTGTACGAAGTCGTAAGTAAAAATAATTCATTTGTAGAGGTGGAACAATGACAGTAGCAGTAGCAGTTGCTTTGTATAATGGGGAACGCTTTATAGAAGAGCAATTAGACTCCTTACGTAAGCAGACAAGGACTCCGGATAGAGTAGTTTTGTGTGACGACCGTTCTAAGGATAGAACAGTAGAAATTGTTAGAGAATACATAAATAAATATGGGCTTCAGGATTCGTGGCACTTGGAAATCAATCCACAGAATTTGGGGTATATTAAGAATTTCTATCGCGCAATGTCTTTATGTGAAGCTGATGTTATTTTTCTTAGTGACCAAGATGATATTTGGGCATTAGACAAGATTGAAAAAATGATGAAAGTGATGGAGGATAGAAACGAAATTATGCTCCTCAGCTGTAAAGGTGGAATTGTAGACGGTGAAGGAAAAGCAATCCACAGCATTATGCATAAGCAGGCAAAAGAAGATGGCGCTATAACTGCGATTAGCGTGAAAGACATTATGAGAGCCTATAACTGGCCTGGAATGCTTATGTGTATTAGAAAAGAATTTTTTGAACAAATTTATAATAGTATTATTAAAGTTGCGCTTCCACATGACCTTGCATTTACCATTTGTGCGGCGGACCGGGGGGCTTTCTATGAATACAATTACGTAGGAGCATATCATCGTAGACATGATAACAATACCGCTAGAGAAGAGCATAGAGTGTTTAAACTGTTGGATCTCCAGCGAAAACTAAAAGATATTGGAGAAACCTGCACATATATGAATTACGCAATTGAAGCAGAGCTTCCAATACAAGAAGCTTCTTACGATTTGATTCGTTATAAGTTGCGTTACTTGGAAAATAGAAAAACATGTTTACAAAATAGACGATTAAAAGACTTGATTCATCTTTATCAAAACGATAGTGAAAAAATGTTCCGAATAGTAGCATTTATATGCGATATTTGGATTATTATGTTTGGAAAATATCGGTAATTCCGGAGGAGTATATGATTAAGAAAATTGATGAACTATTCAATTTAAGAGGTTGCATTTGTGCAGTTGTTGGCTTTTTGACAATTATTATGGGTGGAGTAATAAATCCATATAATCACTTTTTATCTGGGCTGGTTTTAATTGTTGCTGCTTTTGCATTGTATTTTGTGATGGTGAACATGATTGCAAATAGAAACTGGCTTGATTTGCGTGCTGTGTTTACAGGTGTTTGGTTAGCAACACTAGGGTTAGCTGCGCTTAGACTTACAGACTACCAAGAGCAATGGCTGTTTAAAACATGGATTTTGCTTGCGGTTGCATATTTGATGTTTCAATTAGGTGCATCTCTAGGCGTTAATCATGGTGGAAAAATCTATGACAAAAAGAAAAGTGTTACAGCAAAGGTTCATTTTGAGAAGGTGAATTTTGCGCTAAAAGAAGATAGATTATTCGTTGTCTGTGTAGTGGTAACACTCATTGGATTAACTTGTTTCATTATTAATGTTGCTATAAAAGGATTCATTCCTGCATTTTCAAACGATATCTACGCGTATGTAAATTTTTACACCAAGTTTCATCTTTTTGCAGTAGCGGCAACGGCTGTTTCGGGGCTTTGCTATTACTGTATTCGCACACAACCATTGGGGTGGGTGAAAAAAGCAATCCTGTGGCTGTGCATTTTCTACTTGGTTTTTGTGTTCCCAGTCCTGATTGTATCTAGGGGTGTATTTATTATTGCTGCATTGCCATTGGCAATTACAGTATTTTATCTGAATAAACGCAAATTACATGTTTTTATATTCTGTATTGTGGTGATGGGCGCAGTGTATTTATTGACATCAAATCTGCGTGGATATACAGATGAACAGTTGGGGACTTTGTTTGAGCCATCGGATATTGTCATAGGTGGAAATGATACCGAGGGAACGGAAGATGAAACGGACACAGATGATCCAGGTGATAATAACGAGGTATCATTTACATTATCGCCAAAAGCGGCCTTTTTATATGGATATTTAACAGTTAGTCATGATAATTTCAACGAAGCGGTTGAACATACGGAAGGATATACATGGGGTGCACGTCAGGTTGAAGCTTTTAATGTTATACTTCGTATTCAAGCAATCACAGATACAATAGAGAATGGGGAATTCTATAAGGTGCGCCCTCATTTAAATACAGTAAATATGATGGGATTATTCTATTATGATTTCCATGAATGGGGAATTATTTTCTGTAGCTTTTTATGGGCATTGCTTTTTGGTCTAGTGCAAGGCTATTACGAAAAATCCCGTAGTATTTATTCTTTGCTGGCACATGGGTTCTCGATGAATGCTGTGGTTTTAAGCTTCTTTTCTAGCTGGGTTAACTCCTTTGAATTGTGGATGTTCTGTGGAGTAATATTAATTATTTCAATTGTGATTAGTATTAATTTCAAATCACGGAGGAAAGCAAATGGGAAAGCTTAATATTATAATGAACAATATCGTAGAAGAGTTAAACTATGCATTTCACCCAAAGGATAAAAGTATTATCCTAATGGGAGCGTGGTTTGGAAATAGATTTTCTGACAATGCAAGATATTTATATCAGTACTTATCAGAGAATAAAGAGCAGCTTGGATTGACGCATGTTGTATGGGTTACCAAATCGGAACAGTTGCAAAAAGAACTCTCTTCTATGGGATATGAAGTATATATGGTAGAGAGCCAGGAATCCATCGATTATCATAAAAAAGCGGGGGTTCATATCATTTGTAATTCGGATAATGATATCCCACCTAAGGGTGCAGATATACTAAGTAGATATTCCAATGGTTCTATAAGAATCAATTTATGGCATGGCTTGGGCGGAATTAAAGGCGTAAGCTATGCGAGCAAAGAATATTTGGATTATAAGAAGAGCCATCCAGTTAAGACAGGATTTAAGGAGTTTCTTAGAAAAAGCAGATTGTTTCGAAGAATTGTACAATTGCCAGGCGGCTGGGGAGATTCCTATTATTTAAGTACAACTCCATTTGAAACAGAGATTTTTAAAAAATATTTCGGATTATCGAATAAGTATTTTATTGAAGCGGGATATCCACGTAATCAGAAAGAAATCAAATTACGTGAATGTGAAAAAGAAGTGATTGCAAAGCTTCAGAATAGTAACAAGGTGCTGTTGTATATGCCTACTTTCCGAGACAATAATTCAGGGTATGTATCACCACTTAGCGATGAACGTATTATGGCTGAATTGAAAACCAATAACTGGTTGTGGGTGGAGAAGAAGCACGGAGCAGATGCAAATGATTTGTTAGAAAAAGTTGAGAATCCAACTGTATTACAGTTAGATTCTGATTTTGATGCGAATGTTTTGCTACCACACGTAGATATGGTGGTTACCGATTATTCTTCTGTATCATGGGATGGATTATATCATAGAAAGCCAATTTTATTCTATATGCCAGACTATGATTATTATATGAATCAGGACAGAGGATTTGTGCTAGAGCCAGACGAGTTTATTATTGGTCCGGCAGCATATAGCACAGACGAGGTATTGGAAATTCTTCAAAAATATCAAAAGGATTTTTCGGAGATGTTACCAGAAAATGAAGAAACACTTTTCAAGAAAGTCTGGGGAAAAGAGACTAATTGTGAAGAAATTTGGGAAAAAATAGTAGAAAAGTGTATGTAATATGGAGGTATATATGAAATCAGCGGTTGTTGTTGGCGGAAGTAATGGAATTGGCTTAGCTATATCTTCACTTCTTTTGGAAAAAGGCGCACATGTTCATGTGCTTGATGTAGTGGAACCAAATATTGTACATCCAAATTGTACATATCATTATTGCAATTTGATGGATTTCCAGAAGGATGTGTTTGATCAACTGGCACAGGATGAAGAAAATGATATGCTTATTATTACAGCGGGACTAGGCAGAGTGGCCGATTTTGATAAGCTGGATATTGTAGAAATAGATAAGGTTATGCAGGTAAATGCAGTGTCTGCAATTAAAATTTTACGTCTGTTCTATCATCGTATCAAACATGAGAAAGATTTTTATTGTGCTGTTATGGGGAGCATCGCGGGACTTATTTCCTCGCCTATGTTCTCGGTTTATGGTGCATCAAAGGCTGCGCTTTGTAAGTTTATGGAAAGCGTAAACATCGAATTAGAAGCAGCTGGTGTAAGTAATCGTATTCTAAATGTTTCGCCTGGTTCTATTAAGGGAACGAAGTTTAATGGTGGAGAAAATGATTTGAGTCTAGTTCAAGAGTTAGCAAATAGTATTCTTGAAAAAACCGTAAGCAGAGAGACTCTTTTTATTCCAGATGAAGAAGTATATGGAGATGTGTTAAGAAGATATAAGGAAGATGCTCATGCATTTGGACTAAGTTCCTACGAATATAAGAAACAGTCTGGCCGTGTTCGCGAATCGGGCACGGTAGTCGGTTATTTGAGTGGAACCTTTGATTTATTCCATGTAGGACATTTAAATCTGTTAAAACGTGCGAAAGCACAGTGTGATTATCTTATCGTAGGTGTGCATCCAAGTGCTTCTCATAAAAATAAAGAAACCTATATTCCTTTTGAAGAAAGAAAAGCAGTAGTAGGGTCTGTGAAGTATGTAGATAAGGTTGTAGAATCCTTTCCAGAAGATAATGCCGCGTGGGATGCGTTCCATTACAATAAGCTTTTTGTGGGTAGCGATTACAAGGGGACGGAACGTTTCAATCGATACGAAGAATATTTCAAAGATAAAAATGTCGAAATTGTGTACTTCCCATATACCACATCTACCAGCAGCACAATGATTAGACAAAATATTGCATCAAAAGATCAGGGTAAGACAAAGAATGAGTAAAATTAAATTTCTTATTGATAAATACAAAGGAATTAATGTTCAAGCGAAAGCGTCTATGTGGTATACCCTTTGTAACATTCTGCAGAAAGGAATTTCTTTTTTAGTTGTTCCGATTTATGTAAGAATGTTGACAACGGCCGAATATGGGAGATATGCAGTATTCCAGTCATGGAGAGATATTTTGGTTATTTTTGCCACACTGAATCTATATTGTGGGGTATTTACCAAAGCGATGGTTGACCATGAGGACGATAGAGACAGATATACCTCCTGTATGCAGGGCTTGAGTACATTGATTACGGGTGTGTTTTTAGCACTTTACGCAGTGAAACATCAGTTTTGGAATTCCATTTTTGATTTGGATACCATTACGATGCTTTTGATGTTTGGATATTTTATTTGCTATCCAGCACTTTCTTTCTGGTCGGTAAGACAGCGTGTGGAATATAAATATGTATCAATGGTTGTGGTAACACTTGTAATCGCAGTGGTTACCCCTATTGTAAGTATTTTACTGTTAGTCTTCACAGACTTGAGAGAGCTGGCGGTAATGTGGGGGTATCTGATTGTACAGATACTATTTGGTGGATTTTTCTATCTTTATCATTTTATTAAAAGCAAGGTTGTTTGTGTTTGGGAATACTGGAAACACGCGATTAAGTTTAACATTCCATTAATTCCACATTATCTGTCAATTATTGTTTTAGGGCAGGCGGACAGAATTATGATCGAGGAACTCAGCGGAGAAGATGAAGCCGGAATTTATAGTTTGGCTTATCAGGTTTCTATGATTATGAATCTGTTTGTGTCAGCTGTTAACGGTTCTCTTGTTCCGTGGACTTATGAGAATTTGAAAAAGAAAAACTATGGTGCGATTGCAAGCTTGGGGACTAAGCTCTGTGCAGTAATGGGAGTTCTTACTCTTTTGGTTACAATGGTTGCGCCAGAAATTATATGGGTTTTGGGTAGTGACAAGTACGTGGAAGCAAAATGGATTGTTCCAATAGTGGCATTAAGTGTATTCTTTACATTTTGTTATAACTTATTCAGTACAGTGGAGTTCTATTTCGGTGAAACAAGGTTTGTTATGGTTGCATCAACGATTGGAGCAGTTTTGAATATTGTTCTAAATGCGATATTTATTCCATTATATGGCTATATGGCAGCAGGATATACCACTCTTGTGTGCTATATTGTATTTGCGTTGGCACACTATATCTTTATGTGTAGAATTTGTAAAAAACAAATTGGTGGTGAAAAAGTATATGATATTAAGAGTATGGTCTTACTTTCCGTCGTTCTTGCCATTGGGACAGTAATTAGTATGTTGCTGTTTGATTTCGTTCTTGTAAGATACATCTTAATTGCAGCAGTAGGAATTGCCGTTTTGGCAAATCTAAAGAAAATCATAGGAATGATTAAGAGTACAAGACAGTAAAAGGAGAAACTTGGTTTATGAAATCGCTAAAAAAAGAGATTACATTCATATATATGGATACCTCAGAACGTGCAATCTATAATGCCCTTGCGGAAGAGGCTGAAAAAAGAGGATATCAGGTGAAAATCACGGATAATAAATTTGAAAAATGTGAGATTGGTGTATATTGTCAGCACATTAATTTCCCACAGTTTAGCAAATTTTCAGTGATTATGCTTCACGATATTATTCAGCAATATTCCAACTGGCCAGATCTCTGGTTTAGGGAACCATGGAACAAATATGATGTGGGTATCTTACCAAGTGATCAGTGGGTTGATAACTGGAATCAATGTTCCCACATCTATTATGCAAGACCTAGACTTGGAATGTATAAGGTGGGTTGGCCTAAGGCGGATAAATTTGCCAATATTAAGGATGAAAATAGCAGAAATGCCTTTTATGAAAAACACGGTCTCGATAAATCCAAGAAAACCGTGCTCTATGCACCTGCGTGGGAAAATGACAGAAAGCAGGATGACTTTGTTCAGTCTATGTTGAAACTTGATGTAAATATCTTAATCAAGCAGTGGGATGTTCCCGATGGAATGTTTGTGGATATAGCAAAAAACATTCAGGAAATGTATGAATTACACAAAGATATGCCAGAAGTTACGATTCTTGATCCGAAGACGAATATTTTTGAAGCAATTGCAGCATCTGATATTCTGGTATCCGAAGAATCCTCAACTATGTGTGAGGCAATTATGATGGGAATTCCGGCGATTTCTGTATCAAACTGGCTTATTCCAGATGTAACGCCAAGTAGATATCCACAGTGTGATTATGATTTTGTAATTATGACCACTAAGGAAGAGCTGACAGGATGCGTCTCAGAAATGCTAGAAAACTATGATGTCCACAAGAAGACAGCAGAGGATTATTCAGCACGCAATTTTGCCAATATTGGAAAATCCTCCAAGATGATTATGGATATTATTGACGATTGTATAGAAGGAAAAACAGTTCGATATGAAGCCCTTACACCGGCACCACTTAAGAGTATTCCTCTTGGCAAGAAGATGAAACATATGTGGATTCAGTTTCGAACAGAGCTGTATGGTAACTATAGGGTGAGATTTAAAATGGTAGGAGCGACCTATGCCTTTTTAAAAAGAGTTAAGAATCTTTTGAAAAAGTAGGTTGACATTAGAGGGTGCAAATTGTATAATTCGTTTTGTTCAAAAAACCAACTGCGCATTCGAGAAATGAACACTGGATGCGGAACGAAAGGAGTTAAGATGTTCAAAAACAGTAGAATCAAAAGAGTAATTACTAGTTTAATGTTGTGTGTATGTACCGTTACAATGCTTCTGACAGGTTGCGGTAGTTCAAAAGAAAAGGTATTAATCTACTCAAGTGCAGAAGATTATAGAATAGAATATATGACCAAGCGTCTCCAGGAAGAATTCCCACAGTATGACATCACCGTGGAATACATTTCAACAGGAAATCATGCTGCAAAGTTACTTAGTGAAGGTGCAATGACAGAGTGTGATATTACACATGACTTAGAATACGGATATATGGAACAGTTAGCAGAAGTTGGCGTTTTTGCAGATATGTCATCTTATGATACAAGTGTATTTGTAGAGGATGCAGTTTTAAGCAAATACTATCTTCCAGAGGTTCGTGTAGGTGGAGCTATCATTGTTAATACAGAAGTTTTAGCACAAAAAGGATTAGCAAAGCCTACAAGCTATGAAGATTTATTGAAGCCTGAGTACAAAGGTCTCATCTCTATGCCAAATCCAAAATCTTCAGGAACAGGTTATATTTTCCTTAAGAACCTTGCAAATGCATGGGGAGAAGAAAAGGCTTTAGAGTATTTTGATAAATTAACACCAAACGTATTGCAGTATACATCTTCTGGTTCTGGCCCAGTAAATGCGCTGATTCAGGGTGAAGTTGCAATTGGTCTTGGTATGACAAGTCAGGCAGTAACTCAGATTAATGAAGGGGCACCACTTGAGATACTCTTCTTTGAAGAAGGTTCTCCATATACTATTTATGGTCAGTCAATTATCAAAGGGAAAGAAGAACGAGCATGTGTCAAAGAAGTATTTGACTTTATGATGAGCACATTGATTTACGAGGGAGTAGAAAAATTCTTCCCAGAAAAAATCTTTACAAATATTGATTATGAAATCAAAAACTATCCAAAGAACATCGTGTACGGAGATATGAGCAACAACGGAATTGATGAGAAAACAGCTCTTCTCGACAAGTGGAAATATTAATTAGGGAAAAATATATGGGAAAAGTAAAATTAACAGTTCAGGATATAGAAAAATATTTTGATGATAAACAAACACTGAATAAGGTTAGCTTCGAAGTGTATGATGGAGAGTTTTTATCCATTTTAGGACCATCAGGTTGTGGAAAAACAACAATACTTCGTATATTGATTGGTTTACTTAAGCCGGATGGCGGTAAAGTGCTGAAAGAAGGGGTGGACATTACAAATGTTCCCCCTTATGCGCGTGGAATGGGGATTGTATTCCAAAACTATGCGTTATTTGAAAATATGACAGTGCTTGAGAATATTGAATATGCACTGAAGATTAAAAAGAAGAATAGAACACCTGAAGCGAAAAAAGAAATTCGTGAACGTGTTATGAATATGATTGAACATATGGAGCTTATGGAGCACATCAATAAGCGTCCAGCAATGCTTTCTGGTGGACAACAGCAGAGAGTTGCTATTGCAAGAACTTTGGTTCTGAATCCAGATATTATACTTTTTGATGAGCCGATGTCTGCATTAGATGCAGCTACAAGATTGTCTTTAAGAAAAGTATTGAAAGATATTCAGAAAGATTTTGGAACAACGATGATTTACATTACTCATGACCAGGAAGAGGCATTTGCGATGTCTGATCGTATTATGGTTATGAAGGAAGCCAACATTGTTCAGCTTGGCACACCAGAAGAAATTGTAAATAATCCAGCGAATGATTATGTCAAGGAATTTGTAATTGATAACATCCAGACAAAAGTGGATTCACTTATCAAATATGTAAGGGGATAGTATGGTAAAAAAAGGATATAAATTAACAAAAGTAGATATGACGAAGATACTACTTTCGGTTGTTTTCATCTCTTTGGTATTTTTCCCATTGCTTACTATGTTTATGAACATGGATGCAAAGAGTATCCAAAGTGTGGTATCTTCCCCTGTTTTTGCGACATCCATCAAGAATTCATTGATTTCTACTTCAATTTCAACGGTAATTACCATTGTAATGGCATATGCAGTGGCTATGAGCGTGGAGAGATCTAACATTAAGTTTAAAGGAATCTTCTCTATTATTTTCGTCCTTCCAATGTTGGTTCCATCTATCTCAAATGGTATGGGACTTACGATTCTGTTTGGTAATAATGGTGTTTTGACGAAATTATTTCATCTGCCAGAAGGAATCTATGGTCTTTGGGGAATTGTAATGGGTTCGGTGCTTTATGCGTTTCCAGTAGCATACTTGATGTTGTCCGATGTTATTAGGTACGAAGATGGTTCGCCTTATGAAGCGGCAAAGGTGTTGGGGCTGTCTAAATTTAGACAGTTTACAGCGATTACTCTGCCATATTTGAGAAAGCCATTGATTTCAGTTATTTTCTCAACATTTACACTGATTATTACAGACTATGGTGTACCACTTATGATTGGTGGAAAGTATACAACGATTCCAGTAGTTATGTACCAGGAGGTAATTGGACAGCTGAATTTTGGTAAGGGCTCCGTATATGGTTCTCTATTACTGATACCAGCGGTAATTGCGTTTATTATAGACTTATTGAATCGTGATAAGGGCAATTCTGCATATGTTGTCAAGAAATACATTCCATCAGAAGGTATTTTAGGGAAAATACTTGCATATGCTATGTGTATTGCATGTGCAGTGTTTACACTTCTTCCAATTTCGTCCTTTGTATTTTTATCTGTATCTAAGGACTATCCAAAGGATATGTCATTTACATTTGCAAATATAGAGAAGACGTTAAACTTGCGTGCAGATGAGTATTTGATTAATTCCATCCTTATAGCGGTACTGGTTGCTGTTGTAGGTGTGGTTGTGGCGTTCCTGACAGCTTACTTGTCAGCACGAATCAAATCAAAGGTGTCGAGATTCTTGCATTTGTCATCTATGACATCTGCTGCTATTCCAGGTGTTGTTTTGGGCTTGGCATATGTTTTATCTTTTAAAATGACACCAATGTATGGAACACTTATTATTTTGGTTATGGTGAATTTAGTGCATTTTATTTCTTCACCATACTTGATGATTTACAATTCATTATCCAAGATTAATGAGAATTTGGAAGATGTTGCTCAGATTATGAGTATTGACCGAGTACATCTGATTAAAGACGTTTTTATACCGATGTGTAAGAATACAATCTTTGAAATGTTATCTTATTTTTTTGTGAACTGTATGATTACAATTTCGGCAGTATCGTTTTTAGCAAACACATCGAATAAGCCAGTAGCGCTTATGATTAATCAGTTTGAGGCACAAATGCAGTTAGAGAGTGCTGCTGTGGTTTCACTTATGATTTTGGTTGCAAACTTACTGATAAAAGGAACATTCCATTTATTGAAAAAGAAAGAACTTGCAGTGAAAGGATAAATTATGAGTAGCGGAAATTTGACACGTAAACAATTTGATGTTCTTGCGGCAATGGAAGAAACTCGGGTGAAAGTATCGCAGAGAGAATTGTCAGATAGAGCAGGTTGCGGATTAGGGACCATCAATAAAGTTTTGAAAGAACTCACTGAGTTGGGATATATTGAAAATGGGCTTATTACAGAGAAAGGACTTGAAAGCCTAGAGCCATATCGAGTAAAGCGTGCTGTAATTATTGCTGCTGGCTTTGGTTCCAGAATGGTACCGATTACTCTTAATACTCCAAAACCATTGGTCCGAGTACATGGAAAAAGAATTATTGATGGGCTGTTAGATGCGATTGTAGACGCAGGGATTGAAGAAGTAGTTCTTGTTCGAGGTTATTTGGCGGAACAATTTGATCAGTTGTTATACAAATATCCTATGATTAAGTTTGTGGAAAATCCTTCTTATAACGAAGCGAATAATATATCGTCTGCTATGTGTGTGCGTTATTTATTAAAAAATGCATACGTATTCGAAGCAGATTTATTATTAGACAATCCAAAATTGGTGAAAAAATATCAGTACGCGTCAAATTTCTTGGGTGTACCAGTAGAACGTTCTGATGACTGGTGTTTTACAACGAAGAATGGAATTATTCAGACTCAGCAGGTTGGTGGAGAAATTAAGGACGCCAAGAAAAATCCTAACTTGGGATTGTATCAGGAAATTGGTATTTCCTACTG
Organism: Lachnospiraceae bacterium; assembly: GCA_015057035.1. Lineage (GTDB taxonomy): Bacteria > Bacillota > Clostridia > Lachnospirales > Lachnospiraceae > Roseburia. Next base: position 52,448 of record SVFC01000004.1, on the reverse strand, counting down.
GTCTGAAAGCGATGGGGCTAGACTGGCAGAGCACATTAAACAGGTGTATGAGATGCCAGGTGGCAAGGAGCGTTACTGGGATCAGGTTCCATTTGTATATTTTAAAGATCAGTATCAGGTGGAAATTAGAGAATGTTCGTTTGATGATATTATTGAAATTGATACATTCAGAGAATTAAAGCAAGTTGATAAGACTTATGACGTGTAACTAAATGTTTATAATTATGAAAGGTTAAAAGGTGAATTCAGATGATTAGATTTATTTGTACAAAAGATTATGATGACATGAGCAGAAAGGCAGCCAATATTATTGGTTCCCTGATTGTAAGCAAACCAAATTGTGTATTAGGTTTGGCAACAGGTTCTACACCAATTGGAGCATATGCTCGCCTGGTGGAAGGATATGAAAATGGAGATTTGGATTTCTCCGCAGTAAAGAGTGTAAACCTTGACGAATACAGAGGTCTTACACATGATAATGATCAGAGTTATTATTACTTTATGAATCATCATCTTTTCAGCAAGGTTAACATCGACAAGAATAATACATATGTTCCAGACGGAACGATTGCAGATGCAGAGGAAGCATGTAAGCAATACGATGAAATCGTAGCTAGCATGGGTGGAGTAGATCTCCAGCTTCTTGGAATGGGACATAATGGACATATTGGTTTTAATGAACCAAATGATGTGTTTGTAAAAGGCACCAACTGTGTAAATCTTGCACAGTCTACAATTGACGCCAATGCACGTTTCTTTGAAAAGAAAGAAGACGTGCCTACACAGGCATATACTATGGGTATCCAGACCATTATGAATGCTAAGAAGATTCTTGTGGTAGTAAATGGTGAAGGAAAAGCGGATATCGTTGAAAAGGCATTCTTCGGTGATGTAACACCACAGGTGCCAGCATCTATCTTGCAGTTCCATCCAGATGTAATTGTAGTTGGTGATGAAGCGGCATTTTCTAAGATTAAAAATCGATTGTAGTACAAAAGAGGGCGACTAATCTAAAGTTGGACTTTGGATTAGTCGCTTTTAATAATTGACAAACAAGTTGAGTATGGCTAAAATAAAGTTAGACTTTATATTAGACGGAAAGAAGGGGATGTCATGGCATATATTGATAGAGCAATCACATCGGTATTGAAGAATAGAGTGAGAGCAAGTAAATGTATTCTTGTTACTGGGGCAAGACAAGTAGGGAAGTCTACCTTAATTAGACATGAGTTTCCTGAATATAACAGAGTGAATTTTGATGATAGGCTAACGAGGATACAGGCTAAGGATGAACCTAAACTTTTTTTTATGAATAATCCGTGTCCGCTGTTTATTGATGAGGTACAGAAAGAAAATAGTGTATTAGAAGAGATTAAAATAATTGTAGATGAGAGAGAGGAAAGAGGATTATTTATTTTATCAGGATCACAAAAATTAGAATTGATGAAAGGAATGAGCGAATCTCTTGCGGGACGAGTTTCAATTACAGAACTAGCAGGACTTTCGCTTAGAGAAATTCATAATATAAAATTTAATCGTCATTTTGTGCCTACAGAAGAATATTTAAAAGAACGTGAGACAGACTTTAAGAAATATGATAACTTGTGGGAGATGATACACAGAGGATCATATCCAGAATTGTATGAGATAAACCGAGACTGGCAAGACTATTACGCTTCTTATGTTTCCACATATCTTGAACGAGACATTAATGAATTAATATCTGCAGATAGTATTACGTTTACCAAATTCCTTACAGCTGTTGCGGCGAGAACGGGAGAGTTGTTGAATTATGCAAACATTGCAGGGGAAGTTGGAGTGAGTGAGCCAACTATTAAGAGTTGGATATCAATTCTTGAAAGAACGGGCATTGTATATTTATTACAACCATATAGTGCCAGTGCGCTTAACCGCGCAATAAAAACACCAAAAATATATTTTAGAGATACAGGTTTGGCATGTTATTTAACAAGATGGCTGACAGCGGACGCACTCAAGAACTCTGCAGTTGCCGGAAATATGTTTGAAACATTTGTGGTGTCAGAAATATTAAAGTCCTATATAAATGAAGGCAAGGATTACAAATTTAGCATCTTTTATTATAGAGGTAAGGATAAAACTTCAACATGTGAAAATGAGATAGATATTATTATTGAAGAGAATGGTGTCCTGTATCCTATAGAAATAAAAATGTCGGGGAATCCAAAAGCTGAGATGGGAGCTGCCAATGTCGTGCTCGATAAAATAGTAGAAAAGAAAAGGGGAATGGGCGTGATTCTTTGTTTGATACCTAAGAAAACTTATCTTAGAGATAATTTGGTTGCGCTTCCAATTGAATATGTATAGAGAGTTAACAACAAAACGTGTTGCCATTGTCCTCGCGTTAGAACTGGCAATTGTGATTGCACTTGGTGTTTTGTATGACACAGACACTCAAGAGCCAGATGTAGTGATTAAGAACGAATCGAATACAGAAGAAGAGATACAGGTTGGTGGGATTCCAAACACTGAAATTGTAGGTGTAGGTACGGAAAAAGATACAACAAACGAATCGTCCAACGTCCCTACAGAGATTGACACATCCACAGAACCAGACACTTCAACGGAACAGGAAGAACCATATGAGCCAGAGCTGGTACTCAACGAGAATCCGTTGACAGGAGAATTTAATCTTACAGATGGTGCGGTAGGAAAGCGTCCAGTAGCGGTTATGATTAATAATGTCAAGAAATCAATGCCACAGTATGGCATTGCTCAGGCGGATATTATTTTTGAAATTCCGGTAGAGGGATTTTTGACAAGATTTATGGCGGTGTACGCAGATTATACGCAGATGCCTAAGATATGTTCTATTCGTAGTTGCCGTCCGTATTTTCCGGCCATCGCAAAAGGATTTGATGCGGTATATGTATATTCAGGTATGGCAGGAATCATTCGAGATTATGTAAATTCCTTGTCTCTGCCAATGTTTGAAGGCAGTAAAAATCACGGTGGACTGTTTGGAAGAGATCAGGCCCGTAAAGATGCAGGATATAAACTTGAGCATACTATGTATTTTGATGGAACGGGAATGGTGCAAGCTATGTCGAAACGAAAAATCCGTAGCGACATTCTGGAAGAATATGCAGGAAATGTTTTTCTGTTTCAGCAAACCACAGACTTGATTCCACCAGAAGGAGATGCGTGTACCTGGGTAGAAACGAGTTTTGGCGCAGCTACAGCAACCTTTACTTATGATGAAAAAACAGGAAAATATCTAAAGGATTTTAATGGAAATCCTCAGATTGATGGTGTAGTAGGAACACAATTGGCATTTACGAATGTGTTCATTTTGGAAACTACTATTACAACTGCGGAGTATGGAACACATAAAGATGTAGATTGGCATGGTGGTAAAGGATACTATATTAGCAACGGAGTGGTGCAAAAGATTACCTGGTCCAAGGCAGACGAAGAGTCACCATTAGAATTTTGGGATGTGGACGGAAATGAATTGCGCATTAATCGAGGAAAGAGTTATATTGCTCTCAATCGTAAGAATCGTACTAAATTCAAATAGTAGGGTGCGTCCAATAACAATTGTACTTGACAGCGGGAACTTGTATACATTATAATGGCCTGCGGAGAGTATAAAATCATATACAAGATTTTAGGTCACACGAAGATTTTCTTTTGTGTGACCTTTTTTCGTGCATAAAGATGTCAATACACATAACTTTTTCTCAAAATAATTGGACAAATTTGATAAATTTTAGTAAAATCAAAAAAAATGCTTGAAAGTGACGTATGGTCACCTTTTATAATGGCATTAACACTAATAAACTACACATATTAAGCGCATACTAACTTGTATGCAAGAAAAGGAGAAGTGTAATGAAAGGTATAATTTTAGCAGGTGGTTCGGGCACACGTCTTTATCCACTCACAATGGTAACAAGCAAACAGTTACTTCCAATTTATGACAAACCAATGATTTACTATCCAATGTCAGTTCTTATGAACGCAGGCATTCGTGATATCTTAATCATTTCTACACCACAGGATACACCAAGATTCAAGGAGTTATTAGGGGATGGACATCAGTTTGGTGTAAACCTCTCTTATGCAGTACAGCCAAGTCCAGATGGACTCGCTCAGGCATTTATTATTGGTGAAGAATTCATCGGTGATGATACAGTAGCAATGGTTCTCGGAGATAATATTTTTGCAGGACATGGCCTTAAGAAGCGTTTGCGTACCGCAGTTGAAAATGCTGAAACTGGCAAAGGCGCGACTGTATTTGGATATTATGTAGATGATCCAGAGCGTTTCGGTATCGTAGAATTTGATAAGGAAGGCAAGGCAATCTCCATCGAAGAGAAGCCAGAACATCCAAAGAGCAACTACTGTGTAACAGGTCTTTATTTCTATGACAACAAGGTTGTGGAATATGCCAAGAACTTAAAACCATCAAAGCGTGGGGAATTGGAAATCACTGACTTAAATCGTATCTACTTAGAAGATGGCGAACTGAATGTAGAACTTCTTGGACAGGGCTTCACCTGGCTTGATACAGGAACACATGAGAGCCTTGTAGACGCTACTAACTTCGTTAAGACAGTAGAAACACATCAGCATCGCAAGATTGCTTGTCTGGAAGAAATCGCATACTTAAATGGATGGATTACTAAGGAAGACATTCTTGAAGTATATGAAGTATTGAAGAAGAATCAGTACGGACAGTATTTGAAAGATGTTATCGATGGAAAATATCGTGAGCAGTTGTATTAAGATTTGTGAAGAATTCAAGTAAATATATAAGACACATTTTTAAGGAGAAAAAATTATGACAATTATCGTAACAGGTGGAGCTGGCTTCATCGGAAGCAATTTCGTATTTCATATGTTAAACAAATATCCTGACTATCGTATCGTATGTATCGATGCACTCACATACGCAGGAAACTTATCTACATTAAAGGATGTTATGGACAACCCTAACTTCCGTTTCGTAAAAATGGACATCTGCGACAGAAAGGGTGTTTACGCATTATTTGAAGAAGAACATCCAGACATCGTTGTAAACTTTGCAGCAGAATCACATGTAGACCGTTCTATCGAAAATCCAGAGATTTTCCTTCAGACAAATATTATCGGAACAGCAACACTTATGGATGCTTGCCGTGAATATGGAATCACACGTTATCATCAGGTTTCAACAGACGAAGTATATGGAGACCTTCCATTAGATCGTCCAGACCTGTTTTTCACAGAAGAAACACCAATCCATACAAGTAGCCCATACAGCTCATCAAAGGCTGGTGCAGACCTGTTAGTAATGGCTTATCACAGAACATTTGGACTTCCTGTAACAATCAGCCGTTGCTCTAACAACTATGGACCATATCACTTCCCAGAGAAGTTGATTCCGCTTATGATTGCCAATGCTTTGGCAGACAAGCCACTTCCAGTATACGGTAAGGGCGAAAACGTTCGTGACTGGTTATATGTAGAAGACCACTGTAAAGCAATTGACCTTATTATTCATAATGGTCGTGTTGGTGAAGTATATAACGTTGGTGGACACAATGAAAAAACTAATATCGAAATCGTTAAGATTATCTGTAAAGAATTAGGAAAACCAGAAAGTCTCATCACATATGTGGCTGACCGTAAGGGGCACGATATGCGTTACGCTATCGACCCAACCAAGATTCACAATGAACTTGGCTGGTTGCCAGAAACAAAATTCGAAGATGGAATCAAGAAGACGATCAAATGGTATCTTGAAAATAAAGAATGGTGGGAAGAAATCATTTCTGGAGAATACCAGAACTATTATGAGAAAATGTACGCTAACAGATAGTCGTGTTTCATAAGGAGTAAGAATATGAAAGTTCTCGTAACAGGCGTGGCAGGACAACTAGGCCATGATGTAATGAACGAATTAGCCAAAAGAGGATACGAAGGTGTAGGTAGTGATATTGCACCTTCATATTCTGGCGTGGCAGATGGAAGTGCGGTTACTACTATGCCATATGTGGCACTGGACATCACAGATGCGGAAGCAGTTACTCGTATCATAACAGATGTGAATCCAGATGTAGTGGTACACTGTGCAGCATGGACCGCGGTGGATTTGGCAGAAGATGAGGACAAAAAGGACAAGGTGCGTGCTATTAACGTAGGCGGTACCCAGAACATTGCCAATGCGTGTAAAACAGTTGGTGCCAAAATGGTATATATCAGCACGGACTATGTATTTGACGGACAAGGAGAGATTCCGTGGTCGGCAGATTGTAAAGATTATGCGCCACTTAGCGTATATGGCCAGAGCAAATTGGATGGAGAATTGGCGGTTGCGAATACTCTGGAAAAATATTTCATTGTTCGTACAGCGTGGGTATTTGGCATCAACGGCAAGAACTTCATCAAGACAATGTTAAATGTTGGAAAAACCCGTGATAGATTAACTGTAGTGTGTGACCAGATTGGAACACCAACCTATACGTTAGATTTGTCGGTGCTTCTGGTGGATATGATTGAAACAGAGAAGTATGGATATTATCACGCAACCAATGAAGGCGGTTATATTAGCTGGTATGATTTTACAGTAGAGATTTTCCGTCAGGCTGTTGCTATGGGGCGAAATGAATATAGTACAGAGAGATTAACTGTGCTTCCTGTAACTACAGCAGAGTATGGCGTGTCAAAAGCAGCAAGACCATTTAACAGCCGTTTGGACAAGAGTAAACTGGTTGAAACCGGATTTGCTCCACTTCCAACGTGGCAGGATGCGTTGCAACGTTATTTAAAAGAAATCGAATTTTAAAGAATAAAAAGGCTGTAAGGAAACTTACAGCCTTAAAACAAATCTAAAGGAGAACAGTCATGGGACAGATTAAAGTAGAAAAAAATGTCGGTGGAATAGAAGGACTCTGTGTTATCGAACCAGCAGTGCACGGTGACGCTAGAGGATATTTTATGGAAACATATAACAAAAAAGACATGGAAGAAGCTGGGCTTACCATGGAATTCGTACAGGATAATCAGTCTTCTTCTGTGAAGGGTGTGCTTCGAGGATTACATTTCCAGAAAGAATTTCCACAGGGGAAACTAGTTCGTGTAGTAAAAGGTTCTGTATTTGACGTAGCAGTAGACCTTCGCAAAGATAGTGAAACCTATGGCAAATGGTATGGCGTAGAATTAACAGAAGAAAATAAAAAACAGTTCTATATTCCACAGGGATTTGCACATGGATTCCTTGTGTTATCAGACTTGGCAGAGTTCTGCTATAAATGTACAGATTTCTATCATCCAGGAGATGAAGGAGGTCTTGCATGGAATGACCCAGCAATCGGGATTACCTGGCCAACTCTCTGTGGAGAATATCAAGGAAGCGCTTCTGCAGAAGGCTACCATCTGGAGGATGGAACTCCATTGAATCTAAGTGACAAGGACCAGAAGTGGGTAGGATTAGCTGACACATTCGCCTTCTAACTTAATGGGAGTATAAAATGGAGAAACATACAAAAGACGAAATTAACTTTCGCGGATTTCTGACGGCGTACAGGACCATGCAAGGGGTAGAGATGCAGGCATTAACCAAGGGGTTATATTCGAAAAGTATGATGAGTCGCGTGGAAAGTGGAGAAAGACTCCCAAAGAAATTGGAGCGTGACCGACTTGTGGCCAGACTGGGTGTATCCGGTGAAGGATATGAAGACTACCTGTCCATGGATGAGCATGACGAATGGATGCTTCGTCAACAGATCCTCGAAAGTATAGAAGAAAAGAATATTGAAAAATTAGAAGAACAGTTGAAAATATACGCATCAGCAGATGAGTTAGATAAAGTCGAAAGCCAGTTCCTAGAGGCAATGCGATTTATGCTTCTTCAAATGAAGAATGCGCCTGAAAGGGAATTGCGTAAAACCATAGAGTTGGCGGTATCATATACTATAGAAGATATTGACGACGGATTTCCGGAAGCATTGATTTTGGCTGACCAGGAAATCAATCTGTTGATTGAATATGTGAGTTTACATAAGTATAGTAAAAATGCGGCAAATTGTCGCCAATGGCGACTTGACAGATATAAGGACATTGGGACATATATTGATCGGTCCTATATGGATAATATCGGGAAAGTAAAAGTATATACCAAGCTGGTATATTATATCTGCAAGGAGTATATGAATGGAGATAGTTCTCTGGAGGATTTGCAAAAGTGCCTAACATTGTGTAATGAAGGAATTGAACTGATTCGCGACACAAGGAAAATGTACTACTTTGTGGAATTATTGGATATGCGTCAATGGAATATAGAACGCATGCTAGTGCATAAGGTGTTTTCTGAGGAGTATCGCAAGGAACTGAAAGAAACGGCAGATACATCCAGAATCTGGGCTGAAATGTTAATCGGTTTATACAGAGAATATGACGTATCTCCTTATATGGAAAACTTTGCCTATCTGTATGTAGAAACAGAAAGCCATTGCATCAATGATGTGGTCAGAATCAGAAGAAAAATGATGAAGATGACACAAAAGGCCCTGGCCGGAGAAGTGTGTGATATCAAAACTGTCAGAAGAACAGAGCGTCGCGAAATGGCGCCACAGATGTATGCAGTTCGCGGAATGTTTGAAAATCTGGGATTATGTCCGGAATATGTGAGAGCGAGAGTGATTTCCACAAATGCAGAGACCTTTGTGTTAAAACGGCAGTTGTCTAAATATAGTAATGAACGTAATGTTGAAAAATGGAAAGAGACATTGGATAAACTAGAGAATGCATTATGTATGGATATCGTGCAAAATAAGCAAGCTGTTTACAGAGAAAGAATTCTGTTGGCAGAACACACGAAAGAAATTTCTAATATGGAATGTGTTGAACGTTTGAAGGACTTGCTCGAATTAACAGTGAGAGTGGAGATGCTTCATAAAGTGAAAGAGTTATATTTAACGATTGAGGAAATAGCAATTCTTTACAATCTTGCCACGAGAATTAAGACAAATAGGAAAAATAGGTATTTAGATATTCTGAGAACGTATTGTAATGAAAAAAGAGATAACAAGAGTATAGTGGAAAGAATGGTTATCAATGAGTTTGTTATTACGGGGATTTCGAGTCATTTAGGCAATATTAATAAGAAAAATGAATCAAATGAATTAAGTGATGAAATGATAAGAATTAGTCTGGCGAATCGAAGAATGCGTACTCTTGCAAGAAATTTGTATAATAAGTGTTGGAATCAATACGATATTAATGGAACAGAATCTCTTGCAAGAGAAAATGAATATGTGAAAAACACTTTGTTTAGATGCATTCTGCTAAGCGATATGGCCAAAGATGAAAAACTCCGAGACGCTTTTGCCAAAAAAATGAAAGACTAGTCTTCTGGTGAGTTTTCAAGCCATAAATCATTACAGGTTGAAATACCATCATTAGCATCTACATCTGTTACAGTTGTAACACCTGCAGTAAGAACTAATGTAAATACTAAGCTGAATACAACAGCTACATTCTTAATTGCTTTTTTCATGTCATTTGCCTCCTCTTTCGAATTTTTAGTTGTTTTGCGCGCAATGTTGATTATATCAACGAAAAACACCCTAAAAAAGGGACAGAGTTGGCAACTGAATGAAAAAATATATGACATCCACGCTTTTTTTTGAAAAAAGCGTGGATGTTTTTGTATGTTGTCGAGCGAGACGGCTGTGCTTGTGTAAGGTAATTATAAATAATATTTTTGTCTGACACTCAACAACGAAACATATTTTAACGCATAAAAAAGGGGCTGAAAAGGGACAGACCTGGCAACTGAGAAAAAATTCGATTGAATAGAAAAGAGTTTTTAAGTATAGTTGTATGAGGATACTATGTAACAGTAAATAGGAGAGCGCAAAAGATGAAATATGTAACAGTACCAGAATTCGTAGAAAATATAGAAGAGATTATAGATAATGCACTTTTGAATGAGGAAATGGCAAATATTGAGACAGAGGATGGTGAACATCTGATATTGATGACAGAGCATCAATATGATTGTTTTATAGAGGCAATGGCGAATAAGGTGCCGAGATAAAAGAATATGTGTATTATATGATTCTCATAAAGTAAGAAAAATGTCGCGAAATGCATTAATGCATTTCGCGACTTGCTTTTTTATAAAGTGTGTATAGAATATTCTTATGGATGAAGAAAACATCTATCTGCGCAGAATCTACCCCGTTCGGGATATGTTCCCTAATGAGCGTAACTAAATAATCGTATATGACGAAAAAGGAGATACCAATGAATGTAGCAACACACTTAGCAAATGCGCTACACTCGACACTTCCAGGAGATGTGCGATACGACCAGAACGCAAAAGAACTTTTAGCTGATGTTCAAATTCTGGCGCGTATTTTGCAAAATACTGTGGTGGAAGTAAGCGATATGAGCGTGGAAGAAATCATAGACTGCATTATTCAGGATAGTATTGAAATCGGTAAGTCTCCGGTAGAACCGGGATTGACCAATGTAGGCAAAATGCAAAATGAGAATACGGAAAATATAGTGTTAAATGAAGGAGTAATATTATTTGATATTAGATGCACGTTAATGGTAAGACAGAAAGAACTAAAGGTAATTGTAAATATTGAAGCTCAAAAGAGTACATCGTTTCATAAATTACATTATCACATAGAGAATAGAGTTGTTTATTATCTATCGCGTCTAATATCTTCACAGAAAGAAGTGGAGTTTTTCAATAGTGATTACGACAAAATCAAGAAGGTATATAGCATTTGGATATGCATGGATGCAGGGCCAGAAGAAGACTCTATTACACAAATTTCGCTAAATGAAAAAGCCTTATATGGAAATCCTAAAAAACATGAGCACTTAGACAAAATGTGTGGTATTATAGTACATATTAGAAGTGATGCAGATGTACAGAAATCAAAAAACAAATTAATTACAATGCTTGAGGATGTTTTTAGAGAGGAAGATCTTCAAGTCAAGAAGAATAATCTAGAACAGAATCATGGCTTGAAGATGAGTGTTGATTTAGAAAGGAAGTTGAATGATATGTGTAATTTGAGTGAAGTGATACTGGAACGCGGAATAGAACAAGGGGAGAGGCTGGCAACCATTAAAATCGCTACTAATCTGTTTGCGAAAGGCAAAACTTTTGAAGAAGTGTGCGAGATAATTGATAGTCTATCCACAGAAGAATTAAGAGAAATATACAATAGCATACACTGATTTATAAACTCACTTAAGCGGTAAGGCTTGAGTGAGTTTTTTGATTTACCTAGTAATGCATCAATATATATTGTATAAAATATAAACAATGCCTCAAAATGTTGACATTATTGTCGAATAGTGTAAAATTATAATGTTAGAGTATAAATAATAGGGGAATTGTAGCATTTTTTGCGAATTCATAAAGGAGTACAGAATTGTATACCAAAGGGAAGAGTAGTGTATTAAAACATTTAGATTTTATATTATGGGATATATTGTGCTTACAGGTAGCATTTTTCGTGGCGCATATGTTGCGCTTCGGCTGGGTAAACCCATATGAGGATCAGAATTATCTCAATATGGCGATGATTCTGGTGTTGATTGATTTAGCGGGGGCTTACATATTCAGTACGTTCAAGAATGTGTTGAAGCGAGGATATTATCTGGAATTGGCAGCAACGATTAAGCATGTGATGTTGGTGGCGGCGGTGGTTATGTTCTATCTGTTCAGTACCAAGGCCAGCGAAAAGTATTCCAGAATTTTCATCTATCTTATGTTTGGCGTATATGTCATACTGACATACGTAGTGCGCCTTATATGGAAGTTATATCTGACAAAGGTATATAAGGCAGCTCCAAAGCGCTCAATGTTAGTAGTAACCACGGATAGCATGGCGCAGGATGTAATTTTGAATCTAACCAAAGGCAATTACGACGCTATCCTCATCTCGGGACTTGCAATTATTAATAAAAGCATTATTGGTACCAAGGTGTTGGATGTTGAAGTTGTGGCAGACAAAGATAATGTAATAGATTATGTGTGCCGAGGCTGGGTAGATGAAGTATTTATTAGTGCGGATTCTATGGCTGATGACATTACGGAACTTGCGAATAAATTTGTTGAAATGGGTGTTGTAGTACATATGGGCATCTCCCTTCGCGAAGATGTGAATGGTAGCAAGGTGCTTGTGGAAAAGATGGGTGGATATCATGTTCTTACATCAACTATCAATTATGCAACTCCATTCCAGATGTTCCTTAAGAGGAGCGTGGATATTGTAGCGGGCTTGGCGGGATGTGCAATCACAATGATTTTGTTCGTGTTTTTAGCACCGATGATTTATCTTCAGTCGCCTGGACCAATCTTTTTCTCACAGGTGCGTATTGGAAAAAACGGAAAGAAATTCAAGATATATAAGTTCCGCAGCATGTATGTAGATGCAGAGGAACGCAAAAAAGAACTGATGGCGCAGAACCGTGTGAAAGACGGCATGATGTTCAAACTGGACTTTGACCCACGTATCATCGGTAGCAAGATGCTACCAGATGGCACTGTGAAAAAAGGCTTAGGAAATATTATCCGAGATTTCTCACTGGATGAATTCCCACAGTTCTGGAACGTATTAAAAGGTGATATGAGCCTCGTGGGCACACGTCCACCAACAGTGGATGAATGGGAAAAATACGAGCTTCATCACAGAGCGCGCCTCGCCATCAAACCAGGCATCACTGGTATGTGGCAGGTAAGCGGAAGAAGTAAAATAACAGATTTTGAAGAAGTCGTGAAGTTGGATACACAGTACATAACGAACTGGTCGATGGGATTGGATTGTAGAATTCTGTTTAAGACAGTGTTGGTTGTGTTGGGTAGAGATGGATCGATGTAGGAGAAAAACGTGAATACTTTTGAAACTTTACGATGTGTAGACAAATTTAATGAAATATACCATAAGGATCCAGTGGATGTGGCATTTTGCCCATATCGTATTTGCCCAATGGGGGCACATTCGGATCACCAGTATGGTAAGATTACAGGGTTTGCTATTGATAAAGGTATACATATGGCATATAAGCCAAAGCAGAATGGTGTAATTGAACTATCGTCCCTCCAGTTTGATAAAAGGGCGCAATGGCATATTGCTCAAGTGGATGAAAAACCAGTAGGCGATTGGGCGGATTATCTACGAGGTGCAACATGGGCATTAGAAAAGCACTATACATTGCACACAGGAATTTGTGGTGTTATTGAAGGTAGTATTCCGATTGGTGGTTTATCATCTTCAGCAGCTGTGATTATAGTGTTTTTGGTAGCTTTATGCAGAGTTAATAATATTAAGCTTTCACAAGCCAAACTTATTAATATTGCGTTAGAAGCGGAAAAAGATTATGTTGGTGTTTCTGTCGGGAAATTGGATCAGTCTTGTGAGATTTATTCCAAGAAAAATCACTTGTTATATTTAGATACGTTAGATGACAGTTATGAACTCATTCCAACAAAGCCAGAGATGAAACCATACAAAATAGGAATTTTCTTTAGTGGAGTAGAACGTAATCTTGCTGGTAGCAAGTTTAATATGCGTGTTGACGAATTAAAAGCGGCTGCATATGCGCTTATGGCTTTTTCTGGGATGGAGTATGGGAAATTCAAAGATACAAGATTGCGTTATGTTCCAAGAGATATATACGATGAGTATCAACATCTGCTTCCAGAAAATTGGAGAAAGAGAGCCGAGCATTTTTATACCGAATTTGATCGTGTACAGAAAGGCGCAGAGGCATGGAGAAAAGGGGACTTGGAAACCTTCGGAAACTTGTGTTTTGAGAGTGGATACTCTAGTATCTATAACTATGAGACAGGATCAGATGAACTTAAGACCTTGTATGAGATTATGCAGAGAACAAAGGGGATTTATGGTGGACGTTTTAGTGGAGCAGGTTTCAAAGGTTGCTGTATGGCGTTAATAAATCCGGAATATGCAGAAGAGATAGAATATCAGGTAACAAAAGAATACTTAAAAGCATTCCCTTCCTTGGAAGGTAAATATTCCTTCCATTTATGCGAAAGTGCAGATGGTGTGTTGTTATAGTGAAAGGTTGAGTGGATTATGAAATGTTTAGTTTTAGCAGCAGGATATGCAACAAGACTTTATCCGCTAACGGAGAATTTTCCAAAACCGTTGCTGAAAGTCGGTGAAAAAACCATTTTAGATTGGCTGATAGATGATATTGACGGAGCCAATCTGGTGGATGAGTATATTGTAATTTCAAATCATAAATTTGCCCATCATTTTACGGAATGGGCAAAGGGAAAGTCTCAAAAAATAGTTGTTGTGGATGATGGAACTGATACAAACGAAACGCGTCTTGGTGCGGTTCGAGATGTTCAATACGCAATTGAACGATTGAAATTAGATGATGATATGTTGGTTATCGCAGGAGACAACGTGCTAGATTTTAGCCTTACAAAATTCGTTTCATATGCTAATGAGAAAAATGCGTCATGCATTATGCGTTATTATGAACCTGAAACTAAGAAATTGCTTAAGAGTGGTGTAGTGACGATTGATGAAAACGACAAGGTGTTGTGTATGACTGAAAAGTCTCCAGCGCCTGCAACCCATTGGTGTTGCCCACCGTTTTACTATTATACAAAAGAGGCGTCAAAGATGATCCCAAGAGCAATTGAAGAAGGTTGTGGGGTGGATGCTCCGGGAAGTTATATTGCATGGTTATGTCAACAGGTGCCAGTATATGCGTTTGAAATGCCAGGCAATCGATATGATATTGGAAATTTGGAAAGTTATGAACAAGTACAGAAGGAGTACAAAGGAATATGTTAATTCCAAATGTTGAATTAAAAAATAAAACGATTCTTGTGACAGGTGCAGCGGGGTTCATAGGCTCAAACTTAGTGATGGAATTGCTTCAAACAGTAGAGTCAATTAAGATAGTTGGATTTGATAATGTTAACGATTATTATGACGTTACCATTAAAGAATATCGCCTAAACGAAATTAACAAATTGGCAGCACAGAATAAAGAGAGTGAATGGAAATTTGTAAAAGGGAACATTGCGGATAAAGAATTGTTGGAGCAGATGTTTGAAGAACATCATTTTGATGTAGTAGTAAACCTTGCTGCACAAGCAGGAGTTCGTTATTCTATTACAAATCCAGATGCTTATGTGGAAAGCAATTTAATTGGCTTTTTCAATATTTTGGAGGCTTGTAGAAATCATCCAGTAGAGCACTTGGTTTATGCAAGCTCATCAAGTGTATACGGAACAAATAAAAAAGTTCCTTATAGTACAGATGATAAGGTGGATAATCCGGTATCGTTATATGCTGCGACGAAGAAGAGCAATGAATTGATGGCACATGCGTATTCGAAACTATATAATATTCCATCCACTGGCTTGCGTTTCTTTACAGTATATGGACCGGCAGGAAGACCTGATATGGCGTATTTCGGTTTTACTAATAAATTATTAAAGGGTGAAACAATACAGATTTTTAATTACGGAAACTGTAAGAGAGATTTTACATATGTAGACGATATTGTAGAAGGTATCAAGCGTGTTATGCAACATGCTCCAGAAAAGGCGGTCGGTGAGGATGGTCTTCCAATTCCACCATATGCTGTGTATAACATCGGAAATAACCAGCCAGAGAATTTGCTTGAGTTTGTTGATATATTGCAACAGGAACTCGTTCGAGCAGGCGTGCTTTCAGAAGACTATGATTTTGAAGCACACAAAGAACTTGTGCCTATGCAGCCGGGGGATGTTCCTGTGACATATGCTGATACAACGGCGCTGGAAGAGGATTTTGGTTTCAAGCCAAGTACATCTTTGAGAGATGGATTAAGAAAGTTCGCAGAATGGTATAAAGGTTTTTATATGTAGAGGAATTAGTATGACGAAAAAAAGAAAGATTCCAAAGTTGTGTCTTGTATCATCTTCAGGTGGACACTGGGAACAATTACAAAAGTTACAGCCTTTGATTGATAAATACGATGGTTTTCTTGTGACAGAAAAAACTCAATTTGAAGCAAAAGCCAAATACTTAATGATACAGACGGATTTAAAAGACAAATTAATGATTTTTAAAATGATGGTGAATTTTGTGCGTGCGGTAAAGATATGGATTAAGGAAAAACCGGATTTTGTGATAACTACTGGCACGATGGTTGCATATCCATTTTATCTTTTAGCTAGATTATCAAAGAAAAAATTTGTCTTTATAGAAACCTTTGGACGTGCGAACATGCCAACGGTTGCGGGTAAAATGATGGAAAAACATTCGGACTTATTTATAGTGCAGTGGGAAACACAGGTAAAACACTATAAAAAGGCTATTTATGGAGGTTGTTTGTATTGATTTTTGTTACAGTAGGATCGAGAAACTATCCGTTTGACAGACTATTTCAGAAGTTGGATGAATTATATGAAGAGGGAAGAGTCGAAGATGCAATATTTGCACAGATTGGCACTTCTACATATGTACCAAAGCATTTCGAATATAAAGATTTTATATCACAGGAAGAGTTTTTAGAGAAAATTAAAGCGGCAGATATTGTAATTAGTCATGGTGCATCGGGATCAATTATGAAGGCGTTAAATGCAGGGAAGAAAGTTGTTGCGGTAACGCGTTTGGAAAAATATGGCGAACATATTAATGACCATCAGATTCAAAATAATGAGGCTTTCGCAAGCAATGGATATGTTTTGATGGCTGATTTAGAATTGAATGACCTTGGTGAATGTTTAGGCAAAATCAAGAGTGGTACAGATGGTTTGCGTGTATGGGAAAATAAAGATCCGATGGCCATTGTTAATATGATAGATAATTTTATTCAGGAGAACTGGTCAAATGAGTAGTAGCAAATTATTTAAAAAAATAAGATATGCTTTACGATATATGCCAGATGAATGGTATATTCAACTGAATTATTTTGCACACTTTAAAAAGCTTTGTAACCTCAATAACCCAGTTACATACAATGAGAAATTGAATTGGTTGAAAATGCATGATAAGAATCCATTATATACTCGCATTGTGGATAAATATGAAGCGAAAGAATATGTGTCAGAATTGGTGGGAGACGATATTATTATTCCGACATTAGGGGTATGGGATAGTTTTGAGGAAGTAGATTTTGATAATTTGCCAAGTCAGTTTGTTTTAAAATGCACACACGATTCTGAAGGATTGATAATTGTAACCGATAAAGATAAATTGGATAAAGTTGCTGCGAAACAAAAAATAGAAGCGGCTCTGAAACAGAATTTTTATTACATTGGACGAGAGTGGCCGTATAAAAATGTAAAGCCACGTATCATTGCAGAAAAATATATGGAAGACAGTACAGATGGGGAACTGCGGGATTATAAGTTTTTCTGTTTTGACGGAGAGCCAAAGGCATTGTTTATTGCATCAGAAAGAGCAACCGATGTGAAATTCGATTATTTTGATATGGAATTTAACCATCTTGATATAAAGCAGAAGTATCCGAATGCTTCCGTACCACCACATAAGCCATATAATTTTGAAAAGATGATAGAGTTATCTAAGGTTTTATCTGCAGGATTTCCACATGTGAGAGTGGATTTTTATGAGGTGGATGGTAAATTGTATTTTGGGGAATTAACATTTTATCATTTTAGCGGTTTTATGCCTTTTGAACCAGATAAGTGGGACAAGATATTTGGAGATTGGCTTGTTTTGCCAAAGAGAAAAGGAATGTAGAGAAATGAAAATATTAATGGTCATAACAGGAATGCGTTCTGGTGGTGCAGAACGAGTGATGGCGACACTATGTAATGTGCTTTCTAAAAGTAATGAAGTAAGACTTTTTATACTTAAGGATTCTTCAACTGATTATAAGTTAGAGGAACGGGTAGAAGTTGTAGCGGGAAATGTTCAAAATCAAAGTGTTTTTCAATCGATTAAAGCTCTTAAAAAACAATTTATTGAGTGGAACCCTGATGTGATTCTTTCGTTTATGACCAAGACAAATATTGTGGTTCTTTTAACTAAGATAATGCAAAAAAGCAATAAGCCAGTTGTAATCGCGGAAAGGGCTAATCCATATAATGCAAAACTTCCATATAAAATACTTAGGAGATTCTTATATTCTAAGGCTAACGGGTGTGTTTTTCAAACCAAACAGGCGCAAGCTTATTATGAAAACATATTGAAATGTGAGTCGGTGGTTATTCGCAATCCTTTAAATTCGGAGTTTTCTGTTGAACAGGTTAACGGAATTGTTGAAAAAAGGGTGGTGTCTGTTGGAAGATTATCTGTTGAAAAAAATCACAAGTTACTAATTGATGCATTCTCTAGAATTGCACGAGTTCACAAAGAATATACGCTTGAGATATATGGTGATGGTCCTCTAAGAGAAAAACTAGAAAAACAGATTAAAGAATTACATTTAGAAAATAGAGTGTTTTTGATGGGACGCAAAGAGAATATACAGAAACATATTTGTGATGCGGAAATGTTTGTTTTGCCTTCTAATTCAGAAGGGATGCCAAATGCATTATTGGAAGCGATGGCGCTCGGGCTGGCGTGCATAGCAACGGATTGCCCAATCGGAGGTTCGGCAGTAATTATAGATAATAAAAAAAACGGCTTACTGATTCCTGTCAACGATGAAGACGCATTAGTTGAAGCTATGGAACGCATAATGAATGACTCAGTATATAGGAACTTGTTGAGAAGTGAGGCTAGAAAGGTAGTTGAACTTTTTGAAGAGGGAAAGATTTGTGAAGAATGGGATGAATATCTTAAAAAAGTATATGATACTGTATAAATAGAAAGCGAAGGATTTTAGATGGATGTTTTATTTATTAATCGCTGCTTGACGGGGGGCGGTTCAGAAAAAGCAATGGTATTAATTGCGAACTATTTAGCACGAAAAGGGAAAAGAGTTGGAATGATATTGCTTGTAAAGGATGAAGCATCATATGTTTTAGATCCTAGCATTCAAGTAATAGAATGTTTTTGCCCAATTGAAGGGAATAAGTTGTTGTGGCACTTCAAAAGAATCCTTACAATTAGAGAAACTTTGAAAAAAGTAGATGCTGGGCACATAGTTTCTTTTATGTGGGATATTAATGTTAATGTTATTTTAGCGAGCATGGGATTGCATAAAAGGGTTATTTGCTCGGAACGGTGTGACCCAAGAAATGAAAAACGGCCGTTTATAAATTTTGCAATTAAATATATCCTTCCATTTGCAGATTATACAATTTTTCAAACACCACTAGTACAATCATATTATCCTAAGAAGGTCCAAAGAAAAAGTGAGGTTATTCCTAACTCGATAGGTAATATGCCGAGTGTTATAAAGTATGAAGAGCGAAAGAAAATTATAGTTGCTATTGGCAGATTAACGGAACAGAAGAATTTTGAGTTGCTGATTGAAACGTTTAAAGATTTTTATGATGTACATCAAGAGTATAAGTTAGTTATATATGGAGATGGAGAACTTAGAAATAACTTAGAAACACTTGTTTCTAGTTTAAACTTAGATGCAAATGTCGAATTGCCAGGATATGTATCGAACGTTACAGAAAAAATAGCAGAGGCTCAAATGTATGTAAATAGTTCTAATTATGAAGGAATATCAAATGCTATGCTGGAGGCGTTAGCAATGGGGATTCCGTGTGTATGTACGAATTGTCCGGTTGGTGGGGCGGCTATGGTAATCAAAGATCACAAAAATGGAATTTTGATAAATGTAGGAGAAAAACAGGAACTTCTAGAGGCAATGTTGGAGGTTGCAGAAAACGAAGAATTTGCAAAAGCGTTAAGTGAGAATGCAACAAAAATAAGAATAGACTATTCGGTAGAAAAAATTGGAGCTCAATGGGAGAATGCCATTTTTAAAGTACAATAAACTTATTTTACGCTGCAAACGGCTGAGTGTTGATTGAATTGATACGATGTGGTTGTGAAAGAAGGAATGGTAAAATGAAAAAGATTTTATTTATTAACTCGAGTTTAACATCTGGTGGGTCAGAAAGAGTTATGACACTTTTGGCAAATGAATTCGCGCAAAGAGGCTATGAAGTCTCTATGGTACTGTTGCGTGAATTAAAACCAGATGTGTATATCTTGAATTCCAATATCAATGTTATTAGATTTGAATACGGAACAAAAAATAAAGTTATCATTCTCTTGAAGAGAATGTATAAATTACGGAGACTTTTTCTGAAAAACAAGTTTGATGCAGCGATAGCATTTATGGTGGATATAAATTGTTTAGCATTGATATGTGGAATGGGAATAAATCTTCCTATAATTATATCTGAAAGAGCTGATCCTTCAAGAGAGAACTTTATATATAGATATATAGAAAAAATGCTATATCCAAAAGCAAAAAAACTAGTTTGTCAGACGCCTCATGTTGTTGATTTATATGATGATAATATTAAAAAACTAGGAATTGTAATTCCTAATCCGGTGAATAGCGATTTGCCATATGTAAAGGAAAAAATTGTAGAAAAGAAAATAGTAACTGCAGGTAGAATGACAGAACAAAAAGATTTCGAAACTCTTATAAAGGCTTATGCTAAGTTTCATATTGTGTATCCAGAATATACTCTTGAAATTTTTGGAAAAGGAGCACTAGCGGAAAAATTAAAATCACTAGCAAAAGATTTAGGAGTTGAGAATTCGGTTTATTTTCATGGGTTTGTCAACAATCTTCCAGATTATTTTTCTGAAGCGAGTATGTATGTTTCAACTTCAATCTATGAAGGAATATCCAATGCCATGATTGAGGCAATGGCTATAGGATTGCCTTGTGTTTGTACAGATTGTCCAGTTGGAGGCGCACATATGATGATTGAAAATAATGTGAATGGTATTCTGGTTGAAATAGGAAATGAAGAACAAATTTGTTCTTCAATGTTGAAAATTGCTGGTGATAAGGATTTCGCGAAATCTTTAGGAAGTAATGCAAAAAAAATAAGAGAAAAATACTCGATTGAACGAATCGCAAATAAATGGGCGGAATTGATAGATTAGTTTTGAGATTAAATGTGAGTGTTGAACTATATAACATAAATACTTAGTGGAGAGGACAAGATGCAGACAGGCGAAAAAGTGCATAGTGAAATGGGCAATGCGGTTAAATGGTCTTTTCTAGCAGAGTGTATGGCAAAATTGATTACGCCTTTTACAAGTATGATTTTGGCACGAATTCTTGCGCCAGAAGAGTATGGAGTGTTGGCAATTGTAACAATGATTACTAGTTTTGCAGACATGTTTACCGATGCTGGGTTTTCAAAATTTTTAGTACAATATAATTTTAAAGATGAAGAAGAACTTAACAAGAGTGCTTCAACGGCATTTTGGACTAATATGAGCTTGTCTATTGTAATATATTTGGTAATTATATTTAGCGTCGAGAGCATTGCGCATTTTTTTAATGGGTTTGACAATAAGTTGCCAATTATTATTGCTTCAAGTAAGTTGCTATTAACCTCATTTACTAGTATCCAGAAAGCGATTTATCAGAGAAAATTAGATTATAAAACCATCTTTTACGTGCGTTTGATGTGTGTGATGATTCCAATCGTTTTAACCATTCCACTTGCACTTGCAGGTTTGGGATATTGGTCTTTGATAATTGGAATATTAGCAAACGAAGCGGTATATGCATTGGTTTTATCAATTAAGTCGACCTGGAAACCCAATTTCTATTTTTCATTGAACAGATTGAAACAGATGTTTTCTTTTAGCGTTTGGTCCTTAGTAGAGCAAATTTCGATTTGGTTTACTTCGTATCTGGATACAATAATTGTTTCTACGTTTATGGGAGAATATTATTTGGGGTTATATAAACAACCAGAAGCTATGGTATCAAGTATTTATTCCCTTTTTATTGCTTCCGTATTTGCAATATTATTTAGTGCATTAGCACGTTTGAAAAATGAAGGAGACCATGAAGGTTTTTGGAGAATGCTTTTGGATACGCAGTTTGGGGTTTCTATTTTGATTTTTCCAATGAGTGTAGGTATATTTTGTTACCAAGAGTTTGTTACAGATATATTGTTAGGAGAGCAGTGGGAAGAGGCAGGTATTGTTATCGGTTTAGTTGCGCTTTCACAGGGATTTCAACTAGTTGTTAATAATCCAATGAGCGAGGTTTATAGAGCGACAGGAAAACCAAAAGTTTCAGTGGTGGCTCAATTTGTTTATGGAGTGCTATATGGTGTGATTTTGCTGATAGGTGTTCACGGATCATTCGATAAGTTTGTATTACTAAAGGCATCAGCAGTTATCGTTTTTTCTATAATACATTTTTCGATTATAAAGTGCCAATATCAATTTAGTCCACTGAAAATTTTGGACAATATCAAAATACCAGTGTTATTATCAGTTTTAATGGGAGTGGTTGCATATACCCTTGCAAAAATGTGGAGAGGAAATTTCATTTTAGAATGTGCGGGGATTATAATTAGTATGATTGTATATGTGCTTCTATTAAGTGTGTTTCCAAAAACAAGAAATGTTATGATCAAATACATTAACAGTGCATTGAAAAGAAAGCGATAAAAACACTTTAAGAAATAACGCATGGAATATTTTAAAAGAGATAAGGAAAATGTGTGCATTATGAGTAAGATAAAAAAGATACTAAAAAAAAGTTCTAAAATACCAGTAGTACTATTGAATTATTTTTTCAATAATGGGTTGTGTAAATTTTTGCCAGATGAAGTTTATCTAAACATAATGTTTAGAATCAAGCAGGGGAAATGGATTGACCTTGATGAACCCAAGAGTTTTAACGAAAAGATTCAGTGGTTGAAGATGAGGGATAGAAATCCAAGATATCATGAGTTGGTAGATAAATATGGTGTGAGAGAATATATAAAAAACACCATTGGAGAACAATATTTAATCCCACTATTAGGTGTTTGGGATAAGTTTGATGATATTGATTTTGAATTGCTTCCGGAGAAGTTTGTTTTAAAGTGCACACATGATTCAGGCGGCGTATATATATGCAGAGATAAAAGTAAAATTAATTATAGAAGATTAAAAAAATTTATAAATCGGCATATGAAAAAGAACTACTACTATAGTGGAAGGGAATGGGTTTACAAAGATGTTAAGCCACGAATCATTGCAGAACAATATATGGTTGATGAATCAGAAGTTGAATTGAAAGATTATAAGATATTTAGTTTTGACGGAATCCCATTTATGATACAAGTTGACTATGATAGATTTGTAGAGCATAAGCGTAATTTGTACACTACGGAATGGGAGTATATTCCTGCAATGATACAATACCCAACAGATAGTAATCATATAATCCCTAAGCCAGAGTGCCTAGATGAATTGCTGGACTTATCTGGAAAATTGTCTAAAGGATTTGCGCATTTAAGAACAGATTTCTATTGTATAAATGGAAAAATCTATTTTGGAGAATTAACCTTTTATCATGGAAGTGGGTTTGAAAAATTTTCGCCCAAAGAGTTAGGCTATGAGATGGGGGATAAAATTAATTTAGCATTAGCATATGGAGAGGGTGGCAAATGTTAGAACAAGTTGTAATTTATCACATGGAAAATGCAAAGTATCCAGATAAAGAAACTGATTTTCGACCAGAAGAAAAGTATCCAGAGTATTTGTTCGAGGAGATATCTACTTGTGAAAATAACGTATATAAAATGGTGAGGGAATCATTTCATTTATTAGGATATGATATAGAAAATTATGGTACTACAGATTGGAATCCTTTAAAAGAGATTATTAAGCCAGGAGATAATGTGCTACTTAAACCCAATATGGTAATGGATAAAAATCCATCAGGGGAAGGGGAACTATGCCTTTACACTCAGCCTTCAGTGGTGGCTGCGGTGATAGATTATGTGTTGATAGCTTTAAAGGGGAGTGGAAGAATCGTGGTGGGAGATGCGCCAATGCAGGAATGCAGATTTGACAAGTTGGTGCAACAGAGTGGCTACGATAGAATGATAGATTATTATAAGAGCAAAAATGTAGATATTGAATTGGTTGATTTTAGGGAATTACAATCATATATAAAAGCTGGAATTCATTACCAGGTTATTAATGAGAATTCTAAAGGAACAGTTGTAGATTTACAAAATGAAAGCGAATTTTCTACTTACGACAAGGAACAGCTTGAAAAGCTGCGAATTACAAATTATGACCCTACGATTTTACCTACACATCATCAGCCAGGGAAACATGAATATTTTATTTCCAATTATGTTTTAGAAGCTGATGTTATTATCAGTTTGCCTAAACCTAAAACGCATAGGAAAGCGGGAATTACCGCAGCCCTCAAGAATTTGGTTGGAATAAATGTAAGGAAAGAATTTTTGCCACACCATTGTGTTGGCGATGTTTCAAGTGGCGGAGACGAATATAGAGTGAAGTCTTATAATAAAAGGGTAGAGGCTTTTTTATTAGATAAGATAAATTATGCAAGTGCACATTCGCAATATGCGTGGGCTAGGATATTAAGAATTATAAAAAAAGTAAACTCCCAGATTATAAAATTAGATAAAGATAAATATAGGGAGGGATCTTGGTATGGAAATAATACAATAAGCAAAACAATCGTTGATTTAAATAAAATTTTATTGTATTCAGACAAGAACGGTCAGCTTAAGAAAGAAAAACAAAGAAAACTTTTTGTTGTTGCGGACATTATTGTTTCAGGTGAAAAGGAAGGTCCAGTTATGCCGAGCGCAAAAGATGTAGGTATAATTGCAATGGGAGCAGACCCTGTATGTTTTGACGAAACAATATCCGCTATTATGGGAATGGATGTTAATAAGATTCCTACAATCCGACAAGTTAGAAATATGACAGGTAATCTGAAAATCACTGAACCTAGTAGTCGAGCACAGATAATTTCAAATAATGAGATGTGGGACGGAAAAGATATCTCAGAAATTCGATATGAAGACAGCTTGAAATTTGAACCAACCTCTGGTTGGAAAGGCCATATTGAGTCTAAATAAAGCCGATTACTAGTGCATAATTGCGTGAATATGAAGGACAAAGGTAGATAAGATATATGAAAATTGCCATAAAAAAGGGTTTTTGGTTAAGCAATGATTTCCTGATTTTTATGACGCTAGTGACAAGTATGTCGTTTAGGGACATTCCGATTATTAGTGTATATGGAAAGTTGCTTTTTCCAATAGTGTTATTATATAAATATATAAAAAGTCATAAAGTATCGTTGCCGGTGTATAAGGCAAAAGTATATGGATATTATTTTGCGTTTTTTGTCCTTTGTATGTGTAGTGTTCTATGGGCAATAAAACCAGACTATGTGCTTAGTAAGTGTTTTGTTTTGCTCAGATTGTATTTTACCGTTTTTGCAATAGGATGCACAGTTAATTGCTCAGAGGATGTAGACCGATGTTTAAAGCTTTTGCATTATGCTGGGATTGTTTTGTTTGTTAGATTATTTTTAAACACGCCGCTAGAATCATGGGAAGCAGCTATTACGGGGGATTACGATATATCATCAAGCCAAGGGAGAATTGGAGCTACGGTTGGATATCACCCAAATGAATTAGGAGCAATTATCCTTCTGCTATTATTATCATCTTTATATTTTCAAAGTAAAAGCAAGAAGAGCAGAATGTATTGGATTGCTTGGGACGTGATTATATGCTTTGTTCTGCTGTTTACTAAATCACGATTGTCATTATTGTTAGCGGTAGTAGGAGTCGCATTATATATTATTATCTCTCAACATATTGCATATAAACGAGTTATGTTGATTTTTGTGGGTGTTTTGTTGCTGTTTGTAGCTTGGTATTCCATTTTTAACATACCAATTTTATATGAATTGATTGGTTTTAGATTTGCCGCTTTTATGGGGGATTCATCTGTTCAAGATGCCAGCTCCCTTACTAGAATTAAGTTTTTAAGTTATGCGATTCAATTATTTGTTGGGAGTCCACTTGTGGGGGTTGGAATAGACAATTTCAAGCATTATGTGTATTCGTTTCAAAATGCCTGGGCCGAAGTTCATTCACATAGCAATTGGGGAGAATTGTTGGCGGATACAGGTGTTATAGGAATATTATTATATTATATTCCGTATTTTTCAACTATTGTGATTTTAGCAAAAAAAATAAATGGGTGTTATGGAGTCAGTAGAAAAAGATTAGCATTGTTTTTGGTATTTATGGTAATTACAGTGATAGGTGATATACAAAAATTGTCGTATGATACATTTGAAGTTTTCTTTCCTAGTATGTTAGCATTTTTTGTGCGTGGATACTCAATAACAGAAAATACTAAAAAAGCAATATAAGTGCAAAGATACAGGCTGAGTCATAAGCATAAAAGGAGTGAGGAGAATAGAAAATAGAAATATTCAATATGACATAGTAAAAGGTGTGGGGATAATTTTAGTTGTCCTAGGCCATGCAATTGTAAAGGAATATTCATTGCCCAATAGTGTATTATTTAGTCTTCGAACAACTATTTATTTGGTTCATATGCCTTTGTTTTTTGGTATAGCAGGTTTTTTGTACCAAAAATATGATAAAAGGAGAAAGAATGATAAATGGGGATATGTGCTTGATAAGGTGTGCTTATATTTTGTGCCATATTTGTTCTTTTCATTTGTGATTTATTTCATATCGTTTATAGGAGGCCAGATTGAAGCGACTAAAAGTTTGTTTGAAAAAGTTGGATTGATATTTCCGGGGTTGGGGATTGCAGTAAAGCAAATACTTACATATCAGGGGCATTTAGACAGTCATTTATGGTTTGCTCCGGTTATGTTAATTATTGTTTTATTGGCAACGGCGGCTGATAGATATTTTACATTGACTGCACAAACGATAGTTTCGTTTCTAGTATACTTTGTTGCAGGGATATATGTTTCGCAAGCGGGAATATCAGAAGTAATATGGAAAGTGGGGATATATTACATATTTTTTTGTGTAGGTAGAGGCATTGTATCAATTAACCGAGAGAATAGAAAAGCATTGTCATTATTCGGACTTGTAATTTGTGTCACTATAAGGCTATGTTGTTTTGAAAGCAGTCTATCCATAGGGGCGTATCTGATAGAGTTATTTATTGGGGTATTGTCACTTGTGTGCTTATTAGATTTGTCGCAAGGAATATCGGATAATGTTTTGGGAAAAGGACTTGCATATATTGGCAGAAATTCATATATTATTTATCTAATACATCAACCATATATTGTTATAGGAGTTGAAAAAGTATTGCAAATCATAGATGCTCCTGTTTTATGTTGTATTATACTGGCTACGATATTGGGGGTAGGTTTGCCATTATTTGTTAACGAGAAAATAATTTCCCAAAATAGAATTTTAAAATTCTTTGTGTTAGGTGTACGCTAGAGGGGCATAGTATCTGGATACGATTTTGCCAATAATGTTCTATGTATTCGGTGCTGCATAAATTTGTACGAAAGGGCGTATCTAGATATGTTGGGAGAAACGATTAGGATACGATAAGTGAAATGATCAAATTTTATAGAATAATTAATAAGACAATAAATCTTTTGAATAGATATAAGCTTCTAAATTGGGTTCCAGACAAAATATACATAACTGTATTGTTTTTTGCTAGAATGAGGTATCGAATGAATTGGAAGAACCCTACAAGTTTTAATGAAAAACTGAATTGGATGAAATTATATGACAGAAAACGATTGTACTCGATTTTGGCTGATAAGTATGAGGTAAAAGCATTTGTGGAAACTGTCATAGGGAAAGAGCACGTGGTTCCTAACATTGGAGTATGGAATAGTTTTGGAGAAATAAACTTTGAGAAATTGCCTAATCAGTTTGTTATGAAGTGCACTCATAATAGTGGTGGAATAGTTATTTGTAAAGATAAGATGCAACTTGATATTCAGGATTTAAAACAAAAATATGAGAAATTGCTCAAAGAAAATTATTATCCTCAAGGAAGGGAATGGCCATATAAAAACATTAGACCAAGGATAATTATCGATGAATTGTTAGACGATCATACTGCAGGAGATCGAGAGATTACATTGCGTGACTATAAGTTTTGGTGCTTTAATGGGAAACCGATGTATATGTATTGTACCGTAAAGGATAAGAATATTTATGAAAATTTTTATGGAACAAATTTCGAAGCGGTTCAAATAAATCATGGGTTTGAGAGACATCAGCCAGAATTTGAAAAGCCTAAAAATTATGAGAAAATGTTAGAGTTAGCAGAGAAACTTGCAATTGCATCCGAGTCACCATTTATTAGAGTTGATTTCTTTAATGTTGATGGACATATTTATTTCTCGGAATACACGTTTTATGATTGGGGCGGATTAAGACCATTCTCATCTTATGAACAGGATTTAGAGTTAGGAGAGCTTATATCGTTGCCATAGTGTGTCAATAATTAAACAATGTGAAAAGGTGCATAGCGTTGAACGATAGAAAGAGAACAATAGATAATTGTAATTTCATAAAAACAATTTTAATGATGTCAGTAATACTGTATCATTCAATGGCGCTTTGGTTGCCAAACGGATGGTTTAATCAAGCACCAGCTGAACAGGTTGCATTTTTTTCAAATTTTGCCGTTTGGTTGAATTCGTTTCATATATATGCGTTTGCGTTAGTTTCGGGTTATATTTATGCGTATTCACGTTTTGAAAAGGGAAAATATGTTGAAGTTTATCCGTTTGTAAGGACAAAAGCGAAACGTTTATTGGTGCCTTATATTTTCGTGGCTCTATTATGGGCTGCACCAATTCATGCATATTTTTTCAAAGTGGATATATCAGACTTGGTAGATAATTACATACTGGGCAAGTCACCTGCACATCTATGGTTTGTTTTAATGCTATTTTGGGTTTTTGTGCTTGCACGTATGATAGAAAAGCATGTCTATGGACAAGCTAGTGTGGGATTTTTAGCCTCATTATTTCTTTATGCGGTAGGCGAGATTGGGCCAAGAATGGTGCCAAATTTGTTTGGTTTTTTTAACGCATGCAAATTTTTCGTTTTCTTCTGGATGGGGATGATGATTTGGAAATATGGTACGGAAAAGTTGGAAAGAATTCCAACTGTTGTCTATATTGGCGTGGATGTATTTTTGGCCTTCTGTTTGTTGGTTATAGATGCTTTGCCCGGAGCAATATTTGCTATATTGGCTAAGGGAATTGCGTTGATGTTGCATAGTGTTGGGGCAATAATGGCTTTTGTTATACTGAACAGACTAGCGTGTTGGTTAAACAAAAAACAAATAGATTATGAAGGAAATTCACTATATAACTTTTTATATAAACACAGTTTCGGAATATATTTGTTTCATCAACAGATAATTTACTTTGTCATAAATATTTTAAATGGCAGGATTTCTCCAATATTATTAGTTGCAATGTGCTTTATAATATCTTTATTTGTTTCAAGTATTATTTGTGTATTGCTTGAAACAAACAAAATAACAAGAGGAGTTATAGCGAGTGGTTCATAGTATAGTTTTCTTAAAGAAGTCAGAGCAAGAAGGAAAGTCAAATTGTATAAAAGGTGGTAATAGAACTTGGCATTTATAAATTAAAGGAGAGTGTTTATGATCGACATCCACTGCCATCTACTCCATGGAGTAGACGATGGACCAGAAAAAATAGAATTATCAATCGCAATGTTGCAGTTTGCAAGAGAGCAAGGTGTAACAGACATTATTTTGACACCACATTATAGACGTGGTATGTTTAAATTTGATGCTGACTTGGTAAAGACCCAGATGATTGAATTGGCGCCATATGCCGAAGAGATAGGAATCAAGTTGCATCTCGGAACAGAAGTTCACGTGAATGGAGATATATTAGAATATATAGAAAGTCATAAGGTGTTTACTTTGGCAGATTCGGAGTATGTCTTGACGGAGTATGGATATGACACAGAGTATGCATATATTTTTAAGAATACCCACGAACTTTTGCGGCACGGATATATTCCGGTCATTGCTCATGTGGAGCGTTATGCTTGCCTTGTGAAGAATCCGAAACGCTTGGAAGAACTTCAGGAGATTGGTGCTTGGATTCAGTGCAATGCTGCTGCTATTATAGGCGAAGAAGGTTGGGGAACCAAGCAGTTCTGTAAGAAAGCGTTAAAGCATGGCTGGGTAGATATAGTTGCCAGTGACAGCCATGACAAGAAGAAACGCAAGTGTTACATGGAAGATGCCTATGACTATATTACGGAAAAATATGGCGAAAAGCTTGCATATAGATTAATGATTAAAAATCCGAAGAAGATTATCTGTGAAGCGTAGTTTCACAATATGAGAAAAGAGAGGATGTATAAGATGGAAAAACATTACGAATCAGATGAAATTGAAATTGACCTCAAAGACTTATTCTTTGAAGTACTAGGAGAATGGAAGAAGGTTGCGGTATCAACGATTCTCGCAGGTTTGATTATGTTTGTGGTTAGTGCTTTTATTATGGTGCCACAGTATGAATCTACTTCTAAGTTGTATCTGTTAAAGGAGGATGTAATTTCTAGTATTACTGATTTGCAGATTGGGACAAATCTGGCTACGGACTATATGGAAGTCATTGATGGCAGACCAATTCTGGATGAGGTAATTGATAACCTGAATTTAGAGATGGATTATAAGGAATTAAAAGAAATCATCACTTTTGTTAATCCAACCAGTTCACGAATTATCGAGATTACAGTGACACATCCTGATCCAGAGGTGGCAAAAGCGATTGCAGATGAAGTGGCAGATGTAGCGGCAGAATACATTAAGGTGAAAATGAATCAGGACAAGCCATCGGTTCTCCAGTATGGTTATGTTGCAGCGGACAAAGTAAGTCCAAGCGTTGGCAAGAACACCATCCTCGGTGCTCTCATTGGTGCCTTCCTCGCCATTGCAATTATCGTGATTACATACTTGATGAACGACACAATCATGACTCCAGACGACATGGAGAAGAAGGTAGGTATCAATGTCCTTGCTTCACTCCCATTTGATGAAGAAGAGGACGATGGTATGCCATCTTCTGCCAAGAAGAAAAACGCATCCATTGGAGATAAATTGAAGGATTTTTTCAAAGATGATGACGACGATGAAGATGAACGTCTGTTATCTAAGATTAACAAACCAGAGAAAAAAGATAAATCTGCAAAACACAACAAAGGAAACAAGAAAGGAGAGAGAAAATAATGGAAACAGTTAAATTACAATTAAAAGAACAAAGTTATACATTAAAAGAAACTCTCCGTGCACTTAAGACAAACATTCAGTTCTGCGGAGATGATAAGAAAGTAATTCTTTTTACTAGCGCGATTCCAAACGAAGGTAAGTCTACAGTTGTTATGGACCTTGCTCGTTCCCTTACAGATTCTAAGAAATCGGTTCTCGTAATTGACGCTGATATTCGTAAATCTGTATTAATCGGACGTATGAGAGCAAAGGTTATTAACGGCAGAGAAATCTACGGATTATCTCATCTTCTCTCTGGACAGAAGAAGATGTCTGACATCGTATATGCAACAGAGAAGACAGGTCTGTTCATGGTGTTTGCTGGACCAACCGTTCCAAACCCAACAGAAATGTTAGAGAAGAGATATTTCAAAGAGTTAATTGAATTTGCTAGAGAGCAGTTTGATTATGTGTTGATTGACTGTCCACCAATGGGGGCAGCTATTGATGCAGCGGTTATTGCAAAACACTGTGATGGCTCTATTATTGTAGCGTCTCAGGGAGCGGTAAGCAGTCGTGCTATTGTTAATGTTAAGAAACAGTTAGAGAATGCAGGAATTCCTATTCTTGGAGCTGTTCTCAATAAGGTTCGTATGAAGAAGAATAGTTACTATGGACACTATTATGGACATTATTACGGACAATATTATGGTGCATATGGTAAAGAAGACAAGAAGGAGCAGTAATGAAGAATAAAAAGAGTAGTTTGTTGTTCAATATTCTGGTTGCTGTTTTAGTGCTTGTTCTTGTGGTAATCGTTGGAATTGCCATTAGTAAACGCAATGAAGGTGATCCACAGCCATCTGGTTCGCAAAATAGCCAGGTGGGTTCCCAGGGCTCAGAGATTGAGGAGCCAACTGGAACTGATACAGAAACAGAACCTGAGAGTGAATCAGAAAGTGAAACGGAGTCTGAAATTGCGCCACCGGAACCACAGGGAGATGGCTCGGAACTGTTTGTTATGTTTGGTGTGGATTCTCGTTCGGACAAGCTGGGCAAGGGGACACGTTCCGATTCCATTATGCTAATCAGTGTGAATCATGACGCAAAACAGGTGAAGGTGGTTTCTATCTACCGCGACTGTATGTTGTATCAGAATTATGATGGTAAGGAAAAAGGCTACAAGAAAATCTCTAATGCACATTCTTATTATGGGCCGGAAGGCGCAATATCGGTATTGAATGAGAACTTGGATTTGAATATTGAGAATTACTGTACCGTGAATTTCAATGCAGTAGGAGATTTGATTGACCAGGTTGGTGGAGTGGAGATGGATATTACTTCTTCAGAAGTGAAGTATATCAATGGTTATATTGATGAAACCAATAAAGTATGTGGAACCAATTCGCCACATATAACAGAACCGGGAACGTATACTTTGGATGGTACCCAGGCAGTGGCATATTCTCGTATTCGATATACGGCAGGCTCTGATTATAAGCGCACAGAGAGACAGCGAACTGTATTATTTAAAGTGTTCGAGAAGTCTAAGACCATGAGCACAAGTCAACGACTGAATATTGTGGATAAATTATTAAAAGAGATTAACACTAGCTACACACAGGATGAACTTCTTGTTTTGATTTACTATATGTCAGAATATGAGATCTCAACAATGACAGCTTATCCAAAGGTGTTCTATGGTGGAAGTGTAGATGGTTCATGGGTAGAGGTGCCTTGCACACTCGTTGATATGAATGCAGAGCTTCATAAGATTTTGTTAAGCGAAGATAATTACACGCCTTCAGAACGCGTAAAAGAAATTAGTGAAACTCTTCGTAACAAGGTTAAGGGACCAAATATTGATCAAAGGGATTAGTGGGAGTACAGAAGATGAATATTCAAAAAAATGGTATTAATCTTTTGCTAGTAGCAGAAGCGGGACTATTAATTATAGTTTTGGTTTTGGGATTAATAAGCGGAGCCACAGGAGTTATTACAAATCCGGGCGGCGATTCGGATAATAACATAGTGGATAATGGTGGCAATAACGATTGGAATAATTCGGAAGATGAACAGGAGCCAGGGGATTCTCAGAAACCAGGGGATTCTCAGAAACCAGGCGGAGATGAAGGTGATAATCAGAATCCGAACATGTGGCATGTATATGCAGTTCCTGAAGAGTATACAGAGACTCGTGTGACATTTTCCGATGCTGTAGAGGCGAAACTTGCTACTATGACTGTTCAACAAAAGGTTGCACAGTTGTTTGTGATTTCTCCAGAGGCGTTAACTGGTTACAATACGGTTACAGCATTTGGAAATGCATCAAAACAGGCATACGATAGATATCCGGTAGGTGGCTTGGTTTATAGCCCTAAGAATTTCCAGAACAAGGCTCAGGTGCAGGTGCTTCTTCAGGGAACGAAAGATTATGGTGCGCAGAAATATGGCATTCCAGCCTTTACAGTAATTGAGGAAGAAGGTGGGGCCAATCATTCACCTCTTGCCACAACGCTTGGAATGAACCGTGTTTCCTCTGCGTCAGAATTGGGTAACCAGGGAGTTACGGCCGTAGAACAGGCTGCAAAAGTTCGTGGAGAATATGTTGCAAATTGTGGTTTTAATCTGTTGTTATCAACAATTGCAGATGTATCTCCTGCATTGGATACTGCATATCGTCTTCGTACTTTTGGGACAAACGGCGAATTAGTTGCCTCTCTGGTAGCAGCGGATATCAAAGCAATTGAAGGAATGAAGGTTAATTCTGCATT
The DNA here is from genome assembly GCA_015057035.1 of Lachnospiraceae bacterium. Taxonomy (GTDB): domain Bacteria; phylum Bacillota; class Clostridia; order Lachnospirales; family Lachnospiraceae; genus Roseburia. Next base: position 18,502 of record SVFC01000004.1, on the reverse strand, counting down.
GAAGTATTTTCCTGGTAAGGCAAATGCTTCTGCAAATGCAAATGGAATCCTATATTGCGATATGAGCATTGAAGATTTGAGCAAAGACATTTTGGCGTCTTATGCTGCAGGCATTGAGGCAGGAACTTCTGTTGTAACGATTGGCAATGTAATCGTTCCTGCCATTACAGATGATGAGAATGTGCCATGTGTTTTATCAGGCAGAACCATTGGACTTCTTCGTGAAAGTATGGGCTTTGATGGAATCATTATGACAGAGAGTTTCTCTGATAGTGCATTCATCAATATCTATGGAAGCGATTCCGCTTGTGTAGAAGCTATTAAAGCTGGAGTGGATATGATTTATATGCCAGCAAATTTTGAAGAGGCATATAATGCCGTTTTAGAGGCTGTGAATAATGGTAATATCAGTGCGGATAGATTAAACAATGCAGTAGGCAGAATCTTGACGGAGAAGGGAATTTAATCTCCAGTTGCCAACTCTGTCCCTTTTTTAGCACTTTTTATCTTGCTAAAATATAAGTTAGAGCGTGTTCAGTAGAACACGCTTTTCTATTATATGAATCGGGAGAAAAGGATATGTGCAAGGTACAGAAGACAATTGTGAATCGAGTAAAAACTCTATGTAAAGAACGAAATCTATCATACTATATGTTGGCACATCAGTCAGGTGTTCCAACGACGACCATGTTTCATCTTGTGGATGGAACAACGCAAAGCACCAGAATTACAACGATTGTAAAGATATGTAGCGGGCTTGGGATGACGCTAGAGGAATTTTTCGGAACCTCTGAGTTTGAAGAACTGTTACAGGTGGTAAGTGAAGAAGATTAGAAAAGTATTAAGGCGCTAGCATCTGCTAGCGCCTGTTTGTGTTATTTCTCATTTCTTTTTATGTTTTTTAACACATACTGATTGAGAAGAGTATTGATAGTTTTTTTCTGAGTTTCAACAGTAAGTCTGAGAACTTCAATTTCCTTTTTCAATTCTTCTGTGGTTTTTTCCTGGTTTTTCATTAACATGTACCTCAACTTCTATAGATTCTTTACACGAGCACGAGTTGAATTGTAACACGAATGTATACAGGAGAAAATAGTCCTTTAGTCCCGGTTTCGAATATAACTTGACGTTATCGACATTTATCGACAAGAGTCGCATGTACACAAGAAGTAACCAGCATCTTTTGTGATTTGGAATTCTTTTTTGACCTTCTTTTCCACAAACTGTCGGAAATCCTGATAGCGGTCTAGGAGATATTGATTCTGATTTCCATGACAGGATAGGATGTATTCGATTAATGGCTCGGCAGTGTTGAGTAGGATGCCGTCTTCATATCTTTCGATGGTAATGTTATCGAAGTGCTTGCGAAGAATCTCGAAGCCGTTTCCCAATCCGAATCGTTCGTAGAGATTCTCTGCTGCAAGTACGATTCGCTGATCGAATTCCTGAACCAGTTCTGTAATTTCTCTCATATGTTTGTCGCTATAAGTGCTACATAGGAACATTCCGCCTGGTTTTAAAATGCGTTTTACTTCATTGCATACCTGGGAGATATCATCGCAGTAAAACAGAAGATGATTGGCAATGACTAGGTCGTAACTATCATCCTTGTATGGAATATGATGGCAGTCAAAGGTTGCGTAGGCAAAACGCGGGTCCTTGCCAATATTTCTTCTCGCGTCACGAATCATGCCTTCAGATATATCGGATAAGGTAATTTTCACATTGGCAGGAAGGGAAGCCTGGTTCGTGGTCCACAGAGAACCATCTCCACAGCCTAATTCTAGAATGCGCACCTTTTTGTCGGAAGATTCGTGATTGGATAATACAGGGACGATGGCTTTTTGATATATCCACGGAAACCACCCCAAGGTGTTTGTCGAGTAGTCTCTATGAAGACGAATTCGGGCAGAAATGTTGTTGGCATTTTCATATTGGGATTTTAGACTTTTTTCCATGCTTGTCAGATGAATCAGATGGAGCATCTGTCGCCAGTCAATTTCCTGATTGCTTTGGAGTTCTGCAATGGTATTGTCGATGGCATCATTTACCAATTGCATCTGTTCCAGTTTATCGACGATGAGTTTTTTCTGGGTAGATAAAGAGGTCAGCAGGAAATGGTAATCTGTATTGTCGATAGTCATTGTACGAATCTCGTCCAGTGAGAAGCCCAGGTATTTCAGCAGGAGGATCTGCTGCAATTTGACAAAGTCAGAATCTGTGTAGAATCTGGCTCCAGCAGGGGTCACATAACTAGGATTTAGAATGTTCTGTTTATCATAAAAACGAATTGTGCGAACTGACACTTGGGCCATACGAGCAAATTCGCCAGAAGAATAGTATCCTGGTAATTTCATGGTTATCATTCGCTCCTTTGGGAAATGGATAAAATATTTATAAAATAATTGTATCTATATAAAACAAGTTTGTCAAAATCTAAATGGTGTGCTACAATTATTATTAACAATGGCATATAATGCACAGGAGGATATATTGTATGGATTACAGAGCAACATATGAACAGTGGTGTACAGATTCTTACTTTGATGAAGCAACAAGAGCAGAGCTCGTTGCAATCGCAGGAGATGAGAAAGAAATCGAAGATCGTTTCTATCGTACATTAGAATTTGGTACAGCTGGACTTCGTGGGGTTATCGGCGCTGGTACAAACCGTATGAACGTTTATACAGTTCGCCAGGCGACACAGGGATTAGCAAATTATATCATTGCGCAGAACGGACAGGAACGTGGTGTGGTTATTGCACACGATTCACGTAATATGCATGATGAATTTACAGACGCTACAGCACTTTGTCTTGCAGCTAACGGAATTAAGACTTATGTATTCAAAGATTTAAGACCAGTTCCAATGCTTTCATTTGCTGTTCGTCAGCTGGGTACTTTGGCAGGTGTTGTTATTACAGCAAGCCACAACCCAAGAGAATACAATGGATATAAAGTATATTGGGAGGATGGCGCACAGGTTACACCACCTCACGATGTTAATATTATGGCAGAAGTTGGCAAAGTTACTTCTTTTGATATGGTGAAAACTATGGATAAAGAAGACGCAATCGCTAAGGGACTTTATGTTGTACTTGACGATTCTATCGATGAAGAGTATTTTAAAGCAGTACGTGCTCTTTCAATTCATCCAGAAATCATCAAAGAGATGGCTAAGGATATCAAGATTGTTTACACACCACTTCATGGTTCAGGTTTACTTCCTGTAACAAGAGTGTTATCTGACCTTGGTTTTGAACAGGTATATGTAGAACCACAGCAGGCAATTGCTGATGGTAATTTCCCAACCTGTCCATCTCCAAACCCAGAAAGTGCTGCAGCATTTGAACTTGCTCTCAAATTAGCAAAAGAAAAAGATGCAGATATCGTTCTTGCAACAGACCCTGACGCAGACCGTCTTGGTGTATACTGCAAGGATACTAAGTCTGGCGAATACGTAAGCTTTACTGGTAATATGTCAGCAATGCTTATCGCTGAATATATGTTGGCTGAGAAGACGAAAATGGGCACAATGCCACAGAACCCAGTATTTGTAGAATCTATCGTTTCTACAGCTATGGGTCAGGCAATTGCAAAAGCTTATGATGTTGAATATATCGAAACACTTACTGGTTTCAAATATATCGGTGAGAAGATTCGTGAATTCGAGGCGGCAGGCGACAAGAATTATGTATTTGGTATGGAAGAAAGCTATGGATGCCTCCCAGGTACATACGCTCGTGATAAGGATGCTCCAGCAGCAGTTGTTATGCTTTGCGAAGTTGCAGCATACTATAAGAAACAGAATATGACTCTCTGGGATGCTATGATGGCTATGTATGAAAAATACGGCTATTACAAAGAAGACATCACAACTCTTACTCTTAAGGGTATTGATGGTGCAGCTCAGATTAATGCACTGATGAATAAGGCTCGTACAGAAGTACCTACCGTTATCGGTGATTATGAAGTCCTTGAAGTAATTGACTACAAGGCATGTACAAGAACAAATGTTAAGACTGGCGAAGTATCTCCAACAGGTCTTCCAAGTTCAAACGTATTCTACTATGTATTGAATGATAATGCATGGTGCTGCGTTCGTCCTTCAGGAACAGAACCTAAGATTAAGTTCTACTTTGGTATCAAAGGAACCTCTCTTGCAGATGCAGATGCTAAGAATGCACATTTGAAAGAGCATACAATGAAGATGTTCGAATAAAATACAAGTAGTAGGAATTGAAGTAAGTAATGATTAAAGTGTATATTTGTCCTAAATGTGGGTGGATACGTATGGTATCCCGTCGAAAAGAGGTGGAGTGTCATCGTTGCGGTGTAGAGCAGATGACACTGACCAACCTGACTATGTCGAAATATTCCAACATGTCTGAGCAGGAGCGTAAAGACTACAGCGAAGCATGGTTGTATATCCACAATAGGAAAGGAAGAAAGTAATGAAACAAAATGATGTGGAAGTAAAGCCAAAAAAGAAAAACAAGAAGAAACGCAGACAGATAGGAAAGATGTTCCTGTTTGTAATGGAAGTTGCGCTTCTGGTTGTTTTGGCGATTGGAACTTCGTATGTGGTTAAGTTCAAGAATGCCTTTAATAAAATAGAGATAGGCAGTCAGTTTGAAGATAGAACAGAAGCAGGAATTAATGAGGGAGAAACAGGTATGGATTCTTCCTACATTGAAGTAGTATTGGAAGGCTATACCAATATTGCAATCTTTGGTTTGGACAATCGTACTGCAGGCAAATATGACAAAGGGTTATCGGATGTTATGATGGTTGCTAGTATTAATAATAAGACCAAAGAAGTAAAACTGGTTTCTGTATATCGAGATACTTATTTATGCATAGGTGATGGAAAGTATAAGAAAGCTAACACAGCTTACTCTACGGGTGGAGTTAAGAAGGCGGTCCAGATGTTGAATACGAATCTGGATTTGGACATTACGAAATACGTCTGCGTAGACTGGAATGCGGTGGTAGAAGCCATTGATGCATTAGGTGGCGTAGAAGTGGAAGTAACCCAGAAGGAAAAAGAGCTTCTGAATAGTTATCTGTGGGAGATTGATAAGGCAACAGGACTTAAGACACCTACGTTGAAGAAGCATGGTAAGGTAACTATGAATGGTACTCAGGCAACAGCATATGCCAGAATTCGTTATACCTCAGGTGGCGACTTTAAGCGTGCCTCCAGACAACGAATAGTGATGGAAGCTATGTTGAATAAGGCAAAACAGTCAGATTTGAATACGCTTATGACAATTTGTGAAAAAGTATTCGATGATATTGCCACAAACATTACCTTTGATGAGATTGTGGATTTAGTAATGGATGTTACTAAGTATAAGATTGGTGTATCTGCAGGATTTCCATACGAGCTGGTTACGAGAAATTTATCAGGTAGCGGGGATACTGTTGTTGCAGTAGATCTAGAAGCTAATGTATCCAAACTTCATAACACCTTGTTCGGAACAGAGAATTACAAACCTTCCTACGTGGTTCATACAATCAGTCAGACCATTATGGATAAGACGGGTGTGGATGAAAACACAAAACCATATAATACCAATGAGTACGACAACATTTCGGGTGCTGACGGAACCAATTGGGACTAATATCCAAACGACAACAAATAACTTGGTAGACTGGGTACAGCGTGCCTGGTCTACCATTCTCTTTTTACTGAGTAGAAACCAAAAGTGAGGTAAATATGAACGCAAACGTAATCGAGAAAATTAACTCAACAAATCAGAAATACTTAAAGAATCTTCTTGGCAAACAGATTCCAGCCAGATTAGAAGAACAGTTAAATCACATGGACTGGTCTTACCTTGATATGTTAGACCAGAGAGAAGTAAAACGTGGTCAGTTTGCACCATTAGGTGCTATGGAACTTCCTGAGATTGCAAGCAAAAAGGAAGACTTCAAGGCAACCGGTTTAGACGCAATCAAAAACTGCAAGGTGGGTGCAATCCTTCTTGCGGGTGGACAGGGAACCCGTCTGGGATTCGACAAGGCCAAAGGGATGTATAATATTGGCGTGAACAAAGAATTATATATTTTTGAACAGTTGATTCGTAATCTTCAGAAGGTGACAGATGAAGCTGGTGCATACGTGCCTCTCTATGTTATGACCAGTGACAAAAATGACGCAGATACTCGTGCGTTTTTTGCAGAACACAATTATTTTGGATACAATCCTGACTTCGTGAAATTCTTCGTGCAGGAAATGGTTCCAGCAGTGGATTTTGACGGCAATGTGCTCATTGAAGCAGAGGATTCCCTTGCCATGTCTCCAAATGGAAATGGTGGCTGGTTCTCCTCTCTCTTAAAGGCTGGCCTGGGAGAAGATTTAAAAGCAAAAGGCGTAGAATGGCTCAATGTATTTGCGGTTGATAATGTGTTACAGCAGATTGCTGACCCAGTATTCGTAGGTGCAACCATTCAGTCTGGTTGTGTCAGCGGAGCTAAGGTTGTGCGCAAATGTGACCCATACGAAAGAGTTGGTGCTCTTTGCTTAGAAGATGGCAAGCCATCTATTATTGAATACTATGAATTAACACCAGAAATGGCAGAGGCAACCAATGAAGCAGGGTCATTACTTTACGGTTTTGGCGTAATCTTGAACTATTTATTTAGCGTGGAAAAACTTATCGAAATCGCTGAAAAACAGTTACCACTTCACATCGTTGAGAAGAAGGTTCCATATATTGATGAGAATGGTGTTTTTGTAAAACCAGAAACTCCAAACGCATACAAATTTGAAACTCTAATTCTTGACATGGTATATATGATGGATAATTGTTTATCCTTTGAAGTAGAACGTGAAAAAGAATTTGCTCCTGTCAAGAACGCTACAGGTGTGGATTCCGTTGAGTCAGCGAGAGAATTATTACAGAAAAACGGAATTGAAATATAGAAAGGCGCCCCATCTAGGGGCAGGTAATATGTATGTGTGGAATTGTAGGTTATGTAGGTAGAGAGCAGGCCGCACCAATCCTTTTGGATGGATTGTCAAAGTTGGAGTATCGTGGATACGACTCCGCAGGAATGGCAGTCTATGATGGACAGCACATTAACATCCAAAAGACTATGGGGAGACTCAAAGTGTTAAGTGAGTTAACCCATGACGGAGCAACTATGCCAGGTTGTGTTGGTATCGGTCATACTCGCTGGGCAACCCACGGAGAACCATCTGACGTAAATGCCCATCCACATTACAACGAGGATCAATCCATTGCGGTTGTTCACAATGGAATTATAGAGAACTACGGAGATTTAAAAACAAAATTAGAAGCACGTGGCTATCACTTCCTGTCTGCTACAGATACGGAAGTGATTGCTCATCTTTTGGACTATTATTACAAAAAATGCCAATACAATGCCCTTGCATCCATTAGCAAGGTCGTAAGCCGTGTGGAAGGTTCCTACGCACTAGGCATCATTTTTGTGGATCAGCCAGAATATGTGTATTCGGTTCGTAAGGATAGTCCATTGATTGTGGGACACGGACAGGGGGGCAACCTGATTGCTTCCGATGTGCCAGCAGTCCTCAAATACACCAGAGATGTGTACTTTATCGAAAACGATGAAGTAGCTATGTTATCACAAGACAACATCCAGTTTTATAACCTGGATGGTGAGATTCTGGAAAAAGAATCGAAACACATTGATTGGGATATTCACGCTGCGGAAAAAGGCGGTTATGAGCATTTTATGCTGAAGGAAATCTACGAACAGCCAAAGACCGTTCGCGATACCATTACCCCTCGTGTTTCCAACGGGGAAATTGTCATTGAAGAATTGGGAATGACGGACGAGGAAATTCGAGCGTTGAAGAAGATTCATATTGTGGCTTGTGGCTCAGCATATCACACAGGTGTTACCAGCAAATATGTCTTCGAAGGAATGGCACGTATTCCAGTAGAAGTAGATCTGGCTTCAGAGTTCCGATATCGTAATCCGATTTTAGAAGAGGGAACCCTAGTCATTGTGATCAGTCAGTCTGGAGAAACAGCAGACTCTCTGGCAGCGCTTCGCCTTGCAAAAAGCCGCGGAGTGAAAACCCTTGGAATTGTAAATGTAGTGGGTAGTTCTATTGCCCGTGAAGCAGATAAAGTGATGTATACCTGGGCTGGTCCGGAAATCTCTGTTGCCACCACCAAGGCATACAGCTGTCAGCTTGTGGCACAGTATCTTCTTGCTATGAAATTTGCCCATGTGCGCAGACAGATTACAGATACCGAACTGGCTTCTTACCTTGTGGATTTGGAAAAACTGCCAAATCAGATTGAACGACTTCTTTCAAACAAAGAAAAAATCCAGAAATTTGCAAATCGTTATTCTGGTGCTGAGAATGTGTTTTTCATTGGTCGAGGTATCGACTACGCGATTTCCTTGGAAGGTTCGCTGAAACTGAAGGAGATTTCCTATATTCATTCTGAAGCGTATGCTGCTGGAGAATTAAAGCATGGCACTATTTCCTTGATTGAAGAGGGCACCTTAGTGGTTGCCGTAGTTACCCAGGAGGAACTCTACGCGAAAACCATCAGCAATATTGTGGAAGTACGTAGCCGTGGTGCGGTGGTATTTTCCGTTACCAATGATAATAATCAGGCAATGGAATCCAATGCGGATTACATTACCTATATTCCTAGAACCAATAAGTATTTTACCAACTCCCTGGCAATCATTCCATTGCAGTTGTTTGGTTACTATGTGTCCGTGTGCAGAGGACTGGACGTGGATAAACCACGTAATCTTGCCAAGTCTGTGACGGTGGAATAAATTTAGAATCCTTTTATAGATTCGACACAATTTTTACACATTTGTTGGATAAAATCTTTTTTGTACCATTAGGAAAGGAGCAATATACGAATGGACAACAATAATTATTACAATAATTACAATCCATATACAAATCCAAATAGCCAAGAGGAAAGAAGAAATACTACAGAGCATATGGAAGGTGGGCAGCCACCTCGCAAGAACGCCTCTCTCGGTACCAAAATTATTCGAACTATCGCCATTGCACTGGTGTTTGGTCTGGTAGCCGGCGGCGTTGGATTGGGAATCATATATGTTGGAGGAAGTTCTCTTGGAATTTTCCAAGAAGCAAGCGGAACGCCTGGAAGCGATAATGACAATGTGATAAATCCTGGAAAAGACAATAATGGCCAGAGTGATTCGACAAACAATGATAAGGACAACGGCGACAGCACCAACAAGTTGCCAGTCACTGATCCAATTCCAGAAACCAACAAGCCTTCAAGCAGCGTAGTTGCCATCATGGATGTGTCAGATTTGGTAAAGGATGCAATGCCATGTATCGTTGCTATTACCAATCTTTCTGAAACCTATGTACAGGGTATGTGGGGACAGGGATATGTGCAGGAGAGTGAAAGCTGTGGCACAGGATTTCTGGTAGAACAGGATAATGAATATATCTATATTGCCACCAACAACCACGTAGTTGATGGGGCAAAGGAACTGACTGTACAGTTTTCTGATAATGCAGAAGTTAAGGCACAGATCAAAGGCCAGGTGGCATCCAAAGACTTGGCGGTAATCAAAGTGGCTTTGAAGGATATTCCAAAAGAAACCCGCGATGTAATCAGACTTGCGCGTCTGGGAGATTCTAATGCCCTTGAAGTAGGCGAGGGAGCTATTGCTATCGGCAATGCACTGGGTTATGGACAGTCTGTTACCACTGGTGTGGTAAGTGCCCTTGGCCGTTCTGTTACTGTGACAGATTCTGCTTCAGGAACCACCATTGTGAACAACAATCTGATTCAGACAGATGCTGCAATCAATCCTGGTAACAGCGGTGGAGCGTTGTTTAATGTCAATGGCGAAGTAATTGGAATTAACTCTGTAAAATACTCTGATACCAGGGTGGAAGGTATCGGTTATGCTATCCCTATTTCAGATGCGATGCTGGTAATTGAGAAACTCATTAGCGGAGAACAGGTAGACGTGGCAAAAGCAGGATACTTAGGCATTCAGGGTGTAGATAGTAATTATGGTGTATACGTATACAAAGTGTTTGCTGGCTCAGCGGCTGAGAAAGCGGGTCTCTCTGTGGGAGATATTATCGTAGAGTTTGAAGGAAATGAAATCTCTACTATGAATCAACTAAAAGAATTATTAAGTTACTATGCGGCAGGCGAGACTGTGGATTTTGTAATCTACAAAGCAAAAGGCAATGAATATGTAGAAACAAAAGTAACGGTTACCTTGGGTGATGCCAGCACAGTTCAGCAATAGTGAAACTGTGAAAAATGTATCAAAAAAATAGGAATGACTTGAAAAAACAACTAAGACGTGTGATACTTGTATCAGACGTCTTTTTCTTTTTAGACGTGGGAAAGACCGCAAGGAGGTTTTTAAATGAAATACGATTATTTAGTGGTAGGCGCAGGTTTATATGGTGCAGTTTTTGCGCAGCAGGCGAAGGCAGCAGGCAAGTCCGTGCTGGTAATTGACAAGCGTCCTAATATTGCAGGAAACGTTTATACAGAAGAGATGGAAGGCATCAACGTACACATTTATGGTGCGCATATTTTCCATACCAATAATAAGCAGGTTTGGGACTACATTACGCAGTTTGCAGAGTTTAACCGTTTTACCAATTCACCTGTAGCCAATTATCATGGAGAATTGTATTCTTTGCCTTTTAACATGTATACCTTCAATAAAATGTGGGGCGTAGTTACTCCAGAAGAGGCTGCGGCCAAGATTGAAGAACAGAGACAGGCTGCGGGCATTACCGAGCCAAAGAATCTGGAAGAGCAGGCAATCAGCCTCGTGGGAACAGATATCTATGAGAAGCTGGTGAAGGGTTACACAGAAAAACAGTGGGGCAGACCATGTACAGAATTGCCATCCTTCATCATTAAGAGACTGCCAGTGCGTTTGACCTTTGACAACAATTATTTCAATGCCCTCTACCAGGGAATTCCAGTAGGCGGATACACCAAGATGGTAGCAAATCTGTTGGATGGAATCGAAGTGAGATTAGGCGTAGATTATTTGGAAAATAAAGACGAATTAGATGCTCTCGCAGAAAGAGTTGTTTATACAGGAGCCATTGACGCATACTTCGACTATAAGCTTGGTGCTTTGGAATATCGTTCTGTGCGTTTTGACACAGAGGTGCTGGACAAACCAAATTTCCAGGGAAATGCTGCAGTGAATTATACAGACCGCGAGACTCCATGGACACGTATTATTGAGCATAAGTGGTTTGAATTTGGAAAAGATGCCCAGGGTAACGACCTGCCTAAGACGGTAATCAGCCGTGAATACAGCTCTGAATGGAAGGTTGGCGATGAACCATACTATCCAGTAAATGATGAGAAGAACGGTGCTCTTTATGCTCAGTACAAAGAACTGGCAGAGAAAGAGTCCAACATTATCTTTGGGGGACGTCTTGGCGAATACAAATACTATGATATGGATGCAGTAATCGCCAGTGCCCTTGATATGTCTGCTAGGGAATTAAACTAAGAATACAGTTGGTACTTATACTCCAAAGTAAGAAAGGACAACAACATGAAAACCACACTAATTGGAATTGCTGGAGGAACAGGCTCAGGTAAGTCCACATTTACCAATCGAATCAAAGCGGAGTTTGGGGATGATGTAACCGTCATCTATTATGACAATTATTATCGCCGTCAGGATCATCTGACCATGGAACAGCGTCGCCAGGTAAACTACGATTCACCAGAAGCTTTGGAGACAGAACTTTTAATTGAACATCTGCGACTGTTAAAAGATGGACAGATCATTGAGTGTCCTGTTTATGATTTTACCAAGCATAACCGTTCGGATGAAACTGTTATGATTGAACCACGCAGAGTTATGATTTTAGAGGGAATTCTTGCCTTAGAGAATCCACAGCTGCGTGAACTTATGGATATCAAGATTTTCGTTGAGGCAGATGCGGATGAACGTATTTTGCGTCGTGTTATTCGTGACATTAACGAGCGTGGGCGTGATGTGGAGGATGTGGCAAGACAGTATCTGGACACTGTAAAGCCAATGCATTACATTTATGTGGAGCCAACCAAGCGATTGGCAGACATCGTGATTAACAGTGGTATGAACGATGTGGCGTTCGACCTTGTGAAGAGCAAGATTGAACAGATACTGTAGAGGAAGTTTAGTTTATGATAAAAAATGTTATCTTTGATGTAGGGAAAGTTTTAGTGTCTTTTGAACCTGACGAATATATGCAGAGCCTGGGACTAAATGAAGAGGCAATCGAGGCCATCAATGGGGCTATGTTCAAAAACAAGAACTGGGATTTGATGGATCAGGGATTGTTAGGCCACAAGGAAGCTCTGGAAAAGTTCATTGCAGGTGCACCAGCTTACGAGATGGAGATTCGCCAGATTTATGAGACTATGGGAAAAACCTTAGAACTGTATCCATTTGCTATGGAGTGGTTGCAGGGATTAAAAGAACAGGGATACAATCTGTATATTTTGTCCAATTACTCTGAGCAGATGATGAAGCAGACCAAGGATAAACTGAAATTTCTGTCGCTGGTAGATGGCGCGGTATTTTCCTATGAATGTAAGCTTATGAAACCAAGCGCAAAGATGTATGAGCATCTTTGCCAGAAATATCGTCTGAATTGTTCTGAATGCATTTTTGTAGATGATCGTCTGGAAAATGTGGAGGGGGCTCAGAGAAGTGGTATTCTTGCAATGCAGTTTGAGAACTATGAACATGGACGCCAGAAACTGGCTGAAATGTTACAATATTAACAATGTTGCGCTTTTTGGACTAAAAATGTTACAAATTTATTAAAATTATATGAAATGACCTCTGTTTTTGAGAGATTATTTGGCAACTTTGCAAATTGTTATTTACAAATTACAGGTCTATAATTAGACTGTTGCGAAAGATAGGTTCAAAATACAGGGGTTAAATTATGTTTAAAAACAAAGAATTGGCTTTGCAGTTCGTGCGATTTGCTTCCGTTGGAATCATTAGTCTTGCAGTTGATTATGGCTTTATGATTATTTTAAATGAAGCGACAGATATGGGCTATTTCAGAGCTTGTGCATTTTCATATACACTTTCTATTCTCGTAAACTACGTACTTAGCATGCGCTATGTATTTCGTGGAAGAGAGGATATGAGCAAATCCAAAGAGGTTACCATCTTCATGGTGCTTAGTCTGATTGGACTTGGCTTGAATCAGATGGCAATGTGGTTACTGGTAGATGTGCTCGGAATATTCTACGCTATGGCCAAGATTTTGGCAGCACTTATGGTTACCAGTTACAATTTTATTTCTAAGAAAACTTTTTTAGAATAATTCATATGGTTTTTTGAAAAGAGGGATGCATCCCTCTTTTTTTTATGGTAAAATATCTGTAATATGCGAAAGTTTCTGTTTTCGCAGAGGATAGGAATAGATGGAAAAAGGAGAGAAAAAATGGCAAAAGAATTAAAATCACGTAAGGACATTCCAGATCAATATAAATGGAATATGCAGGATATGTTTGCTTCCGATGAAGCTTGGGAAGAAGAAGCTAAGCAGTTGCAGGAACTGGCAAAAGAAATCGCGCAGTATCAGGGAAGACTTTCTGAGAGTGCAGCTACATTGCTGGCATTTTTGAAGAAGTCTGATGAGTTGGATTTCCATGCAGAGAGAGTCATCGTATATGCAAACCAGAAGTATCATGAGGATACAGCAGTTTCAAAATATCAGGGATATGCTGCGAAAGCGGACAGCATAGGAGTAGAGATTTCCAGTGCGGTTGCTTTTATGAGCCCAGAGATTTTGTCAATGGATGAAGCGGTGTTAGAGCAGTTCTATAAGGATGAACCAGAATTAGAGCATTATCGCAGAATGTTAGATAATATTCTTCGTAAAAAAGAACACATTCGTTCCGCAGAAGTGGAAGCTGTTTTAGCCCAGGCAGGAGACATGGCAGCTGCTCCATCTAACATCTACAGTATGTTTAATAATGCCGACCTGAAGTTCCCATCTGTAACAGATGTGGAGGGTAACCGCATTCAGATTACTCACGGCAATTACATTTCGCTCATTGAGAACAAAGATAGAAACCTTCGTAAAGAAGTGTTCCGTGGTCTGTATGGCGAATATAAAAAACATGCAAACTCTGTTACGTCAATGTTTACCTCTCACTTGAAACAGGAGAGCTTCTATGCAAAAGTGCGTAACTATCCAAGTGTTCGTGCAATGCATCTGGCAAGCGGTAACATTCCAGAGAGTGTATATGATAATTTGATTGAAACCGTTCACAAACATCTTCCAGCAATGCATAGATATGTATCTTTGCGCAAAAAATTATTAGGTGTAGAACGTCTTCATATGTATGACCTGTACGTTCCAGTTGTAGAAGAAACAGGCAAGGAATATCCATACGAAGTAGCAAAAGAATTAGTGAAAAAAGCAATCGTTCCTATGGGCGAAGATTATGTTGCAGTTGCTTCTGCAGGTATGGATCACGATTGGGTTGACGTATATGAAAATGAAAACAAACGTAGTGGTGCTTATTCCTGGGGTGCGTACGGTACACATCCATATGTGCTCTTAAATCATCAGGACAATCTTGATAGCGTATTTACACTGGCTCATGAGATGGGTCATGCAATGCACAGCTATCACTCAGACAAGAAGCAGTCCATTACGTATGCTGGCTACCTGATTTTCGTAGCAGAAGTTGCTTCTACCTGTAATGAAGCTCTTCTTATGCATTACTTATTGGAAAACTGCGAAGATGAAGCAGATCGCAAATACTTGATTAATCACCAGTTAGAAAGCTTCCGTGGTACATTGTTCCGTCAGACTATGTTTGCAGAATTTGAGAAGATTGTGCATCAGCGTATTGCAGATGGCGAAAGCCTCACAAAAGAAGATATCTGCAAGATTTACCATGACTTAAATGTAATGTACTATGGACCAGATATGATTGTGGATGAAGAAATCGACTATGAATGGATGAGAATTCCACATTTCTATACTTCATTCTACGTATACCAGTATGCGACAGGTTATTCAGCAGCCATTGCTTTTTCTAAGAAAATCTTAGAAGAAGGAAAGCCAGCAGTTGACCGTTATATTGACTACTTCTTAAGTGGCGGTTCTTCTAAGGATCCAATCGACCTGTTAAAAGACGCAGGTGTAGATATGAGCAAGCCTGAACCAGTAGACGATGCACTTTGTGTATTTGAAAACTACTTAGAAATGTTAGAAAGTCTCGTATAATAAGAAAAATAACCTTTTTGTGCAATTTAGGAGGATTTATGGAAAAAATCAAAAGTTTCCAGATTAACCATAACTTATTAGAACCAGGATTCTACGTATCTCGTGAAGATGATAACATCATCACTTATGATTTACGTACCAGAAAGCCAAATGCCGGTGACTATATGGACAATGCAACTATGCATTCCGTAGAGCACATGTTTGCAACTTATGCACGCAACAGCAAGTATGCGGACAAAGTGATTTATTTTGGACCAATGGGTTGTCAGACCGGGTTTTATTTCCTGGTCAAAGACTTAAGTCCTATGGAAGTTTTCGAACTGACAAAAGAGATTCTGGCACAGATTGTAGCTCATGAAGGACCGGTATTCGGGGCGTCTTCCATCGAGTGTGGAAATTATCGTAACCTGGATTTGTATCTGGCACATGTGGAAACAAAGAGATATTTGGAAGTGTTAGAACGACAGACGAATCTGGAATTTATCTATCCAGAATAAAGAGCTGAGTGGATGAAGGTGGGGGAGTGTAATGTCTGGTAAATCAATTTTAAATAAATGGGGCAAACTGATATTGCTCTGTTCTCTACTGATGCTATGCCTGTCTGGTTGTGATTCAGATAGCTCTAAGGAATTCTGGACGGAAGGCGAGGGTTCCCACAAGACGTATGAGCCACTGGAAGAGAACGTGAAACTTCTAGGAAGAACTCACTATGTTCAGGATTCCCTGTGGCTGGTATTGTCGGGGTCTGGCGTAGAATTCACTTTTACGGGAACCAAGGCGACGATTACGCTGCAGGCGGATTCATCATACAAAGGTGGAGTTGACAGTCAGGCAAGAGTGGCCATCTTAGTAGATGGAAAATGTGTTGTGGATGACATGGTTGATCAAGAAGAGAAAACTTATCAGATTTTTGAGGGGGAAGAGCCACAGGAATGTGTGGTGACAGTTATTAAGCTTTCGGAAGCACCGGTATCTTCTGTTGGAATCAAGAAGATTGATGTGGACGCTGCGGGAGAGATTAAGCCAACACCTCAGAGAGAGCATCTCATAGAGTTTATCGGGGACTCCATCACTTGTGGCTATGGAACCGATGATGAAGTCAAAAATCATAGTTTTTCTACAAAAACAGAAAATGTAATGAAAACATATGCATATAAGACGGCAGAAGCACTCAATGCGGATTATAGTATGGTATGTTACAGCGGGCACGGCGTTATCTCGGGGTATTCCGAGAACGGAGAGAAGGCGACAGAGCCTCTGGTGCCTAGGTTTTATACAAAATTGGGATATACGCATACCACATATATGGGCTTGAAAGCAATCGATGTGGATTGGGATTTTTCTAAACGTCAACCAGATGTAATCGTGATTAATCTGGGCACAAACGACGAAAGCTATACTGGTTATGACAAAGCAAAGCAAAAGGAATATACCAATGGATATGTGGCATTTTTAAAACAGATACGAGAGTTGAATCCAAATGCCACCATTCTCTGTACGCTTGGCATTGTTGGGGACTGTCTGTATAGTAGCACCCAGAAGGCTGTGGAGGAATATAAGTCCCAGACTGGGGATACTAATATTGATTGTATGAAGTTTGATATTCAGCAACGAGAAGATGGATTGGCAGCTGATTGGCACCCAACAGAAAAAACTCATACAAAAGCTTCTATGAAACTGACAGCAAAGATTAGAGAGCTGATGGGATGGTAATTGGACATTTGGATGAAATAAGATAGAGAGGTAAGAGATATGAAAATCGGTATTATCGGCGCAATGCAGATGGAAGTAGATAACTTAAAAGAGGCTATGGAAAATCAGTTCACAGAAACGGTAAGTGGTGTAAACTTTGTATGTGGCACTATTGGTGAAGTAGATGTAGTAGCAGCCGTATGTGGAGTAGGAAAAGTATTTGCAGCAATCTGTGCTGAAGCAATGATTTTAAAATACGAACCAGATATGGTAATTAACGTTGGTGTTGGTGGAACACTTACCAAAGACCTGGGGGTTCTTGATGTAGCAGTGGCTTCAGATGTGCTTCAACACGATATGGATACCTCAGCCCTTGGCGATCCAGTTGGCCTTATCTCTGGATTAAACCAGATTTATTTCCCAGCAGATGAGAAGATGCGTACGCTCTTATGTGAATGTCTCAAGGACAAAGGCATCGGCTATGTGACTGGTCCAATTGCAACTGGAGACCAGTTTATGCATGATCCAGACCACAAAGCACTGGTTCGTGATCGTTTCCGTGCCATTGCATGTGAGATGGAAGGTGGCAGCATCGGTCATGTATGTACTGTAAACAATGTGCCATTCGCAGTGCTTCGTTCTATCTCTGATGGAGATGGTGGCGCATTAGATTACCAGACCTTCGCAGAGCAGGCAGCTCTTCGTTCTATTGAAGTGGTGTTGGAGTTCATTGCAAGGGTACAGGAAGTGTAATATAGAATAAGAACAAACCTCCGCAACATAGACTATGTATAAGAAGTTTATGTTGTGGAGGTTTTTTTGTGTATAAAAAATCCTTGTTTACATATGTGAAAGACTGGGTAAAGAATGGTGTGAATAAAGTGCGTTTAAGTCGGGCTTCTTCTCACCAGGAAATTATCATCGGGGGACAGCTGGCTGTCATTGTGGTGTGTGCCTTGCTTATTGGACATCTGTCGATGGAAGTTGTGGAGGTAAGTAGTACCTATGGGAATCGTGAATTGCCGATTTATTCTGTTGGTATCACGGAGAAGAAAATTGCCATTAGTTTTGATGCGGCCTGGGGAGCGGAAGACTTCAATCAGATTATGGAGGTGCTGGATAAGCATCAGGTAAAGACTACGTTTTTTATGACAGGGGAATGGGTAGAAAAATACCCGGAATGTGTAAAGACTTTGGTTGAGAAAGGTCATGATCTGGGCAATCACAGTGCATCTCATCCAGATATGACAAAACTCTCTAAGGAGAAACAGAAGGAACAGATTCTAAAGGTGCATAATGCAGTAAAAGAATTGACGGGGTATGAGATGGAACTGTTTCGTCCGCCATATGGTGCATATAGCAATGAAGTGATTCGAACCTGCTATGAACTGAATTATTATCCAATTCAATGGGATGTGGATACACTATACATAAAAGTAATGACTTTTTAATAGATATGTAGTAAGATTATCATTGAAAGGTATATATGTGATTATAAACACATTTAAAAACCTTACGCAAGATGAAAAACTGGCTATCTATATG
>SVFC01000035.1 GCA_015057035.1 Lachnospiraceae bacterium | reverse complement strand
TATGAAGATTCTTTCATTTGCAATCACGGATCACAGTTGCCACAAGGCGAATAACCCATTGCAATCAATTCTTCCCGTGTCCCGTAAAAGTCTTGTCTGTTCTTCTCACTAATCTTTTTTACACTTCCACAATTAGGATAGTGGAACTTCTTGGTGTTCGTATTCAATACATAATGTGTGCCTTGCTGTTCCTCGTTGTCTGAGTCATCAGGCTGTTGCGTTTCATCTGGTGCAGTTGGTTTCTGCGTACTGTTACCACCAATTCCAGCAAATACATCAGCATCAGCATTCCGAGTGACGCTGAAAACTACTGTCTTTCCATCACTGGTGCAGTAAATGTCCCCTTGCAGATCAGTTCTAAACACAGTCACTTCTGCATCACGCAAGCGACTTAGAGTGTCTTCTGTAGGATGACCATAGCTGTTGCCTGTTCCCACTGAAATTACCGCATACTGAGGCATGATTTCGCGCAGGAACGGATATGTGGTGCTGGTATCACTGCCATGATGACCGACCTTCAAGACGGTAGCAGATAGACTGACCCCAGAGTTCAAAATCGCCTGTTCTGCATTGCGTTCTGCGTCACCGGTAAATAAGAAGGATGTGTCGCCGTACTCAATCCGGAAAACAATAGAAGAGTCATTGGCATCACTATCACTATTGACACCCAAAATTTTTACAGTAGCACTTCCTAGAGAATACGAGGCACCAACGGAAGGGACTGTAATACCTCCGCCCTTTTGATCGGCATACTTGACGAAGTCATTAAAGGCATCGCTGTCATAATTCTTTACCGGACAGAGCGTTAGATCTGCAGTGGTGTAATTGAATGCGCCAGGTAAACCTCCAATGTGATCTTCGTGTGCATGAGTGCCCACGACAATACTGAGTTTGGATACTCCAGCCTTTTTCAAAACAGAATAAATTTTGCTGGAATCAGCCTTATTTCCTCCGTCGATCAGCATATACTGGCCATCACACTCAACTAAAGCTGCGTCAGCTTGCCCAACATCAATGAAATGAATCGAGAAGCTACTGTTTTGAGGCGGTATCACAACAGTAGGAGTTGTGGGTTCCGTTGTTGAACCAACAGTTGTTTCTGTTGTAACTTCTGTGGTTGCCTGTGTAGTTTCCTCTGTAGTGGATTCAGTTATATTGCCGGCTGTGGTTTCTATTGGTTCGGAAATCAAAGGTCCAGTAGTTGCTGTAGGATTACTTAGATTTGGATCGTCTGGAACAGAGGGGACAAGTAGCATTGCAAAAACGAACAATACCATGGCCACTACGATTCTTATCCACTTGGCTTTAATTAGTTTTTTTATCAACTTTTGGATTGGGTTTATTGGCAGCAAAAATGCTCCAAGTGCTGCCATAAAAATACTTGCCATACTGGGTAGGTACATTAGTGCAGACAGCAAGAAAAACACAGCACCTATCCACTTTAATATGTTTACTACTTTTCTTTTCATTATTCTACAATATCCCTCCTGTCAGTATTTACGCCAAGATCTTTCAGACATCGAGGACTAAGTACAAATCCCAGTCAGATTTTTGGATGCCAATTTCATTGAGTTTTTGAGCTACTTCCGCAGCGCTCTTTTTACCAAAGTTACGCAAAACACGAATTTGATCTGCTGACAAGCGAGCAACATCGCCTATGGTCTTGCATTGCTTTGCGATTAGGCAATTATGAGGGCGAACCGAAAGATTTAGATGTTCAAGTGGTTGGTTTAGTATCTGATCTGGGCCTAGATCTCTGGCAACACCTCGTTTGCCATCTTCGAATCCATCGGCATATCCAGCCCGGTGGCCTTCACTATATCCTCTGTTATATTCACTTCTCGCTCTGTATTGCATAAATCCTGCAACCCCTAATTTTATGTAATTCCAACGGTATGGATAGCGAAGCCGAACAAGAGCCTTGCTTTCAATTTGGCGCACCCTTCCTTGTGAAACAGAAAACTCGGCTGCGATCTCACTGATAGTTTGTCTTTCTTCATATCGGAGCCGCAGAATTTCTCTCTCACGATCTTCAAGCGTAAATAGTGCATAATTCAATCCTGCTTGGTGTTCTTTTGAGAGTATTTCAGGAGGTTCCAGTTTTGTTGAATCAATAATGGCTGCGATTAGGTTGTCTGGATAATATAACTCTTTGGATGATGAATTACCCTTACTCATTTTCTGCCCTCCGGAAAAACTCTTGATATATTTCGTTTTCGAGTGTAAAAAGATTAAAACCAGTTACCCTAGATAGCAGCATGGCGTATGTATTGGTAATTACACTGTCGGGGGTATAGCCAGGGATTACTAAAGGAAGGAAGTGATTCGCAAAGAGGAATCCTATATAGTGAGCAATCTTATATCCTTCAACTTCAATGGCAGTGTAAAACTCACTGATTTCATCTGTCAACGCTAAAAGACCGGCTTCTTTCATAGCCTTGTGGAATGCATTGACTGTCGCACGAGCCTCTTGAGTATGAGGCAGGGTGTGGAGTCTGCGTTCACGGTGTAAAGTTTCAAAGTCACCTTGAAGAAGTAATGCGTTTACAGGAGAATTAAAGCAGTCAAGGTTATACTGAAAGCCTTGCCAGCATATATATAGCAGCTCATATCCATAGCTTTCTTCCAAAGCAGCCAGATATTCCTCTGCAGAGGGGATAGTGTTGATGATGGTCTTTTTCAATTTTAGGGCGGCTTTATTATACTTCTTTTCCTCTTCAAAAAACTGGGGATTTACTCTATTTAGTAACTCTTTGATCTTTGCTAGGATTTGTTTTGGGTTTGTTACTTGGCTAAAAAAAGTGTCAACGGTCATTGCAGAACATCCTTTCGTAATGTACATATTGAAATTACCGTAAGATATGTCTATAATAATTATAGCATAACCCTGGCAGAATTAAAATACAAAAAGTGTTCCGTCGAAGTCACGGGAGAAATGTCGGAAAATAAAATAACAGGTAATCGCCAATGCGATCACCTGTTAAGGTTATTTGGTTTCGCAAGAATATGCCTCTACATAGGCTCGTACAGACTGAAGGATGCGGTTCTGCTCATTCTCTGGAAGAGAGTTAATAAGCAAAGTAATCTCTGTTGCAGGAATGGCCTTTGAGTGGGTAATGACATCCTGGAGCAGATAATCTCCAGAAACATCGAGTATGTTTGCAAGTTTAATCATCGTTTCAAGCTTTGGTGGCTTTTGCCCTCGCTCCAAAACGCTGACGTGCATAGGACTAAGGTCTACGATTTCTGCAAGCTGTTCCTGGGTGAGTTTCTTTGCTTCGCGGGCAAGCTTAATTCTGCGCCCAATCGGTTTTGAATCCATGGAAACCCTCCCTCCAGAACTATCTTTTCGTTCTAGAATACAGTATATCCACGAATATCGCTTTGGAACAGAAGTTATATTGCATACCAACTATGTCTACTGGAATTAGGTAATTCCATAACCTCCTTTGTATCCAGATCGCAGTTCTTATAGAAGGTAATCATTTTGCTGAAAGGCGTTCTGCCATCTTAACTAGTGCATTCAAATCTTCCGGTGACAGCTTTCTAGCGTATTGATTGAGTTCACATATCGCTTGCGGATCTTCAAGACTCGAATCAAAAAACTCAGCGGGTGTTACTCCTAGATATTCACAAATATAAAGAAATTCTGAAAAAGAAGGTAATGCTTTTCCTCTTGATATGCTTTGAATGTAACTTTTGCTGTGCCCTAAGTCACTGCTCATCCTATATTCGGAAACACCTTTCTTAATACGAAGTTGAGAAATACGGTTTCTTATATAATCTGCATTCATAGTTTCTCCACCTTTCCGCTTCATATTGTACACAAATATAATCGGTAACAAGAACGACCTAATTACCGATTTTATTTGAATACTACCGAAAATATCGGTGCAATCTGCTGATCGACAGAGAAACAAGGAGGTCAAGCATAAAAACCGGTGCTTGTTGTGCACCGGTTTTTTCGCTTATTA
This sequence comes from Lachnospiraceae bacterium, assembly GCA_015057035.1. GTDB lineage: Bacteria > Bacillota > Clostridia > Lachnospirales > Lachnospiraceae > Roseburia. Next base: position 1,655 of record SVFC01000035.1, on the reverse strand, counting down.
ACCTAATAAGCGAAATATGGGGAATAATTAATGAGGTTGCCGATATTTCGGCAACCCCTTGACGACTATTCTGACGGCTTTCCTTGTTCAAATACTCCTGTACACAGTTTTTCCATGTTGTGCTTCTTTTGCTCATAGGAAGAATGGATATATCTGTTGAGTGTTGTCTTTACATCAGTATGACCAAGGATTTCCGAAAGTGTCTTTATATCGAAACCAACCTCAACACAACGAGTAGCGAATGTATGCCTTAGAGAGTGGAAATTTGCATCTTCTATTTTACATATGGTTAACACCCTTTTGAAGTAGTGTTGTAAAACACGCGGTTCTACACCAACGCCATTTCTTCCTTTTATAAGCCTCCCTGAGGCCCTTTGGCTTTCAATAATGGTATTGACTCGTGATGGTAATGGAATTTTCCGAACAGAAGCTTTTGATTTTGGCTCTGTTATCTCTATGACAGTATGAGCGCCTTGCTTAATTCTATGCAGTGTTTTATTTACACTTAATGTGCCATCGGAGAGGTCATCCCAGTCTAAGGCACATAGCTCGCCAATGCGGATACCGGAGTATAAGGATAATAAAATACCAATTTTGTACAAATCGACATCTGCAAGAAGATAATTTTCCAGAGCAGTTTGCTCTACACGGGAAAGGACACGCATTTCTTTACGCGGTTCTTTTACCCTTCGGATCATAGGTTTCGGTAGTCCATACTCAGCTGCAGCAAAAGAATAGGCTAAACTCACAATCGTAAGTATATCATTTACTGTTTTTGGGGAAAGCGGAGAGGATCCATTAAGCTTTTCGTTTGCGAACTGATCTATGGTAGTACTCGATATTTGATCGAGGGGAAACTGGCCAATATCTTTAGATAAGTGATTTTTTATAAGACTTTCATATTTGAGGTAGGATGACCGTTTAATCGCATTAAGCCGACTTGCGAGCCATACCCACATAAGATCTGATAGTGTGTTTGGCTTTGTTTTACTAGGCATGCATGGAGGCATCCTTATGCAGGCCATTTGCTTCTCTCGGACTTCTTTATAAGTGTGTGCGTAAACTGATCCGTATTTTTTCTTACCATTGGGAAGAATGGCTTTCACATATCGAGCTTCCCACCTCCCATCTTTTCTCTTGTAAATGTTTGCTCCGACTCTTGGCATAATTTGTGCCTCCTCTTATTGTGTTGCATATCATAGACCATTGTTTTGACCATAATAGAGGATAAAAAAAGGTTAGTATGCAAGAAAGCTCCAATAGTAGTCATGCGGAATCGCAAAATTCTACCGCTGTTCTACTAAAAATTAGTTGCACCTCGACGAATATCGTGGTAAAATGTCATTTGGTATAAGCATTTTTCGTACCAGTTATTAGGTTAATAAGCGAAAGGTTTGGTGTACATAAATGGATGCAGGTGGTTGGATTCTGCTGCTTATCGTTGCGGCATGTGTTATTGCTCTAATCGTCATTGCTAAAAAAAGAAAAGAGCTAGAGGAAAGTATGTCTTACGGGACGGATTCTGATAGCGGTTCCACGACAAAAAAACCTGTTGAGGAAGAGAAGGTTATAGAGCAAGGTCCCCCTCAGGTAACCATATACGAATACCGAGCTGCAAACAAAAAATGCTTGTGTGCCCTGTGTGACGGAGAAAA
>SVFC01000019.1 GCA_015057035.1 Lachnospiraceae bacterium | reverse complement strand
ATCCCTTCCTATAAGGAAGTAAGACCCCTTGAAGACGACAAGGTAGATAGGGCGGAGGTGGAAGTGTAGTAATACATGGAGCTGACCGTTACTAATAGGTCGAGGGCTTGACCAAAGATTAGAACAAGAAAATCTGTATGAAGTTTTGAAGGTACAACCTTCAGGAGTGGAGTAATCTAGAAGAAACGAAGTTTCTTCCATTTGTTTGCTCCGCAAACAAATTTTCCTCAATAGCTCAGTCGGTAGAGCATTCGGCTGTTAACCGAAGTGTCGTAGGTTCAAGTCCTACTTGGGGAGTTCGCCAGAAATGGCGGGGAACATACAGAAGTTACGAAGTAACTTCCTAGCTGTTTTCAAAGAAAACAGGTTTGGCTCCTTGGTCAAGCGGTTAAGACATCGCCCTTTCACGGCGGTAACACGGGTTCGATTCCCGTAGGAGTCATTGTGTTTGTATAACAAACACACTTTTTTAATATGGTGACATAGCCAAGCGGTAAGGCCCCGGTCTGCAACACCGTTATCGCCGGTTCAAATCCGGCTGTCACCTCTCTAAAGCACATCTAACAAGATGTGCTTTTTTATTGGTATTTACGAAATGGATTTTTTACAGTAAAATAGAACATAGATAATATAAATGTAAGTATAGGAGATGCTATGGGTACTCAGGACAATATCGAAAAAGTTTTAAGAAGTTTACATGTTTTACTTTCAAAAAGTGAACCTTATGGAAGAGAGCCAAGTAAGGTTGTTGTAGATAAACAACAGATGCTGGATTTGTTAAGTCAATTAAATAAAAGTGTATATGATATTATGGATGAGTACGAGCTTACCAAACAGAGCAGAGACCGTGCAGAGCGCGAATTCCGTAAACGTGGTGACGAAATTATCTGGGATGCCAGTCGTAAGGCAGAGGATATCTATGCTGCTTCTGTTATGTATACGGATGAAGCTTTGGGCAGAGTTCAGGATATTATGAAAGAATCCAATGAATCTTTAAAAAAGATTTATGAAAATGTGGATAAGAATCTAAAAGAACAGGAAGAGATGCTTCGTAAGAATCAACTCGAACTGAAATCTCAGCTTCAGGATTTGGTTGATACAGAAAAATATCTTAAGTTAATCGAAGAAAGAAATAAAGAGATTAAGAAGGAAAAAGAAAAAGGGAAACCATTAGAAGAACGTGAAGCGTCGATTTATGCAAACCGTCAGACAGAGATTAAGATTAATCAACAGTATTTTGAGAAAATGGGAATACCAGTAGATGAACAAGTAGAAGAGTCTTCTGAAAAAAATACTGTAAAAGATGTGGAAGAAAAAACTGCAGCAGAAGTAATGCTTGAACTTGATGCAGATTATTTTAACTGGAAAGAACAGCAGGAAGAAGAGAAAAAGCCAGAAGGTTTATACGGTGTTTTGAAGAATTTAACTTCACCAAAGAAATAATATATGGTTAAGTAATAGATATAAATCGCAGTATTCATAAATAATACTGCGATTTTAATATATTCTTAAGTTTCTTTTCTGAGAAAATTTGGTAGAATGAAATTATAATAAAATTATCTAGGGGAAAGGATGATGGCTATGAGAATTTTAGTATGTGATGATGATAGAGAAATCGTAGATGCAATAGAGATTTATTTGGAGCAGGAAGGGTTTGAAGTGGAGAAAGCCTATGATGGGGAAGAGGCCATCGAAGCGATTCAGAATAAAGAGATTGATTTGATGATTATAGATGTCATGATGCCTAAATTAGATGGCATTCGTGCTACGCTTCAGATACGAAAAGAAAGTAACCTGCCAATTATTATTTTGTCTGCCAAGACAGAAGACGCAGATAAGATTTTAGGATTGAATGTTGGCGCGGATGATTATATGACAAAGCCATTTAATCCATTGGAGCTAGTTGCCCGTGTCAAATCACAACTTAGAAGATCTACTCAGTTGTCTAGCAAAGAAGAAAAGGAATCTCGTTATGAAGTGGGTGGCCTGGTAATCGAGGATGACTTAAAGAAAGTAAGTATTGATGGGGAAGAAATCAAACTTACTCCAATCGAGTACAATATTCTGTTGCTCCTTGTGAAGAATAAAGGAAAAGTATATTCCATCAATCAGATTTATGAAAACATCTGGAATGAGGAGGCTATTGGTGCAGACAACACAGTAGCAGTACATATTAGACATATTAGGGAAAAAATAGAGATAAATCCAAAGGAACCTCGTTATCTTAAAGTTGTATGGGGTGTTGGATACAAAATTGATAATAAAGAGTAGGATTGGTTATGAAGAAAAACATAAAGGACCGCAGACTGTTCTATTTGATTTTACATCAAGGTTGCGCAATAGCTACTGCTATAAGTATATATGCATATGATTATATTATCTTAAGAAATCCAGATAGAAATGAGATTGGATATTTGATAGTTTCTTTAATTGCAATGATAGGAGCCATCGGTTCTTTTATAATTTATTGTAAATATGAAGCAATTATAGCGAAAGGATATGCCAAAGAAAGAATTGTGGATCGAGTTTTTTTGGAGGTCTTGCTTGTTGGAGCGGCAATCATTTTTTCCGCGTTGGTATCCTTAATTAATGGAATAGATATTGCGGATTTTTCTTTGGCCGGTTTATCAGTTATGATTGCAACTGTGATCTATCTGATAGATGTGATAATCGTGGGAACTGCATCTAGCGTTTACCGTAGAATAGTAACAAAACAGATTAAGTCAAAGTCGCTGATTCATATGGGATGGCGTATTTTGCAGAATTATGAAAAAGGAAAAGGACTTCCTGAAATAAGCAGAAAGGCTCAGGAACAGGCAAAAATTAAGGAAGCTCTGGATATGATGGCAGATGGTCAACTTGAGATGAAACTTGATCTTCGAGAGTTTCATGGCCAGGAAATGGAAATGGCAGAGGCGATTAATCGAATTCAGGCAGGACTTAAAGCGACCGTAGAGGCTAGAATTCGAGATGAAAGAATGAAAGCGGACCTGATTACGAATGTTTCTCACGATATTAAGACACCTCTTACTTCTATTGTGAACTATGTAGAATTATTACGAAGAGAAGAGTTAGAGAATGAGAAAGCCAATAACTATATCCGCATCATTGGGGAAAAGGCACAAAGACTTAAAACCTTGACAGAGGATTTAGTAGAAGCATCAAAAATTAGTTCAGGAAATGTTAAATTGGATATACAGAAAATTGATTTTCTGGAACTTTTATATCAAACAGGTGGAGAGTTTAATGAGAGATTTGAGCAGAGAAATCTCACAATTGTGACAAAGATGCCATCGGCACCAGTTATGATAGAAGCAGATGGTCGCTATTTGTATCGCGCAATTGAGAATCTATATACAAACGCTGCAAAATACGCTTTAGAGGGCACGAAAGTTTATGTGGAATTGTATGTGGAGAAAAAACAAGCGGTATTTACGATTAAAAACATAACTAAGAATCACATTGCGGTGTCACATACCACATATCAGGACTTAACAGAACGCTTCGTTAGAGGAGAGGTTTCTAGAACTACGGAAGGCAGTGGTTTAGGATTATCCATTGCAAAAAATATTGCCAATTTAATGGGTGGAAAATTTAAAATCCGTATAGAAGGAGAGTTGTTTATTGCTCAAATGGTCTTTCCTGTAGTGAATAGTAGATAGAACTAATTAGAATGATGAAAGCCCTTGATTTGCAAGGGGGGAGTGGCTATAATTCTATACAGAAAGATAGTAGGAGGATAGGCTTATGAAGTTATATAAGCAAGGCGCTTATTTGTTAAATGGCAACGAAGTTGTGCTGGATTCTAATGATGCAGCTGCAGCGATTGCCTCCAAAACAGGTAAGGCAGTTACAAAAGAAGAGGCGAAGGAGAATACCATTGCCTATGGTATTTTAAAGGATCATAATACATCTGGAAGCATGAAGAAACTCCAGATTAAATTTGATAAATTAACATCTCATGATATTACATTTGTAGGTATTATTCAGACTGCAAGAGCATCAGGACTTGAGAAATTCCCAATGCCATATGTTCTTACCAACTGCCACAATAGTCTCTGTGCTGTAGGTGGAACTATTAATGAAGATGACCACATGTTTGGACTGACCTGTGCGAAAAAATACGGTGGAGTCTATGTGCCACCTCATCAGGCTGTAATTCATCAGTTTGCAAGAGAGATGCTTGCCGGCGGAGGCAAGATGATACTTGGTTCTGATTCCCATACTCGCTATGGTGCGTTGGGAACTATGGCAGTAGGCGAAGGTGGACCAGAGCTGGTAAAACAGTTATTGAATAAAACTTACGATATCGATATGCCAGATGTTGTAGGTATATACCTTACAGGAAAGCCAATGATTGGTGTAGGTCCTCAGGACGTTGCACTGGCGATTATTGGTGAAGTATTTGGTAATGGCTTTGTTAAGAACAAAGTAATGGAATTCGTGGGACCAGGTGTGGATAACTTAAGTGTAGATTTCCGTATCGGTGTGGATGTTATGACTACAGAAACCACCTGTTTGTCTTCTATTTGGAAAACGGACAGCAAGGTAGAAGAGTTCTACGAAATTCATGGAAGAGAAGAAGAGTATAAAGAATTAAATCCTGGAGCAGTGGCATATTATGACAGCTTTATTGAGCTGGATTTAAGTCAGATTAAGCCAATGATTGCTATGCCATTCCATCCAAGTAATGTATATACCATTGATGAACTGAATGCAAATCTTATGGATATCTTAGATGACTGTGAGAAGCGTGCAGAAGTAAGCTTTGATGGTAAGGTGAAGCTTGACTTAAAGAGCAAGGTTCGTAATGGCAGATTGTATGTTGATCAAGGTATTATTGCAGGCTGTGCAGGTGGAGGCTTTGAAAATATCTGTGACGCAGCAGACATCTTAAATGGCAATTCTATTGGTGCAGATGAGTTTACACTTAGTGTATATCCAGCATCTACTCCAGTATATATGGAATTGGTTAAGAATGGTGCAGTTGCAAAACTTATGGCAGCAGGTGCGGTGGTGAAAACAGCTTTCTGTGGACCATGCTTTGGCGCAGGAGATACACCAGCAAACAATGCATTTTCTATCCGTCATTCAACCAGAAACTTCCCTAACCGTGAAGGCTCTAAGGTTCAGAATGGACAGATTTCTTCTGTTGCACTTATGGATGCCCGTTCTATTGCAGCTACTGCAGCAAACAAGGGATATCTCACATCTGCAGCGGATTTGGATGTAAACTACAGCAAGCCAAGATACTATTTTGATAAAACAATTTATGCAAATCGTGTATTTGATAGTAAGGGTGAAGCAGATGCATCTGTAGATATTCATTTTGGTCCAAACATTAAGGACTGGCCAGCAATGAGCGCGTTGCCACAGAACCTGGTATTAAAAGTAGTATCTGAGATTCATGATCCTGTTACCACAACAGATGAATTGATTCCATCTGGAGAAACCTCATCATTCCGTTCAAATCCATTGGGATTGGCAGAGTTCGCTCTTTCTAGAAAGGACCCAATGTACGTAAGCCGTGCGAAGGAGATTCAGAAAGCACAGAAAGCGGTGGAGAATGGAACCTGCCCATTGGAGGAAGTGGATGAGTTAAAGGATATTATGGCTACAATTCAGAAGACTTTCCCTGAAGTAGGAAAAGGCAACGTAGGATTTGGTAGTACTATTTTTGCAGTAAAACCAGGAGATGGATCTGCTCGTGAGCAGGCAGCATCCTGTCAGAAGGTTCTTGGAGGCTGGGCAAATATTGCGAATGAATATGCAACCAAGAGATATCGTTCAAATCTGATTAACTGGGGTATGCTTCCATTCATTATTGATGAAGGCGAACTTCCATTTGAAAATCTAGATTATTTATTTGTTCCAGATATTCAGAGTGCAATTGAAGAGGGAAGTACAGAGTTCAAGGCATATGTAGTGAAGAACGGAGAGTTAAAAGAGTTCACACTTAAGATGAGCGAATTAACACCGGACGAAAAAGATATTATTTTAAAGGGTTGTTTAATAAATTACTATAGAGGCTAGGGGGAGCAGAAGTGACTGAAAAAGACAATCAATTAGAAAAAAGCAAGACCACAAAAAAGGAAGAGAAAAAATACTTGAAAATGGGTATTACTGCCTTTTGTACTATTGCTGCAAGTATATTATTCTTCTTTGCACTTTATCGCATGGATGATATTTCCAGGGTAATGCAGACCATTACGAAATCTGCAGAACCAATTATCATTGGTTTAGTATTGGCATATCTTTTAATGCCGGTAAAGAATTTTGTGGAAAAACCTGTCTTTAAACTGATGATTAAGATAGGTTTAAAGGAGAATACCTGTAAGGATTTCGCAAGAGGGATTGGTATTACAGGCGCGTTAGTATTTTTCTTTGTCTTGATTGGGTTGTTTGTTTCAATCTTAGCTCCTGCGATAGGAAGTAGTATTATTACATTAGTACATAATATGTCAAAATACGTAACTTCCTTTATTGCTTGGATAGAGGATATCGGAATTAAGGATACTACGATATTTGTTATGTTTGGTGAGTACCTTACCGATTTTACTGCAGCATTGGAGACATGGGCAAAAAATGATTTGCTTCCATTGGTGCAGCAGTATATTACGCAGATTACCACTGGAGTATTTTCTGTATTTAAGACATTTTTGAACTTCATTATCGGTATTATTGTTGTAGTTTATGTAATGTCTATTCAGGAAACCTTAATTGGTCAGGGAAAGAAAGTAATCTATGCATTTTTCCCTGCAAAAAAAGGAAATCGAATTATTAATACATTAAGAAAATCCAATGAAATCTTTGGTGGATTTATTATTGGAAAGATATTGGATTCGGCAATCATCGGTATTATTTGTTACATTGGCTGTTTGATTTTAAGAATTCCAAGTCCGCTTTTGGTTGCAGTAATTGTTGGTGTAACTAATGTAATTCCGTTTTTTGGTCCTTTTATCGGTGCAATACCATCCATATTAATTGTACTGATTCAGAGTCCAATCCATGGATTATATCTGGCGATTTTCATTCTGATTTTGCAGCAGGTGGATGGAAATATTATTGGACCAAAGATTCTGGGCGATACAACAGGTCTGTCTTCCTTCTGGGTGCTTTTTGCAATCCTTGTGGCAGGTGGGTTGTTTGGATTCTTTGGAATGCTTTTGGGTGTTCCGGTATTTGCGGTAATCTATTATATTTTCCAGGAGATTATCAAGTACCGCATGGAGAAACGAAAACTTTCTTCCGATACGGACGATTACGTGAAGTTGCTTTATATTGATTCTCAGACAAAAGAGATGATTTATGAGGAAGAGAAACCAGTAGAAAAAGAAGAAAAAGTAGAAGAAAAAGAGCAATAAAAAATGAGGCATAGAACGAGCAAAAAGTTGTTTGTTTTATGCCTTTTCTTATGTAGATTTTTTTGACATCTGAATGCCCCTATGGTACACTAATACTAGGTAATTGCAACTTTTTTTACACAAGAACTTGTTGTATATAGAGGTGATATAATTGGATAAGTACGAATATAGTTTAAAGTTGGATCAGTTAAAGGCGCTGTGTCTGGAAGGAAAATATGAAGAAGCAGCGGAAATTGCAGATTCAATTAATTGGAATAAAGTGAAAAATGTGAATGCTCTCGTAAAGGCAGGAGAAATCTACGAAAAAGTAGGCAGATTTGACGATAGCAGAGAGATTTTGCTGAATGCATATGACCGCTCTCCTATTGGCAGAACCATTATTTACAGATTGGCAGAGGTTGCCATTGCTATGGGAGATTTTGAAGGAGCGCAAGAGTATTATGATGAATTTGTTGATATTGCTCCTCATGACAATCAACGATATGTTTTACAGTATAATATCCGCAAGGCCCAGAATGCTACACCTAGAGAATTGATTCCAATCCTGGAAGATTTGAAGGAGCAGGAATACACCGAAGAGTGGGCATTTGAACTTGCATGTCTGTATCATAAGACGGGTGAAGTTGAGAAATGCATCGATTCCTGCGATGAGTTGATTCTTTGGTTTGGAGATGGTCCATACGTGGAGAGAGCATTGGAACTTAAGATGCTGTATCAGCCATTGACAAAGGCGCAGGAAGAGAAGTATCGCAGATTCCGTCATGAAAAAGAAGGAAAGACGGTAATCGGAGCGGAAGAGATGGAAAGAGCTGGGGAGTATGTTCACGAGACCGTGGCAATTCCACAGATTACATTAAATCCAAGCAGATTTAATACTACAAACCTTCAGGAAGAGATTGCAAAAGGAATGCAGCAAATCATGGAAGCTACAGAGAAAGAAACTGTAGTAGGAACCATGGATAGCATTAAGAAAATCGTGGAAGATATTCCATATTTGAATCTTCCAATAGAGGAACCTGTGGTAGAAGAGGTTCAGCATATTGAAACAGATGAGGAAATTGACGGATCTCTTAAGATTAATTTTCAGGAGCTTCTTGGAGAAGAATATGATGGTCAGATGAGTCTGGTGATGAACGAGAAGGCCCGTCTGGAACAACAGATTACAGGTCAGATGACAATCGCAGAAGTTCTTGAAGAGTGGGAGAAGACAAAACGTGCTGCAGAAACAGCTCTTCAGGAAGCGGAACAGAGAAAACTGGATTCTGCGAAAGCCCGTGCCCTTCAGGAAGCGGAAGGCATTATGGAAAGGCTGAATACTGTTTTACCTAAGATTGAGGCTGGCGTAACACCACAGGAGATGTTAGAGGAACAGTATATCCAGAAAGCAAATGCTATTTTGGATGAAGAAATACAGCGTTTAAGCACAGAAAATGATCGTTTGGCAGCAGAGATTGCAGCAGAGGTTCGCTTAGGACAGACAATCCGAATGGAGGATGACGATTTAGAACAGATTAAAGCTGCGGTGGCAGATTTAATTCAGGACGATGAAGATGTGCCGATGGCTGTTCCAGAAACCACAGATGAACCGATAGAGGAAGTTATCGAGGAAGATACGGAAGAACTTATTCCAGAACCGATTGTTGAGTTAGAGGAAGATTCTCAGGAAGAGACAATGCCGGAGATTAAGATGAATCCTATTGTTGAGCAGAAAGTGGAAGAATCCCCAGAGGAAGCGGAACCTGCAAGAGAAGAAGGATTAACGGAGGACCAGAAGGCCATATTCTCTTACTTTGTTCCAGTTAGAGGAATGGAAGCACAGTTGTGTAAAGCCTTGGAAGGAATTATGGAGCACGAGAAAGCGCATCTCATTATTCAGGGTAGCGAAGGCTGTGGTAAGACCATGCTGGCAACAAGTATTATTCGTGTACTGCAAAAAGAATGTGGTCATCCAAACGGCAAAGTTGGCAAGATTTACGCGGAAGCCTTAAATAAAAAAGATATTCAGCAGCTTCTCAAAAAGGTTGCGGGCGGATGCCTGATTATTGAGAAAGCAGGAGAGATTAATCGTCAGACTGCTGTTGCATTATCTCTTTTATTAGAGCAGGATACTAGTGGAACGCTTGTCATTATTGAAGATACCGCAGCTGGAATTGAAAAAGCGTTATCGGTTGATGATAGTTTTGCAAAACGTTTTACAGAAACGGTTACAGTGCCTCTCTTTAAAGTAGAAGATTTTGTTACTTTTGCAAGCGCGTATGCAAATGAACTGGGATATGTGATTGATGAAATGGCTGTCCTGGCTCTTCACAATAGAATTACTTCCATCGAAAAACTTGATCAGGCAACGAAGTTAGAAGAGATCAAGGAAATCATTGATGGAGCGATTGATTGTGAAGCACATAGTGGTCTTCGTAAGTTCATAGGCATCTTAACTGCAAATCGTTATACAGATGATGAGAAAATTGTGTTAAGAGAAAAAGATTTTGAATAAAATGGAGGAGAGTATGAGTTTTTTTACTGACATGGACTGTTACCTGTTTGGACAGGCAACACACTACGACATTTACCGTAAGATGGGTGCACATTTGCAGGACAGAGACGGTGAAAAAGGGGTTTGTTTTACTGTATGGGCACCAAATGCAGAAAGAGTATTTGTAATTGGTGATTTTAATGGCTGGAACGAATGGGCACATGAGATGACCAGAGTTGAGCCAACAACAATGGGTGTTTACGAGATCTTTGTTCCAGGTGTGCAGCAGGGCGCATTATACAAATTCCTGATTCATGCCAAAGATGGTTCAAAACACTACAAATCTGACCCATATGCTACATATGCGCAGATGCGTCCAGAAACAGCTTCTGTAGTGTTTGATGTGGATCATTTCAAATGGACCGATAAGGCGTGGATGGCAGAACGTGCTGCTACAACAGAAGAAGAAATCTTTGAAAAGCCAATGGCAATCTATGAAGTACATCTCGGTTCTTGGATGAGACATCCAGGAAGAGAAGATGAAGGCTTCTATTCCTACAGAGAATTGGCAGAAGCTCTTGTGAAATATGTAAAAGACATGGGATATACTCACGTAGAACTTATGGGTATCTCAGAATATCCATTTGATGGTTCCTGGGGATATCAGGTAACAGGATATTATGCTCCAACTTCCAGATATGGAACACCAGAAGATTTTGCATATCTGGTAAATCAGTTCCACAAAAACGGAATTGGTGTTATTCTTGACTGGGTACCAGCACATTTTCCAAGAGATGCTCATGGCCTTGCAATGTTCGACGGAACACCAACTTATGAATATGCAGATACTCGTAAAGGTGAACATCCAGACTGGGGTACCAAGATTTTTGACTATGCTAAGAACGAAGTAAAGAACTTCCTGATTGGTAGTGCTTTGATGTGGATTGAAAATTATCATATTGATGGTTTACGTGTAGACGCAGTTGCTTCTATGTTATATCTGGATTACGGTAAGAAGGATGGACAGTGGGTTGCAAACCAGTATGGCGGCAATGGTAACCTGGAAGCTATCGAATTCTTTAAACATATTAATACCTTAATGGTAGGAAGAAATCCAGGAACTATGATGATTGCTGAAGAGTCAACAGCGTGGCCAATGGTTACTGGAAAAGCGGAAGATAATGGTTTGAACTTTACATATAAATGGAATATGGGATGGATGCATGACTTCCTTGACTATATGAAATTAGATCCATATTTCCGTAAAGATAACCATAACAAGATGACCTTTGCTATGAGTTACAACTGTAGTGAAAAGTATATCTTAGTACTTTCCCATGACGAAGTTGTACATTTGAAATGCTCAATGCTGAATAAGATGCCAGGTCTTGAAGGCGATAAGTTCAAGAACCTCATGTGTGGATACACATTTATGATGGGACACGCAGGCAAGAAGCTTCTGTTCATGGGCCAGGATTTTGGTCAGGCACAGGAATGGAGCGAAGAAAGAGAACTTGACTGGTATCTTCTTGGAAATCCTAACCACAAGAAAGTTCATGACTGGATGAAAGCACTGTTACACATTTACAGAAAGAATCCATGTATGTATGAATTAGACAGTAGCTGGGATGGATTTGAATGGATTAATGCGGATGACAGAGACAGAAGTATTTTCAGCTTTGTTCGTAAGAGTAAAGACGGTAAGAACAATCTGTTATTTGTTATTAACTTTACTCCAATGGCAAGAGACGACTATCGTGTTGGCGTATTGAAGAAAAAGCAGCACAAACTGATTTTAAATAGCGAGTCTGCAGAATACAATAATACAGATGCTGAAAGACCTGTTGTTTATAAGCCAGAGAAGTCAGAATGCGATGGAAGAGCTTATTCATTTGCATATCCTTTGGCACCATACGGAGTTGCAGTATTTAAATTCTAAAATAAAAATATATAAACATATAACACCGCAGAGCAAAAGTTTCTGCGGTGTTTTTCTGTACTTTTATTTAAATTTGGCTTTAGAAAAGAAGAAAAAAGCCGATATATATATCAGTTAAGTACGCAAGGAGTATGTTATGTTTATTAATCAGGCAAATCAAATTGATAAATATACAAATCACATAAATGACTTTAGCAAGATGTCGGCTTCTGAACTGGAAAAGGGTCAGGGTGTCTTTGAATTTGAAAAAGCAAAGGAAACCTACCGAATGACAGAGCAGGGCAGTTTTTTTATGCCTGATGCAACCTACCAGAAACCAGAAGGTAAAGAAGAAGAAACCATCGTAGACCAGTTAGATGACCAGATGAATATGACCGCAGAAAATAGAAAGAACCAGATGATTGTTGTTTCTAATACTGCTTCTCCAGAAGATTTAAAAGAGATGGGAAAAGACGGCTTTGCCAATATGGATATGGATAGCCGTACAATTCTTACTGTAACTGATAAAATTAAGGCTGTTCTGGCAAAAGCTGGTGTAGATATTTCTATCTACGGAGATGATTTAAGTGTGGAACAGTTAGAACAGGCAACAGGCAGCAGTGTTCTGGCAAATCAGATTGCAAACGCACTTGCTTCTGCAGATCTTCCAACAACAGATGCTAATGTGGAAGAAAGTACAGCGGCATATGCAGCAGCAGAAGCCATGATGCCTATCGAAGATGCGGCAAAAGAATATTTATTAAAGAATAATTGGGAGCCAACCATTAAAAATCTCTACATGGCAGCCCATAGTGGTATTCCTTCAAGACCACAGCAGGGAATTGATTTTGCAGGATTAGAAAGACAGATGCAGCAGATTATTACCAATGCTGGTCTGGAAGTAACAGAAGAGACTTTAAATAGTTGTAAATGGTTAATTGAAAAGAATATTCCTCTTACAGTATCAAATCTAAGATATTTGGAAGGATTAAATAGTTTATCAGAAAAAATCGTATCAGGTAACGAAGACGGATTAGATATGAATTATGTATTAGGCCGTATCGTTGAATCTGTAAAAGATGGAAAGCGTCCAATGGATGCTTTGTTAATCGATGGTTTTTCTTATGAAGATAAAGCACAGGAAGTAATGAATGTTATCACAGAGGTTCAGGATATGGACTTAGCATATTGTGAAGAACAGCAGATGACACTGACTGTGGAAAACCTTCAGGTGGCCATTGCAAACCGTGGAAAACATACACAGTCAGATATTTCTTTGGTAACGGCCAAGAGACAGTTGGAAGAAACCCGTTTGATTATGACAGTAGAAGCAAACTACGCATTGTTAAAACGTGGTATTGCCATTGATACAAAACCTTTAGAGCAGTTAGTAGAAAACCTCAGAGGAATTGAAGAACAGTATTATAAAGATTTATTAGTATCTTCTGGAATCGAAAGTACAGAAGAAAACGTAAGTATCTTAGAAAACACTACCAAGGTGGTTGAGGAATTAAAATATCAGCCAGCTTATGTTCTGGATTTCCATACTGCAGAAGAAAGCCTGCAGCAGGTACATGCAAAAGGTAGTGCGTTAAAGACTTCTATGGATGTGGCTTTACAGAGTTATGAAACCCTGTGGACAGCACCAAGACGTGATATGGGCGATTCCATCCAGAAGGCATTTGCTAATGTAGATGACATTTTGACAGACCTTGGATTGGAAGCAAATGAGTTCAATCAGAGAGCAGTTCGTATTTTAGCATATAATCAGACAGAGATTACCGTTTCCAATATTACACAGATTAAAGATGTAGATATGGGAATGCAGAGATTATTCCGTAACTTGACTCCAGCTGTAACTATGGAATTAATTCGTAGTGGAAAAAATCCATTAGATATGGAGATTAACGAGCTGAATGAAGTAGTAGAAAATATCCAGTCTGAAGTAGGAAACAAGGAAGAAGAACGTTTCAGCAAATATCTCTGGAAGTTAGAAAGAAATCATGAGATTTCTGAAGAGGAAAGAGACAGTTATATTGGAATTTATCGTCTTATTTCTCAGGTTGAGCAGACAGATGGCGCAGCAATTGGTGCGTTACTGAATCAGGGTAGCGACATTACGATGCGTAACATCCTTACCGCAATGCGCTCTGCAAGAAAATCTATGGATTATTCTGTAAGTGATCATTTTGAAGGCGTATCGGCTAACGCAAAGGGACCACGTATTGACGCACAGATTATGGCTGCATATCAGACCAATTGTGCAAAAGAGGCAGTTGATTTGTTATCTCCTGAGAAAATGACTCAGATAGATGAATGGGAAAGCATGACTCCAGAACAGTTGTTGGAAGCATTGAAAAATGTTGTTGATGAACAGAGTCAGGCAGTAGAGCAGCAGTATTATTCTCAGATGGTACAGGAATATAACGCTGTTTTGGAAGCATCAGATGATGTATATGCATATTTGGAAAAATATGATATGAAGAATAGCGCGAATAACGTATTGGCTATTTCGCGTCTGTTGGAAAATCCTTCTAATGTATTCGAAGTATTATTCTCAGAAGAAGGTAAGAGCCAGAGTTATAAAGAAGCCCTTCAGGAAATGAAAGATCTTGTAATGCAGAGATTTGGAGAAGCAGTAAAGACACCTGAAGAAATGGCACAGGCTCAGGAAACATTAGCAGAAGTTGCAGAACGCACAATGCAGGCCATGATTATCGAGAACGAAACTATTAGTGTCAAAGATTTAAAAGACCTTCGTCTTATGAACCAGCAGCTGTTCTTATGCAAAGAAAAAGCAAAAGAAGAAAGCTTCCTGGTACCAGTACAGACAGGCGATACTATTACAGGTGTTTCTCTTAAGATTGTACGTGGAAAAGAAAATAAAGGTCTTGTTGACATTTTCTTCCGCGGTGCTTTGATGGAGAAAGTTGCGGCATCCTTTGAAGCCAAAGAAAATGGCATCTCTGGTGTGATTGCAACAACAGATGAAGAGACAAGAAGAATTCTCTCTGACAATCTTGGAATGTTAGTAGAGAAAATCAATGAAAATGGAACAGAAAGCATGGATATTCGTGTGGCATATGTGTCAGACTTGTCTATGTGGCAGTTTGAAAAGAACACTTTATCTGAAACAGGTGAGAAATCAGAAGTTCAGACAAAGCGTCTTTACAACATTGCAGAAAGCTTTATTCAGATGGTGTCGGATCTTGCGAATTAGTTTCGTAATAAGACACTACCCCCATAAAAACCGCCTCCGCGACTTTTTGCTGATAGGCATCCGTTGCAAGTAGAGCGGCTTCATCAGGATTACTTAGGAACCCACATTCTACGATTACCGTAGGTGTGGGTGTTCTTGTAAGCAAGTAATAATTAGCGTTGGACTGTGGCTCACGCTTTTTTTGTGGGTTTAGGTATTGGTTTAGAGAATTCTGAATGATTTGTGCCATAGTTGCACTTTCCTCGGAATCCTTGTAATAGAACACCTGTGGACCATTAACAGAAGGGGTTGGAAAACTATTCTGATGAATACTAATGGTAAAGTAAGGATTTAGGTTTTTTACCATATCAACACGGGCAATCATATCATCTCGTTTAGGACGGGATGAATTAGCAGGTCCGAGGATTTTGTCAGAATCTCGTGTAAGATGCACCGTAAAGCCGTAGTCTTCTAGTAGAGGCTGAAGTTTTAATACAATAGAAAGATTAATATCTTTTTCTAACACATCATTGATACCGACTTTCCCAGGATCTAATCCTCCGTGTCCAGCATCTAAGACAATGACGCCGAGGTTTTTGGGTTGTTCCGTAGGGCTTTCCAGTTCCGAAGAAGGATTTTCCGTGGAAGAAGGATCTTTGTCAAAGGTCTGTGTTAGGAAGAAGACAAGGCCCAGTAATATAAGAGCAATAATAACTCCAGAAATAAATTTTGGCATAAGAGATACCTGTATGTTCTACAATTGGTATATCTTATGCCAAAGTTGTTTTTCTTATGAAATGTTTTTGTTAGTTAATATATTTGATTATGATGTCCCAAACCTTATTAGATTCTAAACCGGATTTCCAGAATGCGGCACCTGCCAGGTCATAGGATTTCAACATCTGAAGACGTTTTTCCAGAGAGGTGGTATCTTCTAACCACATTTTGTAGATAACCCCTTTCTTGGTGGTTTCGCCATAAAACTGTCCACAGTCTTCTAACCATTGCCAGTCATCGGATTCAACATTGTTCTTCATCCACTTTTCTGCTGTGGTCATACCGTAGTTTTCAAAGCCTATTACATAGGTAACTTCGGCACTGTTTTCTTCTGATTTAGGAGTTAAGCTCCAAAGTTTGCTATAAAATGGAATTCCAAGGACGAGCTGATTTGCAGGAACGCCCTCATCTAACATATCCTGTACTGCGGTTTCCGTCCAATTTAGAGAGGCAACAGAACCGGCACCGGTTTTCTGACCGTAGTGTTCGTCATATGCCATGAGGATGATGTAGTCTACAAAATCCACCTGTTCCTTGTAACGATACAAGGATTCGTTATATCCACCAGGGATGAGAACGTCTGTAGAGAGAACTAATTCATTCTTATAACACATAACTGACAGTTCACGGAGGAACTGAATATAGGAATCGCCGATTTCTTTGCTACTCAAAGTATCACTATTCATAGCCTCAAAATCCACATTGATACCATCTAAGTTATATTGTAACGCTTTAGCAATAATCTGATTTACCAGATTCTGTCGAGCGGAAGTGTGGGTAAGTACATAAATGCTGTCAACATCGTCTACTTCGAAGTTGGAAACCAGACCCCAAACTTCTACATCGTGGCTATGGCAGTAATCTACGTAATCCTTAGAAGCAAGGCTGGAAAGATTACCTTCATTATCCTTAATCTTAAACCATGTAGGAGAGATAACATTCACTCCTTTTGCATCGGATAGAATAGATGCAATCTTGGAATTGGCAGAAGTATTAAAGGTCTGATGCCATAATAAATTAACCGGTTTGTTTAACTTAATTCGATGAAACTCTTCCGCAGGTTTGTCACTTGTGAGAGTTTGTGTAGAAGAGCCATTATAGTTCTTGACTTCTGTATAACCAACAAATCCATCGGAAGTTGCAACTTTGTACCATCCGGCTTCTTCCTTTAAAATGGTAACAGCTGTTCCCGTGCTGATGTCACTTAAAATAGGACTCTTGATGTCAAAACTGAGGCGCACCTGTGTATCAGCTTTTGCGGTAGCGGTGGTGATATCACCCCAGGTTTTCGTAATTACGATACGTGTTGGGGTATCATACTTGGCAACTTTTATATCTGCAAATTTGCTTACAAAATCAATGTGCACCAAGGCAGAATCCGCTGTGGCTTTTACGATGGTTTTTCCAAAATCTGTGGAACTCTTTCCTGTCAGGTAGCTGGAAGACTCTGCTTCCGCAGAAACAACATTAGATGCAGTTGTGTATAACAGAATGTTCTCATTGGAATCCCAGTAAAAACGTGAACTGATATTGTTATATATGAACTTGAAATCTACGTATACTTCGCCGTCAATGGTTGTTGCATAGGTATCGAGAATCTCGTTATCTAAGATAATGGCGACTTGTGATTCTTCTGTAATCTCATAGTATTCGGTTAAGTTTGCCCGCTCAGTACTTGGGGTTAATGCATCGATTACGGCAGTAATCCCGATGAAGCCTAGAACAATGACAATAAGGCCGACTATAATAAGAACAGGTAAAACATTTTTCTTCATGTTAATAACCTTCCTTTTCATATTTATACAGAATAATTATATCATTGTGTGTAGGTAGTTTCAAATATATTGTCGCTTTTTGTAGAAAATATCATAGGTCAGAGGCTGTCTATACAGGCAGCCTCTGTAAAGTATCTTTTTTTCACATAAATATCTTGCATAGCAAAACAAAAAGCAGCATTGAGACTCCTTCCTGTTTCACGCGTTTCCCAAATAATTTTTCTGTTAATTTTATCGTGATATTTTAATACAGACCTGAAATTTTATAAAATGGAGATAAAAATTCAAGTGTCAAATGAAACGGATTTTCAATAAAAGGAATGGAAACTACTGGGAAAAATACTGTTGGGGAAACCTGAAGAGTGGATTCTTTCTTTTCACAATTGCTTAAAATTGTGATGCATTCCGGTGGAATGCAAATGGTTTCTAGTAACTGAACAAGTTTTTCCGAAGTTTTTCTCTTTTTCCATTGGGTAAGGCTGCATATAAGAAATTGTCTTTCAAATTTAGCAAACTCTTTGGCGGAATAGGAATTTAAAACTCCCATATCCAAAATGAAGTAGTCGTAGTCCATATGTAAGATTTCTGCCAAGGAGGTAAAAGTCCTATGAGGAAAGATAGTGATTCCCATATGGGAAAAACAATCCAACCGGCTATCATGGGTGAGACAACATATTTCATTACTTGCGTTAAGTTCGATATAGGCGGTTTTTCGGCCTTCTTTATTGCATAAAAAATTAGATAGTGCCAAACAAATCGTTGTTACACCGGCTCCGTGTTCTAAACTGCCAAAAGCGATTACTGTTTTTTTGAAAATACGTTTTTGAAATGGAAAAATAAGTGTTTCCTCCTTTTAATGTTTAATAGTTTGGTTGTAAAAGAAAGGGTTTGCGTTGTAATAGAAAAAGGATCCGAAAGATACGGGAATTCGTTAATTGGAGAACGAAAATATTTTGCTAGTACACGCATAGATTTCTTATGTCCCATGTTACAGATAATCAAAGGATTGCCGTAAAGTTGAAAAAGGGATTCGCCCTTGTCGATGGCATGCTGCAGATGCCAGATTCCATTACTACAGACAAACAGAATTAAATCAAAATCTTCAGGTTTGTCGGGAAGTGTTGTGCCATAGTCATAAATGGACACTGAATCTGAACATTCTGGCAGGCAAATGCCCGGTCCATAATTCGGATATCCTTTAAAGAATCTGTAATGAAGACGTCCCTGGTTTTCTATAAATTGTGGGACGATGCGAGGCAAGTTACGGAAATTGTTTTCGACGACCTTTTCGTAATAAGTCGCGTCGTAGCCCAGATAATTAAGTGTAGAGACCAGAGCGATTGCAATATGGGTTGTGCCACAGCCTGGATGGCTTCCATAAATTGCAATTTTTTTAACAAGATGCGATTGTTGAAGCAGTAATTTTTGTTTTTTTAGTGCAGAAATCAAACTGTCTACCGTTTCAAAACGACAGTCAGGCTTATTCTGCGCAGCCTTATGTATTATTTGGTGAAGTTTCGGGGGAATAGGAACATCTAGATATTGGGAAAGGTATTTCATAATTTTCCCAATGCTATAAATGTCACAGGTAGGACTAGGTAATGCGCCGTAAAAAAGCTCAGGTGCACTGTATTCCTGGTTCCCGAAAAGATTCAAGATATTTCCCGAATTGGAAAGAAAAGTTGCTACGTTAAAATCGACTATTTTTAGCTGTCTTTCACATACTATAATATGTTCCGGTTTTAAATCAAGATAAAGGACCGGATCAGGAGTCAAGTTGTGTAAATAGGCAAAAACATCACATAACTGTAAGCAAAAATCGAAAAAACAATCCAGGGAAATATGAGATTGATGAGACAAAAATGCTTCTACAGATTCACCATAGACGTATTCCTCAATAAGATAATAATAGTTTGTGTCTTCTTCTATATCGTATACATGGGGAATTGCCGGGTGCTGTAAGGATTTCAGAAGCAAGGCCTCAGAAATAAGAGAATTACGCGAATTGATGGATTCTTTGGGGACGAGTTTCAATGCGCGATAGCACTCTAGCTGTAGATGTTTGGAAAGATATACCGTACCAAAGGTTCCGGATCCAAGGACGGATAGAATTTCATATTTTCCAAACAAGATTTGATTTAAAATGTTTGATCACTCCTTTGGAGCAACAAACGCATCTTGTGATTACACATATAACACAGTTTATTTTGAGATGCAAGAACTTTTTTAGAAATTTTTTATGAGGCATTGTCTTTACAAAGGGAACGCCTATGTTTATAATAAGTGTACATTTTCATAAGATTTTCTATGTAAGGATGTGATAATTTGAGAATTGAGAAGATAAATGAAAATCAGATTCGTTGTACTCTGACCAAGGAAGACTTGGCGGACAGACAAATCAAAATAAGTGAACTGGCATATGGTTCAGAGAAGGCAAGAAACCTTTTCCGTGATATGATAGAGCAGGCAAATTATGAATTTGGCTTTGAGGCTGGAGATATTCCGCTGATGATTGAAGCAATTCCCCTTTCTGGAGAGAATATTATCCTGCAGATTACCAAGGTGGAATATCCTGAGGAGATAGATACCAGATTCTCCAAATTCTCCGAGGGAGAAGAGGAAGAAGAAACGGTATCAGAAACCAATCTGTTTTCCGACACCCAGGGGGCAGATGATATTCTAGGTCTTTTCCAAAAAATGAAAGAAGATTTGGAAGCGCAGGTGGAAGAGAAAGAAAAAGCGGTCAATGTAACGCCTGTAAAACCGCTGAACTTGACCAAAATGTTCGAGTTTTCAAACCTTGAACAGATGGAAAGACTCGCACATGTACTGGGTGGATATTATGAAGGCAGCAATGATGTGTATAAGGACGAGAAGAAGAATCGTTTTTATCTCATTGTCCGCAAAAACCATCATACTCCAGAAGAGTTCAACAAAGTATGTAATATTATTTCCGAATATTCTGTTCAGAAGAAATATACTCCTGCAACAGAGGCTTATTTTGGAGAACACGGCAAATTAATTCTAAAGGGTGATGCCCTGAAGGTTTTAAGTTCACTTGAAAATTAACAAATAAAAAAAGCAAGGACACTATTTTGTATCCTTGCTTTTTATATTGTTGTATTAGTTGTGTTCTAAGAAATCATTAATATCATCAACTAAATCGTCTGGATTAATTCCATGAACCATAGCTGCTTCTGCGATTGTTTCCATCTGAGCAGATGGGCATCCAAGACAATGCATTCCAATACCTAAAAGTAATGGAGCGATATCAGCATTAATCTGGAGAAGTTCGCCAATCATGGTATCCTTGGTAACTTTTGCCATGGGGATAACCTCCTTCTTGTATATTTCCTCTCGCTATTATAATACGTTTCCCACAGAAAAGCAATTATATACTTTATTTGGAGAATTTGGAATTTATGGTTAAGGAACGGGTAAAATTGGCCGATATACATAGCAAATAAATGACATGGTTGTCAAATATTAGGCGCAAGGATGCGGAAAATATTGTGAGGGAAACAGAATATGCATATTAATCGCAATATGTCAGCTGTTATTACAAATAATCAGTTATTACGTACAGAAAATAGACTGGCTGCATCTATGGAGCGCTTATCTAGCGGTTTCAAAATTAATCATGCAAGTGATAATCCAGCAGGTATCGCAATTTCCAACAAGATGAAAGCACAAATTGACGCATTAGATCAGGCTGAAGCAAATGCTTCAGATGGTGTTTCTGTGCTTCAGATCGCAGATGGAGCTTTGAATGAAGTTACAAGCATTCTGCAGAGAATGAGAGAATTATCTGTTCAGGCTGCAAATGGAACGAATTCTTATGATGACAAGAAGACCATCCAGGCGGAAATCGATGAATTACAGAAAGAAGTAGATAGAATCTCATCTGACACAGAATACAATACAAAGACTCTGTTAGATGGTTCTTCTGATGTGCGTGTATATGCAGAAGGTGGAAGCCGTTTTTATGTTTCAGAAGCGGTTGACGCTAAGACATATGCAATCAACGTAAATGGATTAGCTGAGCAGGCAACAGTGGAATTGGATTACGCTGCTCCAACAGCGGATGGAAGCCTTCTCATTAACGGAATCGGTGCAGACATTACTGCTGGAATGACAAAAGAACAGTATCTTCATGTAATTCGTACCGCTGCAGAAGAAGCCGGATGCTATGTAGAGATTAACGATGCACAGACAACATTAAGTATCAAATCTGAGTCTTATGGATTTGATGCAGCAGTTGAACTTAGCGCAACAAAAGAGTTAGCAGATGCATTAGCAATCTCAAACAATCCAGAAGCAGAATATGATGCTGAAACAGAGACATATACATTAAACATTAATGGAGCAGATGCAGACGTTACACTTCCAACAGACACAGAAGTTTCAGGATTTACTGCAACAACTACAGTAAACGCAGAAGGAAACAGAATTATTATCACAGATAGCAATGGATTTTCTATCGATTTCTTGTTAGATGAGAACTATGTGCCTGCAGCAGCAGATGATGCAAACGGTAATTACGAAATCGAAGTTACAGATCTGGGTTCTTTAACTATTCAGATTGGTTCCAACGAACATCAGACTATGGATGTTAGAATTACCGAAATCTCTGTAGAGAGTTTATACATTGATACAGTTGACGTAACCGTTGTAAATGGTGCGGAAAAAGCAATGGTAACATTGGATGAAGCAATGACCAAACTTACAGCTACCCGTTCTCGTATCGGTGCTTTCCAGAATCGTCTCGACTATGCAACTGCAAGCCTTTCTGCAACAGGAGAAAACGTAACAGCAGCATACTCTGGACTTATGGATACAGATATGGCAATTGAGATGTCAGAATATACACAGCAGAATGTCCTGAATCAGGCTTCTATCTCTGTTCTGGCACAGGCAAATGAAATGCCACAGCAGATTTTATCACTGCTTCAGAGGTAATATATGAAAGATGAAATGCGCCTGGACTTTCAGCGTAGACTGAGTCAATGCAACAAAGGAGAGATGATTATCATTATGTATGATATCCTTTTTGCATATTTGGACGAAGCAAAAGAAGAGCATGAAAAAGGCAATTACGAAAACTATAAAGACGCAATTAAGCAAGGGCAAAAGACCCTGGATATGCTTATAGGGGCTTTGGATTTTCGCTATGAACTGTCAAAAGAATTGCACCGTTTATATGTAACCAGTAAAAATCTTTTGGCAAAGGCAATTTATCAAAACCGCATCGATGGAATTCATGAAGCGGAAGAGATAATGAAACGTTTATATGTGGGATTTTGTGAAGCGGCGAAAAGTGATAATTCTGCGCCATTAATGCAGAATGTACAGAAGGTATATGCAGGAATGACTTATGGTCGTTCCAGTCTAAATGAAAATCTTATGGATAACAATAATAGAGGATTCTTAGTTTAAGAATCCTCTAATTTTTTTGCGCAATTAAGCAAATATTGATAGCGAATTTGAGCCGCTTGGGTTTGATAGATATAATAATCAATTAAGTCAGGTTCAGTAACATTTTGCATATTTGTATATGCGGCCTGCAGTTCTATATTTGTTTTTTCTAAGTCATCTTTTAGTAACATGTATGGTTTATTTTCTTCTGTTTTTTGAAAGTTAAACAGCTTCATGCGTTCACCTGCCAATCCTTTTTTATAAGTATAAGCAAAAATAGGAAATGTATACAAAAAATCTCATAAAAAAATATTCATCCTTCACAAAAAAATATTTTCTTGTAGACAAAAGGATACATCATGTCTATAATTCGGTTTACAAGCAATGAGGTTACGTTGCATGTTTTCGACGATCTAAAAATAATCTTTGTCCTTGTGGAGAAGGACATCCATTTATTTCCCGTAATAGGTTAATTTTGCAAATTTCATATAGTGAGAAGGAGAATGTCTATTGAAGATTAAACTAGCGATTTGTCTAGATGAAGACATTTATCAGGAGCGTTTTGTAAAATGCTTGATGAAACATTATTCCAAAGAGTATGAGTTTCACATTTTTTCTTCTATGGAGGAATTACAAGAAGAGAAATCTGCGTATTATGATGTCTACATTTTATCGGAGAGTGATTCCTATAAGTCTCAGTGGGCGGAGGAGAAAGCTTTAAGGACTCTTTGGCTCAAAGAAGAGGACAAGTATCAGGAAGTCTATCGAATCATGGAGTTGGTAGAGATTATGCTATCGAATCAAGGGATACGTCCAGTGGTGCAAGGAAGGGAATTGTTAAAAGTAATTGGAGTTTATTCCTTAACATCTCCGGCATTACAATTTCCGTATGCCACGATATTGAGTGACATATTGGGAGAACATCGAAAGGTGATTCTTTTGGATTTGCAGCAATTTAGTGGATTTGCCAAAAGAGGAGAGCTGGGAATGGAGGATGCAGTGTCCATGGCCATAGCACAGAATTTTATTCGAGGGAGAATGCAAGACATTATAGGTCATACTCCAAATTGGGACTATATTTTCCCGTTTAAGAATTCTAATTATTTGTTAGAAGGAAATAAGGATGTATATGAAAGCTTAGTGAGATATCTGGAACAGGAGTTGGGATATGACACAGTAGTGATCAATTTTGGAGAAGGGAGCATGACTTTTTCGGAAATGAAAGACATATGTCATCAGATATTTTTATTGTGCCCAAAAGGAAATGGGTGCAATTGGAGAGAACAAACGTGGAAAGAAGAACTGGAAAGGAAGGGGGAACAGGATGTTTTACATAGAATTCAGAGAATGGAGATTCCTTCAGTTTCATGTACAGACATGGAATGGGACAGACTTGTCGAATCGTGGAAATGGGGAAGCGTTGGTGACCTTCTCAGAAAAGTAATAAACGAGGAAAAAGCAATTGGATAAGTTTTGTGAATTGATACGAGAAAAGGTTCTTCAAAGAATGGATTTTTCCAAAGAAATAGATGAGGAATCCATCAAAGAAGTAATCATCAGGGAAATAGCAAGTAGAGAGGAAGCGGCAAAATACTCTATTGCCCAGCGTATGATAATAGAAAAAAGGGTGTTTAATTCCCTGAGAAAACTAGATGTATTGCAAGAATTAATGGAAGATGATGAGGTTACAGAGATTTTAGTAAATGGACCAAAAAGAATATTCTATGAAAAGAGAGGGGAAATGCTTGAATATGAATATTCTTTTGCTTCGGAAGAATCCTTACAAAATGTTATACAGCAAATCGTAGGGAAACATAACAGAGTAGTGAATTACACATCGCCTATTGTAGATACAAGGTTAGAGGATGGCTCCAGAGTAAATGTAGTGTTAAAGCCTATCGCAATAGATGGGTCGGCGATTTCTATTCGTAAATTTAAGAAAGAAGCGTTGGATATGCAGTTTATGATCCAACAAGGAACAATTACTTCTGAAGCAGCAGAATTCCTGAGAACACTTGTGAAAAATAAGTATAACCTTTTTATTTCTGGTGGAACAAGTTCCGGAAAAACCACCTTTCTAAATGCACTTTCTGCATATATTCCCCGAGGAGAAAGAATTATAACCATTGAAGATTCCGCTGAGTTAAAGCTGCAGGGAATTGATAATTGTGTTCGTTTAGAGACAAGAACTATGAACACAGAGGGAAACAGACCGATTACTGCTAGAGATTTAATACACACCGCTCTTCGTATGAGACCGGACAGAATCATTGTTGGAGAGTGTCGTGGAGAAGAAACCTTGGATATGCTTCAGGCGATGAATAGCGGGCACGAGGGAAGTCTCTCTACTGGCCACGCTAATTCCACGAGGGATATGTTGAGTCGTCTAGAAACCATGGTGCTCATGGGAAGCGAGTTGCCTCTTGTTGCAGTTCGTCAACAAATTGCATCGGGAATTGACATATTAATACATCTGGAAAAAGGACGGGATGGTATCCGAAGAGTTGTGGAAATTACGGAGATTATAGGCATAAAACAAGGGGAGATTGAAACAAGGGTATTGTATCGCTACGACAACGCCTTAGCAAAACAAAATGAGCTATGGAAGAAGGGAAAACTAAAAAATGAAGGTTAAGGTGGTTCTGGTTAGTCTTGGGATTGCAGGCATAGTGGCATTTTTGTTCTACCGTTCCATGTGGGGGATGTTGGTTTGGCCACTGGTGCATATGGTGCTCTATAGAATCTGGAATGTGAAGATGCAAAGAAAGCGGGTTCAAGAATTGCGACAGCAGTTCATGTATAGCCTGCAGGTATTAAATGCGGCATTGCAAGCGGGATATTCTATGGAAAATGCCTGGAAGGAAGTGGAGCAGGAAGTATTGCTATTGTATGGTGAAAATAACGAATTATATCAGGCGATTCGTAAGATGAATAGTTCCATTGCATTGAATAATCCGGTAGAGAAGCTTTTTGCTAATGTAGCATATGACTTTCAGATAGAAGAAATGATTCAATTCTCTCAGATTATGGAGTTTGGAAAGAAAAGCGGCGGGAACTGGAAGCAGATTATCGATGGAACAGTTTCGAGAATGTTAGAACGTTATGAAGCACAGAGAGAGATAGAGGTTGTCATTGCAGGAAAGAAGATGGAGCAGCAGGTTATGAGCTGGATGCCTTTGGGAATATTGGTATTTTTACAGTTTTCGTCATGGCAATATATATCTATTTTGTATGAGAGCCTCTTAGGAAGAATTATCATGACGGTGTGTCTGGGAATCTATGTGGTCGCCCTGTTTCTGGGAGAAAAAATTATGGATATACAGGTGTAGTTATGGAGAAAAAGGATATAAAAAAGCTTGTAATAGTATTCGTGGTAGTGTTTTTTATAGGACTTGCGCTGGATTTGTATCAAAGCATGGATAATAAAGTGGGAACGATTACTCGGCAGGAAATAGGAGAAGGTACAAAAGAAGAAGAATTAACCGTTTCTATTGAAGGAATAGAAGGAATATTTGACTATACGGCTGAGATAGAAGCTATGCTTCCAACGCAAGAGCAGGCGGAGCAGTATTTTGAAAAAGCAATTATGGAGATTGATTTAGAATTTTCTGGTTTGAATTTTTCGGAAGGCTGTGAGAAATTGCCGATGAAAAAAGAATATGTGAACGGAACCGTTGCGGCAAAGTGGTCGGTGGATCCCTGGGAGTTTGTAAAAACAGATGGAACTATCGTGTACGAGGAGATTGCTACAGATGGACAGGTCGTGGGAGTTTCGGTAAACCTTCTTTGTGGAAACTATGAAAAAACATATCAGTTCCCAATAAGGATTATACCGAGAGAAAAAAGCCAGGAAGAATTGGTAATGGAAGAGCTAAATAATTGGATGCAGTATGAAATGGAAAAAGAAGGCAGTGGAACGGTAGTCCTTCCGCAGGAACTGTTGGGCAGAAGAGTTTATTGGACAAAGGAAAGGAGTAACATTGCTATCGAGGTTCTATTGATAGAAGTCATCGCAGTTATTCTGGTGGTAGTGCTAAAAAAACAAGAAAATAGGAAAAGAAATCAGGAAAGGGCCCAGAAATTAGAGTTTGAGTATCCAGAAGTAGTGGGACAACTGGAATTATTATTAGGGGCAGGAATGAATCTTCGACAGGCTTGGAATATAATTGCCACTCGTTATCTCGACAATAGGCAAAATAATCTATCAAAGGAAAAAGAAGTCTATGAAGGCATCGTAAAAATGATGAGACGCATAGAAGAAGGAGAAAATGAGAAAAAAGCTTATCAGAGATTTGCAAATGAACTGCAGAATTCGTATTTTCATCGTTTGATGAGACACTTGGCGGGTAATTTAGAGAAGGGAACACAAGGACTGTGTATCATCCTTGAACAAGAATCAAAGCAGGCGTATGAACATCGTATATTACAGTCAAAAAGGCTTGGAGAAGAGGCGTCGACAAAGATGTTGGTGCCATTAATGCTCATGATGGTCGTCGTAATGGTAATTGTGATAGCGCCGGCAATGATTGATTTTACAGCATAGAAAGGAGAAATTATGTCAAGATTTAATAAATTGATAAAAGAAGAGCGTGGAGCGGGAGTTGTGGAGTTGATTTTAATAATTGTGGTATTGATTGGCCTGGTTTTGATTTTTAAAGAGCAAATTACGGACCTGGTTAATGACATTTTTGAGACAATCATAGAAGATGCTGGAGCGATATAGAATGAGAAAGATGCATAAAGGTGGAATAACGGTATTCACAGTTTTAAGTTTGGCTCTGGTGGTGGGATGTCTGTTGGCGCTATTGGAAGGGACAAGAAGTTATGAGTTAAAGCATATGGCCTCACTTAAATCTCAGGCAGCCATTGAATCATCCTTTGCAAGATACAATTCTGGGTTGTGGGAAAAGTATCGTTTGTTAGGGAATAACATTGACCAGATAAAGAGTATAGCGGAGCAGTGTGCCGGGAGTGGATATGTAGAAAAGGGCCTAGGGACAAACTTCTTGATGCTCAAGCTGAAGGATGTTGAACTGTTGGAATACACTTTGCTTACGGATGGGGAAGGTGCAGCTTATATAAATGCGGTATCGGCATATATGGAAGAAAATATTCTCTTTGAAACTGCAAAAACCATATATAACCAGTACGAAGCGATTAAGGATTTAATCGAGAATCATTCTTCGGATGGAACGGAGATTGAAAGTGCAATCAAGAGCTTGGAAGAGGTAGAGAAAAAAGCCAGAGGTGGAACACAAAGAAGTCCGTTGGAAACTATTCAAAAGCTACAAAAAACACAATTGCTGGAATTGGTGGTTGAGGATACAGATGCACTTTCTGCCTTAGAATATGATTTGGATGAGGCGGTTTCCTATCGCGAATTAAAAGAAGGAAAGAAGAGTTGCATAGAAGAAAATGATTGGCTGGATAGAGTTTTTTTGCAGCAATATCTGTTGACGTATTTAACCGATTATACCAATCAGATCTCTAATCGTGGACTTAACTATGAATTAGAGTATCTGATAGGAGGAAAAAATAATGATATTGAAAATCTTAGGGAAGTAGTAAATCAATTATTACTCATTCGAGAAGCGGCCAATCTGGCGTATTTGTTTTCTGATGTGGAAAAATGTCAGGTCGCAGAGACACTGGCATGGGCACTGGCCGGTGCAACAGCGAATGCAGCAATTGTGGAGGTCGTAAAGATAGGGTTGCTTGTAGCATGGGCGTTTGGTGAAAGTGTGTTAGACGTGAGGGCGTTGTTGCTGGACTATAAAATACCAATTATCAAAAGCAAAGAAACATGGACATTGGGGATAGAAAGTCTAGATCAGATTGGTTCGCAGTATCTTGTGGCAAAAGATTGTAAGAATGGAATCTCCTATAAGACTTATTTGGGAGTGTTACTCTTGTTTCAAAGAGAAAAAGAGCTGGCAGGTCGAGCCATGGATATACAGGAAATCGCATTATTAAAGGAAGATGGAAGTGTAAGATTTGATCAATTGGTTGTGCGGGCAAAAATGAGAATGGTATATGAATGTGCACCAATATTTTATGTGTTTGGGGAAGCATCATCCCAGGAGCAATTACGTCAAATCGTTATGGAGAAAACGTACGGATATTATTGATAGAAAGGCAGGTGTAGAAAGATGTCTCTTTGGAATAGAAACAATAAAAGTACTTTCATCGCTTCTCCCCAACTGCGCATATACATAGACCACTTACGAAACAAGGAGACATCTTTTTATACCTGCCCAAAATCTACTATAAACAAGGGCTCTTTAACAGTGGAGGCTGCAGTTATTATTCCTGTCATTAGTTGCTTTTTTGTTACAATTCTATTCTTTTTTCATGTGATGTTCATTCAGTTAAGAGTAGAGGAGGCGCTGATCTATGCAGGAAGAAAGGTTGCAGTCGAAAGCAGTATTGTTTCTGAGGAAACGATGCAGTTTGCGTCTGCAAAAGCCTTGGTATTGTGGCATCTACGAGAAGAACCATTGATTTCTAAATATGTACAGGGAGAGAGTCTGGGAGTTGTGTTGCTGGGGTCAGAGTTTGAAAGTGACTATATGACATTACAGGCGACTTACAGAGTTGAATTTCCCATAAAACTGTTTGGGATAGATGGAATTACCCTATGGAACAGAAATACTTTCCAAAAATGGGTGGGGGATTTGCCGAAAGAAGATAGAAATCAGTGGGTTTATATAACATCAGGTGGCGAAGTATACCATAAATTACAGTCGTGTAGGGCGTTAACAATCCGTGTAAAAAGCGCCTTTTTATGGTCAATGAATACAATTCGAGGAGAAAATGGACAAAAATACTACGCGTGTTCCCGTTGCGTGGAAAATATTTCGGAAGATGACTTGGTTTATTTCACGGATTATGGAGAATTGTATCACGGAAGATTAAATTGTCGTTCTATCAAACGAACCATAGATAAAAAGAAGTTATCAGAGGTTGAGGATAGAAGACCTTGTAAGTTGTGTTGTGGAGGAGATACAGATGATTAGTATGCTAGCAATCCAAAGTGTTTGGGACTGGAGATATCGGCAAATTCCAATTGCGATCACACTAGCTGGGGGCGTAATGGGACTATTGTTGTCGATGATGAGAGAAAGAAGCCTGATGGATTTGTGTATGGGATTGGTACCAGGCTTGGTATGCCTTGGGCTTGGGTGGATTACACGAGAAGCCATTGGATACGGGGATGGATTTTTACTTTGTGCTATGGGAATGTACAAAAGCTTAGAGGATATTGTGGGGATTATAGTATTAGCCAGCTCTTTGGCAGGCATTTTGGGAATGGTTCTTATAATTTTATGCAAGAAGAAGGGAAAAGACCAGATTCCATTTGTCCCATTTTTATTAGTGGGGTCGGTGGTTTATATGATGCTACAACAGGGGGCAGAATTATGATAAGACACAAGAGAATGCACAAAGGAAGCTTTACTATAGAGGCGTCTATTTATATTCCGGTTCTGCTATTCCTTATAGCAAATGTATTAAGTGTTGGTATTCATTTTTTTCAGGAGGTAAGAGAACGAAGTGAAAACCCAGAGATTAAATGTCTGGATATTGTGAAGGAGTTCTACAATTATCAAATATTAGAAGAAATCAAGGAGGAAATTAAGGAGGAAATCGAGGGTGATTAATCGAGAGATTACATACAAGAGAGACATAAATTGCAGTTATATGATTGTTCCAGCAATGCCGGAGAATAATTTTGATGAGAAGATTTTATTAAGGAGATGTTTAGATAATTTTATTCCAGTTCAGAAATGTTATGAAGGATCTGCGGGGCAATACTGGTATGACATTACTGGGAAGCAGGCGTTGGATTCTTATTGTAGGATAAATAATATAGGAAAAATATTTTTTGAAACGTTGATTCTAAAATTATGTCAGGCTGTAGAAGTATTAGACTGGAATCTTGTGGATGTGAACTGTTTGGTGCTAGATCCAGAATTGATTTTTATAAATACGCAGGAAGAACTATCCTTTGTAGCATATCCGTTTCATAAAGGGAATCTGGCATTGGAACTACAGCAATTATTGGAATATATGTTAACGAAGTTAGACCACAAGGACACAACAGTGGTGGGGTGGGCATATAAAATATATGAAATGTCCCTGCTAGATGGAATGAGTATTACAGACCTTAAACAAGTAATCCTGGAAGAACGTAGCAGGATGATTGTGCCTTCGGAAAGAAAAATAGTAAGAGAGGAGGCAAGGGAAGAAGATGGATTCGAGAAACAAGCGGTACAACATAATAATTTTAGTCCAGAGAGTATTAAGCAAAAAATCCAGGATGTTTTGAAGGAGCTGTTGGCCAGTTTGGAAAACAAGTTCCCGAAAAAAATAAATGAGTACATACCAATAGTGGTATATCCGGAGGACCCGGAAGAACAACAAGAAGAGGATGCAATTACACTTCATCCAACAGTATGCCTTTCCACAATGAAAAAAGATAGAAGAGAACTAATCTGCGATAGAAAAGGTGTTTTTCCAGATTTCGTGCTTGAAAAAGGCGCTTACATAGTGGGAAAGAATCATAAGGTGCAGTTCCATATAGAAAAAGATACCATAAGTCAGTTTCATGCCAGGATTGAATGCCAAGGGAATATATACTATATAGAAGATTTGAATTCTACCAATGGAACATATGTAAACGAGAACTTGCTTAGTTACAAGTCTCGTAAGGAATTACAAAGCGGAGATAGTATTCGGTTTGGAGATGTGGGATATCACTTTTATTAATAAGATTTTTAGAAATAGAAAGTTGAAAGCGAAGAATTAACCTTTTATAATAAGAAGAAAAAACGTAAAGGAAACAACTATGAAGGTGACGTTTGTTCTTATTATTATAAATGTGATAGTGTATCTAGCATTAGAGATTTTAGGAGACACAGAAAGCGCAAAGTATATGATGGACGTAGGTGCAATTTATCCTCCTTATATTGTTGAGAAGGGGCAGTATTGGAGGCTGTTTACGGCTACATTTATGCATTTTGGTCTGCCACATCTTATGAACAATATGGTGATTCTAGGTAGTGCAGGGCAGATTCTGGAAAACGCCTTAGGAAAGTGGAAGTTCCTAGTGTTATATTTATGCGCAGGAATCGGCGGAAGCGCTATGTCCTGTGGTCAGATGCTAGCAAGTGGAGATTACGGAGTGGCAGCAGGTGCTTCGGGAGCGGTTTTTGGTATTATCGGAGCGTTAGTTTGGATTGTCATTGTTCACAAAGGAAGATATGAATCCTTAACGGGCAAGGGATTGACGATTATGATTGTGCTATGTCTCTATTATGGTGTGACCGCAGGAAATGTGGATAACTGGGGGCATATCGGCGGACTCATTATGGGATTCCTTATATGCATTATTTTCTATAGAAGAAATATTAAAAAGATTGATTTTACCGAACAAAATTTATATACTTATACATATGATAACAATACTTGTGAGGTAGAAGATGAAAATTAATGTATACTATGGTGGACGTGGGCTTTTAGATGATCCTACATTATATGTTCTGAATAAGATGGAAGATGTTCTAAAAGAGCTGCGTGTTAAGGTGGAGAGATACAATATTTATGAGCATAAAAATGAAATCGCTACTTTGCCACAGACATTTAAAGATGCAGACGGTATTATTCTTGCCACAACTGTAGAGTGGCTTGGTATCGGTGGATATATGCAGCAGTTTTTGGATGCCTGCTGGTTATATGGCGACAAAGAAAAGATTAGCTCGATTTATATGCAGCCAATCGTTATGTCTACTACATACGGAGAGAGACAGGGAGAGATGTCTTTGGCAAATGCCTGGGAGATTTTAGGCGGACTTCCATGTTCTGGCTTATGTGGATACGTAGAAGATTTGGTTAGCTTTGAAAGTAACAGCGAATACAACCTGATTATTGAGAAAAAGGCAGAGAATCTGTACAGAACTATTTCTCAGAAGGTAAAGAGCCTTCCAACCAGTAACTTTGCTGTAAAACAGAGCGTTCTTCGTACACAGCAGATGACACTGACACCTCAGGAAAGTGAGCAGTTGTCTAAATACGTGTCTGATGATAGTTATGTAAAACAGCAGAAAGAAGACATTGAAGAACTGGCATCTATGTTCAAGGATATGTTAGGAAAATCTGTCAGCGAAGAAAAAGCTCCATTTGTAAAAGATTTCCAGAATCATTTCGTGGCACAGGATGATTTCAGGGCAACATACTCTATTAGCATTGAAGGATACAAGAATCCACTCTACATAGAAGTTAATAATGAACAGTTAGAGGTTCATTATGGACAGAAGGATGAGATTGATGTATATGCCAAGATGTCTGTGGATGTAATGCAGTCAATCGTAGATGGCAGAATGACTTTCCAGAGAGCATTTATGACTGGTGAGATGACAGCAAAAGGTAACTTTAAGACGCTTCGTATGTTAGACCAGGTATTCTTGTTCTAATATGTGTTTTTATACCTAGTATAGAAGAAATTCTCTGAAAAAATTATCCAACAAGGAGACAATGATAATGAAAGATTGTAATTGTATTTTTTGCAAATTAGCAAATGGAGATATCCCAACGAATGCACTTTACGAGGATGACGATTTCAAGGTTATTATGGATGCAAGCCCAGCAACCAAGGGACATGCGCTGGTACTTCCAAAGGAACATTATGCGGATGTATATGAAATTGATCCAGAGGTTTTGGGAAAAGCAATTCAGGTGGGACAGAAAGTGATCAAGCATGTAACTCCTATCTTAAAGTGCGACGGATATAATCTGTTGCAAAACAATGGAGAGATTGCAGGACAGACCGTATTCCATTTCCATTTACATCTGATTCCAAGATATAAGGATGCAGATAATACAAATGTTTTAGTTACAAACCATGTATCTTTTACAGATGAAGAAATGAAAGAACTTTGCGATAACCTGAAGTTAAATTAGGACGCATATACAGCATCATAAAGACATAAAAACACCTTCAACCATTTCCCGTTTCGGGCAGGCTGAAGGTGTGTTTTTTTACAAGAATAATTATTTGCGAGCGTTCTCTTCAATTAACTGAAGGATGGTTCCGATGGAATCCATCTGTCCACTGGCAGACATAGCATCGATATATTGCTGACGGTTTGCAAAAACTTCTTTTACGGTCTTAAGAAGAAGTTCGTCTGTGAGAGTTTCTTCCTCTAATACACAAGAGAAGCCTTGTTTTGCAAAGGAATTAGCATTTAAAATCTGGTCACCACGGCTTGCGGCTGCAGGAAGTGGAATTAAGATGTTTGGCTTGTGTAGGGCGAGTAATTCACAGATAGAGTTGGCACCGGCACGGGAGATGGCAATATCTGCCAAGGCCAGCATATCTGTAAGTTCTGAACTTGCATATTCAAACTGTGCATATCCTTCCGTACCAATTAAGGATTCGTCCAAATTGCCTTTTCCGCATAAGTGAATGATATAAAAATCTTCTAATAACTGAGGAAGCACCTTGCGTACAGCGGTATTTACTGCCACGGAACCTAAACTTCCGCCAATAATGAGAAGGACTGGTTTTGCGGAGATAGGAAAACCACATAGCGCATAGGCTTTTTGGGCATCGCCACCGAATAACTCACGGCGAATTGGTGAGCCCGTGAGAACGGCCTTATCTGCTGGAAGATACTTCAGTGTCTCAGGGAAATTGCAACATACTTTTTTGGCGCCCTTGATGGCAATGCGATTAGCAAGGCCAGGAGTAATATCTGATTCGTGAATAATCGCAGGCACGCCACAGGTTTTTGCTGCTAAAACTACAGGTACAGAAACAAAGCCGCCCTTTGAGAAGACAATGTCTGGTTTTAATTTGCGCATAAGTCCTAAGGCCTGAGTATAGCCGTGAATTACACGGAACGGATCAGAGAAATTCTTAAGGTCTAAGTATCTACGTAATTTTCCGGAATTAATACCATGGTAAGGAATGTTCTGGGCTTCAATCAACCCTTTTTCAATACCATTATAGGAGCCGATATATTCAATCTCATACCCGGCTTCTTTCAGTGCTGGCATAAGAGCAATATTTGGTGTTACGTGACCGGCGGTACCGCCACCTGTCATAATGATTTTTTTCATAAGCTGTCCCCTTATCAAAATATGTAAATATGGTTTCTTATTTTATATTATACGCTAGAGAAAAAAAGTCAACAAAGAGAAATTGTAAGTTGTTGTCGAAAAGGTGAAAAACTTGCGGTGAAAAGTAGGAATAGAACTCTTTCGATAAAAATAAGAAGTCGTTATAATAAGAAGGACAAACTACATAACTAAAACAAGGAGAATGGCATGAAGGAATTAGAAATCTTATTGCTGGTGGCCATTGCGGTCATGGGCATCCTACTAATTATTTTATTACAAAAGATAACCATTCTTAAGAAACAGACAGACGATATTGTAAAAGAAGTAAAATCCTATCTGGAATGCGTGTTAGAAGATTCCAACGAAGAGTTTACAGAGGAGGTACATAAAGAGAAATTTCAAGAAAAAGAAGAACAGCAAAACCGCATTATACAGGCAGTCTTAGGGGAATTTTTTCCGTAAAAAAGTTCAGAAATTTGACAAGGATATCCTGCTTTGATATAATGCAACAAGTCACAAAGGACTGTAATATTTTCGTAACATTTGAAAGATAGTGTTTAAATGCGAAATACCAATGTAATACTATAGAGAAAGTGGACCGAATATGGAGGTAATATGAAATCTAATTTAAGAATTACAGCGGCAACTCGATTCGTAAGTTTATTTATGGTTGTGATGATTCTTATCTCAGGCTGCGGGAATGCCAATGTAGAAGGAACTGCAGGAAATGACAGCGAAATGTCATCAGGTGATGGTGATGTAAGTGTTGACAAGGATACTTCTGATATTGTCGGTGGAGGCACAGAAGATGAAACTGAAAGTGGTACAGAACCAGACGATACAGAACTAGACGGTACAGAACCAGATTCTGAAGAACCTGTAACACCGCAAGAACCAGATGTTCCACAGGAGCCAGAACTGACGGAGGAAGAAAAGGCATGGCAGAATCGTATTCTTGCCAATGTAAAAAACAATTTAAATGTTCGTAAAGAGCCAAGCACCTCTGGAAAGATTGTTGGTAAATTAGAGAGAGGCGATTATGGTGAAATCCTTGAAAAAGGTGAAGAATGGACCAAAATCAAATCTGGTAATGTTGTAGGATATGTGTCAAATGAGTATTGTTTATACGGAAATGAAGCGTTGAAGCTTGCCAAAGAATTGGCAAAAACCTATGCAACCGTAACAACCAATGGACTTCGTGTTCGTAAGGGACCAAGTACTGATACAAAGATTGTAACAAAGCTTTCAAAAGGCGATAGAATCGAAGTAAATGAAGATATCGAACCAGTAGATGGTTGGATTGCAGTTATTTATGAAGAAAACACTTGCTATTTGAGTGCTGATTATGTAAGTGTGGCGGTAGAAGTTAGCGTCGGAATGACAAACGAAGAAATCGCAGAACAAAAGCGTATCGAAGAAGAGAAGAAAAAAGAAGAAGCAGCTAGAAAACAGAAGGAAAAGGAACAGAAAGCTGTGGATAATGCGACTGATTTAGAACTTCTTGCAGCGCTGATCTATTGCGAAGCAGGTGCGGAACCATACGAAGCACAGCTTGCGGTTGGTGCATGTGTAATCAACAGAATGAAACACAGACACTATCCTGATACCATAAGAGAGGTTATTTTCCAGAAGAATCAGTTTACACCAGCAATGTCTGGTAAGGTGGCGAGAATTCTCATTGCAGGAAAAACCACGGCATCTTGCAAAAAGGCTGCAGCTGCGGCTTTAGCAGGAGAGGACAACACGGGTGGATGTCGTTCCTTCCGTCTGGCCTCAACAGGCAGAAAAGGTATTGTATACGGAAAAATCGTATTCTTTAGCAATACACCATAAGAAAAGTGCTGAAAAGGTCGTCATTTTGGCGACCTTTTTTCTTGTATTCCAAGGCTAAATAGAGTAAAATATCTTCATCCCAAAACATAGGAGGATGAAGGAATGACTTTAAAAGGACGTAATTTTCTCACATTAAAAGACTATACGCCAGAAGAAATTACATATTTGATTAACTTGGCGCAAGAGTTAAAGGACCAGAAGAAAAGAGGGGTTTTACATAACACATTACAGGGTAAAAATATTGTGTTGATTTTTGAAAAAACCAGTACTAGAACCAGATGTTCTTTTGAAGTGGCAGCATATGATTTAGGAATGCATGTAACTTATTTGGACCCAAGCGTATCTCAGTTCGGAGGTAAAGAAAGTGTTGCAGATACTGCTCGCGTGTTAGGACGTATGTATGACGGAATTGAGTATCGCGGCTTTGGGCAGGAGACAGTTAATACTTTGGCAAAATATGCAGGTGTTCCGGTATGGAATGGCTTGACGGACGAATATCATCCAACACAGATGATTGCAGACATGCTTACAATCCGAGAAAATTTTGGAGAGTTAAAGGGCTTGAAATTCGTATACATGGGAGATGCCCGTTTCAATATGGCCAATTCTCTTATGAATGTGTGCGCGAAGTTAGGTATGCATTTTGTGGCATGTACCAATAAGAAGTATTTTCCAAATGATGTTTTGGTAAATTATTGTGAAGGCGTGGCAAAAGAAACTGGTGCTACCATTACTTTGACAGAAGATGTGGCTGAAGCAACAAAAGACGCGGATGTAATCTATACAGATGTATGGGTATCTATGGGTGAGCCAGAAGAAGTATGGGAAGAAAGAATTCACGATTTGCTTCCATATCAGGTAAATGAAGCTGCTTTTGCCAATGCAAAAGATACGGCAATTTTCATGCACTGTCTGCCAGCATACCATGATTTGAATACGAAAGTGGGACAGAAGGTATATGAAAAATTCGGCTTGAAAGAATTAGAAGTAACCAACGACGTGTTTGAGGGACCACGTTCTGTGGTATTTGATGAAGCGGAAAATCGTATGCACTCGATTAAGGCAATTATGAAGGCGACCCTATCGGATTAAGTAATCAAGATGGAATCGACCGTATATAGAAACGTATAATTAATAAGATGGGATAAATAGTAACATGCAATTTGTAATAGAAGAAACAAAGTGGGTGGGAAAGACCGCACATCACTATGAGCTTATAGATTCCACCAACAAAAAAGCCAAGGAACTTGCGGAGGCAGGCTGTTCTCATGGAACTGTTGTAACTGCCGCAGGCCAAGAGGCTGGTGCTGGCAGAAGAGGTAGAACCTGGAGTTCAGAGCCGGGGCAGGGCATCTATATGTCAGTGGTATTACGACCAAAGTTACAGACAGATAAGGCGTCTATGCTGACATTGGTGGCTGCCATGGCAGTATCCAAGGCAATTTATGGAATTATTAGGGATTGCGGAATTTTTCCATTTATCAAATGGCCGAATGATATTGTGATTCGTGGAAAAAAGGTTTGTGGCATTTTAACAGAAATGGCAACAAAGAATGGAGAAATCGATTATATTGTTGTTGGTATCGGCGTAAATGTCCATAACAGAGAATTTCCAAAAGAGATAGAGCATATGGCCACATCCATAGAAGCAGAAATCGGCCATGAAGTAGCCAGAGAAAGTCTTGCTCCATTGATATGGCAGGAATTTGAAAAATACTATGATATTTTTATGGAAACCCAGGATTTAAGCCTGCTTCAAGAAGAATATCAGCAGATGTCTGCCAACAAAGGCAGAAAAGTGACAGTGCTTGACCCTAAAGGTGAGTTTGAGGGAACAGCAAGAGGAATTACAGCAAACGGAGAATTAATTGTAGATACATCTGAGGGACAGCGATTGGTGTCTAGTGGAGAGGTATCAGTGAGAGGTATATATGGATATGTCTAGTAATATGGTGCTTTGTGCATCAAATGCGTACAACAAGAAATATTATTTAAATGAACATTTTGCAGGATTGCCAGAAGCAATCAAGGAAGAACTGCAGATTATGTGCGTGCTTTACACAGAAGATGTGGGCGGCGTACTGGAATTGGTTTTTGATGAGGATGGAAATCTGGAATTCCGTACATCCTATGAGGAAAATGACTTTTTCTATGATGAAATCGGTAGCGTCCTGAAAATCAAGCAGTATCAGAATGTAAAAAGAGAGTTATTAGAATCTTTGGAAACCTATTATCGCATTGTCTTTTTAGGCGAAGGACTGGACGAGGAGGAATAAACTATGATTTTAACCTTAGACGTAGGCAATACCAATATGACCTGTGGTGTATTTGACGGGGAAGATATCAAAGCAACCTTCCGTATCACCACAAAGATTCCAAGAACTTCAGATGAATATGGCATGATGCTGTGCAATCTCCTAGAGATTAACGGAATCAAAATAACAGACATAGAGGATGTAGCGGTTTGTTCCGTTGTGCCAGACGTTATGCATTCCCTGGAAAATGCCATTATGAAGTACTGCAAAGTAAAACCAATGATTGTAGAGGCTGGCGTTAAGACGGGAATTCGTATTGTGACACCACATCCACAGCAGATTGGTGCAGACAGAATCGTGGATGCTGTAGCAGCATATGAGATTTACGGCGGGCCAGTTTTGGTTATGGACTTTGGTACAGCAACTACCTACGACCTGGTGGATGGCGAAGGCGCGTTCCTTGGAGGAATTACAGCTCCGGGTATTAAGATTTCTGCAAAAGCTCTTTGGGAAGATGCTGCAAAATTGCCTAAGATTGAAATCAAAAAACCAGATGCAGTACTTGGCAAAGATACGATTAGTAGTATGCAGTCAGGTCTTGTGTATGGTCAGATTGGTCAGACCGAATACATTGTAAAACGAGTAAAGGAAGAGTCTGGACTTGAGGGCATCAAGGTGGTTGCCACAGGTGGACTTGGACGTATTATTGCAAACGAAACCGATTCTATCGATATATATGATCCAAATCTTACACTAAAAGGTATTTATTTGGTGTATAAAAAACAGAATCGTCGCATAAAGTAGGAGAAGGTACACTATGATTAAACCGCTTACAATTGGAAGCGTAACCTTACCGAACAATTTAATATTGGCACCTATGGCAGGAGTAACAGACCTGCCATTTCGCTTGTTATGCAAGGAACAGGGAGCGGGACTTCTGTGTATGGAGATGGTCAGTGCCAAAGCCATAATGTATAAGAACAAAAATACAGAAGAGCTGATGGCCATTGACGAACGAGAACTTCCGGTATCGTTGCAGTTGTTTGGTTCAGAGCCGGACATTATCTCCAGTATCGCACATCAGATTGAGGACAGACCATTTGACATTCTGGATATCAATATGGGATGCCCAGTTCCGAAAATCGTAAACAACGGTGAGGGCTCTGCCCTTATGAAAAATCCAAAGCTGGCAGGTGAGATTATCGAAAAAACAGCCAGAGCCATCAAAAAACCACTAACAGTGAAAATTCGAAAAGGATTTGATGACGAACATGTAAATGCTGTGGAGATGGCGCGAATTGCAGAAGCTAGTGGCGCAGCAGCAGTGGCTGTACACGGAAGAACCAGAGAACAGTTCTATTCGGGGAAAGCAGATTGGGATATTATCCGCCAGGTAAAAGAGGCGGTATCCATTCCGGTCATCGGAAACGGAGACCTTCTGTCTGCCCAGGATGTTATTGCCATGTACGAGCAGACCGGCTGTGATGGTTTTATGATTGGACGAGGCGCACAGGGAAATCCTTGGATTTTTAGCCAGGTGCTATCCTATTTTGAAACAGGTAAAGTCGCAGAGAAACCAACATTTGAAGAAGTTGCAGATATGATGCTTCGCCATGCAAGAATGATGTTAGAGTTTAAAGGAGAGTACACAGGAATTCGAGAAATTCGCAAGCATGGTGCATGGTATACAGCCGGATATCCAAACTCCGCAAAACTTCGTGTAATGATTAATGAAGTAGAAACCTATGAGCAACTGGAGGAACTATTAAGAAAAGCCACAGAAAGGGCGATTTTCTAAGGAAAATCGTGGTTTTCCTTGACAGAACGGGTCCAATTGGCTATAATACAACACGCTAGTCAAAAATGAAACTTTGAGAGAAGGGTAAAATAATGAATAAAAAGAACATTCTGACCAGTGAAGGTCTTAAAAAATTGGAAGACGAATTAGACGATTTAATCGTTGTAAAACGTAAAGAAGTAGCACAGAAGATTAAGGAAGCTCGTGAACAGGGTGACTTATCTGAAAATGCTGAATACGATGCTGCAAAAGATGAACAGCGTGACATCGAAGCTCGTATT
This sequence comes from Lachnospiraceae bacterium, assembly GCA_015057035.1. Classification (GTDB taxonomy): domain Bacteria; phylum Bacillota; class Clostridia; order Lachnospirales; family Lachnospiraceae; genus Roseburia. The sequence goes on along the minus strand of SVFC01000019.1, from coordinate 2,002 downwards.
GAAGAAATCGAAAAAATCTTAAAGAACGCTGAAATCGTAGATGAAGATGAAGTAAACACAGATACAATTAATGTAGGCTGTCAGGTAAAAATCTTAGACTGCGAATTTGATGAAGAATTAATTTACAAAATTGTTGGTTCTACAGAAGCAAACAGCTTAAAGGGAAAAATCTCTAACGAATCACCAGTAGGTAGAGCTCTTATTGGCAAGAAAGTGGGAGAAATGGTATCTGTAGAAACACAGGTAGGCACAGTACAGTACAAGGTACTTGATATTCAGAGAGCATAGGATATCAGAATTAGACGGAGGAAGAGCATGGGCAATCAGGAAAATGCAAACAATGCACCACAGCAGGATTTGAATGAACTTCTTAAGATTCGTCGCGAGAAGTTACAGACTTTACAGGAAGCTGGAAAAGATCCATTTGTAATTACAAAATATAATCAGGAACACCATTCAGATGAAGTGGTAGCTCTTTATGAAAAACATGAAGCAGAATTACTTGCGGGAAGACCTGCTGTAAATACTGATGGCATGGATGAGGCTGAGGCAAGACAGGCAATCAATGATGATTATAACGAGAGAAGAGCCATCATGGATGCAAGCCCAATTCAGGTAAGCATTGCAGGACGTATGATGTTCAAACGTGTTATGGGTAAAGCTTCTTTCTGTAATATTCAGGATTTAAAAGGAAAAATCCAGGTATATGTGGCACGTGATGCTATTGGCGAAGATTCTTATGCTGATTTTAAGAAATCAGACGTGGGCGATATCTTTGGTATTAAGGGATATGCATTCCGTACCAAAACAGGTGAAATCTCTATCCATGCAGAAGAGATGATTATGCTTTCTAAGAGCTTACAGATCTTGCCTGAAAAATACCATGGACTTACAGACACAGACACAAGATACCGTCAGCGTTACGTTGACCTTGTTATGAACGAAGAGGTAAAAGATACTTTTGTAAAACGTTCTAAAGTGTTAAAGAGCATTCGTAACTACTTAGATGGACAGGGCTTTATGGAAGTTGAAACACCTATGCTTGTTTCTAACGCAGGTGGAGCAGCTGCAAGACCATTCGAAACACACTTCAACGCACTTAACGAAGACTTCAAGCTTCGTATTTCTCTTGAACTTTACTTAAAGAGACTTATCGTTGGTGGTATGGAACGTGTTTATGAAATCGGACGTGTATTCCGTAACGAAGGTCTTGATACAAGACACAACCCAGAGTTCACACTTATGGAACTCTATCAGGCATATACAGACTACCACGGAATGATGGATTTAACAGAAAATCTTTACCGTTACGTTGCTCAGGAAGTAACTGGAGGTCTTCAGCTTACTTATGGCGAAAATGTAATGGATCTTTCAAAACCATTTGAAAGAATCACAATGGTAGACGCGGTTAAGAAATATGCCAACGTAGATTTCAATGAAATCGCCGACCTTGAAGCAGCTCGTGCAGTTGCCAAGGAACATCACATTGAATTCGAAGAACATCACAAGAAGGGTGATATCTTAAACCTCTTCTTTGAAGAATACGTTGAGCATCACTTAATCCAGCCAACATTTGTAATGGATCATCCAATTGAGATTTCTCCACTTACAAAGAAGAAACCAGAAAATCCAGACTATGTAGAACGTTTCGAGTTCTTCATGAATGGATGGGAAATGGCTAACGCATATTCAGAGCTTAACGACCCAATCGACCAGAGAGCACGTTTCGAGGCTCAGGAAGAATTATTCGCTGCTGGTGATGAAGAAGCAAACCACACAGACGAAGACTTCCTCAATGCGCTTTGCATCGGTATGCCTCCAACAGGCGGTATCGGCTTCGGTATTGACCGTATGGTTATGATGATGACCAACTCTCCAGCGATTAGAGACGTATTATTGTTCCCAACAATGAAGCAAGGGATGAAATTTGACTACTAAAATCAAGGGTTTGCGAGGATTCGCTTAAAAAAAGACAACAAAAAGACAACATTTTTGCAATGTA
>SVFC01000018.1 GCA_015057035.1 Lachnospiraceae bacterium | reverse complement strand
CTGTTAATGTAACGATAGCTTTCTTTGTCTTAGCAGTTTTACCAACTACCATACCACGACGTTTTTTCTTTCCGTCAAGGTTCATTGTGTTTACGCTGGCAACCTTTGTTCCTTCGAACATTTTTTCAACTGCTTCTTTGATCATTGTCTTGTTTGCTTCTGGATGAACTAAGAAAGTATATTTCTTTTCAGCCATAGCGTTCATGCTCTTCTCAGTTACTACTGGTTTGAGGATGACATCATAATACTGTACGTTTGCCATTATGCATACACCTCCTCGATAGTTGCAACAGCAGCTTTAGTAACTACTACTGTGTCATATTTCAATACATCAAATACGTTAAGTTCGTTTGTCTGAGCTGTTTTAACAGTTGGAATGTTTGCTGCAGAAGCGATAACATTCTTGTCCATATCGTTAAGAACTACTAAAGCTTTTTCTACTTTTAAGTTGTTCATAACTTCTACAAACTTCTTTGTTTTGATTTCGTCTAATTTAAGTTCATCAAGAACGATGAATTTGTTTTCTACTACTCTAGAAGTTAAAGCAGATTTTAATGCTGCTCTCTTTTCTTTCTTGTTTAATTTGAATGAGTAGTCTCTTGGTACTGGAGCGAATACAACACCACCACCTGTATAGTGTGGAGCACGTGTTGAACCCTGTCTTGCATGACCAGTTCCTTTCTGTCTATATGGTTTCTTTCCACCACCACTTACTTCAGAACGTGTTTTTGCTTTCTGAGTACCCTGGCGATTATTTGCAAGCTGCTGAAGTACTGCCATGTGAACTAAGTGTTCGTTGATTTCTACACCGAAAACAGCGTCGTTTAATTCGATAGTATCTACTTCTTTACCAGCCATATTTAATACAGCTACTTTAGCCATCGTAAAGTTCCTCCTTTCAAATATTAAGCACTATTTACCAGCTTTTACTGTTTCTTTTACTGTGATAAGAGCTTTCTTTGCTCCTGGTACAGCACCTTTAACTAAGAGTAAGTTGTTTTCTGCATCTACCCTTACAACTTCAAGGTTCTGTGTTGTAACTTTTACAGCGCCCATGTGACCTGGCATACCTTTGCCCTTGAATACACGGCTAGGTGATGAACAAGCACCATTTGAACCCTGATGACGATGGAATTTAGAACCATGAGCCATAGGTCCTCTGTGCTGGCCTAATCTCTTAATAGCACCCTGGAAGCCTTTACCTTTTGAAATTGCAGTAACGTCTACTTTGTCGCCTTCTGCAAAGATATCAGCTTTAATTACATCTGCTAAGTTGTAGTCACTAGCGTTTTCAAATTTAAATTCGCGAACGAATCTCTTTCCTGATACACCAGCTTTTGCAAAGTGTCCCATTTCAGCTTTGTTAACGCCATGTCTGTTTCTAATTTCTTTCTTTCCTGTTGCATCTTTGCTAACAACTTTTTCTTTCTTGTCAACAAAACCAACCTGAACTGCGCTGTATCCGTCGTTTTCTACAGTTTTAACCTGAGTAACAACACATGGACCAGCCTGTAATACTGTTACTGGAACTAAGATTCCATCAGCATTGAAGATTTGAGTCATTCCGACTTTTGTTGCTAAAATCGCTTTCTTCATTTTTTACCTCCTGTTTTCTACAGCGGAACGCTTCATGCTCGATACGAGTGAGTAGCGGAACCGTTCATCCTAGAGCAGTTTATCTATGTAAACCATTCAGGGATATTTCTTTGTTTGTTTTCCTTATTAAATAAGGTAGTGTTTGAAAAACTCTTATTTGTTTTTCATTTTGATATCAATGTAAACACCAGCTGGCATTTCTAAACGAGATAATGCATCAACTGTTTTCTGTGTTGGAGCAATGATATCGATAAGTCTCTTATGAGTTCTCTGTTCGAACTGTTCACGTGAATCTTTATATTTGTGAGTAGCTCTTAAGATAGTGATAACTTCCTTCTTAGTTGGAAGTGGCACTGGTCCGCTCACCTGTGATCCATTCTTCTTTACAGTTTCGATGATTTTTTTAGCTGATGAATCAACTAATTCGTGATCATAAGCCTTGAGAGTGATTCTCATTACTTGACTTGCCATAAAAAAAGTCGCCTCCTTTTCGCACTTAAAATTTCAGTACGACAAGCGGTGACTGTACACTTCTCCGTGTGTGTCCTAAAGATTCTCACACGTTGTTTCTGCTTTACGCAGACCATATTGTGGGTACAGTGACTTGTCGTCAGTTTCCTAACTTGACATTCGCTCCACGGAAAACCTGCCTGGCCGGCAGCAACCTCACGCTTCACAGCTATCATGCCACAGCAAAAGTCATTATACACGAGATTTTCGGCAAATGCAACAATTTTTTTAAAAAAATTTTGTGCAAAATTAAATTAGTAGGAATCGCACAAAACAGGCACTAAATGTGGTGGTTTTGTGGGAATTTCTACTATATTATACATTGCCCTTCGCATTTGTCGCCGTTTCTTCTATATATATGTTTACTTCATTAAGCACTCGAGCCATATAGTATTAAATATATATATCACAAACGAACTCGCAAAATAATGTCCGAGGGCTAGTATAGCACTGGAGATTAGAGTTGTCTAGGGGGATTTGGGTCTATACATAGAAAACATTAGACATTTCCTCTAAAACCATATATTATATGATATGTGGCAAGTTTTATTGGACCTAGCAAGCCAACATACTTTTCACAAAAACAAAAATTAACAAGAACTTATTATATATAGAAGAAAGGAATTCATTTATGTGGATTGCAAATAACTGGAAAGATTATCAGGTAATCGATTGCTCTTGTGGCGAGAAGCTGGAGCGCTGGGGAAAATACATACTTCTTCGTCCAGACCCACAGGTAATCTGGGATACCCCTAAGAAAGATAAAAGCTGGAAGAAATTAAATGGACATTATCATAGAAGTTCTAAAGGGGGCGGAGAATGGGAGTTCTTCGATTTGCCTCAGGAATGGAGTATCAACTATACTCTTCCTATTAATAAGACCTTAACCTTTAACTTAAAACCATTTAGTTTTAAACACACAGGCCTTTTTCCTGAACAGGCAACGAACTGGGACTGGTTCTCAGAAAAAATCAAAAAAGCCGGCAGACCAATTAAGGTATTAAATCTATTCGCCTATACCGGCGGCGCTACATTAGCTGCTGCTGCCGCAGGTGCCAGCGTAACTCATGTAGATGCTTCCAAAGGTATGGTCGCTTGGGCAAAAGAAAATGCTGTTTCTTCTGGTTTAGGCGATGCACCTATCCGCTGGATTGTGGACGACTGCGTGAAATTCGTAGAAAGAGAAATTCGTCGTGGAAATCACTACGATGCAATTATTATGGATCCACCTTCCTACGGAAGAGGACCAAAAGGAGAAATCTGGAAGATTGAAGAAGCGGTATATCCTCTTATTAAGCTGTGCGCACAGCTTTTAACCGAAAAACCATTGTTCTTCCTGGTAAACTCTTATACTACCGGCTTACAGCCAGCAGTTCTTACCTATATGATTAGCACTGCTCTGAAAGAATTTGACGGAACTACCACCTCAAACGAAATTGGACTTCCAGTTTCTGCAACAGGATTAGTACTTCCATGTGGGGCATCCGGCAGATTTGAAGGAAAATAAATCGGAGGTGTTATTATGAAAAAACTACAATACATTATATATGCTATTTTACTTCTTGTTATCGTTGGATTAGTTGCTTTCGACTATTACCCAGATCAGACGCTTGACCAGAACACAATAACTAGAGCCGCGCTTCTGTTTATTGGAACCCTTCTTTCTATTGTAAAGACAGCAACGCGTTCCAACCGAGAAGTATCCAACAAGAAGGCTACCTATTCCAAAGCCTATCCGGAGTTCATTGGCAATGCATTTTCCCATTCTCCAAAATTGGAAAAGTCATTTTACGATGCCCTGGATGATTTCAACAACGGCAGATATGCTTCCGCAATAAAAAAATTTGAAAAACTTCGTTTACAGTGCCAAACCACTGATGACATTTATGCTGTAACAACATTTCAAGCCATCTGCTATAACCGCTTACAACATTACCAGAAAGCCATCGAATTATATCAGGATGCCACACACCTTCGCCCAAATTCCACTCTCATCTCTAATATGGGTAACTGTTATTCCAACTTAGGGTTACCAGAAGAGGCGGTTGACAGCTATCATCAAGCAATCAAGGTTGATCCACAAAATATACTTCCGTACAACAATCTTGCACAGTTGTATGTCCAAATGGGTGAATATACCAAAGCCGCAGACTTCGCAAAACAGGCACTAAATATTAACGCAAAGTATCCTCTCGCCTTAAGCGCTATGGCCATTTCCAGTTATATGCTTGGCGATATGGACGACTATGAAAGTTACTATCGCCTGGCTGTTGCCAATGGTTATGACGGCAACGTGTTAAAAGAGTATATCCGATCTCTTGATTCAACAGTTTAAGTTCAAAATAAAACTCCGGTATGATATAAATTTCACACCGGAGTTTTTTATTATAGTATCTTATTTCTTCTCAAAATCGCCAACATTGCAATACAAATCACACAAATCAATCCAATGATAATCGCAAACCCAAATGGAGAATCTGCAAATGGAAGATTAATAATATTCATTCCCATGATACCGGATACAATCGTTGGTACCGCCATAATCAATGTAATGGAGGTTAAGTACTTCATAGAGTTATTCAATCGGTTGTCCATCACCGAAGACATCAGTTCTCTGGTACCGTTAATGATATCTCTATAAATAATTGCCATTTCAATCGCCTGTTGATTTTCCACAATTACGTCATCCAACAGCTCTTTATCTTCCGGATACTGCTCTAATCTCTTATAGCGAGTCAGTCGGTCTAGGACTACCGCATTGGCTCTAAGGGATGTGGCAAAGTAAACCAATGTAGATTCCAAATCGTGCAATGCAATAAGGTCATCTTCTCTGGTATCGTTTCCTACTCGTTCTTCAATTTCGGTACGCTTCTTATCAATGGTGCGCAAGTTTCCCTGGTAAATGATAGAAGTACGATGCAGAATCTGATATACGAAACGAAGTTTTTTCTTGGTACTGAACTCTTTTACCTTATTATCAATAAAGGCCTGCAGCACTGGAAGTTCTTCTGTACATACTGTAACGATTACGCCCTGAGTCAAAATAATGCCCAAAGGAATTGTGGTGTACATCTTTTTTTCGTGACGGATTTCCGAAGATGGAACGTCGATAAGAATTAAGGTGTAACCGTCTTCCAATTCAATACGAGAGCTTTCTTCTTCATCGAGTGCGGCTCTGATATCATCCACATCTACACCGAGAGTTTCCGCAACCTGCTGGCTTTCTTCCGCAGTGGGGTCCACCATATGAATCCATACACCGTCATCGATTGTTTCTTTTTCGTGAATCTTTCTATCGTCGGTTCTGTACAACTTAACCATAGGTTCCCCTCCTATCTGTCGTATATAATCTCGTATGCATTTAAATCCAACCACTTACCAAACTTGAATCCTACTTTTCGCAACTGTCCGCAATATTCAAATCCAAAAACCTCATGCAGATGAATACTTGTGGCGTTTTCTCCAGTCACCAGAGAAATTACCGTAGTAATGTCTGGATGCTGTGATGCAAAATCCAAAGTGTAAGCCATAAGACTTTTTCCAATACCCTGTCCTCGAAACGCTTCTGCAATGTAGAGAGAAATCTCTACTGTTCTGTCAAAGGCTTTGCGATCCCTATACTGAGACAGGGAACAATACCCACAAATGACACCTTCTCGCTCCTCTACGAAAATCACATATGGTTCCCTCTCATGATCTCGAAACCATTGCAAACGATTCTTATCGTCTTTCACTTCTGTGTCAAAAGTCGCCACTGTGTGGAGAATCGCATCATTGTATATATTTTTTAATTGTTCTAAATCATTAAGTGTTGCTTTGCGTATCATTATTCAATAATATTTTTAAAATACTTCAACTGTGTTTTGCTGCCAATTGCTGTCAGATTATTTGCAAAAATCACATCTGTAACGTTATGTTTTTTCGCAAAATCAATCACATTTCCCTTCCAATATCTCTGGTCAATTACATGTATTGTCTGATAATGATCAACCAATAATGGAACAAATGCATTACCATAAGATTCCTTTACCACGATACAGCTGCTACCATCCTGAACATCTTTGTTTTCAATGATAGTGTATGGATTGTCGCCTGCAATGAAACAACTATACTTAACACCTGTTTTATAGTTACTTACGTCTTTGATAATTGGCCACTTTGTAGAAGTTCCATCTGTTTTTGTATAAATCATTTGCGCATTTGATACTGGCGCATAAGTGTACACAATGTCTGGAGCATTATATAACGCATTCACTGTGCTCTTATAATTTTCATAATGATTAAAATAGAAAGAACCTACAAATCCACCATATGCTTTATGCACAAAGTGGTCTAAACCAAATGCTTCAATCCCTTTTGCTTTACAATAATCGGTATATGCGTAGTAAGCCGCCAGCTGTGTCCAGTGATGATCTGTTCTAAAATACAGATATTCATCGCGATGTGCATATAAAGTATCAAATATATCTACTGCAACAGCATTGTCTCCCATATGTCCCAGAATATAATCAATGGCTGCTGCCTGATCTCCTGCAGATACCTTTCCTTTGTACTCATCTGGCAAACATACACCAGACCCCAATGGAATTGGCATAACATATACATTACTTACACCCTTCAAGGCGTCTGCCACCTGGGTCATTAACTGGGCATAAGTCTCTGCTCTATCTTTTAATGTGTCATTAAAGCTATATCCCTCAAAACCAGCATTTCCAATCACATACAAACTTCCGGCTTTCTTAGGTGTTTTACCCAACACATCCTTTATCTTGTCTACAGTAGCATTTGGTTCTCCTGGTGCAGGTGTGTTATCAACCACCTTGTCATCCGACAAATATTTGTTGCTTACATATCCAGTTGCTCCATTGTACTCCACGCGATACCAGTCATTCTCATTACACTGACCTGTCACCTTGATTTCCTGTCCCCTGACAAGGCCACCGATAATGGTTCCCTCGGTGCTTGGAAGGCTACGAACATTAACCCCTGTGGTTGCCCACATAGTTTTATCCAGGACTTTTATAGTATAACCCTCTGGAGATGGTTCTGTGCCAGGTTCCTGCTCAGACCCTGTTTCAGATTCCGTTTCAGAATCCGATTCGCTTCCTGTTTCCGTCTCAATTTCAGAATCTGGTTCACTTCCTGTTTCTGAATCTCCTGTTTCTACTTCAGAGCCACCCTGTGAGTCTCCTGTGCCAGACTGCTCTTCACTACCCGATTCCGATGGATTGCCCTGTGGCTCCTTCACTCCGCAAGCCATCAATCCCAAAATCATAGCGCTTATTAATAATACCACCAACGCTGGCTTAAACTTTCTCATAACGTGCCTCCCGTACAAAACTACTATACTAGTTCAACTTGTAAATATTCTTATCAGAAATAAAATTAGAAACATTGTATAACACCAGCACATCTGTGATGTTATTGGCTTCCATATATTCCTGCATATCTCCTCTAAAGAAACGCATATCAATCATATATACGTTATCGTAATCTTCTGCCACCAGTGGAGCAAAACAGTTTGCAAAAGAATCCTTAATCAAAAGTAGATTCCGTGTTTCACCAGAATTTCCTTCTGTAGTGCCACCTGTAGCATTCTCTAAAACCTCTTTATCAGAAATCACCACTTCTGCGTAATTTCCTCCAAAAAAGAATAAATACTTATCTTTTTCTTCTAATTGATTGTAATGGTAAAATCCCTCTGTCTTCTCTCCATCTAAGGTTACCACAAAAGACTTGTTGCCGCTACCCTTTTCAAATAATTTAATTGTATCAAATGCAGAATCATAATCCAAAATCTTGGAGTACAGACTTCCGCGGAATTTTTCGGTTACAATCGTTTCTTTGTAATCAGAAATATCAAATGAATTTCCCACAGACTGACAATATTCTCCATATGCCAATAACGCACCCAGACTTGTCCAATGATGGTCTGTGCGATAATATACACCATCTTCTTTGTGTGCTGTCAACACATCGCGAACATCCACAAAATTATAGTCCTGCATAGCTGCTTCCACCGATTCAATCACTGCCGTCTGGTCAAAAAGCGGCGCATTGGCAGGTAACTTGTCCGCCAAAATCAATCCAGATGTAGGAACCAACAAAAATGACAAACGAGACTTATCAATCGTCCCACTCGCAGTCTCAAAAAACTTCTGAATCTGCGCAATGTTTCTATCCACCAGTTTCTGATCCACATCATCCTGCGTTATTTTTTCAAAATCGTAACCATCTTTTCCCACATATGCGCCACCGATTTCCGTATCGCCTACGAATTTCTGAATGGCGGTTTTGATGGTAATCCACTCATCTCTTCCAAGAATCTGATCATTGATATACTTCTCTAACCCATCCTGGAAATCACAATTTATAATACTGTCCAAGGAAATCTCTGGAAACTGCGCCAGGTAACGATTTTCATTTTCGGAAAACTCTCTGTCTTTTGCCACGAAGCTTCCAATGCTAATCAGCACCAAAAACACCATGAGACTTCCGCTCATAATCCACTTTGTAATCTTCAAATCTACACCTCTTACCGTTAGAAACGGAAATATAAAAACGGATTATAACTATCGCCAACTAAAAAAGCAAAGCAAATAGCCATAAGCACAACCATAATGACTGAACGCACCACATCAAAAGCCTGCGTCTTCATAAATGTGGATAATTTTTCACTTTTTGCAATAAGCGGTTTATAATCCACACTACACAAGCAAAGCACAACAAGCAATACTGCGTTACATGACAGATGATAGAGGAAAGTACTATCCACAAGCACTCCACCTGCACCAAACATAGTCTGCAGATACTCACCCAACACCGTAAAATCCGTCTGGGCGAAAATCGTCCATCCGATAATTACCAGGAATAAGCAATATACGTGTCTAAACACACGTGGAATATTCTCTAACCACTTCAACAGGAAAATCTTCTCTATCATAAGAAGAAGTCCGTAATATACACCCCAGAGAACAAAGTTCCAGCTGGCTCCATGCCACAGACCCGTCAGCATCCACACGATTGCGATGTTCACAAGCTGACGCTTTAAGCCTTTTCTGTTTCCTCCTAATGGAATATATACATACTCTCTAAACCATGAACTAAGGGAAATATGCCATCTTCTCCAGAACTCTGTGATGCTAGAAGAAATATATGGATGATCAAAGTTCTCTAAGAAGTGGAAGCCAAACATTCTACCAAGTCCAATTGCCATGTCGGAATATCCCGAAAAGTCAAAGTAAATCTGGAAGGAATACGCAATCGCCCCCAACCATGCTGTGGCTGTAGATATCTCACTCATGCCAGAGATTGTGGTAAAGAGTGCGCCAATCTGATTCGCCAGAATGACCTTCTTCGCCATACCGATAACAAAACGCCACGCACCTTCTGAGAAATCATCAATATTAAACTTACGATTGGTTAACTCCTCTGCTACTGTCTTATACTGTACAATTGGTCCAGCGATTAACTGCGGAAACAGAGTAACATAGGTTCCAAAGTCCAAAATATTTCTTGCCGCTGGCACAACGCCACGATATACATCGATGGTATAAGACATGGTCTGGAAAGTATAGAACGAAATACCGATTGGAAGAGCAATCTGAAGCAATTCAACTCCCGCTCCCGTGATTGCATTCACATTTTCGATTACGAAATCAGCATACTTGAAAAATCCTAAGATTCCCAGGTTTCCAATCATATCAATAATCAACGTTACCTTTGCAGCAACTGGTCTGTTTTCATTTTTAAATTTTTCAATCAAACGCCCGTTGGTATAGTCAAACACCGTAGAGAATAGCATAATACAAACGTAAATCGGTTCACCCCAGGCATAAAACAAGAGGCTTGCCAACATTAACACCAGGTTTCGAATTTTACCTGGTACTAAGAAATATATCGCCATTACTACAAGGAAAAATACCAACAAAAACACAAAGCTACTAAATACCATTGCGTTCTCCTAATACATAAAAATCGCTCAAAAGGCTGTTGCACTTTATGCAACAGCCTTATCTCTATTCACCAAATGCTTCTTTAATGATTTGTTTTGCTTTTGCGCTATCGTCTGATACACAAAGAATCACAAGATTTCCCTTGTATTCCACTACTGCATTTTCAATACGGGACGCAACCTTTGCATCATATGCAGCGTTCTGATCCAAATCATCTGCTAAAACAGCTTCAATCGCCGCCATTACTTTATCTGCTGCCGCCTTATCTGCAACTGTAAATACAGCAACTTTCTCACTGGATACACCAGCTACTTCATAAGCAACACCAGTTACACCTTCTTCTAATTCAAAGAGCCATTCCACATCTTCAGCATCCATCTGCTCAATTTTGCCAGTATAAGTAATCTGGGTTGCCAGCGCCTGCGCTAAGTCTTCTGCTTTAACTTCTTTTTTGTTTCCTTCGCCTGTTCCTGTGTCACCTGTTCCACCATTGCCACATGCAACAAGTGAAAAAGCCATCGTTAATAAAAGTAACGCACCTAATACTCTTTTCTTCATAATCATTACCTCTTAATCTTCAACCTTGTGGTACTTCTCGCTCTGCATACGAATCAGTTCTGCATCATCAAAGTAGTTAATCTTCATAGCACTCTTAACCTCAGCCATTGTTGCTGCTGCATGTTCTCTTGCTACTTCACTACCTCTTTTCAGGATGTCATAAACCATTGGAATATCCTTCTCAAATTCTGCTCTTCTTGCACGAATTGGAGCAAGTTCTTCCTGTAATACGTTGTTTAAGAACTTCTTGATCTTAACATCGCCAAGACCGCCACGTGTATAGTGTTCCTTTAATTCATCCAAATTATGATAATCTGGTAAATATTCTTCAAAATGTCCATTATTGCTAAATGCATCTAAGTATGTGAATACACAGTTACCTTCTACATGACCTGGGTCTGTAATCTGGATGTGCGTTGGGTCTGTGTACATGCTCATAACCTTAGTACGAACATCCGCCTCTGTATCAGACAAATAGATGCAGTTGCCAAGGGACTTACTCATCTTCTGCTTTCCATCAATACCAGGAAGTCTCATACAAGCCTGGTTGTCTGGAAGAAGCACATCTGGCTCTACCAATACTTCCCCGTAAATAGAATTGAACTTGCGCACGATCTCTCTGGTCTGTTCAATCATTGGAAGCTGGTCTTCTCCAACTGGTACGCAGGTTGCTTTGAATGCTGTAATGTCCGCCGCCTGACTGATTGGGTAGGTAAAGAAACCTACTGGAATGCTAGTTTCAAAATTACGCATCTTAATCTCTGTCTTAACCGTAGGATTTCTCTGCAAACGAGATACGGTTACTAAGTTAGAATAAAAGAAAGTAAGCTCTGTCAATTCTGGAATCTGTGACTGAATGAACAAAGTAGATTTTGCTGGATCAAGACCACAGGACAAATAATCCAATGCTACCTCAATAATATTCTGACGCACCTTCTCTGGATTCTCAAAGTTGTCTGTGAGAGCCTGTGCATCTGCAACCATAATAAATATCTTATCGAATTCGCCAGAATTCTGTAATTGTACTCTTCTTCTAAGGGAGCCAACATAGTGACCTACATGTAATCGGCCAGTTGGTCTGTCGCCTGTTAAAATAATCTTTTCCATGAATTCCTCCTAAAAAATGTCTATCTTTAATTTTATCCAAAATTTTGCGTTACGTCAACTATATATATCTTAGGAATTAGTTAAGAAAAGCCCCTGCTTCCACAGATTTACACTGAGTCACAAGAGCTTTTCCATTATTTCCCTATCTTATTCTTCTACAACAATTTTCTTGGTGCGCATTTTACGAATAACTACTTTCACAACTTTTACAATTATGATAATAAGCACCACCAAAATAACCAGTACCAGAGCAACGATTCCAAGAATCATCCAGAAGAACTTATTTGGATTCTTCAGCAAATCCCCAAGGGCCTTGCTGTCTTCTACGACTTTTCTTCCTTCTGTGGTTCCATAAACCACTGGAACATTGCCAACACCGTCTCCATCTGTATCCTCAAAGGATTCCATGTATTGTGCAATAGATGTCCAAGCCTTCAGTTCATCTTCTCCAGTATAGATAATCGCCTTGTTATAATCCGTCAATGGAGTGCCGTCAGCCTGCTTTGGAACAAGTGACAAAAGTCCAAAAGACATATCCGTTACTCCACCCAACATCAGGGCGGTGTACATATCTGTCACAACACGATAGAGCTTATCATTTTCCAGTTCCACACGTTCGCCCTGACGATTCATAATATATACGTCAGTGGTTTTATTTAAAATCATACGGTTTGGATTATAACTCCAACGCAAACCATAGGTATATAAACGGGCAGTTGTCATCAGATCAGAAATACTTGCGTCGATTTCTGCCGCCAGCTTTAATTCTTCTCCTGTTAAGTATACACTAATGAGTGGATATCCTGGCACACCATTTTGGCCCATGCCAAGGGAGAAGGAATTAAATACATTTTCTACCGTAATATTTCCTAAAGCGTATGTTTCTCGAATGGTTCCAGATGGTGCTACTGCCACATCAACTGGATGTCCGTCCCAATCTGGGGCATTTTCCACTGCATAGGCATAAGCGTCTGCAATAAGACTTCCTAAGTTGAGCTCTGTATGTAAATCATACAAGTCATCTACCGTTGCGAAAGGAATCTCATTAGTACAAAGCACCTGATCCTTGGTATATCCAAACTTAGATAGGTAATGGTCATCTACTAGAGACATAAAGTAATCCACCCTTGCTTTAGTAGCCGCGTCTTCTTCGATGGCTGAAGTAATCGCCTTAAGTTCATAAGAATCCATATTCCATCTGCCATTATCCTTCTGGCTCATAGACAGACTTCCTAAGTATTTTCCATATTCACCGCAGGATACGATGTAGGTCTCTCCGTGCTGGATTGGTTCTGGTAACTGTGTATGAGTGTGACCACTTACAATAACATCTAACTCTGGAACCTCTTTTGCCAGAATTTCATCCTCGGATTTGCTCTCATCCGTCCAGGTTCCACTATGAGAGATACACACTATCATATCTACCGATTCTTTTTCTTTAATCTCTGCAACAGTTTCTTTTACTGCAGTTACAGCATCTTCAAACACTAATGGACAATTTGGAATACAATCCACACTATTTGCCCCCATAACGCCAGTAATTGCAATGCTAACTCCACCTTTTTCTACTATCATATACTCACGTACACCATAGTTTTCAAAACTGTCGAATAAAATCTTCTGGTCATCTGTAAGACCTGCCGCATTCATGGCATCCCAATCCACATTACAGATTAGCATCTCTGGAAGAGAGTCTCCACTGGCAAGGGCGCTGTTTAACATATTTGCAACACCCTCGGCGCCATAGTCGAATTCATGATTGCCAAAGGTAGTAGCCACCATGCCTAGTTCTCCTAGCATACGGAGTTCTGCAGCCTCTTCTTCATACACAACCTGCACCAGTGTTCCCATAGAAAAATCTCCCGCATCTAAAAGGAGCGTATCCGGATTCTTTGCCAACTGTGCATTAATGAGGGTTTTGATTCTTGCAAAACCGCCCATTGTCTGTGATTTGTTTCCTTCTACTGTAGCAAACTCTTTCAAATGGGAATGCGTATCATGCAAAAACATAGCATCTACTTTTTTCCCAGCCTCATCTGCCACCGCCAAAACTGGCGAAACCACCATTGGCATCACCATAAGAAATGCCATACATAATGCTAGTATTCTCTTTTTCATATTTTCGTCCCCTTTGACACTTCTAGATTTATCTCGAATTGCCTAATTCAATCTCAGGCATAAGTTCATCACTCATCACATTCAGAACCTTTTCCAAAGTCTGCAATTCTTCTGGAGTAAGACGCTCCTCCAAACGATTCATAACCTTACCAATATAACTATATGTGATGTTATAGTAATCTAAGTATTTTTCCGTTACTTCCAGATGAAACTCTCTCTTATCCACCTCGGACTGCACTTTTCTGAGATAGCCTTTTTTAATCAGATTGTTGATTTTGTACGCCGCATTTGGCGATGATATATTTGCAACTCTGGCAAACTCGTTTACCGTAGGATTGTTGATGGAATAGATTATTTCCATGCAAAAAGTCTCCACTGTGGTTAACGAGGTTTCTCTCTCCTGAATTCTTTCAAAAAACTTGGTGTAAAAATGTAACTTAAATTTGGTGTACACCTTCACAAATGCATCCTGTAGCATAGTTCCCTCCATAATATCTCAAATTATTTATATATCCCGTGGAAATTATATCAATTTTCAGAGATTTTGCCAAGCCTCATTAACTGAAAGATTTATGAAAAAAGGGAAGAGATTTCTATTTCATCTCTTCCCTGCTGCATGTTTTTCTTTTTATTTTTTACTAATTGATAAAGAGTTCTTTTCTGTTGTCAAAATATGTATAGTTTACTGCTATTGCAATCCCTGTTCCCACTATCATTCCAACAAACGATGGTATGCTTGTAATTGGAAAATCGCCTATAATTATGGCAGTAGTTAACATATAAATAACACCAACAACCCCTTGCGCACCAAAATAAATCAAATAACATAATGGTCCATTCTTTTTGAATTTTGCAAGTCTCATTCTAACCACAATGGCAGCTATTGCAAATATGATATTCGCAACGCCATACAGCACGTCACATATGCGTAACGACTGCCCCCACATAGCGTATACTACCTCTGACATCTCGCCATACACGGTTCCTGTTATGTATGGAATACCTTGAACGACCATAAGCGCTGCGCCCAAAAACAACTGCACATAAATAATGAACTTAAACCATTTCATTTTGTACGTTTTCTGAACTTCCTGTTCCATATTTTCCCCCTTCTTTTTAAGGCATTATAATACCTTGATAAAAATATGATACTTTCATTCTCCTTGTTTTTCCATGATAAAAACGTGGAATTTGCTGTTGAATTTTCACGAAATATGTCATTTTAATACCACTGCACCGTACTGTCGTAATTTTTCCTGTAGTAGTTATCTATGATTTTATTATCATTTTCTTTTCGGAAAAGGTCACTTAAATAAAATGCATACTGTAGATACTTTTTCACTAGTGACTTGCTCTTCTCATCTGCAGATTGTCCGTAAATGCAAGCCAACTCTGAACAAACAAAATCTAATGCCATTCCTCTGTGTGCCATCATTTCTAATCGCATCACACTCTCTGCCGCATTCAAGGCACGTTCTGTTTTCGCACTTTCTTCTAGCAAAAGCAAATAGTTTCTTAACAATAGGCTTATAGAACGAAAATGATATCGTTTTGTAACTTGGCTTGTTTCATAGCAACGAATTACTTTTTCATACAATTCGATTCCTTTGTCTATCTCTCCCATTTTCCAGTAAGATATTGCCAGATTGTTGAAAATATTACACTCTCCTAAAGTCGGTATTCTAACTGGTTCCTCAACACTTCCTTCATAAGTTTTCTTAAGAGCCTCTATGGTCCCATCACAAAATGCTTCTGCATCAATCCGTTTAAATTCATATTCCAACATTACTTCCTGTCTCATAAGATACTGCTTACTTATCTTATTTTCAGACGCACAAACTAGTGCCAATTTTTCTAGTTCCACTTTGGCACTCTCATAATCATTGGTTGTAAAATAATACAGAATCTTTTTCTTTATTTGATATACTTCTTCGCCTTCATAAACTCTTTCGTTATAATACTTCTCCTCTGGAAGCCCCAAAACTTTCATTAGATTTTCATATTTTTTCTGACTTGGGTTTTGACTGCCCTTCTCGATTCGAATCAAGGTTTCCGGATCCTGGTAGATTCCTTCTATCAGATTCTCCACGCTAAGTTTTCTTGCCTTGCGCTCTCCCTTTATCATCTCTTTGCAAAGCAAATATTCTCTTCTATATATTTCTTTATACCATTTCATAAAAGAATCTGTTACATATGCGCAGCCGCCAAATTCTTCGTGTATCGACCTAAGACTATCTAACTGCTTTGTTAGATATGCTACTCGTTTCTCCAACCCTCTTTCACTATATTGCTGAATCAGGATTTCCATAATTTCAACCAGAAAAACTGTTGAATCGCACTCAACCAACAGTTTCAATGCTTGCTCACATATCTCTAGATTCTCCACCTGCTCACTTGTTGCCGTTCTGGTAAGACACAATAAGTAGGCTATCTTAGGAAGGGTTTTAACCAACTCAATATCCTGAATTGTGTTTTGTTTTACATAGCGTAACAGACTCTCCACTATTACTTTGGCAGCATCTTGTTCCCCAAGTTTCATTTGTTCATCTGCTATCATACAAAGGCATTCCATCTCTTTCGTGCTTAATAAGAGGTCTCCTTTGTCGTCCACGTTGAAATTCGGGCATGTACATAACAACGCCTGTTCTATACACCTGATAGCCACCGTTCCATTACCATTTGCACTTTCCAGGATGCCCATTATTTGATAATAATACTGTCTTCTAAAAATATCCTTCTCATCTGCTGCATAATGAAGCAACAGTTTTCTCTTGGCTTCATCATAACACCCTTGTTCTATGTATGCTTCAATAGAATCTCTCAAAGCAATTTCTTCATATTCGTCATCAAATAACACTACCTCAAAATCATCTGGTGATACCCCTATCCTCTGCAAAATACTCTCGAACAAGAATATCTCTGGAACCCTTTCTCCCATTTCGATATTCGATAACTTCTGGATAGAGCATACTCCCTGACACACATCCTTTTGTGAAAGGTTCTTTTCTTCTCTCTTTTTTCGTATAAATTGTCCTATACCGTTTTCTCTCATATATCCCTTATCATTTCGTTTTGAACTAATACCACTGCACCGTACTGTCGTAATTTTTTCGGTAGTAGTTATCTATCTTCTTATTATTGATGTCTCTCTTGAACAAATCGCTCAGATAAAAAGCGTATCGCAAATATCTTTCCGCCTTCTCTTTATTGCATTGTTCGTAGATACATGCAATTTCTGAGCAGATATAATCCAAACCACGTCCTCTGCCTGCTTGATGTTCATAACGTAACACCTCATCTGCCCATGCTAACCCCTCATCACAGTATCCAAGTTCTTCTAAGAACACCAAACGATTTCTATGTAGCAAGGTTAAGGCACGATACTGGTAACGTCGACTTAACTTACTGTTATTAAAACATTCTGATATGATTTTAAACAGATGAAAACACTCTTCATTTCGCTCCATACTACGATAAGCGATAAATAAATAAAGAAATATTTGTACTTCTGCCAGAGTTGGAACTCGAATAGCGTCCTCCCAATTCCCCTTATAGGTTAATGCCAGTGCAGCATTCAGTCTCGCTATCCACTCAGATGCATCAATCTTTTTCAACCTAAAATCTAAGAAAGCATCCTCTTTTGCAATATACTGCTCATCATCAATATCCGTATCCTTCACCGACAATTTTATTTTTTCCAATTCTAATTTTGCATCTTCATATCGATGCTGGATATATAACTTTCCTAGCACATCCTTGGCCCGAGACAACTCACTTCTTTTCTGAAACACACCTCTATACTTCTCTGGGTTCAGATTCAATCTTTCCATAAGCATCTGATATTTCTTATAACTTGGACTCTGACTTCCATTCTCAATTCGAATAAGCGTTTCCGGATCTTCGTAAATGCCTTCAATCAAATCCTTATGTTTCAATCCTCTAGCCAGTCTTTCACCCTTTATGATTTCTTCACACAGTAAATATTCTTTTCGATAAAGTTCTGCAAACCATCGGTTACAACTTGCATCATTTTGCATGGTTAACCCGTATTCTGCCAAAAACTGTTCCAAACTCTCCAACTGCTTCTTCAAACGAATGGTTTTTTCCGTAAGATTCATTACTTCATACTCATCGATAAGTATTTGCATAATTTCTGCAAGGAAAATAGTTGTTCCACAGTCCACCAACAAGTTCAACGCTTTTTCACATCTAACAATCAATTCCATTTTCTCACTCTGTGAAGAAACAAAGTGCGCATTTAAATACACAACTTTTGGATATGTTTTTACCAGTTCCATATCCTTAATCTCATGTTTTTCCAAATACCCAAGTAATCCAGCCACAATTCTCTTCGACTCTTGCAGTTGACCCAATTTCATACGTTCATCTGCAAGCATACAGAGTAGTTGCAACTCCCTTGTAGTTAGAAGCACCTGTTGCATTTTAATAGTAACATCATCGAGCTGTGTACACCCCAAAGCTCGTTCTAAACATTCTATACTTGACTCGTGTCTATCCTGTACACTGGCAAGCATCGCCCTTATTTGCCAATAATACTGCACTTTCAGGCTATCTCTGGAATGGTCATACGAATTTTCTAAAATTTCTTCTATCTGCTCCCATTCTCGCTCATTCCATCTATCTTCTATTAAATCTTGTAATGCAATCTCTTGATATTCATCATCAAACAAAACCTTCTCATAATCGTCTGGTGCCAATCCTAATCTTGACAAAATGCCATCAAACAAAAATACATCTGGCATTCTTTCCCCAGCCTCGATTTTTGACAGAGTTTGAACCGAACATAAACCTCGACAAACATCTTTCTGCGAATAATTTTTCTCTTCGCGAACTGTTCTTATATGTTTTCCTATAACATTTTCCTGCATGTACACTACCTTCTTACTTTAAAAATAAAGGGAAAAGAAATAATACTTTCTTTTCCCTAATTCTTATTATGAAATCTTCAATGGGCAGTTCACTCTTCTATTGAGAGGACACTCATATACGTTTTCCCCACTGTTCTTCGCAATATAAGACAATGGGCATTTTCTACAGTCCCCTGCTACAAAATCTCCCGCTACTTCAAAAGACAAGGTTGCTGTCTTTGGTCCCAAAATCTTGGTCTCTTCCTTGCGGATATTCTGCCAGCTAAGTGCCTGTGCACAACCAGGACAGTTCACATCACTCTTAGCAACTGCACGCTTACAGGTTGGACACGCATAGTATTTCTTCCCATTGGTTTCTGTTATTTCGATTACCTCAGCCGAAAACTGCTTAATGAGCTGAGCTCTTAAATCATCTTGTAACGCCATTACTCCCTACTCCTTTGTAAAAACATATTACAGGTATTATAGCACTAAAATACAGAAGATACCAGTAAATAAATTAAAACGGCACAAAGTCCCAAACAGAACAGAATCAAGCCATACGATAGGCTTCGTCCAATGAATCCTGTATTTTCTTTTAGGGAAGAAAACTTCATCGCCATACGGTGCTCGTAATCGGTATCTTTTGGATGGCTTCTCCACAAAGTATGATTCAGGAAGCACTGTAACTTATTCAGGATAGCGCCAATACCATGGGTCACTTCGTTTCCTTCATCTAATTCCGTCTGACGAGGACTATCTTTATAAATTGTCTTTCTGAGTAATACAACCGTACCATCCACTAGGCGGTCCATTACCAGACACACCGTTCCTGCAATGGCTGGAATGATGTTCAGCAATACTGGTCTGTAGAAATAATCTTCCAAATCCAGATACTTCCACCAACGGTTGACGTATATGCGAGTTCCATCTTCCTGTCTCTTCATCAGAAGTTGTCTTACAATCAGGAAATAGATTGCCAATCCAATAAAGATAGAGATTAGGCTGCCTCGAAGGTTGGTCCATGTAAAATAATCCACACTGTGTCCAGCATGATTCCAACCCATAAAGCCTTCGCTCATATCTGCCATCTTATCCATGGTAAATCCTGGCAGCATTCCCATAATAGGGAACAACGCCGCACTAACAGTAAGGACGATGGCACTCACTGGATTCATATATTTCTTCTTCGCATCGTATTCCGCCTGCACTTTGTCGTCCAAGTTCTTTTCCAAGAATACTACTACGAATAGTTTACACATATAAGCAATGGTCATTCCGCCACTAATCAGGAAAACCCATTCCATAACCTGCATATTATTTACAGAGAAAATGGCTCCCAGAACATGACCACCTTGTAGCTCGTGAATATACTCCACAATACTTTCATGAAGCAATGTCTTACTAATGTATCCACTCCAAAGTGGAACACCACCGATTCCCAATGCTCCCATCAGATAGATAAATGCCAGTAATGGTTTCTTGCGTCCAAAACCACGGATGTCATTCAAATCCAACTTATGGATGTTCATATAGATAACACCTGCTGCCATAAAAAGTACTAGTTTAAACAACGAGTGATTTACCATATGAAGAACGGTTCCACGGATGGCAATTTCATTGTGTTCTCCAAGAAGTCCCTGCATACCTACTCCCACCAGAATAAACCCAATCTGGGATACAGAAGAACAAGCCAGGGTTCTCTTAAAGTCAATCGAAAATACTGCCAGAAGCGCTCCAAGGAACATAGTAATCATACCAATTACCAAAATGATTGCCCCCCAGGTTACATCGTGGAGTAAAATCTGGCAACTGATTACCAGCACTCCGAAGATACCTGTCTTGGTCAGGATACCTGACAAAAGTGCACTAGCTGGCGCTGGTGCAACTGGATGTGCCTTTGGAAGCCAAATCTGAAGTGGAAAAGCACCTGCTTTGGCACCAAAGCCCACCAACATACAGAAACAAGCCACATATACATCTTTGCCCTGGCATGCCTCATATAACTGGTCAATACGAAGGGTTCCCACCTGTGTATAAAGCAGGAACAATCCCATAAGGAGAGTTAATCCGCCAATCACTGCAACTGCCAGATAGGTGGCCGCCGCACGAAGGGATTCCTGTCTCTCATCCTGTGCAACCCATACGTAGGAAGACACAGACATAACCTCAAAAAATACAAAGGTGGTGTATAAATCCGCTGATAAGAAAATGCCAACGGTTGCACCTAAAGTTACTAACTGGAACAGATAATATCTGTTACGATTGCGATAATGCTCAAAGTATTCCGCAGAGAATACACTTGTCATCATCCACATAAATGTGGCGATTCCTGCGTACAACACGCGGAAGCCGTCTACAGTAAAAGTAAGCCCCATACCACAGACTTCCGGAAGAGTCACAATGGCCCCCTCCCATTTTTGATATTGAAGGACCAGCATCAATGCAATCACAAACTCTGCAATTGCGATTCCTGACACCAGATAATCTCTTCCTTTTTTGGATTTTCTACCTACCAGATAAGAGACAAACGCACCAACCATAGGCATGAAAATCATAAGATAAATCAATACACTTTCACTCATGCTTCGTCTCCTTTCTAGTATTTCCCTGCTGCAATATCCATAAAGAACTGCACCAGTGGCTGTGAGAATAACCCTAATGCTAAGTTTCCTAAAGCACAGATAATCAATGGAACATACATCTTCCATCCAGGGTCTGTCACTTTTGCAATGGCATCTCCCTTAAAATCTGAACTTGGGAAAAAGGCTCTCATCACAATACTCATCATATAAATGGCTGTCAAAAGTGCAGAAATGAGCAGACACACAATTCCCACTATCGCCATCGGATTTTTACTGTCCACAGCAGCCTGCGCCAGATTCCACTTACTGATAAATCCTGCCAAGCCAGGCACGCCCATAAGGCCAAGGGCAGCCGCTGTAAAACAACCAAATACAATTGGCATTTTTCTTCCTACGCCATCCATATCGTGGATATAGGACTTTCCTGTCTGATGCATAAAAGCACCGGCACACATGAAGGAACAAATCTTCATAACCGCATGACACACCAGATGGCACAATGCACCAACCAGTCCCAGCGGGGTCATAATGGTCACACCAAAGATAATATAGGACAAGTTACTTACGGTTGAGAACGCCAATCTTCTCTTAATGTGGGTCTCTTTTAACGCACGGCTACAGCCATACACCATGGTAAACATTGCCAGTCCCATTACCACATACTGTACCCATGTTCCTCTTAAGAACTCCGTACCGAAACTATAGTAAGTGAGACGTGTAATGGCAAATACACCCGCTTTAACCACCGCAACTGCATGAAGCAATGCCGTAACAGGTGTTGGTGCAACGCCGGCTTGTGGAAGCCATGCACTAAGTGGCCAGATGGCTGCTTTTACACCGAATCCCATAAACGCAAATAGATAAATCCACAATAACAGTGGCGCTTTATCCCCAATCAGCTCTGGAGAAAGGGAACCGCCCAACACAAATTCCAAATCATTTCCATACACAATGAGGAATACTAATCCCGTTAATGCAAAAGCCGCACCACCGAGAGAGTAGTATAAGTATTTTCTGGTTGCCAGAATCGCTTCACGTTTTAAGGTATGCATAACCAAAGGTACCGTAGACAGTGTCAGTAATTCATAGAAGAAATACATAGACAACATATCCGATGCAAATGCAATGCCTAAGGTTACACCATAAGCGATACTATAAAACATAAAGAATGATTTCTTATGGTCATGGTGTTCCATATACTCAAAGGCATATAAGGTTGCCAATGGCCAAAGTACAGAGACCAAACCCGCAAACACCATTGTAAGTCCGTCTATTTTAAAGGAAATCGACAAATCATGTACGAAATGCACCACATGGAACACTTCTGTAGTTCCCCCTGCCAAAAGTCCCCAGACAATGGCGGAAGTCACTAGCATAAATCCCTCAATAAAGAGGAACATATATTTTTCTTTTTTGAATGGAAGTAACGCTGTTGCAATACCTCCGATGATTGGCAACAAAATTGCCACAACAATCCAATATTGACTCATGGCGCACCTCCTACATTAAAGCCTGTGCAATTGCTTCCACAAACTGAATCAGTGGATTTGGGAATACCCCAAGTAATACTGCAATTGCTGCTAAAATCAGAATCGGTATCACCATAATCTTTTTTGGCTCATTTTTCTTCAGACTCTTGTAATCATAATCTGCCCCTGGCAGGAATCCATCAATTGTAATTGGAAGCAGATATCCTGCAGTAAGCAAAGCACTTATCAGAAGCACTACTGGTCCAAGCCATGCAAATACACCAAGTTCCGTCTGCAGTGCTCCTGTTGCCAGATACCATTTGCTGATAAATCCGCTAAATGGTGGGAAACCAATCAGCGCGCAGGCGCACAAGGTAAAGCACCATAAGGTAACTGGCATCTCTTTTCCAATTCCCTTTAATTCGTCCACTCTTGTTTTCCCGGTCTGGTGAATAACAGCACCAGCACTCATAAAGAGTGCAGCCTTAATCACTGCATGAAATACCACATGAAGTAGCGCACCTGTCAGTGCAACAGGATGCATACACGCAAAACCAAACAATATGTAAGACAACTGGCTGACTGTGGAATATGCCAGTCGTTTCTTGAATACTTTTTCTCTGTAGGCAAGCATTGAGCCCATAAATACCGTGAGCAGTGTTAAAACAAGCCACGCAGTCTGTACCCAGGTTCCTCTTAGGAATGATGTTCCAAAAATGAAATATACCACTCTAAACATTCCTAAAACACCCATCTTAACGATTAAGGATGACATAACTGCACTCGCTGGTGCTGGTGCAATTGGATGGGCGGTTGGAAGCCACGCATGCATTGGAAACATACCTGCTTTTACACCAAATCCAAGAATCATTGCACATGCTGCCACAAGCAGAATCCCAATATTTTCTGCCGCAACAGTAGCGTCCAACGCTCCGCCCGCAGTAAATCTAAGCGTACTTGCATATTGATTCAAGAAGTACATTCCAAACAATACACAATATGCTCCCACCAACGAATAAAACAGGTATTTTAAGCCTGCCATAATGGCTTCTCTGCTTCTAAAATGAAATACCAGTGGCATAGAGAACAGAGTCATCATCTCATAGAAGATATAGAAGGTCAGGATGCTTCCTGAAAATGTTAACGCCAGAAGCACACCAAACACCATCATATAAAAGCCGAAATATCTCTTATTCTCTGTATAATGGCTCATATACTCAAAGGCATATAAGCCCGCCAATGGCCAAATCAATGTAACCAATCCCGCAAAGATTCTTCCCACAGCATCTACCTTAAAGTAGACTTCCATGTTTTCTCCTAATGAGAAAAGCTGAAGTTCCATATTGCCGCCCAAAATCACCACCAGAGAAAATCCCACTGTAAACGCCAGACCTATCGCCGTGGTGGTTACAAGATTTTTTCTGCTTTTGTATTCGGGTTTGATTAGAAGAAATATGCCCCATAGGATTGGAACTAATATCGCAAATAAAATCATTACTGAATGATCCATTTTTTCTCCTCTTTTCTACATAAAGTTATGCAGCCCTTCAATCAATAACTCAATAATTGGCTTTGAGTTGGTTCCAAGAACAATATTGAGAAGGATAAATAACACAATTGCAATTGTAAAAACCGTTTGCTCTTTCCAGCTGATACGAACAAAGCCTTTTGCCTGTTCCACTTCCTTCTTCTCTGGTGTATAAATACGAAGTACTGTCTTCAGGAAGTAAATCGCATTCAAGATTGTACTAATCGCCAGTACCACCAAAGTTGGGAACATTTTCATTGGACTTGCCTGTACCGCTGCTTCCGCAAACATTAACTTGCTGACAAAACCTGAGAAGATTGGAATTCCCACCATAGAAAGTGAGCCTACCAAAAAGCCTACTCCAGCCACTTTGTTACGATATGCGGCACCTGTCAGATTGAAGAAATCTCTGCTCTTTCCAGATACATCTGTAAGTCCCATGGCAGAGATGAACAGCAATGATTTTGTTGCTCCATGCATTAGGATGTGGAACAGACTTGCCACTACACCCGCCTCCGTTCCAAGGCCAAAGCCCATATAGATATATCCAATCTGTGCCACAGAAGAGAACGCAATCATTCTTCGAATGTCTTTTTCCCAAATCGCGCTTACGGAACCAAAAATCATTCCGCATAAACCAAAAATAAATATCACATTAAAAATATGGCTGTTTGCTACGTGTTCATAACCAATCACACGATAAATAATCTTGATTAAAAGGAAGATGTAACCCTTTGATACAAGACTGGATAAAATTGCCGCAGAAGATATGGTGGAATAACCATATGCATCCGGCAACCATGAATGGAATGGGAACAATGCACTCTTAATTGCGAGACCCACGGTGATAATACCGATGGTAATTAACATTGGCACGCTATAGGTTCCCTCTGCCATAATCTTAGCAATGGTTTCCTGAATGTTAGACATAAGCAGATGACCTGTCATGTCGTAAATCATACAGATTCCCAAAAGCAACAAACCTGAGCCCAACAAACTCATAATCATATAGCGCACTGCTGCCTCAATGGTTCTACCTGTTTGGCGAATCATAATGAGACCACATGCTGCGATAGTGTTAATCTCTACGAATACATATGCGGTAAACAAGTCATTTGTATAAATCAATGCTAGCAACGAACTGAGAAGCAAGTTAATCAGTATATAATAGATATTGTGCTTACTTTCTTCAATTTCTTCATCTATTTTGGTTTGTCCACCCCACAAGGCCAGTAGCATAATAATGCTAAAAAACATCGCCATTGTGGCTTCTAGCACTCCCGCACGAATCTCATTTCCAAATGGTGCAGGAAAATGACCCATCATAAAGGTATAGCTTCCGATGCCAGACTGAATCAAAAACACCAAGAGCCAAACAGACATGGCCGTTACCAATGTAATCATAAAGCAATTGACTTTTCTAGCCACTTTTCCTGGCAACACTGAGGATACGATTCCCGAGAACATAGAAATCATAATGGAAAAGAAAGGCACATTTTGTACAAATTCCATTATCTTCCCTCCTTTCGGAGTTCTGCGGAAATCTCATCCAAATCCAACGTTCCATAACGTTTATATAAACGCATAGTCAGAGACAGCATTAACGCCGTAACAGACACAGATACAACAATACCTGTCAGTACCAGTCCACTTGGAATCGGATTGATGTATTTTTCTGGGGACTGTACGCCATCTACAATGATTGGGGCAATACGTCCTGTGATATAGCCTTTTTCCGCAAGAAACAAATATATTGCGGTATCCATAATATTAAATCCAATAATTTTCTTAATTAAATTTTTCTGGAACAAGAGGTTGGCGAAACCAATTCCAAACAGAATCATTGCCACCGCTTCTCCTATATTCGCAAGTAAATTAGGTCCAAACATCTCTTAAAAGCCCTCCTTACGAAATAGTGTATAAAATGCATACATTGTACATGCTACTACCATACCAACACAGATATTTAGTGGAAGAATCAAACCAGAGCTGATGATAGCCCCTGGTGTTCCCAATGGAATTCCACTTTCCAGGTGATGCGCGCCTGTGTAGAAGGAATAACTTTTCGCAAGGCAATAAAATAACAATGCTGCAAAACTTATGTATTTGTAAGTTTTTTCTGTAAAGAATCTACGTGTTTTCTCTGTTCCATAAGCATTCAGATACAGAATCAAACCAGCTCCAATAATTGCTCCACCAGAGAATCCGCCACCTGGGGATAAGTGTCCATTTAGCACAACATAGATTCCATAGATTGCAATAATTGGGAACAAAACAAATGTCACTTTCTGTAAAATCGCGTCGGATTTTGGTTCCCAATGTCTATCACTATGGTCATGATCTGCTGGCTTTTTCTTATCATTTCTCATAAGAATCAGCACTGTACAGGTTGCAATAAACAATACGTTTGACTCGCCAAAGGTATCAAATGCACGATAATCCAGAATCATACCCGTTACCACGTTAACTGCACCTGTATCCTGAAGTCCATCTTCGATATACTTGTCCACCACTTCGTTATGTGCAGGGTTATCTGGATTACCCACTGGTGGAAGATAGGAAACAGCAATCAAAAGAATCGAAACCAGAGCCACACAACATACCACCGCTGTGATACGATAAAAACGGAAAAAGTTTTTATAAACCTTGTTATGCTGAGTATCATGCACCTGTTCTAATAAAGCTTGCTGATCCTGCTGATGACTTTTAATCATCTTCTGGTCTGGCACACGCTCTTCCTGTGGCTGGGACTCCAGAATCCCCACATAGGTATCTGATTCCCCTAAAAACCACTGTTTGAGACGATAGGAGAGTTTTTTATTTAACTCGTTCTTCGGAATTTGTCTGCTCATCTTCCTTATCCTCCTCTCTCATAGCATGTATTTTTTTCAATGTAACAAAGAATAACAAACTTGTTACCCCTGCTCCAACAGCAGCCTCTGTGATGGCAAGGTCTGGAGACTCCAGAAAAATCCAGATAATCGCCATAACCAAACTATAAGACATATATACCAGAATCGAATTTAACAAATTCTTAGAAAAACTTACCGCCAAAGCACAAACAATAATAAAGCCTAAGAGTATCAATTCAAAAATTTCCATTATTCTTCCTCCTCTGGCAATTTGCAGTAATTTTCCAATTCCTCATTGGTGGTTACCTCAAGACGCGCAATCAGATGTGACGCTACTGGAGAAGCTAACCATAGGAATACAATTACAAGTCCCATTTTAAGCGAAGTAAAATTAAAACCACTTAAAATGATGGTTCCAATCAAGGAAAGCGACAAGCCCATGGTATCTCCCATGCCAGCCACATGCATACGATTCAGCACGTACTTGAATTTGAAAATCCCAATCATTTCTGTGACGAAAAGACACACGCCCAAAATGATAAAACCTAATCCCACAACAAAGCGAATCACATTAAGAATTTCCATCTGTCATCTCTCCTT
The DNA here is from genome assembly GCA_015057035.1 of Lachnospiraceae bacterium. GTDB lineage: Bacteria > Bacillota > Clostridia > Lachnospirales > Lachnospiraceae > Roseburia. Next base: position 15,614 of record SVFC01000018.1, on the reverse strand, counting down.
TCTCTAATTTCTCTTTTTGTTTTTCTTTTTGTTCAAAGTACACACCTGTATATACCTTTGACAATACTACTACTGCAAGAAAACTAATCATGGCATAGATTAGACAGATATCAATCAAATATCCTTCATCCATTACAATTGCCAGGATTGATACAATCGCCATAACCATAGTAGTAATCATATTTACCGCCACAAGTCTGTCTGCAATTCGAGGACCAATAATAGCTCGAATCAAACAAGCGATCAACATGACTGCCACTAATATTAAAATGACATAAAAAATCCATTCATTCTGCTGTATTAACTGCTGCATATTATTCCTCCTCGTATTTTTCTAATAATTTCACGAATACAGATGAATCTAATCCTTCTGCAAGGCTTTCATCTAAACAATGTACCGTATATTCATTTTCTTCCAACGCTACCGTAATGGTTCCTGGTGTTAACGTAATGGAATTTGCCAGAAGCACTCTTGTCATATCTGATTTCAGATTCACTTTGAATTTTACAATCACCGGCTCCATGGTTTCTTCTACGGTATAGACCCTTTTAATAACATCTACATTGGCCACCACAATCTCTTTTAAGAGCACTAAAAAATACCACAGGAAAAACCCTATACTTCGGTACAGCTTAAGTTCTTTCTTAAGACTATAGTCCATAAATTTACACACAAACCAAAATACAGCCGCTGCAATTATGACACCGAAAATAAAAATTTCTGTGGTAATCTGACCATTAAAAATTATCCATGATAAAAAGAAAATCAAATACATTCCCTTTCCCTCCATACATCCTCATTGCCTTCGAAAACATTCTAGGGCATACTTAAAAATATTATACCATAGGCTTAAGAAAAAGGATACGGAAAAATATATTGGGAACAATCTTTACTAACCTTTAACTATCCCTACACATGAGAAAAGAGAAAGAACCATATCGTTCTTTCTCTCTTCTTATTCATCCTTATGTTCGGTCCAATACCAGAACCGTTACAGAATTGGCAGGGAGAGTAATGTCTATGCATTGCATTCCTTCCTTTGACTTCTTTACAGTTATGGTTTTCGTTGTTGGCTGAATCAATTCTGCTTCCCTTGTATTTACATTAGAAACATGCACAAGTTCCCTTGCTCCCGTCAAGCAGATGTTCTGTGCTTTTTTCTTAACCTCAAGGTCTTTCAAATTCACAAGCACTTTTTTATCAAAGCTCTCTGCGTTAACCAGTTTTGCATACACTTGCTTTTCATCTGTGGTTACAGCATGATATACATCTCGATTGTAGATTTCCAATTTACACTCTAAGAGACCTTGTTTCTTAATACTCTTGATGCAGTTATTCTTTGAGGTCCCTTTATTGGATTCTTCCGAAGTAACAACCTCCTGATAGTAGCACGTAATGGATTTTCCATCTTTTCCACCAAAATTTACGGTAATGGTGTATTCTCTGCCACCTTCTACTACTTCATCATAACAAGCGCGAAGATTTCCCGCAAAAACGCTGGAAGAATAGTCGCCTAAAGTATAACTTTCAACGCCATCTTTATATACCTTGAGACCCGTACCATTTTTGGTACCTACGCAGTACTCTAACATATTAGGTTTTTCGGCACTTGCTTCTTTCAGACCTACGCCTACATAAATACCTTCGTCAGAGCTGTTCTTTTCCACCACGGCCTCAACGGTGTAATCCTTCCATTCCGAAGCGTTCAAATAAAAGCCTGTTCTTCCATTTTTCTGGAAAGGAACTACACCCTGGTCTGTAACTTCACTTGTATTTAATTTTTCTGACCAGAATAAGACCGTCTTTCCCTTATTGCTTACCACCTTTAGGCATTTTACCTTAAGTTCACCGTCGCCAGAAATTACGACACCTCCGTGAGGCACCTGATATTTTTTCTCACCCTGTTCGAAAGATTCATAACTGGTTTCTAAGAGTTTCTTGCCAAGGTATTTTGCAAACAACTGCTGCACATAGTAGTTCGGTGTCCGCCATACGGTCTCGTTATCAAACCAAATTGCATCTGGAGTCCAACGATAGGTTCCATCAGTAACAATCTTATTAAACAATGGTGCTGTTGCAGCAAGTCGAACTACATCGGAGTTTTTCTCAAATCCAGTCATAATCGCCGCTTCTGCCACTGCTCCTGCCAGAGTATTTTTGTCGTTGGATGCATATTCACCCACGAACACTTTAGACGTCTGATTTTCGTCTAACACACCTTTTTTGTATGCACGATAATAATAATTATATCTATCTGCATTCTCTAAAAGATACTGGTTCGAACGATAATAGTGTTCATCCACAATGGTGTCCATATAATTCTTGTTCTTATTGTACCAGGTTACATCTTCTGTCCAACTCTTTGTGCCATCTGTAAATCCAACTGTGGCACCACCCTGCTGATATCCTGCCAGGAACTTCCAGCCCTGCTGATAAGAAGTATCATCCGCCTGTGCCCCTGCCGTTGAAATAATAGTCAAATCATAACCTGGATAATTTTTCTTCATATACTTATCAATGGCTGTTTTGAAGGTCTCAAAACTTGCAAAGAATTCTTCCCCCCAGTTTTCATTACCTACGCCCAGGTAATGAAGTTCAAATGCTGCAGGATGTCCCATCTTTTTACGCAAAGCAGCCCATTTGTTATGTTCAAAATCATAACTAATTGCAAAATCGATTAAATCCGTGAAATTCTTAATATATTTTCTCTGGAGTTTTCCTCCCGCTGGATTTGCATAGTCAGAACGCGCCTGACATAATACACCACAAGCCATAACAGGAAGCGGCAGAGCATTTAAATCCTCTGCCAACTGGAAATATTCCATATATCCCAGCCCCATGGTCATGTTATAACCCCATACGTTGAAGTTCTCCTTGCGAACTTCTACATCATCGACAGATTCTTTCCAGTCATATACATTTTCCCAAATATAAGAACCTTCAGAAATACATCCACCTGGAAATCGAAGGAAAGTTGGGTGAAGTTCCATCATAGCTTCAACCAAATCTTTTCTCAATCTATAGTTTGGATTACCTTTATAATTCTTGTTTGCAGTCTTAGATTTTTTCTCTCTAGTTGCGCCCCATACATCCTCTGGCATCAGGGAAACCATATCAATTGCCACATCACCTGTGAATTCTAAGCGAAGCTGTCCCAAACAGGTTTTGTTGGCGATGAGTTTTTCTGCGCTGTATTTTTTCCAGCCTGAAACTCGTTTACCCGTTTTTGCCTTCCGTTCGGATAAGGATTTCTCGTCACACATCTGTTCTTGCACATTTTCTACAAGAATCACTTCCTCCTGAGACACTGGATTACCTTCTGCATCTAATAGCGTTACCTTGATGGTATTTTTACCCTCTTGGCAGATTTTATCGCAATCGCTCAATGTTCCAGCCGTCTCTCGCGCCCATATGGTAAAGTTATATCCCACATCTTTTTTAAAATACATAGAATGGGTATGACGATTATCGCAGAAACCACGGTTGTATAATTTACAACCAGCTGGCACTTCTATGTAATATGCGTTAACATCTTTATCTTTAATACCAAAGTGCTCATTCAAGCCACCCTGATTCTTGATTGCAACCTTATCCGTGTCTCCGAACCAGAATTTAAGCGGATCATGAATTCTTCCTGTGGAAGTTCCATTCTCTCCACTTCTATGGTCGTAAATATCAAAACGGAAGTTTTCAAAGGAACGGTTCTGTACCATTTCTGCATAAATACCGCCATCTGCAGCGTTATTAATATCCTCATAGAACAAACCATATAAGGTTTTGCTGATATCAATTGTTTCTTTATCTCCGTGGATTGTAATCTCGTATGGTGCAGCCTCTTCTGGCAATACAGATGCTGTAAAACATTTTTGCGCCGTAGCTGTACCACAAGTTAATGTTGCGGTTAAAATAACTCCAACTGGTTTCTTCACCTTAGCCACTTTTCCCACTTGGTCCACTACGTTTGGCTTGTCACAAGACCAGTCTACCTGCACACGGCCTTCCATCAGTTGAGAGGTGAGCTCTATATCTTTTGTAATGATTTTTGCCGGCTCCTCCAAAAACTTATCTCTTGCCAGTGCAACAATCTCTTCATCACTTAATGACTCACACATCAGATCTATTACTTCATCTTCACTTAAAGCGCCCTTATAAATACGGAAGTCCGACATTGCTCCACAGAAATCCACGTCAGCACGGAACTGGGAATGCCCAATATAGTTGTGGTCATAGTTCTCTGCATTGGAAAAGGTCTCCAACCATGCACGATACGCTTTATACATTCCGCTGGAAGTCTGACTGATAAAACCATCCGCAACCAATTCACCGTTAATGTAAACCCTAGGTCCTGCGCTACTCAAAGAACCACCTTTTGTCCCTGTTACTGTCATGGCTATATGCTGCCACTCTCCCACTGGACATGGCTTGCTGGCATCCGCTGCCAAATCGCTTCCCGCAAAACACACGCCTCTTAAATATCGATTCAGGAAAATGTATGGTCCGTGAGAACCTTTTCCAAAATCAAAAATTCTTTCCCAGACGTTAACACTTCTGTCGCCACAAACCCACGCAGAAACGGTAAGTCCATTATCATCGCTTACGTCCTTTAAAATATTCTTTGGAAGTTCCAAATATGAGGCCCCATATTCTCCGCCAAAGATATGCACCGCCTTGCGACCATTCACTTCTTCAATTTTTGGCGCACAAATTCCACAGGCAACCGCACTATTGTTGTTCCCTGAACAATCCTTCCCAACGTCATTCTCATCATCAAAGGAATACCATGCTATTATGTTTTTTTCTGCGAGTGTTTTGTTATCGCTCATAGTGACCTCCAAAGCGGTACATATATTTTAGTTATTTCTATAATATTTTACATTATCCTTTAATAAAGTGCAACACATTGGGCACTTGAATACAAGTTATTTTCATAAAAAAACTGTCGCAAGCTATCTCAACTTACGACAGTCTCTTATATTATGATGTATTGTACGTCTTAGGGAGCTATCATTTTAGAATATCACTAGATTGAGAACTCTTCTACCAATCCGTTCAATCCCATAGCCTGTGCAGACAATTCTTCACAAATTGCGGAAGATTCCTGTGCCGTTGCAGAATTATTCTGAACAACATCTGTAATCTGACGAATTTCTTCCTCGATTCCTCTCATTGCTTCTGCTTGCTCTTCAGAAAGTTTTGTAGAGGCCATTGCACCTTCACGTACTTCTTCGAGTGCATCTACAACTTTTCTAAGTGCCTCTGCTGTACGAGCAGTAATCTGGTTACCAATCTCGACTTCTGCTACAGATGCATCAATCAATTCCTTTGTATGAAGCGCAGACTGTGAACTGCTCTCTGCCAACTTACGAATCTGTTCTGCTACTACAGAGAAACCACGTCCAGCTTCACCAGCTCTTGCCGCCTCAATAGAAGCGTTGAGTGATAACAGGTTCGTCTGGTCTGCAATATCTTCGATCTCTGTAACAATCTTGGCAATTTCCATAGATGTTGCTGAAATTCTATGCATAGCCTCTGTCATACTTACCATCTCTGCATTACTGCTGAGCGTTGCTGCTTTTACTTCATCTACTTTGCCAAGCGCCGCTTTGCTCTGCTCAGCGTTCATAGATACACCATCTGCAATATTAATAATTGTGTGTCTTAATGTATTTACAGCTTCTGTCTGGTTTGCCGCACCATATGCCAGATCCTGTGCACTAGTTGCCATCTGATTAGAACCATGCATAACCTGATTTGCAGATTCCTGAATCTGCTGTAAGGTTTCACTTAATCTTACCTCTAATTCTTCTACTGAAGTTAAAAGGTTCGCAAAGTCGCCAATATAACTTTCTTCGTTCTGACTCTTCACGGTAAAGTCGCCCTGTGCAAGACCAGCCAGTACCTCATCCATATCTTCAATCAACTGACTAAGGCTCTGTCTCAAATCTTCAGCCGCAGTAGTAAGAACTTTTGCCTCATCTAAAGATGCATCGATTTCGATTACGGTATGTAAATCACCAGTTGCAAGTACTTTAATACTTTCCGTACATGCAAGAATTGGTGTTTCAATTTCTTTTGCAATCTTCTTAGAAAGTTTGATGGTTGCAAAAATAGCACCAGCAATAACCACAATTACACCACCGATGCTAAATAATAACGAACTGGTGTAATCCGACTGAGAAACGCTAATTGCCACGCTCCAGCCATCTGTACCTTCAATTGGTGCATATGCAATATAGCTAGAACCTGTTGCAAGATTAATCGTTTCAAAGCCGCTCTGTCCTGCAACCATTTTTGCGCTCAACTGCGCCAATGATTTATAAGAGCCATCTTCTTCTGCCAAGGTTCCATAATTAATGATCTCTGTCAAAACATCCTGACTAGAATCACCAATTACATTGCCATGCTGGTCCAGGATAAACACATTACAGGTCTCACTAATCGAAATGCCTTTAATCATATCCTGAATAAAATGATCGTTAGACATGAAAATGACTGTACCTACGATTTCAGAGTCTGCAATACCATCTTTCCAAAGTGGTGCTGAAAAATATGATGTGAACGGACTACCAGGATGAATCTTTGGTTCTGAGAAATACACCTTTCCCGCCAAAGCATTCACAACTGTATCCTGTGTGGTACAATCCCAACCACTTACGATATCAATATTATCTGCCATAGTCAGACCGCAACCTGTATAATCGTACTGAGCAACTTTCTGCTGCAGAATTGCAATTTTATCTTCATTAGAAATCTCTGTACTTGCCAAAACCGGATTACAACCAATCTCGTAGGTTGTATTCTTCATCGCTGCAACGTCTCTCTGAATCAGAGTTGCTGCTAATTTTGCAGTTTCCTTCAAGTCATTTTTTACAACAGTTCTTGAACAAATAGAAACACAAACTACGGCTACAATACCCAAAATCACAAGACAAATAACTGTTACTGAAGTCATTGCATTCTGAATTTTACCAGCGATGTTTCTAGGTGCGTTCTTACGGCCTTTTAAATTAATGCCCATTTCTTTAGTCCCCCCTAACAAGTCGTTAATAATTTAACATTGTGCTGTATACTATTTTATCTTGTTTTACAAATCTTGACAATGTTTTTTTCTCTGTCACAATGACATCCACCTGTACATCGTGAGGTTCTATTGGAATCACTCCCGGCTCCACCAGCTGACACTCGAAGGCAAGTGCCATTTTACATATAGAAATTCCAACGTCGGTCATTATATCTGTTGCTAGTGTTATGTCTGTTTCTGCCCTTGTAGTTGTCTTCTGAGGTCTAAGACCTGCTAAATATCTATCATAAAAACCGCCGCCATAGCCGATGCGATTTCCCTCTAAGTCAAATACTGCACCTGGGAGGAGCACAAGAATTTTATCTTCTGACAGGCTATGCTCTCCCCTACCAGAAATGCTGAATCTACGTTTTATCTCCGCCTTCGGCTCTAGGATTCCACGATATCCATCCTGAAATTCATCCGTTGAAAAGATTTCGTAAAACTCCATACTCTTCGTTTGGGTCCCATCCTTTTGCACCGCTTCTTCAATTTTTGGTACATAGATTTTCTTTCTGTCCTTAAACGCTTGCTCTATCAACGGAAAAGTATTTACTTCACTTTTAAAAGATGCATAGATTAGCAGCGTTTCTGCATTTTGATATTCCTCTGACGCTAATACTGTTTTCGTAATTTCTGCACTATAATTATGACGTTGCTCTTCGGTAAGAGCATCTCGTATTTGTAGGATTTGGGTTCGTAATTCTTTTTTTGACTTCATACATTTTATTATACATATTTTGGCTACAATTGCCATAAAAAAGGAAGAGCACCTTGCACTCTTCCTTTTCTCAAAACTTTAACTATGATTCTATATCCCCAAACGTTTGAATAACACCACTTCTAACAGCAACATCAAACTAATCAAAAATGCTATAACCGAGAAATAGTCGATACCATACAAAAGGGGCATAAGGGATGTTACAATTGCGATATATGTTACCGCCTCCTTCTATGATGATTATACTTAAGAATGGAGACGTTGTCACTCGACTTAAAGTAGATTATAAGTTCTATGCAATATTGTTTTATTTTGTTTTATCATTAAAATGTAATAGTTTTTGTCTGTAAAACATAGCTCCATATACGCTTAAAAGGGAAAGTAATATGAGAACCCCTTCCAAAAACATTCCTTCTCTTACAACAATCGGAACCACTAGTACCATATATAGAACAACCCCGAAAATCACAAAACCCCAATTATGCAAAAACCACTGAAGGTTCTTCCGAGGTTTTTCAATTCCTTCGCCCTTGATTTCTCTGTCTTTACGATGACAACTTACTACAGCAACTGGAATGCGGCTCATATAACTATAGTTTCTCTCTGCCACATACTCGACCCCATTAATTGTGAATTCGGGATACATTGATTCCTTCGTAATTACCAAATCCACATTTTCCTGATTGGCATACTGAAAAAGCGCATCTGTAAATTCTCTCTCATTCGTAATCGCAGTGTCTGGCACAAATGTAAAATCCATATCCTGATTTGCTGCAACAACACGTTTATAATCCTCGACCCATTCCATAAAGAATCCTTCTGGACCCGTGCGTTCAATATCCATCAGACATTCTTCCACATCCAGAGTCTCCAACTCTGCCCCTTTCAATTTCTCACAAAAAGAAATCGCGGCATGTAACTCTTTTGCCTTTCGCTCCAGCTCAGCCTGTTGTCGAACAACCGCCTCACCAAGCAACTGTTCTTCTTCCAAAATCGATTTAATTTCTTCCAATGGCATATCCAGCATACGGAGCATCTTTATTACCTTAATTCTCCAAATATCATTTGCATCATACACTCGATAACCATTCTCGTCATTACGCTTTGGCGCCAATAATCCTTCTTTTTCATAAAAGCGAATATTGCGTTTTGTTACTCCTGTTATTTTTTCAACCTGATTAATACTATTGTTTTCACTCATCGTTTCTTCCCTCCTGCCCCCAATATAAAGGTTTCACCTAGTGGAATGTCAAGAGTTTTTTCATACACTGTTCTAGTGCCCAGCTTTGCATTTCAAGATACATGTTATCCACCAATTCGTTATAATCCATCCACACAAACTCATGGTCCTCTTCCACAGGTACACTTACCTGATCTAGTAATTCTCCAACATAATACGTTTGCATCGGATGAAAATATCCTATCGTTGGATGTTCATAATACGTTTCTGCAGAGCATACTTTCTTACCTACAGAAACGGCATATCCGGTTTCCTCTAAACATTCTCTCTTAATGCATTCTTCATGGCTCTCACCACTATCCAAGCCACCGCCTAATAAAAAGTAACCTTTTGATGTTTTAACAACACCTACCTTGCCATCCTTAGCGGGGACGAGATATACACCTTCTCTATCCATATAATTTACATTCTTTTTTGTCCCAAAAACTTTGTGTTCTATATACATTTTTACCTAATCCTCAAGCTCCAGAAAATTATTCTTGCTGATATTCTTCCATATACTTCAATACTTTTCTATCGTTTTTCTCTTTTTTATACCAGCCAATCCCTATCATTACAAGTCCAACCATAATTGCCACAGTTCGAATTGTCGAAGTAGGAGAAAATAAGCAAGAAAAGACGATTCCGGTTCCTGCTCCTGTAAAGAAATCTACGATTGATTTTTCATGTTTTATTGTTCCTAATATTCTTTCTCTGTCTATTGCTTTTACCATTTTTGAGTCCCCCTTTAATAATAAATCTAGAGAGATTTCAAACCTATTACTTATGTCTACAAGTATTTGTAAATCAGGATAGCTTTTTCCATTTTCCCAATTCGAAACCGTTTGCCTAGTAACATAAAATAATCTGCCGAATTCCTCTTGTGTTAATTTCTGCTCCTTGCGAATATTCGATATTTGATTTGCTATATCCATCGAATTCATCCTCCTTTGAATATTATTATGTAAGAATCTAACACATAAAGTAAAGCAAGTAGCCTTTGACAGAGATTATATTACTTTTATAACATAATACTCTCTTTTCCGTAAAGAATTTTATTGTCGCTCACTTCTCGACGACACTTTGACGACACTTGCCCTTTCCCACAACTCTCGTCACCTATTTTTGAACGTAAAAAAGGCTCCCGAGATTTCTCTCGGAAGCAATAATTTCACTACGTAACGAGAAGCCTAGTGTCTTGCCGCTTCGCGACAATCCACACGCGGCAGTCGCCGCTTAGAAATAGGTACAAGCCGAGCGCGAACTCGCGACATAGTCGCTCGTACGCGGGCATGCGCCCAATAAATAGACAAAAAAATACGAGGAAGAACATAAATGCTCTTCCTCGATTATTTTTGCTATTTGCTCGGCTTATTGCTTGCGCGATTATTCAACGATAGTAGCAACACGGCCTGAACCTACAGTACGTCCACCTTCACGCCGTCAATGGATTATAATTCTCGTGTTTCCATTTGATAATTATGCGCTTTTACGGCGTTTTCTCGACGTTTTTATTTTCTATAATTCTATTCTTCAAAATAATTAGAACTTTTTTAGAACTTTTAATGTTATCAATCAAAGAGCTTGGGGCAACCCCCAAGCTCTTTTAGTCTTCAAGATTTTGCAATAATGAATTGATATTTATTGCAGGAAGAACAACAGGTTCAACATCTGGCTGTGATGTCATCAATGTAACTTGTGCTCTTAAATATGGAAATAATATTGCCATAGTATTTTTTGTTATAATAATTTGCTTTTGTTCATCCTTTAATTCTGCATTAAATTCAAAAATTCCCGAAACAACAATTTCTAATTCTGCAGTCTCTTCCTCATCCGATAATTTTAATGCTAATGAACACTTATACTCATTATCCGCTATCTGTTCAACACTTTTTCCTATGCTACTTTGCGACAAACGAAGATTTCCATTTAGTAATTCTTTCCTTTGGAAACTCATATTCTCAACAAAAATTTTCTTCGCTATCAAAGCACTCTCTGATTTCTTTAATACATCTTCTCTATTCATATATTCTCCTATGCTGCCAAAAACATATTTTCATCAAATATGGAATATTTCTTTCTATTTCCGTTTGATGTACCAAAATAGTCCATTACAATATCTGTTAGTGATTCATATTTAATGTTAGTAGAATCAACAATAAATCCACCTTTCCCTGCTTCCGCATAGGAAACTACAACACCACAGTTTGCTGCTATTCTTTCGATTTGTTCTCTTGTCATCATATTATCACCTCATCAAACTCTTCCACATAATCATCTATACTGTTTATATCGACAATAAAACTATTTTCCGTTACACAAATTTGCTTTTCATGGTATGCCAAGCCCATACTTGCCAATGGATACTCATCTTCCGAATGTATATGATACTTACTATCTACATATGAAGGATTATTCCGCGTAAAAGTATATATTATTACTTGAATATTATGTGCTTGCTTAACTGCATCCATCCAAAAACATCTAATTCTTTCAGAAGGCTTTCCTCTGCCTTGTGAAAAATCAAGCACAACTCCCTGCTCTACGAACTGCTCTTCCAATTCCTTTTGACACTCTTTAAATTGCTTTAATACAAATGGACTATCTAAATCCCAAACACTTTCTGCCTCTATTATAGCTCTAAGCACTGTTGCAACATCATTTTCACCATATTTATCATTATGCTTACTTACCTTGGTTTTTGCCCACCAATTTGCAAGTTCATAATCTGAATAAAAATAAATTCCATGCCCCAACCAATGATTATCACCCTCTTTTGGAGTTGCAATCTTAAAACCGTCTTTTAGAATGGAATCAACGTTTCTAACTTTTGTTCCGTGATAACCTACTATCTTCTGCAATCTTCTTTCTCCAATATATCATAAGTGACCAATGTATATTCTACCATTTTTGCCAGCGGCGCACAAGACGTTTTTTTACCCACTTTTCGACATTCATCCGTTACACCACTATATCTATCACTATATTCTGCTAATATTATATTTGCTACTATATTTAGTATAAAGAAATTTTATCGAATAATCATATACAACCTTTATGATACTAAAATTTTACAAAATATATGTATCAAAGCTCTCTTCTGACTGATTAACAAATAATTTCTTTAACCCCATAGCATATTCATCACAATCATCTGCTTCAAACATAATATTCTCATATTGCTTCAATAAGATTGTAATTAGCTTTTGTGAAAATGTTTCAAAACCTTCTCTATCTACTCCATACACATACGCAATCTCATTGTCTTCAATAAAAGCGATGTTTCTAATTTTCTCATTCTCCACTTCATAAAATACATCTTTAGGAAGCATCATAAAAAAGTTTTCTTTAGAACCTGTCCATGGATTAATTCCTTTATGCGTTAAAATATATCTATCAAGCATTATCTCACAACATTTTGCATATATGACTTGTCCTACCGTTGACGATAGGAGCGGCTCCTCTATTTTCTTCCCAATATAATCCCCTTCGGAAGCTTCTATCTCATAGCACTTCCTTTTACAACAAAATCCTGCAGCTTTCACAAATGAAACAACACCCCTGTCTTTAGATGAAATCATCACTTGCATTGGTTTATCTAACTTCTGACGAAGTTGATTAAAAATAACCGCAGATACTTCTAAATCATGATATTGTAACTGTAGATTAAGATAATAATGCTCTGTATGGTAAGGATTTATAGAACACTCTATCTGTCCCACATATTTCCCATCGTTATAAACATTTATATTATCTTCATTAAAGATAATTCGAATATCTTCCACACTCATACCTCTAAATAGTTCATCTTCCACTCACCAGATTTGTAATTTATATCTATTTACATTTTCTCACTACGTAAGTAACAACATTTGTATGTAAACGACTAATAAACATTTCTCTAGGAACATCATATTCTTGTTCCCTAATACGCAATAGTCTTTCGTCCATATACATCTCCACAAATTCTCATTTGTTTCTTTAGTTTACATTATACACTTTGATTTCATAATCGCCTACAAAATCAACATATTCTGCTTTTAAAGTGTATGTATCTGTTTTATCAAATGTAAAATATGTTTCCAATGCTTTTGCCTTATCTAATTCATAAACTACCTTTCCATCGGAATCGTATAAAATGATATTTAATTCCCCAGCTTCTACATTAGACCTAAAAGAAAATTTTATTTTTTCATTTGCTTCCCCTAAAAATGATATATTAGAAGTATTCGTCGTAGGCTCTCTATATGTCTGTGTTATATTACCCAACGCCTCTGGGCGTGCAAAAAACCATATACTTAATAAAACTATAACTATAACAACCAAACTCAATATAATATTTTTCTTTTTCATTACACGTACCTCTTTAAATTTAATTTTGTGTTCTATATAAATTAGATTTTATAAATCTAATCTCCAAGTAATCGCATCATACATTCTGCCATCAACTTCTCTATAATTCTCTTTTCGACACACTTCTTTAAACCCTAATTTCTCAGCAACTCTTACCATTGCCAAATTCCCTGACCAAGTTTGTGTATAAAAAGAATTGTGTCCATGTTCTTTTAAATAATCCATGTACATTTGAAAAGCTTTTGTTCCGCAACCACTCTTTCTTTTTTCTATACAAGGAATATCTAAGCCGATTGCTAATACATTCTCTTTATTTTCCATGTAACCCAAATCAGTATATGAACATATCCAACCTATATGAGTTCCATCTAATTCAATCTCATACTTCCATCGCACAACATCATCTGGTATGCTCTGCACCGAATCATAATATTCTGTCCATGATTTACGTTCGTCATCTTCACTACCCTCAAACGCTTCCCATGGTGAATCCCAATTACCCCATTCAGTTTCTTTTGTAAACCATCTGACATAATCTTCTATGTCATTCTCTATCATATCTCTTAGTACAAGCATATCAATACCTCGTCAATTTCAAATCTATACCTCTATTATACACCTTTTCGCCAAAATAGAAACCCTTTCGGATTTCTATCTTCTACGTCCACGAATGGCTCTTTGAACTTCTTGCTCTATCTGATTTTCACTCGGCATATTCTCTCGAACATTCTCCTCTATCTTAGAACCAATATCCAACCTATCAACTAATCGGTCAACTGTTCTGTCTATTGCTCCGGTTAAGATTTTCTTATCATTGTCATTTAGTTGAAACCAATGCCCACGCATCATTTCATCAATAGCTCTGTAAATTGGTTCTACAAGCCATTCTTTCAATGTGTCAAAAATCTCTTTTTTGATAAATCCAAGCATATTGGATACGAGGTTCTTTTGCACGGTCTCTACAATCTCCTCTTTCGCTTCTTCAAGAACCTGCTGACCTTCCTCTGTCTCTAATAGTCTTGCAGGATCTTGAAGTAGCTCCTTATGTCGTTGCACCAACTCATTATATCCCAAGATATGTCTTCCATCCTTATCTTTGTACCCATCTCTTAACGCCTCATACTCATCCCACATCTTTGAATACTTATCTTCGATACTTGCTACTTCTGTAGTCTTTTCTTCCTTTGCTTGCTCCAAATCTTTTATATCAGCTCTTAATTCCGAATGCTTTTCTTCCAATTCTGAAACACCCCTGAATATATCTCCCGAAAAGTCTGGGTCTCCGTTTATCAAAAAATCTTTTTCACACTTCAAATCTGCAATCGACCAATCTTCAAAAGGCATATCATACGCAGAGTCTTTGCCATTACCATTGATTAGATAAGCCTTTTCTTCTTCCAATTCTTCAACCTCTTCACGAGCTTTCTCTACCATTTGCTCCGCTTCCACTTTTGCCTCTTCTACAATCGCATCCTTCTCTTCCATTGCTCGTTTGTATAACGCCACCGGCAAATGTTGTTTCTCTCCATCTTTATAAGCTCTGATATATTTATGACGTTTCAAAATCGGTTCCATGATATTGTCCTTGATATCATCCTGCCATCTTGTCATAGATAGGCGGTCTCCCTTTTTCTCTGAACGCTCAAAGCCATCACAAGCTAATGCCTTTGTAAGCGATACTTGATGCGATAACCCTTGCTTATATCCCTCTCCAATCGGCTGAACTAGGATATGCATGTGTGGTGTTCCCATAGGCTCATCCATATGCACCGTAGCAAGAATAATTCTCATATGAGGATAGGATGATTGATAAGATTGAATGAACTCCTCAAACATCGCATGCACTTCCTTACGGAGCTTAGGCTTTTTTACGACTTCGTTAACATCCATAGTTTGGTGGTCACCAAACTGTATTACATACTCATATGCAAGCTGACCGGCTGTGTAATTCTGCCTTGATTTCTGCATATTATTTTGCTCTTCAATGTAGTCAGCTGCATAATCATAAGACTTCATTCTATCACTTCTACGTTGCTTGGCATTGTATTCTTCAATATACGGTTTCATATATTCGTTTGTATATTCCGCAAGAGATTTTCCGCCGAGTTCATTTATCAAAACTGCGTTGTATATCGACATAGATGGGTCAACATTGTTCGGCGTATATTCTCTTAGGTCATGTTCTATTGCAGTTTTTCCTCTGCTTACAGATACTGTTTGTGCACTTGCTGGCATCTAATTCCTCCTCTCTGTTCTGTAA
>SVFC01000017.1 GCA_015057035.1 Lachnospiraceae bacterium | reverse complement strand
GCGGTTTTACATTTTGTTCTAATGGCATATCAAGAAGTACTAAGAAAACTCCAAATAGTCTCTGATGCACATACTGCCAGCCCACGGATGTCCGACATTCAAAAGACATCGAATCATAGACAACATCAAAAAGCGATTCTTAGAAATTCATTCTTCTAGTCACAGAGCAGTGTCATTGGTCGGACTTAGGGGCATAGAGAAAGGGGCGTCACAGTTATACCGAATGTGGTATTTTGCAACAGCCCCTCGTTTTATATTAGTTTGAAATTCCCTGCGGATTTGGACCGGATATTTATCTGGATGTTGCAGTCTGCAGCATGTTCCTCATTCAGTTCCAATGCATAATCCACAACAATGTTAATCTCATCCGAAGATTCCTGAATATCCACTCTCTTTGCATCAATTCCCATTAGAAGTGAACCGTATGGAGTGTTATAGTGAGTGAGATTCTTCTTGTTTTCTTCAAAAAGCATATCCACACTAACCAGCCCTCTCTTTGTTAACTCCATATACCCCGGAGCAATCTTGATGCGATTCTTGTTAGTGGCAGTTTCCCCCTCCATCACTTCTTCATATAGTATGTAATGCTTATTATTTTTATAAAAATACTCCCCCGTGGTAATCATTTCGATTGGCTCGCCATCTGTATCTGGCCCTGCCTGAAGCCCACGAATAGTTACAATTACTTCTTTTGTCATCTTAATCTCCTGCGACACAATTTGGGACGAAAAACTTCCCCTGTCTATGAAGACATTCTACTCGCTTTCTGTGAAATATTCAAGGAATTTAAACTTAAGTTCCACTTCGTCGGACTCAAAAACATCTGCATATTCCCAAGGAGTTAAAACCTCTTGTAACGCCACTTTTGCCTCCTCTTCTACCACCTCATAAACTGCGCCTCGGAAACACATGTTAGGATATAATACACACCACCAGTTCTGACCTTTGCCTTCCCCAATAGTAATCTGTAAAGCCTGATACTGTCCCTTTGGAAATGTATAAGAACCATAAGTTTTTTCCGGGAAATGTGTTGTGGTAATACAAGCCTCCACATCATAACAAAATCCATTTTCATCCAGAGTTTCCACAACTACATCAATAATCTCACCTAAATGAGCGTTTACAATCGCCTTAGTTTCCTCCAGGCTTGTGGCACCTTCTAACATAGGCTGTAAATAATAGCCCACCGCATCTCTTACCGCTTCCTTTACCTGTTGGTCTTCTACGCTGTCGCTGTTTGCCACAACGTGAAAACGTAATATCTTAGATGCAATGGATGGCTGCAACAAGTCATTTCCCAAGCAAACTGTCCATATGTAAAATAAAACTACAATCGCACCAGCGATTTTCCATAAATGTTTCTTCATGACCAGACCTCCAATCTGTTATATCAGAAGTCTAGTCATCTTTTCTCAGGTTTATTCATTTTCTTTGTAAAAATATATTTTTTCCGTTCCAATGGTGCAGTATCCATCCCATCTCACATGTGTCTCTTCCGGAAGCAGATGCAGAGCATATAAGGTTAGCAACTGGTTTTCTTTCTCATCCAGCAGATCACCCAAGGTCAGTATACGCTTCTCGCTGTTTTCATGATTATTCAAAAACTCCTCCAGATAAGTTCCCAAATCTTGTGGTAGGTTTGCATCAATTTTAAGAAGGGCTTCCGTATCCTTTACCACACACACATAAGTGTTCCGAGGAAATTCCTCTGTGTCTGCCAAGACGTCTAACATTTCGTTATATGTCCCCAGATTTTTTATCAGATTTTCCCCTAACACCAACACCTTCAAATGATTATAATCCGCAATCTTATTTAGATCCTCTTCGTAATTGGTCTGACTCTCTTCAAAATCCGTTCCGCTTACGGTAGCCACCTGCAGTTCCGTGGTCTGTCCTGTGCTTCCTCCAGAATTGTCAGATTTCGGAAAGCCAGCACAGAAGGTCACTTCCTGGCTATCCGTTTTATAGTCTACTACAACTAGCAGTGGAAAACATCGTTCCTCCAACTCTGTTTTAGAGCACCCCGTCAGGAGCACTGCTAGCCCCATCCCAACGCAAAAAAACATTTTTCTAATTCGTCCCCTAACCTTGTTCATTGACTATCTCCTCTTTCCTTGCTGTTTTAGTATTTCTCCCCACCAGAAGCAGTGCAGGTCCTACAACCATGAGAGGAACCGCCACGTAGGCATAATAGTCTAGAAAGAGATTCAGTACCCCAGAAATATATTGGAACCCATAGGCCACCACATAAACCGCCAATGCCGGCAATACCACACTGATTAACTTGCTCTTCTTCATTTCCTTGCACATAGTTACGCCATAATGCAAATGCAGATTAAGCAAGGCAAACAAAGTAAAAATCCACACTGCCACCATAAGAGCATCCATACGTTTTAAAAAATTCCCTTCAAACTGAATGGTACTCATCAGGGTTACAATTGGAAAATCCATAGTTGCCAAAGATCTCGCACCAAAATTTCCTACTAAAAGCACATAGCTTCCCAACAGAATCACTGCTGTAAGCCCCAGCGCTCTGGCAACGCTTTTTACCATGCTTCCATATTCTTTGCCTTTGTCCCGCAGCAGAAATAATGAAAAAAACAAAGGCGTTACCAGTAAAAACACCAGATAAATTCCTTTTCCCAGTTTCTCTGGTCCGGTGATAAAAATCTCTTCCACGTACCGTATCTCAAAATTCCTTATAGACGCCAACACCATAGCCACATAAGGAATCAACACCAGCCAGAATAGTACTTCGTACACTCTGGCACGGCATTCAATGCCACCACTGACTGCATAAGCTGCCATTACCACTAGCACCAGGGATATCAGTTCATAGGATATCTCCTGCACCAGACTGTGCTGCATCAGTTTGGTAAACACATTTACCAGAAATCCTGCTGTAAAAATGCAATGTGCCCCCACCAGAGTTTCTGTTAGAACACGTGCGAAACATCCCTTTTCTCTTTTTAAAAAAGTCATTAAATCACTATCCATTTTTTTCATAATGAAATTCAAATAAAACAGATATACAAATCCCAGAAAACTCCCAATGCATATTGCCCACACTCCATCCACTCCACAGAGTTTTGCCAGGTAGGGTGGCAAAAGCAAGGTTGCAATTCCCATTAAGTCAAACACATATAATCGAAAGGTCTGACGGCTAGATATTTTTCCATTCTCTACGTACATGCTACTTTTCTTTCTTTTTTAGTTTTGTTCTTTCGTTCGGATTTGCATAAATGGGACGTTTCCATATCATCCGCAAGGGGAAACGCACCAACGCATCTTTTTCATCCTGGTAACCATTCAGCCCCGGTCCCACATATGGTGTCAGATATGGGATATCAAAACTCTTCAGACTGGCCAGATGCACGAGAATCCCAAACAAACCCACCAGGAAACCAAAGAATCCTAACCATGCCGACAAGCCAATCATTAGGAATTTTAAAATGCGAAAAGAAAAGGCAAATTCTTCATTGGGAATTGCAAAGGAACATAGAGCTGTAAACGCTACCACAATCACCACAATGGGACTCACTAGGTTGGCATCTACTGCAGCCTGACCAATAATCAAACCTCCTACAATTCCTATTGTATTACCCATAGCCCCTGGCAATCGCACTCCTGCTTCTCGAAGCAATTCAAAGGATAATTCCATCAGAAGCACCTCTAGCGCAGCCGGAAAAGGCACACCAATTCGAGCCTGCCAGAACGATAGCAGCAATGGCGTGGGAAGAATCTGGGTATGAAAGTTCGTTACTGCAAGATAGAGCCCAGGCAATGTTAGGGAAAAAAATGTGGCCACATAACGGATAATCCTCGCAAAAGATGCCATATGGAAACGATTGTAATAATCGTCTGTAGTTTTTAAAAAAGAATTCACGTCTGAGGGGATTAGTAATGCCTGTGGAGAATTATCCACCAGAACGACCACCTTGCCGTCTAACACAGACATGGCTGCCCGGTCCGGTCTACGAGTAGATTGCAATTGTGGAAACGGCGACACCCAGTTTTCCTCTGTCAACTGCTCCACCACGCCACTATCCAGAATTCCATCTATTTCATATTCGTTGATTCGGTTTTCGATTTCTTTTACAAGCTGTGGTTCTGCCAAATCCTCAATATATACAATTCCCACATTGGTAAAAGAGCGTAGTCCCACTTTTATCTCCTTGACTTTCAGGCGGTTACTACGAATCCTTTTTCTAATTAAAGCAGTATTGGCTTTTTCCGACTCCGTAAAACTTTCATTAGAGCCTCTCACTACCTTTTCGGTGTCTGCTTCCCCAACCCCCATTTTGGGATATCCTTGATCCGGGATTTTTAAAGCGATTCTCACTCCATCCACAAAAAGAACCGTGTCTCCTATGAGAATCCCAACAGACACATCCTCCATGGTCTTAAGCGGTGCTGCATCAGATAACCCAAAGGCATTGTCCTCTACGGCTTTTGTAATCTCTTCTTCAGAAAGCGTGTCCAGGTAGGAAATGAATTGTGCCAGAGCATTGAACAGCATATTCCCAGTGTTTACCTCTATATAGCAGATGAGGCACTCTCTTTTCCCATTTTTCCCCATATTCATTTTTCTTATTTTCAAATCATCACAGGCAGAAAACATCTGGCGAAGATTTTTCTCATTTTCTTCTATACTGGAGGAAACCAATATATTTTTCGCATCCATACCTATCCCCTTTCTCTTTTTGCTTTGCAAAAGCTTCTATGGAAGATTCCCAACAAAAAAGGAACACTCCTATTCTGGAATGTTCCTATTATGTGTAATATTTTCCTATTTATGCCTGTGATTATCCCTGGCGCACAATCACTTCTTTTACAGCAGTTGCCTGATTCTCCACATGCTCATGGATGGAAGTCTTGGCATCTTCCTTGTTGCGTTTTACAAGGGCCTGGTATATCGCGTTATGCTCCTTAATCAAGATTGGGTGATTTTCCACTTTCTTAATGTACTCCACTCGATAACGATATATCTGTTCACGAAGATTGCTAAGTAGATTTACCAGTTTAGGATTCTCTGTAGCTTCATAAATAACATCATGAAAATGCACATCAGCTTCTGCAATGAGTTTTACATCGCCGGACTTCAAACTAATCTCAAAGTCTTGTTTGCGTTTTTTCAGTTCTTCAAGCTGCTCTCTCGTAATACGTTCACAAGCTAATTGTACCGCCAGTTCATCCAGAGCACCACGAATTTCCAACACATCTTCCATACCTTTTAAAGTCATCTTGGCAACCTCTGCACCCTTTCTTGGTACCGTAACTGCCAATCCTTCCTGCTCTAACATACGGATTGCTTCACGAATTGGTGTGCGGCTTACCCCAAGTTTGTCCGCCAGTTGTAATTCCATCAATCTTTCCCCTGGCTGCAAATCTCCACGCAAAATTGCTTCTCGGAGTGTATTAAATACCACGTCACGAAGTGGTAAATAGGCATTCATATTTAACTTCAAATCATCTGTCATTGTTTTCACCTGCTTACTGTTTCTTATGATTTTAGTCTCTGCGGTTATTATAGATGCTGGTCAGATAAATCTGTTTTGCCAGACCTGATTTGACCATATCGTCATAAGCTTTCTTGGCTGTTTCTTCATCTTCAAAAAGACCAAATACAGTTGGGCCACTACCACTCATCATAGAATTGATAGCTCCTGACTGCATCATCTGTTCTTTAATCTGTGCAATAATTGGATATTCTGGGATGGTAACTGTTTCCAGAACATTTCCCATATGTCCTGCGATGGCATGTAGATCTTTATTTTCGATATCTTTTACTAATTGATCAATGTCCGGATGTACCGTTTCATCATTCAGTTTGAGATTTTCATATACAAACTTCGTTGACACAGAAATCTGTGGTTTTGCAATTAGCACTGGGCATTTTACCATAGGTGGTAACTGTGTCAGTTCCTCTCCAATTCCCTCAGCCAGCGCAGTGCCTCTCATAAGACAGTATGGTACATCTGCCCCAATCTTTACCCCGCGTTCCATTAACTGTTTGCGAGATAACTTCAAGTCAAAAATCTGATTCATTCCATATAACATAGCTGCTGCATCAGAACTACCGCCTGCCATCCCCGCAGCCACTGGGATTCTCTTAATCAAATTCACAGACACGCCTTCCTGAATGTTAAACTCATCCATCAGAATCTTTGCAGCCTTATATACCAGATTGTTTTCATTGGTTGGTACATAGGATAAGTTAGATTTAATCACAATTCCTGGTTCTTTGGTCTTGGTGATTTCTAATTTGTCATATAAATGAACGGTCTGCATAATCATACGAACTTCGTGGTATCCATCCTCACGTCTTCTGACTACATCCAGACCAAGATTAATTTTTGCTAATGCTTTTAAAGAGATATTGTTCATACTATATTCTTTCTCCTTTTTCTTAGAGCTATCCCTTATGTACAAGGTTGTATTTTGTATACAATATTCATTATACCCATTTTCTTGTTAAAATACAACGAAAACAAAACTGATTTCTGTAAATTTTCAACTAATTTTCAAAAAAGGCTTAACAAACTAGTACTTTTGTACGATAATCAATATAGGAGAATATCTTTAGGGACTCACAAAGGATTACGCGGAGCGGAATCGAGCCCCTATGTAACAAATAAACATACACACAAGTCCAAGGAGGGAATACAAATGAGCGTACAGTCAATTTACGGAGCTACTGGTAGCCAGGCCGTTACTGCACCAAAGGCAACAGAGAAAAAAGAAGAAACCAAGACAACTACATCTGCATCTAAGGGATTTGATGAAACTGCAGTCGTTTACGAAAAATCACCAAAGCCAGATACCAATATCACAAAAACCCAGAACAACAAGGTAGATCGTGAAGCAATCATCGCTCAGATGAAAGCTGATACCGAAGCTCGTATGAATCAGATGCAGTCATATGTTCAGCAGATGATGAACCAGCAGGGTATCGCAATTGGAACCGCGGATGATATCTGGTCATTCCTTGCAAGTGGCGATTTCACTGTAACAGAAGCTGCTAAGGTTCAGGCACAGGAAGCCATCTCTGAAGATGGATACTGGGGCGTAGAACAGACTTCACAGCGTATCATTGATTTTGCAAAAGCATTATCTGGTGGAGATGTAAGCAAAGCAGACCTTTTACTTGATGCTTTCAAAAAAGGATTTGAAGAAGCAACCGGTACCTGGGGCAAAGAACTTCCAGAAATCTCACAGAACACTTACAAAGCAGTAGAAGAAAAATTCGCTGCATGGAAAGCGGAAGGAACTCAGACCACAACTACTACTGATCCTACCACTGGAGAAGTTGTGACACAGTAATGTTTTTGCTATAACTTAAAATATTCAAAGTTTTATGAACACATAAGGGACTGTTGCAATACACCAAATTTGGTGTCTTCAACGTCCCTTTCTCTATGCCCTTAAGTGCGACCAATGACACCACGACTTTGGATAGAAGGATAGAATTTCTTGAATCGCTTTTTGCTGGATGTTTTCGTGTCTTTTGATAGGCGAACATCCGTGGGCGGGCAGTATGTGCATCGGAGACTTCGTTGTAATTTTCAAGTACTTCTAGATATGCCTTAGAACAAAGTTGATATAAAAAACCGCTCTTGAAAACTCGGCGCAAAAACAGCGCCTCAAACATTCAAGAGCGGTTTTACATTTTGTTCTAATGGCATATCAAGAAGTACTAAGAAAACTCCAAATAGTCTCTGATGCACATACTGCCCGCCCACGGATGTCCGACATTCAAAAGACATCGGATCATAGACAACAGCAAAAAGCGATTCTTAGAAATTCATTCTTCTAGCCAGGGAGTGGTGTCATTGGTCGCACTTAGGGGCATAAGGAAAGGGACGTCACAGTATACCACAGTTGGTATTTTGCAACAGTCCCTATTTTATTACTGAAAATTTTTTATTAGTTTTTATCGCGATTCGCTGCATCAATGGCAACTACAAGCATCACTGCCATCAGCTCATCCTCTGGATTCTCAATATCGATGGTGTAGGTATCTCCCCATGCCAGCCATTCCTTGTTGATATGTGCAACAACTCTACCGTTAGAATATACGTCATAGTCCCAATCCAGGAAATCGCCTTCCACATACCAGCCGTTAAGGTCCACATCATATTTCTGGAAGAAGAGAGTAAATCTCTTGTGAATACTACCTCTGCGAACACCACCAATGGTAATCTCATATTCATGAGAAAATGAAAATGGCACTTCATTTACACAGCCGATTTCTCTTCCTTGTTTATCAAATACGTGAAGTGGATGCCCAAATGTAAAAGTCTCTTCTTTTACAAGGTATTTTTCATTGCCCTGTTCATCATAGATATCGTAGGTGTCTCCCCAAGTGAAAACACGCTGTTTAATACATAATCTCAAACCTAAATCTCCTTTGCCTTATGATAATAGGATTATACCTCTTATATCTTACTTCCCTATGGGAATAAGATTAACTTTACCTTAATTATTTTGCAGAGTTCTTTTTACGCATGAATACTACTACTGCCACTACTATCAGAACCACTACAATAACAAGAAGGATTCCCCACCATCCGTTATTTTCCACATTTCCGGTGTCTCCATTATCCGAACCGGTTCCAGGACCATCATCAGTTCCAGAATCTGTTTCAGAATCAGTTTCTGGTTCCTCTTGTTCAGGTATTTCCACACCATAGGACACCAGCTTGGTTCCATCCTGATATTCTACTACGCAGGCATATCTATCTGGTACATATTCAGTCAGCGTATTGGTTGTCTGTCCTGAAATCACCTGATCCACTTCATCCCTGCAGACGATTACCTGAGCAGTAAATGCAGTATCATGCTCAAATATTACATACCCTTCTTCGTCCTTGGTAACAGTATACTGATAACCTCCGTCAATTTTTTGCAGTTGGACATATGAGCCATCTTCTCTCCTCCATTCCGCTGGATATTCTCCATATCCAACCGATGGCAACAGAATTACTCGGTCTCCCTCTTTCACGTCCAGCTCCAGTGACAATCTCCATTTGGATTTTCTCTCTTCTGCTGTCCAGATTCCATCTTGGAAAATCCCTGTACCATTTGAAGTTTCAAACTCATTTTCCTTGTAGTCGTATTCCTGAATCTCATATACACTGCCATCTGCCTTTGTTAGTTGTGCAGTGAACTGAAAATCTTCCTCAGCGGAGAGGTACATATAAAACTCATCAACTTCACCAACTGTACATATGATTGCTCCGTTATCAAAACTATACTCTACATCGCTTGGCATTCCACCAAAGTTTTCTTCTGAGAACTTCATATCACCTACTGGTGTAAGTGTGAATGTATCACCCTTTTCCGCTATAGTCTTAAAGCCGAAATATGTATCTTTACTGCACCATTTTCCATCCTTAAAACTTCCATGATATAATTTCGCATAACCATTACCATCCCGTAATGTATGAGTATAGTTAGCAACAACCATTTCCTGGGTATTAACCGTATACCACTGATATGATTTCACCAGTTCAGGGAAGGTTACTCTAAGAGAAAGGTTTTCTACTGCTGGATGCTGTATAATGGCTGCTGTCATCTGCACAGGAACAGTCTCCACCATCTCGCCTGTTGCCCATGTCACTTGACAACAATAACTCTTCATATACTCATACTCTGTTAACGTTTTTGTATTCTGTCCATCCAGTTTTTCTGTAGCGCCAATGATTCTTTTTGTTACAGTAAGTTCAAAGGCATCTTCTGATGTCACTTCAAAAGTCCATCTGCCATCTTCTTCTACTGGGTAAACATAGCTTCCATCCTCCTGCTTTGCCAAATCATCAGCGGCGTTATAGCAGTCAACATTTATATCTGCACCACTTTCAGGAGTTAGAATAATCGTTTCCCCTTCCACTACAGGAATATATAATATAAGGAGTCCATCATCATCACTCCATCTGCCTGTTTCTTCGTGATAGTTGCCGATGCAATCCTCTACTCCCTCATAAAGAGCCATATGCTCTATCATTTCCCCCGCTAGATACCATTGATATGATGCACCTTGCTCATAGTTTAGTTCTACTGTTGGCGAAAAAACAGTCGGCTGACTAAGGATGTCGTATTGCATCTGAATAAAATTGGAAACCAGCTTGGTTCCGTCTGGACAGGTCGCTTCACAAGCATAGAAGCCACCATACTCTGCTTCTGTTAATCGGTTAGTGGTCTGACCTTTCAATTCCTTGCCAAGGACAGGCTTGATTACATTTACTGTAACTGTACATTCATCGTCACACACTAATTCAATTGGATACTCACCATCATATTCCGCCACACAGTAATAGCTATCCCCATAAACTTTTGGAGAACCGCTGTTTACAATAATTTGTGCAATATCCATTGTAGATGGAGTAATCTGAATAATATCCCCCTCGTTTACAAACGCAAGGAGACTTATACCATTGCCATTCAAAACCCAACAATCATTTTCATATGTTGCAGTATTGCCGACCGCATAAACTACATCATCGTACCATACATTTGCGCCTGAAATAATTGGATAGGCAACTCCATCTCTTATCAACTCAAACTTAGCAGATACGGTACCATTAAATGAATCATGTTCTGCAGCTAAATGACATATGTTATCATTTTTAATCTCACATGAGTATGTACCATCTGCATTTTTATCTAATACTGTTCCAAGGTTTGGGATAATTGCAGAATCCACACAATCCCCCACTGGAATAACCTTGATAATATCTCCTGCTTTTGCGTTGAAGTAAACTCCGACATTATTATGCTCACTAGTCCACACCTCATTCTTTTCAGATGCAAACATATGTGTAGGTAAGCCTATATATTTTCCATGTATAGGTTCATTTGGTATCTCCTTTACCATAGCACTGTTTTCTGTCCCCAACGCATACCACTGATAAGTAACACCTTCTGTATTATTTAATATCATCTGTGGATTTTGTTCCGTAGGTTGTACTTGCACTTCATATGTATCTGCCCCGTATGCATTCACTGGATTCCACGCAGTGATTACTAAGGAACACACACACAGAAGGCTCCATAATTTTCTAATTCTCATAATCTTATCCTCTTATTTTTTTTGTAACGCTTCCTTGCTAAACTGCAAAGTATACAGGTGATAATATTTTCCTTTCAAATGCAAAAGTTCCTGATGGGTTCCCTGCTCCACAATCTCACCCTTTGACAACAAGATAATATTGTCAGAATGTTGAATGGTAGAAAGTCTGTGAGCCACCACAAGCATAGTACCAATATTCTTCATCTTCTCTAAGGAATCCTGAATCAGAAGTTCAGTTTCTGTATCAATATTGGCAGTTGCTTCGTCCAGAATCATAACTGCCGGCTTATGGATAATGGTCCTTGCAAAAGACAGAAGCTGTCTCTGTCCTGCGGAGAAGTTGTTACCACGTTCTTGCACCACTTCATCCAATCCAGCCTCCAACTTATTGATAAAGGAGTCTGCGTTTACATAACGGCAAGCTTCCATAACCTCTTCGTCAGACACGCCTTCTTTACGAAGTAAGATGTTGCTTCGAATATCACCCGAGAACAGGAATACATCCTGTAACATCTGTCCAAAATGCTTACGAAGAGAGGAAATCTTAATCTTTTTAATATCGATTCCATCAATGAGAATCTGTCCTTTTTGAATATCGTAGTTACGAACAATCAGCGACAGAATTGTGGTCTTTCCTGAACCAGTGGAACCAACGAAGGCTACAGTCTGTTTTGGCTCTACGTGGAAGGATACGCCTTTTAATACCCACTCATCTTCTTTATATGCAAACCATACGTCTTTGAACTCGATTTCTCCACGGATTTCCTCTAATTCAATGGCATCAGGCTCGTCCACTACTTCTGGAACCATATCCATAATAGTGAAGATTTTTTCCGCAGAAGCAAAAGAACTCTGCAGTGTATCGAACTGTTCCGCCAGGGTCTGAATTGGGTTAAAGAACTTGGAAATGTACATATAGAAGGATACAATTACCGCGCTGTCGATAACTTGTCCCATAAATACAGTTCCATTTAAATATCCCTTTGCGCCAAAGTAAAACAGGCACATTACGGTAGAGATATTAA
The DNA here is from genome assembly GCA_015057035.1 of Lachnospiraceae bacterium. Classification (GTDB taxonomy): domain Bacteria; phylum Bacillota; class Clostridia; order Lachnospirales; family Lachnospiraceae; genus Roseburia. Next base: position 36,716 of record SVFC01000017.1, on the reverse strand, counting down.
GCATATATACCATTGGTCTAAAAATACCGAATACGAAAATACGATGCTGTTTTGCTTTCTGGAGTTTTTTGCTTCTCTCCAGGAACTCATTCATCTTCTGTTCTTCACGGTTAAAAATCTGAGTAATCTTAATACCAGATAAGTTCTCTGACAAATAAGTATTGATGTCTGTTCTGGCATTGGTAACCTCACGGTGTACCTTGCGGGAGAACTTACGGAAGATTACCGTAAACAACACAACAAATGGCACAAAACAAAATACCATAAGCGCCAATGCGTAGTTTAACATCAGCATAGCTCCCATAACGCCTACGATAACCATACTGTTTTTTACCATAGTAACCAGTACGTTGGTAAACATCATAGAGATGGCGTTGGTGTCGTTGGTTACACGGGTTACCAGTTTTCCAACCGGAATGTTATTAAGCTGTTCATGTGACAAACTCTCAATGTGAGTGAAAATATCCATACGCAGTTTGGACAAAATCTTCTGTCCGATTCTCTGCAGGATGATTGCCTGGAAGTAAGTACAAATCATAGATACCACCAGGATGCTTGCATACACACCTACATAAGTGTATAACTGTGGTAATTCAAATTCACCCTTAACCAGTTTCTGCAAATTACCAATCAGCAGTGGTGATACGATATCATACACAATGGAAAAAATCATAATGACAAACACTAAGATAAAGGATTTCCAATGTGGTGTTGCATAGTGAATCAGTCGTTTTACAAGTTCAATATCCTTCATATGACGATCTGAATCACTGTCATCTTTTTGCTTGCTAATGGCAATATAAGCCATAATAAATACGAGGGAGAAGGCACCAATAATTGCGCCTACAATCAGTACTGGTAAAAATTCACGCATTATTCTTCTCCTCCTTCTTCTTCTAATTTCTGAAGGTCAACCATCTTCTGGTAAGCAGGACAAGTGTTATATAACTCGCTATGGGTTCCCACTGCAATTAACTTACCTTCCTCGATAAAGAGAATCTTGTCCATCTGCTCGATGGTGGAGATTCTGTGGGCAATCAAGATGGTGGTCTTTCCTGCACGAGTTTCACGCAAGTTGTGTAAGATAGTTCTCTCTGTTTTGGTATCTACTGCAGAAACAGAGTCGTCCAAAATCAAAATAGGTGCATCTTTCATAAGCGCTCTTGCAATACTGATACGCTGTTTCTGTCCACCTGAAACTGTCACACCACGTTCTCCAAGAACCGTCTCATAACCTTCCTTGAATTCCTGGATATTACTATCTACATCTGCAAGCACTGCAGCTTCAATCGTTGCCTGTCTGCTCTTATCATCCGTACCAAAAGAGATATTATTTTCAATTGTATCTGAAAACAGGAAGTTGTCCTGTGGTACATAGGCACAGCCTTTTCTAACATCACGAATAGATACGGTATTCACATCATGTCCGTCAATAAACAGTGTTCCATCTGCTACATTGTAGGTACGAAGAATCAGGTCAACTAATGTGGTCTTTCCTGAACCAGTCTTACCTACCAGACCAACATTTTCTCCCGCATTGATTGTAAAGGATACATTTTCCAATGCATCATACTCTCCATCTGGATAACGGAAAGTAAGATTACGGAATTCAATGTCGCCTTTTACTTCTGGTAATGCAGCCACGCCTGGACGGTCAATGACATCCTGTTTTGCATCCAGCAGTTCGCTGACACGTTTCAGAGACGCCTTACCACGGGAAGACATATCAATCAAATCGGATACTGCCATGATTGGCCAGATAACAGAGTTAAAATATCCAATAAACTCCACCAACTGACCTGCACTAAACTGATCCTGATATACCAGATAGCCACCATATCCTAAGATAACACAGATAACACTCTCTACGAATAAAGTTACTAAGATACGAAGTAATACAGAAGACTTAGTGTAGTCAATGTTCGCGTCTTCATTTTCTGTATTTAATTTCTTGAATGCCATCAGTTCTTTAGCTTCTTTTACAAAGGCTTTGATGACTGCAATCCCTGAGAAACTTTCCTGGGAAAAATCAGACAACTGTGAAAATGCAGCCTGTCTGATATCCCATTTCTTGGTCATGTATTTCCCTACTACTGTACTCGCAGCCAGAAGGAACGCCATTGGAATCATCGCGAACACAGTAAGCATTGGGTCCATAGTCCACATCTTAATAACTGCCAGGGTACCTAAGAACAAAGCGTCAAAGAACATCAGGAATCCCCATCCGAAGCATTCCTGAATGGTATCTAAGTCGTTGGTAAACAAGCTCATAAGATTACCAACCTTATTCACCTGATAATATTCACGGCTTAAGTCTTTGGCATGGTCGAACATATTGTTTCGAATGTCTGTCTCCACGCGGATTGCAGCACCCATTAATGCTACACGCCATAAAAATCTGCCGAATACCATCAGTAGAATAATGCCTACCATTGGCATACAGATGGTGTCTAACAGGAAGTCAAAATCGAAGGTCTTTAATACACCATCCACTTCAACTTGTCCCTCGTTAATACCATCAATTAACATCTGGTACAAACTTGGAATTACCAACTGGAACCAGTCTACAATCACCAACGCCAGAAGCCCAAATAGCAACCAGACGGCATATTTGAAATAGTACTTGTTAATGTGTTTTCCGAAAATCATAATATTACTCCTATTTTATACAATCTATTACAAATAATAGCACATTTCGTTGGGTATTCCAATATCCAGTATGGAGTTTTATAAAATTTCAAGGGAATACAAAATAGGCTCATCCCCTCAAGGATGAGCCTACGAATCATAAACACGATGAAGTTAACAAATTACAACGCACGAATGGATTCAACTGGTTTTTTCTTAGCTGCATTCCATACTGGAATAAAGGTTGCAACCACTGCCGTTACAAAGGCAATTGCCAGCAATACAATCCATGATAATGGTCCAAATACAAACAGTGATGCATCGATTAAATCCACCAGGATTGCGTTGATTGCACTACATACCGCCACGCTACCCACAATCGAAATCACAAGGCATACTGCTGTAATGACAAAAGATTCTGAGAAGAAAATCTTGAATACATCAATACTTCTTGCACCTACTGCGCGAAGGATACCAATCTCACGCTTCTTGTAAGAAATCGAAATCGCAATAAAGTTAGATAACAATAATGCTGCAAATATTGCTAATACAAGACCTGCATAAAGGAACACCTTTGATAATGCATTCACCAGTTCATCTACCACTTCCAGATTCATAATCAACTGGCTGGTCAAGGTATGTCTTACATCTTCTTCATCATATTCCTTTGCTGCATAGATAGCCCATAACTGATTGGTCTGGGTTTCTGAGTGATCATATGGAACAAAAATGGTTTGATATATAGCGTCTTCTGGTTCCACATAGCTGGTGTAGCTTTCATAATATCCTGAAACTGTTGACTTCTGGATATCCCATAAATCCTGTGCTTTGGTATCTGCTAACAGAACTCTTCCGCCTTTGTTTCGTCCATCATTCCAGATTCCGATAACGGTACATTCCACAGGTTCTCCTAAGAAACCGCCATCATAGGAATCATATAATTTCATACTGAGGGTAAGTGTTTTGCCTTCTTTTTTGATGAGTTCCACAATCTGCTTGATATAGTTCTCACGCTCTGTAGCATTGAACTCTCTCCAATCGTACTCTCCAGTTTCTTCGTTTTCCGTTTGGATTCCTCCCATAGCAAGTGTGTTTGCAAGTTCCAGAAGTTCAGCGCTAACCCCTGAGCCCTCTCTTTCAGCCATCTCTATGATAAGTCCGCAAAGTGCACTGGCATTGATATATGCTTCATTTTCAGCAGGAGTTGTTTTTCCATCCACCAGAGGAATAAAGGTTCCATCTGTTGCATATTTGCTGTATCCAGCATATCCACCATTACACCAATCTGGATATACATAATTGCTTCCAATTCCAAAACCTAAAGCTGTAGCAATCTCATGATGGTCGAATTCAGTCATTACATAACTGTAGTCGAACTCTCCTGCTAATTTTTCATAGAGGTCTTCGCTGACGAATCCCACCAGATGCAAACCATCTTGTAATTCGTTATTTAATCCAGAATACAGCATATAATCCGTATTTTCCGGATCTTTTAATACATCATATTTTTCTGAAATAACGCCGCTGTCCAGAATTCCTACAACTGTATAATATTCTCCCTGAAGCGATATCTTTTTCCCTATTACATCTTCTGCCTTATTCAAGGTTAATAGATTTCCCGTTTCATCATACATCTTGCAGTTATAGATAACATCTGCTAGGTAGGAAGAAATGCAGATTTCATTTGGTTTTGTAGGATACTGTCCTGTAATTTTCTCTCGTAGCGGATTATCCAGTTCTAAGTATCCAATACTATAAAGCTGTGGCACCCAGTATCTTCCTGTACGATTCTGGACATTCAAACCCATATATACAGAGGTGGCACCAAAGGCTTCCTTGCCAAATTTTTCTGCGTATGCTTTTAATTCTTCTTTTGTGTATTTCGTGGTTCCTATGCTAGTATATTCGTCCTGTTTCTCGCCTTGATAATACCAGATTTCTGTGGTCTGATAATACTTGCCGAGCTGCACCATGGTATAGTTTGAGTCCTTTAACGACTGCTTGAAGGTTGCTTCGTTATCATAAAATGTCATAGTAGATAACATACCGAAGAAGATAAACGCTACCGTACATAAAAGCACTGTAAATGCCAATCGAATCGGCTTCGTTTTTAAACTGGACACACCAATCTTAAAGGCATGCTTTGCTGGAAGTTTGGAACGAATAAAGCGGCCCTCTTCTGGAGAATAGCTTTTCTTCTCTACTGGAATCTCCTCAGAATTCTTAAACACTTCCACACCATCTTCACGAATATGGTTGGTTTCCTTGAATTCCTTGACTTCCTGTTCTCCTGTCGCAATAATCACGTCTGACTGAGCCTTGCTTAAAAATTCTTTGATTTCTGCAAAGTCTTCTTCTGTCAGTTCTGCACCTTTACGAACACATAAGGTATCTCCAACAACACTGATATTGTGGTTAATATCCTGGCTCTCTTCGTGAGTTTTAGTCACATCAGAGATTACCTTGCCATCTTTCAATTCGATGATTCTATCACCATAGGTTTCCGCAAAATCTCTATCGTGGGAAACTACGATGACCAGCTTATCCTTAGACAACTTCTTCAAGGTGTCAAATACCTGCTTACCTGTTTCAGAATCCAAAGCGCCTGTTGGTTCATCCGCCATAATAATCTCTGGAGATTTTACCAAAGCTCGGGCAATGGCGATTCGCTGTTTCTGACCACCAGATAAAGTGTTTGGCTTACGTTTTCCATAACCTGCCAAATCCACCTGTTCCAAGATTTCTGCAATTCGCTTCTTATCCTTTGGCTTTCCCTGAAGTTCCAATGCCAAGGCAATATTGTCCTCTACTGTAAATTCATTTAAGATGTTATATTCCTGGAAAATAAATCCGACAAATGTGTTACGGTAGCTGTCAAAATCGCTTTGCGTAAACGCCGTACTAGTTCTGCCTTTTACAGAAATCGCACCCAAAGTTGGCGAATCCAAACCACCGCACACATTCAAGAGCGTAGATTTACCACTGCCACTTTTCCCCAACAGGAACACCATTCCTGTCTCCGGAAACTGAATCGAAACATCATCAAGGGCTCTTACATCCGCACCACCCTTGGTCTTATATATTTTCGTCAAGTGTATTGTTTCTAACATTTTTCCACATCTCCTCTCTCTAGGATAAGGAAATTGTGACATATGTGGTAAAAAATTACAATAAAGATATGCTTAATAAACTTTAAGAATTTATGAAGATGAGAATTAACGTTTCTTGTTTGGCACAATCATAGCCATGCACCATACTCCACCAAGAACAATTGCTATTGTGATGTCTTTCAACAATAAATACGCTGCAACACCAATACATACACCTAATACTAAGCCTTTAATAATTTTTTCTGCCATGTTTCTTCTCCTATTTCATCTTTCTTCCGTAAATATACGTTGCAAAGTAAATCACTGACGCCAGAATCACAATCATTGGTCCTGTCGCCACATTGGTATAATAAGACACAATCAGTCCTACCACTCCAGAAAACACTGAGAATATCAGTGAAAACAGATGATACTCTCTCATATTGCTTGAAATATTTCTTGCAGATGCCGCTGGTAAAATGAGAAGTGCATTGATAATCAAAATACCCACCCATTTGATAGAAAGCATTACGATTAGTGCCACTAGCACTGCAAAAAGGTTGTCCATAAGTTTCACTGGAATCTGTTTACTCTTTGCCACAGTTCTGTGAATACAGATAGCATTCAGGTAGTTAAACCCAAAAATCCAAAACAGTACAGTCATCACAAAAATGACGGTCAGATAAAGAATCTCTGTTTCGGTAATACTTAAAATGTCGCCAACCAAAATGGCTGAATATTTACTGAAATTTCCACCTGCGGACAAAATCGCAAGACCGATTGCTACTGAGCAGGAAGAAAAAACCGAGATAATGGTATCTGTAGATGCCATATTGCTACTACTAATTTTATTTAATAAAAGAGCAAACAGCACTGCAAAAATCACCATGGAAATGGTGGTTTCCTGCATTCCGAACACAATTCCCACAGCAATTCCTGTAAGAGCAGAATGTCCCAGGGCATCAGAAAAATACGCCATTTTTTTATTTACGATCATGGTTCCAAGAAGTCCAAACAATGGGGTGATAATCAGCACCGCCAGTAAGGCATTTCTCATAAATCCATAATCAAGCCAGGAGGTCCAATCAATCATTGTTTCTACCCTCCTTTAACCAGTTTTCTTTGGTTTCTGTTGCAAAGACTTCTGCAAACTCTGGGCTTCCAAATACTTCCTTCACCGTTCCCTGTTTCACAACAGTCTGATCCAAAAGCACCACATGGTCTGCATATTTCTTTACATAATCCAAATCGTGAGAGATAAGAATAATCGCCAGGTCATAATGACTCTTCAGATAATCCATGGTCTTATAGAAAAGCTCCATACCATTTTTGTCGATTCCCGATACTGGTTCATCCAACAGCAACAACTTTGGCTTGTCCATAATTGCCATAGATAAAAGCACTCTCTGCAGCTGACCACCAGACAGATTACATACCTGCTTATCAATTAAATCACCAGCTTCGAACACTTCCAGATTCTTCTTAATCTCTTCATAAATACGTTTATTCTTAGGCAAAAACACCGGATAGTGATATTCATAACTTGCAATCAGGTCATATACACTTACTGGTGTGTTTTTCTCAATGTTAATGTGCTGAGGCACATAACCTACCTTTAGTTCCTTCATCTTGCCATTCTTAGTGTCGCGGTATTCGATGGTTCCTTCACTTGGCACATCTTTTAAAATTGCACGCACCAAAGTGGATTTTCCCGCTCCATTCTTGCCAATAATGGCGTTTAAGGAGCCACAATGGATGTGCAGATTTACATCTTTTAATACCACTTGTTCCCCGAAGCTTACACCAAGGTTATTAATTTTGATACAATGAAACCCACAGGTTTCAATGATTTTTCGCATCTCGTGTCTCCTTTCTTAATTTCCGTCCCTTTGCTTGCCTATAGACTTGCGAGAGGATTTAGTTCGTAATTGCACTCTTCATACAATCTATATTTTTTCGCATAGCCTTTAAATAGCTATCTACCGTATATTCTCCACGAGTCAGCGGATCCAGATAGATTACTTCTACATCCACTTCTTTCTGAATCAGATTGCACATATCCTTTGCATACAGTTCTTCTGCAAAAATATATTTCACTCCGTGATGTTCCACCACTTCAATTACTTCCGCAACTTCTCCCGCACTGACCTGACGTTCTTCGTCTAAGTCCATACAATATGCCACATCAAGTTTGTAGTCCAACGCCAGATAATCATAGGCACAATGTAGGAGGACCACTTCATTATTCTCAGCAAAAAGTTGTCTGATTTCTTCCTGCAATTGTTGCAATTCGGACAATTTTCCATCATAAAGTTTTTGGTTTGCAAGATAACTTGCAGAATTCACTTCATCTGCTTGCGCCAGTCCGTCTGCAATGTTTGAAATCTGCTTGCGATATAATTCCACACTCATCCAGGCATGAGCATTCAAATTTCCGTGGTCATGTCCTGCATGTGGGCTCTCTTCATCATAAGCATTTTCCTCTTCGTGTTCGTGCTCATGCTCATCACACAGCAACTCGATTCCGTCACAAGCTTCAATAATTACAAGATCAGGATACTGTGCGGCAATCTCTTCCATAAAGGACTCAATACCACCACCATTGATGATAAACACATCCGCTGTGGATAACAATTTCATATCCGCAGGTGTCAGTTGAAAATCATGCAAGCATCCCGTTTGTGGTTCACTAAGATTTTTTAAAGTAACCCCTTCTGTTTCACCAATCACATTCATAGCAGCAATGTACATTGGATAAAAGGAAGTTACAACAACAAATTCTTCGTCCTGCTCAGCCTGGGTATGACTGACATAAATATTGGTAAATCCAAAACTTACTGCCAGAATCACCACCAGCATCAGGGCGACAAATACATATTTATTCTTCATAATCCCTCTGGCTTACGCCACTTACTTTTTCTTTTTTGTTTTTGAAGTTCCAGCCTTTACAGCCCTTTTTTCTGCCTTCTTCTCTTGTAATTTCTTGGTCTTCTTGGCAGTTTCCTTACCTTCTGCTTTCCAACGAGGTTTGCGTTGTTTTACAGGTTCATCAACATGCTTCTTCTCAATAGCATCTTCGTCCAGTTCATCCGTCTCTTCTTCCACCATCACCAGAGAATCAATCAGTTCCCAGATATCTTCTCTGCCCTGCTTTGTTTCCGCAGAAAAAGGAATCATAATGGTATCAGGCTCTACCTTCAAGGTATCCGCAATCATTTTCATATGTTTAGATACTGCGCCTCTGCTGATTTTATCCAGCTTTGTTGCAATAATAATTGGAGCAAAGCCCTGTTCTACCATCCACTCATACATAAGGCAGTCGTTGTCCGATGGCTCATGACGAATATCAATCAACAGGAATACCGCTTTTAATTTGCTGGAGGTATGAAGATATTTTTCAATCATCTTGCCCCACTTCGCCTTGATTTCCACATTGGCATTGGCATATCCGTAGCCTGGAAGGTCTACCAGATACATAGCATCATTTACATTATAAAAATTAATTGTCTGTGTTTTGCCCGGCTGAGATGAGGTTCTCGCCAACGCCTTACGATTCATAAGGGCATTGATTAATGAGGATTTTCCTACGTTGGATTTTCCCGCAAAGGCCACCTCATAGTGTGGGTTATCTGGAAATGTACTTGTGATACCACATACGGTTTCCAAATTTACGCTCTTAATTACCATTTTTATCTCCTTGTTTCAAATCGATACATAACATACGCTATAGTACAATCAGCATCCTTGTGCAACTCACACGCACTTGATTAACGAACGAGTGCAACTGTCAAAACTTGCTCCAACTTATCCACTAGAACAATCTTCAGACCATCTTTGATTTCTGATGAAATCTCATCCAGGTCTTTTTCGTTCTTGGTTGGGATGCATACCGTTTTCATACCAGCAGTTTTTGCCGCAAGCAATTTCTCTTTTAGTCCTCCAATTGGAAGCACACGGCCTCTTAAGGTGATTTCGCCAGTCATGGCCACGTCTGCTTTTACTGGAGTTTCGGTTACTGCTGATAACACTGCGGTTGCCATAGTAATTCCAGCGGATGGACCATCCTTAGGCACTGCTCCCTCTGGAATATGTATATGAATGTCGTGTTCCTGGAAAAAGTCCTTGTCGATGTTATATTTATCACTAAGAGAACGCACACAACTGATAGCTGCAGCCGCCGATTCCTTCATAACATCGCCCATTTTTCCTGTGAGTTTTACTTCACCTTTTCCTGGCATAATATTAACTTCTGTTTCCAGAGTGGTTCCACCAACGCTGGTCCAAGCCAGGCCTCTTACGATACCGATTTCATCGGTTTCATTTTTCTCTTCCTGGTTATACTTCTCCTTGCCCAGGAACTTGGTGAGATTCTTCTCTGTCACATTAATTTTTCGCTTCTTGTTCTGATAGATTTCGCGGGCTGCTTTACGGCAGATTTCGCCTAACTTACGCTCTAATCCACGAACCCCCGCTTCCTTGGTGTAAGAACGGATAATTTTTATCATTGCTTCATCGCTGATGGTCAGCTGCTTTGGCTTAATTCCGTTTTTCTCTAACTGCTTTGGAAGAAGATGCTCTGTAGCAATATGAAACTTCTCGTTTTCCATATAGCTAGTTACTTCGATTAATTCCATTCTGTCCAAAAGTGGCTTTGGAATATCCTGCATAGAGTTTGCTGTTGCAATAAAAAGCACCTCTGACAAATCCACTGGGAGTTCCACATAGTGGTCACGGAATTTGCTATTCTGCTCGCTGTCTAATACTTCAAGCAATGCGGCAGAAGTGTCCCCTTTATAGTCACTGCTTACTTTGTCGATTTCATCTAACAACATCAGCGGATTTTTTACACCTGCAGTACGAAGACCATTTACAATACGACCTGGCATAGCGCCTACATAGGTACGTCTGTGTCCACGGATTTCTGCTTCATCACGAACACCACCCAAACAAATACGCACATATTCCTTATTCAGGGCTTTTGCCACGGAACGAGCGATACTGGTTTTACCGGTTCCTGGAGGTCCTACCAGACAGATAATTGGGCTCTCCCCTTTGCTGGTCAGATTACGTACTGCCAAGAATTCCAGCATACGCTCTTTGACTTTTTCCAAGCCATAATGGTCTTCATTCAGAATTTCTTCCGCATGATCCAAATCGTTATTGTCTACAGAAGTTTTGTCCCATGGAAGTTCCAACAGAGTTTCAATATATCCACGGCTTACCGTACTTTCTGAGGAGTTGGAATTGATATTTTTGAATCGCTGAATCTCTTTTTTCAAACGTTCCTTCACTTCTTCCGGAGCATCTAACTTCTCTGTCTCCTCTAAATATCCATCTGCGTCTGACTGCGTATTGGTCTCCCCCAGCTCTTCACGAATCACTGACATCTGTTCACGAAGAATATAATCCTTCTGGTTCTTATCAATACGTTTCTTGACTTTTTCCTGGAATTCCTTCTGTACTGCCATGACGTCCATCTCGCGAAGTAAAATGGCAAGTAACACTTCATATCTCTCAGATAAACTATCTGCCTCTAACATACGCTGCTTATCTGCATAACTTACAGGAATCATATTAGATACATATTTTATCAATTTTTCTACGCTGTCGTAGGAATTCGCCTGCTTCACTGCTTCTGGCGCAATCTTACCATGAAGTTTTGCATACTGATTGAAGCTTTCGCGAATGCTTCGACGCATAGCAGTTTTTTCTTCCTGCGTCAGCTCTTCCTGAGTATCCTCGAGAATCTCAATCTCTGCTTCTAAATATTCTTTTTTCTCTGTAAAAGAGAAAATGCCTGCACGGCATTTTCCTTCTGCAAGTACACGAACAATATTGTTCTGCATCTTGATCACTTGTTTAATTTCTGCAATAATTCCCACCTGATATAATTCATCAAGACCTGGATTATCGATTTCCACATCCTTCTGAGTCACCAGATAAATCTGCTGATTCTCATTCATGGATGCCTCCACTGCCTTTAAGGATTTTTCACGACTAATATCAAAATGCGCAATCATTCCTGGCAGTATGGTCATGCCACGAAGGGCAATCGCTGGAAGTTTTATCATAGTATTTCTATTCCTTTCAACATGAAAGTCTATTATCTTGACTTATCTTCAAGCTTATTCTCTACCATCTCTTTGGTCACAACACATTCTGAAACTTCTGCATTAGATGGTGCAGAATACATAATGTCCAGCATTACGTCTTCCATAATCGCGCGAAGTCCACGGGCTCCTGTTTTGCGTTCCAATGCCTTATCTGCGATTGCTCCGATGGCTTCTTCATCAAAGGTCAATGTAACATCATCTAACTCCAATAATTTGGTGTATTGTTTTACCAATGAGTTCTTTGGTTCCTGTAAAATACGGATTAACGCATCTCTGTCCAGATTGTCCAGTGAAACTGTAATTGGCACACGACCGATAAATTCTGGAATTAAACCAAATTTTACAAAGTCCTGAGGAAGGGCATGTTTAAACGCATCACCTACATTGATTTCTGCTTTTGCACGTACTTCTGCATTGAAGCCGATAGATGCTGTATCCATACGTTTTTCAATGATTTTTTCCAAACCATCAAAAGCACCACCACAGATAAACAAAATATTAGTGGTGTCAATTGGAATAAGTTCCTGCTGTGGATGTTTTCTTCCGCCCTGTGGTGGAACAGAAGCTGTGGTTCCTTCTAAAATCTTAAGGAGGGCCTGCTGAACACCTTCACCGGATACGTCTCTTGTGATAGATACGTTTTCTGATTTCTTGGTAATCTTGTCAATTTCGTCAATATATACGATACCGTGTTCTGCACGTTCCACATCATAATCTGCTGCCTGAATCAGTTTCAGCAGAATATTTTCTACGTCTTCACCAACATAACCTGCTTCTGTCAATGTAGTAGCATCTGCGATTGCAAATGGTACGTTAATCACTCTTGCAAGAGTCTGCGCTAAAAGAGTTTTACCAGAACCTGTTGGTCCTAACATAAGCACGTTACTCTTCTGTAACTCAACGCCTAAATCCTCTCCTGCCAGCACACGTTTATAGTGGTTATATACTGCTACGGACAATACCTTTTTCGCCTGTTCCTGTCCGATTACATAATCGTCCAAAAATGCCTTTAATTCTTCTGGCTTTAAGAGATTAATCTCCTCCTGGGCAGCATTCTTAGGACGTAATTCTCCTAATTCGTCTTCTTCTACAATTTCAGCACATACATCTACACAGTTATAGCAGATGAAGGCTCCATCTGGTCCAGAAATTAATTTTCCGCCTACCTGATCCTGAGTTTTTCCACAGAAGGAACAGCGGATAACATCATTTTTTCTTCCTGCCATTTTCTTGTCTCCTGATATTTCTATATTCTATCGCTTCATCCTGACAACAAATCAAGATTGCTAAATTATTGTCTATTTTACATATCCATTTTTAAAAAGGCTGTCGCAATTTTTATGCTATATTGCGGCAGCCTTAGTTTTCTTAGTCACGTTTTGTGATAACACCATCAATAAGACCATATTCTAATGCTTCTTCTGCACTCATGTAATAGTCTCTTTCTGTGTCTGCTGCTACCTGTTCGTAAGTTTTTCCTGTGTTAGCAGCCAGGATTTCGTTTAATTTCTTTTTGGTCTTTAAGATATTTTCAGCTGTAATCTGAATATCTGTTGCCTGACCTTTTGCTCCGCCGGATGGCTGATGAATCATTACCTCTGCATTTGGAAGTGCAAATCTCTTGCCCTTTGTTCCACCTGCTAAAAGGAACGCACCCATACTTGCAGCAAGACCGATACAGATTGTAGATACATCACATTTGATGTACTGCATTGTGTCGTAAATTGCCATACCTGCAGTTACCATTCCACCTGGAGAGTTGATATATAACTGAATATCTTTTCCTGGGTCTTCTGATTCAAGGAACAGAAGCTGTGCTACAACAAGACTAGCTGTTGTTTCATTTACTTCTTCTCCAAGGAAAATGATTCTATCTTTTAATAAACGGGAGTAAATATCGTAATTTCTTTCTCCTCTGCTGGTTTGCTCAACGACATAAGGTACTAAACTCATGTAAAAATGCCTCCTTAATAAAAGTTCTAAAAGGGCTGCCGTAATTCCACGGCAACCCTTGGTTTTGTATTTCTAGTCAACAAATTATTCTTCTGTTGCTACTTCAGCTTCAGCATCTTTCTTTGGTTTTGCTTTTGCTTTTTCTTTTACGTTAGCCATGATGTAATCTACAGCTTTTGTAATAGCAATCTGTCTCTTAAGGCCTTCGTCTGCGCCTACATACTCTTTTACCTGTTCTACTGGCACTCCGTACATAGCTGCCATCTTTTCGATTTCAGCGTTCACATCTTCTTCTGTTGCTTCGATGCCTTCTGCTTTAACGATAGCTTCAAGAACAAGGCTTGTTTTGATACGTGTTTCAGCTTCTGGACGAACCTGTTCCATTAACTTGTCAACTGTCTGACCTGAGAACTGCATATACTGTTCCATTGTAAGACCACTCTGTGCAAGTCTCTGTGCAAATTCATTTACCATGTCTTCACACTGTGTCTGGATCATTGCTTCTGGAATGTCCATTTCAGATTTTTCTACGATAGCGGCGATTGCTTCGTCTTCCTGAGCACGTTTTCCTTCTTCAGCCTTCTTAGCTTCAAGCTGTTTCTTGATATCTTCTTTGTATTCATCTAATGTTTCGAATTCAGATACATCTGAAGCGAATTCATCATCTAATTTTGGAAGTTCTTTTGTTGTAACTTCATTGATTTTAACTTTGAAGAGAGCTGGCTTTCCAGCAAGTTCTGGAGCATGGTACTGTTCTGGGAATGTAACGTTAACTTCTACTTCTTCACCAGCTTTGTGACCTACTAACTGATCTTCAAATGTGTCGATGAATGAATGAGAACCGATTTCTAATGCGTGTCCTTCACCCTTGCCACCTGCAAATGCCTCGCCTCCGCAGAATCCTTCATAATCGATGTTTGCTGTGTCACCATTCTTGATTGCTCTAGTAACAGTTACTGTTCTAGCATTTTTATTTCTTTCAGCTTCTAAAGCTTCTTTTACTTCTGCTGCTGTAACCTTTGTGTTAGCCTTTGTTACAGATACACCTGTGTATTTTCCAAGCTTCACTTCTGGCTTAACTGCTACTTCTGCTGTATAGATGAATGCTTTGCCTTTTTCGATCTGAACAACATCTACTGTTGGACGAGATACAACTTCAACGCCGCTTTCTTCTACTGCTGCTGGATAGCTGTTCTGCATTAAGATGTTAGCTGCTTCTTCATAAAATACGCCAACGCCATACATTTTTTCAATCATAGCGCGTGGCACTTTACCTTTACGGAATCCAGGAACATTGATGCTTCCTTTCTGTTTCTGGTAAGCTGCGTTTAATGCTTTTTCTACTTCTTCAGCTGGAACTTCAATTGTAAGTTTCGCCATGTTTTTTTCTAACTTTTCAACCTGTACACTCATTACTTATTGTTTCCTCCTTAAATATATATGAATACAAGTATTTCTTATTCGAATGATGGTGCTTTTAAAAAAGGGCATACTTCCACCATCACAATCACAAGAGATTATAGCACAGAGTTTGGGAAAATACTAGTGTTTTTTAGTTTTTTATAGAAGCGCTCTTATAAAATTGCTAATAAGACACGCGGTGGAATATTTGGTTCTTCCAAAATTCTCACCGCGCGTGAATTATTTCATATTCTCTTATTTCTTCTTGGCTTTACACGTCTTTTTATGTCAGTTTAGGTACCAGCAATGCTTTTTAGGGTTTTGTACCTAATAATTCTTCCTACTCTTGTGATTTTTAGGTACTGAGTTACGATTTGCTATTTCTGTACCTAAAATGATGCTTAAATATGCTTTTTGGAGTATTTTCTTAGGTACTAGAGCAAATATGACGCTTCTGGTACCTAATTTTTCTTCATCTCAAATCAAAATTATTTTTGTCTCTTTGCTTTCTCATAAATATACAAAAAAACTGCAGAAAGAATCGCATTTACAATAGCCAAAATATCATAAACAATATTCAACTCATTTATCGCCTGATATAGCCACACAAATGCACCTATGATAAAAGCGATTGTAGCTACCAATGTTAATTTCATAAAATTTTTCTGTTTTGAATCGAAGATTTCGTGAACTTCTTTCACGCAAGGAATATCTTCATCACTTGAATAATCATCATTTAATAAATAGTCTGCGGTTACAGAAAACAACTTGCTCAATTGTAGAACATTGTTTGAATCTGGAAGCGCTGTCCCGTTTTCCCAACGACTAATTGCCTGGCGAGATACATTTAACCTTTCGGCTAAATCTTCTTGCGACCAACCATTTGCTTTTCTAAGTTTAATTATCTTATCTGGTAATTTCATAATGAAACCCTCCTTTATTCTCGGTGATTTCATTGTAGGAAATAATTCTTTTAAAAGCCACCGCATCCACTTTACAATTCCGCAACATAACTTTACATTGCTATTTTTTAGACAATAAATTCCCTATACACTTCCCCCTCCAGCGTCTTCCACTCAAACACTTCTCCATCAAAAACCATATAGCTATGTGGAGAACCTTCCTTTGGAATCGACACAGAGCCTGGATTAATGTAAATATGTGTCTCATACTGCTCACAAGCTGGCACATGAGTGTGTCCATGTAATAGAATATCTCCTGCCTGTAAAGGCGGCAGATTACCATTGTTATACATATGACCATGGGTTGCATAAATGATAGGTATTCTTATTCTTTGACCATCTTCTTTTGAACCCTTGGCACAATGGGAGTTCATTGCATCATCTGTTATAATTGCATAATCTGCCATTAGTGGAAAATCCAATACCATCTGATCCACTTCTGCATCGCAATTTCCACGCACACAAAGGATATCCTGCGCCAATTCATTTAGCATTGCAATCACCTGCTTTGGTGCATATTCTTCTGGCAAATCATTTCTTGGGCCATGATATAAAATGTCTCCAAGAAGCAATATCTTGTCTGCATTTTCTCTCTTGTAGGCTTCTATTAACTTTTCACAAAAATACGCTGAACCGTGAATATCAGACGCAATCATCCATTTCATTTGAGAAACTCCTTTCAATCTGTCGTCTCATCCGTTTATAGCTTTATTCCGTAATCCTTCACCCATATCACTTAGACGTGCTTTACTGGTTGATACTTTCGAGAATTTCCTGGAGTTATTACTCTTCATCCGGAGCCTGTCCATCATGGGCAAGCCACTGACACTCTGTTAATTCCATATGGGTGAATGTCGCTCTGAAGGAAGAATCCTCTGGACTGCAGGCATATATTCCAAACTGAACTTCACCACCGCCATTCCACATATGGCAAACGCGCATTTGTTTAAAGGTTACACCATCCTCGGAACACTCCACACAATAGTCATCTTCTCTTCGGCTGAAACGATACCACATGGATTTGATGGAAGCATCTATCTCTGTGGTAGCCCAATCAGAATAGCCATTATTCGTCACAACACTTCCCAAATGCTGGAAACTTTCATTCTCATATTCGATAGAACCTTTTAACCAGTTCTCGCTGTCCAGATACATTACTACACCACATTGGTCAAAACGATGCTTGCTCTCAAACTCCGTTTTTACAATGAAGGAAAAGTATTTCTCCTCTGTTGTCATCTGCAGTACTGGCGCATTGTCATTACGAAAATGGTAATAGGTTCTCTGCCACAAATCCGTGTGTGGCTTTGTGATAATTTCGATTTTATCTTCTGTGATTGTGTATTCTTCTGGTTCTCTGGTCCACTTTAACTGAGTATTATCCCATTTCATATTAATAAATCTCCATTTCCCAAACACAACATCCTTGATGCAAAAACACCCGTTAATCTAACTTCGCAAACTCGCACAAATATCCAATGGCAATCTCGTCATGCTTTGGACTAAATCCATGCGCGCCATCCTCAATGATTTCCAATCTGGCATTCTTGTATGCTTTTTGTGCTCTCTTTGAATACTCTAAATCCACAATATTATCTTTGGTTCCATGCACAAGCAACACTGGCCCCTCATATGGAGCAATTTCTTCATATGGTCCCAGATTCATCACGTCTGCAGGATAGCATCTACCCAGCTTCATTGGACCGCAGTGAAGCACTTCTGGGATATCCTTTGGATCGAATTTTGCCAACATCATCTTGCCAGCTCTGGCATCATCCGGAATGCACAATGCTGGGAAAAACAGGACTAGTTTCTCTACCATCTCTGGATGTTTTGCCGCAAAAAGCGCAGACACGAATCCGCCCTGACTTCCTCCCATAAGCAACAATTCATCACTGGTATATGGCAGACTCTGAACATAAGCAACTACCGCTTCCAAATCCTTCACCTCTGTCAGCACAGACATATCTGTGGTGGCTCCATCGCTCTTTCCTGTATGCAATACACTTCCACCGCAAAAATCAAAACAATATGCCACATATCCCAGTCCCGCTAAAGCCTTCGCATAATGACGAACCGTATCCTGATTTGCCATAAATCCATGTGACACAATTGCTACAGGAAGATTCTCGCCTTCTGGACGATATTCAGTTCCACGAATCGTTAGACCATCTCTGATGCATTCAAAGAAGGATTCTGTGAATCCTTCTTCTACTTTGTTTTTCTTACCAAAATTCAAAAAACTCATTTTCAACTCTCCATTATAAAATCTTCACGCTTTATCTATAATGATTTCCACACATCTTGTTCTTTCAACCACTTCAAAAATTCCACATCGCGATACTGCCATTTTTCTGTCATGAGAGCTTCATTGGTCTTGATAATAGTATCAATATCAGCCCACGCCAGATGAAAGCCTCTCTTAATCTCACTGTCCGTCATGGCAGTCTCCACCATCTCGTCTTCCACTTCACACAGGTAGTGCAAAGAGTGTGCAATATACTTGGTGTTCCCATCAAAGATATCCTTGCGCACTTCCAGAATCTCTCCAAGCTCTTGCATTGTCTCAGGCTTAATAATCAGTCCTGTCTCTTCCCGCACTTCACGAGCCAAAGCCTCAACAATGGTTTCTCCTTTGTCCATTCCACCACCAGGAATCTTGTATTCCCCAGCAGCGCTCTGCTGCATAGCAAGCATACCGTTTTTTCGTATGATAGCACGGACTCCCACACGCTCAAAAACAGGCATATCATCGGTATAGTTTTTTTCATCTAAAACAAGAATTGTGCGCATAAACTTTACCCCATTTTATATTTTATAATATATTTTTTACTCCTATATTCACCGCAGTACAAGTCTTGAAAAAAAGCAAATTCTATGCTAACGTAGAAAAGACGGAGAAAATACATTCTCCGTCTTTTTAATTTCCTTATATCTATTCGCACACTATTCCCAAAATCTTCCTCATATCATCCACATCCCAAATCTCCAAGCCCTTCTCATTTGGCAGATGCTCCACATTGTACCATATAGTTTTCAGCTCTGCACCAGTACCACCCACTGCATCTGCCTCATAATCATTTCCCACGAAAAAGATATCTTCTATGGTTGCGCCTGGATGCATGCGCAATATTTCATCTATGGCAATCTGGAAAAATTCCTTTCCTGGCTTTCGAACTCCATAATCTCCGCTGGAAAAGACCTTGTCAAAATAATCCAAAATCCCGTGATTTCCTATATGTTTGCTGGCTGCTTTTTCTGTAAAAATACTATTGGAAAACACATACATATGGACGCCTTTTTCCTGCAATGCACGCAACGTTTCCTTTACTTCATCCAGGAGAATATCCTCTTTCAGATGTTCCAAGAATTCGTATTCAATAGCATACAAATCTTCTGGCATTTTCACACCATATTTCTCAAAATAAAGCGGAAGCTCATCAGTAATAAAACACAACTCTGTATTCTTTTCCTTGCGGGCCGCATAGAGAGGGAGAAAAGATTTTGAGTATTCTATGATTTCCTCCAGACTACACTTATCTTTGAAAAATGTCTCATACAAGTATTCCACACCTTTATTAAAATCAAACGACACGCCCTTTAACAGAGTGTCATATAAATCGAACATGACGATTTTTGCCATAATGCCTCCAATTACATTCTTATTTCCGATTCAAAAAACTGCTCCTGAAACTTCACCTGTTCCCAAATCTCTTCCTTGGAAAACACTTGCGACTCTGGTGCCACCACCCATTTCTCTTCCACATCATTGAATCTGTGAATAATGGCAATGACTTTTCCTGTAAACTGCTCTACCGGCTCGTCCACGCCAAGAATATATGCGTCTTGCTCTTCTCCATCTGGAGCGATGATACCTTCGATGTAGCCATAGTTGATTGGATAATAGATATCTTTATGATTTGGGTGGTAAGTACCTAATGGTCTGTCCACGGTTACTGTAACTATTTTGCCTAGCATTTTTTCTCCTCTATCTGTGGAAGATTACTTAATTCCAAGCTTGCTAAGGTATGCATCTGCTGAACCGCCATATCATGCAGAAGCAACATACGCTCCGCCTGAGTGTGTCCTTGTGAAATCAAAATAGCATTATAACTTTCCATATTTGATAGCACAAGCAAATGTTGTATCGTTGCAAAATCCCGAATATTCCCCTTTTGTTTTGGGTGTTTATCTCTCCACTCCTTTGCAGTCATACCAAATAATACAACATTCAACATATCGGCTTCCGTTGCATACGTATATGCGATTTGACTCGGTGTCAATTCTGGTGGAATTAAGTTCTCTTTAATTGCATCTGTATGAATTCGATAATTTAATTTAGAAATTTCTCTATTGAGATTCCACGTTAAAGATAAGCGGCTATTCTCATCATGTTTTAATCGCTGGTAATCCTTTATTATATAAAGTTTAAACTCTGGCGATATCCATGATGCAAATTCAAATGCAATGTCTATATGCGCATATATTCCTCCGCCATATCTTCCAGATTTAGACACTAAACCAATTGCATGCAGTTCTTCTTCCCATTTTTTAATTGAAAATACAAATGCATTGGCACCCGCATCTTTTTTAAACGTATCGAATTCGATACGTTTAAAATCTGGATTATTTAAAGACTCCCATAACCCTAAAAATTCTACTACATCTCTGCTTCTAAGCCAGTTATGTATTGTTATTCTAGGATCAATACTTCTATGCCTCGCAATATCCGTCAAAGAAATATACTCCCTGTCAAAATCCATTGTATAGATTCCAATATCAATGCCATTTGCATGAATTGTATCTTTAATAATTTTACCCATATATGATACCTCTCTTTTTGCAGTCGAACCTCTGTTCGATTTTATTGTATCACATATGATAGTCTATTACAAGGAATTCCGTAACTTTCTTAAGTAATTATAACCTCGTCACAAGTTCATCTAAACTCTTCGTCTTTTCATGTAAATCCATCGGCTTCGCATCCTCTGTGGCATATCCCACTGGAAATATGGCAACCAAATCATAACCTGCCATCATTGGAAAGAGCTCTGCCAGTTTCAGATTATCAAAGCTACCAACCCAAGTGGTTGCCAACCCTAAATCTTCGATTTCCATCATCATATGTGTCGCCACGATGGATGCGTCTACGTCCGCAAAATTTCGTCCATCGTATTTACGATTCCAACCTTGCGCCTTATCCGCACCTATCACAAAAAAGAGATGAGCTCCAAAGGTTCCACGAGTTGTCTCTTTTATTTTTTCTACATCCGCTTCTTTTTCAATCACCCAGATTTTGAACGGTTGTAAGTTACATGCCGTTGGTGCAAGCTGTGCTGCACGCAAAATCTTAGCGATTTTCTCTTCTTCGACTGGTCTGTCAGAAATGTTTCTGCAAGAATATCTCTTTTCTGCTAACTCTAAAAATGTCATTCCTATATTCCTCTCTTACACTTATCTCTCTATTTTTCTACTCCAAAAATTGCTTCTGCTACCTGCACATATTCTTCATTCACATCTTCGCCATCTTCCATACTCCAGATATTCGCAAGCACTGTTTCCATATAGAAAAGTTTGCGCACATCTTCCTCTGGATAATCTAACTTCTCACAAAGCGTAGTAATAACGCTCTTGATATGGGTCACATCATCCTCATCATATTCTGTCTCTAACTCATTTAATATAAATCTTGGCAGGTCAAAAATCTTAGGTCCCACAACGCCTTTTGGATCTACGAATACATAATCACCATCTTCACGCAAAAGGAGATTATCATGGTGCAAATCACCATGGAGCAATACACGGTCTGGGTATTTCTCAAAAAGTTCTTTGCCGATGGTTAATGCCTGTGAGGCAGAATCTTTCCAGGCACCTTGAAGTTCTTCAATGTTTTTCTCCCAATACTCATACGCCTTTTCCAACCAATCCAAATAATTTGGTGTGCCACGTCGAAGCAACTTATGTTCCCCAGTTCTCGCCTGAGCATCCTCCACAACATCAATATGGATTGCCTCAAATACCTCTGCAAAAGCATCCAGTCTTTTTTCCAAGGACTTTTCTGCTCGAAGCTTCGTACCTGGTAAAATGCGTTCTTCCAGAAGCTGTCCTTTGTCTTCATTGAAAGCATACACTCTACAACTATGATGACCATTTAGTTTTGCGAGCATATGATATTCCGATTTCAGCTGTGCAATATCTGCATCATATTTTAAAATTACTGGTCCGAATTCATTGGAAACACCAGTGTAAATAGATTTGTATTCATTCTCATAAATTGGTGCGCGCTGAGTCACTAAACGCTTCGCTGGAAACTGCATCAAGTCTTCCATCAGTTCCTGACGAAGTTGCAGGATTTCCGCCACATGATAGTTCGTGATAACATCTACCGCACGCATCGTACTGTATTCCATTTCCTGCATTTCATTGTTTTTTACTGGTCTGACGATACATTTTGCACTGATTTTCGCACCACAAGACTCTAACCGTTTACAGTTTTCCTCACTCAAGCATCCCGGTTCTGTCATACGTGAAAGCACTTCCATATGGGACAGAAGCTGGCGTGCCTTACCTTCGCAATCCTGTAAAATCGCCAGACGTCTGGCATTTTGTACTCTGCGAAGCGGGAACCACTGCTCAGACAAAATACCCAGCTGTCCTGCCATTTCTGTAATAGTAGCCGTAAGCTTGTCCGTATCTGGATACTGATTGTCTCCGTCAAACATATCCGCCAGAAAAGTGATAACTTCTTCCTTCAAATATTCAATACTGTTACGAATTTTAATACTGTTGTCATATGGCAACACTAGCACATTGATAAGCATTCCCACGCCAAGACCAATGGCCGTATCCCACAATCTCTCCATAGTATACGCAAACGGAAGAAGGTCTGATGTGGTACAAATGGTTAAAATCATAAGACAAGGCAAACCTGGTGAAAATGGAATGTGAAATACATTATATAGCGTAATGACAAACACAATTCCAATTCCTATGCTTACAAGCCAGTGAATTGGCAATTGCAACAACAAAAGTCCCGCAGCTGCACCACAAATCATTCCCACAATCTGCGTCAAACAATTCATAATAGAACGTCTGAAAGAATTCTCCATAGCACTCATAGCGCCCAGCATGGCAAAAGTCATTTTTGATGCGCTAACACCATAAAAAGATACTGCCACAATGGATATGATGACTGCCGCTGCAGTTTTTAAGGTTCGTCTTCCAATATGAATTCTCTTGTAGTTAAACTTCAAATCCGTTACTCCTTCTTTGCAATAATCTATCGTTTCATCTCCATATATGGTAGCACCTCAAATCCACATTTGCGGTACGTTTTGATAGCACGTTCATTTTCTTCTTCTACCTCAAGACGGAGAATTGCATCTGGGTACTTCTCGGCAATAAAATTCAAAAACTTGCTACCGAGCCCTAATCCTCTGGCCTCTTCTTTCAGGTACAGATCTTCTATCCACATACATGGTTTCCCAAATTCTGTAGAAAAGCTCTTGGCTACCATGCCGTAGCCGAGGATTTTATGACCATCTTCAATAATATACCCTTCCAAATATGGGCTATCATTCACACAGTTCTCTACGTCATTCCGAAAAATCTCTTCTGATCCATTACTTAACACCGCAGGGGATGCGTAAAATACACGCATCATATCGATGACGTGTTGAGCATCTTCTCGGGTCATTAATCTAATTGTATAATTCATAGTTTTCCCTCACAACCATCTATAATGTAATCCAATATCTTTGTTCTGTCACACCATCCACAACAACTTCATTTTCTAAAACTCCAACATTATTCATAATGCTTTTTGCAGAACCAATATTATTCTTGTCACATACCATTAACACTTTATCTATGCCTAGCTTCTTACACTCTTCTAATGCAAGGCTTATCATCTTGGTAGCATAGCCCTTTCTTCTCTCGCTTGGGCGAATGCCATCTCCGATATGACCGACATTTAACAGCATCGCCTCGTTTAAATAATGGCGAATATTTACCGCTCCAACAAAAATGTTTCTATCTACGTCCAGGCAGAACAGTGTTGTATCTGGAACTTTTCCATCTATCTCTTCTTTGATTTCTAAGTTTTCTAAATAGTATTCAAAATTATGGTAATCATTTTTTCTTATGGCGTATGGAACGATTCTCTCGTTCGCCGCAGTCCACTCATCCATCATTTCAAATAGTTGGTCTTTGTATTGTTCTGATAGTTTTACTAATTTAATCATCCCATCCTCATTTCTTATAACATCTTACAAGTATAAACTAACACGTACTTCTCCCCGTTTCTTGGATCTTCCTTATCCACAGAATGAGAATATGTAAAACCGCACGATTCCTGCAAACGTTTGGATGCCTCATTTCCAGTGCGATAACTTAGAAGCATCTTTTTTGCTCCTAGCACATCTTTGGCGTAGTCAGTCATTGCATTGATAATCTGCTTACCATATCCTTTTCCAACAAACTCTGGTCCTAGTGCCACGCCCATATCTTCGTAGACACCTTCTTCGACTTCCTCCATCCCCGCAAAACCGATAGCCTGTCTAGATGCCTTTTCATAAACCAGCCAGCAATATGGATGAGTTTCCTCAAATTTAATCGTTCGCGCCATACGGTCCTGTGCGTCTTCTTCTGAGGTAGTCACGCTCCATAACATATATTTTGCACTTTCACTATGACGCCAAAGATTGTAGTACATATCCTTCCAATCTTTTTGCTCGCCTTTTTTAATAATTAAGTCCTTGGTTTCAAGCATCTCTTTATTTCTCCTTAGCGTATTGCTTCAACTTCTGCAAGAATCATCTTCTTTACTCGTTCAAGCTTCTCTACATCATGTACATACTCTTTTCTAGGCTTCACAAAGTTACCGCTCCCACGTTTCTCATCACTATAACGTGGAATCAGTTGGATATGATAATGGTTGTTTGGGCCATCACACATGGTACACATATACACCCGCTCACAACCATATACCTCTCTGAGAATATTCATAAAACGCTTTGCAAAACGAATGATTTTTTCATTGATGTAATCTGGCGCCTCACTCATATCGTGATAATGCTGCATCGTGGAAATTGCCATATGACCATCACTTCTTGGATTTCCTACAAAGAAACATTCGATATCCTCGTCCTCATAAAGCATTTTATTTGAATTGTCACCATACAATGCACCGTTGTGTTGTCTATTGAAACAAGTTGGGCAGATGCCCAAATCTGTTAATTCCCCTGGGGATAATTTCATTAGTTCTTGTTCTGTCATAGTGGGCTCCTTTCTGGTTTATCTAACTCCATCCCACTCATCCATAAATTCTGCGATATACGCTTTCATATATCGCTCTCTTTCTCCTGCAATCTCCTTTGCTGTCTGCGTATTCATTAGCTCTGTCAAGAGAAACAATTTCTCGTAAAAATGATTAATCGTTGTGGACTTGTGGTTCATATATTCTTCTTTGCCCATATTCATATGCGGTTTGACATCTGGGTCATACATCACCCGATTATGATTTCCACCATAAGCAAATGCTCGTGCGATTCCAATCGCCCCTATGGCGTCTAAGCGGTCGGCATCCTGCGCACATTTTCCCTCTAGTGTCTGCGGAATCACGGAATCCTTTCCTACAAAGGAAATCTCTCCGATAATCTGGCAAATCTTCTCAATGGTCTCTTTGTCTACCTGATTTACCTGCAAAAAACTTCTAGCATTGGTTTTTTGCGCATAAGTTTCTGGCGACAATTTGAAATCGTCCACGTCATGCAACAATGCTGCAAGCTGTACAATTTCTACATCCGCATTTTCTTTTTCGGCAATATGTGTTGCCATTTTAAAAACACGTAGCGTATGAAAGTAGTCGTGACCACTATACTCATTTTCAAACATTTTCTTCACATATTCTAGTGCCTGATTTATGATGTCTTTTTGCATAAATTCTCCTATATTTGTTTGGATACAAAATGCACTGTTCCACCCTGCTCTTCCAAAATATATGGAACTAGTTCCTCCGGATAAACTTTAAGTCCATTTTTAAGTTCCTCTAAGTCCACCCAGCAAAAATCCAGATTAATTCTCTCATTTCCCAGATCATCATATCCATGGAAAATGCCATCTAACGGAATCTCTTTTTCATCCGTCAAATGCACCTTGTAATAGAAACAGATTTGGTGACAAGGTTTTTTCCCCCAAGGAAAAAACACTTCTCCTACAGCCAATAGTTTATCTATTTCTATCTTAGCATGTATTTCCTCTTCAAACTCACGTTTTAAGGTTTCTTCCGTAGTTTCCAAGAGTGATACATGGCCTCCGATAATGGCAAAATCATCATTTTCTGGTCTTTGCAACAAAATCTTACCATTACGAATTAGAATCCCACCCACTCGATAGGAAAACACATACTCTTCCGTTTTAAAAAGAATGTCTTTGTTCATTTTCTACCTCTACTTAAACTCCCACACTTTAATATCCCTATGTGGGTTTGTTCTCGCTACGCCAATGCGGGTTACACGTCCCTCCATTGGAACAAAATGTTGTTGTAGCACCTTAAATGCTTCCACCATCTGTTCTTTGGTGAGCTGTTTTGCAATGGTGCAATGTGGCAACCACCCAAAAGGCTGATAATAGGGACTAACGATGGTCTCTTCTATCTCTGACAATTTTTCCGAAAGTACCACAGATAGGTTGTGCAGATATTCATTCAACACAGGCTGCACAAACAGTACTTGTGGGAAAAATGCCCCTACAGATACCCATTGAAGTTCCCCAGATCTCATGGCACTTTTGGACATATCTCTGGTCGCTAACACTCGTTCGTCATCGTTTCTACTTTCACAGACAAGCTGATTTATACAGTCCAACAACTCATCTTCTCTTCTCGTTTCCACTGCTGCCACCGTAATGTGTGGTGGCACCTGGTTATCCAGCATAAAAGTATTGTCTGTGGCTTCCGCGACGCGCTTTATTAATTTTTCCAAACTTGCTGACGTCTGTTCGTCAAAATAAATGGATATGAGATACATTGCCTTTTCGTTCTCCTTATTTCCCTGGCTTGAACTCCTTCAACACATGAGCATGTTCAATGATTCTAACAAACTCCTGCCCTTCAAAATCCACTTCCACTACATATGGCATCCAATCCAAAATTCGAATAAATCCCTCAATGCCAAATGGTATATAATAATCCAGAATTGCACTCAGTGCAGTTCCGTGTGTTCCAATGACAATGTTTTTTCCTTCGTGTTTTTCCAGAATCTCTTTGAGGGTTTCCACATTACGAGCCTGCACCATATTGATAGACTCTCCGCCCTCTTCATGAGCATCGTGGTCTGCCCAACGCATGCGAAACATATCGTGGTTGTGATTTCCCTCGTGACCTTTCTCACGTTCACGTAAGCGCTCATCCAAGTGAATCTCCATACCGTAATAAGCGGCAGTCTCCTCAATGGTAGTAATACTTCTAAGGTATGGACTACAGTAAAAAACATCGATTTCTTTGTCCTTTAAAGTTTCTAATACGATTTTTCTATCTTCCATCCCTTCCGCCGTCAGTGGTCGGGTAGAATCATTTTCATGCGAAAAGTCAGGCTGTGCATGGCGCACAAAATATATTTTTGTCATATTAACAGGCTCCTTCCTCTATTACTGAATCCATAAAAACATCGTTTTCTTGCCTTTATTAACAGGAAATCCGGTTTATGATCTATACTATAAACTCCGAAGACTATTCCCTGAAAAAATCGTACACTTTGCGGTTAAAATCCACTGCTTCTTCATAAGCAGCATGGCCTAATTGCTCATACATATATAGTCCGCACCCAAGTTTTTCTGCCAATTCTATAGATGCCTCTCCTGTGACCACCAAGTCCTTACCTCCACCTATCACTAAAACTGGGCATTGTATCTTTTCCAATTCCTCATAGGTATTGCAAGACAGGCACGCTTTTGCCAAAATAATAAATCGTTTCACATCCTTTGGCTTCTGCAACAGTGTTAACAGCGGAAGTAATGGCTTATATTTTTTCATATAAGCATCAGAATACAACTTCACTGCCATATCTTCTACAAGACGCTTCATATCTCCTTGCTCTGTCATTTCAATCCAACTGTTCACCACGTTCTCTACTGTATCATTGTTTTTTGACAACGTCACAGCAAGTACTAACTTATGAACCAAATCAGGTCTGTCAATGGCAAGATACTGTGCAATCATACCGCCCTGTGATACTCCAAAAACATCTGCATTTGTAATGTTTAAAGCGTCCATCGCCATTGCAATATCCGAAGCCAAATCTCTTACAGTCAGTCCCTCTGTCACATTCTCTCTTCTATCAAACAAATATACCTTGTATTCTTTCGCAAAAACACGATACATATAGGCAAGAGACACTGCTGCCCCTTTTATGCTACGGGTGTTCAGCCCCTGTATCATAACCAGCGGTTTTGTGCCTTTTCCAAAGGTGATGTAATCCATCTGCAGATTTTCTAGTTTCAATTGATGTTCCTTTGCGTTATATATCATACGAATTATTTATCCTTGTTTTTTAATATTCGAATAATTGTATCTGCATATTCCTTTGCGTAGTTGATTGAAAAATCCCCATGATACATTTTCTTCTTAATTTCTAGAATGCTATCAGGAATCATTTCATGCAATCTATGGGCAGAACGAATCATGTTCGACTGCTCCTTTTTTCCTACAAACACAAAGACCTTTGCTTGTGTGTTACTAAGGTTTTCTTTTACTATGTACCAAGAGTTTGCCTTTAAAAAAGAAATCATATTTTCTTTTGTTATGTTGCACGTATCTCTGTAATACTCATCATACAATTCGCTTTTTATTCTTAATGACTTGAATTGCAATTTGGCAAACCATTTCTGCTTTATCAGTCCGAAACTTATATCCATCATTGGCTTTACTAAATGATGCGTCAGCTTCATTGGAATGACTAATGCACTCTCTATGATAGCCGTTTTGCATATATCACTTCGCTGCGAGAGTATTTCCACTAATATTTGTCCACCAAGTGACAGTCCACCAATAAGCTCAACCGACCCGTTAAAGTTTTTGTCGATATAATCTATGATTTCTAAGGCGTTATCTTCAATACTTGTAAAGGCTTTATCACTTTCCGAATGCCCATCAAGAATAGGAATCACAACATGGTATTTTTCCTGCAACAACTCCGCCACTTCTCTGTAATTCCACCATGATAAACCACCACCATGTAACAGAATGATAACAATGCTATTCTTTTTTCCGTATTCGATTACTTTCATTCTGTTACCTCCGTAAAGCCTTACTTCTTACACACTCAACTTCATATCCCCATCTTCTATCCACTTTTTCTTTCTCATAAATACTGAGATAGCCAAAGATAACACTGCAGGTAATATAAAGTGAAGAAGCAAAATCTCTAACAATACAACTACTGGTGCAACTCCCTCTGCAACCATAGTCTGAAATGTCGTAATCTGTCCAACTAAACCAGCTGTTCCCATTCCAGAACCAGTGGCATTATTTGTCATATGAAATACCGTGGTGGAAACTGGTCCAAGTATCGCACTGGTAATGATGGCAGGGAGCCATATAATTGGTTTTTTAACGATATTTCCAATTTGAAGCATACTTGTACCTAAGCCTTGTGCAAGAAGTCCGTTAACTTTATTCTCACGGTAGCTAGCAACTGCAAAGCCCACCATGTTGGCACAACATCCAACTGTTGCCGCTCCTGCAGCGATTCCAGAAAGGTTTAAAATGATTCCAAGAGCTGCGGAACTAATTGGCAATGTCAGAACAATTCCCATGATTACGGACACTAAAATTCCCATAAGGAATGGCTGTTGCTGTGTAGCAATGTTAATCACTTCACCAATCAACTGCATTGCTTTTGAAATTGGTGGTCCAAACAACAATCCCACTGCAGAGCCAACGAGAATCGTAAGAAGTGGAGTAATGATAATGTCAACTTTGGTTTTGCCTGAAACCAATCGTCCCATATAGATTCCAGCCAATGCTGCGATAAAAGCGCCTAAAGGCTCGCCTGGTCCCGCATAAACAATATTTCCATCCACAAGAACAGTACCAGCAAGAATCTTGCTGGCAAAGGCTCCAACCATACCACAGGTCGCAGCTGACATGATTACCAACGGACTTTCTTTAAAACGAACCGCTACTCCACAACCGATACCTACACCAGTTACACTGGCTGCTACTTTTCCGATTACAAATAACAACGTTCCTATGGTGCCTGGTATCAGTCCACCGATTTGTTGGATAATCGTTCCGATAATCAGCGTGGCAAACAACCCTGTTGCCATTCCGCTAAGCCCTTCGATGAAGATTTCATTTGCTAAGTCTTTAATTTTTTTCATAATATCCCCCACGTACTTCTATATCATCGGAGTCCCAACCTCAATGAGATTCCCGTCCAAATCATAAAAACGCACAACCTTCTGACCCCAAGAATGCTCCATAAGTCGATTCACATACTGGATAGAAGGGTATAAACGCTCCAATTTTTCCACAAAACCTTCTATGTCTTTTTCCTCAAAATACAGTTCACAGGAATTGCTTTCTGGAACAATGTCTTTTCCCAGGAATTCTTTCCAGATTTTCTCCTCCTGGAGCACGAGTCCTTCTGTTAAAATCATATTTCCATCGCTATCCAAAACTGTATTAAGTCCAAATAAGTCATGGTAAAACTGTTTGGATTTTTCAATATCTTTTACAACTATCAGGAAATTTTTAAGCTTCATTCTTCAGATTCTCCTCAAAAAACTTTCTCACTCCATCGTCCACCGATGTGCTCACATCTTTCGCTTCTAAATCGTGATAATATTTTCCGGTAGCAATATCCACAGACAACGGATCCAGCGGAAATCCCTCCACTCGCTTTGGATGTGGCTTGTCCACCAGAATAAAGGCTTCCGTTGCAATGGACATATCCATACTGGAATAGTGATGTTCTTCATCCAATATAAAATAGATTGCATTACGATAACGTCCCGTAATTCGCCCACCGTGTTTATGGGCAAGTGCGGCATAATATTCGGTCATTTCCGCATCCGTTAATTCTTTTCCATTGACTCTTCGCACGTGAATTCCAGGCTGTTCTTCCTCTGACAATTCATCAAAATACAACCCGCTGTCGCAGGAAAATACTGGCATATGAAACGCCTCATAATATGCTCTCGCTTTAATCTCAGCATTTTCCAATGGCGTTTTTCCACTTTCGTTTATACTCGGAAGCTCTCCCACCATGTCATTCAAACTTACCAACTCAATATCCAGGCCCTGCAGTCCATTTATCATTGCCTGTAATTTTCCCTTGTTGGTGGTTCCATACAAAATCTTCATCTAAAAAACTCCTAAAACAATTCATCCAGTAACAAATAATAATTGATTTTATCCCAATCTGGCTCAATTCCTAATTTTTCGAACAACATATCTGGATTAAAATCTTCGTACACTTTTCCGCCATATGTACCGTCAAAATTATGCTTCAAACTTCTATAACAAAGGGCGATATCATTCCATTTATCGCCTATCCCAGCTCTTCCCAAATCTATAAAGCCTTTTACCTGACCATCCTCCAAAAACACATTTGGAAGACAGTCGTCTCCATGGGAAAGCACTGGTTCAAAGGTCGGACGATGACTTTCCAGATATTCCAACAAATGTTTTGGACTCTCAAAACCACCTTCACCGAAGGTTTCAGGTTCTACATTATCTACATCCACTAATCCGTTCTCTACTTGAGCTCGGGCTTCTCTTAACACTACATCCAAATCCCGCACACATGGACAGCCTGTTACATCCACCTGCCACAACATTTTTAACCCACAAGCTAATGCTTCCAGTAGCTCATGTGGATGTTCCAGATAGTAGGTGTCACAAGACATTTTTCCGCCGATTTTTGACATAAGCAGGTATGCTTTTTCCTCTGTCTCTTCGTAGGCAAGCACCTGTGGCACCGGTAACTTCCCTTCCAGCCATCGCATTATCTTCACCTGCTCTTCTGCAGATACTACATCATTCTCAATTTTTAGGACCATATCTTCGAAAAGCAACACCGTATTGCCAGACATACCAATGTTATCAAGGGTATATGGTTTGTCTTTGATGAGGTTCTCAATTTTTTCTGGTAGGTATAGTTTTTCTTCTCTTTCAGGCATAGAATCCTTCTCCTTGTAAATTGGGATTTACTCAATTCTTACGTTCACATTTTCCACGTTGATTACTACAACAATATCTTCATCCGTTGGGTTTTGAATTGCCACACCAATTTTGAACCAAGCCCCCTTTTCCGTATCAATCAGCAAAGCCTGCCCTTTGTCTAAATAAGTAGAAACATTTTCTTGTTCTACCCCGACCGCCTTTAGCTCTATTCTTGTGCCATCTGCAACATCTATCGATTTTATCGTCAACTGATTGCTTAGCGGCGCTATTTCCGCATCAGAGTAAACAAATTCAGCTTGGCTACCTGCCGGAATTACAATTCTAATATTATAATTTGTTTGCACAACACATCCAATCAATCCCAATGCACCAGCCAATACTAACAAACATGCTATCAGTTTTTTCATACAATCACTCACCTTTCTTATAACTGCATATCAGCGCAAATACTCGTCTGCCTGTATCCTAGATTTAAAAATCGCTACTTGCCTGTTCTCTTTATATTTTTCAAGCAACTCATAAATACGCGGCAACGTCTTTTCTGGAAATTCTTCGATTTCTTTCTTAAATTGCGGATCTAATTCTGTATCTATCCAAGGCACATCATAACGTGCTTTTCCCAGTCTCTCCGTGGCTCCCTGAATGCAAACTTCTGTTGGCAAATCAAACAGAAAGATGGTATCACTCGCCTGCATTCGCACTTCCAATGTTCTACTGTAATTACCATCAATAATCCACTCTTCCCGTTCCAGAATCTCTGCCAATCTTTCATCATATTCTTCTCTGGAAATATGGGTGCGGTCTGGCTTATGCCATATGGCATCCAGATAAAATAACGGAAGCCCTGTTCGCTTATTTAGTTTTTCTGCAAATGTGGTTTTGCCAGAACCTGGGCAACCGATTACGATAACTTTTTTCATAAGTACTCCCACACATTAAAATTTCTTATAAAGCCATTACATATATTTGACATGGATTCCATTCGTCCCATAATGTTGGAAAGATTTCGAACTCCTTAAATCCAAGGGAAAGATAAAACCTATTCGTTTTATCGTAAGCTTCATATTTCCCCATTTGAACCGTTTTAACCTGAAGAAAAGAATATCCTTTTTCACAAGCACTCTTTTTGGCACTTTCAAATAATGCTTTACCAATTCCATTTCTATGAAGCTCTTTTAAAACACCCATCACAGCAAGTTCGACTGTATCTTTCCCTGTCTGCTTAAGATACAAAAAACCCACAGGTTTGTCGTCTGTATACGCACAAAAGAAACTTTGTCCAACACTATCGCGTATATACTCCTCTCGCGACTCAGGAATGCCAAACCACTCTGGAAGCGCTTCAAGTATATCTCTCGCTATATTCTGTTTTTCAACGTCGTTTGTTATCTCTACTATATTCATACTTCTTGCAACTCACAAAACTCCACTTTATCAGTTCTTGCAACACCTACATATAACACATTGGTCGAATATCCTTCTTTACAAAAATGCTCCATAACATATTTCGCAGTAAATGGCATTTCCAATGAGTCAATCTCATCTATCGAAAACCATCTACATTCGCCTTCATTTGATGACAAATTTTCATTAACAGAATCCTTCAATTCTGCGAAGAAATAATAATTTTGTCTAACCTCTCCGTTTACACTTCTCAAAGTTATATATCGAAGCAACAATCCATCAATATCTTCTGCTTGTAGTCCTAATTCTTCATTTAGCTCTCTTAATACGCAAGCCTTTGCATCATTTAGCTCAAAACTTTCAA
This sequence comes from Lachnospiraceae bacterium, assembly GCA_015057035.1. Taxonomy (GTDB): domain Bacteria; phylum Bacillota; class Clostridia; order Lachnospirales; family Lachnospiraceae; genus Roseburia. The sequence goes on along the minus strand of SVFC01000017.1, from coordinate 2,616 downwards.
AATGTCCGCCAGCAGACCCCGTCCAAACATTATTGACCACTTTGCCACCTTGTCTATATAGCAATAAAACTTTATCTCCTTTGAAAAGATATATGGTTGTCATATTTCTCAATTTGCCATCCATTTTTACAATCCTCACTAATCAATCTTCCTGCAAACATACACCAAATGACTAGAGCATCCCAACAGTTCTCTCTTCTCACATGTTGCCAAATGATACTTCACAAACGCCTCAAATTCCTCATCCGACATAGCAAAATTCTTTCGTCCTTCTGCTAGTTCCAATACACTGTCTACTGCCACCAACGCTAACGTTTCTACGTCTTTTTCTGCAAAAAGTTCTTCAAACTCTACGATGTCATAGCCAGTAAATAACTGCTCTTCAAAATGCTTCACCTGATAATCCTCGGTGAAGTTTTCTTTTACCCCTTCAACGAGGCCACCATTCAGATAATTATCAAACAAAATCGCGTACACTGACAAAAACGCCACTAGAATCACGCCATTTTCCTTGGTCACACGAATTGCTTCGTCTAATGCTTTGTGTACATCTTTTTTATCATAAAGATGATAGATTGGACCAAACACCAAGGTAACATCAAATGTACCATCCGCAAATCTGCTAAGGTCCAGCGCATCCCCTTGAAATGCCTGCAAATTATTCAACCCTTCACCATTTTTCTTAAGTACTTCAAGGTTATGCTCCACCAATTCCACAGAAGTCACTTCATATCCCTCTTTTGCAAGGGCGATGGAATATCTGCCTGTACCAGCACCAATTTCCAACACCTTCGCACCTTTTTGCGAAAAACGATGAATGTACTCCATTGTGGTGATATACTCCATCTGTCCGTGTCTGCTTCGGTCTAATCTCGCATCTTCATCTATTTCGTTATAAAATGAATTTACAATTTCAATTCGTTTGCTCATAAGTTAGCCTTTCAACTCCATCACTCTTCTCGCAAATTCCCTTGCGCCCTCTTTTGCCTCGTCAGTCTGGAAGGAAGCCAAATCATCTTCATCCTGCACAGAATATATTCCCATATACTCCAGATTTGAATGAGTACAAAGTCTTTCCACGCCTGTCGCAAAAGGTCCAGTCGCGTAGTCGCCTTCATATCCGTGAGTAGCAATAATACCAACCTTTTTGCCTTCCCACAAACAGCCTTCTGCACTGCCGTAATACTTGTTCAAGCCATAGTGACGGTCCAATACCGCTTTCATACTTGCCGCACAATACCAGGCATAAATCGGTGTTGCAAGAATAATTGCATCTGCCCAAAGCATCTGTTCTACCACGTATGACATATCATCCTGCTGCACACATCCATATGCACCCGCCACATTCTGACACGCATAGCACCCTTTACAAGGCGCAATGTTTAACTTTTCTAATTCTATGTATTTTACCTCTACGTTATTTTTCTGTAATTCTTCCATAAATGGCTTGCACAATTCAGCCGTGTTTCCCTGAAGTCTTGGACTTCCCATTAAAATTAATACTTTCATAATTACCTCCATGCCACATGCACATCTTATACATCGCTTGTCACAAAATGCTTCACTTCCTTAGATGGATTCAAAAGTTCCGTGCGGAAAAATTCCGGATAAAATGTCTGTGACTCATCCACTGTAATCCATTTCAAAAACTCAGGATTGCCATCCTCTGTAAAACTATAGCATTCTGGCTCAAAATCCTCTGGCACTTTCATATAAAAGAAAAAGGAAATCTCATGAACAATATTTCCTTTTTTCACAAGTGAATCCCCTGGGAAAAAATTCTCGTGAACAAATCCTAACCTGTCGATTTCCATTTTCACACCAGTTTCCTCGTACACTTCGCGGACTACTGCTTCCTCTGCCGTCTCACCAAACTTAATTCTTCCTCCAACGGAATATAGGTGATCAAATCGGTCGTTTCCTGCCATCAGGAATTTGTCACCTTTCATGATGATGGCCCCAACACGAATATTTAGGATACCGTCTTCTATTTTTACACATAGGTCTTTACTCATAATTTTATTTTACCTCAAAATAAGTCCAATCAATTTTGTTATATTGCATTACGTCGTCGGCCTTTTTCATTCCCAGCTTTTCGTAAAACGGAATCGCATTTTCATTTGCAATCAAATACACCGCAATATCTTTTTCGCCACCGGCTTTTTCATGGGCAGTTTTCATCAACTGACTTCCTATTCCCTGACCCTCATACTCTCTGTCAACACCTAGGTCTGTCACATAGAGCCAATAGGCATAATCCGTCAATCCAAATAATACACCAACAACTGTCCCTTTAGCATTTCTTGCCACAAGGCTTATGGAAACATTTGCTACCAGTTTTTCTATTCTTTCTTCAAATCTCTCCTTAGGATATTGAGAGCCTAAGTCTGTTCTTTTTAAAAAGTCTATGTATTCACTGGCAGTTAGCCTTTCTTCAAATATTCTGTATTCCACTTTTACGCCTCCGAATGGTATGGTGTTATCTCTATAAACCTGCTAATAAAAAGCAAGTGTTTTTTCAAAAATTTTTCTTCTAAAAAAGAGTATAACAAATAAACCAGCATTTTTCATCTGGTTTGTAAAAATACATATCTACATCTATTTATTGATATACTT
>SVFC01000016.1 GCA_015057035.1 Lachnospiraceae bacterium | reverse complement strand
ATTGCAGCACAGCTTCTGCACTATATGGAAGGTGTTATGCCAGTGAAGGATTACTTAAAAGAAGGTAATCTGGCTCCAATTCGTGAGTTCTTGCGCGAGCACATTCATCAGTATGGTGGTGCAAAGAAGACTCAGGAACTCTTGCAAGATACAGTGGGTGAGAAGTTTAATCCGAAGTATTATATTGAGTATTTGACGGAGAAATATACGAAGTTGTATGAATTATAAATAAAAATGGATGAAAAATCCCTAGATATATGATGATCTTGTCGCGGCTTTATGTAAGCCTGTCGAGATAATATCATATATCTAGGGATTTTTATTTTGATTTATGGATTTCAAACGTATATTGATCTGTAAGATGTTTGATTATATTTCAGCCAGGTACTTCTCTAATTCCTCCAAATATATCTCACCAATGGCACTGAGCTTCGCGCCCTTATGCTTGATATATCCGATATGCATTGGTTCGGATTCTGTCAGTGGAATGGCCACATAGTCTGGGCCGTTTAATTCCTCGCAGATGATACCAGAGCAGAGGGTATAAGCGTTTAAGCCGACCATGAGGTTTAATACGGTAGCGCGGTCGCAGATTTTGATGAGCTTCTTGTAGTCGAAGGTACTTTTCATCTCTTCTGCAAAGTGGAAGGAGTTACCGTGGCCCTGGTCGAAGGCGATACAAGGATATTCTTCCAGTTCTTTCATGGAGATAGATGGTTTAGAGGCCAGAGGATGTCCCTGCCACAGATATACGTAGGTGTCGCAGGTGCATAGTGGCTCAAAAGTAAGACCATTTTCTTTTAAGAGTTTAAATAATACAGCCTGGTTGAAGTCACTAATATAGAGGATGCCGATTTCACTCTTCATGTTGCGGACATTTTCAATTACCTGTGCAGTCATGGTTTCATAGACTGCAAACTCGTATTCATCCATACCTACTTGTTTTGCCAGTTCTACAAAGGCTTTCACTGCGAAGGAGTAGTGGAGCATAGACACGGAGAATTTCTTTTTGGATTCGGTAGTCAGATATCGGTTTTCCAATAACTGATACTGTTCCACAATCTGTCGCGCATAGCCGATAAATTCTTCTCCTTCCGGGGTAACGGCGATTCCGCGGTTGGAGCGGATGAAGATAGAGATGCCTGCTTCTGCCTCTAGTTCTTTTACGACAGAGGATAGGTTTGGCTGGGATACATATAATTTTTTCGCTGCTTCGTTCATAGACTTGGAGTCAGCGATAGTGATGACTTGTTGAAGTTGTTGTAGGGTCATATCATACCTCTTTCTTTTGAACATTTTATAGTTCATGCATATTTATGTATCAAGATTTGTATATACTGTCTGACAATTTTTCTTTATATAGTATAATAACTTTCAATTTGAGTGTCAATATTTGTTATAAGTTTTATTTATAACTAGACATAAAGAGAATATATTAGCCAATAACACTATGGGTATGTATAATACAATTTGTCGGCGAACGGAAATGTGGTGTTTTCCGATATATCATTGTATTTTACAGGAGTTAATTAAGAGGAGCATATATGATTCGTTTTGAGAAAGTAACGAAAACCTTTGAGACAAGCGCTGGCGAGATTCAAGCCTTGTCTGAGATTGATTTGAATATTGACAAGGGTTGTATCTTTGGTGTCATCGGTTCTTCCGGTGCAGGGAAATCTACACTGGTTCGATGTATGAACCTGCTGGAGAGACCTACCTCAGGAAATGTGTATTTCGATGATGTGAACCTGACAAAGCTTCCTATGAAGGAACTTCGTCAGATGCGTAGAAAAATCAGTATGATTTTCCAGCAGTTCAACCTTTTGGAGCAGAGAGATGCTTTGGGAAATGTTTGTTATCCATTGGAGATTTCTGGAGTTTCTTCCAAAGAAGCAAAAGAAAAGGCAAAAGAACTCTTAACCCTTGTAGGCTTGGAAGACCGAATGCACAGTTTTCCAGCTCAGTTGTCTGGTGGACAGAAGCAGAGAGTGGCAATTGCCAGAGCCTTGGCTACAGATCCAGATGTGCTTCTGTGTGATGAGGCAACCAGTGCTTTGGACCCAGGAACTACAAGAGCGATTTTGGATTTGTTAAAGGATATTAATGAGAAACTGGGAGTTACCATTATTGTAATTACCCATGAGATGAAGGTTGTAGAACAGATTTGTGACAAAGTAGCAGTAATTAACGACGGTGTGCTGGTAGAATCAGGAGATGTAAAAGACATTTTCCTAAAACCACAGTCTAAAGTGACACGTCAGCTGCTTTTCCCACAGAAGGATGATTTTGAAACTGCTACCAATCAGAGAGTTTTCCGATTATCCTTCGATGGACAGTCTTCCAATGAACCAGTGATTGCGAACCTAGTGCTGGAGTGTCAGGCAAAGATCAATATCTTAGGTGCCAGCACAGAAGATGTGGGCGGCAAAGCTTATGGACAGATGCTCATTGCCATTCCGGAAGATGAGATGAAGGTGGCTAGAGTTAAGAACTACCTGGATGAGATTGGAGTTCATGCAGAAGAGATTACAGGAAGTGGGGTGAAGTAGGATGGATTTCGGACAGTTAATTAGTATTATGTGGGATGGAATTCTGGAAACTTTATATATGACAGTGGCTTCCACATTGTTTGCTTATCTCTTTGGTATTCCATTGGGTGTTGTGCTGTATGTAACAGATAAGAATGGAATCGCAGAGAATAGACCAATCAATTCCGTGTTAGGTGTGATTGTAAACCTGCTTCGTTCAGTGCCATTTTTGATTCTTCTTGTGGCGATTATGCCATTTACAAGATTTGTGGTTGGAACAACTCTTGGAGCAACTGCAACAATTGTGCCACTGGTTGTGGCAGCAACGCCTTTCGTAGCGCGAATGGTGGAATCTTCCCTGAAGGAGGTAGATGGCGGCGTGATTGAAGCTGCCCTTTCTATGGGGTCTAACAACTGGCAGATTATTACCAAGGTGCTTCTTCCAGAAGCAAAGCCTTCCCTGATTGTTGGAAGTACCATCGCAATCACCACGATTTTAGGATATTCCGCTATGGCAGGATTCGTAGGCGGCGGCGGCCTTGGAACGATCGCAATTAACTATGGATATTACAGATATCAGGAAGATATCATGTTTATCACGGTAATCCTTCTGGTGATTATCGTTCAGATATTCCAGGAAACTGGTATGAAGATTGCTAGCGGTACAGATAAGCGTAAGCGTTAGGATGAAATAGGAAAAATATTATATAAGAAAAGAGGAAAAGAAAATGAAAAAGAATTTATTAAAGGCAATTAGCTTAGGACTTGTAGCAGTTCTTACCTGTGGATTTTTAGCAGGTTGTGGTGCTACGAAAACAGATGAAAAAACAATCCGTATCGGTGCTTCACCATCTCCACACGCTGAGATTTTACAGCAGGTAAAAGCAGAAGTAGAAGCAAAAGGCTACAAATTAGAAATCGTGGAATACAACGATTATGTAATTCCAAACACAGCTGTACAGAGTGGTGAATTAGATGCCAACTTCTTCCAGCACAAACCATACCTTGACAACTTCAACAAGGAAAACAAAACAACCATCGTATCTGTTGCAAACATTCATTTTGAACCACTTGGAATCTATTCTTCAAAAGTAACAAGCCTTGATGGTATTCAGGCAGGTGCCAAGATTGGTGTTCCAAATGATGCTACAAATGAAGCGAGAGCACTTCTTTTATTAGAAGCAAAAGGTTTCATTACCTTAAAAGAAGGCGCTGGCATCAATGCAACAATTCAGGATATTGAAACTAACGTATTAGGCCTTGAAATCATTGAAATGGAAGCTGCACAGTTACCACGTGCTCTTGATGATTTGGCTGCAGCAGTAATCAACGGAAACTACGCAATCTCTGGTGGATTAAAGGTTACAGATGCTCTTGCAGTAGAAGACAGCACATCTGTTGCTGCTGAAACTTATGCTAACATTATTGCTGTAAAAGAAGGCAATGAAAACAGTGAAAAAATCAAAGTATTAATCGATGCATTAAAATCAGAAGCAGTAAAGAAATATATCGAAGAAAATTATGGTGGAGCAGTGGTTCCTGTATTTTAATTAAAGATATTCTATGATATGATAGAGATGTCCCATCCAACGGATGGGGCATCTTTTCTTTTTTGATATTAGTTGCTTTACAACACCACTCGCGCGCGAAGAGTTCGCAAGCGAAGTCTTATTTTTGGGAAAGGATTCTGCGATATGAGTGAACAGAAAAAAGAAAAACTGCATATTTCGGTTCGAAATCTCGTGGAATTCATTTTCCGTGAGGGAGACATTGACAACCGCAGGGGCAAACTGCCGAATGCGGACGCAATGATGGAGGGTAGCCGTCTCCATCGTAAGATTCAGCAGTCTATGGGACCTGGATATCAGGCGGAAGTGCCATTAAAATATACCGTAGAGAATGATTTGTATGAGCTGACCATTGATGGCCGTGCAGATGGTATTTTTACCAACGACGACGGACTGGTTGTGATTGATGAGATTAAGGGCATCTATAAGAATCTGGATCATCTGGAACAGCCGATTTACGTGCATCAGGCACAAGCCATGTGCTATGCATATATTTTTGCTCTACAGAATGAGCTGGAGCAGATTGCGGTGCAGATGACCTATGTGAACCTGGATATTGAGACCATAAAGTATTTCCAGCAGGAGTTTACTTTTGCGGAATTGACGGAGTGGTTTACCCATCTGGTGGAAAGTTATCAGAAGTGGGCTGATTTCCAGTGCCAATGGAAGAAAAAACGTCAGGCCTCGATTCAGGGACTGGAGTTCCCATTTGAATATCGTAAAGGTCAGAAACAGCTGGTATCAGATGTGTATCGTACCATTCATAGACGTAAGAACCTATTTATTCAGGCGCCAACTGGAGTTGGTAAGACCATCTCTACCATTTTCCCTGCCGTAAAAGCCGTTGGGGAGAATCTGGGAGATAGAATTTTTTATCTGACTGCCAAAACCATTACTGCCACAGTGGCCAAGGAGACCTTTGCGCTGTTACGGGACAAGGGATACGTGGCGAAGACCATTCAGCTGACTGCCAAGGAGAAACTGTGCCCTTGTGAGGAGATGGAGTGTAATCCGGTGAATTGTCCATATGCCAAGGGACATTTTGACAGGGTCAATGATGCGGTTTACGAATTGTTGCAGGATAGCGATATGTTTACCCGTGAGGAGATTCTGGCTCAGGCAGAAAAACATCAGGTATGTCCATTTGAAATGAGTCTGGATGTGGCAACCTGGGTAGATAATATTATTTGTGATTATAACTATGTGTTTGACCCAAATGTGTACCTGAAACGCTTTTTCCAGGAAGGCATCAAGGGGGATTACATCTTCCTCATTGACGAGGCCCACAATCTGGTGGAGCGTAGCCGTGAGATGTATAGCGCCAGCCTGTGCAAGGAAGATTTTCTGGCAGTGAAACGAATTATGAAACCTTATAGCAAAAAAATCGAGCGTTTATTAGAGAGATGCAATAAGGTGCTTTTAGAATATAAGAGAGAATGTGAGACGTATGTATTGCATGAGCATATTGGAAACTTTTCTTTTTCCCTTATGAATCTGGCTTCGGAGCTGGATGAGTTCTTACAGTCTCCAATGGAGTTTTCTGGGAAAAAAGAAGTACTGGACTTGTATTTTGATATTCGAAACTTCCTTCGAGTAGAAGAGGATTTGGATGAAAAATATCAGATTTACAGTGAAATTCAGGAAGATGGCAGCTTTGTGCTGAAATTGTTCTGTGTGGACCCATCTACCAAGCTGCAGCAGTGTATCGATAAGGGCAATGCCACAATCTTTTTCTCTGCAACGTTGCTCCCAATTCAGTATTATAAGAGCCTGCTTAGTACAGATCCGGATAACTATGCTATTTACGCGGAGACTACGTTTACAGAAGACCAGAGACTGTTGTTGTTTGGGAATGACGTGAGTACCAAATACACAAGACGCAATGCATCGGAGTTTAAACGTATGGCGGATTACATTCGCAAAGTAGTGCATTGCAAAAAAGGCAATTACATGGCATTTTTCCCATCCTATAAACTGATGCAGCAGGTGTATGAAGCGTTTATGGAACTGGATGGTGGACTGGCCAAGTCTATCTGCCAGGAAAGTGGCATGAAGGAAGAAGCTAGAGAAGCATTCCTGCAGAGTTTTGAAGAGGAGTATGATACTTCTTTTGTGGCTTTTTGCGTTATGGGTGGAATCTTTAGCGAAGGAATTGACCTGACCAATGATAAGCTGATTGGTGCCATTGTGGTGGGAACAGGCCTGCCACAGATTAGCAATGAACGAGAGATTTTGAAGAACTATTATGACCATGTGTCTGGAGATGGTTTTGATTATGCTTTTCGTTTTCCGGGTATAAATAAGGTCCTCCAGGCAGCCGGACGTGTAATCCGAACTACGGAGGACCGTGGAATCATTTTATTGTTGGATGAGCGTTTCCTGCAATCAGATTATCAGGGGCTGTACCCAAGAGAGTGGGCAAAGCGTGAAATCTGCAATGTCAGCAACGTGGAAGAAAAGGTGTTAGACTTCTGGAAGAAGCTTTAAGAATTCTTCGGTAGAGGCTGATACAGGGAAACTGGAGTTGACAGAAGCAACCATCTGACGGGTAGGCAGTTTCTCTTTGGTTTTCAAAGTGTATAAGCGGTCTGAGTTATGCTCTAAACAGTAATCTGGGATAAAGGCAATACCAAGGCCGATGCGTGCCAGGTCAATCAACAGGTCGTTGCTGTTTAATTCGATTTCAGGAACCAGTTCCAACTGATGATGAATGAACAGGTTGTGAAGGAATTCACTGGTGGTACTCTGACGGTTCAGCATCATAATAGGGTACTGCTTTAATTCTTCAAAAGAGATTTCCTTGTCCTGAAGGTCGAAATGTTCTGGGTTTGCCACAAATACATCATGGAAGTTGGCAATGGTTTTCTGAATGTGATCGTGGTTTAAATGAGCATTTGGATAGTTGGTAACAATTATGTCTACCTTACGCTGGTCCAACAGCTCCACGCACTGTACAGAAGATGCATTGGTGACCTTGATTGGAACATTAGGGAATTTCTTGTGAAATTCTTCCAGGTATGGAACCAGGAAATAACGACAGATGGTGTCGCTGGCTCCAATGTGTAACTGTCCCAGGCCCAATGTGCCGGAATCTAATAACTGGCTTTCACCGCGGGCAATGAGATTCATGGCTGGTTCAATATGTTTTAACAGGAGACTTCCTGCTGGCGTCAACTGTACTTTTTTCGTGCTACGGATGAAAAGAGACTGTCCCAGTTTCTTTTCCAGAGTCTTCACAGACTGGCTAACAGCAGACTGTGAGATATAGAGCTTCTTGCTAGCTTCGGAGAAACTTAAGGAAGAAGCAACATAATAAAAAACTTTGTATAGTTCGTAATTGATATCCATAGTGTACCTCGTGTATAATAAGGTTAATATATGTCGAGTATTATTATAAGACGCGCTTATAAATGTGTCAATATTGTTTAATAAATAAAAAATAGGTGTAATATGAAGAAAATTTTGTTAGGAATTATCGGTGGTCTCGCCCTTGGGGCCCTTTTGATAGGATTAGTTATTTTTATAGGTAGATTTCAGTCAGTGGGAAGTCAGGGCTCACATAAGAACCCAACACAGAACAGTTCCTCGGAGAAGGATAGTCTTCCAAGCGAGGAGCCGTCCTCTGATAGGGAAGAACCTTCGGAATCAGAGACTTTTACGGAAACAGAATCAGAACTTCCAACGGAACCAGAATGGCCTACGGAACTTCCGACAGAGCCAGCTCCAACCACAGAGCCTGAGCAGCCTTCGGAGGAAGAACCATCAGAACCTGAACCGTCAGAGCCAGAGGAACCGCTGGATATTCCGTATTATATCAAGGTGAATCGTGCTGCCAATTGTGTAACGATTTATACCAAGGATGAAAATGGAAATTATACGGTGCCATATAAGAGTATGATTTGCTCAGTAGGGACTTATTACCTGGATACCGCAACACAGACAGTGAAGGGCAATACTCCGCTGGGAACTTATACCATGCCGGGACAGCGCTATAAATGGCGTTTGTTATTTGGACCACCAGGAGTGGATGTATATGGACACTACACCACTCGAATTGTAGGACATATCTTATTCCATTCTGTGCCTTACACAGAAAAAGGAACCACAGCTGGAACAGAGAAAACTCTCTGGGAAGGACAATACAACCTGCTTGGTTCTCCAGCGTCAAAAGGATGTATTCGTTTGTCGGTAGCGGATTCTAAGTGGATTTATGATAACTGCGGTAAGGGTACCATCGTGGAAATCTATGATGATGCTGAGAACCCAGGACCATTGGGACGTCCAGAGGCGATTCGAGTTCCAGAAGAAAGTCCATTTGCAGGATGGGATCCAACAGACCCAGATGAGAAGAATCCATGGCACACCGGAGAGGTTATTTTGAGCGGTGTGACAAATGTTCCAGATATTGAGCGTGGTACATTAATTGATTGGAATAAGTATTTTATTGGAAAATCCACAGAGGATGTTGCAGATGATGTAACTGCAAAGGATGTGGATGGACTTGGACTGACCATTAGTTTGAACTCCTTGTTGGATATTTCAAAAATCGGAAAATATCAGTTAACCTATACAGCTACTGGTGTTACTGGTAAAACAGACAGCGAGACGATTACAGTGACGGTAGTAGATACCATTAAGCCAATCGTAGAGGTGGAAGGTCAGTATATTACAAATCCTGTGATTCAGGTGGATGACGGTGATAGCAAGGAAGATATTATTGCAAAAATTCATGAGATTCTTGTGGCTAGTGACCTTATTTTGCCAGAGGGTATGGGAAGCAACTATGTGAAGGAACCAATGGATGATTCAAGAATTGTCCTTGATATAACTGCTTTGGAAAATGCAATGAAATCCAAAACTCCAGGAGAATATAAGTATACGGCTTATGTTGCGGATGAAGCGGGCAACACCTCTGAAGTTTTAGAACTGTCTGTGGTATATGAACGTGCCGATGTGGAGAATCCTTCTATTACTGTAAAGGGCAATGTGGATGCCACAGTGAACTTGTCCAATATTACAGACGAAGCAACAAGACTTGCGCAGATGATTTCTGCAGCAGAACAGGCATTGGTATTAGGAGAGAATTACGCTGTATCCGATGACCTTTCCGCATCAGACAAGATTACTTGTACCGTTAGTGGCAAATACGAAGGTGACACTACAGTAGGCGCCCATAATGTAATTGTTACGATTAAAGCAACGGACGAAGCAGGAAAAGAAACAACCGTAGAGGTAACTGTTGTAGTAACAGTTGAAGAAAATGCTGAGCCTACAGAGCTGAACGACGGTATGGAAAATTAACAAAACTTATAATATAGATTAAATATATTAATTTTGCTTATTACAATGAAAATGCTATACTAAGATAAAAGTTATTTTAGTATAGCATTTTTATGTATAAGTCGGAGGGAACATCATGAGTAATGTACGTCGCGTTTACGTAGAAAAGAAACCAGATTTTGCAGTAAAAGCAAAAGAATTAAAGGCTGAGGTAAAGAATTACCTTGGAATTAAGACGATTACAAATGTACGTGTTTTGATTCGTTATGATATTGAAAATATTTCTGAAGAAACCTATAAGAAAGCTCTTATGACAGTTTTTTCTGAACCACCAGTAGATGACATCTATGAGGAAACTTTTGAATGTGGCAATGCACACGTTTTTTCCGTAGAATACTTACCAGGACAGTTCGACCAGAGAGCAGACTCTGCAGAACAGTGCGTAAAACTTCTTAACGAAACAGAAGAACCTATCATTCGTAGTGCGACTACATATGTTTTAGAAGGCGAGCTTACAGAGGAAGAATTTGCAGCAGTAAAGAAACACTGCATCAACCCTGTAGATTCCCGCGAAATCGGCTTAGAAAAACCAGAAACCTTAGTACAGAACTTTGAAGAACCAGCAGATGTAATGATTTTTGATGGTTTTGTTGATATGCCAGAAGCACAGTTAAAAGAGTTATATGATTCTTTGAACCTTGCTATGACTTTTAAGGATTTCCTTCATATCCAGAATTACTTCAAGGGTGAAGAACACAGAAATCCATCTATGACAGAAATCCGTGTGTTAGATACCTATTGGTCTGACCACTGCCGTCATACAACTTTCTCTACAGAACTGACAGACGTACAGTTTGACGATGGTTTTTACCGTGCTCCAATTGAAGCAACATACAATGACTATTTGAATACACACAAAGAAATGTACAAAGGCCGTGATGACAAGTTCGTATGTCTTATGGACCTTGCCCTTCTTGCTATGAAACGTCTCAAAGCAGAAGGAAAATTAGAAGATCAGGAAGAATCTGAAGAAATCAATGCCTGCTCTATCGTTGTGCCAGTGGAAGTAGATGGTGTAACAGAAGAGTGGCTGGTTAACTTTAAAAACGAAACACACAACCATCCAACAGAAATTGAACCATTCGGTGGTGCAGCAACCTGTCTTGGTGGTGCTATCCGTGACCCATTGTCAGGACGTACCTATGTATATCAGGCAATGCGAGTAACTGGTGCAGCAGACCCAACTGTATCTGTAAAAGACACTATTCCAGGAAAACTTCCACAGAAGAAACTGGTTCGCGAAGCTGCTCATGGCTACAGCTCATATGGTAATCAGATTGGTCTTGCAACTGGTTATGTTAAGGAAGTATATCATCCAAATTACGTGGCAAAACGTATGGAAATCGGTGCTGTTATGGGTGCTGCTCCAAGACGTGCCGTACAGAGATTAACCTCTGACCCAGGTGACAAGATTATCCTTCTTGGTGGACGTACAGGTCGTGATGGTATCGGTGGTGCAACCGGTTCTTCTAAAGCACACAACACAGAATCTACAGCTGTATGTGGCGCAGAAGTTCAGAAGGGTAACGCACCTACAGAACGTAAATTACAGAGATTATTCCGTCGTGAAGAAGTATCTCACATTATTAAAAAATGTAACGACTTCGGTGCAGGTGGTGTATCCGTAGCTATCGGTGAACTTGCAGCAGGTCTTCGTGTACAGTTAGATAAAGTACCTAAGAAATACGCCGGTCTTGATGGAACAGAACTTGCTATTTCCGAATCTCAGGAACGTATGGCATGTGTAATCGCTCCACAGGACGTAGAGCAGTTCTTAAGTTTTGCAAAAGAAGAAAACTTAGAAGCAATCGAAGTTGCTGTTGTTACCGAAGAGCCAAGACTTGTTCTTGAATGGAGAGGAAAGGAAATCGTAAACATTTCCCGTGCATTCTTGGATACCAATGGTGCTCATCAGGAAGCAGCAGTTGCTGTAGATATGCCAGCTGTTGAAGACAATTACTTCAACAAAATCAATTCAGAAAAAGTTGCTACAGCAGTGGCGAATGGAGATATGAAAGAAGCTTGGAAGGCAGAACTTGCAGACCTTAACGTATGTTCACAGAAGGGCCTTGTAGAAATGTTCGACGGCTCTATCGGTGCAGGCAGCGTATATATGCCTTACGGTGGAAAATACCAGCTCACAGAAACCCAGAGCATGGTTGCAAAACTTCCAGTATTAAAAGGAAAATGTGACACCGTAACCATGATGTCTTATGGTTTTGATCCATACCTTTCATCCTGGAGCCCATACCACGGTTCTGTATATGCAGTACTTGAATCACTTTCAAGAATCGTAACTGCAGGTGGAGATTACAAAAAGGTTCGTTTCACATTCCAGGAATACTTCCGCAGAATGAGCGAAGATCCAAAACGTTGGAGCCAGCCAGTGGCAGCACTTCTTGGTGCTTACAACGCACAGATTGGTTTTGGACTTCCATCTATCGGTGGTAAAGACTCAATGTCAGGAACCTTCAACGAAATTGATGTTCCACCAACACTGGTTTCTTTTGCAGTAGACGTGGCAAAAGAAGCAGACATCATCACACCAGAACTTAAGGCTGTTGGTAATAAGTTAGTGATGTTTAACATTGAAAAGAATGAATATGACCTGCCAGTTTACGAACAGGTAATGAAATTATATGATGCTATCCATACACTTATTGGAAAAGGTGCAATTATTTCCGCATATGCTCTTGATGGAAAAGGCCTTGCGGCTACAGTATCTAAGATGGCATTCGGTAACAAACTTGGTGTTACAATTGATGCTGCTGTTTCAGAAAAGACGTTATTTGCTCCAGGATTTGGTAACATCGTAGCAGAAGTTCCAGCAGCTATGGTAACAATTGTAGAAGAAGTTTTAGCTGCAGCAGGATTAAAAGCTTATGCTCAGGTTGTAGGTGAGGTAAACAATTCACAGGCATTCGTTTATGGCGATATGACTCTTAGCATGGATGAAGCAATTGCAGCTTGGACAGGAACACTGGAAAAAGTATTCCCAACCCGTGCTACAGAAGACGTGTCTGTAGTTGAAACAGGCTTATATGATGCTAAAAACATCTATGTTTGCAAGAACAAGGTTGCAAAACCTACCGTATTCATTCCTGTTTTCCCAGGAACTAACTGTGAATACGACAGTGCAAGAGCATTTGAACGTGCTGGTGCAAATACCATCGTAAAAGTATTCAAGAACTTAAATGCAGAAGATATCAGAGATTCTGTAGATGAATTTGTAAAGGCAATCGATCAGGCTCAGATTATTATGTTCCCAGGTGGATTCTCTGCTGGTGATGAACCAGAAGGTTCTGCAAAATTCTTCGCTACAGCGTTCCGCAATGCGAAGATGACAGAAGCCGTAAACCGCTTATTAAATGAAAGAGATGGTCTTGCTCTTGGTATCTGTAATGGTTTCCAGGCATTAATCAAACTTGGATTAGTACCTTACGGCGAAATCCGTATGCAGACTCCAGATTCACCAACTCTGACATACAACACTATTAACCGCCACATCAGCAAGATGGTTTATACCAAGGTTGTAACAAACAAATCCCCATGGTTACAGGGTGCAGAACTTGGCAAAGTATACTGTAATCCAGCATCTCATGGTGAAGGACGTTTCGTTGCTCCTAAGGAATGGTTAGATAAACTCTTCGAAAATGGACAGGTTGCTACCCAGTACGTAAATGAAGCTGGCGTACCTACTATGGACGAAGAATACAATATCAACGGTTCTTATATGGCAATTGAAGGTATCACAAGTCCAGATGGTCGTGTGCTTGGTAAGATGGCTCACTCTGAACGTCGTGGCAACAGCGTAGCTGTGAATATCTATGGCGAACAGGATTTGAAGTTATTTGAATCAGGTGTGAAGTATTTTAAATAATTTGTATATGATATATGTTGAATTGACCTTGTGCAGAGAGAATTCTCTGTATGAGGTCTTTTTATCAACGGAAGGATTGCACACAATATTTATATTGGCAACAAGAGGAATCTATGGTAAAATATTTATGTATTTGCAAGATACGTATTATATACAGGGGGATAAATAAATGGGCTTATTTGATAAGAACAAAGCAAATGAAGAAGTAGAACAGTTAAAGCGTGAATTAGAACGCAAAAACAACGAGTTAGAAGAGTATAAAGCGTTAGTACAGGAACTGAAAGCTGGTATTCAGGATGCAGTTTCAGGTGTGGACGGAAATGCCCTTAACGTATCATCTGTTATGCAGGAACTTTCCGCATCTATGCAGGAGATTTCTTCAAATGTTGTAACAGTAAATCAGAATGCATCGGATGCCAATAATGAAGTGGCTGAATTAGCTGGTGAATTAGATGAACTGAACAATTATGCAACTGATATGGAAAAAAGCGCAAGTGCTTTGGTAGAATCTGCAAAATGGAATAAAAATGATACGATTGAGAAGGTAACTCCAATCTCACAGGCGCTTACAAAGGCTATGGAAGAGAGTAAGAGCGTTGATAGAATTGGTGAGTTAACCAACGATATCCTTGGTATTGCCAATCAGACCAACCTTCTTGCATTAAACGCAAGTATCGAAGCTGCACGCGCTGGTGAAGCCGGACGAGGCTTTGCAGTAGTTGCGGATGAAATCCGTGACTTGGCAGAACGTTCTAAGAATACAGCCAATAACATTCAGAATATTAACGTATTAGTTACCCATGCTGTAGATGACTTGGTAAAAGCAGCAGATGCCCTTCTGGTTTATGTAATGGATCAGATTGTTCCAGACTATGACGAATTCGAAGAGTCTGGTGAAAGCTATGACAGAGACGCAAAACACGTTCATGAAATAGTAAGCAGATTACATAGTGTAGCAACAGCCATCGACCGTCATCTCCAGGATATCAATGCTTCACTTGATGGTATCGAAGCAAGCACAGAAGAAAGCGCTCACGGTATTACAGATGTAACTGGAAACACCGAGGAATTAGTAAGAGAAATCGGTGAGATTACTAGAGAAGTGAATAAATTGTAATTTTCAATATCATATTCATAGAAAATAATTAAAACCCGTGTCATCCGAATCATAAGTTTAGTTCAGATGTCACGGGTTTATTTTGTGCACAATTATAATTTAATAAATTCTGGTTTACGATTCTTAAACACTGTAAAGTAATCAAACCCAGCATTTTTTAACAACTCTGGCACTCGCCAGTAATCCCATGCAATCTGGTCAGGCTTATGTCCGTCAGAGCCAAGGGTGATAATCTCGCCTCCCAGTTCTCTGTACCTGCGAAGAATATCTTCGGTAGGATTTGGATGCTCCAGACCATATTTATATCCTGCCATATTGAGTTCGATGCCTTTTCCTTTTTCAATGATTTTTCGAAGGATCTCGTCAATCAGGTCAGCATATTTTTCATAGGTTACAGTTTTTCCTTTGGATGGAAGGTATCGGACGATGTAGTCAATGTGGCCATACACATCAAAGTCTACATCGGTTGCGAGATTTTCCAGGATAGACTCATAATACCTACGACAGGCAGAGCGTTCCGTGCGACCTTCATAGTAGGATGGATAATAGATGTCAATATGGTCTACCAGATGCGTAGAGCCAATGACAAAATCCCAAGGGAAGGCCTTTACAATATCCAGGTTCTGACTAGCAACGTGAGTCTGTAATCCTAGTTCAATTCCCCACAGAACCTCAATGCGATTTTTATATTCTTCTTTTAAAGTGGCGATTTCTGCCTGATAATTTTCAAAATCCAAGTCAAAATATCCAGGTTCTTCTCGATAGTCCAGATCCAGGTGGTCGGTGAAGCATATTCCGGATAAGCCTTTTTTGATAGCACTTTCAATCATATCTCTTGGAGCAGCTTCGCTGTCGCCGGAAAAATGACAGTGCATATGTGTATCCCAAAGCATAGGTATCCTCTTTTCCAATGTGTATTCTTGAAAATATTGTACTACAAAACAGTCTTCTTGGCTATTTTTAATAGGGATATTTGTGCAAATTTACAAAAATTGTATTGAAATAAAAACATTTAGTCAAAAAATTAACAAAGATACAAAAGCAATGCAAAAATACTTGAACTTTGGACGTGTTTTAGGTACAATATAGGAAACGTGGGAAATATGCCCATAAATATTAATTACAATTCTAGGAGGAATTAAAAATGGCAGTAAGAGTAGCAATTAATGGTTTCGGCCGTATCGGTCGTCTTGCTTTCAGACAGATGTTTGGCGCAGAAGGATATGAAGTAGTAGCAATCAATGACTTAACAAGCCCTGATATGCTTGCTCACTTATTAAAATACGATACAGCTCAGGGTCCATACGCTGGACACACAGTTGTAGCAGGTGAAGGTTCTATCACAGTTGATGGAAAAGAAATCACAATCTACAAAGAAGCTGATGCTAGCAAACTTCCATGGGGAGAATTAAACGTAGACGTAGTACTTGAATGTACAGGTTTCTACTGCTCAAAAGAAAAATCTATGGCACACATCAATGCAGGTGCTAAGAAAGTTGTTATTTCTGCTCCAGCAGGAAACGACCTTCCAACAATCGTTTACAACGTAAACCACAAGAACTTAACAAAAGAAGATACAATTATCTCTGCAGCTTCTTGTACAACAAACTGCTTAGCTCCAATGGCTAAAGCATTAAACGACTTCGCTCCAATTCAGTCTGGTATCATGACAACAGTTCATGCTTACACAGGTGATCAGATGATCCTTGACGGACCACACAGAAAAGGCGACAAGAGACGTGCTCGTGCAGGCGCTGCTAACATCGTTCCAAACAGCACAGGTGCTGCAAAAGCTATCGGCTTAGTTATTCCAGAATTAAACGGAAAACTTATCGGATCTGCTCAGCGTGTACCAACCCCTACAGGATCTACAACAATCTTAGTAGCAGTTGTTAAAGGACATGTTACAAAAGACGAAATCAACGCAGCTATGAAAGCAGCAGCTACAGATTCTTACGGATACAATACAGACGAAATCGTTTCATCTGACGTTATCGGTATGACATATGGTTCATTATTCGATGCTACACAGACAATGGTAGCTCCAATGGAAGATGGAAATACACAGGTACAGGTTGTATCTTGGTATGACAACGAAAACAGCTACACATCTCAGATGGTTAAGACAATCAAATACTTCGCTGAAATGTAATTAAGCGGTTTTTCGAGAATATCGGAACTAATTAAGGCCCTGCCCAAATTGGGCGGGGTTTTTTTCTTCGAAAAGAAAGAAGGCAATATGAGTTTCGCAAGTGAAACTCAATCTTTATAAACTATCACAGGAGGCTTTAATCATGGGATTAAACAAAAAATCAGTTGATGATATCAACGTAAATGGCAAAAGAGTGCTTGTAAGATGTGACTTTAACGTACCTTTAAAAGAAGGCGTTATCACAGACGAAACACGTATCAACGCAGCTCTTCCAACAATTCAGAAATTATTAAACGATGGTGGTAAAGTTATCCTTTGCTCACACCTCGGAAAAGTTAAAGAAGGACCAAACGAGAAAGAATCTTTAGCTCCAGTTGCTAAGAAACTTTCTGAAAAATTAGGAAAAGAAGTTGTTTTCGTAGCAGATTACAACGTAACAGGCGAAGCTGCAACAGCTGCAGTTAACGCTATGAAAGAAGGAGATGTTGTATTACTTCAGAATACACGTTTCCGTGGCAAAGAAGAAACAAAGAACGGCGAAGAATTCTCTAAAGAATTAGCTGATTTAGCAGACGTATACGTATGTGACGCTTTCGGTTCATCACATAGAGCTCATGCTTCTGTAGCTGGCGTTACAAAATTCATCACAGAAAAGGGTGGAGACAACGTAGTAGGTTACTTAATGCAGAAAGAAATTGATTTCTTAGGAAATGCAGTTGAAAACCCAGTTCGTCCATTCGTAGCAATCCTTGGTGGTGCTAAAGTTGCTGACAAACTTAACGTAATCAACAACCTTCTTGAAAAATGTGATACCCTCATCATCGGTGGTGGTATGGCTTATACATTCTTAAAAGCACAGGGATATGAAATCGGTAAATCATTAGTAGATAATGAAAAATTAGACTACTGTAAAGAAATGATGGAAAAAGCAGAAAAACTTGGCAAGAAATTATTACTTCCAGTTGACTCTGTAACTATCGCTGATTTCCCAAGTCCAATTGATGCTCCAGTAGAAGTTGAAGTATATGATGCAAACTGTATGCCAGCAGACCGTGAAGGCTGTGACATCGGACCAAAATCAGCAGCTCTTTTCGCAGAAGCAGTTGCATCAGCTAAGACAGTTGTATGGAACGGACCAATGGGTGTATTCGAAAACCCAACACTTGCAGCTGGTACTCTTGCAGTAGCTAAAGCTCTTGCAGATACAGATGCAACAACAATCATCGGTGGTGGTGACTCTGCAGCAGCAGTTAACCAGATGGGCTATGGCGACAAGATGAGCCACATCTCTACAGGTGGTGGAGCTTCTCTTGAATTCCTTGAAGGAAAAGAATTACCAGGCGTTGTAGCAGCTGACGATAAATAGAAATAGTAACTTGCGGCTTCTTAACTGAGGCCGCAAATTTATGAGGTAGAGAAATGGCAAGAAGAAAAATCGTAGCCGGCAACTGGAAGATGAACATGACTCCAAGCCAGGCTGTAAAATTAGTAGAAGAATTAAAACCATTAGTGGAATCAGATTCTGTAGATGTTGTTTACTGTGTACCAGCAATCGACATCACAACTGTAGTTGAAGCTGTAAAAGGCACAAACGTACAGGTAGGCGCTCAGAATATGTATTTCCAGGATAAGGGTGCTTACACTGGAGAAATCTCTGCAGAAATGTTAGTAGATGCTGGCGTTAAATACGTAGTATTAGGACATTCTGAAAGAAGAGATTACTTCAAAGAAGATGACGCACTTCTTAACAAAAAAGTAAAGAAAGCTTTAGAAGCTGGTCTTACACCAATCCTTTGCTGTGGAGAATCTCTTGAACAGCGCGAAATGGGTGTAACTCTTGACTGGATTCGCCTTCAGATCAAATCTGACTTAGATGGCGTAACAGCTGAACAGGTTGCTTCTATGGTTATCGCATACGAACCAATCTGGGCTATCGGAACAGGCAAAACAGCTACATCTGATCAGGCAGAAGAAGTATGTGCAGCAATTCGTGAATGCATCAAAGAGATGTACGACGAAGCTACAGCAGAAGCAGTTCGTATTCAGTACGGCGGTTCTGTAAACGCTGGTAACGCAGCAGAACTCTTTGCAAAAGCAAACATCGACGGAGGACTCGTTGGTGGAGCTTCTCTGAAAGCAGAGTTCGGTAAAATCGTAAATTACTAATTTTTACATTTTTAATTCCTAAATTATAGAAAACGGCGGTGGAAGAGATTCCATCGCCGTTTTCGTATTTCCATCGTTCTCTATTTGCATAATCCTTGCATTTATACTATAATATATATTGGTTTTTTATGTAGAAAAAGCAACGAGGAGTATATATGAACAAAAGACGCATTGGATATGCGATTATGGTTTTTAGTTTAATATTGTGCTTTGTGATAGATTCTGCTATGGCGGGAACACTTCCTAGATTTGAATGGCCATTTGGTGGAGTTGTGGTGGGAGGTAATCCTTCTAATAGTCAAACTGGGCCAAGCGGCAATGGTAATAATGGCATAGGTGACGACCAAGACTATACTGAATCCGAGTCAGAATCGGAGGTAAAACCAGAAGACCTTGAGCCAGTCAAGCCAGAAACCAAGAAGGTTATCAATGATATGACCAAGGCATTCAATATCCTTTTAGAGCGTGGAACCAGAAAGTTCTATGAAGGCTATCCAGTAGACGATACCTTTTTACATTGGGTGAATAAGGAATGCGGCGAGGCCGTGATTCTGGACCTGGCATACCGCTTGTACGAAGGGTACGACAGTACCGCATTGTGGTATTACCATACAGGAAACACTATGCATGTATTATGGTTACAATATTGTAGGGATTTGCAGTTTGCAACCTATTATCTGGACAATGTAAAGTGGTTGGATTGTGCCAGCGATGTGGTGACATTGGATTTTACGGGAGACATCAATCTGGCAGACGACTGGCATACTATGCAGGCAGCTGCAACCAAGCCGAACGGAATCTATGATTGCATTGCCCCAGAGATTACCAAAGAATTACAGTCAGCAGACTTATCCGTGATTAATAACGAATTTGTTTTCAGCGACAGAGGAGAGCCTCTGGCAGGAAAAGCCTATACTTTCAAGGCAAAAACATCGAATGTTTCCATGCTAGAATTGTTTGGTGCAGATGTGGCAAACCTGGCCAACAACCACGTATTTGACTTTGGAGCAGATTCTCTTATGGACACCATCGCAACATTGGAAAATGCTGGAATCACTACAATGGGCGCAGGTGCCAACATCAAAGAAGCCAGTGCGATTCAGTATTTTGTAGCAAATGGCAAGAAGATTGCCCTTGTGACAGCCACACAGATTGAGAGATATTCCAACTATACCAAAGAGGCAACAGAAACCACACCTGGCGTATTGAAAACGAAACATCCAGAACGCTATTATGCGGTGATTCGCGAAGCTGCAGCCAACAGTGACTATGTTATAGCCAATATTCACTGGGGCACAGAAGGTAGATACAATTATGCTGCGGACCAGATGACTTTGGCAAAAGGTTTTGTGGATGCTGGAGCAGATGTGATTATCGGTGGACATCCTCACAGATTACAGGGCGTGGAATATGTGGAAAATGTTCCAGTAATGTTCAGTCTTGGCAATTTCTGGTTCTCTACAGGAACCCTCTATACTATGATTGCCCAGGTACAGATTGATGCCGCAGGAGAAGTGGCAGTTCGAACCATTCCATGTATTCAGAAAGATTTGACCACATCTATGCTGAGTGTGGAAGAGTCTGATGCATTTTATAAGTTTATGGCGGATATTTCCAAGGATGTTGTCATCGACAAAGACGGTTATTTTTACAATACCGCAGGCGGTCAGAACGCAGATATGAAGGACGGAAACAACTATCAGTCGGGCATGAGATATGACACCTATAATGGGGGGATTGACTTAGAAGGTAGACCAATTGATATTGTAGGTAATCTTCGCTAGTAAGAAGTCTGAAAAATACGTTAATTTTGTCACAATCTCCACTTGGAATATGGTGGAAAATCTTGTATGATGTAAAGCGTGAGTGGATATTTGTCTATGGATGAAAACCACTATGTAGATTTACAGCATATGTTTTCTAAGATATATGTAATTGAATAAAATATATAGGCAGACATGCCTGGAAAAGAGGATATAGAAAATGAGCAAAAAACCAGTTGTATTAATGGTACTTGATGGTTACGGATTAAACGAAAATCCAGAAGGAAACGCAGTAGCAATGGCGAACACCCCAGTAATGGACAAGCTTATGGCAGAATGCCCATTCGTAAAAGGGAATGCTTCAGGTCTTGCTGTAGGTCTTCCTGATGGACAGATGGGTAACTCAGAAGTAGGACACATGAATATCGGTGCAGGCCGTATTATTTACCAGGATCTTACAAGAATTACCAAAGAAATCAATGACGGAACATTTTTTGATAATAAAGCATTACTTGCAGCAATTGAAAACTGCAAGAAAAATGATTCAGATCTTCATCTTTGGGGACTTCTCTCTGACGGTGGCGTTCATAGCCATAACACTCATGTATACGGCATCTTAGAGATGGCTAAGAGAAACGGTCTTGAAAAAGTATATGTTCATGCATTTTTAGACGGACGTGATACACCACCAGCATCAGCAAAAGGTTTTGTTGCTGAATTAGTAGATAAAATGAATGAAATCGGTGTTGGTAAAGTAGCTTCCCTTTCTGGACGTTACTATGCTATGGACCGTGACAATAACTGGGACCGTGTAGAAAAAGCATACAATTCATTGGTAGTTGGCGAAGGAGTACAGGAAACAGATCCAGTACAGGCTATGCAGAACTCATACGACAATGGTGTAACAGATGAATTCGTTCTTCCAACCGTAATCGTTGAAGATGGAAAGCCACTTTCTATTGTAAAACCAAATGACTCAGTTATTTTCTTCAACTTCCGTCCAGACCGTGCTCGTGAAATGACAAGAGCATTCTGTGATGACAACTTTACAGGATTTGAAAGAAAGACAGGATTCCTTCCACTTACTTTCGTATGCTTCAAGGATTATGATGAAACAATTCCTAACAAAATCATTGCTTTTGAAAAGGAATCAATCACAAATACACTTGGTGAATACCTTGCAAAATGTGGTAAGAAACAGCTGCGTCTTGCAGAAACAGAAAAATATGCTCATGTAACCTTCTTCTTCAATGGTGGTATCGAAGAACCAAACGTAGAAGAAGCGCGCATCCTTGTTAACTCCCCTAAGGAAGTTGCAACTTACGACTTAAAACCAGAAATGAGCGCTCCAGAAGTTGGTGTTGACTTAGTAGAAGCAATCAAATCTGATAAATATGATGTAATCATTATTAACTTCGCTAACCCAGACATGGTAGGTCACACAGGCGTAATTCCTGCAGCAGTTGCAGCAGTAGAGCGTGTAGACAGCCTCGTTGGTGATGCAGTAGAAGCGGTAAAAGAAGTTGGCGGCGTAATGTTTATCTGTGCTGACCATGGTAATGCTGAAAAGATGGTTGACTATGAAACTGGAAAACCACACACAGCACATACAACCAATCCAGTTCCATTCATCCTCGTAAATGGAGAAGCAAACTGGGGACTTCGTGAAGGTGGATGTCTTGCAGACATCGCTCCAACACTCCTTGAAATCATGGGCTTAGAACAGCCAGTGGAAATGACAGGAAAATCATTATTAACAAAATAGTGTAATTATGCTATAAGATATTAAAAATGCGACTGTGTTTACAGTCGCATTTTTTCGTAGTATTGAATCAACCTAGCAATATTATCCTTGAGAAATTCTCTTTTCCATCATTTCAGGATTGGATGCTTCTAAAATTGCTGTATGTCTTGTAATAATACCATTTACAAAGAGGTTGTAAATGCTGGTATCCATGGAAATCATATGGTCAGAAGAGGAAGCGTAGATGATTCCGTCAATCTGATGAGTTTTGCGTTCGCGAATCAGGTTACGAATGGCTGGTGTTAAAACCATGATTTCAAAGGCAGGAACCAGGCCTCCATCGATGGATGGAAGTAATTTCTGGCTGACAACTGCCTGCAATACGGATGCAAGCTGGATACAAATCTGATGCTGCTGTGAAGCAGGGAAAGCATCTACAATTCGGTCGATGGTATTGGATGCACCAACGGTATGCAGAGATGAGAAAATCAAATGCCCTGTTTCTGCTGCAGTAACGGCGGTGTTAATGGTTTCGTAGTCACGCATCTCTCCAAGAAGAATAACGTCTGGACTCTGACGAAGTGCAGAACGGAGTGCGGTGATATAACTGGTAGTATCGGTTCCAACCTCACGCTGGGATACGATAGACATCTCATGTTTATGAAGGAATTCCAGTGGGTCTTCCAAAGTGATAATATGTTCTTCACGTTCCTGATTGATTTTATCAATCATACATGCAAGTGTAGTGGATTTACCACTTCCTGCAGGACCGGTTACAAGAATCATACCATTTTTGGCATTTGCCAGTTCCATAACGGCATTTGGAATCATAAGCTCGTCTGCTTTAGGCAAGGCAAATGGAATAACACGGATAACTGCAGAGTAAGAACCACGCTGCATAAATGCACTTACACGATATCTGGATACGCCAGGAATTGCAAACGAAAAGTCATCATCGCCTTCCATTTCAAAAGTATCAATACGTCTTTCCGCCAGATTATAGATGCCAGAAATAAATTCATAGGTTTCTGCTGGAAGAAGTTTGATTTCATTTAAGGTTTGCATTTTTCCATGTCTTTTGTAAGTAAGTGGACGACCTGTGATAATAAAAATATCTGACGCTTCGTTAGCGGTCGCTTCTGATAAAAGTTTTTTTACATCCATTCTTTTGTCCTTCTTTCTATGGTTCTTGATAGTATTCCTGAATCTGTGCTGCCTTTTCCTGTACTTCATGATAATCTGAGTATGCAGATAACATAGTCAGTGAAGCAACAGCGGTGATACACAGTAGTGAAAATACAATAATAATGGTGGAAACACCGAAAGTATGTGATTTTTTCATGAGGCAGGCACCTCCGTTTTTAAGACGCAACGCTCGATAGAATAGATAGCATCTTTATCTTTTTCATAAAAGTAAATGTTGATGGTATCATCTAGGTTGTCTTCAATGAGTAAATAGTATGCCCCTGCTTCGCGATTGCAATATAAAAAGTCTTGGCTTAAATAGATAATGAGCTGATGGTTGACTGTAATAGCAGTTGGATAATGCTGTGCCAGATGTTCAAAGGAACCATCTTCTTCGTTGTAGAAGATTGCGACCTCTTCACAGGAGGATACGGCGTGTTTCAAAAGGGCGGTATCCTGTTCGATGAACTTGGCATTGGCTAGTAACTGCATGATGATTGCAATCAATATAAAAGAAAACAAAGTGTTCAAAAGCAGTTCGGGGAAAAATGCCCTAAAACGCGGTTGCTGCATAATGTCTCCTCCTGCTTAGAATAACATTTTCAAAAGTGGTATTACAAAAGTAAATAGGATAAGTCCAATAAAAATGGACAAAATAACGATTAGGGTAGGTTCCAGAATCAAAACGCTTCTACGAAGTCTGCGGTCTGTTTCTTCTTCATAGGCCTCGCTAATTCGTTTCATTACATCTACCATGGAACCGGTTTTGGCTCCGATTAAAAGGAGACCAGAATATATTTTGGAGAAAATCCCTGAGTGCAAGAGAGAACTTACAAAGTTTTCACCGTGATGAATGTGTAATTCGCATTTTTCAATTTTGTCTAACATATATGGGTTGTCCACAAGGCGTTTTGCCAGGTCCAGACTCTGTTCTGTGTCCAAACCACTGGCCAATGCCAGGTGCAGGCAGTTAGCAAAACGGCTTCTTGCAATGGTCATTGATAGTCCTCTACCTTGGAATAGTGTTTTGCCAAGAGCGGTACGGTACAACACAATACCGAGCACAATCAAAAGTATTAAAATAATAGTAAATACAAGTGAATATTTGTTCAGTAGATTACTGATGTTCATAAGAAGTAATCCCAAACCTGATAATTCACCAACAAGCTTGGTGTAAAGGTTAGAGAACACTGGTACAACCTGAGAGATAACAATAGATAAAACAACAATCATAAAGTAAGTCATAACCAGAGGATAAACCAGGGCATGACGAATGTTTGCGCGGATTTCCCTTTCACGCTCGTAATAGGCAGTCAAAGATTCCAAAACGTCTTCAATACGTCCCGTTTCTTCGCCAAGATGAATCATCTCCACCATATAAGTTGGGAAACAATGCATATCTGAAATTGTAGCATACAAAGATGCTCCTTTTTCCATTGGTGTATAAATCTGGCTATAAAGAGAGTGGGTTTTTTCGTCAATCGCCTGATCGCGAAGAATGGAAATTCCATAATGAATAGGAAGCCCAGCTTTCACCACCATACATAACTGCTGACACAGTGCTGAAATCTCAGCATCACTTAACATTTTGTTTTTTTGAAAAGTAAAAGTCCCCATACTTAAACTCCCCCTATAGTTGCCTCCTTATATTATAAAGGAAAATAAAGGAATTGAAAACAAAAAAATAACAAAAAGTCTAAATAAAAATAGTTGAAAATACCAAAAGACTGTGGTATACTTACAAAAGTTATGAGTTTTAAGCATAGGAGGTGCAAACCGTGGGCATTTTAAAAGTGATTTTAACAATTGTGTTTATTATAATCAGTCTTGTTCTTACAGTAGTAATTTTGATGCAGGAAGGAAAACAGGCAGGCCTTGGAGCTATTGCTGGTGCTGCAGATACCTACTGGGGAAAAAACAAAGGCCGTTCAATGGAAGGAATGTTAGTTAAGATTACAAGAATTTCAGTAGTTCTGTTTATCTTACTTGCAGTAGTACTTAACTTAGGAATTTGGTAAAATGCGAAAGACTGTCAGACTTGACAGTCTTTTTTTTCGCGAAAAAGCAGAGAAATATCGAACATAAAAATATGTCTGCTTATTTGCGATATGGAGATATTACATGGATTTATTTAACAAACGTAAACAAACTGTATATAACTTAATCTGTGATGATATGTATGTTCCAATGAAAATCAAGGAACTGGCTATTGTTCTGAATGTGAAGAAAGAGGAACGTCCAGAGTTAGAGCAGATTCTGGCAGAACTTATGGCAGAGGGCAAGATTGCTCTTTCAAAACGTGGAAAATACACCAAGTCCGAGATGCGACAGGTAGTAGGAACTTTTACTGCTCATGCAAAGGGCTTTGGTTTTGTAACCATTGAAGGGGAGGAAGAGGATATCTTCATTCCAGAATCCAAGGTGGGGGATGCCCTCCATATGGATACCGTACAGATTGCGGTTTCACCACTGGCTACAGGACGCCGCAAGGAAGGTGCTGTGGTAAAGGTGCTAGAACGTGGTATGAAGCAGATTGTCTGCACCTATGAGCAGAGCAAGAACTTTGGTTTTGCCGTACCGGACAACCCTAGATTTGCCCAGGATATTTTTATTCCATTGGAAAAATCTAAGGGCGCCGTAAAAGGTCACAAGGTTGTGGTAGAGATTACCAAGTATGCAAAGCCTGGTAAGTCACCAGAAGGTAAGGTTGTAGAAATCTTAGGTCATGTCAATGACCCTGGTACAGATATTTTGTCCATTGTCCGTGCTTACGATTTGCCTGTGGAATTTTCCGAAAAGATTATGCATCAGGTGGAGAATGTGGCAAAGGACGTATCCGAAGCAGATATGGCAGGCAGAATGGACCTGCGTGATGTGGTGATGGTTACCATCGACGGCGAAGATGCCAAAGACCTGGATGATGCAGTGTCTGTAACAATGGATGGTGAGAATTATGTTCTCGGCGTTCACATCGCTGACGTAACCAACTACGTGCAGGAAAAGAGTGCTCTGGATGTGGAAGCCTTAAAGCGAGGAACTTCGGTTTATCTGGTGGACCGTGTTATTCCAATGCTTCCTCATGCATTGTCTAACGGAATCTGTTCTCTGAATGCGGGAGAGAATCGATTGGCTTTAAGCTGTATTATGACTATCAATCCAAAGGGAGAAGTCATTGACCATACCATTGCGGAAACAGTTATCAAAGTTGACACACGTATGAGTTACACCAGCGTGAAGAAGATTTTGGAAGATAGAGATTCAGAGGAAATCGCAAAATACGAGAAACTGGTTCCAATGTTTGAAATGATGCGTGATCTGGCAGGAATTTTGCGTAAAAAACGTATGTCTCGTGGCTCCATCGATTTTGATTTCCCAGAAACCAAGGTAATACTGGATGCCAATGGAAAACCTGTAGAAATCAAACCATACGATAGAAACGTGGCAACCAAAATTATTGAAGATTTTATGCTCATTGCCAACGAAACGGTAGCAACCGATTATTACTGGCAGGAACTGCCATTTGTATATCGTACCCACGATAATCCAGACAGTGAGAAAATGCAGAAGCTGTCTGCTTTTATCAACAACTTTGGATACAATATTCACATTTCCAGAGATGAGGTGCATCCAAAGGAACTCCAGAAGCTTCTTATGAAGATTGACGGAACTCCAGAGGAAGCCTTAATCAGCAGATTGACACTTCGTTCTATGAAGCAGGCCCGCTACACAACTGTCAACTCGGGACATTTTGGTCTGGCGGCAAGTTATTATTGCCACTTTACCTCTCCAATTCGACGTTATCCGGACCTTCAGATTCATAGAATTATAAAAGAGAACCTTCGTGGTCGTTTGAATGAGAATCGTATCAAGCATTATGAAGAAATCTTAAACGATGTGGCAAAACAGTCCAGTGAAATGGAACGTCGTGCCGAAGAAGCAGAGCGCGAAACCGTAAAACTCAAGAAAGTGGAATATATGGAAGGCCACCTTGGGGAAGTTTTCGAAGGTGTTATTTCAGGCGTTATGGAATGGGGCATTTATGTGGAACTTCCAACAACAGTGGAAGGTCTTGTTCGCGTGGCGGATATGAATGATGACTTCTATCATTTTATTGAAGAAACCTATGAGATGATCGGAGAACGCACTGGAAAAAGTTATAAACTGGGACAGAAGGTTCGCGTGTGTGTGGAAGCCACAGATAGAGTCACAAGAACTATAGATTTTTCACTGGTGGAAGATGAAAATTAAACTGAGAGTTTATTGATTTTTTCGTGTAAATAAGATATTATGAAATACGCACATAGAAAGGAGGATGCCTCATGGAAAAAGGCGCCAAGAAATTAATCGCCAACAACAAAAAAGTTTACCATGAATATTTCTTAGAAGAAATCTACGAAGCAGGCATCGCCCTTCATGGTACCGAAGTAAAGTCCATTCGTATGGGCAAGTGTTCCATCAAGGAATCCTTTGTCCGCATTGAGAAAAGCGGTGAAGTGTATATCTACGGAATGCACGTAACCCCATATGAAAAAGGAAACATTTTCAACAAAGACCCACTTCGTCCTAAGAAACTTCTGCTTCACAAGAAGGAAATCCAGAAGTTGATTGGAAAGATTGCAGAAAAAGGTTATACCCTGGTTCCAGTTGAGGTATACTTAAACAAAGGTCTTGTGAAAGTGCAAATTGCTCTTGCCAAAGGTAAGAAACTCTACGACAAACGTCAGGATATCGCCAAGAAAGACCAGCGTCGTGAGGCAGAGCGTGATTACAAAGTGTCTATGCGCGGATAATTCCGCGCTTGACTATATCCGGGCTAGTAATGGTTTCGACGGGGATCATGCAGCTGGAGAAGCGAGTCGCATGCAATGCGTTAAATGGCAAACTTAAATATAAACGCTGAAGAAAATTTAGCATACGCTGCTTAATTGCGGCAGTCTGACCTAGTGCACCTACACATTAGGACTCAGGCTTCGACTATGTAGGAAACGACGTTGGCAAAGCTTTGAGCCAGCGGGCGTATCATGAAGCTACTGAAGCTGTCAGGGTGTTTATCCCCGGGCAGTGGAGGGAATGTCAAAGGATAAACTACACTCGTAGAAGGACAGGGAATTGGTTTTCGGACACGGGTTCGACTCCCGTCTAGTCCATAGGAAGAAGGGCTTGCGATTTATTCGCAGGCCCTTTTCTTGTGCCTCTGTGGGAATGGACGTTGGATTAGAGGGGGAAAAGGAGGGGGTGCGCCGACGGTCGCGGAGCGTAGACCGACTCCCGTCTAGTCTATCAAATAAAAATATGGTATAATTAATTTCATAGAAATTTTGGGAGGCAGTTGATATGAAAAAGATAACATCTATTTTATTGATTATAGCTTTTATGTTTGGATTATCTGGTTGCTTTTTTGATACGGAAAATCCATTTCCATATCGAGGAGAATATAAAGAACTATATACTACTGCAATATATAGCATCCCTGATGCGGAAGGATATATGCACCATGGGGAAGGCGCATATAGCTCAGACATATATATTTGGGAGCAAGATGAATATGGCAGAACACTGTTTTCTTATTGTGAAGATTATGGGAATCAGGTTTTTGCCTTGGTTATTTGTCAATCATATGATGAAGAAAACGTGTATTTTTATCCTGAGGTTAATTATATATTAACTCTTATCGATTCTAAGTACTCTTATGAAGGTGTCGAAGATGACCATTTAAAAAATAGAACGGAAGAATTTTATTTAGAAAAAAAAGAGAAATTAAAGGAAGCGAATGATTGGAATAAACCTTTAGATGAAACGAAATATGTCTCTTATTCTATTACGGATCACAAGGTTTTTGGGGAAGATATATACTCCCTTAGCAAAGAAGAATGTAATGAAATATTAAATGAGTATACGAAAACATTGAATCTAGATGATTCTAGCAATCGACCACACAGATATAATACAGTTCTACAAGTAGATGCAGAAGGAAAAATTTTGCATGAAATTCACGGTATATGTCAGGATTATTGGATATTTCTTTGGGTCATCACTGATAAAGAAGGCAACTATGATAAAGAAAACGGTGTAATTGTTATGTATTCTAAAGGATACGAGTCACGCATATCGTTCATATATGATGCAAGCACGATTTTAGAATTTAAAAACAAGAATGGCTGGAAGTATTAGGCGGAGAGATTAAAATGGAATATTTCATTATCGCGTTTTTGTTTTTTATAATTCTTATTCTAATTGTTTTTGGAATTATTTATCCCATATATAAAAATCATTTTAAAGCAACAGGCGGGATAATTAACTACGATATCACTATGAGGGAATTCGTCTATAAAACCAATTTACAACATGATGATGTGGTTGAATTGTTAAGTATGCAACAGAAACCTTGAAAAAACTAAATTGTCTATAATAAACATTGTAAATCTTAGGATTTCCGCTATACTATACATAGGGAGTTATGAATGTCAAAATAGGGGGATACTATGAGAAATCATGAGGTTACAACAAAACAACGTCTATTAGATGAGAATGGGCAGATTGCGGAGCCTGGCTGGTCCAGGCAGTTATTGCAGGAATATCGCAGAGAGGATATTAAAGCCCCAAGGTCTCGTATCAAGGAGTGGGATTACTATCTTGTAACGGCCAAGGATTTTGGGATTGCTATGACAATATCTGATTTGGGATATATCGGCATGCAGTCAGCTACATTCTTTCATTTTGCCCAGAAATGGGAGCATACAGAGATGCTGTTAAATCCAATGCCAATGGGAAGCATGAATCTACCATCCCATTCAGGCGCAGGAGTGACAGAATACAAGGATGATCGGCTTCATTCCAAGGTGGTGGTAGAGAACAATACCCGTCATCTTACCTGTGACTTTAAACATTTTCACGGGGATAAGGATTTGAAAATGGATATCCTGTTAACTCAGCCAGAAATGGATACTATGGTAATTGCAACACCATGGGATAAGCCACATCGTTTTTATTATAACCAGAAGATTAACTGCCTTCCTGCCAGTGGTTGGGTAGAGTACGGCGGAGAACGCTATGAGTTCCATCCAGAAACAGATTTTGCCACCATGGACTGGGGTAGAGGCGTGTGGACTTATGACAACACCTGGATCTGGGGAACAGGTAATGGCCTTATAGAAGGTAAACCATTCGGGTTTAACATCGGATACGGTTTTGCCAATACATCTGCAGCCAGCGAAAATCTGCTGATTTATGATGGTGTTGGACATAAATTAGATGATATTACTTGTCATTTTGATACTTCAGATTACTTGAAACCATGGAAGATTACTTCTTCCGATGGCAGGTTTGAGATGGATTTTGCTCCGATTTTGGATAGAGTAGCAGAAACCAATCTGGGAATTATCGGAACTTTCCAGCATCAGATATTTGGTTATCTAAACGGAACAGTTACCTTGGATGATGGCACGGTTCTGGAAGTAAAAGACTTCCTGTGTGGAATTGAGCATATCCGCAACAAATATTAATTTGATGATGGAAATTATGAAAAGAGAAGGTGAGATACGTATGAATATTTTTAAGAAACTATGGTGCAGAACATTTCAGTTAGGATTTCGTATTGCTCAGCCAATTTTGCCATATCGTGAACCTAAGATTTTAGATGCCATTGAAGAGATTCCAGAGGCATTGCTAAAGGAGAATATCAATTCTGTGCTTTTGGTAACAGATGGCTTTTTAAGAAAAAGCGGTGCTACAGCACCTTTAGAAAAAATTCTTATGGACTCAGGAATCCACTTGGCAGTATATGATAAAACTCAGCCAAATCCAACGGTGTATAACGTGGAAGAAGCAAAATCATTATTTATCAAAGAAAACTGCAAGTGCCTGATTGCTTTGGGTGGTGGCTCTGCCATGGACTGCGCCAAGGCAGTAGGGGCATGCATTGCAAGACCTAAGAAGAATTTGAATCAGTTACAAGGTGTGCTTAGGGTTTTGAAAAAAATCCCAACATTAATTGCTATTCCTACAACTGCAGGAACTGGAAGTGAGGTTACTCTTGCGGCGGTTATTACAGACCCAGATACACATCATAAGTATCCAGTCAACGATTTTGTGCTGATTCCAAGTTACGCAGTGCTTGATCCAAAGCTTACATTTACTTTGCCACCACATTTGACTTCTACCACAGGTATGGATGCGTTGACGCATGCGGTGGAGGCGTATATTGGTAATTCTACCAATAAAAAGACCAGATGGAATGCTCTCGAAGCCACCAGACTGATTTTTGCAAATATCGAAAAAGCATATAAGGATGGAACTGATTACGAAGCAAGAAAAAATATGCTTCACGCGGCATATTTGGCAGGAGAGGCTTTCTCTATTTCCTATGTGGGATATGTGCATGCGGTGGCACATCCACTGGGTGGTCAGTATAATATTCCTCACGGTCTTGCCAACTCAGTGCTTCTTCCAATTGTGTTAGAAGAGTATGGCGGTGTAATCTACAAGAAACTGCACAAACTGGCTGTGGCAGCAGGGGTTGCTAGTGATTCTGATAGCGACGAAGCAGCTGCAAAGGCATTCATCCAGGCGATTCGAGATATGAATGCACGAATGAATATTCCAAGCACATTGGAAGGCATTCAGGAAGAGGATATTCCTGTTATGGCAGAACATGCTGACAAAGAAGGTAATCCATTGTATCCGGTGCCAGTGCTGATGGATGCGAAGAAACTGGAGAAGTTCTATTATAAAGTTATGTCGAAATAGAAGTAGAAGTTAGAAACGAAGTAGACGTTAGAAATGAAGTAGAAATTTCGGGTGAAATGATTTGTGGGTGTATATAGTGGAAATATTATATACACCCACTTTTTTGATGCTTTATGGGTGAGAAATAGAGCCTGGCAGGAAAAAGTGGGTGTGGAGGAAGGAAAGTTGTTATACACCCCGAGTTTGAAAGAAAATGAGGGTGTATATGTAAATGCGTTATTTCATACCCGATAAGAGCCAAAAATTAAACTAATAATGGAGTAAGAGTGAAAAATGTAGGGTGTATAGTACGAAACATCAAGTTATACCCTAATATTTCGCTGCATAAAAAAATAAGCGTGGAAACTATGCTTGCTAAAACACAAAACGCACGGCAATGATTGATATGCCCCTGTCTGCTTAAGGGGAGTCACATCAAATGCCGTGCGTTAATTTTTTATAGAGATATTGAAACTCTAAGAAAACTTTGTATCTATCCTAAATAGAAAATGTCTCTTCACCAAGTACCTGACGAACTGCTTCTGCAATTTTCTCGTCCTTGCAGTTTGGATAGAATAGTTTGCTGAAGTTTGCTCCAGAGAGGGCACCTTTGGCAAGGTCCTGATCTAAGTCCTGAAGGATAGAAACCATATCGCGATGAGTTACTTTCTTCACTTCATCTAAGATGCGTTTGTTTCTTTGTTCTGGGACAACACGTTCCTTTGGGTATCCGCCACCGCCTGGCGCACAGAATAATTTTTCAAAGATGTACTGGAGATTTAATTCGCCACCCCATCCGAAGTTCTCAGCAAATGGAAGAGCAATAGCATTTCCGTCATTTACCTGAGAGAAGAGGTAAGCATCCAGTGGAGATTCAATGTGTCCGCAAAGCACCTTAGGGAAGGCGTTGCAGGCAAGCATTGCGCCTTCGCCAGTACCACATCCTGTGATAACAAAATCAGCAGCGCCAGAGTTAATCAGAACTGCAGTCAGAATACCAATCTGAACATATGTAAGCTGGTTTGCGTCATCTGCTGAATACATACCATAGTTTAATACTTCGTGTCCCATTGGTTCTACAACGGATTTTAAGGTGTTGTAGATGAGTTCGTTTTTTGCAGCCTGGCTGTTTTCATTAATTAAAGCGATTTTCATAATATCGTATCCTTTCGTCTAGTAGAAATTCTGTATAATTACTAATAATTCAAAGTGTTGATATTCACTAATGGATTATAATAAATCCTTATTAGCGCAATGGTCCATATCATCAAAGTCCTGATTTTCTCCAACCATACCCCAGATAAAGGTATAAGCCTGTGAACCACATCCAGAGTGGATGGACCAGCTTGGAGAGATAACAGCCTGTTCGTTACGCATTACGATATGACGGGTTTCTGTTGGTTCTCCCATATAGTGCATTACAAATGCATCTTCTGGCATTTCGAAGTAGAGATATACTTCCATACGTCTGTCGTGTGTATGACATGGCATTGTATTCCATACGCTACCTGGTTCCAGTTTTGTCATACCCATTACTAACTGGCAGCTTTCTACCTGGCCAGGAAGGATATATTTGCAGATAGTTCTGTGGTTAGCCATTTCAAGAGAGCCGAGTTCTACCTTATTACAATCCTTAACAATTACAACACCTTCTTCTTCCTGTCCTTCTGGTTTGATTAAAACAGTTGGATAGGTTTTGTGAGCTGGTGCACTGTTTAAATAGAACTTAGCAGGAGTAGCAGCATCATCACTGGCAAAAGAAATGTCCTGAGCGCCCATTCCGATGTACATACCTTCTTTGTGTCCTACGTGGTAAACTTTTCCGTCGATTGTGATGGTGCCTGCGCCACCGATGTTGATGACACCAAGCTCACGTCTTTCACAGAAGTATTTTGCGCGGAGCTCATCGCCTGCGGTTAATACGAGTTTTTCCTTTACAGGTACAGCTGAACCAGTAATAATACGGTCGATGTGACTATATACTAATTTGATATAATCAGGTTGAAATAAATCATTGATTAAGAATTCTTCTCTTAATCTGTCTGTGGTGTAGTGTTTTACATCTCTTGGAGATGCGGCTGTTCTTAATTCCATTCCACGTTCCTCTTTTCTTATAATATTTCGTTTTTTTGATATTTTAGGGCTTATTTAGGCCCATAACTAGGGATATTATACAATAAAAGAAAGAATAAAGCAATGAAAGTAATAAAAATGAATAAAACTTGTATACAACTGCAAGGGGAGGTGAAGGGGGCAAAAGGGTTGTTTTTTCGTAAATTTTTGTATAAAATGACCAAAAAGTAGTGCAAAAGGACTAAAACGATAGGAAGTTTAACAATAACATATCAAAAAAATTAAGATATTAAAAATGCTTTGTCAAAAAAATCAAGGAAATAGTTCCTTGTGTGATGTAAGATTAATATACTGAAACAAGTATTGAATAAGTTGAAAGAAGAAATATGAAACAAATTACCTTTAAAGAATATCGAATGCTGGATTTGATTATTTTTACAGTATTCACCATTGTGTTTGAAGCAATTGCCACATATGCCAGTGGTACCTGGTTTTGGGCACAGGCAATTAATATATCAGTAACCCTTCTCCTTGTGTGTATCGTGATGATGCGCTGGAGTGGATGGGCTGCAATACAGGCCGTGGTTGGCGGATTGGTATATTGCTTTGCGGCAGGTGCCACAACAGAGCAGTATATTGTATATAGCATCGGCAATCTGCTGGGATTGGTTGCACTTCTTCTTATTAGATTCGTTGGTAAGGAGAAGATTAGAACTAGCAAGATGCAGTTGGTATTATTAGCTACCATTACATATATTGGAATGGCTATAGGTAAAACCGTTGTAGGTCTTTTCTTCGGTGGAACCATTTCAGACTTTATATTATATGTAACAACAGATATTATTTCACTTTTGTTTGCGGCAGTGGTTTTGGTATTGCTTCGCAAAACGGATGGCATGATAGAAGATCAGAAGGCGTATCTTTTTAGAGTAGAGCGTGAAGAAAGAGAAGAAGCCAAGATTCAGGAAGAAAACGAGATTATCTTATAGATATCAGGAATATATAGAGATCAAGAACGGAGGATTTACTATGAAATTCAAAGCTGACGATTATCTGTTATATGATGAGAGTACAGGCAAATACAAGGAGGACCCAGAACAGAGAGTTCGTGATGATGTGGAAAAACATTACTGGCTCAATGTTGGTCGTACAGTTTTAAAGGATTGGCGTCTATATCTTATGATTATACCAATGTTCTTGGTATTCCTGTTTTGGAGATATTTCCCAATGTATGAACTTTTGGGATGCTTCAAGGTAAATGATAAGACGATTGATGTTGCGGATCAGTTATATGCTGGATTTACATATTTTAAAACATTGTTCTTTGGTGAGGGTGGATTAACCGTAGAATTCTGGGGTGCATTCCGAAATACATTCCTTTTGAGTTTCTATGGATTATGCTTCGGTTTCCCAATGCCAATCATTATTGCATTGTTCTTCAATGAGATTCGTTCTAACATTGCAAGAAGTGTATATCAGGTAATTACTTATTTGCCAAAGTTTATGTCAACTGTAGTTATGACCTCTCTTGTAACAATGTTAGTTAGAAAACCTGTTATCGTTGCTGGAGAAGTAATTACTGACATGGGTATTATCTCAAAACTTTTGGTGACTCTTGGTTTTATCACACCAGAAGTCGCAGAACAGGGTCTTTTATATGTTCCAGAATTTTTCCGTGGAATCTATCAGATCAGTGGTATTTGGGAGACTGCAGGATATGATAGTATCATCTTCTTCTCGGCTATCATTGCTATTTCACTGACAAGTTATGAAGCAGCACAGATTGATGGTGCCGGCAAGATTGCCCAGATGAGATATGTAGTTCTTCCTTCGATTTTATCAACAATTGTTATTATGTTGATTACTCGTATCGGTTCATTATTGAATGTAGGTTATGAAAAGGTATTGTTGCTTTACAATCCTGATACATATGTTACTGCGGATGTTGTTTCAACTTTTGCACAACGTTATGGTATTGCAGGTAGTTCGGTGGGAATTGCGTCGTCTGCGGAAATGTTGAACAACATTGTGGGTATGCTTCTTGTGATTTGTGCTAACACAATTGCCCGAAAAGCGTCCAATGTTTCATTATATTAAGGAGGAGTTTGGCAATGAAGAGAAAACTCGAGATATCCGAACTTATATTTAAAATTGTAAGTTATGTTTTCCTTACAATTTTTGCAGTTTGCTGTTTGTACCCTTTCCTGTATGCGGTTTCTGCAGCGGTATCTGGTAGAGAAGCAGTAGAGTATGGACAGATTATTCTGTTGCCTAAGGACGTTCAGTTTGATGCGTTTTTAGAAATGTTCAATAACAATATGTTCTGGAACTCATATACCAATACATTGTTCTTAACTTTCTATGGAACTTTGTGGGCAATGGGTGTGGCAATCCTTGGTGGATATGCTCTTTCCAAGAAAAGACTTTTATTTAGAAAAGGATTTAACTTCTATCTGGTATTTACTATGTGGTTCTCGGCAGGACTTGTTCCACAGTATTTGAACTATCTTGATACCCAGAAGGTGTTCAAGGAATTTGGTATTACCGATGACAAGTGGTTAGTAGTTATCGCCATGGGTATGGCGGCTATGAACATTATCCTTCTTCGTAATGCATTTGAAGGAGTTCCTTCAGAAATCGAAGAAGCGGCCATCGTAGACGGTGCAACGGAGATGCAGGTTCTAACCCGTGTGTATATCCCAATGAGCCAGTCAACAATTGCAACGGTAGCATTGTTCTTCGCTATTTCTCGTTGGAACGGTTACTTCTGGGCAAGACAGATGATTAGCAACATGAACGAACATCCGCTTCAGGTATTTATCCGTTTGAAACTGGAAGAATTCCAGGATCCAGATGCAATGACAGGATGGAACAAACCATATGCATCTGATTCCGTGATTTTTGCATTAATTGTATGTTCAATCATACCAGTACTTATTATTTATCCTTTCATCCAGAAATATTTCGCTAAAGGCGTAAATATGGGTGGAGTAAAGGAATAACAACATTTATGGTTATTATGCGTAATAAGGCGCTTAATAATATATTCTATTTATATGGAGGGAAACAAAATGAGAAAGAAAATTTCTAAACTTCTCGCACTTATGTTGGCTCTTTGCTGTGTACTTACAGCTTGTGGACCACAGACAGTAACTCCTGGACCAGGATCACAGAACCCAGGTTCAGAAAATCCAAGTGGTAGTGAAGATGATCCAGTGCTTAAACTTGAATATGCACCAGGAACAGTTCTTCGTATGGCTACTGGTTACCAGAAACCTATTGAAGGTATTGCTTTCGTAGCAGAAACAGTAGGCGAAGGTCTTAAACTTTCTAACGGAAAGACATACTATGAAGGTGATTTAAAACCTACATGGGAAGAAATGCAGAACAGAATCAATGTTAAATTTGAAAGCAAATGGACAGGCGCAGGTAGTGCTGAAAAAGAATTTACCTATTGGCGTGAAAAATTAAACGAAGTTGATATGGTAGCTGGTTCAGTTTCTATTCTTGCTGAAGCAGGTGCTGCTGGTGAAGTAGTTAACCTTGCTGAATACCTTGACTATATGCCACACTTCAAAGCTTTCCTTGAAGCTAACCCAATCGTTCGTCTTTCTATCACAGGTAGTGTAACAGGCGATAACAAGGGTGCAATCTACTTCTCACCATACTTCGACGGTGTTGACGATATCGAACGTATGCCACTTATGAGAACTGACTGGGTTGAAAAATTATTAAACGGCGAAGGCAAATTTACTGCAGAAGCTTGTGGTAACCTTAACGCAGCAGTTTACGAACCATATATGCCAACATCTGGCAAAGTAGCAGTTGATGTTGCTTCTAAAGATGGTTCTAAAGTAGAAACAATCAATAAAGATTATGATACAGCTGGAAACATCGTTAAAACTATGAACGATGCTTTAGCAAAAGGCACTGTAACAGGTGTTGAAGCTGTTAATATGCTTCGTGATTACATTGACAAAGCATACAACGGATATTATGGAACAAATAGAGCTGACCTCTTCATCGGTCAGAATGCAGCTTGGGATGCTGACGAATTAGTAGCACTTCTTCGTTGTGTAGTTTCAAATGCTAAGACACTTAACGGAAAAGATTCTGTTGAAGGTCTCTTCTCTCGTGAAGATGCTAACAACCAGAGACGTGTTGATATGTTCCGTTTTGCTGGAACATTATTCGGTGTTCGTGGTCTTGAATCAAGACAGGATTACTTATACGTTGGTACAGATGGAAAACTTCATGACGCTCGTCAGGAAGCAGATACATACGTTGCATTAGAAAGAATGAATGCAATGGCACAGGAAGGTCTTATTTCTTCAACATTTATTAATGGAACAGATACTAAGACAGAAAAGATGCTTGCAGATGATGCAGGTTTCATGCACTATGACTACAACCAGACACAGACTATCTACAACGAAACAAAACTTGATTCTGCAAATGGCGAAAAATACGCAGCAGTTCTTGTTCCTGTAGCTCGTTGGTATGATGGAACAAACAAAGATGGCGTATACATGAGATTTACTGAATCTTGGAGATCAGTTAAGACTGATGGATGGGCAATCTCTAAAGCTGGTGTAGAAGGAAGCCAGGACAAACTTCATGCAGCACTTGCATTAATCGACTATGCATACACAGAAGCAGGACAGATCCTTCTTTCTTATGGTCCAGACGAATTCATTAAGAAAGATGCAAGCGGAAATTATGTAACATTTAACTTCAACGGAAAACAGATGCCTGTAATGGCTGAAACCGCATATCAGGAACTCTGGGATTTAATGGGTGGTAACTATACAAACTACGGACGTCGTATCCTTGGATCAACATACTCATTTGTTAAGTTACAGTCATTTGAATATCAGTGTACACAGACTGTTGGTAAGGAAGGTGCAGCTCGTCTTTCTACAGCAATTGCACTTGGATTAATTAAACATCCAGCACTTGCTATTACAGAAAATCCATGGTACTCAATCGTACCTACAACTCTTCCTACAACAAAGGCAGAGAATGAAATTATTGGCGGTTTTGCAGAACTTGCTTCTAAGGGTAAATTCTCTTCATCTAAGGGAGATTCAAACATCCTTGTTGACATTATTGCAAAAGGTTATGCAGGAGCAGAACTTGTAGATGGAACAACAACTGCTAATACAGTTGCTAATGAATGGAATGGTAAATCATACCTTCAGATTAAGCAGGATGCTTATACAAGATTAATTAATTTCTATAACGAACTTTCAAAATAAGTAACAATTTTTAAATCCGGCGGAGGAGATTTCTCCTCTGCCGGAAAAAATAATAAATCAATATAGTCGCGCGATGGCAACGACTAAAATACTTTGCCAGAATGGGCGAAGAAATGGAGACAGATATGTATAAGAAACAAATGATTCTCCAGCGTATTGTCTGCTATGCGATGTTAATAGCAGCTGCGCTTGTATTTGTATATTCATTAGGAATTATGACAGACATGTATGATAGCAAGTTTGCTTATTATGCAGAAGATATAGAAAATCCTATGGTTGCTGGAACTGAAATCTATTATATTATGCAGGATTTTAACAAAAGCCTTACTACAGCGGGAATTATGTTAATTCTGCTTGCGGTTACACAACTTGTGTTCCAGAATCACAATCGTAGAAAATATTACATTGCAAATTATATTACTGTTGGAGCTAATACAATTGCCGTAGTTGGTGTATCTGTATGGGCTTTGAACAATATTTTTACATATAGAGAAATGTATTTGCAGGTCGATTTTGAAGCTTTAGCACAGAGAGCAGAATTGATGAAGTTCTATTGGACAGATTCCACCTTCTGGTTTGATATCAGCAGAGTTGTGTTTGGTGTTCTCTTGGTGACAACAGTATTGAATGTTTTGAATCTTGTGTTCAAAATTGTTGTAATGAGTGCAGAAAAGAAATTGATTGCAGAAGGTAAGGAGGTCTAAGAGTATGGAACGTGATGTGAAAGAAATCAAGAAAGACCGACTTCTATATACCAAGAATAAAATCTCAGCGAATTTGACCTATTTGGGAATTTTGTTTGGCGTATTATATTTTGTAAGCATCTATCAGTCTGATGTAAACAATTACTATTACACATTTACCATTGGCATTTCGGTTATTTACAATTTGATGTTCCTCTTGATTGCCTTTTTGTCATCAGAAGGACTTAAGAATTATAAAATCAGTTATGCATTCATGATTATTGTTGTTGGTATTATGCAGATTGTTCGTATCTGGGGAATCCCAATGGATGCACATACCACATTGGCAATAGTAAAGGGTGAAGAAACACTGGTTATGGATGATAGTCAGTTCCAGTATTGCTGTATTGCGCTGATTGTTTCTGCGGTTTGTTGTATTCTTGCAGGTTTAATCGGCATTTATAAGACAGTAATGCTTAACAACTATAAGAGAGAAAAAGGATTGGAGTAATCTATGGCTTCTTTAAGTTTACAAAATCTGAACAAAATATATGACAATAATGTCCAGGCTGTATTTGATTTCAATATGGATATCGAAGACGGCGAGTTCATTGTATTGGTAGGACCTTCGGGCTGTGGTAAATCTACAACATTACGTATGATTGCCGGACTTGAGGATATCTCCTCTGGAAATCTTATTATCGATGGTGAAGATGTAACACAGAAACCACCAAAGGATAGAGATATTGCAATGGTATTCCAGAATTACGCATTGTATGGACATATGACAATTTATGAAAATATGGCATTTTCTCTAACACTTCGTCATGAGAATCCTAACGTGATTCATGAGAAGGTTTTAGCTGCGGCAGAGATTCTGGGACTTACAGATCAATTGAACAAAAAGCCTGCGCAGTTATCTGGTGGACAGAGACAGCGAGTAGCAATGGGACGTGCAATTGTTCGTACACCAAAAGTATTCCTTTTTGACGAACCTTTGTCTAACTTGGATGCTAAACTTCGTGGAGCTACCAGACGTGAGATTCTGTTGTTACACAAACGTTTAGGTGCAACTATGATTTATGTAACACATGACCAGACAGAAGCTCTTACTTTGGCGGATAGAATCGTATGTATGTCTATGGGATATGTTCAGCAGATTGGAACACCTTTGGAATTATATGATAATCCTGCAAACCTTTTCGTTGCATCCTTCATTGGACTTCCACCTATGAACTTCTTTGATTGTAAGGTAGAAGCGACTCAATTGATTGGCGACGGGATCAACTATAAACTTAATCCAGAACAGCAGAATGTTTTGAAAGATTATGTTGGTAAGGTGATTACTCTTGGCGTTCGTCCAGAAAATATCATTCATGGAGATGATATGAAATTAGACGTTATCAGTAATGAAAACCTTGGTCAGACCACACTGGTTCACGGTACGATTGCAGGTCATAAAGCAACTGCAAAATTACGTGAGTGGTCTAATTATAAGCAGGGCGATGAAGTTGGTGTTTCTTTTGACAGAGTACATTTCTTTGATAAAGAGACAACTAACGCAATAAGATAAAGGATTGAAAATTATGGCAGAACAGAATGTTAAATCAAAATCATCAGGATTTGCTGTTTGGGCAAAAGAAAGAGTAAGAAAAATTCTTGTAGCGATTAAGCGTAATCCACAGGCGGTTCCATTGATTGCGCTTGTAATTTCCTTTCTCATCTTTTCATTAAACTTAACAGATATTTCCAATACAACAGCAAAAATCTATGGAAAACATATGGGCTTTTGTGCA
The DNA here is from genome assembly GCA_015057035.1 of Lachnospiraceae bacterium. Taxonomy (GTDB): domain Bacteria; phylum Bacillota; class Clostridia; order Lachnospirales; family Lachnospiraceae; genus Roseburia. The sequence continues at coordinate 7,995 of SVFC01000016.1, read as the reverse complement.
TTCATCTCTATGTTGTTTTCTATGTTATCCTTTGTATGTATGTTAAATGCTTTTCCAAAACGTCAGAAGCCAAACTGGCTTATCATTGCACTTATGTACGTAATGTTTGCAGTGATTCTCGTTTGTGACTGGTGGTATTTGGATCGCATTGATTATAAGCTTTTTAGAGCTGAGGAAGTTTTCCAGCTGACAGAAAAAGAGCAGTACATATTAAATGCACAGTATTATGTATCTGTACATATGGTTACAATCGTAATTACTATGGTAGCGGTTGCATTAGAACCACTCTTTGCAAAACTCTTCAAGAAAATCAACACCTCTATTGAAGTTGAGGGTAATGGCGATCTTGGAACAATTGATATTAGCGATGAGGATTAATGTAGTACTATGGGTTATGATTTAAAAAAAGATGCAGTAGACAGACTTGTCAATGCAGATAAGAAAAAATACGACGATCCGAAAAAGGATCCTGGCAAACAGTATCGAAGCGGACTCTTAGATAAGATTCCAACATGGGTGCTGGCGCTCATTATGAAGTGGTGGTTTGCTGGAGCAGTGTGTTTCTTCATTCTCTGGGGACTTGGGACTTATGTTCAGAATGATATGGACATGATTCTTGTGATGTCAATTGTGCTTGGTATGGTTACAGACATATTGGTGAACAATGCATTCCGATTTTTTGAGACCTATCAGGGACAGAATAGTAAATGGATGATGTTTCCACAGAAAGCCTTTTGGACTTTTTTTGCAAACATTCCATATGCGTTCGTTGTGTATTATATTGTGATGTATATTTACAATGTAATCAATGTTATGGGTAATACCATTTCTGGCACAGAGAATGTGATATACCTAGGTGTTGAACCAGTGTTTTTTGGTCTGTTTTACGTAGCAGTTGATATGTGCTTTATTAGCATGAAGAACTTGTTTATTAAGATTATTAATGATGCAAAACAAAAGAATGGACTGGAATAGAATATGATTAAATTATTATTTACTTCATCTACATCGGCCTGTTTTGAATGGCAGAATGATAATGCATATTACAAAGGAGAGACTTATACCATTTATGTAAATGGAGAAGCAAAGTATACGGGAGATACCAACGTGTTCTCGTTATTTGATTTAAGTCCTTCTACCAAGTATGAATTAACTTCGGATGTATGGACAGGAGTATTCGAATTTACAACTAAAGATGAGACAGCATGTGTGAATGTTCGTGACTTCGGTGCAGTAGGGGATGGAGTAAGTGATGATACTAGAGCCTGTCAGACAGCAATTAACTGTTTGCCAGAGGGTGGCAGATTGTATTTCCCAGAAGGAACATATGTGACTGCACCACTTACCTTGAAGAGTCATATTACATTAGAATTATCTGAAAATGCCACCATTCTTGGAAGCACAGATAAATCTGCATATCCAGTAATTCCTGGAATAGTAACAGATGTGGTAACAGGAGAGGATGTGCATGTGGGAACTTGGGAAGGTGTAGCCGTACCAATGCACCAGGCATTACTCTTCGCAGAATATGCAGAGGATATTAGTATCGTAGGCCGCGGTACTGTGAATGGAAATGCTCCAGAAGCAGGCTGGTGGGCTGATGAACATGTAAAACATTATACAGTTGCAAGACCTAGACTGCTGTTCTTCAATCGTTGTATTGGAGTGCATGTACATGGAATTTTGGCAAAGGATTCGGCTTCTTGGCAGCTTCATCCATACTTCTCACAGAATGTAGATTTCCTGGATTTAGATATTCAGGCGCCTAAGAACAGTCCTAATACAGATGCCATTGATCCAGAAGCTTGTGACGTAGTGAATATTATTGGTTGTCGCTTCAGTGTAGGTGATGACTGTATCGCTATCAAATCTGGTAAGATTGATATTGGTAGAACCTTTAAGAAACCTGCAAATCGTCATACCATTACCAACTGTCTCATGCAGTTTGGACATGGTGGAGTAACTCTTGGTAGTGAAATGGCAGGCGGTGTTACCAATCTTACTGTAAACCGTTGCATTTTCAATAAGACAGAACGTGGTCTTAGAATTAAGACCCGTCGTGGTAGAGGAAAAGACGCGGTAATTGATGGTATTTTATTTGAGAATATTAAAATGGATGGTGTAATCACACCAATCGTTATGAATATGTATTACAACTGTTGTGACCCAGACAGACATTCAGAATATGTATGGAGTAGAGAACCACAGGCAGTTGATGAACGTACACCGTACCTTGGAAAATTCACTTTCCGCAATATGGAATGTGTAAACTGTGAAGCAGCAGCATGTTTCTGTGATGGTCTTCCAGAGCAGAAGATTCGTGAGATTACTGTAGAAAACATTAATTTCTCTTATGCAGAGGATGCAAAACCATTCCCTTGTGCTTCTCAGGATTACCTGGAGCCATATTGCAAGGTGGGAATGTATTTCAATAACGTAGAAAAACTCGCGATCCGCAATGTTACCGTAGACGGAGCAGAAGGCGAGGAATTAATTGCTAAGAATATTGGTAATTTGGTTAGAGAATAATTTCAGGCTAGCTTGAAAGGATATAACATGTACCAGAAGATTGATAAATATATTGACAGGCTGATTACACTGTCTAAGCCAGAGGCTCCGTTTTGGAACATCGAGGCGATCCGACAGGGAAAGCCAGCTCATTGGAATTACATAGACGGTTGTATGATTACCTGCTTGCTTACCATCAATAACATTACTGGAGATGCAAAATACTTTGATTTTGCAGAACGGTTCATTGATTATTATGTAAGCGAAGATGGCTCTATCTTGGGCTATGACAAGGGAAAATACAATCTGGACGATATCAATGAAGGACGCGTTCTTTTTGAATTATATGAGAGAACGAAGAAAGAGAAGTATCGTCTTGCCATTGAGAAACAGTATGAACATATTAAGGAACAGCCTCGTACTGTAACAGGCAACTTCTGGCACAAGAAGATTTATCCAAACCAGATTTGGTTGGATGGAATCTATATGGCACAGGTTTTCTCCGCATTATATTCCAAGAATTATCTGGATGGAGACTATTCTGATGTGCGTATGCAGATTGAAAATGTTGAAAAACTCATGAGAGATTCTAAAACGGGTCTGTATTATCATGGGATTGACTGTTCAAAAGAGATTTTCTGGGCAGATAAAGAAACGGGATTATCCAAGAACTTCTGGCTTCGTGCCATTGGCTGGTTCTCAGTAGCGATGGTGGATATCATTGGTATTGCGGATGAAGAAACAGTCAAGAGTATTTCTCGAATCTTTGCACAGTTGATGGCTGACATCAAAGCATTTCGTGATGAAGAAACTGGAATGTACTGGCAGGTGGTTGACCAGCCGGGAAGAGAAGGGAACTACCTGGAAACCAGTGGCTCTGCAATGATTGCATATGCCATGTTAAAGGGTGCTCGTCTTGGAGTATTAGATGATAGCTACGCAGTGCTTGGAAAAGGAACTTTTGATGGCATTTGCGAGAAGTATTTAGATTTAAATGAAAACGGTGAATTAAATCTTGGTGGTATCTGTCTTGTGGCAGGTCTTGGACCAGAACATGATCTTCGCCGTGATGGTTCTTACGAATATTACATCTCAGAACCAATCGTTGAAAATGATGCAAAAGGTGTAGCACCTTTCGTACTTTGTTATACAGAAATTTTACAGTTAAGGAGTTAATTATGGCATACCTCTCTTTACAAGGAATTAACAAAATTTATCCAAACGGTTTCCATGCCGTACATGATTTTAACCTGGACATTGAAAAGGGCGAGTTTATCATCTTCGTAGGTCCTTCAGGATGTGGAAAATCTACAACTCTTCGTATGATTGCTGGATTGGAAAACATCAGTAGTGGAGAATTCTTAATTGATGGCAAACGTGCAAATGAAATGGGACCTCGTGAACGTGAGATTGCCATGGTATTCCAGAGTTATGCATTGTATCCTCATATGTCAGTATATGATAATATGGCATTTGGTCTTTCACTTCAGGGTGTTGACGAAGATGTGATTGAAAAGAGAGTATTGGATACTGCAAGAATCTTAGGCCTTACCGATTATTTAGACAGAAAGCCTAGAGCTTTATCTGGCGGACAGAGACAGCGTGTTGCTGTAGGCCGTGCAATCATTCGTAAAGTAGGTATTTTCCTTATGGACGAACCACTTTCTAACCTTGATGCGAAGCAGCGTGTAACAATGCGTTCTGAGATTACAGATATTCATAGAAAGGTTGGAGCTACCACTATCTATGTAACTCATGACCAGACAGAAGCTATGACAATGGCTGATAGAATTGTTGTTATGAAGGATGGATACATTCAGCAGGTTGGAACACCATATGATTTGTATTTTAAACCAGTAAATGTATTCGTTGCAGGCTTCATCGGTGAACCACCTATGAACTTCGTAACATCTACAGTACAGAACGGAAGCATCCAGATTGGTGAAGCAACCCTTTCATTGGCTGAACTTCTTACACCAGATGTACTTGCTTCTTATGAAGGCAAGAAGATGGTATTTGGCTTCCGTCCTGAAGCAATTGAACTTGGTAATAAATCAGATAGCTATGTATTAAATGCAGAAGTTGAACTTACAGAGCTTCTTGGTGACAACACCAACGTTTATGTTGATATTAATGGCACCAAATCTATTTTAAAAGTGGATCCACATAATACACCTAAGATGGATACTAAGATTGATTTCTCAATTCCATACAGTGCAGTATATCTCTTTGATGGAGAAACAGAAAATGTGATTGAGACTACAAAGAAGTCATATTAATTAACCTTATCCTAAAGATACATAAAAGGAAAAGACCCGACAGCGCCTTATTCGTTGTTGGGTCTTTTCTTATGAAAAAGGTTTTTATAATGTTGTCATCATTATGTATGATGATATTATGGAAGTTGTACATAGTTAGGTCTCTGGCAAGAAGCGCCAGGTCCATAAGAACCAATCTCTACGAATTCCACGGTTTCATGGGATTCTTCTTTGCCCCAGTCATCCCATCCCATCGGATGAATGTGTTCTCCCAGATAGCAGCTTTCCAATCTTACTTTGCCAAAATTACGCCAAGGGCGGGCGATATAGCAGGATTTTTCGGGAACATCAGAAGTTGCAGTGAAACGACAATTCTTTGCCACAAACCCAATCTCAATATGTTCCGGAGTGGAAGGGGCAAAGATATATCCTTCTTCCACATTTTTAAACTCACAGTTTTCAAAGTAAGCAGTTGCACCACCAAAGATAAAGTCTACACCGCCTTCAATGACACAATCTTTGAAATACACAGTGCGGTCATAGCGAGGCGTATATTGTTTTGGACCTAAAAATCCACCAGGAATGATTTCCTTTGGAGGAAGCGGTGCCAAAAACAGGGTATCCTGGTGTCCACGCAGCACGCAGTTCTCCAAATGAATGTTATTACCGTCGATGTAGAGAGCAATTGCCTGACCAACCTGTTTCCCAGGTCCAGAGGTGTTTTCGAAGGTACAGTTACGAAATGTAACATTATCTCCATCTACCAGTACGGTATAGCTGCGGAAAGTGCCGTATTTTCTGCCGTCTGCATGGTCCTCTTTACCGTAGTGGTTGCCGGTATATGTCTGGTTTTCAATTGTAATATTGCTGTCAGAAATATGATACTGCATTATGTTTGTTGCTCCTTTTTACGATTGCCAATTCCAAGGCGTTTCTGCAATGGCTGGTCGAACTTCTTGCCTTTGATTTTTGTAGGAGATACGCCATAGGCTTCTTTGAATTTATATGAGAAATAGTTCCCATCGTTAAAACCACATGCATATGCAACTTCACAAACTGCACGGCCTGGTTCGTTACGAAGCATGAATTCGGCTTTTTGTAAACGAATAATGGTTAGATATTCGTTAAAGCCAAAGCCAGTTTCTTTTTTGAATAAGCGGGAAAGGTGTTCCGCACTTACAGAAGACATCTGTGCCACAGCAGACAGCTTGACTTCGTTCATGTAGTTGTTCTGAATATATTTTAAAGCATGTGCTACTAAACTACTTTCTTCCGTTTCTTCTTCGTGCTCATTTTCATTACGGAGGATCAGGAAAAAGAGTTCTGCAGTATAACATTTTAAAACGTCAGAAGACAAAACGTCTGCGTTTTCATATTCCTTTTCGATTTTTGCAAAAATCTCATCCATCTGACGGAGTACCTTATTGTTGCGGTACAGATGACCAATAGAATTCACACGTTCTAAAACGGATTCTGGAATATACTCATTAGAACAGTTGATTACCAGACGGCTATGAATCATTCCATTATAGTTGGTACGGTGAATGATGGAAGATGGAATCAGAATGACATCTCCAGGAAGCACGCGGTAGGAGCGGTTTCCAATGAAATAATTGCATTCGCCGCTTTTCATATAATAGATTTCAAAAGCGTGATGGTAGTGGTGGGTAGATTCATTTCCCACGATGTCAATAACCTTGCTGTAATAGTAATTTGGTATGTATTTTGCGATATTTCCCTTCATATCCTTATCCTCAAAAACGTTTTTTCTAATTATATCATTAGATATCAAAAAAACCAAGATTTTTGTGGTTTATAGTTAATTTTCTTAAGGAATTTCCTTTTAATTTGATGTAAAATTGTATTAGCAATACTATGAAAAATTCTAAAGTGACTGACAGTCACAGAAAGGAAAGGTATATGGAAAAAATAATTCAGTTTGGGGAAGGCGGATTTTTACGCGGATTTGTGGATTGGATGATTCAGAAAGTCAATGAAACCACAGATTTTGATGGACAGGTTGTAGTAGTACAGCCAATCGAGCAGGGTATGTGCGATATGTTAAGTGCGCAGGATTGCGTATACACACATGTATGTCGTGGCAGCGAAGGCGTAGAAGTTAAGAAAATTGATGTTATTTCCCGTTGCGTAAAACCATACGAGGATTGGAATGCATATTTGTCTCTAGCAGAGAACGCAGACTTTAGATTTATTGTATCTAACACAACAGAGTCTGGTATCGTATATTCTGATGCTGACAAGATTACAGATGCTCCACCTAAGACATTCCCAGCAAAGGTTACACTTCTTCTCAAGAAGAGATTTGACTTAGGACTTCCAGGATTCATTTTCCTTCCATGTGAGTTGATTAACCGTAACGGCGATAACTTAAAGAAATGCATTTTACAGTATGCAGATTTGTGGAATTTAGGCGACGACTTTAAGAACTGGGTAGAGAAGGACAACGTATTTACCAATACATTAGTTGACCGTATCAATACAGGATATCCAAAGGGAGAAGATTTAGGCCTGGGCTATGAAGACAACATGGCGAATACTTCTGAATTCTTCCATCTCTGGGTAATTGAAACAGATTATGACCTTGCCAGCGAAATCAACTTTGCAGCGGCAGATTTAAACGTAATCATCACACCAGATAAATTAGAAATGTACCGTACTAGAAAGGTGCGTATCTTAAATGGTGCTCATACATCTTTAGTACCTTACGCATTACTGGAAGGAAAAGACACAGTTAAGAGCTGTATCGATGATCCAGTAATGTACGAACATATTAGAAAATGCGTATTTGACGAAATCATTCCTACACTTGACCTTCCAAAGGAAGAACTGGAAAGCTACGCAAACAGCGTATTAGAGCGTTTCGGAAATCCATATATCAAACACTATTTATCAGCCATCGCTTTAAACTCTGTAAGCAAATTCAAAGTACGTGTGCTTCCATCCATCCTTGAGTATATCAAGAGATACGACAAGATGCCAACCACATTACTTTTTGCTTTCAAGAAGTTAATCGAATTCTATAAGACCGATATGACCAATGATGATGCTGATGTAGTTGACTTTATGAAGAACCATTCTACAGTAGAGATTCTTGCAAACGCAGAACTTTGGGGCGAGGATATTTCATTCCTTGCAGAGGAGATTGAAAAATGTTAATTAGTCCACTTGATAATGTAGATATTAACTTAGAAGATGGTCACAAATATGC
>SVFC01000003.1 GCA_015057035.1 Lachnospiraceae bacterium | reverse complement strand
GCTCTTGAATGTTTGAGGCGCTGCTTTTGCGCCGAGTTCTCAAGAGCGGTTTTTTATATCAACTTTGTTCTAAGGCATATCTAGAAGTACTTGAAAATTACAACGAAGTCTCCGATGCACATACTGCTAGCCCACGGATGTTCGCCTATCAAAAGACACGAAAACATCCATCCAAAAGCGATTCAAGAAATTCTATCCTTCTATCCAAAGTCTTGGTGTCATTGGTCGTGCTTAGGGGCACAGAGAAAGGGGCGTCACAGTTATACCGAATGTGGTATTTTGCAACAGCCCCTTACTATATTTATTAATTTGTAAACTGACTATGATAGAGCATATGGTAGAAGCCCTCTTTTGCCAGAAGCTCTTCATGGGTGCCCTGTTCGATGATTTTGCCTTCCTTCATTACAAGAATGATATCCGATTCTCGAATGGTGGATAGTCTGTGAGCTACAATAAAACTGGTTCTTCCTTCCATCATAGTCAGGAAGGCTTTCTGAATCTTCATCTCAGTACGTGTATCGATAGATGAAGTTGCTTCGTCTAGGATTAACATTGGTGGTAAGCAAAGCATTACACGGGCAATGCACAGAAGCTGTTTCTGTCCCTGAGACAGGTTGCCACCGTCTTCTGCAATCACAGTATCATATTTGTCTGGAAGACGCTTGATAAAACTGTGAGCGTGAGCTGCTTTTGCCGCCGCAATCATCTCTTCTTCTGTGGCATCAGGTTTGCCCATACAGATATTCTCGCGGATAGTTCCTGCTTTTAACCAGGTTTCTTGAAGCACCATTCCGTAATTCTTACGAAGAGATTTACGGGTGATACCCATAATATCATACAAGGTGTTACTTCCGTCTTTGCCTGTCTCTTCCTTCATTCCAGAAATTGTGACTTCTTCTCCAAGGGAAATTCTTCCACTATTTACATCATAAAAACGCATCAGCAGATTAATAAAGGTTGTCTTGCCACATCCTGTTGGTCCAACAATTGCCACGCGCTGTCCTGGTTTTACCTGAAGGTTAAAGTCCTCAATCAGCTTCTGCTGTGGATTGTATGAAAAGGATACATTTTGGATGGATACCGTTCCATCTGCCACTCCCAATTCGTGAGCATCCTCTGCATCTGGTTTCTCTGGATTTTCTTCGATTAATTCAAAAATTCTCGCCGCACAAGCAAGGGCATTCTGAAGTTCTGTTACCACCCCTGATATCTCATTAAATGGTTTCGTATACTGATTTGCATAGCTTAAAAATGCAGACAACTGACCTACGGAGATTCCTCCTGCAATGGCAGATAAAGCACCTGTAATTCCTACGGCTGCATAAACAAGACTGTTTACAAAACGTGTAGATGGATTTACGAGGCTTGAGAAAAATGTGGCGTTCAAAGAATATTTTCCAAGACGGTCATTGATCTCTTCAAACTCTGCCTGTGCTTCATCTTCGTGCGAAAACGCCTGCACTACTCTCTGATTGCCAATCATCTCATCAATGAGAGCGGTCTGTTCTCCCTTTGTCTTGGACTGTAACTGGAACATAGAGTAAGTCTTTTTCGCGATAAAACTAGCCACGAACAACGATACTGGTGTAATTACCACTACTACCAGAGTAATCTTAAAGTCCAAGGACAACATAAACAAAAGTGTTCCAACTATTGTGGCTACACCCGAGAATAACTGTGTGAAGCCCATCAGAAGACCTTCTGCAAAGGTATCCACATCTGCAATAACTCGACTAACCATATCTCCGTGTGATTTTGTATCAATCACGCCAAGTGGCAGTCTCTCAATCTTGTTGAATGCATCTTTTCGAATATCCATTACGATGTGGTAAGTCATTCGGTTGTTGCAGATATTCATAAACCACTGAGCAATAGCACTAACGCCAATTACCACAATGGCTGTGTTAATAATGCGAAGAATTCCTTCAAAATCCACTTCTCCTTTTTCTACAATCAAGTCCAAAGCCTCTCCTGTAAGAATTGGAAAATACAAGGTCATGGCCACCGTTACCAGTGCCAAGAAAATGGATATCACCAGGAGTGGAATGTATTTTTTCATATATCGGAGTACTTTCATCAGGGTACTCATAGAATTTTGTCTACTCATGAGAAGCCCCCCCTTTCCTCCTGTTTGAATTGTGAATCATAGATTTCACGATAAACCTCGCAGGATTCTAAGAGTTCGGTGTGGGTTCCCATTCCCACTGCTTCGCCGTCATCCAACACAATAATCTTGTCCGCGTGCTGAATGGAGGAGGTTCGCTGGGATACGATAAAAATCGTTCTATTTTCTGCAATGGTTTTCAGTGCCATACGAAGTTTTGCATCGGTTGCAAAGTCTAGCGCCGAAGCACTGTCATCCAAGATTAAAATGTCAGGATTTTTTACAAGGGCACGGGCGATGGTAAGTCGCTGTCTCTGTCCACCAGACAGGTTGCGTCCTGCCTGCTCTACCATATGGTTTAATCCATCTTCTTTGCCTTTTACCACGTCGGTTGCCTGAGCAATCTCAATGGCTTTCCAAAGTTCTTCTTCTGTGGCATTGGCATTACCCCAACGAAGGTTCTCTGCGATGGTACCATGGAACAGAACCGCCTTTTGCTGGACGATTCCTACTTTTTCACGGAGCTGGATGAGCGGGTATTTTTTTACATCGGTTCCCGCAATAAACACACAACCTTTGGACACATCATAGAAACGTGGAATCAGATGTACCAGGGTACTTTTTCCTGAACCAGTACCACCAATGATACCAATGGTCTGACCTTTTTCCGCGGTAAAGGTAATGTTGCTCAGAGCCTCTTCCTCACTCTTGCCATAATTCATAGAGACATTTTTAAATTCCACCATAGGTGAATTAGCATCCGTCACAACTGGTGTTGTGGCATTTTCCTGCAGAGAAGATTCTCTGCCCAACACATCTGCCACACGATTGCCACAGGCCACCGCTTTGGTAATTAAAATAATAAGATTGGCAAGTTTTACAAGTTCCACAAGAATCTGTGACATATAACTTACCAAAGCCACAACATCACCCTGACTAAGCGCACCGTCAAATACTTCTCTAGCGCCAATCCAAATGATAACAATGGTAGCCGCATTTACGATGATAAGTGTCAGCGGATTCATAAGCGCCGATATTCTACCTACCAATAACTGAAGATTAGTAAGAATCTCATTGCTTTCATTAAATTCTTCAATTTCCTGCTGTTCTTTGTTAAAAGCACGGATCACTCTTGCACCAGACAAGTTTTCACGAGTCTTGCCAAGCACGCGGTCTAAAGCTGCCTGTACCTTTTTGTATAACGGAATGGTAATGAGCATTACACCAAAAACTACTACAGATAACAATGGAATCGCAACCACGAATACCATTGCTGCCTTCACATCTACGGTAAATGCCATAATCATAGCACCGAACACTACGAATGGTGAACGCATGAAAAGTCGCAGCACCATATTTACTCCAGACTGCAACTGATTCATATCACTGGTCATACGGGTAATCAGTGTGGAGGTTCCAATCTGATCCAAATCTGTAAAGGACAGTTTCTGGATATGAGCAAACAATGCACTTCTAAGCTGTGTTGCAAAACCTACTGCCGCCTTTGCCGCAAAATACTGAGCGCTGATGGCACATACTAGGCCGATTACCGCTAGCAGAATCAGAATGCCACATCTGCCGAAAATATAGGTTTTGTCTGCATTTGCAATACCAATATCAATAATCTGTGCCACAACTAATGGAACAATCAGCTCAAAGATTGCCTCTAGCATCTTAAAAAGCGGTGCAATAACGGATTCTTTTTTATAGTCCTTTAAAAAGTATAGAATCTTTTTCATAAAGTCTAAAATCACTTTCTTATATTAATATGCTACTGCATATAGAAAAAATAAGAGGTTATCGCAATGACAACCTCTTATTACTCTTCTTTTTTACTGAGCATCTTCTGGTTTTTCAACCATTGCTACTGCTGCCTTCTGCATTGGGATACGGCAGTTTCTGTTGTTACCGAATTCTACGATTACTGTATCATCTGTAATATCAATAATTGTTCCGTAGAAACCGCTTGTTGTAAGAACAGTATCTCCTACTGCTAATTCCTTAAGCATTAAGTCTTTTTTCTTCTGTTCCTTCTGCTGTGGACGAATCATCATGAAGTACATGATTGCGATTACGAATGCAAATGGAAGGATTGTTGAAATTAAAAGTTCACCCATTCCTGGCTGTGCCTGTTCTGCTAAAATTGAATAAAACATCAATTGTTCCTCCTGTAATATAACTATCTAATCAAGTATACTAAAAAATTCCACTTGGAGCAAGTCCTTTTCCAAGGGTTTTTGCCGATTTTTGTGGGTTTTTTCTGCCTTTTTCCACGATTTTATAAAAGTTTAAGAACTTACTACTGCTTAGAGCCCTGTGTCATGCCGTAGAGTTTTTCTTCTTTGTATGCATGGAAGCGACCTTCATCAAGAGCGTCTCTGATTTCTTCCATCATTGTATTATAGAAGTACAGGTTATGAAGTACACAAAGTCTCATACCAAGCATTTCTTTTGCTTTTAACAAATGGCGGATATAGGCTCTGCTATAATGCTTGCAGGCTGGACACTGGCATCCTTCTTCGATTGGACGCATGTCTTTTTCATACTTCTGATTGAACAGGTTAATCTTGCCCTGATTGGTGTACAAATGTCCGTGACGACCATTTCTGGTAGGATATACGCAGTCAAAGAAATCCACGCCACGTTCTACACCTTCTAAGATATTTGCTGGTGTACCTACACCCATAAGGTAAGTTGGCTTATTCTTAGGAAGATGTGGTACTGTTACATCAAGTACATGATACATCTCTTCGTGGGACTCTCCTACCGCAAGACCACCTACGGCATAGCCATCCAAATCCATTTCGGAAATACGTTTTGCATGATCGATACGAATATCATCAAAAATCGCTCCCTGATTGATGCCGAATAATAACTGTTCTTTATTTACAGTATCTTCCAGACTGTTTAAGCGAGCCATTTCTTTTTTACAGCGTTCTAACCAACGGGTAGTTCTGGCTACAGAGTCTTCTACATATTTACGTTCTGCCACACTGGATGGACATTCATCAAACGCCATTGCAATGGTAGAACCAAGGTTGGACTGAATCTGCATACTTTCTTCTGGTCCCATAAAAATCTTGCGACCATCAATATGAGAATTGAAGTACACACCTTCTTCTTTGATTTTGCGAAGTCCTGCTAAGGAAAATACCTGAAATCCGCCAGAGTCTGTAAGAATTGGTCTGTCCCACACCATAAATTTGTGAAGACCACCCACTTCTTTAATCAGCTTGTCTCCAGTACGAACATGAAGATGATAGGTGTTGGATAATTCCACCTGACATTTTACATCTTTTAAGTCCTGTGTTGACACCGCACCTTTGATGGCTGCTACAGTACCCACGTTCATGAATACTGGTGTCTGTATATCACCGTGCACCGTGTGGAACACACCACGTTTTGCACGTCCTTCTTCTTTTAATAATTCATATGTTGCCATAAGTTATACTCTCTTTCTATCTATCTGATTTCTTCTGTTTTCTAGATTTCGAATGAATCTCTAATTTTTTATATTATAACAAAAATGCAGTTGAAATTCTATACATTTTGCTTGAGAAGTCTACCATAATATTCTTGACGATTCAAGGACATTTTATCTATAATTGAAGATAATTACTTACGATTTTTGTGAAACACAAGATAAGTCGTAAATCCAAGAAATGCGAGGTACTTTTATGGCAGGCTCATCATTTGGAAAACTTTTTAAAATCACTACCTGGGGCGAATCCCATGGCAAAGCCATCGGTGTTGTAGTAGACGGTTGCCCAGCAGGGCTCCCTCTCTGCGAAGAAGACATTCAGATTTTCCTAAATCGCAGAAAACCAGGTCAGTCAAAGTTCACAACTCCTAGAAAAGAAAGCGACACTGTGGAAATCCTCTCTGGTGTATTTGAAGGAAAAACCACAGGCACGCCAATCTCTATGGTGGTTTGGAACGAGGACCAGCGTTCCCGTGATTATGGCGATATTGCAACCTATTATCGCCCAGGACATGCTGATTATCCATTCGATGAGAAGTATGGCTTCCGCGACTACCGTGGTGGCGGACGTTCTTCTGGTCGAGAGACCATTGGCCGTGTTGCTGCCGGTGCCATTGCTGTGAAATTATTGAACGAAATGGGAATTGACTTCCTGACATACTCCGAATCTATCGGGCCTGTGTCCATTGATAAGTCACGCTTCTCTGTTAACGAGATTTATAACAACAGTTTATATATGCCAGATGCAGTGGCAGCTGCTTCTGCCGCCTCTTATTTGGAAGAACTCATTGCAGAGAAAAATTCCTGCGGTGGTGTTATCTACTGTGAAGTTACTGGACTTCCTGTGGGATTAGGCGAACCAGTCTTTGATAAGATTGATGCTAATCTCGCCAAAGCCATGTTTTCTATTGGTTCTGTGAAGGGATTTGAGATTGGGGATGGATTTGATGTGGCGAGAGCGACTGGTTTGGAGAATAACGATGCGTTTTGTGTTGCTGATTCTTGTACTACAAGTTCTAGCAAAGGCAGAATCGCTAAAGCAACAAATCATTCTGGCGGAACTCTCGGCGGTATGACAGACAGCGCACCACTTACTATGCGTGTAGCAATTAAACCAACTCCTTCTATTGCTTCGGTTCAAAAGACAGTGAATAAAGATGGTGAAGAAATTGAGATTGCGATCAAAGGAAGACACGATCCGATTATTGTACCTAGAGCTGTAGTAGTGGTAGAAGCAATGGCTGCGATTACCATTCTGGATGCGGTGCTGGAGAATATGGGAAGCAGAATGGATAAGATTTTAGAATTTTATAAATAGAGACTTTGTTTCTGAGTAACAATAGCCTGTGACTAAGTCACAGGCTATACTTTATTTTATTCTTATTCTATTGTGCCTCAGCGCGCAATTCCTGAACCTTACTAATTGGAAGTCCGATTTTTTCTGCAATCACTTCATCTGAGAGCACGTCAAGCAAATTCTTAGCATTGGCAAGCTTGTTTGCTTCTATACCTTGTTCTACTCCTTGTTCTATCCCTTGTTCTATCCCTTGTTCTATTCCCTCTATTCTGCTATCTTCCATCAAATCTTTAATTGCCTGACACATATCTGCTTTACCTCCATTCACCTGGTCCAATTATAATTTATATATTGGAAATATTCAAGATTTTGGCCAATAAAATATTACCAAAAGGTTGCATTTATTATTTGTATCTGTTATGATACATTTATCAACAGATGATGTATATAGAAAATCATCTGCAGGATTATGCATTATTATATTTATTATTTTATCGAGAGTCTATCGTATGGCAGGAAGCCATACACCTCTAGTTCGATTTCTACCCACATCTTTGAGAGATTTATTCGGGACGAATTCCAATTAGAAAATACAATTGAATAGCAAAAAGAAATTTACGTAAACCATTGTTTGTTGCACATTTTTCCCGTATAATTCTTGTAGAGGATTTTCTATAGTGTTTACAGAAGGGAGACTATGGGAGATACCAAAGAGTTGTGGCAAGTAGAAGATGCCGCACTAAAAACCTCAATGCAATTTTTTGCTGACGAGTTATTGCCTTACTTCAATATCGAAGGCAAGGTCGTCGGATTTGGTCCGACTGAATTAGTTCATTTGGAACTACAAAAACTATTTCAAGATTTCAATCTTGTTATGGACGACGGAACCTGGAAACATTTCGAGTTCCAAAGTACGGATGGCGGAATCAAGGATTTGAAGCGCTTCCGTTCTTACGAAGCACTTACCAGTTACCAACACGATGTTGATGTCTACACATATGTACTTTACTCTGGAGAAATTAAAAATCCCAAAACCGAATTTTCCTCCGGATTAAACACATATCGTGTGCATCCTATAATTATGAAAGGAAAACGCGTCGAAGAAGTCTTTGATAATATCAATGCAAAACTACAAGCAGGACAATCTCTCACCAAAGAGGATTTGGTCCCACTTACACTCTGCTCTCTGATGGGTGGTGATATGCCACAAAAAGAGCGAGTAGTTCAGGCATTGGCTATTACAAGACTTGCCCGGGATACAGTCCCTGAGGCAGATAAAATCGAAGCGGTGGTATATGCCATGGCAGAAAAATTTTTAGATTCAGTTACAACAGAACAATTGAAGGAGGCTGTGGGAATGACAAGATTAGGACAGATGATGTATCAGGACGGTGTTGAGGCTGGAATCGCGCAAGGCGTTGCACAGGGTGTTACCCAAGGTATGGAAACAGCAAAAATTTCAATTGCCAAGAGTCTTTTGGGACTTCTTGCTGACGAATTTATTGCCGAACATGTTGGATTACCATTAGAAGTTGTGAAAGAATTGCATGATGAAAAATGACTAGGATGAAGAGACCCTCGTGGAGTGCCACGAGGGTCTTATTATAAACCTATTTCGATTCGTTCAAAGGTTGGACAAATAAAATCATTTCTTTTATATCTTCTGCATTCTGGCTTGCTCCCTTTTTCTAATACAACGAATTCTGGAGGACAAGCTTCATATTTCTCAATGGATTCTTCCATATTCTCAATAAAGAGTTCACAATATTCTTTTTCATCCACCTTAGATGCAAGATTTACATCTTCTACCAGAATAGCAAAAGAGTTTCCTGTGATGATGTATAATATAAGCAACTGTAACGCTAATTTCAGCCCACTCGTTCACATAGGTATTACCAGAAACCGTTCCAGGTGTATATTCTACTCCTGAATTTTCTGTCGTAATTTTGTGTAAATAATTGTCAAAGAAGTTCTCTCCAACACTACTAATTATAATGAAGGCAATAACTGCAACAATCCCTATTACAACACTCTTCCATGATTTTTTATTGGATGGTTCTTCAGAAACAGCTTCTTGGGCACTTGAATCTACCTCTACAAAGTTTACTTGTCCACAGTTAACACAAAATACTTCTTCTCCTTTTGCATACAAGTAATGCTAATGAGAACATCTGTGTTTTCTTAATTAAATTAATTATCATCCCGTTTATCCCCAAGTTTTATACATTTTCCATAAAATAGTACAAGCATTTACGGATTTTTCGTAAAATTGCACCACATTATACGTTAAAAATTTACCATATTTCGACATATTTTGCAATATTTTACTTTGCATATGCAATCTTTTATGTTGTTTATTCCAACTCCATAAATTACTACACTATAAATGTCACACGTAGGGGATAATGAACGGAGGGACATATGAACGAGAAATATACACAACACTACAAAGAAATCGGATTAAAGGTTGCTTACTATAGAAAACTTAAGGGATTGTCTCAGATAACACTAGCAGAACAGATAGATGTCAGTAGGACTCACCTCAGTAATATTGAGGCACCAAATATGCCGACATCTATCTCCTTAGAATTATTATTTAAGATTTCAGAAGTTTTAGATGTAGAAGTAAAGAATTTTTTCGATTTTCATCATAAGTAGAACTATTTACAGCGAAAACAGGCACACCTCTCAAGGGTGTGCCTGTCACATTTTTATTCAAATATTAATCCAGTGCAATTGCTGTATCCTCTTCCTGACGTCTTAAGATATCATACTCATCCAATTCGATTCCAAGATCTACATAGAAGACCTGCTGTGGATGTGGACAAGATTCCATTTCCTGACCTTTTTCATCTACAAGACGACGAACGGTCACTTCAATGTTATCTCCATTTGGTTTCATAACTTCGATTACTTCCCCAACAGAAAACTTATTACGCTGTTCAATACGATACATACCATCTTCATTCTTAGGACCAACAATACCAAGGTAGGTATAGCCCTTTTCATAAGTATTGTTATCGTAAATCTGTGTTTCTTCCGATGGTTTTCCATAGAAGAAACCAGTAGTGAACTGACGGTAAGTACAGTTGCTAATCTGATCTAAGTACCAAGGCATATTCTTCTGATATTTTTCTGGAGATTCCAGATAATCATCAATGGCCTTGCGATAAGTACGGGCAACAGTTGCCACATAGAGAGCGGTTTTCATACGTCCTTCAATCTTGTAGCTGTCGATTCCTGCTTCAATCAAATCTGGAATATGTTCAATCATACACAAATCCTTTGAATTGAAGATATAGGTTCCGCGTTCATTTTCATATACTGGGAAATATTCACCTGGACGTTTTTCTTCCACAACAGAATATTTCCAACGACATGGATGAGTACAAGCTCCCTTGTTAGCATCTCTTCCTGTAAAGTAGTTAGACAGCAAGCATCTTCCAGAATAAGAGATACACATTGCACCATGAATAAAGGTTTCGATATCCATATCTTCTGGAATGTTGTCGCGGATTTCTTTAATTTCGCGCAAAGATAATTCACGAGCCGTTACTACACGTTTTGCCCCCATTTCCCACCAGAACTTGAAGGTTCCATAGTTTGTATTATTTGCCTGGGTACTGATGTGACGTTCGATTTCTGGGCAGATTTCTTTTGCCAGCATAAAAATAGCTGGATCTGCAATAATGAGACCATCTGGTCTGTCTGGCTTCATATCACGAAGTTCTTCAAAATAAGTACGAACTCCATCTAGGTCATAATTATGTGCAAGGATGTTAGCTGTTACGTATACTTTTACCCCATGGTCGTGAGCGAACTTGATTCCTTCTGCCATTTCTTCCAAGGAGAAATTCTTCGCCTTTGCACGAAGGCCAAAGGCTTCACCACCAATATATACTGCGTCTGCACCGAAGATTACAGCAATTTTTAACACTTCCAGACTACTTGCTGGACATAGTAATTCAATCTTTCTCATTTCATACCTCAATAAATTCTCTCGTTTAGAGCCATACTTCCGTCTACTTCTTCACACTCACTGTGATTCCATCCCCAATCGGCATAACCGATGTTACCAGGTCATCCCTGTGAGTCAGCTCATACAGATATTCTCTCATACGTTTATGAATGGTACGGTTACGTCTTGTTACAACAAAATGGGACTCGATAATATCTCCATCCTGAAGCACATTGTCGGATACCAGCACACCATCCTTTTTCAAAAGACGCATAACATCTCCGAAAAAGTTAATATACTGACCCTTAGCCGCATCCATAAAAATCATATCAAAAGGCTCATCCAAAGTTTTCAGAACTTCGGTTGCATCGCCCTCTAACAACGTAATCTGTTTTTCTTTTCCTGCTCGCTTGAAGTTCTCACGGGCAATTGGAATTCTCTTGTCGTAATTTTCTATTGTGACAATCTCACAAGGATAAGGATTATATTCTGCCATAAGAATTGCAGAAAAACCTACTGCTGTTCCCACTTCCAAAATGCGTTTTGGTTTCTGCATTGCCAGAAGCAATTTTAAAAAGCTCTGCATACTTTTCCGAATAATCGGAACATAAGAATCCAGAGCCTCTTTTTCTATGGTATCCAGAATTTCGGTATTTCCACTATCCAATGAATCGATGTATGTCACCAATCGTTCATCTACTACCATGCTACATACCTTTTCTCAGTGTTATTTGTCATCCTTTTGGGACGCTGATTCTTTTTCTGTGTCCTTTTGGGAATCGGTTCCAGTTTCGCTCTCCTCTTCTGTTTCCTTTTCCTCTGACATCAGAATCATCATTTCCTTTGGAGTCATAGAAGTATTAAGGATATGACTTCCTGGCTGAATATCATCCTTATAAGCTGACAACATCAACTGAATCATAAACAGATTACCATCACGAACCAGTCCTTTACGCTCCAACTCTGCTCCGATTTCACCGGCGCCCATTCCTTTATCAATGGTCACAACAATATCTCTTCCTGGTTCCATTTCCATAGCTGGTTCCGTAAATACACGGTACCCGAAATCAAAACCAACAAGACTGATTGCGATTGTCACATAAAGGATCATAAGTGCTATGATCATCGTCATACCTAATTTAACAAATTTGACTACTGCTTTGTTAAGTTTCATATTTGCTCCTATACTTCCATAATGATTGGCATAATCATTGGACGTCTCTTTGTTTCCTTCCATACGAAGTCACCCAAAGCGTCCTTTACCATGTTTTTAATC
The DNA here is from genome assembly GCA_015057035.1 of Lachnospiraceae bacterium. Taxonomy (GTDB): domain Bacteria; phylum Bacillota; class Clostridia; order Lachnospirales; family Lachnospiraceae; genus Roseburia. The sequence continues at coordinate 164,728 of SVFC01000003.1, read as the reverse complement.
TTGCCCCAGTCTGTGATGCGACGTTCCATACAATATTCCATAGTATTGTTAAGAACTGCCTGTGCTTCATCCATAAGGCTTTCTGAGTTACGCACATACACGAAACCACGGGATACAATATCTGGTCCAGCAAGAACCTGACCAGTTACACTTTCCAGGGTCATAACAACGATGATGATACCGTCTTCTGCCAGTTTTTGTCTGTCGCGGATAACAATGTTGCCAACGTCACCAACACCAAGTCCGTCAACCATAACGTTGCCCACCTGAACACGACCTGTGATTTCTGCACTTTCTTCGTCTAATTCTAATACATCACCAGAAGATAAAATCTTGATTGCGTCCCTGCTATAGCCCAATTCTTCAGCAATCTTAGCCTGAGCAATCAGATGTTTATATTCTCCGTGTACTGGGATACAGTACTTTGGATGTAAAAGTGAATAAATCAGTTTAATATCTTCTCTACAAGCATGCCCTGATACATGTACATCCTGGAAAATAACGTCTGCACCTTTTCTCATTAATTCATTAATGACACCAGTTACTGACTTTTCATTTCCTGGAATTGGAGAAGAACTGAAAATAATCATATCGTTTGGCTTAATGGAAATCTTACGATGAGTTCCGTTTGCCATACGGGAAAGTGCTGCCATGGACTCACCCTGACTACCAGTAGTAATAATTACGGTCTGTTCGTCTGGATAGTTGCGAAGCATCTCTCCTTCAATCAAAATGTTATCTGGCAGGGATAAGTATCCAAGCTCAGATGCAATATTAATGGTACTTACCATACTACGACCTTCGATAGCTACCTTGCGTCCGTATTTCTGTGCAGAGTTAATAATCTGCTGTACACGGTCAACGTTGGAAGCAAAGGTCGCAATGATAATACGCTGATTTCTATGTTCATCAAAAATGTGGTCTAAGGTTGCACCAACACTTTTTTCGGAAAGGGTAAAACCAGAACGTTCTGCATTGGTGCTGTCACACATCACTGCAAGTACACCTTTTTTACCGATTTCACCGAATCTTGCCAAGTCAATGGCATCACCAAATACTGGTGTGTAATCCACCTTAAAGTCGCCAGTGTGAACAACAATTCCTGCTGGCGAATAAATTGCCAGTGCTGCTGCATCCTGAATACTATGGTTGGTACGAATAAATTCCACACGGAAGCAACCGATATTGATGTGCTGTCCGTATTTTACCACTTTACGTTTGGTTTTCTTAAGCATATCATGCTCTTCCAATTTGTGTTCAATCAAAGCTGTGGTCAGTTTTGTGGCATAAATTGGCACATTAACATCACGAAGTACATAAGGAATTGCTCCAATGTGGTCTTCGTGTCCATGTGTAATAAAGAATCCTTTTACTTTGTCAATGTTGTCCTTGAGATATGTTACATCTGGGATTACCAGGTCGATTCCTAACATATCATTTTCTGGAAACGCTAAGCCACAATCCACAACAATAATACTGTCTTCATACTCAAAGGCAGTAATATTCATGCCGATTTGCTCTAAGCCACCTAAAGGGATTATCTTTAGTTTGCTATTCTGTTGTTCAATTTTTGACATAATACCTCCGTTACTTATTTTCCGTTCTAATACTCAATGTCTGTGTCTTCATCGGAGAGTTCTGTGAAAATTCTTGCCAGTGCTAAAAACTCTACTTCGTCTTCTACCACTGCGTAAGTAACCTCATCATTCTCGTCCTTTATCTCTTTTAAAATGTATGCATCAAACACCAATTCCTCTGAAGCTTCAGATACTAACAGATATTTGCATCCATTTAATTGTGTTTCTTCTTCTACAACGAATTCTACTTCTTCCTGTGTTTCTGGATCTGTAAATCTAACTGTTTCCATACTCTATCTCCTGTTACGTCCTAATTCTCTTCTGCAAATGTTGTTGCGTCCATCTTTACCATTACTACCGTGCCTGATGTACGACATAATCCAAGTATTCCTGTAAGATAAATATTGCCGCAATTTGGTCAATGTATTCTTTTCGATTCTCACGGCGAATCCCCATTTCTATCATGGCATCATTGGCTGCCACCGTTGTAAGGCGTTCATCCCACAGAATCACTTCAAGTCCAAGGCGTTTTTCCAACATTTCCTTGAATTCTCTTGTTTTTTCACAACGTTCGCCTTCTGTATCATTCATGTTCTTTGGAAGTCCTAACACAATTTTCTCCACGCCATACTGATTGACCAGAGTTTCTATTCTAGCCAGCGTCTGACGCAGTTTTCCCGGTTTTTCACGCCAAATTGTCTCAACTGCTTGCGCAGTTAACAACAGTTCGTCGCTTACCGCTACACCAACCGTTTTCGTGCCAAAATCCAATCCTAAAATTCGTGCCATTTTAGTCCTCAAATTCCTTCGCAATATATGATTTTAAGATTTCTTCTACCAATTCGTCACGTTCTACCTTCATAATAAGGCTTCTGGCATTGTTATGGCTGGTAATATAAGTTGGGTCACCAGACATAATATAACCCACGATCTGATTTACAGGATTGTAGCCCTTTTCTTTCATTGCTGCAAGAACAACGTTAAGCACATCCTTTACCTGCATTTCTGGTTCTTTTTCCACTTTAAAATACTGTGTGTTTCTTAAATTCTGCATATTATCACGCCCTTTTATCTATTTGAACTTATCATTTCTATTGTAAACTACTCAGTCTAAAAATACAACCTTTATTACTCAAGAATACTATTCCATAAGATAGATGTCTTCTGAAAGTTTTTTCACTAAACATCCCTTTACAAACTGATTCTCCAAAGAAGCATTTGAGACCTTCGCCACCTTAACATACTCCTTGGTATATCCAACATAATAGGAAACTCCATCGATGACGCTCTCTTCTTCAAAAAGCACTTCTACTTCCTGTCCTAAATAGTACTGTCTGAAGTCCTGGGACATCTTCTCTCCCAATTCAATCAACTGCGCACTTCTTACGTTTTTCTTCTCTTCTGGCACCTGATTTGGCATTACTGCAGCTCTGGTTCCCTGGCGTTTTGAATATTTGAAGATGTGCATCTCATAAAAATGAATCTCTTCTAAAAATGCCTCGGTTATAGCAAATTCTTCCTCTGTTTCTCCAGGGAAACCTACGATTACATCGGTTGTAATTGCTGGGTGCACAAAATATTTACGAAGAATCTCACAGCCTTGCTTATACTCTGCTGCAGAATATTTACGATTCATACGCTGCAATGTAGCATCACAGCCACTCTGTAATGACAGATGGAAGTGAGGACAGATTTTTTCTAATTTGCCAAGTTCTGACGCAAATTCTTCTGTTACAATCTTCGGTTCTAAGGACCCTAAGCGAATGCGCTTAATCTTGTCAACTTTATGAATCTCCTGAATGAGATGAAGCAGACTTTCTCCATTTTCAATTCCATAAGAACTTAGGTGAATTCCTGTAAGCACCACTTCCTGGTATCCATTATCTGCCAATCTGTGCACTTCGTCTAAAACAGACTGCAAATCTCGGCTTCTTACTCGTCCTCTGGCATAAGGGATAATACAATAACTGCAAAACTGGTTACAACCATCCTGTACCTTAATAAAGGCTCTGGTGTGTTCTGATGGCTTATCCATAAACAGTTCTTCATATTCCTGTTTTTCCCCATTGATATCAATGACTGCGTCAATTTTCCACAATGGCTCTGCATTCTTCTGTGCACTTTCTTCGGATTTTAGGAAAAATTCATCCAGTCGCTCTACCAACTCATGTTTTTTATTATTACCAATGATAATATCAATCGCTTCATCCGCTACGGCTTCTGCTTCTTTTGTCTGTACGTAACATCCTGCTGCCACAATAACAGCTTCAGGATTTTTATGTTTTGCTCTGTGAAGCATCTGACGAGATTTGCGGTCTGCCATATTAGTAACTGAACAGGTATTAATCACATATACATCTGCTCTTTCTGTAAAAGGCACAATCTCATATCCCGCTTCTTCAAGCATTTGCTGCATGGCTTCTGTCTCGTAAGCGTTCACCTTACAGCCTAAATTATGCAATGCTGCTTTTTTCATGTATTTTTTACCATACCTTTATTTATTACAATTGACTTTTCCAGAAAAAACCATTACTATCTAAGGTGAAGTTTTTAACAATAGAAAATAAGGAGGTTCCCGAAATGAAAACAGTACAGATTTCATTAAATTCTATCGGAAAAGTAAAATCATTTGTTAATGCAATTACACAGTTTGACTTCGATTTTGATTTAATCTCAGGAAGATATGTTATTGATGCAAAATCTATCATGGGTATCTTTAGCTTAGATTTATCTAAACCAATCGACCTTGCAATTCATACTGAAGAAAATCTTGATTCCATTATGGAAGTACTCAAACCATACTTAGTTGAGTAATTTTTCAGTTTCATTACATTAAAAATGACAAAAAATGCGTCCCATCATCCCAGATGAGGGACGCTTTTTTACTTCATAGGAAATTCCTAGTTCATTTACTCTGCTTCTACCATAATCGTTTCTGTAGTGGTAATTGCCGTTTCCATCAATTCATCGATTCTTTCTGCGAGTTTTGTTTCTGACTTCTTGATAAATTCCACATTTGGTTTCGTTACTGGATGTTTTGCTACGAAAATAGTACAACAATCTTCGTATGGAAGAATTGAAGTTTCATAAGTATCAATCTTCTCTGCAATCGTTACAATGTCCTGCTTGTCCATAGCAATCAGTGGACGATATACAGGAAGTGTACAAGCTTCGTTGGTTGCAGCAAGAGACTGCATAGTCTGGCTGGCAACCTGTCCAATACTTTCACCAGTAATAAGGCCGAGACATTTTGTCTGCTTTGCAAAATGCTCCGCAATCTTCATCATGTAACGACGCATAATAATGGTCAGTTCTTCGTGTGGACATTTTTCATAAATGTATAACTGAATGTCTGTGAAGTTTACGATGTTTAATTTAATTGGTCCTGTGTAAGCTGCTACTTTTTTCGCCAGGTCGATTACTTTCTGTTTTGCACGCTCACTGGTGTATGGTGGAGCATGGAAATAAGTAGCCTCAATCGTTACACCACGTTTCGAAATCATGTAACCTGCAACAGGGCTGTCAATTCCACCTGAGAGTAGTAACATAGCCTTTCCTGCAGTTCCCAGTGGCATACCGCCTGGTCCAGGAATCACTGTAGAATAAATGTTAATCAATGGACGGATTTCAATATTAATCATTACCTGTGGATTGTGAACATCTACAGAAGTTTCTGGGAATGCTTCTAATACTTTCTCCCCAACTGCTGCATTAATCTGCATAGAATCCATAGGATAATTCTTTCTTGCACGACGGGCATTTACCTTGAAGGTAAAATGCTTGTCAGGATATGCCTCATTGATGTGGTCGATAACGCTCTGACAAAGAGCATCAAAGCCTTCATCTTTTGTTAAAACTACTGGACAGATACCTACGATACCGAATACTCTCTGCAATGCTGTAACAGTTTCGTCATAATCGTAGTCGCCTTCTGTTTCCACGTAGATACGTCCATTTTCCTTACGTACAGTAAAGTTGCCATCTACGTTTTTTAACTGATAACGAATATTATTTACGAGGGCATCCTCGAAAATATATCTATTTTTTCCTTTGATTGCGATTTCTGCATATTTGATTAAAAATGCCTGATACATATACTCTCCTTTTCTTTTGCCACTAACGGCGGGTGTATTTTTGAAGCATTGGAATCACTTCTCTCATTACGTCCAACGCATAATCTACTTCTTCTTTTGTGGTATGAATACTGAAACTAAAGCGAACTGTGGAATCCAACAATTCCTTCTTCAGCCCAATACTCTGTAATGTACTGCTGATTGCTGGCTTGTTTGAGGAACACGCACTTCCTGCAGATACATAGATATTTCTATCTTCCAGGGTATGAAGAATAACTTCTGCACGTACCCCTTCAATGCTGACACTGACAATATGTGGCGCGCTGTCATGGTCCTTTTTACCATTCACGGAAACTCCATCCATTTTTTCTACTTCTGCAATAAAATAATCACGAAGTCCAAAAAGATGTGCGCGGTTTTCTTCCAGATGCTCATACATCTCTTCTGCAGCCACTGCTAATCCTGCAATTGCTGGAACATTTTCTGTTCCGGAACGCATTCCCTTTTGCTGACCGCCACCATGAATTAGCGGTTTCACTTTGGTTTTATCCTTGATAAACAGAAAGCCACTGCCCTTTGGTCCATGAATCTTGTGTCCACTGACAGAAAGCATATCCACGTTGCACTTCTTTGGAAAAATAACCATTTTTCCATAAGATTGGATGGCGTCCACATGGAATAAAGTCTTTGGATTGGTTTCCTTAATCACTTTTCCTGCTTCTTCAATTGGCTGTAGCGCTCCAATCTCGTTGTTGACCTGCATGATAGATACCAAAATGGTATCTGGTCGAATGGCATTTTTCAGCTCTTCTAAACGAATCTGTCCGTACTGGTCCACTCCAAGATAGGTGACTTCAAAGCCATTCTCTGCAAGATATGCAAAAGGGGTCGAAACCGACGCATGCTCAATGGCTGTGGTAATCACATGCATTCCCGCTCTCTTATTGGCAAGTGCACTTCCGATAATGGCAAGGTTATTGGATTCGGTCCCGCCAGAAGTGAAAACCAACTCTTTTTCGTCCACTTTTAAAGTTTTTGCGATTTTCTTTTTTGCTTCTGTTATATACTTTTCCGCTATGACACCTTTCATGTGCAAGGACGAAGGATTACCGTAATCCTGTGTCAAAAGATCCACCATCTTCTCCGTAGCAGCTTTGCTACAACTGGTGGTGGCGGAATTATCTAAATATGCTTCCATAAGTTTCGAACTGCTCCTCTATCATTTAATTAATCATCCAAGCAGAACACTAGCATAGACAGTGTTGCCAGTCCTGCAGTTTCTGTACGAAGAATTCGTCTGCCCAAGGAAATTCTATGTGCTTTATTATCCAATGCGTTTGGCGCTATTCCTTCAATCTCTTCTGGTGCAAATCCACCTTCTGGTCCCACAAATACCCCGATACTTTGACCTGGCTTGATTGTTCCCATAATCTCACGGGTTGCTTCCATACCACGTTCATTCTCATAAGGCACAAGGACTATATCCAGTTCTTCTGCTTTCTTCAGTGCTTCCTTCCATGTCATCGGCATCTGGACTTCTGGAATTACCGTGCGCTTTGACTGCTTCGCAGCACTTTCAGAAATTGCCTGCCAGCGTTTCACCTTGGAATCCGCCTTTTTAGCATCCAGTTTTACTACACAGTTTTTCATTGCCACAGGAATGATTTCATACACTCCCAGCTCTACGCACTTCTGGATAATCAGTTCCATCTTGTCACCCTTTGGAAGTCCTTGAAACAAGTAAATGCGGTTGGACAATTCAGTACCTGTAGCATCCTCTTCTTCTACGCGTACGATTACTTCATCCTCTGTAATAGATTCAATAATCCCAAAATAGCTATTTGTGTTTTGCGCTTCCAGTACAGTCTTTACACTGACTCGCACTCGTTCTCCGCCTTTCATACGAAGCACGTTTTTTATATGATTTACATCACTTCCGAGAATCGCAATTCTATCCCCGGTCATCTGATTTTCCTCAACGAAAAATTGATACATCTCTATCTCCCTAGTTCTTGCGGGCTGTAATATTGACCCATTCCCCCTGGTGGTTAATCTGTACGATTTCCATACCAGCTGCTTCAATGGCTTCTTTTACTTCGTTTTCCTTGAAATCAATGATACCCGATGTAATAAAATAGCCACCTTTTTTCAAACGTGCTGGAATTACTGGAGCCATTGGAATGATTACATCTGCTAAAATATTAGCCACAACGATTTCGTATTCTTCCGTTCCGACTTTTTCCTGAAGTTCCACGTCATCAATCAGGTTACCAACGTAGAAAGTTCCCAAGGATTCATCCAAATGGTTTACTTCCATATTTTCTCTGGTAGAAGTCATACAGTCAGCATCAATGTCTGTTCCCACAACTTCTCTTGCTCCAAGTTTTAAAGCCACAATTGACAGGATACCACTACCACATCCTACGTCTAATACCTTTGGATGATCTTCTCCAATATATTTTACCAGTTCCTTAATACAAAGCTGTGTTGTCTCATGCTTCCCTGTACCAAAAGAGATACCTGGATCAATTTCAATCATGAATTTATCCTTGTCTTCTTCCTTCAGTTCTTCCCAGGTTGGCTTGATTAAGATATTACCAATGGTGAAAGAAGAGAAATATTTCTTCCAGTTATTAATCCAATCTAAATCTTCTGTTTCAGAAGATGTGATGATACCACTACCAATATCTACGAACTGGCGCATCTCTTCCAGAGTAATCTTCACCTGTTTCAAAATCTCTGTCTGATCGCTTCCATCATCTTCAATATAAAAACTAATATTGCTCTTGCCCTCATCTGGTGGAAGTTCTGGCAAGAAGTCAATAAACATATCCGCCTGATCTGCTTTTGTCAGAGGAATGTTGTCTTCGATTTCAATTCCTTCGATTCCAATTTCCATAAGGCACTGAGCCATATAATCCTCTGCGGCTGTTGTTGTTTCAATTGTATATTTTTTCCACTTCATAGTTTTTCCCTGTCTTTCTGCAGTATTCTCTATTGCCTGACCAATTGCTTCAAAAGCATATTGGCATAAAAACCCTTATATATTTTACACGAAAGTTCCGTCTATAGCAATGTAAAAAAGCATAAAAAATCGGTATCTCCATAGTTTTCTATGGGGATACCGACGACAGCACACCTTATCTTCCGATCTAAACAAGATATTGACTCAAATAATCATACTGCTTGTTGATTTCTAAGATAACCAAATTGTCTCCATCTATATTATCTGGATGGAATATTTTTAACAAATCCTTGTAACGCTTCTTTAATGACTGCTGATTAGCAACACCACGGAACAACATCTCACCTGGTGACATCTGGGAATCTGTTAACTGGCGATGATTTCTCGCCTGGAATTCTCCCACCATGTCATAAAAGGCCTTCTTCTTCTCAATCTCTGCCTTTTCTGCTGCAAGCTTTACCAGTTCTTCTTCCAAGATCTTAAACTTCATCTCGAACAGACTCTTCTCCTGCTCCAAACGACGATCTTCTATCTCAACTCTACGGTAAAAGTCCTTTTTCTCAATGTCAAAAAGACGCTTCTCTTCTTCAAATTCCCTACGTTCTTCAATAAGTGTCATGACACAACCCTTTCAAATGCATCCATCTATAAACACCCAAAGACTAGATTTAGTCCTAATAACGCTATAATGATACAACATTTTGTGTCAAATTTCCATAGGCAATTTACACTATAAATCATCCAAAGATTCTTTTATTTTGTCCATAAATCCTTTTTTCTTTTTCTCAGTGGTAGCTCCGCCCTCTTTTGTTAAGGACCCACCTGTCAACTCATCGAACTTGCGCAGAGCTTCTTTTGCTTCCTTGCTAAGTCCGGTTGGAGTCGCAACCACAAGAGTGACATACTGGTCACCACGAACTTCCTTGTTACGGACAGAAGGCACACCTTTGCCCTTCAAACGGATACGGGTTCCTGTCTGTGTTCCTGGAGCAACTGTGTATAGTACGTCTCCATCTACAGTCTTAATACGAACATCACCACCCAATGCTGCGATAGCATAAGAGATATTCGCATTTGAGAAAATATTCATATCCTGACGTTCGAAAATATTGCTTCTAGATACTACTACCTCAACAAGCAAATCTCCTCTTGGTCCACCATTTACTCCTGGTTCGCCATAGTCACGCATACGTACACACTGACCATTATCAATACCAGCAGGAATCTCCACTGTTCTACGAAGTTTCTTTACAATATATCCACTGCCATGGCAATCGGTACAACGTTCTTTTACAATCTTACCGGAACCATTACAATCTGGACAAGTTGCCACGTTCTGCATCATGCCAAACAAAGACTGCTGTGAATATACCACTTTACCTTTTCCGCCACACTTTGTACAGGTTTCTGGGCTTGTGCCAGGTTTTGCGCCATTGCCACCACAGGTTCCACAGGTTTCTTTGTATGAAAACTCGATTTCTTTTTCACAGCCAAAAACTGCTTCTTCAAAGGTAACACGAACGCTCATACGTACATTGGCACCTTGTCTAGGTCCATTGTTAGAACGTCTGCTTCCACCTCCAAAGCCGCCGCCAAAGCCACCGCCAAATAGATCACCGAAAATATCTCCAAAGATATCACTCATGTCCATTCCAGAGAAGTCAAATCCACCGGCTCCACCAGCGCCATCAAAGGCTGCATGACCAAACTGGTCATACTGTCTACGTTTCTCTGCATCACTAAGTACGGCATAAGCTTCCTGAGCTTCTTTAAATTTTGCTTCACATTCTGCATCCCCCGGATGAGCATCTGGATGATACTTTTTGGCCAGGTTACGGAATGCTTTCTTTATTTCTGCATCATCAGCGTTTTTAGACACGCCGAGGACTTCATAATAGTCACGTTTATCTGCCATTTTCATTTTCCTCTTTTCGCTATTATATTACGCAAGTTTCCACGTAGTTCCATATCTTGTTGCATTCTACGATGCACATGATATAGAACTACGTGGCAACTTGCTTGCTATATAACATCAAAAACAAAAATTCAAATTGTCAGAGTGCACTTAAGTTGTGCACTCTGACAATTTTATAACTCATTTTCCACACTGCTTTCTATTCGCTAAAAGAATTACACTTCCTTAAAGTCAGCATCAATTACATCATCTTCTGGAGCAGATGTGCTTCCAGCATTTGCGCCGCCGTTAAATCCGCTCATGTCTGGACCTGCGCCTGCAGCACCCTGTGCAGCCTGTGCCTGTTCGTACATCTTAGCGAATACTTTCTGAGCGCTTTCTGTTAATTTCTGCTGTGCAGCTTTAAGATCAGCTACAGTAGCTTCGCTCATCTGGTCTGCTTCTGGGTTAGCATCTAAGATTGCTTTTACAGCGTTCATATCTGCTTCGATTGTAGCTTTGTCGTTAGGATCAAGCTGTGCACCAACCTGGTCAAGAGCCTGCTGTGTCTGGAATACGAAAGAGTCTGCATCGTTTCTTGTGTCGATTGCTTCTTTACGTTTCTTATCCTGTGCTTCGAATTCAGCAGCTTCTTTTACTGCTCTATCGATTTCATCATCAGACATGTTAGAACCAGCTGTGATTGTAATGTGCTGTTCTTTGCCTGTTCCTAAATCTTTTGCAGATACGTTTACGATACCGTTAGCATCGATGTCGAATGTTACTTCGATCTGTGGAACACCACGACGTGCTGGTGGAATTCCATCAAGGCGGAACTGACCGAGAGATTTGTTATCTCTAGCGAACTGTCTCTCACCCTGTACTACGTTGATATCTACGGCTGTCTGGTTGTCAGCTGCTGTAGAGAAGATCTGGCTCTTCTTTGTAGGAATTGTTGTATTTCTTTCGATAAGTCTTGTAGCAACACCACCCATTGTTTCAATAGAAAGTGAAAGTGGAGTTACGTCTAATAAGAGGATTTCGCCTGCACCAGCATCACCAGCAAGTTTACCACCCTGGATAGAAGCACCAAGTGCTACACATTCGTCTGGGTTTAATGATTTGCTAGGTTCTTTGCCTGTTAACTGACGAACCTTATCCTGTACAGCTGGGATACGTGTAGAACCACCAACTAATAATACCTGACCAAGGTCTGCGTTTGTAAGGCCAGCATCTCTCATAGCGTTCTGAACTGGGATAGCTGTTCTTTCTACTAAGTCATGTGTTAATTCATCGAATTTAGCTCTTGTAAGGTTCATATCGAAGTGTTTTGGACCTTCTGCAGTAGCTGTGATGAATGGTAAGTTAATGTTTGTTGTTGTAGCTGATGATAATTCTTTTTTCGCTTTTTCAGCAGCTTCACGTAATCTCTGAAGTGCCATCTTGTCTGTAGAGAGGTCAACACCTTCTGCTTTCTTGAATTCATCAATCATCCACTGTGTTACTTTATTGTCGAAGTCGTCACCACCAAGCTGTGTATCACCGTTTGTAGATAATACTTCGATAACGCCATCACCGATTTCAATGATAGATACGTCGAATGTACCACCACCTAAGTCGTATACCATAATTTTCTGTTCTTTTTCATTGTCAAGACCATATGCTAAAGCTGCTGCTGTTGGTTCGTTGATGATACGTTTTACATCAAGACCAGCGATTTTACCAGCATCTTTTGTTGCCTGACGCTGAGCATCGTTGAAGTATGCAGGAACAGTAATAACCGCTTCTGTAACTTTTTCTCCAAGATATCCTTCAGCATCTGCTTTTAATTTCTGAAGAACCATTGCAGAAATCTGCTGTGGTGAGTACTGTTTGTCATCGATTGTTTTCTTGTAATCTGTACCCATATGTCTCTTGATAGAAGAGATTGTCTTATCTGCATTAGTTACTGCCTGACGTTTTGCAGGTTCACCAACTAATCTTTCTCCTGTTTTTGTAAAAGCAACTACAGATGGTGTAGTTCTTGCGCCTTCCTGATTTGCGATAACGGTAGGTTTTCCACCTTCCATAACAGCTACACAGCTGTTTGTTGTTCCTAAGTCAATACCAATAATTTTGCCCATTTTGTTTTCCTCCATTTAATATAATATGTTAAGTTGATTGATATACCATCCACATTTTCGTTGTAATCCTTATATTACAACTGAAACCATACTATGTCTTACGACAGTATCTTTATACATATAGCCCTTTAAAAATTCGGAAGCCACAATACCTGATTCGTATTCTTCACTTTCCACCTGCATTACTGCGTTATGGAAATCCGGATTGAATTCCTGACCAACTGCTTCAATAGGTTTCACACCCATATTTTCCAGTTCTGTCATCATCTGTTTGTACACCTGCTGCATTCCCTGAACAAATGCGTCGTCTTTATCTGATTCCTCTACCGTTGTGAATCCTCTTTCGAAGTTGTCTACTACAGGAAGAATCTTCTCGATGACGGTTCTTGCACCCATGTCAAACATCATGGATTTTTCCTTCTCACTTCTCTTACGGAAGTTATCGAACTCTGCCATCTGACGTCTTACTCGGTCATTTAATTCTTCAATCTGTTCGTCTTTTTTGTCTTTTTTCTTTTTGAAAAAACCAGACGTTTTCGTTTTTTCTTCAGTAGCACTTGCAGATTCTTCTGCATTCTCCTCAGTCTCTACTGCATCTTCCTGTATGTCCTCTTCGGAAGTGTCTACTGTTTCTGCATTCTCTGCTGTTTCTTCTGTATCAACAGTTTCTTCTGCAGCTGTAATTTCCTCTTCTGTCACGTTTTCATCTTCGTTCATGACATTCTTAGTTTCTTCTGCCACTTGTTACCGCCTTTCTACTTATCACCTTTGGCTTTGTTCAAAATGCCATCTAACTGGCTTCGCAAAGTCTTTAGGTTATCCATTACATTTTCGTAGTCCATTCGTTTTGGTCCGATAATACCTATCGTTCCCTTAACACCATCTCCCAATTCGTAGGTTGCTGTTACAACGCTACAATCCTTCATGGTCTGAATTGGTGTTTCATTGCCTATATATACCTGGATTCCAGTTTCTGAAGCTTCATCATTTAAGGCTTCATTGACCAGGCTCATCAGCTCTTCCTTCTCTTCAAAGGCAGACAACAGATTCGTTGCGCTCTCAGAGCTTGAAAGTTCTGGGTATTTCAAAATATTCGTTGCACCGCTAGTGTAAATCTGTAAATCTTCATTCTCACTCAGCGCCTGTTCCAGTGCATCCATAACCTCGCTTACCACCTGACTGTGGATACCAGCCTGTTCCTTCAGACGGGCGATGGTTCCAAGGTTGATCTCCTGTAAGGACAAGCCATTCAACGCTGTATTCAATAAGATGTTCAGCTTCAGCAATGTCTCATTGTCCAACGCTTCGTTCACTGTGATAACCTGGTTCTTCACCATATTGCTGTTCATCACTACAACTGCTAACATCTGATGCTCATCAATCTGAGAAAGCTGGATGAATTTGACCTTGTTACTAAAGGATGGTGCTGTAATCATGGTTGCATAGTTGGTATTCGTTGCCAGCATCTTCGCTACCTGCTTTAACACCTGCTCCATCTTCTGAGTCTTCTCGATGACGAATTCCTTCATCTCCGTAACTTCTCGGTCCTTTTCCTTCATGAGATGATCTACGTAAAAACGATAGCCCTTATCCGAAGGAATACGTCCTGCAGAAGTATGAGGCTGCACGATGTAACCCAGTTCTTCTAAATCTGCCATTTCGTTACGAATGGTAGCAGAACTTAAATTCAAATCAGTGTATTTAGAAATGGTTCTGGACCCAACCGGTTCCCCTGTCTCTAAATAGTTACGAATAATCGCATCTAAAATCTTAACTTTTCTCTCATCTAAAACTAAATCGTTTTCGCGTCCCATATGTGCTCCTCACTTGATTCGCATTGGTTGAGTAGTTACTTTTTGTAATTGTTAGCACTCGATTTATTAGAGTGCTAACATCTACAGTTATCAATTTACCACCCACTTCTCTCTTTGTCAACATTAGTTTTATGATTTTATATAGTTTTTATAATTGGTTTATAAATATAAAAAACAGCCACTCTCGCGGCTGTTTTTATACTATCGAATTGCTTTCTTTTTCCAAGCACCTATTCTATAGAAGATAAAGGTAAGTAGCGCACCAATGCACCATGAACATAATAATGAAATCTGAATACATTCAAATCTACCGAATGGTAATTCTTCTGTTCTTGTAAGGTAAGAAATACCATAAGCAATTGGCACACGCACTAATACCGTAGTCAAAAGTGATATCCACATTGGAGTCACAGTATCTCCTGCACCACGCATAACACCAGATAAACTTTGGGTAACTGCCATTGCAATGTATCCTACTGCAAGAATACCCATCAGATAACGGCTCATGTCAACTAATTCTGCGGTATCTGTAAAGATACCCATCAGATACTTGCCAAAAATCAGGATTATTCCTGTAATCACTGCGGATACTGCCACCGCCATCACAGTTCCCTGTTTTGCGCCCTTCACTACTCTGTCCATTTTTCCAGCACCAACGTTCTGTCCTGCATAGGTAGTCATTGCTGTACCAAAAGAGAAGTTAGGCATCATAGCAAAACCATCTACACGCATTACAATTACGTTTGCAGCAATGAACATTTCTCCAAAACTATTGGTCAGAGACTGTACGATAATCATGGCAGACGAGAAAATCGCCTGGGTAATACCTGAAGGAAGGCCGAGGCTTACAATCTGTTTTACATATTTTGACTTTAATTTCAAGTTGGATTTTCTCAGGGTAAAAATATCCTTCATCGCCGCAAGTTTGCGTAAACATAAAAATGCGGATACCGTCTGGGCAATAACAGTTGCAAGGGCAACTCCCGCTACTCCTAAACCAAGACTTGCTACAAAATAGATATCCAACACAATATTCAAAACAGTTGCAACCAGCAAATATAACAGGGCTGAAAACGAATCTCCCATACCACGAAGAATACCGCTCAAAATATTATAGTATGCCATTCCAAGGCCACCTATCATAGAAATCAACAGATAGGAAGCACACCAGTCCAAGATAGTGTCTGGCGTTTTTAACATAATCAGAGCTGGACGAATGATAAACGGCGACACTATCATAAGGAATAAGCAGGAAATCGCTGTTACTGTAATACAATTACCAATTGTCTCCGCCAAATCTTCCTTTGACTTTGCTCCAAAATACTGGGATACCATAATTCCCACACCGGCTGAAATACCAATAAACAATACATAGAGCATGTTTAAGATTGGGCCTGCGCTACCAACTGCCGCCAAGGCATTATCACCTACGTATTTTCCTACAACAATGCTATCTACAGTACTATATAATTGTTGAGCAACGTTTCCGATAATCATTGGAATTGAAAACATTGCGATACTTTTCCAAGGGGTACCAACGGTCATGTCTGTTGGTTCAAATAGTTTCTTAATTCGACTAAACATATACTCCTCCTATGCAATCCATTGTTGCAAAAATTCGATTTTCCATTCATAATCTAGTTAAATGATTTTATACAATTTGAGCGAGGTTTGCAAGTATGTTAAAAAAGATTTTTTCCAAAAAATATAGATCTATTCCTATATTAGTGATGCTTGTTGTCATTCTGGGCTTATTGGGAATGAAGTTATTCCACCAGTGGCAGAAACAATCCCAACCACCTATAGCCATAATGATTGCCACCGATATGCACCTTTTGGCAAAAGAATACACAGGCGATTTCTTCTATGAGCCATCTGCCGCATTTGATGGGAAACTAACCCATTATTCCAATGAGTATTTTGACGCATTTCTCGCAGAGGTTCTGGAACAAAAACCAAACCTTTTGATTTTAAGTGGCGACCTGACTCTAAATGGAGACGTAAAAAGCCACGAAGAGATGGCAAAAAAGTTAGATGCCGTACAGAATGCAGGCGTTCAGGTACTGGTCATTCCAGGGAACCATGATGTTGGCAGCTCTTCTTATGACTATTCCACAAAACCTGAGCCAACTCTAACAGAATCTCTCTTTGCCAATAGCTTTGGTGAGTGTTACGAAAACTTTGGACTAAAACAGGCCTTGAGTCGCGACTCCGCCTCTTGCAGTTATATCTATGAAGTATCACCATATCTTCGTATTATAATGCTTGATACTAACACCAGCGTCAAAGGCCAGGTACATCCGGATACCCTAACCTGGCTGGAAGCAGAACTTCGCTCCGCCAAACTGGCAGGTGCAGACGTAATCTCGGTTTCTCATCAGAATCTTCATATCCACAGCCCTTTGCTGTATTTTACCTATCAGTTTTACAATGCGGACGAATTGTACGAACTGTACGAAAAATACGACGTAGCCGTAAATATCAGCGGACACATTCATGTGCAAAGCATTGTGCAGGATAAGATTCCTGAAATCGCAGTTGGATCACTCGCCGTACCTGATTCCAATTACGGAAAAATAGTTTATAACGGAAAAACCATAGATTACTCCACCCACTCTACTGATGTAGAAGATTATGCAAAATCTCAGAATTGGACGAATCCGGATTTATTAAACTATAAGGAATATTGTCGCACTTATTTTGAAGGAGTCGCAAAAGCACAAACCTATAACGCTTTTTCAGAGAGTAGCCTGTCGCAGGCAGAGATTGAACTTTTGGCAGAAACCTATTCTAAGATTAACTCCGCATATTTTTCAGGAAATCCTATCGTGGAAAAAGAGTTTGAAACAGGCCTTGCTTTGTGGCGTGAACAAACTGATTCTTTTATTTTGAGATATATCGAATCTATGATAGTGGAAAGCCAAACAGATAATCGCAGTATTACCATTAGATTAAACTAAAAAACAGGTTGTTGCTCTTTTTGAACAACAACCTGTTAATTTTATAATCTTATTAAAAATTATTTATAAGAAATATTTTTTGCACAATCGTCAAATGCGGCTGTATAACCTTCTGAGGTAATGTCTGTAAATGTAATAAATTCATATACATCATCATTTTCAAAGATGTACTGCGTCTGTACAACTTTCACTTCGAAAACCGTATATGAGAATGAATACATAAATCCTGCATGTCCATCGACTTCAATCTTCTGTTCTTTTACAAGATTTAAAGTAAGCTCTGCTCCAAAGGCACTTTCTAACTGCGCATCCAATACTGGCAAGAAGGAATCTGCAGTTACCTTTTTAAGGGAACCGTCATTGATTGTCTTGTTAATAACAATATTAGAGCCCACATTTTCCTTGCTATAGGTAATTACTCCTGCTGTTTCAGATTTTACAAAACCATCAGGCACAGAAATTGTTAAGGTTCCTTTTGTCACTTTTTCCGATTCCTTTTCGGAGTCTTTCTTGTCATCCTCTTTGTCGTCTTTTGAGTCTTCTACCTGTTCTGAATCCTCACGATCATTCGAATCGCTTGGTTCACACCCCACCATAGAAAACATCATTACAAACGTAAGAACAAATAATAATAATTTTCTTTTCATACCTACCTCCTATAAATTCGTTAAGAATATAACAATATTGTACTCTTCCTTTCTCACAAAATCAAGCATCGCAGACAGAACTTAGTATTTCTTTCAAAGGCAAATATGTTATAATTCTTATAGATTTTTACCAACAGGAGAACGCTATGCAATACAAACACATTATTTCTGGAGTTTTTGACAATCGCCCAAACCGCTTCATTGCTCAGGTTTGGATTGATGGAATATTAGAAACTGTCCATGTAAAAAATACTGGGCGTTGCAAAGAGTTGTTACTTCCTGGCGTCAAAGTAATTCTGGAAGTTTCCGACAATCCAGCGCGCAAAACCAAATATGATTTAATCGCAGTCTACAAAGAAGGCCTGGGCCTCATCAATATGGATAGCCAGGCGCCGAACAAAGTTGTAAGTGAATGGCT
The DNA here is from genome assembly GCA_015057035.1 of Lachnospiraceae bacterium. GTDB lineage: Bacteria > Bacillota > Clostridia > Lachnospirales > Lachnospiraceae > Roseburia. The sequence goes on along the minus strand of SVFC01000003.1, from coordinate 146,257 downwards.
ACAGACACAAGGCTACGACTTCATCAAGCCCGAATATAAATACGGCAACTCCCGTGTGGACTTCTATATGGAAAAAGGTAGTGACAAATATCTAATGGAAGTAAAAGGCTGTACTCTTGAAATCGACGGAATGGGATATTTCCCAGACGCTCCAACCGAACGTGGAGTCAAACACCTCCGAGAATTAACTGAAGCTACCAGACAGGGCTATCACTGCTCCATTGCATTTGTCATTCAAATGCCTGGAATCAAAAAAGTGTTGCCAAATAAGGCAACACATCCTGAGTTTGCAGTGGCTTTAGAAGAAGCCAAAGCAGTTGGAGTAAAAATATATTATCTCTGCTGTGAAATAAAAGAAGACGAATTAAAAATTGCCGGCTATTCTGTTGAATAGCTGGCAATTTTATTCTTCAATCAAAAACTGACTCATAACATAGTTTCCCAAATCCATACCGCGATCTGTCAGACGGATTTGTCCATTTTCTACAGATAATAAGTCTTCCTCTTTCATTCGCTCTAAGACATCACGATAGATACCATCAATCGGAATGCCAAACTCTCTTAAGAAACGATCTCTTGTAACACCTTCATTCATACGAAGCCCCAAGAACATAAATTCTTCCATCTGGGCTTTGCGGGAAACTATCCCCGCATAAACATTCAAATTCGTGCCTCTAGCTTGCGTCGCTCCACAGTTTTCTTCCTGTTCAAACATTTTCGCAGAAATATTCTTACTTCCATCTATATACTCATACAAATCTGTCGTATTCGTATAGCGCACATTTTCTATAAGCGAAGCGGCACCTAAGCCTAATCCCAGATAATTACGACGGGTCCAGTAGCCAATATTATGCTCACACTCAAATCCAGGCTGGGCAAAGTTCGAAATCTCATACTGTTGATATCCTGCCCGTGCCAGATAATCCTGTGTCAATTTATAAATGCGATAAACCTCATCTTCATTTGGCAGAACTTCTGTAGGCATTCCCGCCTCCTGGCGTACTGCATCAAACTTATAGGTCTCATAGAACGGAGTACCTTTTTCGATGATTAATGAATAAGCAGATATATGATTTGGTTTGAGCCAAACTACCTTTTGCAAGGTTTTTAAGAACTTCTCTGTGGTCTGATATGGGATTCCACTAATCAAATCCACGTTAATATTAGCAAATCCGGCTTCTTTTGCCAGTTCATAAGTCTTCACAAACTGTTCAAAGGTATGAATTCTGCCCAAAATCTTCAGTTCTTCATTGTCCGCTGACTGTAATCCAATGCTAAGACGATTAATGCCTGCCATACGATATTTTCGAAGTTTTGAAGCAGTTACCGTCCCCGGATTACATTCCATGGAAATCTCCGCATCTTCAAGCACCTGAAAATTCTCATAAATGGTGTTCATAATCTCTACCATTTTGTCTTCGTTCAACCAACTTGGGGTTCCACCACCAATGTAAATGGTGTTGACTACATATTCACGACACTGTGGTCCATAAAACTGAATCTCACGAATCAGAGCATCTGCATATTCAATCTGTGTTCTCTCATCACAAGAAAAGGACAAGAAATCACAGTAACTGCATTTTTTTACGCAAAACGGAATGTGCACGTAAAGTTGCATGTACTTCATACTCTTGTCCTCCTTCATATTTGTTATATTCTACTAACTAGCGGTCCTCATCCAACTTCAGAACGCTCATAAATGCTTCCTGTGGAATCTCTACGTTTCCAACCTGACGCATTCTCTTCTTACCTTCCTTCTGTTTCTCCAGAAGTTTTCTCTTACGTGAAATATCACCACCGTAACATTTTGCAAGAACGTCTTTTCTCATAGCCTTAACAGTTTCACGGGCAATAATCTTGCCACCAACTGCCGCCTGAATTGGAATCTCGAAAAGATGTCTTGGAATTTCTTCCTTAAGACGCTCACACATTCTACGTCCTCTCTCGTAAGCATTTTCTTTGAATACGATAAAGGATAATGCGTCCATCATTTCATGGTTAATCAGGATATCTAATTTTACAAGTTCAGAACGCTGATAGCCTTTTAACTCATAGTCAAAAGATGCGTATCCACGGGAACGGGATTTTAACGCATCGAAGAAATCGTAAATGATTTCGTTCAGTGGTAAATCGTATTTGAGAAGTGCTCTTGTCTCTTCAATGTATTCCATTCCAATATAGATACCACGTCGTTCCTGGCAGAGACTCATAATAGAACCAACATAATCCTTAGTTACCATAATCTCCGCAGATACATATGGTTCTTCCATATATTCGATTTCGGATGGGTCTGGCAAGTTGGATGGGTTAGTCAAGTCAATCATCTCGCCATTAGTCTTATATACCTTGTAAATTACGCCTGGTGCTGTTGTTACCAAGTCAAGGTCGAACTCTCTCTCCAAACGTTCCTGAATAATTTCCAGATGCAGGAGTCCAAGGAAACCACAACGGAAACCAAAGCCCAATGCCAATGAAGTTTCAGGTTCAAAATGTAGAGATGCATCGTTAATCTGTAATTTTTCCAACGCATCACGAAGGTCTGGATATCTGGCAGAATCTGCTGGATAAATACCACAGTAAACCATTGGGTTTACCTTCTTATATCCCGGAAGAGCTTCTGTACATGGACGGCTGGCATTGGTTACCGTATCACCCACACGAGTGTCTGCTACGTTTTTGATGCTTGCAGTAAAATATCCTACCATTCCGGCAGATAATTCTCCACAAGGAATAAACTGTCCCGCGCCAAAATATCCTACTTCTACAACCTGTGCAGACGCACCTGTTGCCATCATCTTAATTGGGTCACCAACTTTGATAGTTCCTTCTTTGATACGACAGAATACCATAACACCCTTATAAGAGTCATATAAGGCATCAAAAATCAAAGCCTTCAGTGGTGCTTCTGGATCACCTGTTGGAGCAGGGATCTTTTCCACAATCTGCTCTAATACGTCTTCAATATTAAGACCTGTCTTCGCTGAAATACGTGGAGCATCCATAGCCTCAATACCAATTACATCTTCGATTTCCTGACATACTTCCTCTGGTCTTGCAGATGGAAGGTCGATTTTATTGATAACTGGGAAAACATCCAGGTTATGGTCAAGCGCAAGATATACGTTTGCCAAGGTCTGTGCTTCCACACCCTGAGCCGCATCAACTACAAGAATTGCACCATCACATGCCGCAAGACTTCTGGATACCTCATAGTTAAAGTCTACGTGACCTGGAGTATCGATTAAGTTGAAGGTATATTCTTCTCCATTTTTCGCTTTATAAATAATACGAACCGCCTGAGACTTAATGGTGATACCACGCTCACGTTCCAAGTCCATATTATCCAATACCTGGGCCTGCATCTCACGCTCTGTCAGCGTACCTGTTTTTTCAATGATACGGTCTGCCAGAGTAGATTTGCCGTGGTCGATATGGGCGATAATACAAAAATTACGAATTTTATCCTGATTTATTGACATATAGTGTCCTCGTTTCTTTCTACTTACATTCACACATCAAAATGCGGAATAATCCTAGGATATTATACGGTAAAACCTGGCGGGTTTCAACACTTTTTCGTCGCGAAATATACTGTTCGATTACACTTTTTCGCCTCAAAATGTAACTTCATAAAAAAACCACTAGAAATTAGAGTTTCCCTCTAACCCTAGTGGTCTTTTTTACACTTAAAGATTCAATGAATTACTCAACTGGTTTATCAGCTTCATTAATTGTGGTATTTGTAGTTGTACTTGTAGAAAGTACTCCCTTAACTGGATCTGCAATCGCAGCTACAAGTGCATTCAATTCTTCATTAAATGACTTTCCATTTAACGCCTGGTTTTCTGCGTCCAAAGTCTTCATAAGACCAGGAACGCCTGCTAATGTGTCAAGTAACACGTTACCTGTCTGACCATTTACACCAGTTCCACCGATGTTAACGAATTCAGCGTTCTTACCGATTTCAGCCATAATTTGAGCTGTCTTAGTAGCAATTTCAATACGGGCATTTGCTTCGATTTTGAGTTTTTCAATTTCGAAGTTAACCTTTTCGTTAGAAGCACGAGCTGCAGCAAGGGCTTTTTCACCTTCTGCTTCTGCTAATAATTTCGCTTTTACTGCTTCCGCTTCTGCAAGACCCTTCTTAGTGATAATTTCCGCTTCAGTCTCACCCTTAACGCGAGTTGCGTTTGCAGATGCATTTGCTTCTGTTTCCACAGCTTTCGCTTTACCACGAGCTTCTTCTTCTAAAACCTGAGCAGTTGCTTTTGCGTTGATAGTTGCAACGTTAGCTTCTTCCTGAGCTTTAATCTCAGCCTTAACTTTGTCTGCTTCGGCTTTGGTCTTAATAACTTCTTTCTCTTTCATTGCTGCAAGGTTTGCCTGTTCCTGACGAACGATTTCAACCTTACCTTGCTGCTCAGTAACTTCCTGCATACGAACAGTTCTCTGAAGTTCACCAGCGATTTCAGCATCGGCATTTGCCTTGTCTGTTTCCGCTTTGAATTCTGCTTTCTTCAAGCTGTTATCTCTGTTCTTTTCTGCAATCTGAAGTTCTGTATCAAGTTCGCTCTGTTTTGCAGCTTTTTCAGATTCAGCGTTCTGCTGACGAATCTGCTGGTTTGCTGTTGCACGAACTTTTTCTGCTTCTTTTCTCTTTTCTTCGCGGTCGATAGCTGCGATGTCATCGTAGTATCCGTACTTATCAGTGATATCCTGAATGTTAAGAGATACAAGTTCAAGACCCATATCCGCTAATTCATCACTAACAGATTTGATGATTTCTTCCTTGAAGGCTTCCTTGTCACTCTGTACCTGTTCTGGTGTCATAGTTGCCACTACGCTTCGTACAGAACCCATAAGGGTTAATTTTACGTCATCAATGATACCCTGCTGACCACGTTCTTTAAAGGATACGATAGCCTTTTTCAGGATTGATGTGTCTTTTGTATTTGGACGAATCTGCGCTGTCCAGTCAACGATAATTGGAACGGAGGTCTTAGTTTTGATTTCGTCTCCATCTGTAAATACAGTAAGCATACATAAATCGAAGTAAGATGCTTTTCTAAAGATTGGAATTACGAAACTACCACCAGATACCTTAATTACTGGTTCCTTACCACCAGTGATGATAAGCGCCTTGTCAACATCTGCTACTTTGTAGATGCTGCAGAGGAAAATGATAACCAAAATGATAGCTGCAAGCACGATTGCTGCTGGGATTAAAAATTCTTCCATAACCTTTGTTCTCCTTTGTAAAATATATTTTTTATTTACTAGTTGTATTCAGTATATTACAACATTTTTTGAAAATCTAGGGGTTATAGATAGGTTTAAGATAAAATTAAGTTTGTCAAGGTTGTGTTATGAAAACGCTATGTTTAAATATAAAAAGGCCCAGACATCTAACGACATCTGGGCACGCTCCTATCCATTTGTCTGATCCAAAATATCGTCCAGATATTCCTTCATCATTTCATATTGTTTACGGCTGATGATAATCTTATGCCCCTTGCGGGAAATAAAACCATCTTCTTCCATCTTCTTTACAGAACGGTTTACTGTTTTGATACTAAATCCACTTCGTTCCGCCAGCTCCTGTCGGCTCATATCCAGACAGTAATCACCTTTGCTCTGACTCTTTTCATAGTTTTTTGCAAACATATACAGGAATCGGTCTGTGCCCTGTAAAAACAAGAACAATCGATTCACACGTGTCTGCTCCATCAGGTATGCCCCCATGGAAGCCACATCCATCTGTAATGCATTTTTATCATCCCAGATCCATTTCTCGTAATTCTTACGGGAAATAATAAGGAAAGTACATGGTGTTGTGGTAACGAGTGTAGTCATATAATCCGGAATACGGAAATAACACTCCATAGAACCCACAATGTTCACACCATCCAAACGCATATAATCAAAAGCAAAACCTTTTACTCGATAGTCCACCGCACGGATACTTCCTTCTAAAAGAATGTATACGTTGTCAGCCGGAGTATTTTCTTCGATAAAAACCACATTTTTATCTTTTTTTACCAACTGCATGGTTTCAATCACCCAGTAAGGTGCATTGGTTAGATATTGTTTTATATATTCCGCCTGCTCTCTTGGAATTCTCTTGCAGATTTCTTCCAGCCTGGCTGTAATCTCCTGATATATCATCAGCATTCCCCCTTAATGTGCACCATAAACCAACGCCATCTACGTATCAAGCCTGCAAAAAACTGAATGGTTGGTCCTACCGCAATCGCTGTAATCAGTGTAACAGCTCCCAGTTTTCCACCGAGAATTGCACCGATTACAATTAATGTTAAGTCAAATATAATTTTGATGATTCGATACTCTTTCTTTGTGATATCTGCAAAAAACAGAACGATCCCCGTAAATGGGTCTACGCCGATATCAAGTACAATGTAGATTGCCACGCCAAAGCATAACAAAACACATCCCACCACACTGCCAAGAATACGCACCAATGTCATATCTGATGCAAAAATCATTGGATACAGTGTTGTCCCTATGCTTACAAAAAAGCCATAAGGAAGCAGATACACAAAGGTTCCAATACTAACGTATTTTCTCGCCAGCAAGAATAAAAGCACTGTCAAAGAAATGTTGACCACGTTAGATGCCATTCCCAGTTGTTCTGATGTCATTCCAAACGCTACGCGAATTCCATCATAGAGCATTCCAATGGCATCATTTCCCCAACCAGCACAGTTATTGAAAGCAACTCCTACACTTACGCAAAAAATCCCCACAAGAGCAGCCAGTATCTGCTGTATTGTAATTTTCTTTTTCATTTTCGAAGCCTCTTATGCCAATTTATCAAGGATGGAACTACCAATAGTTCCTTCTGGCATCTTTACTTCAAAATTGTCTGCAATTGTGGCACCAATTACTGCAAAACAGTCTGTTTCTTCTAAAAGGCCATTGCCTTCAAACGATGGTGAATATGCAATAAATGGAACTTTTTCTCTTGTGTGGTCTGTACCTGTATAAGTTGGATCATTGCCATGGTCCGCAGTGATAATAAGAAGGTCATCTTCCTTTAATAATGGAAGAAGCTGGCCTAACTTCTCATCAAACATTTCGATTTCTTTACCATAGCCGATTGGATCTCTTCTATGTCCCCAAAGTGCATCAAAATCTACGAGATTCACAAAGCATAATCCTGTAAAATCTTTCTGGGCAAGCTCGATGGTCTGTTCCATGCCATGGACACTGCTCTTAGATTTGTGGCTTTCTGTTACCCCTTCTCCGTCAAAGATATCATTAATTTTACCGACAGAAATCACATCATACCCTGCATCTTTTAAAGCATTCATTGCAGTTGCGCCTGAAGGCTTTAATGCATAATCATGGCGATTGCTTGTACGCTTAAACTCGCCCTTTTTCTTACCCACATATGGACGGGCAATGATACGTCCCACACGCCATTCGTCCTTCATGGTAAGCTCTCTTGCGATTTCACAGTAACGATATAAGGTGTCAAGTCCCATAGTATCTTCGTTACCACAAATCTGAAGCACGGAGTCTGCGGAAGTATATACGATTACCTTGTCCTCGTAGATTTCCTGCTCTGCAAGTTCTTCTAAAATCTCTGTTCCACTGGCAGATTTATTACCAATGATTTCTTTTCCAAAACGTTTTTCTAATTCGTCAATGAGTTCCTTTGGAAAGCCTGTCTCTGTAAAGGTTACAAAAGGCTTAGTTGTATGAATACCCATCATTTCCCAATGGCCTGTCATAGTATCCTTACCATTGCTGGCTTCTTTCATGGCACAGTAATAGCCTAGTGGCTTCTCTACTGCTGCTACCTTATCCAACTCCTTCAAGTTGGCAATACCCAATTTCTGAAGGTTTGGAATCTGAAAAGAATCCACTGTCTTGGCAATATGCCCCAGGGTATCTACTCCCACATCGCCAAACTTATCCGAATCTGACATCGCACCAATTCCCATGGAATCGATAACGATTGTAAATATTCTCTTATATTTTTTCATATCTCTATCTCCCTGTGGAGTTTGCCTTGGCAAACTTCTAGTATCCAGAGCCCTGCTCGTTTTTCACAATCTTAACAATACGGCTTGTTCCGAGTCTGGAAGCACCAAGTTCGATGAACTTCTCTGCGTCAGCCATAGAGGAAATGCCACCTGCTGCTTTAATCTTAACGTTTGGTCCAACGTGTTTTGCAAACAATTCTACGTCAGCAAATGTTGCACCAGCAGTAGAGAAGCCTGTAGATGTTTTGATGAAATCTGCGCCAGAAGCTGTCACGATTTCGCACATCTTAATCTTTTCCTCATCTGTAAGAAGACATGTCTCGATGATAACCTTTAAGATTCTTCCATCACACGCTTCCTTGATTGCCTTGATTTCATTTAATACATAGTCGTATTCTTTGGCTTTTAACATACCAACGTTGATTACCATATCGATTTCATCAGCGCCATTAGCAACTGCGTCTTTTGTTTCAAAAACCTTAGTAGCTGTTGTGTAGTTACCATTTGGAAAACCAATAACAGTACAAACTTTGCATTTGTCACCCATGTAATCCTTTGCCTGTTTTACGTAACAGGTTGGGATACATACAGATGCTGTTTCGTATTTCATTCCGTCGTCACAGATAGCCTTGATTTCTTCCCATGTTGCTGTCTGAAGTAAAAGAGTATGGTCTACAATTGCTAAAATGTCTTTCTGGTTCATAATTTTTCTCCTTCTGTTATATGTGTAATTCTATATGTTACATTTTCTATTGTTATAAAGAATTTGCGTCATCCGCCCTGTTACTTTCCAAGGTTTGCAGGTCCAAATCCCAGTGGCAATAATTCTTTTAATGTATACACCTGATAATCTTCTGGGCTTGTCCCAAGTACTACTTCAAAAGTATCTGGGTCACAAAATTCCATCATTACCTGACGGCAAACACCGCATGGGGAACAAACACTTAAGTTTTTTGCATCTTCTGCTCCGCCTACGATGGCAATTGCCTCAAATTCATACTGACCTTCGCTTACCGCTTTAAAAAAAGCAGTACGTTCTGCACAGTTAGTCGGTGTATAAGAGGCATTCTCAATATTGCAGCCTTTGTAGACTACGCCATTTTTTCCAAGAAGAGCAGCACCTACTTTAAAGTGTGAGTATGGTGTGTATGCCATCTGTCTTGCTTCAAGAGCAAGTTCCATTAACTTACTTCTTTCCATAGTTTTTCTCCTATTTCTTCTCGTTATCCGCCTTAATCAGTTTGCGAATTGCTCCAACTGCAGTAAGGATTGCTGCTTCTGTATCATGTACCTGAGCATTTGGAAGGCCTTTTTTTGCGCGTTCCTGGTTGGCAACTACAAGGAAACAAGAACCAACACGAACTCTTAAGAAACTTCCAACAATAAATAATGCTGCTGACTCCATCTCTGATGCAAGACAGCCCATACGAAGCCAAGCCTGCCATTTATTTTCCAACTGATAGCTCACTGGCATCACTTCTGGCTGATGCTGACCAAAAAAGCTGTCCTTACACTGAACCACACCTACGTGGTTTGTAATGCCCTGCTCCTTTGCTGATTCCATCAACGCATTCGTTACATAGATGTCTGGCACTGCTGGATATTCAATTGGCGCATATTCCTGTGAGGTTCCTTCCATACGAATGGCTCCATTCGCAATTACGACATCTCCACCGCAGATTTCTTCCTGCATACCACCACAGGTACCTACACGAATAAATGTATGAGCACCACATCTGGTTAATTCTTCAATCGCGATAGATGCGGATGGTCCACCAATACCTGTCGAGGTTACACTTACCTTCACACCATCTAATGTGCCAGTATAAGTTACATACTCTCTGCTATCCGCTACTAAAACAGGATTATCAAAATGTTCTGCAATCTTAGCACAACGCTTTGGATCTCCTGGTAAAATTACATATCCTCCAATATCCTCAGGACCTACCCCTGTGTGATACTGCTTTCCACTTCCTTCTGTGTAATCAATCATCTGTATACCTCCAACTAAAGTCTTTTTCACATATGGTACATTATGATACTTTTTTCTTATATTATATAGGACAAATGTCCACTTTGTCGATACGTGGATATGTTTTCGTCATATTGTTTAAGGAACTTTGTCCGTTTTTAGCACTTTTGCCAATAAAATCGCCAAAGGTTCCATTGCATTCCTTGCTTCTTCAAAGGAATTCGTCTGTGCCCCCACCTCAATTAACATGGATTTCGGACATAAATGCATATTATATCGATATCCTTTGAGATAAATTCTTCTCGCCAAATCCGGGAAATATTCCTCTGCCGCCAGCTGCATCTGAAAGGAAATCGCAAGATTATCTTCTATATAAGGATTATCTAAATAGGACAGTTGCCCCTGCGCAGTGGTTCTGCTTAATCCATTAAAAAACATAATCTGTGCCGTTGGCTTTCCATTAATCTCTGTCACCAGATGTGTCCCTTCTGCTACTCCATCTCTATGCAGGTCAATCACCACTTCAATGGTAGGGTTTTCTTTCAAGATTTTTTGAATAGCGGGTCTTGCCGTAGAATATGCCTTGGCATGGTCCACCACGTCATATTCTCCCTTGTGATGAAGCACTTCGATACCATATTGCTCGGATAAAAGCTGTGCCAAATACTCTCCCACAGCAACAATGGAGGTAGACGCATCCCCTGGGACGGAATCCTTATATCCTTCCTGAGAATGAGTATGGTATATAAGAATCTGTGGCCCCTCCACATCGGATTGTATCGTCACGTCTTTTCCCAATAGTTTCTCTATATTTAATAAATCACTTCCTGCCGTCGTAGAATTATCAATCTGATAAAATTTCTGTCTTAGATAATCAAAGTCCTGTAGTTTCTGACGGTTAATCACTACCTGCTTTTTTAGATTTGCAAGAAGCTCTAACCCTGTAGAAGGAAGAACGGTTTCCGTATCACTTTCTGTTGTTGGCAAAAACTCTGTTGATGGACCTTCTTCTGTTACATTTTCAGTCTGCGTTCCATTTGCCACCTGAGTATCTTCTGGAGATGCACTGTCTGACGGCACATCACCTGGCTTGGGCTCATCTGTTCCACTTTCTTCATTCTGCGTTCCTCCATTTGTCCCAACGCTACTATGCTCCTCGGTAGGCAACATAGGCAAAAATATCCCGTTAATATCTTCATACACCAGCTGACCAGGCGCGCTCTCATACATTCCAATCGTTGGAAACATAAAATTCGTAATACTGCTATATATGTTTTCCATAGCCACTTCACCCGCCTCAGTAAAATTCACATTTCCCCAACGGTATGCGCATAGTAAAACAACAATACAAACAAGAAAAATCAGAAGATTTTTTCGCAAAAATATCACCACCTTCTGACTAATATATGCTATAATATATCCACATATGACTTTTTCCATTTTTTTAAAAATAACTATTGACAATGGAAAAAGGATGGAATATTATATTCTAGTATGTTTGCGACGAAACGTCCGTGTCAGTTTCCCGCAAGAAAATTTTAAACAATGACAAAAAATATTCGGAGGTGTACAAATTGGCTAACATTAAATCTGCAAAGAAGAGAATCCAGGTTGCTGCTACAAGAACAGCAAGAAATAAATCTATCAGATCTGAAGTTAAGACAGCTATTAAGAAAGTAGAAGCTGCTGCTACAGCTAACGATAAGGCTGCTGCTACAGACGCATTAAAGAACGCTACTTCTATTATCGAAGCTGCTGCTTCAAAAGGTGTTTACCACAAAAACAACGCTGCTAGAAAAGTATCTCGTTTAGCAAAACTTGTTAACGGAATCGCTTAATTAGCACAAAACAAACAATTTTATCACCCTAAAAAATATAACCCACTAGACCGTCATCTAGTGGGTTTTTTATATGCTATTCAATTTCCGGTTGTATCGTCTTTACTCCATAGATAAAGTAAATGATGTGGAATGCCCATACACAGGCAAGGACGATACGTCCTACTGGCACGCGGGACATCATAATAAATCCAATGGACATAAGCAGGGTTACCGTAAGCATAATGCGAATTTTGGTTGCCCAGGTCATACCACGGCCCTGAACATAACTTTCCAAGTTCTTTTTATATAATTTCGTGTTAATAAACCAGTTGTAAAGTCTCTCTGAGCTTTTTGCGAAGCAGAAGGTTGCCATCAGCAAAAATGGAAAGGCCGGAAGCAGTGGAACAACCGCACCAACAGCGCCAAGTCCTACTCCGATACAACCTAAGGTTATATATAATATCTTCTTAATTTTCATTCTCTTTCTCCAATCTCTTTTTTTCTTTTTTACTCTCAATCACGTGACGAATTGCAGTTATTGGATGATAAAAAATCATACGTGGTCCGGAATAACGCATAACCGCGCGTATTTTTTCACGCAACTCTGGTTTGTAACAATGCACCTTACAGTTGGAGCAGAAGGTTTTCGTTTCCATGAACGGGCACTTGTCACTGCGCATTCTGGCATACTCCTGTAATTGGGCACACTCCTGACACAGAACCACTTTTTCTAATTTATGACCTCTATACTTAGGCTTTCCGTTTTCATCTGTTCCAGACACCTTGTGCATATCCTTGCAATACAAGGCAATCATTTTGGAAACCATAATTTTTTCTTTCTCACGTTTTGATTCTATGTTTTTTGCCATCTTAACTCATCCTTCCGTGTTCGACAGAATATACCTTATCTACGATACGCATGGTTGACTGACGATGGGATACTAAAACAACGGTTTTATCCTTCTTCTCTTCACGAAGGGATTTTAAAATTACTGCTTCGTTCAGACTATCCAAGTTACTGGTTGGTTCATCCAAAAGCATCAGTGGTGCGTCGTGAAGGAAGGCTCTTGCCAAACCAATTCGCTGACGTTCTCCACCAGAAAGCGTATCTCCCAGTTCACCCACTGGTGTGTCATAGCCCTGTGGAAGACTCATAATGAAATCATGTACAGACGCCTTTTTACAAGCTGCAATGATTTCTTCTTCTGTTGCATCTAATTTTGCAATGCGAAGGTTGTTACGAATACTATCGTGAAACAGATGGGTTTCCTGCGTCACAAAACTTTCCATATCTCGAAGATTTGCAGTATTGATTTCGTCCACAGAGGTTCCTGAGATTGCAACCTCGCCTTCCTGCACCTTCCAAAATCTCATAAGCAATTTTAAAAGTGTAGATTTTCCACTACCACTTCTACCTACGATTCCTACAACAGAACCTCGCGGAATTTCTACAGAGATGTTGTCTAGGATTTTTTCCTCGTCTGAGGCAGTACCACCATAAGAGAACGTGACATCCTTAATACTTGCACCGTCAAAAATAACGCCCTCTTTTCCATACACCTCTTCTACCGCTGGAGTTTCTTCTAAAATATCCAGCACTCGGTTTCCTGCTGCAAAGGTGTTCTGTAAAGTGCTTCCCAACGCTGCTAGTGCCACCACTGGTCCAAAGGAACTCATGAGGGCGATGGTTGGAATTAAAACACCCATAAATTCCACCTGACCATTCTGGTACATGGTAGCAGAAGTAAATAACATCACCAAATCGAAAATCAAAATAATAGTATTGGTAAATGCCTGATTTCTTCCCGAAGTACGTTTCATACGTTCTTCATCCTGGGACAGAGCATCTGTCTGATCATTCATAGATCCCAGTCTTTTCTCGCCCTGACCATACTGTAGGGTCTCAGACAAGCCTCTTAAACTATCCAAGACGAAGGCTGCCAGATTACCTGATTTGGTTCGGAATCGAATACCATCATCTCCACTAAGTTTCGATGTTACCAATGGAACAATTACCCCAACCGTAATATATGCTGCCAGAGCAATTCCACCTAACACTGGATGGAAGCTTCCGATAAACACACACAGGATGCATGTAAACAGAAATGCAATGGCAATTGGTGAAATGGTATGTGCATAAAACACTTCCAAAAGTTCAATATCCGAGGTGATGACTGAAATCAAATCCCCTTTATCTTTTCCTTCTAGCTTGGCTGGTGCCAGTCTTCGAAGAGCCTGAAATACTTTATCTCTAATCAGCGCCAACAGCTTAAATGCAATAAAATGATTACACGCTTGCTCTGCATAACGAAGGAGTCCACGCACAAGGGCAAATACACCTACGCTAATAAAAATCGTTGTTAATGTAAACGTAGCGTCAATTCCCAATAGATTTGCTACTGCAAAGCCGCCAAAAATAGTGATAAAGGAGGCACACAAATGTCCGATGAGTCCCATAAAAATTGCAAGAAACATAAATCCTACAAGCGGTTTTACAAGTCCAATTAAACGAAGCATAACAGTAAGTCCGCTTCTCTTTTGGTAATGATTTTTCATGTTATTTCCCCTCCTTTCCATAGTTTTCCAAGCTCTGCTGTGCATTCCAAAGGTTTGCATAGGTTCCAGTTTTTTCCAACAACTGACAGTGACTGCCGTTTTCAATCACATTGCCTTTATCCATAACATAGATGTTGTCAGAATCTATTACATTCGCAAGTCGATGAGAAATCAAAATCACTGTCTTGGTCTTAGCCAATGTGTGAATTTCTTTCATAATATCGTTTTCACTTTCCACATCAATATTGGAAGTTGCTTCGTCAAAAATATATGCTGGGCTATCGTGGAGAAGAGCTCTGGCAAGAGCAAGTCTCTGGCACTGGCCTCCAGAAAGGTTCGATGCTTTTTCCGAAAGTTGTGTATCCAAGCCATTTTCACTCTGTAGAAATGCCGCCATATTTACACGGTCTAACACCTGCCACATCTGTTCCTCTGTAGCATTAGAACACCCCATCAGCAGATTGTCTCTTACTGTCCCTTTAAACAAATAACTCTGGTGACTAATATATGTGAAGTTTTCCATAAGACTTGCTTCGGAAAGCTCTCCTAACTCTTTTCCTCCAATTGTGATAGAACCTGTGTAATTTTTATTTCTACCCATTAAGATTCCAGAAATTGTAGATTTTCCACAGCCACTTTCTCCCACGATGGAGGTGAAACTTCCTTTTGGAAAAGTCATATTTACACCATGGAGAATTTCTCTGTCCTTTTCATAAGCAAAATGAACATTTTCGCACTGAATACTACAATCTTCTGGCACACATTCCGTTTTTTCTTCATTCTCTGGCAAGTCCAGCAAACGGAAAATCTTATCGCTTGCCGCCATACCATTCATGGCAATATGGAAAAAGGATCCCAAGAGTCTCATTGGAATAAAGAAATCCGCTGCAAGCATAATGATAAGAAGGCAGCCTGCCAATGTTACATTTCCAGCACCAAACTGTGTGGTTGCGATGATTACTCCTAATGCCGCTCCTCCGTAGGCTATCAAGTCCATAATGGTGATGGAGTTTAACTGCATTGTTAAAACTTTCATTGTAATAACACGGAAGCGCTCAGATTCTTCGTTCATTTCTTTGTTTTTGAAATCATCTGCCTGATAGATTTTCAAAGTAGTAAGTCCCTGAAGGTTCTCAAGGAACGTATCCCCAAGGGCTGTATACTGTCCCCAATATTTGGACAACAGTTTTTTTGCCCAAGTCTGAACTGCAGCAATTGCCACCGGAATCATAGGCACGCAAATGAGAAGCACAATGGCACATGGGAAATTCACAAAACTTAACACTACAAACAATGTAAGTGGCGCCAGCATTGCATAGAAAAACTGTGGCAAATATGCACCAAAGTAAGTTTCTAATTGGTCTACACCTTCTACAGCCACCTGAACAATTTCAGAAGTTTTTATTTTCTCGTTATAAGCAGTTCCCAGGCGAAGAAGTTTTTTATAAATCATTTCGCGCAAGGTTTTCTTTACTGCTTTGGAAGAAAGATAACTCATTCTGCTCGCCATAACACTACAGATAAATCGCACTATCACTGCAATAAACGCAATCCCAACTGTGAGAAGAATATCCTGTGAAGATGCATTTTTCTCGAATAATTTTGCCAAAAGTGTTGTGATGCTCGCCATCATACAGATATTAGCTACCAGGGAAATCCACTGGAACACCACATTTCGAATCACATACTTTTTACTTTCTTTGACTGTTCCAATCAGTCGCTTGTTAATCATCATAATGAATACCTCTTATACACCACTAACATCCGTTAGTGTCAACTAACTCACATTTATAAAATTAGCAACCATTAACCCTAGTTAGTGGTTGCTAACCTAATATAAGATATCATAATATTCGCACATTTGTCAATTTAACAAAATGCCAAAAATCTGTTTTGTTTTACTCCTGCCCCTTGCTATACTGCACAATAAACAGCTCTACTGCCATCTGGTCGTTCATATGGCCAGTTTTTACTGCTTCCTCATATTCTACACCGTCTGAAATGGCTTGCTTAATCTGATCCAAGGAGAACGCCTTGGCCTGTCCCTGGTATTTGCGCACTACCCATTCTGGACATCCCGCCTTGGCTGCAATGTCCTTGTTACTGAAGCCCTGTGGTGTCATAACCTTCACAGTAAGAAGCGTCTGAAACTGTCTGGTAATCAGGAAAAGAATTCTCATTGGCGCTTCTCTAAGAGCGAGCAAATCGTAATACAAATCCATCGCCTGTTTCTGTTTGTGGCTGGCAATGGCATCTACCATATCAAAGACTTTATTGCTAATCTGTTCTGTGGTAATTGCCTCCACATCCTCTGGCTCGATTACTTCCTTGTCCATACAGTAACAGATGAGTTTTTCGAGCTCTTTCTCGATGTTCTGCATATCTGTTCCAGTTTTTGCAATAAATGCTCGATATGCAGCCTGAGTAATGTTCTTACCCTCTTTGCTGATTCGTCCACCAATCCACTTCATCAGCGTCTCGTCGGTCTGGGTGACAAATTCCACAGCATTTCCCTGCTTGGTTGCTTCTTTGTATAACTTGGAACGCTTATCTATCTCTTCCTCAACAAAGACAAAATACGTGGTTTCCGGTAAGTTTTCCAGATATTCCCCCAGTTCATCTCCGCCTTTTTTGAAGAGCTTGCTATTCTCAATAAAAATGACTCTTCTCTCTGCGAAAAATGGGAGAGTTTCCGCCAAATCAATGATTTCTTTTACGTTAATATCTTCTCCCTCAAAAGAAGAAAAATTCATAGTATCGTCTGGGTCCGCCAATGCTTTCTTAAGCTTGTCTCTATACTGTTTTACCAGATATCGTTCCTCACCATAGAGCAAATATACTTTTTTCAGTTGTCCAAATTTGATGTCGTTGTCTATCGTTTTCATATGCTCATTGTATCAAAAGTTTGGGGTGGTGACAACCGATATAATTTCAATCTTTTCATCCTTCTCCCGCAACGTCACCTGCCCCACATCCATAGTGTAATAGATATCTGCATCAACGGTCTTTAAGTTTTCTATCACCTCTGGCCCTGGGTGTCCGTAACGATTGTTTTTGCTGCAAGAGATTACTGCCACTTCTGGTGAAATCACTTCTAGTAATTCCATAGAATTGGAGTACTTAGAACCATGATGTGCCGCCTTGTATAGCCACACTTTCGATAGACGATTTTGACTAAGCAAGACCTCTTCCACCTCACTGGAGATGTCTCCTGAGAAAAAGCCATAGAAGTCCTGAACCTCTCCAAATTTCTCAAAATGTAACTCCAATACTAATGAACCTTCATTACGATCTTCTGCTAATTCTGGAATGTCTGAGACGTCTTTTCTCCCAGGATAAATGCATCTCATGGAAACCCCATCCGTTTGAATGAGATCTCCTGCCTCCATAAATAAAACTTCCGTTCCATTGCCTTCTGCGGCCAATAATATTTCTGACATTTTCTCGTCCTTCGGAGCAAACTGTGACACAACAATATATTCTACTGCATATCCACTTTCCAGCACTTCTAGCAATCCCGAAATGTGATCCTTATCCGCATGCGAGACAAACCAGTAGTCCACTTTTGCAATTCCCCTGCTCTTTAAAAATGGCAAAATTGTATATTCTCCCAAACTATCAGAAAAAGCACTTCCACCATCAATAAAGAAGTTCGTTCCTTCCCCCGTGCTTATGTAAATGCCATCCCCCTGTCCCACGTCTAGAAAGGTGATTTCCTTAGGCTGGGGTTTGGGATAAATGATAAGAATCAGGCAAGTCATTGCCATTGTAGCTCCTAGCAGGTATCCTTGCCCATTTATCTTTTTGGTGACCCTTCTCTTCACTTTCTGCTCAAAAGTATAATGCGTTTTTATATAATAGGTTCCCCCTAGTAAAATACCATAGTACACAACCACCACTCCCACAGAAGGCTTTCCTGTGATAATCGTTGCAAATGGAAATTCTCCTATAAAACCACATACCAATTCGTAGAACTCCAGTCCTAACTGACATGGATACAATAGCATATCTATCAACCATGGAACACTTTCTCCCATAACACTTCCTATTACACCACCTGCCAGCGCAAATATAAAAATTGGTGTCAGTAATGGCAATAAGAGAAAATTGGTAAGTGGCGAATACAAAGGAATCTCGTAATATCCCAATGCCACCAGTGGAAGGGTTGTAAGGGTAATGCCTACACTCATGCCAAACTTTCCCCAGATGCTTCCCACAAATCCCACGCCGACTAAGGCAGATACCGAGAACCAGAACCCTGAATATTCCAGTAGAAACGGATTCTCCCACAGCAAAACTAACACCATTGCCCCAAGAGAATTCAACATATCGTAACTGCGCCCCAGAATCTGTCCCGTGAAGAAAATCAGCATCATTCCAACAGCACGCACCGCTGACATTCCATTCCCCACCATGAAACAATATGCAATCAACAACAATCCGCCGAATAATCCTGCCAGAGCAAACCCGACTCCTCGTTTTCGAAGGTTGCTATAAAAGCCCCTGCCTATAATGGACACATGCAATCCGGAAATAGCCAGAATATGAGCCAGTCCTCCGTCTGTAAACAGGTTTTTTAAATCTTTCTCCAGATTGCTTTTATCCCCCAGAAGCATTCCAGACAAAAAACCTGCGGTTCTCTCAGTAGTATGATTATCAAATGTCTGCTTAATCTGATTTTTCAAGGACAGAATGGCAGTTTTCATCCAGTCATCCCCTTTTGCCATACGATGACTCTCTTTCTCGTAAACAGCAAAATCCATTTTAAGGCTCTGATAGTAAATAAAACTATCAAAACCCCCTTCGTTTCTTGCTCTGTCGAAGATATGCAATTCTCCCGTTATTTTGTGGATATCACCAATTTCAAATTGATGCTTTGACGAGTAGACGATTACATCATTGCACGGCATCGTCTCTCCTTTTAGACTGATATAACAATCAGATAAATAGATGGAATAGCTAAGACTTACTTCTTTCCATTCCTTTTTGATTACTTCTCCCCAGACGGTTACTGTTTCACCGTCTTTCATTTTTGACATATAGGCGTCTCGAAATGCCATCTCTGTTTCCATATGGAAAAAACCTAGAAAAAAGGCAGAAAGAAGCAGTACGCACCTTCCTGCCATAAGCATTTTCTTCTTGTTTTTCCTGCCACAAATCAATTCATACAACAACCAGACAGATAACACTGCCAACAGTTCATATCTCTGGTAACGACAGCATACGAGACCTGTCAAAAAGACCACTGCGCCTAAAAATAGCGGTCTTTTTCTCATTGCACTCCTTCCGTTGATTCGGAATATAATAAATCTAAATTTTTTTCATACATTTTGGACAACTCATAAGTGTATCTCCAAAAGCCCTTGGTATCCCCATTGATAGACAATTGCACCTTATTGACACCAGGAAGCTCTGTAAGAGAATTCACAATGGAATATAGAACAATCTCTTCCTTAATCTCCTGATCCTGGTTCTGGAAGGACCGGTCTACATTCACATAACACACCCCATCTATAACCAACACGTTAATCAGTTTTGTAGCTGATGGAATTGTGGCTTTACATTTAGACAGATTTGGACCATCAATCAACTGTTCCATTACCAGTTTTTCCATAGAAACACTAGTACTGTGTGTCACTACACGGGTTTCCTCCATAAGGCTTGTCCCATCTGCACTGGAAAAATACAGTTTTATGGTGCTTTGTGTACTGGCATTAATCTGAGCTCCAGGATTTTCTACAAAGCTGTCCAATGTCATATTTCCAATCAGTATACCATCAGCACTACGAAGAGGTTCTGCTTCAATAGTAAACGAAACTAATGAGTAATTCTCTATCTGCAACAAAGTCTTGACAATGGCGGCCCTCACCAAAACTTCTTCTGTCACGGACATATTCTTATAACTCTGACTAAAGTCAATGGTAATATATGCCCCTTCCGTTTTGACTCCATTCACCTTAACATCACTTGGGATAGTTTGGCGAAGTTTTGAAGAATCTGGCGCTGTAGCAAGTCTTTCTAGCAATTCTTTTACTAATGATTCCCCTTCTGCCCCTGTACTGTCGTAATCTTCTGGTTGCACCTTGGTTACTTCTCTATTCAAATAAAAAATCTGATATTCGCCTGGCTTTCTTTCTTCATCATCACACCCTACAAGGGTACATACCATGAAAACAGAAAGAAGCAGGCACAGAATCCTTTTATTCATAAGCTCTCCTTAAACAATATAGTTCAGTGGAATTCGGACATCAAAGGTGGTTCCTTCGTTCAATTCACTATGAACCTTAATGGCCCCTTTGTGCATAGAAATAGCATTTCTGGTAATCGCAAGTCCAAGTCCAGTTCCACCAATCTCTCTGGAGTGTGACTTATCCACACGATAAAATCTCTCATAGATGTGCTCCAGAGACTCTTCTGGCATACCCATACCATTGTCTTCTACCTTGACATAAAAATACTTGTGGTCAGCATTTAAGGATACATGCACCCAGCCTTCGCCATTGTTTTTATTATACTTGATGGCATTTTCAATTAAATTGGTAATGGCAAGGGTAATCTTAACCTCATCCACTTCTGCTGACACCGGACGGAAACTCTCCATAACCAGTCGCACCTTCTGCTGGTCTGCAATCGGTTGTAAACGTTTCATAATCTGTTCTATCAAATCGTTCATATGAACCAGAGATACGTTAAGAGCAGAAGCAGTTTTATCCATTTTTACCAGAGATAATAAGTCGTTGATAATCTTGGTCTCGCGCTCGATTTCGTTGGTGATATCAGACATGAATTCCTGATACAATTCCAAAGGCGCTCCCTGCATACTATTGATAGAATCCGCCAAAACCTTCATAGAGGTCAATGGAGTCTTTAATTCATGAGACACGTTTGATACGAATTCCTGGCGGGATTCGTCCATGGTCTTCATCTTACTCATCATCTCATTGAATCGCTCACAGATAAGAATGGTTTCTGTATAGTCTTTGACCATCAATTCTCCATCTATATGTCCACTCTGTACCGCAGCAATTCCATCTGACAATTTCTTAAATGGTGTCACAAGTCTGATAGATAAAAGTACGCCAAAGAAACCAATGGCAGTAATTACAAGCACCACAATAATGTTTGTAATCTGCTGCAAATAGCTGGCATTCAACTGAATATTATTTGTGGAAACACTGGTAACAAGTACTCCCACAATGGTATTGGTTGCATCTGTTGGATTAATAATTGGAACTGCCAGCTCAATATACAGATTCTCTGCATCATAGGTGGTGAACTCTTCTCCCTTCATTCCTCGGACCACTTCTTCTGAGATGATGGTCTTCCCCTCATCCATATGGTAAGTGTCATACATTACTCGAAGATTGGCGTCCACAATCAGAATGCGCCCATCATAAATAGTAGTCAGCATTCCAATCTGCGTTTGTACTGTATCAGATGTGGAATTACTGCCACTCATAAATTCACTGGCCGCAATCTGGTTTGCAAGAATCTTGGTCTGGCTTTTGACTTCGCTCTCACGAATAGATAACGCTCGTGCCTCATAGGAAGATAAGATTGTGGCTGCCACAATACAGGTTGGCAAAACCGCCATCAAAATAATGCTTAATATGAGACGAAATTGTAAACTTTTCAAAAATGGAATTAATCCTGCATTTTTGTGCATGGAACTACCCCTTTGTTACTTCTGAATATAATAATACCCTACGCCCCACTTGGTGTGAACGTATCTTGGCTCACTAGGATTTTTCTCAATCTTTTCTCTCAATCGACGAACATGTACGTCTACTGTACGAACATCTCCTGGATAATCCTTGCCCCAGACATTTTCCAAGAGCTGCTCACGACTATATACCTTATTCTCATTCTTCACAAGAAGTTCTAACAGTTCAAATTCTTTGCCTGTAAGGTTAACCTCTTCTCCCTTGATATACAGACGATTGCTGTCACAGTCCAGCTTCAAATCTCCCTTTTCAATAATGGTTTCGGAAACCTCTGCCCTTCTTCCACCAGAAGTTCTACGCATAATTGCCTTAATGCGAGCCTTTACTTCTAAAATATTAAAAGGTTTCGTAATATAATCATCTGCGCCATAATCCAAGCCCAGAATCTTATCCATATCATCGCCTTTTGCAGTTAACATCACAATTGGCATATCCGAAAATTCTCGTATCGCCTGACATACTTCAAATCCATCCATCTTTGGAAGCATTACATCCAGTAGAATCATATCATACTCTGTTGCTTTTGCCATATTGTAGGCTTCTTCTCCATCGTAAGCACAGTCTACTTCCATTCCGTCCTGCTCCAAACTAAAACGGATTCCCTTTACAATAAGTTTCTCATCATCCACTACAAGAACTTTCTTTGCCATTACACACCTCAGTTAATCGTTAAATAATCTTTGATTTTAGAAAATACCCCATCCTTAATTCCCGGAATGTCTTTTAGTTCCTCAATAGACGTAAATTTTCCCTTTTCCTGTCTGTAGGACAAAATCGCACGAGCCTTGGACTCCCCGATTCCCGGCAAGGTCATAAGCTGTTCCATGGATGCGGTATTAATATTGATTTTTTTACTGTCTGCACCTGATGTATCCTTTGCATTTCCTGAACTGGCAGCACTATCCCATTCCTCTTTGGAATATTCCCTGGCTTCCTCTTCCGTAGGTACGTAAATCATCTCTCCGTCTGTCAGTACTCTGGCCTGGTTCCAATAGTCCCCGGCTGCATCTTCTGTAAGGCCACCTGCTCTCTGGAAAAGGTCGCAAATCCGACTTCCTTCGCTTATAGGATAAACTCCTGGTGACACCACAGCACCACATACATATACAAAGATTGTCTTAGGCTCCTCTGTCTCCGTCATGTCCATTTCCGACATCTTAGATTCCGTCTCCATTCCAGAATCTTCTGATGTCGCATGAGAAGAATTCACAAATTCTGCTGTTTGCTTACCACAAGCTACCAGATTTACCAATGACATCATACATATTAGTGCACAAATAATAAGTTTTTTAACCATAAATAACACTCCTTCCTTGCGGAAGGAGTCTCAATGCTGTTATTTATTTTAACGAAATATTACGGATTTTACAAGATATATTACTAGATTATTTCAGAAATTGTTGCCTCTAACTTAGAAATCATTTCATCCACGTGTTTTTTCTCAATCACAAGAGGTGGAACTATACGAATTACGTCAGATCCGGCAGAAATAATCACCAGTCCTTTTTCTAATGCCTTGCTACATACAGTTCCTGGTTTTATTGTGGTGACCACCCCCTGCATCAGGCCCTTTCCTCTTCTGGTTGTAAGACAATCATATTTTTCTACAAGTGCATCCAGTTTCTCTTCCAGATAAGCACCAACTTCCTGCACATGCGTCAAGATATTCTTATCCTTATAGATATCCAAAACTGCTGATACCGCAGCTCCAACAAATGGATTTCCACCATAGGTAGTTCCATGATCTCCAGGCGCAAGGGAATATTCCGCAACCTTCTCTGTCATGAGAAAAGCACCTACAGGAACACCACAGCCTAACGCTTTTGCAGAAGTTAAGATGTCAGGTTTTACTCCGTATCCCTGCCACGCAAACATTTCTCCTGTACGGCCCATTCCACACTGGATTTCATCCAAGATAAGAAGGATATCTTTTTCTTCGCAAAGCGCCTTCACTCCACATAAAAACTCTGGCGTTGCAGGATAGATTCCTCCTTCTCCCTGTACGGTTTCCATAAGAATTGCACAGGTTTTATCTGTTATGGCTGTTTTTACAGATTCCAAATCGTTAAAATCTGCGAACTTCACTCCGCCAATCAATGGCTCAAAAGGTTCACGATAATGGGCGTTTCCAGTTACGGATACTGCCCCCATACTTCTTCCATGGAAGGAATGATTCATAGCAATAATCTCATAACGTTCTGTGCCGTATTTGCTATAAGAATACTTTCTGGCAGCCTTTAAGGCTCCTTCAATGGCTTCTGTTCCGCTATTGGTGAAAAACACTCTGTCCATCTGACTTACTTCAAGGAGCTTTGAAGCCGCCTCTGCTGTTGGAGCGCTATAATATAAATTGGAGATATGCAATAGTTTATCCACCTGATTCTTTAATGCATCGGTATAGGTTTCATCACCATATCCCAAAGAGTTTACAGCAATTCCTGCTGCAAAATCCAAGTATTCTTTTCCCTCTGTATCATAGAGATACACACCCTTTCCGTGGTCAAAAACCACTGGAAAACGATTATAAGTATGTAACAGAGCCTTCTCTGCCGTTTCCATATATTGATTCATATTTGACATAACATTTCCCATTCCATTAATATTAATTCCTGATATAATTTTTACTCTGCATTATCTGAAAGGATCACTGTTCCAATACCTTTCTTAGTAAAGATCTCAAGCAACAGACAATGGGCAATTCTACCATCCAGAATATGTACTCTGGATACGCCACTGTCGATGGCATCAATACAATTATTGAGTTTTGGAAGCATTCCACCACCAATAAATCCCGTACCAATTAAGTCTTTGGCATCTGACACCTTCAGCTCTGAAATCAGCGTAGATGGATCTTGTGGATTTGCATAAACTCCTTCAATATCTGTTAAGAATGCAAGTTTTTCTGCGCCGAGGGCCTTTGCAATGGCACATGCCGCATCATCTGCATTGATGTTATAGCTCTGGAATTTATCATCCATACCAATTGGACAAATAATTGGAAGGAAGTCCTTTTCTAACATATCATAAATAATCTTCGTATTTACTTCTGTTACTTCTCCAACAAATCCAATATCCTGACCATCAGAGTATTTCTTTTCTACTTTTAAGAGACCACCGTCTTTCCCACTAATCCCAATAGATTTTACTCCTAATTCTTCTACTAGCTGAACCAGAGATTTATTTACTTTATTCAAAACCATTTCTGCAATTTCCATAGTTTCAGCATCGGTTTTTCGAAGGCCATTTACGAATTCAGGCTCTTTTCCAGAGAGTTTTACCCACTTGCTGATTTCCTTGCCGCCACCATGTACAATCACTGGTTTAAAACCTACCAGTTTAAGAAGGGTTACGTCCTGAATTACCTGACGTTTTAACTGCTCATCAATCATGGCAGAACCGCCATATTTTACAACGATAATCTTACGATTAAATTTCTGAATATAAGGCAGGGCCTCAATCAATACTTCTGCTTTTTCTTGTAAAGTTTTTGTTTGTTCTGTCATGCTTTCATCCTCTTTCATCTTCATAATCTATTCCTAATTTTCTTGCCCCACTTTGACGATTTTATAGCCGATTAAACTTCGTGATATTGTCCTCATTCAATGTAAAATCATAATAGTTTAGGTCCTCGCGGAACGTCCATCCTACCTTCTTCCAGAAAGTATTTCCCACTACATTAGACTTAAATGCAATCAACGATACCTTATTGATATCCTCCTCTTGCAGAGCCTTCATACAAAATACCGCCATAGCTTTGCCAATGCCATGCTTACGATAATCCTTATGAACACACACATGATAAAAACAACCACGTCTGCCATCATGACCACAGAGAATGGCGCCAATGATATCACCAGCCTCATTTTCCGCTACCACACTGGTGGTTGGATTTCTCTTTAAAAATCGTTCCACCCCTTCATAGGAGTCGTCAAGGGAACGGATTCCAAAACCATCAATGGTCATCCATAGGTTATATACTTTTTCATAATCTTCAATCTGCATCACACGCAGAGTATAGTTGTTGCTCATATCACACCTCTATGGGAACATCGGTACCATCATAAGTCCTGTATTTTCAGGAAGTCCAAATAACAGGTTCATATTCTGAATTGCCTGACCTGCAGCACCCTTTACCAGGTTATCTAAGGCACCCATCATAATGATACGACCAGTTCTTTCATCAATAACAAAGTTCACATCTACAAAGTTACTGCCTTCTACCCATTTGATTTCTGGACAGATGCCTTTGTCTAAGACACGGACAAAGGTTTCTTCCTTATAATAAGAATCATAAACCGCTTTTATTTCTTCATAGGTTGGATAGGTTCCATCGGCTTTTTTCTTAAGAGAAGCATATTCTGTTACCAGAATTCCCCTGTTCATTGGGACCAGATGTGGTGTGAAATTAATCAGGATCTCTTCTCCTGCAGCATATCCTAACTGTTCCTCAATCTCAGGAGTATGTCTGTGACTTGCAACTCCATAAGCCTTCATATTCTCATTCACTTCGCAAAACAGGTTTGGAAGCTTGGCACCACGTCCTGCACCAGATGTTCCGGATTTTGCATCCACAATAAGAGTGCTGGCATCAATGATGCCCTCCTTTACTAATGGATAAGCTGTCAAAATGGAACAGGTTGTGTAGCATCCTGGATTTGCAACTAATCTTGCGTTTTTTACCTTGTCGCGATTGACTTCACAAAGTCCATACACCGCTTCTTCAATAAACTGTGGGCTCTTATGCTCAATACCGTACCATTTCTCATAAACAGATACATCTTTGATTCGGTAGTCTGCGCTCAAATCCACAATCTTTACCTTATTTAATATTTCTTCCGTAAGTACTCCCGCCAGATATCCCTGTGGTGTTGCTGTAAAAATCACATCCACCTTCTCTGCCAGTTCTGCGATGTTGTCATCCAAACATTTATCTTCTATCAGTTCAAACATATTCTGATATACGGATGCATATTTCTGGTCCACATAACTTCTAGAACCATACCACACAATCTCTGTCTCTGGATGGTTGTATAAAATACGCACCAATTCCGCTCCTGCATATCCAGTTGAACCAATAATTCCTACTTTAATCATAATCATTTCCTCATTCCTAATATGGTTAATAAAACCTTTGCTACCTATAATAGTACATCTCCTCTGTTTCGTAAAGCCTTTTTTGAATTTTTATGCATTTTTATTCATTATTTTTGCATTTTATGCATTTTTAACTGTATATTTGTGCGTTTTTTGTATATTTTTACACTTGCGCATGCATAAAAACAGGTGTATAGTATCCTTATTGAACGCGACGCAGGATGCGACGTGACAGGAAGATGATTTTTATATAAGAAAGGAAATATACATTATGTCAAAGGAAAAAGTTGTTTTAGCTTACTCAGGTGGTCTTGATACCACAGCCATTATTCCATGGTTAAAGGAAAATTATGATTACGAAGTTATCTGCTGCTGTATCAACTGTGGACAGGGCGAAGAATTAGATGGATTAGAAGAAAGAGCAAAACTTTCTGGCGCTACCAAATTATATATTGAAGACATTACAGATGAATTCTGCGACGAATACATTATTCCATGTGTTCAGGCTGGTGCAGTATACGAAAACAAATACTTGCTCGGAACTTCCATGGCTCGTCCGGGAATCGCTAAAAAGCTCGTAGAAGTTGCTAGAAAAGAAGGCGCTACTGCTATCTGCCACGGTGCAACAGGAAAAGGTAATGACCAGATTCGTTTCGAACTTGGTATCAAAGCCCTTGCTCCAGACCTTAAGATTATCGCTGCTTGGCGTCAGGACAACTGGACAATGCAGTCTCGTGAAGATGAAATCGAATACTGTAAAGCACATGGTATCGACCTTCCATTCTCTGCAGACAACAGCTACAGCCGTGATAGAAACTTATGGCACATCAGCCATGAAGGTCTGGAATTGGAAGATCCTGCACAGGAACCAAACTACGACCATTTATTAGTACTTGGTGTTTCTCCTGAAAAAGCTCCAGATCAGGGCGAATATGTAACTATGACTTTTGAAAAGGGTATCCCAACCTCTGTAAATGGTAAAAAGATGAAGGTCTCTGATATCATTCGTGAATTAAACGCACTTGGTGGAAAACATGGTATTGGCATCGTTGATATCGTAGAAAACCGTGTTGTTGGTATGAAATCCCGTGGTGTATATGAAACACCAGGCGGAACTATCCTAATGGAAGCACACCAGCAGTTAGAAGAATTGGTTCTCGACCGTGCTACTATGGAAGTGAAAAAAGATATGGGTAACAAGATGGCGCAGATCGTTTACGAAGGAAAATGGTTCACACCACTTCGTGAAGCAGTTCAGGCATTTGTAACCTCTACTCAGGAATATGTAACTGGCGAAGTTAAGTTCAAACTGTACAAAGGCAATATCATCAAAGCCGGAACAACTTCTCCATATTCACTCTACAGCGAATCTCTTGCAAGCTTCACAACAGGTGACTTATATGACCACCATGATGCAGAAGGCTTCATTACATTATTTGGATTACCACTGAAGGTAAGAGCTATGAAGTGGCAAGAAGCTGGAGAAACTAATAAATATTTCAAGTAATAAAAAAGCAACAAAAAAGTCGTGAGTGATTAACACTCACGACTTTTCATATCATTCAAATATTTCACTCTCTTATTTACTACGATTGCCATAATCTGTTTGGCTTCGTAGATGTCCTTGCGATTGATAGACTGGCGAATTCCTGTGAAGGCTCTTTCAAAATCATTGATGCCAGCTTCACGGGCCATATCATCAAGTCGTCTAACAATCATGGAGGCACTCTGCCATTGTTTGTGGTTGATTGCCTGACCAAGTCTCATAAAATCCATACATTTTAGGAATTCAACCTGTGCATCTGTATATAGCATAATTATTCCTCTGTATTATGATGTGCTTCTTCCACCTGTGGGCGAATATCCATGAAGATATCAACCAACACTGGGTCAAAATCTACGCCACTACCATTTTTAATGATATCAAAGCATTCATCTATTGGTAACGCCGCTCTATAACAACGGTTCATGGAAACTGCGTCAAATACATCTGCAATTGCCATAATTCTAGCACAAAGTGGAATTTCTTCCCCTTGCAATCCTTCTGGATAACCTTTACCATTCCATTTTTCATGATGATACATCGCAACTTGATAAGCCACTTCTGCATACTCATCATTACCAAGATGTTCAAAGGTTTCTTTGATAATTTTACCACCGTTTACGGTGTGGAATTTCATAGATTCAAACTCTGCTGTGGTGAGCTTACCCGGTTTCTGTAGAATCACATCTGGTACAGCAACCTTACCAATATCATGCATTGGAGCTGCCTTGTAGAGATTGTTAGTGTAGTCCTTGGTCAAAATGTCTTTGTAATGACCACGGCGTTTTAATTCCTCTGTCAATAACTCCACATAAATGGATGTTCTCTTAATGTGACCACCTGTGCTACCATCCTTATTTTCCACTAGAGTAGCGAAGCCCATAACCATTTCCTTGTGGTAACGCTCTAATTCTTTTACCGCTGGATTTTCCTGATTAATGTACACGCCCAAAATAATAATTGTGATGCAAATGCTGGTTAACAACACATAGGAATTCACAATCTGATAACCTGCAACTGCCAGCATTGCTATCAGCGAAGTAGTAATACTTGCACGTTTGTGACTTTCAATACGTTTAAAATGTACACAGAACACAATCAATGCCAATAAGGAATATACTGCTGCCATAGCAAAGCATGTGTATGCTGTAATTCCCATTGAGTAATTACTTACACTATGAGTCAGATATTTTAATTCTGGTGCAAACAATACTGCAACCACCACACTCACTACATATGGCGAATAAGCGATAATCTTAAACGGCAACGTCTTTGGAAGTGATTCTGTAATGGAAAGCATATAAATAAACAGGTTAAAAATGAAAGTATCAATTCCAACCAGAAATACTACATGGCAAAACAAATTAATCATTGGATCAACATATTCCAAATGATTTACCATATATGCCGTTAATCCATCAAACACTAACGTAATCAGTGCTGTGGTAAATAAGGCGTCAAAAACTGAAAACTTATGCTTTGGATCATACTTTCTACGGTCTCTGACATATACAAATCCAACATATAACAGTAATATCAAACACCCCAACTGTAACTTAAAATGTAACATAGGCCCCTCTCACTATTTCTTTAGTTTAGCGATAATCTTCTCTTTCATATCATGTGCACGATTCTTGATGTTGCTTGATGCGGTTCTTGACACAATCAAACTTGATACAAAACGTGATGAATATTCATACTGTCCCAGATTGAAAGCCATAGCTGCAATCAGCAAATCTACTGTGCTCTGGTCCATACCACTCATTGGATAGTTTTCTGAAGACATAGCCTTAACATAACCATCAAATGCCTGCTGGTAGAAAGAATCATATTCTTTCTGACATGCCTCAATTGCATCCTTGTTCTTGTCTGCACCTTCTGCAGTAAGCTGCTCTATCTTGCCACGAAGCAGCCATGCAATCTTTAAGCATTCATAGGCTTTTTCACTCGTCTGTCCTTTTTTTACAATTGTGGTATACAGCGCCAGCTTGTAACGTTCAATAGCGGTATCGTAATCCAGCACTTCGATTTCTTCAATCGGTTTTGTTGGTGCTGTTTTGAATTTTGCACACACCCCTTCTTTGATGAGTTTCATCTGAAGAGTTGACAAATGTGGAAAATAACGATGAATTGCTGTATATCCACAATGTGGGCAGGATGCCACATCATATTTGTTGGTATCAATATATTCAAATCTTGGGCGAAGGTCCATATCTGGCTCTTTTCTCTTAGCACGGCCAGATTTAATCATTGTTGTACGGAACACTCCGTCACAAACTGGACAACGGATGGATTTCAAAAGGAGAAAATCTTCTTCCTTTGGTGCAGCAATCTCTTTTACCGTAGTTCCATCTTCCGCCTTTTTCACGGTTACGTTTTCATCCTGGAAAATATTGTTGGCAACATTTTCATCTAAGCCAAATTTTCCTAAGCCTGATAATAAATTATCCATAAAACCCCCTGTTTCTTATCGAATCTATCGATTTTTCTTACGTATTATTCGCAATCCTATGCTGGATTCGTAGGCAATTTGAACGAACTCTTAAGCGATACAATGCGATTGAATACTGGCTGACCATCTACAGAATCCTTGGAATCTGCACAGAAGAAGCCCTGACGTACGAACTGATAGCTGTCATAAGCCTTTGCTTCCATAAGCGCTGGTTCAACTACGCAATTGTCAAGTACTGTAAGTGAGTTTGGATTTAAGTTCAGGCTTCCGTCTTCATTATATACGCCTAATTCTTCGTTAATCAGGTTCTCGTATAAACGAACCGTTACTTTCTTACCATACTCTGCAGATACCCAGTGAATGGTACCTTTTACCTTGCGTCCATCTGGAGCGTCGCCGCCCTTTGTAGCTGGATCATAAGTACAATGAATTGCTGTGATATTGCCATCTGCGTCTTTTTCTACACTGTTACAGGTTACGAAGTAAGCATTCATAAGACGAACTTCATTGCCTGGGTACATACGGAAATATTTCTTAGGTGGTTCTTCCATAAAGTCATCACGTTCGATGTAGAGTTCTCTTGTAAATGGAACCTGACGTTTTCCAAGTTCTGGATTCTCTAAGTTATTATCCACTTCGAGATATTCCACCTGTCCTTCTGGATAGTTATCGATTACAACCTTAATTGGATCAAGAACTGCCATCACACGTGGTTTCTTCATCTTCAGGTCTTCACGGATACAGTACTCAAGCATTGCATAATCTACAGAACTGTTAGCTTTGGATACACCACAAAGTTCTACGAATAATTTGATAGATTCTGGTGTGAAGCCTCTTCTACGAAGTGCTGCAATAGATACAAGTCTAGGATCATCCCAGCCGTCTACAATGCCTTCCTCTACTAACTTCTTGATATAACGTTTACCAGTTACCACGTTGGTAAGGTATAATTTTGCAAATTCAATCTGCTTTGGAGCATCTTCTGGAGTCTTCTTATATCCAAGCTCGATTAATACCCAGTCATAAAGTGGTCTGTGGTCTTCGAATTCCAAAGTACAGATAGAATGGGTAATGCCTTCTACTGCGTCTTCGATTGGA
This sequence comes from Lachnospiraceae bacterium, assembly GCA_015057035.1. Lineage (GTDB taxonomy): Bacteria > Bacillota > Clostridia > Lachnospirales > Lachnospiraceae > Roseburia. Next base: position 113,989 of record SVFC01000003.1, on the reverse strand, counting down.
TGAGCGAAGTCATACATTGGGTAGATGCACCATTTATCTCCAGCACTGTGGTGTGTCATATGAGCCACACGATAGATAACTGGGTCACGCATGTTGATATTGGCAGATGCCATATCGATTCTTGCACGAAGCACCTTGCTTCCATCTTCGAACTCACCGTTCTTCATACGAAGGAACAGGTCTAAGTTCTCTTCGATACTTCTCTTGGAATATGGATCTTCCTTGCCTGGTTCTGTCAGAGTTCCACGGTATTCGCGAATCTCTTCTGCTGTCAAATCAGATACATAGGCTTTGCCTTTTTTAATCAGTTCAATAGCACCTTCGTACATTTTATCAAAATACTCAGATGCAAAATACAATCTATCTTCCCAGTCAGCACCAAGCCACGCCACGTCAGCCTTAATAGACTCAACGAACTCGATTTTTTCCTTGGTTGGGTTTGTATCATCAAAACGAAGGTTGAATTTTCCGCCGTATTTCTGTGCTAATCCATAGTTCAAAAGGATGGACTTAGCATGTCCAATATGGAGATATCCATTTGGTTCTGGTGGGAATCTGGTACAGATACTCTGACAATGTCCTTCGCTTAAATCTTTCTCAATAATGTTCTCAATAAAATTCTTGGAAACTACTGCTTCATTTTCCATAATTAACCTCCAGACACTGTACGCCAGCGCGTAATCAGTGCTTCCTTAATATTTTTTGCGTCTACACTTTTGTGCGAGCTTCGCTATAATAACAAAAATAGGTTGTGCATTAGGACACAACCTATTTTGCCACTATCTCTATTATAATTTCCTGACAATTCTTTGTCAACCGAAAGCCCACTAATTATGGGTATGTGTGAACAAATGATTCTGGCAATATTCCTTATTTCCAGTACATTTTGAGCAGAAGCGGAAGGTAAGATCTGGATCATCCTCTTCCGTCTTGCCACAGATAGCACATTTATGGCGTGGCCCCCTTGCCTGGAAGTTAGCTGCACTCATTTTTCTATGAAACTCCTGCTGACGTTTTTTCTGCTTTCTGTTCAGGCGAATACCTGCTAGGAAGAAGAATAAGAACAGATTCAATAATGCAAAAATAATCTGAGCGCCATAGATTGACATAGTCATAAGTCCAAGCATCACACTAAAACCGCCACCTACGGAATAATATCTGTATAACTCGTATAAAAGTTCCACGAAGTATACAATTAACATCCATTTCATCTTAACAGGGAAAATGCCATATATGCTGACAATTCCTTCTGGCATACAAATAGCAAGCGCCATAAACATAGATAAAAGGATATAGTACAAGGACAAAAATATTGGAAGTGGTTCACCAATAAAAGGCCATGCGATTAACGATACCACAACACCGCCCACAATATTAATCAGCACGCCACCAATCAGGTACACATTCATACGGAATACACCTAAAAAGTGCTGTAAGCTCTGTCCCATAGACAGAAGGCAAAGCATGAAAATAAGCCCAAAGATGCCGCCACCTCTGTATACACAGAGAATCCAGGTCACCAGTCTCCAGATTTGTCCTGCAAGAATTGCATTCATGTCAAATGACAGATACTCCAGAATTGCTCCTCCACCAATATAGTTCAGTGCGAAACCTATTAAATAGGTGATAACAAAATACTTATGCAAATCATAAATGGCATATCTGCCCCACTTTTGTTCTAACTTGTACATCCAATTCATAATCTATATATCATCCTTTATTCATTATTCTTTTTATATAAAAAACATTATACACAATATCCTACTTCTAAGGCAATTTTTTTGTCAAGAATCGGACAAATTCTTCATAAAAAGTTTAGATTTAAAATATTGTAATTAAAATAGACAAGTTTTATAATGTCCCTTGAGGGGTTTGTTAAATATATTTAACTATATTATTTTATATTGTTTTCAACAAGCAGGTTCATAGACTTGGAGGTTATACATATGAAAAACAACACCCTACACAAGTTGGGAATCGACATCGGCTCCACAACTGTCAAAATCGCAATTTTAGACGAAGACAACCAGCTTCTCTTTTCTGACTATGAGAGACACTTTGCAAACATCCGCGAAACGCTCCATAGTTTAGTGAAAAAGGCTTTAGACAAAATCTCTGACTGCAATATCTCTGCAGTTATCACAGGTTCTGGTGGTCTTACCCTTGCAAAACACGTAAACGTTCCTTTCGTACAGGAAGTTATCGCCGTATCCACTGCCCTACAGCACTTTGTCCCACAGACAGACGTTGCTATCGAATTAGGTGGTGAGGATGCGAAAATCATCTATTTTGAAGGCGGTAACGTGGAACAGCGTATGAACGGTATCTGTGCAGGTGGTACAGGCTCTTTTATCGACCAGATGGCTTCCCTGATTCAAACCGACGCAACGGGTTTAAATGAATACGCTAAGAATTTCAAGGCAATCTACCCAATCGCTGCGCGTTGTGGTGTATTTGCCAAAACAGACATTCAGCCTCTCATTAACGAAGGCGCAACACGAGAAGACTTATCTGCTTCTATTTTCCAGGCAGTCGTAAATCAGACCATCAGTGGTCTTGCCTGTGGCAAACCAATCCGTGGACACGTAGCGTTTTTAGGTGGCCCTCTCCATTTCCTGTCTGAACTTCGTGGTGCCTTTGTGCGCACACTAAATCTAGATGAGGAACACGCTATTATGCCAGAAAATTCTCATCTTTTCGCGGCAATGGGCTCTGCTCTGAATTACAAACCAGAACATCAGACCACTCTTGCAGAACTAGAAAAAGCCCTGTCCCAGGAAATCCATATGGAATTTGAAGTGGCACGTATGGAACCACTCTTCGCTTCTGAAGAAGAATACAAAGCCTTCAAGACGCGCCATAGTGCAAAATCTGTAAAAACAGCAGATTTATCTACATATACGGGGAATTGCTACCTAGGTATCGATGGCGGTTCCACCACTACAAAACTTGCCCTCGTAGCAGAAGACGGTTCTCTCCTCTATTCATTTTATAGTAGCAATAACGGTAATCTCCTTGGCACTACCATGAATGCCATTGCAGATATCTATGATAAATTACCTTCTGGAGCTCACATTGTGCATTCTTGTTCCACTGGCTATGGTGAAGCTCTTTTGAAAGCAGCTCTCATGCTGGATGAAGGGGAAGTTGAAACCGTGGCTCACTATTATGCCGCAGCCTTCTTTGATCCGAAAGTTGACTGTATCCTTGACATTGGTGGTCAGGATATGAAGTGTATCAAAATCAAGAACCAGACCGTAGACTCCGTACAGTTAAACGAAGCCTGCTCTTCTGGTTGCGGTTCCTTCATCGAAACCTTCGCTAAATCTTTAAACTATAGTGTATCTGATTTTGCAAAAGAAGCGCTTTTTGCAAAAAATCCTATCGACCTTGGAACCCGCTGTACGGTATTTATGAATTCCAAAGTAAAACAAGCGCAAAAAGAAGGGGCTACCGTAGCAGATATCTCTGCAGGTCTTGCCTACTCTGTTATTAAAAATGCCCTGTTTAAGGTTATCAAATTATCGGATGCGAAAGACTTAGGTGAAAACATCGTTGTACAAGGTGGAACCTTCTATAACGATGCCGTTTTAAGAAGTCTAGAAACCATCGCAGGCGTGGAAGCAACCCGCCCAGACATCGCCGGAATCATGGGGGCTTTCGGTGCGGCACTCATTGCCCGGGAACGCCACGAAGCTGATTACAAGACTTCCATGCTTAGCATTGAGCAGATTAAAGAACTTACCTATACCACCAAACTCACTCGTTGCAAGGGATGCACCAACCACTGTATGCTGACCATCAACCGTTTTTCCGACAATCGTCAGTACATCACTGGCAACCGTTGTGAACGTGGTCTGGGAAAAGAACGTAAAAACGCTGACTTACCAAACCTTTTTGAATACAAAAACAATCGACTGTTTGCTTACGAACCACTTCCAGCGAAGGAAGCACCTCGTGGCACGGTAGGATTGCCTCGTGTCCTCAATATGTACGAAAACTACCCATTCTGGGCTACATTTTTCGCGAAGTTGGGATTTTCCGTGGTCTTATCCCCACAGTCCAGCCGTAAGATTTACGAGATGGGTATCGAAACCATCCCAAGCGAATCGGAATGCTATCCTGCCAAACTGGCTCATGGCCATGTTGCATGGCTCATTCACCAGAATGTGGATTTTATCTTCTACCCTGCAATTCCTTATGAACGTAACGAATTCCCAGAGGCAAACAACCACTACAACTGCCCAATCGTTACTTCCTATTCAGAAAATATCAAGAATAACGTGGACGAGATTACTTCTGGCAAAATGCGTTTCTTAAATCCATTTATGGCATTTACCAATGAAGAAACCTTATCTTCCCAGCTGGTGGAATGCTTCACCAAGGAATTTGATATTCCAGAATCCGAAATTCGTGACGCTGTTTCTGAAGGCTGGAAGGAACTGGCTGTAGTGCGTCTGGAAATGCAAAAAAAGGGCGAAGAAGTCCTTGCCTATATGGAAAAGCATCACTGCCGAGGTATCGTTCTGGCTGGACGCCCATACCACGTGGACCCTGAAATCAACCACGGTATCCCAGAGTTAATCAACTCTTACGGACTATGCGTTTTGACCGAGGACTCAATCTCCCACCTGGGAGAATTGGAGCGTCCACTTATTGTTATGGACCAGTGGATGTACCACTCCCGCCTCTATAATGCAGCGAACTATGTGAAAGTCCGCGATGACCTGGATATGATTCAGCTTAATTCCTTCGGTTGTGGACTTGACGCGGTCACCACAGACCAAGTCAACGACATCCTGACAGGTTCCGATAAAATCTACACCTGCCTGAAGATTGACGAAGTCAACAACCTTGGAGCCGCAAGAATCCGTATCCGTTCCCTTCTCTCTGCCATCCGTGTCAAAGAGAAGTTACATAAAAAACGTAACATTCAGCCAGCCAACTACGAACGAGTAATTTTCACAGAAGAAATGAAGGACGAGGGCTACACCATTATCTGTCCACAAATGTCACCAATTCATTTTGACATTTTGTTGCCAGCTTTCCGCAAGTGCGGTTACAACGTGGTGATTCCAGATGTTCCTAACAAAGAATGTATTGATACGGGACTTCGTTTTGTAAATAACGACGCCTGCTATCCATCCCTGATTGTCATCGGCCAGATTATGAGTGCCGTGCTCTCTGGAAAATACGATATGACAAAAACCGCCATTATTATTACACAGACTGGTGGTGGCTGTCGCGCTTCCAACTACATTGGTTTTATTCGTCGTGCGTTGCAAAAATGCGGATTGCCAGATGTTCCAGTTATTTCCCTGAACATGGTTGGTTTAGAGAAGAATCCTGGCTTTAAGTTCACGCCACAGCTGATTCAGCGCGCTTTGTACGCTTTGGAATTTGGGGATATTTTTATGCGATGTCTCTACCGTGTGAGACCATATGAATTAGTTTCTGGCTCCGCCAATGAAATGCACGAGAAATGGAAAGCAACTTGTCTAGAATTCTTAACTCAGGATAAGAAAATGCTGTCTCATAAGAAGTATCGTTCTCTTTGTCGTGAGATTATCCGTGACTTTGATAACCTCCCTATGACCGATGAGAAAAAGCCTCGTGTTGGTATCGTAGGAGAAATCTTGGTAAAATTCCACCCAGTTGCAAACAACTATCTAGTGGACTTACTGGAAGCAGAAGGTGCGGAAGCCGTTGTGCCGGATTTAACAGACTTCCTGTTATATAGTTGCTACAACCAAAACTTCAAGACCGACCACTTAGGCGGAACAAAGAAGTCTAAGTTTATCAACAATATGCTGGTTCGTTTCTTCGAATGGATGAGAAAAGACGCCCGTGATGAACTGGTAAAGAGCAAGCACTTCGAGCCAACTGCCTATATCTGGGACCTTGCTGAAGCGGCCAGCGACATCGTGTCCGTTGGTAACCAGACTGGGGAGGGCTGGTTCTTAACTGGTGAAATGCTAGAACTCATCCACGAGGGTGCACCAAACATTGTGTGTACCCAGCCATTTGCCTGCTTACCAAACCACATCGTAGGCAAGGGTGTTATTAAGGAATTAAGACGTCGCCATCCAGAAGCAAATATCGTGGCCATCGACTACGACCCAGGTGCTTCGGAGGTAAACCAGTTGAACCGAATTAAGCTGATGCTGTCGACAGCGCATAGGAATGTGAAGTAATTTTTTCCCACTTGCCAAGCCCACTTCTATCCACTATAATAATTTTATACAATCATTTACTTATGGGGGACAGGCTATGGAGCAAATCATACATGCGACAGAGACATATCTATATTATATTGTAGAGATTTGTTGTGTTCTAATGGAATTATTTGGAATTGCAGTATTAGTATTTACAGCAGTCAAATGTTTCGTGCAGTGGATTCGTCGCGATGCGACACATCTTCGATTAGATCTTGCGCAGGGCATTGCTCTGTCACTGGAATTTAAGATGGGTAGCGAGGTACTTCGTACCGTGGTGGTACGTGAATGGGAAGAGCTTTTGATTCTTGGTGCAGTTATCCTGCTTAGAGGCCTTCTGACATTCCTGATTCATTGGGAGATTAAAAACGAAAAACATGATATTGAAAAAACACAAAAACCGGAAGAGTAATCTTCCGGTTTTTATTTATAACACTCAATAATCGACCTCATGCTCTGCCCTGAGTGGAGCAGACATATAAGCGTTTCCTTTGCATTTTCATACGCTTCAAAAAGTTTCTTTTTTGCGTCCACATCCCGATACACCTTCCAGTATCCTGAATATAGAGCGTTCTGTCCTTTGTGCTGAATGAACCCTTCTACATCTTCGGTAGGATAGCCAAGGAGGAGTCCCATCTCGTGTGGGAATCCCGCCTTGTCTAACATATGTGCCTGAAAGCGTCCTTGGAAATGGCGGAGGATGCCTCCCAGCGATAAATCCGTATAGCCGTCTTCTCGCAAAATGCGTAGCACATCCGGGTCATATAGATATGCTTCTAATTGGGATCTGTGAAATAATAGGAAAGTGGTTTTCTCTTCCATGCGAAGTAGACGGTAATAAGTAATTCCTGATTTCTTTAAGATTTCACGAACCTGTTCTTCGTCTTCTGTGGAAACGATTAATAAGTTTGCTATTTTAATGCCTGTAATAAGAGGAGCACATTGTAAAGCAAGCTTTGCTTCCACATGGCTTAAGTCCATGTTCTGTACAATCTTAAATACTTCCTGACACATATTACCTCCTTGAAACGTTCGAGTTAGTCTTATCTAACTTAGGTTTAGTATAACTAATCATCATGCTGTTGTCAATATTATTTTTTGTACTTTTTCAACTATTTAGTGCCAGAAAAATTATGCAGTATTCCCATATAAATCCATACAAAAACGCCACCCTGAATAATCTCAGGATGGCGTTTTAAAAGGTCTAATATTTGTAATCGTCTTTACAGCCTTCTTCTGTAAATCTCTTAGCGCAGTATGGCGCATCTGGACATCCGATACAACCTCTGCCACGTTTTCTCTTATGTCCCATATATCCAAATACAAACAACATAAGAACACACAAAACAATAATCACTATAACATCTATCGTACTAGGCATCTGCAGTTCCTCTCTCTCTTATGATAGACATATTATACCATCTTTTTCTTATTATTGTAAATCCCAACTGCCACAATAATTGTTGCCATTACAAGCACTGCAATAAGTCCTGGAACGAAACCTGCGCCTAAAGCAAATCCTGCGCCGTTTTTCAAGGAAACAATCAATGTACCAAGCTGATATGTAACAAATGCAACGGAGTATCCTGTTGCAATCTGAAGGGCAACTCCACCCCAGAACCATTTTGCGTCCTGCATTTCTGAGTTCATAGCACCAAGCGCTGCGAAACATGGTGGTGTAAAGAGGTTTAACATAAGGTATGCCAGAGCTGCTGCTTTTGTAAGTCCCATAGCCATTGCGACTTCGTTTGCGCCGCCTGTCATAACCAGTTCATCTACGTCGATGAAGTTTGTAATTGCATATGTAACTGCAAGGGTACCAACCACGTTTTCTTTTGCGATGAATCCTGTTACAACGGCTGCCATTAACTGCCATGCTGCCACGCCACATACTGGAATCAGAACCACTGCCAATGGCGAAGCGATGCTTGCCAGAATAGAGGTATGTTCTGCGCCTTCCTCTACCAGTGTAAGCTGCCAGGTGAAGGACTGCATAATCTGAACTGCAGTATTACATACGAGGATAATCGTACCAGCTTTGATGATATAAGCTTTCCCACGAGATAACATAGAAGTACAAGCTCTCTTAAGGCTTGGAAGTTTATACTCTGGAAGCTCCATGATAAAGAAGGATTTTTTCAATTTATGTCCGGTAATTTTATTTACAATCAAAGCGCCGAAGAAAATAATTACGATTCCGGCAAAATACATCAGAGTTCCTACCCAGGAAGCATCTCCGAAAAATGCCCCAGCGAACAATGCGATAACCGGAAGTTTTGCGCCACATGGCATAAATGGTGCAAGCATTGCTGTAGTTCTACGTTCTCTTTCATTACGGATGGTACGACAAGCCATAATACCTGGGATTGCACAACCAGTACCGATTACCATTGGAATTACGGATTTTCCGGAAAGACCTACACGTTTGAAGATTGGATCAAGTACAACGGTTGCACGAGCCATATAACCACAGTCTTCTAACAAGGCAATCAGAAAGTACATTACCATAACCAGTGGAAGGAAACCAACTACGGCACCAACACCACCGATAATACCATCCACTACAAGCGAGTAGAGGAATGGATTCGCATCTACCATCAGTTCTCCTACCCAGCCCTGGAAAATCTCAATCCAGCCTACCAGAAGATCTGCAAGCCATGGTCCAAGGCTTGACTGTGATACATCAAATACCACGAACATTACTGCGGCAAAAATGATAAGTCCAAGAATTCGATTTGTAAGTAATGCGTCGATTTTATCCTGGAAATTATTGTCTTTGGTAAATACTTTACGTGTTTCTACTGCTTTTACGATGTCATTGACAAATGCATAACGCTTTCTATCTGCTGCTTCTACCGCTTCTTTACTGGATAAATCAACGTCGCCCTCTTCATATGGAGCATTCTGACCGCGCCCTTGCAACAGAACCGCTTCTTTTACAAGCTGCGCAAGACCGTTGTGTCCCGAAGAGGTAGATACGGTTTCTACAACTGGACAACCTAACTTCTCTGACAGAAGGGAAACATTGATTTCTGTTTCTTTTTTCTCATTGATGTCGCTCTTGTTTAACGCTACAACAACTGGAATTCCCAATTCCATAAGCTGTGTTGTAAAGAACAAGCTACGGCTCAAGTTAGTCGCATCCACAATGTTAATAATAACATCTGGATTTTCATTTTTTACATAACTGCTTGTAACACTTTCTTCTGATGTAAATGGCGACATAGAATATGCACCCGGAAGGTCAACTGCAATCAAACCTTCTGCATCGTAGATGCTCTTCTTAATTGGACTTTCTTTCTTATCAACTGTTACACCCGCCCAGTTACCAACACGCTCGTGTCTGCCTGTCAAGGCATTGTACATGGTGGTTTTGCCACTGTTTGGGTTACCTGCTAACGCAATTCTCATTTTGGATTCCTCCTGTATAATAAAAACATTTTGTAAACCTGGTCATCAATTTCTAATCCGAGGTAGTTGCAACTAACTCTCCTCCAAAAAATATATGCAGCCCTGAAAAATTCATTCCTTTTTCCGCCACATATATTTAACCAAAAGCCATTAAATAGTAATCGCTTCTGCCAAGAAATTGTCAATATTATATCTGCCGTCTTTGATAGAAACCACGCATCCACCCTTTTTGCGTGAAACCACTGTAATTGGTTCTCCACTATAACATCCTAAGGTGAAAAGGAATGCGTCCATTTCCTCATCATCGGTAACGATATCTTTAATTATATACTCTGCGCCGATTTCTGCATCAAGTAGTGTCATATCGTCCTCCTAAACGTACTACAATTAGTCAAAACTAACTCAAAGTGATATTAGCACTATCTTTTTTTGCTGTCAAGTAGATTTTTACATATTCTACCAAAATAATTTTTCCCTTCTTGGGAAACTTCAGTTGTAGTAAAAATAAAGAACTTGCCCCAAGGAGCAAGTTCTTTATCGAAATGAACTGCGGTTATTTAACACAGTTGTATTATACAAAAACAACACATCCTGGTTTTCAAATTTCACAAACTGTCCCACCATGGTTTCATTGAGATAGCGAATATCCAGCAAAGTAATCTTTTTATAGCCTTCCAAAAATAGTGGTGCAATACTGCTACCGAAGGAATCGCGAAAAATGACAAGTTCTCGATTGGTCTCAGCTTTTGGATTTTCCAAGGTAATCACCGACAGAGCACCACCCAGAAACATATCATAGGATATTTCTGATTTTGCAAGGGCTGTACTGTAAATCTCTATGTTCTTATTATTTTCATAGTCAAAGGCTTTGCACTTTTTAAAATAGGAATTATTCAAATAAGCAATCTTCTCGTCTTTTACACTGGCTGGCAAGGTTCCATAATAAGTACTATTCACTGGAATATCCAACTCTATGGTACTGTAGGACTTGTTTAGTTTGACACCCATTTTTTCGCCTAGGAGGCGTGCCACATCTAGAATTTTCTCCTGTCGCCAATGAAGATCATTACGATAATAATCCTCAATGGCCAGCAGGTCTTTGATTTCAATATAAGTCATCTGTGGAAGCCCAAGCTTCATATCCTCATATAAAGCATTATAGTCCATCATTGGCGCACCAAATTCTTCCGCCAGGAAATAATTCTTATCCGGAATAATCGCCCAATAGGTTTTTGCATTTGTTCCTTTTATATAGGTGTCATACACGCTGTTGATTTTACGCAAAGCGTTCAACACTGCGTTCTCATTATAAGTGGAATCGATTTTGCCAAAATAGCCATTTGACACATACACTCCACCGTCTGTTCACAAATCTTCGTCTACCACCAATTCTGGAGCATTGTCATAGATACTCATAAGTTTGTTTTGGAAATGATCAATAATCTGTCCATCACCAAAAGCCGTTACCAGATATTCATCGCCGATGGTAACAATAATCAATCGGTCTGGATGTCCACATAACCACTGGTTATTGAGGGTCATATTCTTGATTCCATTAATAATCACCTGTATATCCGCACCCTCTTTGATATGACATGCCATTGCAGAAAAATTATTAACATTCATGCCATGCTGAAGGCTTGCTGCATCGTCCAACATCGCTACTGCTTCTGCTGGAATGCAAAATACTGCTTCAATATCTGCTACATGGCTAATGTCATATTTGGCAGGGCCGCCATCGGTATATTTACTAAAATGTCCACCAACCGCTGCAAACTTCTCATTATCTGCATATTTTGCCCAGACTTTCTGTAAAATCTCATTGGCATCAGTAATCTGTAATGGAGCTTCTGTGTCTGAGTCTGTCTCAGAAGTCTCCGAATTCTGACTGTTCTCAGTATTTGTATTTTTCTCGGTTTCGGAAGGAACCTGGCTGTTGTTATTGTTGCTGTTGCCACAAGCCATACATCCTACCCCCATAGCTACTACTAGTAAGAGAGCGATTATCTTTTTCATTTTATTCTCCTTAATCTTTCTATGCGATACATAGTATTTATCACAAATATTGTGTTCTTTTTTCTTGATTTATATACTCCGCTATCATATCATGAATCACCGCTACTTGTCTATATTTCCCTTTGTTTATAAACTTTTAAGAATTCTGTAAACCCTTGATTTTACGTTCTTTTTGCGCCTTTGTTAGCACTCTTGTAAAAAGAGTGCTAATTTTCTATTGACTTTTATTTTTCATGGATTTATCATCATAGTATGACTTTTCAGAGTTGCATTCTTGCGACTCTAAACATAGAAAAAAGGAGTACTACAATTATGGCAAACAAACATGGAAGTCTGTCAATCGACAGCGAAAATCTATTTCCTATTATTAAAAAATGGCTCTATTCTGACCACGATATTTTTTACAGAGAATTAATCTCCAACGGATGCGACGCCATTACGAAATTAAAGAAGTTGGATATGATGGGCGAAACCTCTCTTCCAGCCGACTACAAGGGCAAGATCGAAGTCATCGTAAGTCCAGAGGACAAGACCATCAAATTCATCGACAACGGCCTTGGTATGACTGCTGATGAAGTGGAGGAATACATTACCAAGATTGCATTTTCTGGTGCAACTGACTTTATTGAAAAATACAAAGACAAATCCAACGACGACCAGATTATTGGTCACTTCGGTTTAGGATTCTACTCTGCATTTATGGTAGCAGACGTGGTAACTATTGATACCCTCTCTTATCAGAATGGCGCAAATGCAGTTCACTGGTCCTGTGATGGTGGTACAGAATATGAATTATCAGACTCTGATAAAACTACTGTAGGTACCGAAATCACCTTATTCTTAAACGAAGACAGCCTTGCTTTTGCTAACGAATACCGTGCAAGAGAAGTCATTGAAAAATACTGTTCTTTTATGCCTACTGAAATCTTCCTTTCTAAGGCGAACGCAGAAGTTCAGTATGAAACCATCGATGTTGCAGACAGATTAGATACAGATGAAGTTGTAGAAGAAATCCACGAGGCTGCTAAGACAGAAGAACATGAGAACGAAGATGGCACCAAGGAAATCGTGGAAGTATCTCCTGCTAAGGATAAACTGAAAATCGTGAAACGTCCTGTGCCCCTCAACGACATTCACCCACTTTGGGCAAAAACTCCAAGCGAGTGTACCGAAGACGAATACAAGGATTTTTACCGCAAAGTATTTTTAGATTACAAGGAACCACTGTTCTGGATTCATCTGAATATGGACTACCCATTTAACTTAAAGGGTATCCTCTACTTCCCTAAGATTAATACCGAATATGATTCCATCGAAGGAACCATTAAGTTATACAACAATCAGGTATTTATCGCTGACAACATCAAGGAAGTAATTCCAGAATTCCTGATGCTCTTAAAGGGTGTAATTGACTGTCCAGATTTACCACTGAACGTATCCCGTAGCGCATTACAGAACGACGGCTTCGTAAAGAAAATCTCTGAGTACATCACCAAGAAAGTGGCAGACAAACTTACTGGAATGTGCAAAACAGAAAAAGAAGCTTATGAAAAATACTGGGATGACATCAGCCCATTTATTAAATTCGGTTGCTTAAAGGATGAAAAATTCTGCGATAAGATGAATGATTACATCTTGTTCAAAGATATCAACGGCGAATATCAGACCTTGCCAGAATTACTGAAGCCAGTTTCTGAAACAGAAACCTCAGAAGCCAAGACCAAAGATGGTGAAGCTGTAGAAGCTGAAGTGGTTGCAGATGACGTAGATGTAAACACCGGCGATGAATATAAAGATGACCGTGCAACTGTCTACTATGTAACCGACTTGAATCAGCAGGGACAGTATGTAAACCTCTTCAAAGAGCAGGGAATGAACGCAGTTATCTTAAACCACAACATCGATACCTCCTTCATCTCTCAGCTTGAGATGAGAAACGAACACTACCGTTTCAAGAGAATCGATGCCGACTTAACAGATTCCTTAAAAGACGAATCTGGTGCAGACCTGACAGAAGCTACTACATCTCTTACAGAAGTATTCAAAAATGCTTTACACAACGACAAACTTACTGTCAAAGTAGAAAGTTTAAAGAACGACAGCATTGCTTCTGTGATTACTCTTTCTGAAGAAGGACGTCGTATGCAGGATATGATGAAGATGTATGCAATGCACGGCATGGGCGGTATGGATCCTAATATGTTTGCCGCTGACCAGACATTAACTCTTAACGCAAACCACGCTCTGGTAAAATACATCTTAGAAAACAAAGACAGCGAACATGTACCAATGTTCGCAGAACAGCTCTATGACCTGGCTATGATTTCCAACCAGCCACTTTCCGTAGATGCTATGACCAAGTTCGTAAAGAGAAGTAATGATATTATGTTGTTATTAACAAAATAGAACACAAAAAGCCCCTTGAAGAAACAATTTAAAAACTGTTCTTCAAGGGGCACTTTTTTCGTAATTCTATTCAGAAGCTTGTAATTTTTTCTCTGCCATCTTCGCCTGCACCTTATCAAAGATGTAGTTCATCATAATTGCTGCTCCAAATCCTACACAGAATCCTGCAAGAATGTCTGTTGGAAAATGTACGAAGTGGTACATTCTGGAGAAAGCAATCAAGCCTGCAAGAATAAGGGCTGGTATACCTAGTTTCTTGTTATTGAAGAACAATGCAAAGGCTGCTGCAAATCCATTCATGGTATGACCGGATGGGAAGGAAAATTCTCCTGGTTCATCTATAATCAAAGCTGTAACATCAAGCAGCGAGTCCTCACAGTTAAATGGACGTGTTCTGTGGAACAGATTCTTCAGAATCAGGTTGCCCACAATAAAGGTAACCAACATAGTAAGTAAAACCTGCAGACCTTCACGACGATGCTTTTTCAACACAAGACATACAATACCAATGCCAATCCAAAACAGTCCATCATCACCTAAGGTAGTAATAAAAATCATAATTTGGTCCAAAATCGGATTATGTAAACTCTGTAACCAATACAGGAAAGGAAATTCCCAATCTAAATACCATTCCATAATTCAACTCTCCTCTATAAAAATTCTCTTGTATAACATACAATTTAATTAAAATATTTGTCATAAACCTCAAAGAAACTATCCGTTGTAATGACGCCAGTAGTATCTGGGTCAATATCACCCCAGATTTCCTCGTTTAGTTCAAACTCAGATGCTACAATAAATGCGTGGAACACGTCATCAAACTGCTGCTTCTGTCTCTGAGCAATAATACTAATCTTGTTCTGCTCTGTTAATTCTCTCTCAAATTTATTCAAACACTTGACAAAATAATATCCGTTTGAAGTAACAATCATATCAGATTGTTGTTTATTATCCAGATTAAAAGCCACCATATCTACTTCGTAAGGATAGTCCCCACGCTTAATTGTCGTTTCAATGGTATCTGCTTCATTGTAATTGCTTGCTACGCTGGCGAAATCGTCACCCTCTGCTAGTTTTTTCTGTACTTCCAAAGCAGTTTCCTGTGTTGAAACATATATCTGCTGCACACGAATCACACGAGCTTCATCATCACTTACTTCTTCATTTACCCCTTGGGTCAATGTAGCATATAGTTTCTCTGCAATGGCATATCTCTCATAACAATCCTTTAATAATTCCAGATCAATGCCCATATAATCAAGTTCTGCCTGAGACAGGGACTTATAATACTCTTCTGCAGCCACTTCTACCATTCTCTTTTCTACATCTGTCAATGTAATCTCTTTATTATCTGCCAGAAGATTCATACAGATAATATTGGCAAGCTGAGATAATGTAATATCCTTGACATAAGCTTCCAGAGTTTCGTCCTCATGCATTGCCCCAAAATCGTGTTCCCAAAGATTCATTCCGTACTCACTACCGTAGAGATTCTGGTAGTTACACAGATATAATTTTGCTTCCTCCTGTGTGCACTTGCTGCCATTAATAGAAAATACATGATTCCCCTGAGGCACTACCACCTCCAAATCCAGTACATATTCTGTATCTCCAATGGTACAACCTGTCAGCAATATAGAAGCAAGGTATATTGCCAGCACACCTATCGTTAACCTTTTCATCTTTTGTTCCTATTCGTCTTATCCTTCTACAATTAAAAATCTGCCACTTGGAAGTTCAAATACTTCGCTGGCTTCTAAGATTTCATCATCTGACATACCAGCAATATCTGTGCCGGCTTCTTCGAAATACTCTTTTACTTCGCGAAGATTCTTGCAAACTACTGCCATACAGTCTTCTAAGAATTCTTCTGCTTCTTCCGGTGTTTCTGCAACAATTTCTGGAAAAAGCTGTTCCTGTTTCTCAAGAAATACTTCAATTACTTCGTCATCATAATTGTACATAGAATAATCCTCCCGATTTGTTCATGTATTAGCTTTAGAAAATTTTACCACAAATAGATATCAATGCCAATCTTTTTTAATTCCTGATAAATGCGTGTAATTGGAAGACCAACTACATTATTGTAATCACCATCAATCTTTTCAATGTGAATCGCACATTTTCCCTGAATGGCATAAGCGCCTGCCTTGTCCATAGGCTCTCCAGTTGCCACATAACGTTCTATTTCAGTTTCTGACATTGGATGCATAGAAACGTCTGTTTTTTCATGGAAGACTATTTCCCCTGCGCGACCGCTTTTGTCAATCAGCACCAAGGTAACCCCCGTAAAAACACTATGCACATTGCCTGCCAGCATACGAAGCATATTCTTGGCATCTTCTTCGTCTTTTGGTTTGCCCAGAATCTTGCCATCATATGCAACCACTGTGTCTGCACCAATCACCAGAATATCTGATGGTGTAGTAATCTCCTGATTTTCTGCACCAAAAGTTGCCACCATAGAGGCAATCTCTTCTGCCTTCTGCTTAGACAATTCCATTACCACTTCTTCCGGAATGGACTTTGTAATAATCTCCTCCCCTTTTGCAGGGCAGATTTCAAACTCTAACCCAATCTGCTCTAACAATTCTTTTCTTCTTGGAGAAGCAGATGCTAATATAATCTGACTCATTTTATATACTCCTTTTACCTATTTTACAGTATGTTGCTCTTAGTGCTATCATCCACCAGTATGGTTGTATCCA
Organism: Lachnospiraceae bacterium; assembly: GCA_015057035.1. Classification (GTDB taxonomy): domain Bacteria; phylum Bacillota; class Clostridia; order Lachnospirales; family Lachnospiraceae; genus Roseburia. Next base: position 97,233 of record SVFC01000003.1, on the reverse strand, counting down.
GAGCAAAGGAATATATCAGATTCTCTGTTTCCTTTTTCACTCCATCTCTACCACCAAAAACGCTTCCCAATGCCTGTCCGTACAACTGCAACTGTGTTGCGTATCTTGTCAGAAGTTCTTCTGGTGTCTTGACGCTATCGGTCTTGTAATCCATCAATACGATTTTATCACCTTCCAGCCAGAAAACGTCAATAATTCCCTGGACCAACACACCATTATAGTCCATGACAAATGGTTTTTCCGTGTACAAATCGCCTCTTTTCGCTGCTTCTGCCATACGAAGGGCTACTGGGGACTGTAAAAATGCAATAATGCTATTTCTATAAATTAACTGATCCATCTCGGCTGTCAGCAATTTTTTATCCAGCATACGCTCCATTTCTTCACACAGATACTTCCATAATGCCTTTGAATTGCTGATGTCATAATCAAGAAGCTTCGCAAAGTCCATACACTCCATTACACGGTGGAACGCGGTACCACGAAGTGCTCCTGGGTTAACATCTGGTATAGGCTTACCAGTTTCTGTCCTCGTCTCATCACAGAAGTCTGGTACAGAATTACACTTGCTCTCTCTGGCAAATTCTGGGATATAACTCTCTCTTTCTTCCAACAGGAATTGTGGAATCTCTACCTCACCTTCCATACGGTCATACTTCTCCACCATGGAAGCGTGCTTTAACTCAGATACAGAATATTTGCTCTTGCGTCCTTCTTCCTGTTTATATGGATATTCATAAGCAAAGTCTTCTCTCAGCTTCTCTACCAAATCTTCTGGTGCAGTTTTAATCTTAGTCAGCATCTCTTCTTTGGAAAGAGCCTTTTCGGCCTGTGTCTTTGTCTCACTCAAGATTAAATCTTCCGGACTTACAAAGATAAATCCATATTTGTCAGGATATGATAAAACTGCTGGAGCAACCCAGTCCAGATAAGTTCTTGCCTTACATCTCTGACTAAATGGCAAGACCACCTTATCGCCCACCATTCCTGTGTGCTTTTTGTATAAATCATCTTGACTCTTCACTACACCTGTGAGAATTAGTTTTTCCTTAGCACGAGTCAAAGCAACATAGAGAACGCGCAGTTCCTCTCCCAGATTATCTCTTCGGATACGGTCTGCAATCTCTGTTCGAATCATACATTTACGCTTGGTTCTAGGATTACTCTTGATTTCATCCAGTCCCAGTCCCATATCTGGATGCACAGTCATTTTTTCTCTAGAATCCATTTCATTAAATTGTTTTCCCATTCCAGACACAAAAACAACCGGGAACTCTAGACCTTTACTCTTATGGATGGTCATAATGCGAACAACGTCTTCGTTTTCACCTGTAACGTCCGCCTCACCATAGTCCACCTCATATTTCTGTAACTGATCAATATATCTTACAAAATGGAATAATCCCTTATAACTGGTTTTTTCGTAAGCAACCGCTTTTTCCACCAGCATATCCAGATTTGCCTTACGTTGTCCACCAGCAGGCAAAGCCTTCACGTAATCTCCATATCCAGTCTCTTCCAACGCCATCTCAATCAGCAAATGAATGGCGGTATCTGATACACGTTTTCGGAGTTTTTGATACAATTTATTAAACTGATATAACTTACCTTCTTCTGCTTCTGCCATCTGCTTCAATGCAGCTTCTGCAAAACTATGGGTTTCCTCGGTAAGAGATATCTCTGCCAATTCCTCATTATCCAATCCCACAATAGCAGATTTTAACACTGCAGCCATTGGAATATCCTGATATGGATTATCCAGAATCTTCAGGAAACTCAAAACCGTCTGTACTTCCACCGCAGAAAAATATCCTGTAGATGTGGCAACATGAGCTGAAATTCCATGATCCCCTAACACCGAAACGAAGTCATTGCCCCATCCCTGGATGCTTCTTAACAGGATGACAATATCACTGTTGCGAAGAGGACGAAGTTTCTTGGTTTCTTTATCTGTCACCTGAAGAGTTTCTTTTAATTCCTGAATACGGCTGGCAATCATACGTGCTTCTAGCTGACGGGTAGACAAAGCATCGGCCTCATATTCCTCATATATGTCGTACTCTTTCTCGTACAGAAGCACCTCTGCTTCCATACCCTCTGTAGACTCGTACTCTGCACCACAGTATAATGCAGCTTCCTCATCATATATTACATTGCCCAAATCCGAGTCCATAATCTTATAGAAAATGTCATTGGTAAAATCCAATACTTCATTTCTACTACGGAAGTTCTTGTGCAGATCAATTCTCTGCTTGCTGCTTTCCGTCACATCATAGGTAGCAAACTTCTCCATGAACAGTTCCGGTCTTGCCAGACGGAAACGATAAATACTCTGTTTGACGTCCCCTACCATAAACATATTGAAACGGCCTTCTGATTCTCCAGAAATAGCACGCATAATATCTTCCTGTACCTGGTTGCTGTCCTGGTACTCGTCAATCATAATCTCATCAAAATGCTTCTTAAAATCCAATGCTGTAGCGGTCAGTTCTTTGGTTTCTTCATCCACAAAAATGCGAAGTGCAGCGTGCTCAACATCAGAGAAATCCATAATGTGTTTCTCTTCTTTTTTTGCATCCATAGCCTCCACATATAACAACGCAAGACGCACCAATTCATTTGCGTGGCCACGCATGCTTCTGAGCTGTTCTACCAACTGCTCCAAGGATAACGCAAAATAGCGTTCTTTTAACTCTTTAACTTCTTCTCGAATGGCTGCTCGACCTTTGGATACGGCTTCTTTTTTATTCTCATCCCCGTCGAATCTTGTAATGGTGGCAGCTCTGGCAAATTCAATCTTTTTGCAAAAAGTTTCTAAATCCAGGTAGTTTTCTACCGCAGTTATTCCAGAAAACAATTCGATATCCTTGTCCAGCATATCCACATACTTCTGCAAGCCCTCTGTCTCTACTGCAAGTTTTCTTAAATCATATAATTTTAGTTGCATCTCTGTTAACAAGGTTTTTACGTAGGTAAAAATCCCCTGCATCATAGGAGTTGCCAGCAGTTCCTCTACACTATTTACCTGATATGGAGCCACCAATGCCGCAATCCATTCCTTCGGCCATGGACTGCTGGAAGACTGATGATAGATTTTACTTACCATATCTTTTACTGCTTTATTGCTTCGTTTATCGGAATATGCATCTACCAGACGCAAAAATGCATCATTTCCTTTTGCATATTCCTGTTCAAATAAATCGTTTAACACATCCATCTCCAGGAGTTTGATTTCCCCCTGATCTGCGATACGGAAATTCGGGTCCAGATGAATCTCTTCGAAATGGTTACGCACCACAAAAAGACAGAAACTATCGATGGTAGTAATCTGCGCATTGTGAATCAGTGTCGACTGCTTTCTTAAATTGTCATCTTCTGGATTCTCTTCCAGACATTTCTCGATGGCATTTCCAATTCGCTCTCGCATCTCTGCTGCAGCGGCTTTGGTAAATGTTACAACCAGAAGTCTGTCAATATCCAACGGATTTTCGCTGTCTGTAATTCTTTGAATAATTCGCTCAACCAAAACCGCCGTTTTACCTGAACCTGCTGCGGCAGATACCAGAATATTACGGTTGCGAAAATCAATTACATTCTGCTGTTCCGGCGTCCATTTCATCTCTGTTCCCATACTTACTGAATTTCCTCTTTATTCTTTGTTACGCTCTCGCGCAATTGCGTTTTCCGTGCGCATTTTCTCAAAAATCTCGTCCTTATCCATCTTGCCTTCCGTTCTTTCTGTAAAACCTGGAATTTTTACATCAAATCCACAGATAGCTTTGTATGGACAATAATCACAGCTAGAGTGCTGTCCTTCCACAAATGGCGCCACTTCTACCTTGCCGTTGTAGATGTCATTGCCTGTACGAACAATGTTATGATTTACATACTCGGAAATCACCTCAAACTCCTCTGTGGCTGCTACAGAAGAACGACTAGAAAGGCTTCCGTCCTTCTTCAATTCCACCGGAATCACATTTGAACGCTGTTCAAATTCATCATCCAGGGCTCTGTAGATGCTTTCTTCGCTATTTACAAGACCATTTGGACGTAATTCCTTGAGAATTGCCTCCTGTATCTCCACTGCATTCATAGAGTCTGTAACCTCGATTACAGGGTCATCAATATGATAATAGAATAACGCTCCAGGAAGCACTTCCTTAAGCTTGTGCTCTTTCTTCTGCAATTCCATGGCAGCGTTCATATAGACTACTAACTGCAACTGTAACCCACGATACAGTTTCAACAAATCGAACTTGGTATTGCCTGATTTATAGTCGATGACTTTTACATAGAGACGGTCATCATCCACACAGGTATCCATGCGGTCAATTCGTCCCAGTAACTGTATACGATTATTATGTTCCAAATCAAACTGTAAGGCATCCAGATGGTCTGCCTTTGAAAAGGAAACCTCAAAATCATTTGGCACAAAACGTCCTTTTCTTACCTGACTTGTCAATGCCCAGACCGTCTGTTTAAAGATGTGGTTCATCCGTTTTGCCATATGCGCATTTTCCGCAGTGGCATAAATGCTCAGGTTCGGGTACGCCAATACCGCTTCCTCCATAGAGGTTTCTGCAAACTGATCACGAACATCTTCTGGAATAGTGAACCAGTCATAACTGGATTCTGCCAGTTTCTTGCTATATATCTCGATGGCAGCATGATACAGATTCCCCATATCCACACTTTCAAAACCACTCTCTTCTCTCTCCTTTAGATGAAGTCCATAAGATAGGAAATGAGCATAGGCGCACTGGGCAAATTTTTCCAGACGGGTTACACTACCCTCTATATTTTTGCCATAGATGGCTTCTGCCACCATATGACTAATTGGATCATGGTGATACTGATGGTAAAAAGCATTCAGTATAGCCATACCATTTTCACGAATCCTCTCATCTTCACTTTCCATAAAACATTTGGCAAGAGCATACCATTCCGGAGTTTTTTCTCCCGCAATGAGATATTCCTTAGCCGCTTCCATAGTGGAAGTGTTCAGTGCAAGGTCCAAATCATCTAACTCCTGCACTATCATATTTGGGAACATTCTCTGCATCGTACGAATTAGATAGGATGGGCGCAATGCTTTTCCTTCACTGTCCACACGACTGTAGCTCAAATACAACTGATGAGAAGGTTTGGTCATATTCAGATACAGGTAAAACTTCTGAATAAAGGCCTGCTCTCTAGCTCCAGGAGCTAAAGTAATCTCCGCTTCTTCCAACGCCTCTCTCTCATACTGGGAAATGATTCCTCCCTGATTTACTGATTTTGGAACAATCCCTTCGTTGACTCCAAGAAAAATCAGTACCTTTACATGGTTCAAACGGGTTCGTTCAATATCCCCAATGGTAACACTATCATATCCTGGTGGAATCACCGCTACCTTGGCAGCTTCAAATCCTGAATCAAGGATCTCTACCAATTCTTCAGTAGTTAGACTGTCCTGTCCTAAGACACTGACACATTTCTGGAACAAATCCATCACAATGCGATACACCTGCGCGTATTCTTTTGCCTTTGTCTGTTCTCCTTCCGCCAGTAAGTCCTGCTCACGCTCTGCCAGCTGTTTTTCCACATTCAAACTTACAATATATCCGTACAGCGCCTTCATCTGTTCAGTTACTGTACTTTCTCCAGAAAAGACTTCCACCATTGGCGCAAAGTTTCCCCACAGTTTCTGTCGTAAGCCTTCCAGCACCTCCAAATCGTAAGCCTTCTCATTTCTTGGAAGACGAAGCCAACGATTACTCCACATTTTCTTGCCACGAATGCCCGTTGCCAACAGATAGTTCTCTAAACGGTCTGCTTCGTCCTGGGTAATTCCACAATATCCCGTGCGAAGCAAACGCATAACGGCATTATAAGAAAAATCCTGCTGTAACACTTCCAATATGGCACGCACAAACTCTATAAATGGATGAAACAACACTTCCTTGGTTGCATCAAGGAAATATGGAATCTGGTATTTGTTGCAAATATTTTCCACGTAATTTGCATACCCTTCCATATTACCAGAAACCACTGCAATATCACGATAACGATAGCCCTGCTTCTGTACCAGTTCATTAATCTTACGAGCCGCCCAAACCAATTCGTCCTTTGGTGTTTTCATAGAGAACATCTGAATCTCGTCCGTCTCCTCCAGCATGCGCTTGTAAGAAGCGCGGAATAGATTCTGCTCCATAAAATACAGAGCTGGAGCCTCTTTGAAGCGTTTCTTGTCGCCATCCTGCAGGATTATAGGCTCTAAAACTTCTGTATGAGTTTCTTCCGCCAGTTTTCTCAATACCTGTATGGTTTTCTTAGGCATATCAAAGAGTTCCTGCATGCCCTTGCTATGATAAAAATCTTCTGTTGCATCAATGGTCAGCGCAACCCATACATCCTCACATATGGTCATCAATTGACGCAATAATTCTATCTGCACTGGGGTAAATCCAGTAAATTCATCTAATATCAATACGGAATCCTTTAAAATCTCTGATTCCTTTGCCACCTGCATTAACACAGACAATAACTCTTCGTTGGTAATAAAATGTCCCTGCAAAAAGTCCACAAATCCCTGATACATTACATGTACGTCCTGGAGTTTTGCATTAAGGGCTGGAGAAAAATTCTGGTCTCTTAAGGCGTCTTCCAACTGCTGTGGCGTAATGTTGTACTGCATCATTTCAGAAATAAAGGATTTCACTTCACTGATGTAGCCCATGCGGTGCATATTTCCTTTTAGAACAGTAAGATTATCTTCTTGCTCCTGAGCCACCTTGCGGAGAACTAAGTTCTTTCCTGTCTCCTCCAGAATCTGCAAATCCGTCATTCCCATTTCATCAAAAACACGGAATGCCAATCTCTGGAAACTTAGCACATCAATGTTCATAATGGCGTGATTAGAAGACAAATCTACCAGTTTTCTCTGGGTCTGCATAGTGTACTGTTCTGGCACGAGACAGAGATAGTTCTTCCTTGGATTTGCCTCTGCCTGCTTCACTACCTGCTCGTATGTATATTCTGTTTTTCCACTTCCCGAATTACCTAGGATAAGTTTCAAAGCCATAGAAATTTCCCCTTTTTAATACGTAAATCCTGGTATCAGTATAGCACATGCTACCACGAAAAAGAATATGGTGAAAATGGACGCAATGGAAGTCCATACCACCAGTTGTCCTGCCAACACCCCATCATTATCCATCTCCTGCGCCATAATGGCACTGGAAACTGCTACCGGTGAACCAAAGAGTGCAATCAACGCAGGATATACTTCTGGACTGAAATGAAACAGATTTGTGTATGTTGATAAAACAATTGCAACACTAAGCGCAATTGCAGGAACCATAACAACTCTAGCCATAGTTCCAATGGCAATCTGCTTTTTCAGTTCTTTTACTGCAGCAAAATCAAACTGTCCACCTAACACAATTAACGCCAGAGGGGAACTGATTTTGGAAATATTATTGAGAGCAGTATAAAGCCATGGTAAGTCGTTTCTAATTGAGAAGATTAATTCACCTGCTTCATTACCACTTCCCATCATTTCTGCGCTAGTTGGAATCAATGAACGAATCACCAATACCACCATTCCCGCAGCCACCCCAAGGATCAGAGGATTGGTCACAATCTTCTTCAAGGTATCTGTAAGGCTTGCTTTATGCCCGTTCTCATCCTTGTTGTACATAGTCAGAGCAATCACTGCCAGAATGTTAAAGGTTGGAATGGAAAAAGCACTTAGAATCGATGCAATTCCCATAGCCTCTGTTCCACCCAAGGATTCTGCCAATGGAATTCCAATAATAGCAAAGTTAGAACGGAATACGCACTGTAGAATAACCCCCTTCTGTCGGTCCTCAGGAATCGTGGTCTTTACCAACAGTAATCCCAGAAAGAACATCAGCAAAATAATGATTTCTGCGTAAATCACCACCGTCCAGTTAATCTCTTCCAAGGACTTAATATGATAAACATTCATAAACAACAGTACCGGCAAACAAACACGAAAAACAAACTTATTGCCCTTCTTGAACCAGCCTGCGTCTAAGAAGTTTATTTTCTTTAATATGTATCCCAGTAATATCAATAAAATAATTGGGGAGATTGCGTTAAATGCGAATAAAAAAATGTTCATAATTTTTCTCCTAAACACTTTATTTGTGTTAATTTAATTATAATCTATCCACTATTTTATGCAATCATTTCTTCCATTTCCTGAAACACAAAAAGGCACCATCCAATTTGGATGATGCCTATAAATTCAAACACTTATCTATTACATTTCTAATTAATGATGGAATAATCTAATTCCAGTGAAGCTCATTACCATATCATACTTGTTACATGTTGCGATAACATGGTCATCACGAACAGATCCACCTGGCTGAGCAACGTATTTTACCCCGCTTCTCTTAGCACGTTCGATGTTGTCACCGAATGGGAAGAAAGCGTCAGAGCCAAGGGCTACATCTGTATTCTTATCTAACCATGCACGTTTTTCTTCTGCTGTGAAAACGGCTGGTTTTACTTTGAAGATATTTTCCCATGCGCCATCCGCGAGAACATCCATGTAATCTTCGCCCATATAAAGGTCAATAGCGTTGTCACGGTCTGCACGTTTGATGCCGTCTACAAACTGCAATCCAAGAACCTGTGGAGACTGACGCAACCACCAGTTGTCTGCCTTGCTACCAGCAAGACGTGTACAATGAATACGAGACTGCTGTCCAGCACCAATACCGATTGCCTGTCCTCCTTTTACATAGCAAACTGAGTTAGACTGTGTATATTTTAAGGTAATCATAGCGATGGCAAGGTCAATCTTAGCCTGCTCTGTGAGTTTCTTGTTGTCTGTTACAATATTTGCAAAGAAATTATCATCAATAACAAGTTCATTTCTGCCCTGTTCAAAAGAAATACCAAATACTTCTTTGGTTTCGATTGGAGCTGGCTCATAATCTGGGTCAATCTGGATGACGCAGTAGTTACCGTTTTTCTTAGCCTTTAAGATTTCAAGAGCTTCTTCTGTGTATCCTGGAGCAATAACACCGTCTGATACTTCTCTCTTGATTACAAGCGCTGTTGATTTATCACATACATCAGAAAGTGAAATGAAGTCACCAAAAGAAGACATTCTGTCTGCGCCTCTTGCACGGATGTATGCGTTTGCAATTGGTGTGAACTCGATATCAAGGTCATCTACCCAGTAGATTTTCTTTTCCACATCAGTAAGTGGAAGACCTACTGCTGCACCTGCAGGAGAAACATGCTTAAAAGAAGTAGCTGCTGGAAGGCCAGTCGCTTTCTTTAATTCACGTACTAACTGCCAGCCGTTAAACGCATCTAACAGGTTAATATATCCAGCGCGTCCATTTACTACAGTGATTGGAAGTTCGCCATCTTTCATGTAGATTTTAGAAGGTTTCTGATTTGGGTTACATCCGTATTTTAATTCGTATTCTCTCATTTTCTTTTCTCCTTATAAATTATCAAATATTTGAAAAGTCAGCTAAGCGCCGAGTAGAATTATTTCACATTTTTGTTGATAATTCTGGTTTCATACTTTCCTGTTTCAATATCAATGTATCTTACGAAAAGTGAAACTTTGTTATCTTCATTTAGGTTTTCCCAAACCATGTTTGTGAAAGTATCGATGTCTTCATCGCCCATTCCAATCCATTTTGGTTCGCCTTCAAAGCTTGGAAGTGGGTTGATATCCTGTGCGTAAGTGTGGATGAAACGTCCTTCCCCAGCGATAGGATTGTCATAAGTATATGTATAGCGGTTGCAGCAATCTGGATTACCATTGTTGCTCTTTAAGATAGACATTGCAAAATCGTATTTTCCATTTTCGATATTCATGATACCAGAAATACGAGGTGTGTAGTTTGGACCATCTGGTTCATACTCTCTGGTACGAAGAGACTGTTCAAAAGTAAGACCTTTTTCTAATCCTTCGTAGATAGTATCTGTCTGGTCACCGTTTGTTACGATAGTTGTGTTTCCAAGCACACGCACTGGTGCGTAAATGATTAAGCTTGGGTCTACAAGTTTTGAAGGATCAAACGCTTCTGTACGAATACCTTCGCCTTCTGTAACAAATACACGATTACGGCTATTTTCGCTTCTTCCCATAATGAAATAAGCTGTAATTGCCTTCTTACCATCTGCGGAACGTCCAATTACAATTCCACGTCCTGGGTATGTGTTGCCTGCTAATTCTTCTCTTAAAGATAACATCTTCATGCTGTACCTCTTTCAAACTGAAATTATTTTGGGAAATCAAATAACTTCCCACGTTACAAGGTAAGTTTAACACGAGAATTTTCCATTTACAACCAAATACGGCTTATTAGTGTTATGAAATAAATTACTATTTTATATTAGATATTCTAATCAAAAAGGAACACCCTAAGGTGTTCCCTCAATTAACAAAAGCTTCTCGCCCAAGTAACTAATGAGCCATGATGTGTATTATTATCTACATCACGCTTCATCTGATCCGTTACCGGTCCATTTTTTCTCATTTTTCCAAGAATCACTTCGTGAAGCTCTTCTATGGACATTTCTTCGTAAGGCTTACTTAAATCTAGTTTCTGTGGTTCTGTTTCCTTCGGTACATCTTTCTTGATTCCATACACATTGCTTTCTTCTTGTACATCTACAACATTGCTCTGTACAATCTCTTTACTCACAACTTCTGTCTCCTCAGCCACTTCTGTCGGTTTCATCACCTCCGCCGATTTTGGAATTTCCATCTTCGGCACTTCCACAGGCACCACCTCAATCTGCCCGCTAGTCACTGGTACCCAAATCTCTCCAGAATTACCTGCAATCTCAGCAACCAGACTTCCAGATGCAATAATCTTTTTGCCAGACAGTGCCCCTGCATATTCTCCATCGGCTGACATAGCCATTGTACAAGGATTGTCATCATTATTCACCATTACAATGACACTAGAACCCTGATAAGTTCTGGAAAAAGCATACTGCCTTGTGGTAAGGGACAGCTCTTTATAATCGCCATAGCGTAATTCTTTTACCTGCTGACGAAGTTTGCCAAGAGCAGAAATAAACTGCACATAAGAATCACTTTCCATTTTTGATACCCAGTCTTCGTAAACCATCTCTGGACGAAGTGGCGCATCTGCATCTGCCCCATGCCCCTTTCTACCCTCAATAGCAAATTCCGAACCATAATAAATGGAAGGAACTCCTGGCAGAGTATACATTAAAATGTGTACTGGTGCAAAACCGACTGGCTTGCCTGCACCATCTTTTGTATTTAATTTAGATGCAATACGCTCCACATCATGATTATCTACGAAATTATATAATTTCAAGCCATCTGGACGACTGCCACCCATTTCATAGAGTCGCTTTACCGTATGTGCAATCTCAAAAAAATTGTGATCGTTGTATCCAGAAAACAGAGCTTTATGAAGATGATAGTTTGTAACAGAATGCAAAGTATCTGCATTTGCCCAGCGGATATAATCTCCATGGATTACCTCACCCATAAGCCAAAACTCTGGTTTCACTTCGTTTGCCGTTCTGCGAAGCGCCTTCATAAAATCGAAGTCCAACACATCCGCTGCATCCAGACGGATTCCATCCACATCAAACTCCTGTACCCAGAAACGAATCACATCACAGATATAGTTTACCACTTCTGGATTGCGCTGGTTTAATTTTACCAAGAGGTCATAACCGCCCCAGTTTTCATAAGAAAAACCATCATTGTAAGAATTGTTGCTCCAGAAGTTCACATTACAGTACCAGTCTTTGTATCTGGAGTTCTCTCTATTTTCCTTTAAGTCTTTAAACGCAAAGAAGTCACGTCCAGTATGGTTAAATACACCATCAAAAATAACCTTAATCCCCTGCTTATGACATTCTGCCACAAAGTTTTTCAACGTCTTGTTTGTTCCCAGTCGACTATCTAGTTTCTTATAGTCGGTAGTTTCATATCCATGTCCAACGGATTCAAAAAGTGGTCCAATGTAAATTGCATTACAACCGATATTCTTAATATGGCTAATCCAAGGCAATAATTTGTTTAATCTTTCCACTGGTTTTCCATAATCATTCTGCCTTGGTGCTCCCGTCATTCCCAATGGATAAATGTGATAAAAAATGGCCTCGTCATACCATGCCATAACTAATGTACCTCCTGCTGCACACTTTTTTCGTGTACACAAATCTCATTTATTTTATCATATTTCCTCTTATTTTAAAACTATATAAGCAAAAAACTCCCATACATCTCATGATATATAGGAGTCTATTCTTTATTCTTTCTTAATCGCTTGGACTGCCTCTCTCACCAGTTCCTCAGAAGTCTGCCAGATTTCATACTCACTGATTCCAGGCAACCCCATACTGACGCCTTCCTGTCTATAACGCATCCTGCTATCCAACGTTACTTTCCCAGACATATGATAGGTGGTAATACCTGTCACTGGCATCAACTGTCCTATCGTTTTAGCTCCAATTCCAGCCCCTGCCATAATCGCAATCCGCCCAGTCGCCTGTTCCTGTAGTCTCGCCAGTAGTTCTCTTCCCTCCCAGGCAGACTGTTTCTGTCCAGAAGTCAGAATTGTATTGATTCCAAGCTTGATTGCTGTCTCTAATGCTTCAAACGGATCACAGCACATATCAAAGGCTCTATGCAAAGTAACACTAAGTCCCTGCGCTTCTGCCATTAATTCCTGCATCACAGAAACATTAAGATGCCCGTCTTCATCCAGAACTCCAATAACCACACCTTCTACGCCGGCTTGTTTCAATGCTCGAATCTGCTCCTTCATAAGTGACACCTCATGTTCTGAATAGCAAAAATCCCCAAATCGTGGACGAATCAAAGCATGAATTCGAATATCGGCATATTTACGAATCTCCTTAACAAGCGCTACATCCGGTGTTGTTCCACCAATCACAAGGTTAGAACACAGCTCCAGACGATCTGCCCCACCATTTGCGGCATGAATGGCAGATTCTACGCTGTCCACACAACATTCTAAGACATAATTTTCTTTCATAAAATTCCCCTTTGTTCCAACATAATAAAACGAGCAGAGCTCGGCCCTGCTCGTAGCTTACACCCTAGTTTTTAAATGAATGTACTGGTGCTGGAATTCGTCCCTTACGATTTACAAATGCATCGCAAGAGAACTGATTTACAGGCATTACTGGCGCATATCCCAGTAATCCACCAAACTCTACTACTTCGCCAACGCCTTTCCCAATCACTGGAATCACACGAACTGCAGTTGTCTTCTGGTTAATCATACCGATTGCCATTTCATCCGCAATGATACCAGAGATGGTAGTTGCTTTTGTATCACCAGGAATTGCTATCATATCAAGACCTACGGAACATACACAGGTCATTGCTTCTAATTTCTCTAAAGTCAGGGCTCCTGCCACTACCGCATCAATCATTCCCTGGTCTTCGCTGACTGGAATAAATGCACCGCTTAAGCCACCTACATAGGAAGAAGCCATAATACCGCCCTTTTTCACCTGATCGTTAAGGAGCGCAAGAGCTGCCGTTGTTCCAGGCGCACCTGCATATTCTAAACCAATTTCACACAGAATATCTGCCACGCTGTCACCAACTGCTGGGGTTGGAGCAAGGGAAAGGTCAATAATACCGAATGGAATTCCCAGTCTCTTGGAAGCTTCTTTGGCAACCAACTGACCTACACGGGTAACCTTGAATGCGGTTTTCTTTATTGTTTCACAAAGTACTTCAAAGCTTTCGCCACGTACTTTTTCTAATGCTGTTTTGACTACGCCAGGTCCACTAACACCGACGTTAATGATAGCGTCTGCTTCTGTTACGCCATGGAAAGCACCTGCCATAAATGGGTTATCATCTGGCGCATTGCAAAATACCACGAACTTCGCACATCCAAGGGAATCATTCTCCTTGGTCAGTTCTGCGGTTTCTTTTATCATCTCACCAATGAGACGAACAGCATCCATATTGATACCGGTCTTGGTAGAACCTACATTTACTGAACTACATACCAGTTCTGTAGATGCCAAAGCCTGAGGAATGGAACGGATTAAGTTCTCTTCTGCTGGTGTCATACCTTTTGATACCAGAGCAGAATATCCACCGATGAAGTTTACACCTACCGTATGGGCAGCTCGATCAAGTGTCTTTGCGATTGTCACAAAATCCTCTGGAGTTTTACATGCTGCACCACCAATTAATGCGATTGGTGTTACGGAAATACGTTTATTAACGATTGGAATACAGAAGTCTTTCTCAATCTCCTGGCCTGTTTTTACCAGGTCTTTGGCTACTGTAGTAATTTTGTTATAGATGTTTTCGTTTAGTTTGTCTAAATCCGAATCAATACAATCCAGAAGGCTGATACCAATAGTGATAGTACGAACGTCCAGGTTCTCCTTCTCAATCATATGATTGGTTTCGATTACTTCCCAGTTAGTTATCATGTTTTCAAATCTCCTATCCTATAAAATACCTGTTATATTCAAATTTCTGCATCAAAACTAAATTCTGTGCATCATTTCGAAGATTTCTTCGCGCTGGCATTTTACAGAAACACCCAGGTCTTTTCCAACGTCTTCTAAATCTGCAGAAACAGCCGCAAATTCTTTGGACGACTTAGATAAGTCCACAATCATCATCATGTTAAAATAACCTGATACGATGGTCTGTGAGATATCAAGGATATTAATTCCATTTTCAGCAAGGTATGTACATACTTTTGCAATGATACCTACGGTGTCTTTTCCCAAGACTGTGATAATAACTTTGTTTTTTTCCATAACATTTTTCCTTTCAAGGTGAATTATTCCCCATAACCCCGTTGGGAATTGCCATCAATTCCCATAAACTTTCGATTCCATAATAAAACCGAAAGCATTATACGATAATTCGTTCCGAAACCGTATCCCTCTTGGCTACGCGCACGAGAAAATCCTCGGCTTTGTAAGGATTGTCTCCCATGGTAATCTCCATACGCACGGCTTCATATGCCAATTCAGGATAATTATTTTCCTTGCTCAGGTGCCCTAACATTACACCTTTGAAGTTGTCGTGAAGAAGCTGGCAGAGAAGCTGTCCGCTGCTTTCGTTGGACAGATGTCCTCTGGCGCCTAAGATTCGCTGCTTTAATGGATAAGGATAACTTCCCATCTGCAACATCTTCACATCATGATTGGCTTCTAATAATAATGCATCAAGTTGTTGCAATTCGTCAATAAGACTTTGGTCATAGACGCCAAGGTCCGTGATAACTGCAACAGAACTTTCGTAACTTTTTACACGATATGCAACAGGGTCTGCTGCATCATGAGAAATCGGAATGGATTTTATCACTAAATCCCCTACCGAAAAGGTCTTTCCCGGGGTAATGACCTGGAATAACTCCTCATCAATATTACCCACGGATTTTGTGTGCAAAATGGCATTTTTTGTGCCTTGTGTAGTGTAAAGCGGAATATTGTATTTACGAGCCAAAACACCAAGTCCAGCAATGTGATCCACGTGTTCATGAGTAATCAGAATCCCCTGAATATCTCTGCTTGTTAGATCAAACTCATTCAATCCACTTTCAATTCTTTTTCCACTAATCCCTGCATCGATTAAGATATGGGTGTGGTCATTGCCTACACAGATACAGTTTCCACTGCTACCACTTGCAATGCTACATAATTCTAACATAACTTACTAATTCTCTTTCCAATACAGTTCCACCTTATCCCCATGAGAGAGAACTTCTGTAAACTGTGCTTCTCGACCGTTTACAAGTGTAGC
Organism: Lachnospiraceae bacterium; assembly: GCA_015057035.1. Lineage (GTDB taxonomy): Bacteria > Bacillota > Clostridia > Lachnospirales > Lachnospiraceae > Roseburia. The sequence goes on along the minus strand of SVFC01000003.1, from coordinate 81,443 downwards.
AATCGCACGTCCTCTGCTCTGAGTCAAATCAAAGGTGATTCTGTCAAAAATATCTACGAAAATAAATTCGTCTTTGCCTGTTAATGGCACTGGTTCACCGTTGACGAATACAACGATGCCCTTGTCTTCCTGTGGTGCAGGCTCTTCTGTTGGCGCAAAAGTCGCTTCATAGCCTGGTACATTATATCCACCTGCAACTTCGGAGTCATCAGCATAACTGGTTTCTGTGCTATATGCCCCCTCTACGTCACCGGAGAGATTTTCCACGCCTTCTGGAAGATTCATACCTACTGGCGCTTTTACCTCCGCAACTGCTTTTGCTTCATATGGTGCATCTGCCACACCAAAAGACAATACTGTCCATTCAATAGAAAAGTTCTCATATACCAGAGTATCAAAGTCCGCTTCTCTATTGTTTACCAGAATTTCCTTGTCTCTGTCAACCTCTACATCCATAAATTCTGCCACCTGGCCTACGGTATAGAAGTTTCTTGTCTCAATCACATCGCCTTCCTGAATCTCATAAGAACCTGGTTCAAGACTGCCGTTTACCTGAACGAATTTCGGACAGGTAACCATTTTTCCATTTACCACAAAGTCAACGGTAGCATTCGTGAATTCGTCCAGCTGGCTAATGGTATACACTGCATTTTCTCCAGTCGTCGATGGTTCAATGATAATCTCACTGTTTGGTTCAAGAGGTGTATTGATATGAGCTGGTTTGCCATTCATGGTTACAATCGCAGCTTCGCCTGCCTCGCCTCTTGCAATACGTGCAGCACCATTGACGGTAAAGTTAATGGCTGTACCGCGTCTTGGGAAAATCTGCTCATTTGGGAAGCCTGCTGCCAGAGCCGCATCCACAATCGTCAGATGATTGTTATCATATAATTTCAAACGTTCACCGTTAAAACGAACCATAATAAAGTTATTTTTCTGCTCATAATAGTTCATACAGATACCGATTGGAGTAACCAGAAGTGGATCCTTCTTAATATCTGCCTGCTGGAAATGTACTTCTTTTAACACTTCTTCACCACGGAGAGCCACACGTTCTTTTGGTAAATCCAAATGAGAAGCCAACATTTCTGTAAAGCCATGGATTTTTCCACCGCCACCTACTACGAAGCAGGCGCTTACAGATTTATTGCCATTTAACTCACAGATTTTTCCTGCGATTTCCGTGGTAATCTTGTCTACGGTTGGAGCCACCAGTTCCCAAAGTTCAGAAGATGGAATGGTGTGAGGAATGCTCATAATATCCTCGTATGTAATCTCTGTCTTGGTTGTTGAGTCCAGTTTCATCTGTTCTGCTGTTTTAAAATCTACCAGATAATGCTGTACAATCACTTCTGTCACTTCATCTCCGGCATATGGAATCATGCCATAAGCAATGATACTTCCATCTCTTGTAACAGAGATATCGCTAGTTCCAGCTCCCACGTCCACCAGGGCGATGTTCAGCATTCTGAAGTTCTCTGGAATGGCCACATTAATGGCAGCAATAGGCTCCAATGTCATATTGGCAACAGTAAGATCCGCCTGACCTACTGCAGAATACAATCCATCTACAACATCTTCTGGAAGGAAAGTTACGATAATGTCACAACCGATCACATTTGCCTTGTGTCCTTCCAAACTGATAAAAATCTCATCGTTTAAGTAGTATTTTACAACAGAATAGCCTACACAATAAAATTTATAGCGTGTATCATTTTTTTCCTTCAGTTCATCCTGGGCTTTTTCTACACCAAGCAAGTGTAAGGTATGAATATCTTCCCCTGGAACAATTGTCTCTTCTGGATATTCAATTTCCACATGAGTCGTCACTGTCTTAAGCACACGTCCAGCGGCAGCAATACATACGTCGTTTAACTGTCCGCCCACCTGTCTTTCCAGTTCTTCCTTTACATTGCGAATGGTTCTTGCCACACGTCCAATATCATGAATCTGTCCATCCAACATGGCTCTGGTTTCATGCTCCTTGATGTACTGGGCAACCACTGTGAATTTTTCATCTTCTGTACGATATCCTACTGTACCTACTACATTTCTGGTACCAATATCAAGACCAAATACGTTACTCATTTGCTTCTCTCCTTAAAGCATTTTCTATCTGTCGGAAGGTTTCTTCCAAATCACCATTGTTGTCAATTGTCACCTGGGTTCCTGCACGAAACTGTGCTTCACTCAACTGACTGTTAAAAATACTATCTATTTTTTCATCGGAATATCCTCTGGACGCCTTCAAACGAGCCCTCCGATTTTCCTCACTGGTATAAATATACCAAAGTTCATCGCAGATTGCACCATAATCTTCTTCGATTAGCAATGCTGCTTCTAAAACCAACAGTTCCAGCTGCCCTTTTTGCTTCTCCTGTTGGAAAACACGCTGTACATAGTCCTTAACTGCAGGATGTACAATGGCATTCATAGCTTCCCTTTTTTCCTCATTGGAAAAAATCACAGTTGCTAGCTTGCCACGGTGAAACGGGCCGTTCTCCTGAAAAATATCCTCATCCTGAAACCGCTCTACAATCTGCTTATAACAATCTGTTCCAGGTTCCATCAGCTTATGAGCAATCTCATCTGCCAGCATTACCCTTGTATTCGGTTTTTCTGCTAAATAGGCTAGAATGGCTGATTTCCCAGCTCCTACGCCTCCTGTGATTCCGATAAACCTCATATTACTCCTTAATGTGCATCATACCAGTTATATCCCCAGGCGGTTCCCACCTCCAAGGACACTTTCAAGTCAGATGCTTTGTGCATTTCTTCTTCCAAAAGTGCGATGACAGCATCTTTTTCTGATTCTTTTGTTTCGATTAAAAGTTCATCGTGCACTTGCAGAATCAGTCTTGAGGCAAAGCCTTCGCGAATCAGTCTGTCATGAACACGAATCATTGCAATCTTAATTATATCTGCTGCAGTTCCCTGAATTGGAGCATTCATTGCCACACGTTCTCCAAATTGACGCTGCATAAAGTTGCTGGAGGTCAATTCTGGAATTGGACGAATTCTGCCATAAATGGTAGAGGTCTTGCCGGTTTCCTTGGCATCTGCAACAGTTTTATCGATAAACTCCTTAATCTTAGGATAAGTCGCAAAATAGCGGTCAATGTATTCCTGTGCTTCTTTTCTACCAATCTTCAAATCCTGGCTTAATCCAAAGGCACTGATTCCATATACAATACCAAAGTTTACGGCTTTTGCATTGCGACGAAGTTCTGGTGTAACCTCCTCCAATGGCACATTAAACACCTGTGAAGCAGTGGTACTGTGAATATCCTGTCCACTATTGTAAGCTTCGATTAATCTCTCGTCCCCAGACATGTGAGCCAAAATACGAAGTTCAATCTGGGAATAGTCTGAATCCACAAACACATTGCCATTTTCTGGATGGAATACTTTACGAATCAATCTTCCCAATTCAATTCGAATTGGAATATTCTGTAAGTTTGGTTCTGTACTGCTCAGTCGTCCTGTGGCAGTAATCGTCTGATTAAAACTGGTATGAATCTTACCCTTTTCATCAATGAAGTTAGCCAATCCATCTGCATAGGTGGATTTCAGTTTGCTAAGCTGTCTATATTCCAAGATATCCGCTACGATTGGATATTCCCCCGCCAAGCCTTCTAACACATCTGCCGATGTGGAATAACCAGTCTTGGTTTTCTTACCATTTGGAAGTTCCAACTTCTCGAAAAGGATTACTCCTAACTGTTTTGGCGAGTTAATGTTAAACTCTTCTCCCGCCTGCTCGTGAATGCGTTTTTCTAATTCTACGATAGAGCCTTCCAACTGACTGCCATATTCCTTCAGGGCTTTGGCATCAATACAGATGCCTTCCTGCTCCATGTCATACAATACAAATACCAGTGGCATTTCCATATCGTAAAAGAGTTTGTCCATGCCCTGTTCCTGTAAATTTTCCAACAGCACAGACTTTGCTTTCCATGCCACGTAAGTCTTGTAGCAGGCAAGCTTGCACTCATCTTCCTTTAATTCCTTTTCTGCAGGCACCATCATCCCCAGATAATCCTTGGCAATATCGTCAAATGGATATTCTCCCTTGATTGGATTCAAAAGATATGCTGCCACCGTTACATCAAAGAAATTCTTTCTAATCTGTTCATACGCATCCCAATTTTTAGCGGAATCGTAATTTTTTGCAAACTCCATATATCCTAATTGAGTTTTTAAATCCATAGCAATCCAGGTATTCACCTGTGCCTTTTTCATTTCCTCAAGGAGCCATGTTCCCGTTACATCTCTTCCTGTAGAAATGTAATAGATATGGTCATCCCCATGGGCCAACGCAAGGGCTGTGATTTTTTCAGTTTCTCCCATGGAAAACAGGCTAATCTGTCCATCTGCTTCAATATTGTCACCTACGTTTCCTGATGGAACAATGGTAAATGCCACGTCTTTTCCTTGGATTTCATGGAAAATGCGCTCCACTTCTTTTTTATCACGAATGGAAGCAAAACTATCCTCTACATTGCTCTTAGGTGCTTCCACCGTAAAACGAGCCAAAAGATTCTTAAACTCCAACTGCTTACACATACGATATGCTTCTTCTGTGTAAAGAGATTCTATTCCATCCAAACGTGCTTTTTCAAAAGTGAAAGACACTGGTTCATCCGCCACAGGTGCATCGGTAATAATGGTAGCAAGAGTTTTACTCATCACTGCCATATCCCAGAATTCCACAATGTTCTTGGAAGCGCGAGGTGGTTTTACCTCATCTGCATGTGCATGGACTTCTTCAATGCTTCCGTACTGGGCAATCAGGGTAGTGGCAGTTTTCTCGCCAATGCCCTCTACTCCTGGAATGTTATCCGAGGTATCACCCATTAAAGCTTTTACATCAATAAACTGCTTTGGAGTCACAAGATAACGCTCCTGTACATCCTTGGCATAGTAGTTCTCAATCTCTGTTCCCGTTTTCTTGGTCTTTGGAATGCGAATCTGAACGTGCTCCGTTGCCAGCTGTAACAAGTCACGGTCTCCAGACACCACAGACACTTCCATTCCACGAGCCTCACCCATACAAGAGAGAGTTCCCAACAGGTCATCCGCTTCGTAGCCTGGTAATTCTACAATGGTCACACCCATCGCTTGCAGCATTTCTTTCATCATCGGAACCTGTTGACGGAGTTCTTCCGCCATTGGCTTACGGGTCCCCTTATATCCGTCGAACATATTGTGACGGAAGGTTGGATGCTTTACATCAAAAGCTACTGCAAGATAGTTTGGTTTTTCTTCTTCTAAGATTTTGAACAGAATATTCAAAAAACCATAAACCGCATTGGTATGAAGTCCCTGGGAATTGGTCAGGTCTGGCAAACCATAAAATGCTCTATTTAAAATACTGTGTCCATCGATAAGAACTAGTTTTTCGCTCATGAAAAAACCTCTTTTTCTATTATTTCTACTAATTTGTCATCACACTTTATTACAGCATAGGCCGAATTAGATGGCTCTGGTGTATTCTTTAAGCCATTCTGCCTCTTCCTCGCTAAGGAATGGAGCCACTTTCTCATATACTGCTTTGTGATAATCATTCAGATATTTCTTCTCTGTTTCATTTAACTGACTTGCGTCAACGGCATCTAAATCCATTGGCACGAAGGTGATTGGCTCAAAATACATAAACTGACCATATTCATTCTTCTCGCCCTTGCGACAAATCAATTCATTTTCCAGACGAATTCCATACTGTCCTTCAATATAGATTCCTGGTTCGTCTGTGGTAATCATTCCTTCTTCTAATGGGTATACATAAGCCTTACGCCCCCAGTGGAAGCCATTTGGTCCTTCGTGAACATTCAGAATATGCCCAACACCATGGCCTGTACCATGTTTATAGTCAAGGTTTGCTTCCCACAATGGCTGGCGAGCAAGAACATCCAGGTTCACACCGCTACATCCATAGAGGAATCTGGCATTTGCCAGATGCATATTGGAACGAAGCACTCTGGTAAAGTTGGTCTTCATCTCCTGTGTTACTGGACCCATAGCGAAGGTTCTAGTTATGTCTGTAGTTCCCTCCAAATACTGTCCGCCGGAATCCACCAGCAAGAGACCTTCTGGTTTAATCTCCACATCTGTTTCTGGTGTGGCAGCATAGTGAACAATTGCACCATGGGCTGCATATCCACAAATAGTATCGAAGCTTAAATCAAAACATCCTTCCTGCTGTCTTCTTAATCCTTCCAAATAGTCCGAAGCAGAAATCTCTGTCATAGGTATTTTACCCACATTTGTCTTAAGCCAATACATGAATTTACACATTGCAACGGCATCTTTGAGGTGTGCGCGTCTGGTATTTTCCAGTTCTACTTCATTTTTCTTAGATTTCATGAAAACGCTTGGATCTAATTCATCAATAATCTTCACTGTTTCTGGAAGACTGTTACAGATGCGATAATTTACTACTGACTGATTCATCAGTACTGTTGCATCTGCATTGATTGTCTTTACATATTCATAAAAATCGTTATATGGCTTTGCAATAATATGGTTTTCTGTCAGGTAAGCTGCAACTTCCTCAGTTACTACTTCTTCCTGCACAAACCAGATACATTCTTCTTTGGTAAGGGCAAGATAAGACAATACCACTGGTACATAACTGATGTCATTGCCACGGACATTGAGAAGCCATGCGATATCATACAGTGAAGTAAGAAGGTGAATATCTGCACCTTTTTCTGTCATAACATTTCTAATTTCTGTAAGTTTTTCTGTGACCGTTTTTCCAGTGTGCTCTACCCCAAGAATACGCACTGGCTCCTTAGAAAGTTCTGGTCTGTCTGTCCAGATAAGGTCAATTAAATCTTCATCTACCGCTAACTTGCCATTCTTCTTTTCCGCAATTTCAGAAAGTTTCTTGCCCCAGGTGTTATTGACCACACGACCGTCAAAACCGATAATCTGACCTTCCTGTAATGCTTTTTCCACATATTCATCTACCGTTGGTACACCTTCTTCCCCCATCTTGTAGAGAGTTACGGTAGTGCCTTCTAACTGTTCTGCCGCCTGGATAAAGTATCTGCCATCTGTCCAAAGGCCAGCTTCTGTCATAGTAATCACTGCTGTTCCTGCTGAACCTGTGAAACCAGTAATGTATTTTCTTGCTTTAAAATAGCTTCCTACATATTCAGATTCGTGAAAATCTGCGGTAGGAACGATGTATACGGAAATGTTTCTCTTCGCCATTTCCTGTCTTAATGCCTGCAATCTACTTGGTATCATAATCTCTTCCTCAACTTCTTTATTTATAAATTTCTCGCACCGGTTTTACACGGAAAAAAGAAATAAATAGCCACTTTTCATTATGGCATAAAAGAACTTTCATTTCAACAAAAAAGACTGTCGCAAAATGCTTTTTTCAGCATCTCGAACAGTCTGTTTTTTCGTATATTATGTTTTTTATTCTGTAAATGTAATTTTTACTTCTCCAATGCCGCAGTCTACATCAATCTGACCAACTGCATTGTCTACTTTCACGCTGGTTTCTGCACCCAATCCGCCATAGGTATTGCTTCCAATGGTCACTGCGCCAATGCCACAATCTACGTTATAGCTGTACTCTGACTGCTTTCCAACAAGTTCCATTAAAAGCGCACCAACTCCTACTTCTGCCTCCAGATATTTCAAATCTATATTTTTCAGAGTTGCCTGACCTGCACCAACTTCAATGTTCATACAGACCACTCTCAAATCTGCTACCTTTGCAGCACTAGCACCTAATACCAATGTCGCATTAGCCAATTGAATATCTTTTGGCAAAACAATTTTCAAAGACGAATCTCCACGATTATTTGCTCCAAGGTCTGCAGCGATGAGAAGATTTTTTCCATCTACTTCCACAGAAAAATTAATCACATCTTTGGTCTCAATCTGAATCTGTTCCACGTCACCATACATAATTTCTAATTCTCCAGCGCCATACTGCACAGTCAGATCCACAATTTCATCTGAAACATAATATGTCTCATTACTAATCTCATCGTCATCACCTAGATGAATTCCGAAAAAACCATTTTCAATATTAATAGAAAACTTCCCTTCACTTAAAAGAGTTTTAAAATTGCCCCAGTTTAAGCCCATACTGCATGCAATAACAATACACACCACACCAATCGCAGCCATTATGCCAGAGGCGATTAACATAATTTTTGTAAATATCTTCATTTCCATACCCCCTTAACTACGATGAAATAATTTGCCACAAGCATTCACAATCAGTTTAACCAATGCCGGAATCCACTTGCCCGCCAACCACACAAGTAACAATACCATCAAAAGGCCTATGGCAGTAAGAATTGCTCCGACGCCCATAACAGCCAACCCCTCAAACTGTGTCACGAAAAGTTGTGCAATACCTGCTCCAAAGCAGGCCAGGCCTCCAACTACAAGTCCAAATCCAGATGCCAAAAGTCCAATCACCACTCCAAACGTGCCTGCAATTAAGCCAATCAACCCACCAAACAATCCTGCCACGACCCCGATCCATAATGGGAAGGTAAGTACCGCGATAATAGCAATCAATATCCAGGAAGTCTTCTTCTCAGACTTTGTTCCCTGCTCTGTAGAAATCGACTGCTCATTGGTATCATTATGATTCTGATAGGATTTTTCTCTCTCTTCAGGCGCACCGTAGTCGTTTGGCGCACCGTAGTCGTTTGGCGCACCGTAGTCTCCTGGCTCACTATAATCACTAGCTTTAAAGTTCTCTTTAATCGTCTGCGCTACTCTCTCTGGAGAACCCAATTCGCGGATTACTTTCTGCTCATTTTCCACTCCTGCTTCATCGAAATAATCGTAATAATATTCGATGGCATCCATTCTGTCTCCTTCTGGAAGATCCATAAGCAATCGTTCCAGTTCATTGATAAACTCATCTCTTTTCATAAACAGTCCTTCCTCATTTCACATCTCAATCTATTTTTAAAGAAACAAATTACTAATCTTTGTGGAATAGTTCTTCCATTCTATGCGATACAGATTTAGTTGCGCTTCGCCTTTCTCCGTTAATTTGTAGTACCTGCGATTACGACCTGCATACTCCATATCATAGACTTGCAGACATTCATCTTTCTGAAGTCTTCTTAGTACCGGATATAACGTGGATTCCGACACATCCAGTACCTGCCTTACATCCTGCGTAATCTTATATCCATATGTTCCTTGTTCATCTTTGGAAACAACCGCTAAAACAATTGCATCCAAAAGTGCCGCACCCGTATTAAATACCATTCTCTCACCTCTTATATATTAGAACCTCTTTACAATCTTTCGTCTCACGCATCCTGTTTTTCCATATAATATTATATGTCGTATAATATTATATTCATACTATACGACATATAGCATTATGTGTCAACTCCTATTTTATTTCTTTTTATGCACTTTGTGATACAAAAAAATGCCGTTCTTTCGAACGGCACATAAAACTATTGATTTTCTCTACTTCCAAACAAAACCTCATGATACAGTTTCTCGGTAACCTTCATTCCGTAAGTTGCAAGGAAAATATCCGAAATCAACTGATAGCCTTGAATTAAACTTGCTACCAATTCTTCTAACTGTTCTTTACGTTCCTTCACTTTGATTGGTGGCGCCTGTTTTACCTCTTCCAGATAGGTACTCAGATAGTTTTCCACCTCTCTGTCAAGTCCCTCTGACTGTTTCTTTTTTCCAACCTTTTTCACACATTCAGGCTCTTTTTCTATATCATACTTAGTAAGCATTAAGGTGTCTTTGCCCAATGCCTTAACACGCTCATATGTAATTACCGGTGCTTCCTGCTCCATAGGGCTAATTACAAGAACATCTCGTTTTATCAGGCCACCCAAACCTGAAGCACACATAGTCGATACGCGTCCCAATCCTTCAGCCTCATAACTGTTAATCTCAATATTCATTCCACGAACCACTAATTTATGAAACACTCCGGAGTTTAAACTTCTCAGTCGATATTCTCCTGTTATCATTGAAAGCATATTATCAATCATTGCATTTCTCCTTTTTCCTCATTGTACATAATTATATCATATTATTCTCTTATGTGTAGAAATTTTAATCAAATTCCTACACATAAAACTTCCAGCCACGCGCGAACGTGGCTGGAAAAATAATACATTATGTATTGTTCTTAGAATTAGTTGTGACGAGCTGCTAATTCTTCATTCATCTTTGTAAGAGTCTTCTTGTCAAGGTTATATACAAGACCAAGACCTACAAACTGGAAGATACCTGCTACTAAGTAAAGGATAGCGATTAATCCACGGATCTGTAAAGCATTTTCCCAAGGAATTAATGTAACATCGATGAATTCTTCACCAGCTTCGTTAACAGCGTTGTTTACATAACCCATAGTTCCCATAATTGCTACAGCAACTGCAGGTCCAATACCCTGAGCTAACTTACGGAAGAATGAATGTAATGAATATACAACACCTTCTTCACGTTTGCCAGTCTTCCATTCGTTGTAGTCGATAGCGTCACCCATCATAGCCCAAGATACTGTAGAGTAGATACCCATACCAAGAGCACAGATTAACTGAGCAACAACATAAACGATTAAGTCAATACCTGTATTTCCTTCAGAAACTGGAACGATTCCTAAAGGTGCTAAGAAGAGAACTAATGAACCAACAATATAGCAGATTGCACCAACTGTTGAAAGTTCTTTCTTACCAAACTTTGTTACCATCTTACGAGCAAGTGGTGTAAAGCAAACGATTGGAATCATAGAGAACAGAGAGATGATACCTGAAATCTGTGCATTCTTGAAGTAAATCTGGAATGTTACAGAAATAGCGGTAGCTGCACCCTGCATACCAATGAACATACCCATAGCTGCTAATGTAGCACCAACTGCTGGACGATTCTTTAAGAAGTTAACCATAGCTTCAATAATATTGAATTTTGGCTGTTCTTCGTTAAGTTTAATATCCTGTTCAACACGGATTTCTGTGTTCTTAATCATAAACTGGAAGCAGATGAATCCTAAAACACCCATAATAAGTGCTGTAACGAATACCATCATTCCGTTTAATGTCTGACCATCTTCTTCATAAATTAAGAATGGTAAAATAACCATAGGCACCATATTACCAACTAATGATCCAACTGAACGCCAAGCTGAAAGTGAAGCACGGTCTGCTGGTTCTGCTGAGATTAATGATAATAATGAACCATAAGGTACGTTAGCTACAGTATAGAATGCATCCCAAATTACATAACCAGCGATGAAGAGAATGAATTTCGCACATACTGGAGCCTGTGGGAATGGAAGGAAGCAACAAGCGCCACCAACGATAAGTCCGATAGAACCTACCCAGATATACTGTAAGAATTTGTTACGTTTGTAAGTATGACGGTCAGCGTCAACGAGAGCTCCAATAAGTGGATCGTTGATAGCATCCCAAACCTGAACTACGATAAGCATGAGAGAATACCATGCACTCATACCCATAACCTGAGTCCAGAATAATGCCATAGTGCCTTTTAATGCAAAACTCATATTACATCCAAAGTCACCAGCAGCGTATGCGAGACAGTCGCGCATACCAAACTTACGGTGTGTCGTGTTATTACTCATCGATTTTTACCTCCTTAGTATTAATTAATAAACTCGATGTTAATTATAAAATGATTTTATCACAATATGCACATTATATCTAGTATTTTTTTGTTGTCCAACAGTAATATTTTTGTTATACTTGTATACAAACGACATTTTTTTACATTTTTTCAAATAATTTGTCTATAAAATATGTATAAAATTTTCGTGAAATTTACCAATTGGTTTTTCTAGTGCTATACTATACTTATGTATAAGGAGAAAGAAATATGACAAGCTCACTTTCATATGAACATGAAATTAATTTTTTAAATAGCATTTTGTCCAATTTGCATTTAGATCACCACATCTATCATCTTGGTGATTCCATTGACAAACCCATGGATTTGGATTTGCGCGAAATTCTCGGCATCGCAAAAGGATCCGCCAATGAATGGCTGTCTCATATCAAAAGAATAATTAGGCCGAACACCATCGTTTATGTGACCGATGAATTTTTTTGCCAATACATCGCCCTGATGCTACCGGAACTGGAAGATACTATCTTGATTGTGGGGCCATATCTAACTACTGCCATTTCCATAGAACAACTTTTGGAAATCATGGAGCAGAAAAATGTTCCAGGCCACTGGATTCCTCTTTTGAAAAATTATTACCGAAAGGTTTCCTGTATCCATAGCGACGAAATCCTAGTTGCCGCGTTTAACGCCTTCGCAGACCACATATGGGGGGAAGACAATTATTCCTCTGAAAGTGTTATTGAAGGATTACCAACTTCCTTAGAACCTCTGGCCGTTCCTATAGATCCGCAGAAAAGAAACGATGCATTTTCTAATATTGAAGCCATTGAACTTATATACAAGGCCGAAAGAGATTTGCTGGAAGCCGTTTCCCACGGGAGAAGCGCGAAAGCCAAAAATCTATTAGCCAACTTTCCATTATTTGCCTTGGAACAACGTACAGAAGCTCTGCGTAACTTGCAAAACTATACGGTAGTTGTAAATACCTTATTGCGTAAGGCTGCAGAACAAGGAGGCGTGCATCCTCTTTATATTGACCAGTTATCTTCTTCCTTTGCACATCGTATAGAGTCATTTACCCGTTCTGATAATTTTATTGATTTATGGAATGAAATGATTCAAAAGTATTGTGCACTGGTTAACAAGCATTCCCTCAAGCATTATTCTCTGCCAATCCAGAAAGTGATTACCCGTATTGATTTTGACTTAACTGCGGACTTAAGTTTGAAGGGAACAGCTCAGTATTTGAATGTCAATGCCAGTTATTTATCTAAACTTTTCAAAAAAGAAACAGGTTCCACGTTGACAGATTACGTCAACCAAAAACGTATGGACCATGCTGCATATTTATTGGCAAATACTTATATGCCCATTGCAAGCATTTCCCAAAGTTGTGGGATTCTAGATGACAACTACTTTACGAAGTTGTTTCGCAGATACTATGACCAGACACCTACACAATTCCGCCAGGAATACTACGCTATAAGAAAACCATAACAAAAAGGGGCTATCGCAAAATGCCACAAACGGCATAGTTGCGTGCCCCTATTTTTATATAATGTAATGCCACATATTACTGTATGTATTTATCCATCTGGTGTGATACCTGCAATACCCCATCCAGAATATCCTTTGCTTCCTGCGAATTACGGAAATTCTCTTCAGTCAAATCAGAAGACTGAATTGCAGAAGCAGTAACTTCTTCTGTGGTTGCAGAAAGATGTGTAATGTTATTCACAATCTCCGTATTAGCATACGATAAATCTTCTAACATTCTCTCTATCTCTTTAATATCAGAAACTAATTCATTTACGTTGGCATTCATCTCTTCGAATTGATTTGCCACTTCTGTAATCATAGTTTCCTGAGTAGTACCAACTTCTACCGAACGGTTAACCGCCTGTCCTGTCTGGTTGGCATCTTCTTCCAACGCGTCCAGAATACGTGCGATGTTCTCTGTTTCTTGGCGGGTTCTCTCAGATAACGCGCGAATTTCATCAGCAACTACCGCAAAACCTCTTCCCGCTTCTCCTGCTCGAGCACTTTCAATAGAAGCATTCAGTGCAAGAAGGTTGGTCTGAGAAGAAATATCAAAAATAGTCTTTGTGATTTCTTTTACATTAGATACATTCTGCTGAAGTTGCTTCATAGAAACGGAAACTACATCATTGGTTTCAGCAAGCACCAAGGATTCCTGACGAAGACGTTCCATACGTCTCACATTTTCCTCATTTAATTCGCTAGAACGAGCCGCTACACGCACCATGTTTTCAGCACGAGCAACTGTCTGCTCCAGATTATCCTGAATATTCTGGGTCATAATACTCTGGCTCTGAATATTCTCTGCAGTCTGGGAAGTGCTGTCGCTAATATCGCCCACCGAACTACTTACCAATTGTGAGGACTTCTGTAACTCATTTACAATATTCATAGCATCAATGGTTCCAGCCTGCACATGCTCCGCAATTTGCAGAATATCACCCACCATCTCTTTCTGCATTTCCGTCTCATGCTGCGCTTTGCCTATAGAGTCATCATTAAACTGTTTTCCAACTTTTGTGAGATACCAGATAACAAACATCGTAACAAGAACAACCGCAGAAATTGTCAGGTTGTCCATAAACTGTTCTTTGACATAATCATGTAATACAAACTCACGGAATAATGTTACACCCAGGTTCTCCACAGATACCAGCACACCTGAGATTAAGGCGAATTTGGTATCAAAGAAAAGCACACATCCCATAAATGGAATCATTGCCATCACACGCATATAATATGAATTAAATCCATATACCAATAGTGCCGTAATGATTAACAATCCTGCCATCATGAAATATCTAAGTTTCTCACTATTGTTCTCTTTCTTATATATAAGGAAACCACCTATGGAAGTAATCGCCATAAGACCAAGAATTCCGAAAGTATACAGCTCATCCCTATATCCTCTCATATAAGAAATAAACACGAAGATAAAACTAATGATATTTACAATTGTTGTACTGATACAGAGAAATTTGTTAATTTTCTTTATCTGTTCATTGGTATCCGCAAATTGATATCGTCTTTCGTTCATAATAACCCCTCTTTTGCAAATTTATACTACTCTTTATTATACGTCATCGAGATATTGTGTGCAATCCCTTTCTTTCCAATAAATCTAGTATTCTATTATACGATTCTAGTATTCTTCCAGGATATTGCTTCCCCATACATCATAAATATCCGAAAAAGCGATTTTGGTATTCACCACTTTTAAAATTCTCATATCCTTATCAATTCTAGAGACTCTCCCTTCCATTTGCAGATATTCATCTTTGCAAAAATATACCACTGTAACCATATCATTCTTATGAACCTGTAAAAGTTTTCGATTGAGTTCTTCTTTTTTTTCTTCTGAAAATTCCACCTTGGATACTACTATTTTTTCTTTTGCTCTTAAAGCTTCCTCGTATCCTTTCAAGGCTGAAAAAGGCATAAACTGTTTTGCTCTATTCTCCACTTTTATGCCCTCCAATCTGACGATTACGTTCTATGGTAGTCGCCCCTTCTTCCAAATTCATGCCTTTAAGAATGGCATTCTTTCCAAATTTCTTCTTAATATCAATCATGGCCTTCTGCATATTGCGTTCACGCTCCAACTCCGCAGGGTCACAAAACATATCATATTGCTGATATGCCTCATCTACCACATTGTTAAACGATAGGTTCGCCCTTCTAACACCGCCGTTTTTTGACACAATACGACGATATAGTTGTTCTACATATGGAAGGATTGTCCTTGCAGAACTAGTGGCAACAGGCGTGGTAATGGTTCCCCTGGAAGGCTCCTGTTCCAATCTGTTTTCATAACCGATATAGAGCGAAATGGATTCTGTAACCAGACCTTTGTCCACCAAATCCAGACATAATAAATCTGCCATTTCTTTTACAATGAGGAGACCTTCTTCATAGGAGGCCTCGCATCCTAGTACCTGTCCGCTGGTAAGACTATTGTGCTTTGGCTTATATTGCTTAATATCTGCTATGGTTACAGGCTCTCTACCCCAGGCATGGTCTATCAGAAGTTCTGCGTCTACTCCTAATAAATGGTACAGCGTATCTTCTTTTGCCATAGCAATATCCTTCATAGTATAAAGGCCATATCTCTGTAGACGCTTAGCCGTTCCTGCTCCCACTCTCCAAAAATCCGTCAATGGTTTGTGGCTCCACAATGTTCCACGATAAATATCCTCATCCAGATACGCAATATTCCCTTTGACATGTTTTGCGCTAATATCCAGGGCTATCTTTGCAAGATACAGATTCGTTCCAATTCCACAGGTCGCAGTAATTCCCGTGGTTTGATAAACATCCTGTAAAATAGTTTCCGCCAACTCCTTTGCCGTCATCTGATACATCCCCAAATAGTCTGTACAATCCAGAAAAACCTCATCAATGGAGTACACATGAATATCTTCTTTGGCTATATACTTTAAATAAATAGCATATATATCTGCTGAAACGTCAATATATTTCTGCATTCGTGGCTGCGCCATGATATAATCCACATTCTTTGGAATCTCAAAAACTCGGCAGCGATTCTTAATTCCCAATTTCTTCATAGCCGGAGAAATCGCCAGACATATGGTCTTCTCTGTGCGTTCCGGATCTGCTACTACAAGCTTTGTGGTCAATGGGTCCAAGCCTCTCTCTACGCATTCCACGGAAGCATAGAAGGACTTTAAGTCTATGCATAAATATATTTTACTTTTCCCCATCTGCTACCTCCGTTTCTGCTAGTTATGTTTCTGGCGTATTTTGCCTTGACCAGAATTCATTCCTTTGCTATACTGTGTATATAAATTATCGAACAAACGTTCTTAATTGTCAATTGTTAATTTTGCCCATTTTTATGCACAAAAATTAGGAGGACTGTCTGTGAAACCCGTAATTTTTCACATTGATGTTAATAGCGCCTTTCTATCCTGGGAGGCCACATATCGTATGCGTGAACTAGGTGAAACAGAAGACTTACGCCAACTTCCAGTTGTTGTGGGCGGTTCTGAAGAATCTCGCCATGGAATTGTGCTTGCCAAGTCTGAATCTGCCAAGAAATTCGGAATCGTTACTGGAGAACCACTAGTAGATGCCAGAAGAAAATGCCCTGGACTACGCACCGTTCCTGCGAATTTTCCTGTGTATGTTAGATACTCCAACGCCCTTCAGGAACTTTTGAAGGATTATTCTCCTGATATTGAACAGTATTCAATTGACGAATCCTTTGTAGATATGACCGGAACCAGTCAGTTGTTCGGGCCTCCTCTTGAGGCAGCACATAAGATTAAGGACCGTGTAGAAAAGGAATTGGGATTTACTGTCAACGTAGGAATATCCAACAATAAGCTCCTGGCGAAGATGGCTTCCGACTTCAAAAAGCCAAACCTGGTACATACTCTGTTTCCAGACGAAATCGAGACCAAGATGTGGCCGCTTCCTGTTTCTGAATTGTTTTTCGTTGGAAGACAAACTGCCAAAAGGCTATATTCTCTTGGAATTTTTACTATTGGTGATTTAGCCAAGACAGATAAGAAAATCATCCATGACAACCTAAAATCCCACGGAGATGTCATCTGGGAATTCGCTAATGGCATCAGTGATAGTATGGACAAAGTTGCGAATAAAGATGCAACTCCAGCAAATCGTAGTTACAGTAATGAGACTACAATTGCTTTTGATGTTACAGATGCACATACCGCCAAGGCAATTCTATTGTCTCTGACGGAAACTGTTGCCACACGCATCCGTGCAGACCATTCCTACATTTCGGTTATATCCGTTTATATGGTAGACAATGAGTTCAAACACACTTCCCGTCAGGCAACGCTTACCTCTTCTACCAACGTAACCGACGAAATCTATGATTATGTTTGCAAATTATTTGATCAACTTTGGACTGGGAATCCAATTCGTTTGTTAGGTGTTCACACCAGCAAAGCAACCACCGAACAGCATCGTCAGTATTCTCTTTTTGAGGAGAAGAATGTGGAGAAGCTGTCCAAATTAGACTCTGCCATTGATGCCATTCGCTCTAAATATGGGGAAGACTCTGTGAAGAGAGCGTCCTTTGTGAAAAAGGAAGAAGATACGCATAAACCATAAGACTCCCTCTGGATACTCAGGAAATTTATCGAAAGATATGAATCTTTGGGTGTAGGCTAGAAAATTCTCGCCTACACCCTTTTAATTTCTTTTTTTAGACACTAAATGCGCGTTATTTCTGGATTGTGGGTATATAATCGAGCAATTTATAATACACCCATAGAATCTGTATAATTTATGGGTATATACAAAAATCGCCTTACTCACACCCGAAAACTCATCAGAGGAGTCAGAACACACCACTTTTCAGCGCAATGCACGGGTGTAGAAAGATTCACTTCGTTTCACACCCGACATTTCACCAACTCCCCCTTCGATGTCTAAGATTGGTATATGATTGGTATATGATGGGCCTATAATTTGGCCTATATGATTTTATAGCACACAAAAACAGAGTGCTATAGGGCACTCTGTTTTTAATAAAAATATAACAACCTTAATTATAAATCAATTATAATCTTGCGTCGAAGAGTCCACAGAAGCTATCGATAGGATCCTGTCCCTTGAAAGCATCTGGTCCAGCCATAAGCTGTTCTACTAACGCATCCATTGTTGTATCTAATTTGTCATATGTGTTGATGTAAGTACGAGCCTGAGGCATATCCGCAAGCATTGTAGGTGCACCAACACCAATTACTACTACTGGAAGTTCGAATACATACCAAGGAATTTCTCCACCACCCTTAGACATACCAAAGGAAGGTCTTCCGTTAGGAACATCACATACCGTAAGAATGAGGTCCTGTCCTGCTACGAAGTCAGCAATTGCATTCTTTCCTGCAAAGTACATGTCGATAGAAACCTTTTCACCTGCTGCAGCTTTCTTTGCCATAGCATCGATTGGGCTTTCGTAGATAAATGCATCAAAACCTTTTGCTACAAGACGGTCTTTCAGTTTTTCAGCTGCACCTACACCACCAGCAAATCCCATAAGCTTCATAATAGAATCCATTGGTCCTGGAGCTGGTTTGATGTTAACAATCATGATTCTCTTATATTTTTCTGGAGTGATTGGTAATACATCAGCATCTTTGTATTTAACAAGAGTGATAGCATCTTCAGCGATAGCTTTCTGCATATCCTTGCGTTCCTGAGCACCAAGTCCCATAAGGGCTTCTGGTCCTGGAACCATAGCATCTCTGTCCATTTTATGAAGACCCATCTTAGCTTTTAAGCCGATGATTCTTGTAAGAGCTTCTGTCATACGTTCTTCGGAAATGATTCCATTCTTGTATGCATTTAACATTGTTGTGAAGTCTTCTTCCGGATCATTGAAGAATAAGAACATATCACAACCTGCGTTAATTGCAAGTGGAAGCATGTCTACACGTTTCATACGGTCTGTCATACCTACCATATGAGAAGCGTCTGTTACTACCATACCATTGAAACCTAATTTATCACGAAGAAGTGTTGTCATAAGGTCATAAGATAAAGTAGCTGGCATCATATCATCATCTTTGATTTCTGGATTTAATGCTCTTGTGTAAGTAGGCATCATAATGTGTCCACCCATAATTGCATCCAAACCAGCATCGATGAGTTCTTTATAAACATATCCGTAAGATGCATCCCATTCTTCTACAGACATATCGTTGATGTTGTTAGAAAGATGAGCATCTCTAAAATCAAGACCGTTACCTGGGTAATGTTTTGCAGCACATGCAAATCCACCAAGTTCGTGAGCACCTTCTAAATACTGAACACCCATTTCTGCAACAACCTTTGGATCATTACCAAATGCACGGGAAATGATTTCTGTGTTCTGCCAGTTGTAAGCAATATCTACAACAGGAGCAAATGCCATATTACAACCAATCAGTTTTGCTTCTTCGTTAGACATTTTACCTAATGCACGAGCATATTCAGGTTTTCTTGTTGCGCCAATCTTGATACCAGCACCTATTTCTGTTCCGCCAGGTGTTGCACCATCGCCACCTTTTTCGGTATTACATGCGATAAATGCAGGAACCTTGGAATATTTCTGGATATAACGGTTCTGATTCTGCAGTTCATCTGGACGACCTGGATTGTAACGTAAACCACCTAAGTGATACTTTCCAAGTAAATCCTTGATATAGTCTTCCTCTTTGGACTGTGTCAGCTGGAAGAATAACTGTCCAACTTTTTCTTCGTCAGATAAAGACGCAATAGTTTCTTCTACCCATTTAATATCTTCTTCTGACAGGTTATAAGGTTTTGCTTTCAAATCAACCATGTTTGTTTTACCCCCTAAGTTTTTATAAAATAATTACTCTTCAGTTTCCATTTCTACGTTCTGTTCATAATATGCTTCAACAATGCGATCGTATTCTTCTTCTGTTTCAATGCTTTCTACAGTAATCTCAGTGTCTTCCATTACTGCACGGAACAGATATACTTCTTCATCATTGATTTCGTCTCCATTTACTTCACCACAAAGGATGTAGTGTTTTCCTTCAAAATCAAATTCTTCTGTGATTGCAAATTCGATTTCCTTGCCATTTAACTCCAGGTTAAATGTGTCAAATTCTAATAACTGTTCGTTTTCCATATTGTCCTCCATATTAATTATAAATTATTTAAAGCCACTTTGATTCTGTCCAGTGCTTCCACCAACAGACTATATGGCAAAGCCAGATTCATACGAATGCAATTCTCTCCGTGGAACATATCTCCACGCTGCCAGATAACGCCCTCGTAAATACCAGCCTTAAATACATCATCAATGGTCTTGCCATTTTTCTCACACCATTCGGTGAAATCAGGGAAAATCATATAAGTGCCCTGTGGTTTTGAAATGGCAATTCCTTCAAAATTGTCAGCAAAAAACGCACATGCATAATCTACGTTTTTTGTAATGACCTGACACAGCTCGTCCACCCATTCATATCCTTCTGGCTTGTACGCCCCAAGAAGTGCATGCATGGACAAAAGATTCATATTATTATAATGGCCTAGAGAAGATTCTTTTCTGATGCGGTCACGTAAATGCTTGTTGTAAA
Source organism: Lachnospiraceae bacterium (assembly GCA_015057035.1). Taxonomy (GTDB): domain Bacteria; phylum Bacillota; class Clostridia; order Lachnospirales; family Lachnospiraceae; genus Roseburia. The sequence goes on along the minus strand of SVFC01000003.1, from coordinate 60,702 downwards.
TAATGTGGTAACTTCCAACCAGTCCCGCCAGGTTAAAAGTCTTAGAAGGTGCATACATAGCAAGTGTACGCATCTTTGCATCCTCACTAACCGACTGTACTGGAATGTGTTCGTATCCTTCTAATATAAGATCAGACCAGATTTCGTCAGACACCACCATCACATCGTGTTTTTTGAAAAGCTCCATAGCCTTTTCCAACTCCCAACGTTCCCAAACACGTCCTGATGGATTATGTGGCGAGCAGAATACTGTGACATGAATGTTGTTCTCCACAATCTTCTTCTCCATGTCTTCAAAATCCATTCGGTAGATTCCGTCTGCATCTTTCACCAGCGGACTATGTATAATGTCGTAGCCGTTATTTTCAAGGCTCATAGTAAAACCAATATAGGTTGGTGAGTGTAACAGCACCTTGTCTCCCCTAGAGCACAAAATGTTCAAGGCAGATACCACGCCACCTAACACCCCGTTCTCGTAGCCAATGCATTCCTTGGTGAGTCCTGTCACTTTATTACGGGTGGAATGCCACTCTATAATCTTATTGTAATATTCTTCTGGTTCAAAAAAATATCCATATTCTGGATGATTAACACGTTCCATAATCGCCTGTGGCACCGTTGGCACTGTGGCAAAACTCATATCTGCCACCCACATTGGAATCGGTGTAACACCTTCTCGCACCTGGCATTCCCCAAGCATCATTCCGTAACCGTCCACCGCAAGCGTGTTTCTTCCCCCACGATTCATAATCGTTGTAAAATCATACTTCATACATCTTCTCCCTTGTGTACATAGTATACAATGATTATAACAGAAAAAACTGCTGTCGTATAGATACTATTCTGCTATTTTTCACAAATAAAAATGAACTTTTTATAAAATCGGCTTTAACTTGTATACAACTATTGACCTGTCCTTTTTCACCCCTTATAATAGGACTAAGGTCACGTGTGTGACAGAACAGAACGATTTTTATTATAAGGAGGATTTTACAGCATGAGACAGATTTACAATCTGAACACAAAATGGGCATTTTCCAAAGAAGCTACTTCCGTACCAGCTACAATGCCTGAAAAATGGTACTGGGTAACACTTCCACATACCTGGAATGACATTGATGGTCAGGATGGTGGCAACGATTTATATCGTGGAACTGCTTACTATGCTAAGAAAGTTTCTAAAGTTGACCTTCCAAAGGCAGATCAGTACTACTTAGAATTCAATGGGGCAAATTCTTCTGCCAAGGTTTACATCAACGGAAAGAACGTTGCATCTCACGATGGTGGTTACTCAACCTGGAGAGTAAATATTACAGAGGAATTAACAGACGAAACTTTAATCGTAGTAGAAGTTGACAACGCAGCAAACCAGACTGTTTACCCACAGATGGCCGACTTCACCTTCTATGGTGGTCTTTACCGTAATGTTAACATTATTGCTGTAAATGATTCTCATTTTGATCTTGATTACTATGGTGGCCCTGGTATTGCCGTAACACCTGAAATCGACGGTGCAGACGCTACTGTAAAAGTAGACGTATACCTTACCAATGCTAAAGCTGGTCAGGAACTTATGTACACATTAAAAGACGCTGAAGGCAAGGTTGTTGCTGCTGACAAAGTAGGTGCTGACGAAACAAGCGTAACCTTCCGTATCAAAAACGCACATCTCTGGCATGGCCGCAAAGATCCATATCTCTACACAGCAGATGTTTGCTTAGTAGACAATGGCACAACTATTGATAACGTATCTACACGTTTTGGTTGCCGTTCCTATGAAATCGATCCTAACAGAGGATTTATCTTAAACGGCGAGGAATATCCACTTCGTGGTGTATCCCGTCATCAGGACAGATGGGGAATTGGTAACGCTCTTCTTCCAGAACACCATGACGAAGATATGGACCTGATTTGCGAAGTTGGTGCAACAACCATCCGTCTTGCACATTATCAGCATGACCAGTATTTCTATGATTTATGTGATGAAAGAGGTATGGTCATCTGGGCTGAAATCCCATATATCTCAAACCATATGCCAACTGGTAGAGAAAACACGATCTCTCAGATGAAAGAACTTGTAATCCAGAATTACAACCACCCATCCATCGTTGTTTGGGGTCTTTCAAACGAAATCAGCATGCAGGGTTCCAGCGATGACTTAATCGACAACCACAAAGTATTAAATGACTTAGTTCATGAAATGGACAAAACACGTTTGACCACAATGGCAATCGTTTCTATGTGTCCTATAGATGACCCATATATTCAGGTTCCTGACACTGTATCTTGGAACCACTACTTCGGATGGTACGGTGGCGACGTAGCTGACAACGGGCCTTGGTTCGATAATTTCCATGCAAAATATCCTAACCTTCCTGTTGGATGTTCCGAGTATGGATGCGAAGCGTTGAACTGGCATACCTCTGATCCAAAACAGGGTGACTACACAGAAGAATATCAGGCATACTACCATGAAGAACTCATCAAACAGCTCTTCACAAGAAAATACCTCTGGGCTACTCACGTATGGAATATGTTTGACTTCGGTGCTGACTCACGTAACGAAGGTGGCGAAAACGGACAGAACCACAAGGGTCTTGTTACTTTCGACAGAAAATACAAAAAGGATTCCTTCTATGCTTACAAAGCTTGGTTATCCGACGACCCATTCGTACATCTCTGTGGAAAACGTTATGTAGACCGTGTAGAAGATGTTACAAAGGTTACTGTATACTCTAACCTTCCAGAAGTTGAATTATTCGCTAACGGAGTAAGCCTTGGTAAGGTAAAAGCAGAAGATCACTTCTTCTACTTCAATGTTCCAAACAAAGGAGAAACAACTCTCGTTGCTGTTGCTGGTGACTTCAAGGATGAAGGACACATTCGCAAGGTTGATACCTTCAACGAAGACTACAGATTAAAAGAACAGGGAGCCATCCTCAACTGGTTCGACGTAACCGAAATCGAAGGCCACCTGTCAATCAACTCCAGATTAGATGAAATCATGAAGACTCCTGCCGGCATGGCAATCTTTGGAGAATTCATGGGCGCTATGATGGGCGGCGGTGATGTGGCTGCGCAGGCTCAGGGCATGACTTCTGATATGCTTAAGATGTTAGGAAGCTTTACAATTCTTCGTCTTATCGGAATGCTTCCAAAACAGGAAGGTGCTCCAGCTGTTACCAAGGAACAGTTATTAGCAATCAACGCTAAGTTAAACGAAATTCCTATGGCATAATTTCCCTGGAAAATGGGTAAAAATGCTCAAGTGTCCCTTGACTTTAACCCTGTAATATAATATAGTATCAAAAAATAAAGAGCTTTCCGTGTTTCTGTATCAAATGCGGGAAGCTCTTTTTATACCATCGCAGTTAAAATTCCGCTTATGGAATTTCATACTAATATAATACAAGGGAGGGAATTATTATGAACAGAAAATATCGCTTATCAACAGCTTTGGATGTGGATGACTTATTGATGGAATGCACCAGTTATGCAGTGCAGTTAGCTAACGAAAAATACAACTTTGATCCGCCACTTACCATTTATGAACAGGAACACTGGGGAAAACATGGCACAAGAATTGACGTAATCTTTGAATTTTTCAATGATCCAGAATTCTACCGCACGCAACCTGTCATCAAAGGAGCCAAAGAGTTCGTCCGCAAACTTGCACAGATGACAGAAGTCTATGTATGTACTGCCATTCCACCAGAATTTATGGGGATTCGTGCCAAGAGAATTATGGAAGAATTTCCTGAAATTCCTGCAGACCACATCTACATGGGCTCCAGCAAAGAAAAAATCCACGTAGACATTCTCTTTGACGACGGAATGCACAACATCTTAGATTCCAATGCAACCTATCCAGTACTGATGCGTCGTCCTTGGAACAAAGATGCTACCGGAATGCTGTCCGTAAATACCTACGACGAATTCTTAAAAGTAGTAGAATGCATCGCCGACAGTTACAGCACCCAGCCAAAACAGTTCTCTTTGGATGAACCAAACATTGTGGTTCTCGTTGGACCATCTGGTAGTGGTAAATCCAAGATTGCTACTCAGGTTCTGTCCAAAACTGACCGTTTTGAAAAGCTGATGAGCTACACCACCAACGACCCTACAGCTGTGGAAAAGAACGAATGGTATAACTATGTTCCATTAGAAGACTTTCGGCAGATGTGCGAAAGCGGCGAAATGTTCCAGTCAACCATGTACGCAGGTCACGGCTATGGTTCCAAGAAAGCCGACGTAGAAAAAATCCTTTCTTCTGGCAAACACGTCCTGACCACGATGGATATCTGTGGCGCAATGTCTTTAAAAACAAATTTCAAAAATGTAACAACCATATACATTAAGCGCGACAAGAAGCTTCTCATGTCTTCTATCCTACGCAAGAACTCTTCCATCGAAGATAAAGTTAACCGACTTATCGCCATCGATAGCGAAAAACAAAATGCTGAAATTTGCGATTATGTAGTAAAATTTTCCACATATGAGGAAGCTGTTAACCAAATTTGTCAGATTCTTGATATTAAATAATTGTGGCATAAAAAATTCTTCTTTACACATTCTAATTGCGAAAGGAAGGTGTAAGATATGTCAACAAAAAACACAAACAACGAATCTAAAAACTCTACAAACAACAGCACAAAAAATGCTAACAACCAGAACAACTCTAAGAACAGCTACAAAGATAGCTACAAAGACAGTTCTAAAAACAGCACAAGTAACTGTAGATAATATATTACTATGGTAGCAAAACAGGACTTCGTAAGGCTATTCGCTTTGCGAGGTCCTGTTTTTTCTTTTAAAAAATAAAACTGGAGTAGCATCCGACATTCGAAACCACCCCAGCGTTAACTCTATTTACCCCCAGTTCTACGCTCTCTTAAGATCTTCACATTCTCATCTACCTGCTTTTTATGAAGTGGATACCAGAACCATAATACTAACGCCAAAAGAGTGAATCCGATGGCAGGAATCAAGGTTGAAATATTAAAAATCCCCTCTTTTACACTATCTTGAACAGCGTTCAACTCGGAATATCCTATGCCAGTGAGCATTGCACCCACGAGTCCTGCAGCTCCAGCCTGCCCTAATTTACGCGCAAAAGAATATAAAGCATAGACAGAACCATCTTCTCTCACGCCATTTTTGATTTCAGAATAGTCTATTACATCCGTAATTAACGCCCAGGATATCATAGCAAATACCCCAAGGGACAACCAGCATACCGACTGTAACGCCACATAAGCCCACACATTGCCTGGTCGAAGGAAGAACAGCAGCAAGCATACCCCCGCTGCAATAAAACTTGCCACAACCGCTACTTCTGCCTTACCAAATCGGGCAGCAATCGGTTTTGCAATGGCAGCCACAAGAAGAGAGCCAGCTAACATAATTAGCATGGATACCGACTGTGCTGTAGTGTTACCATAATAGATTGGGAACACATAATTTGCCATGGATTGAAGCGTCATCTGTGCCAACAACATTACTATAGATGCTGCAATAATAGATACTAAAGCCTTATTGGTAATAGCATTTTTTAACATGACAATGACATTATTGCCTTTTTCCGAAGCACTGGAAGGAATCTCCACACGCTCCGTTACCAGATAATAACATCCAATATAGGACAAAATCGCCAGCACAGAGAATACTCCTGCTATCGAGGTGAAAATCTCACCATTTAATACCATAATCCCATTTACTTCCTCGTAGGCGATTAACGGAATCAACGCACCTACTACCACACCAGCTACCGATGCGCCTACACTTCGATAAGTAGATAAGGACTGTCTATCCCCTGGTTCTGCTGAAATTGCAGATGCCATAGAACCGTACGGAATATTGATAGTAGTGTAAAAAATTGAGCCCCATAAAATATAAGTTACAAACAAATATCCAATCTTAAATGGCAAGGGCATATCTGCAAGACTACTCTGATATATCAAAAAAGAAGATAATGCCACAGGACCACACATTCTGAGAATCCATGGCTTAAACTTTCCATTTTTTGTAACCTTGCTCTTATCACAGATTCGCCCCATAGTAACATCTGTAAAAGCGTCCACAAATCGAGCTATCATAAGTATCGTTCCCACCACAGCTGCAGGAACGCCCATTACATCCGTATAAAATTTGAGCAAAAAAGTGGAAGACAACACAAACGTAAAATCGTTTCCGATGTCTCCCAACAAATATCCTAGCTTATCTCGAAATCCAAATGGTTTTGTCATAGTATCTCCTCCTCGCAATACCGCGCGATTATTCTTGTACTATGATTACCATTTTTCCCAGAAATATAACTATTTTCTATTAATAACTTTCTCCACCTCCGCAATTAAACGCTCCTTATCGGGGATATAATATGTATATTTTGAAGCAAAAATATTATTAGATAATCCTCCAAGTGCATATTCCGCCGCCACAGAGTCCTTATCCGTACACAAAATAATACCGATCGGCTTATTATCATCTTCGTCATTTACTTCATTTTCATAATAGTTCAAATACATATTCAGTTGCCCAACTGCTTCTGGTAATAATTTGCTCGTCTTAAGTTCTACAATAACATATGCCTTTAGTGGTTTATTATAAAAAACCATGTCCGCATAATAGTGCGTATTATTAATGCTTATCCTCTGCTGCACACCGACAAACATAAAACCTCTGCCTAGCTCAAGTAAAAACTTTTCAATCTGATTCACCAATGCTCTTTGCAAATCCGCCTCTTGCATCGTCTTATTCTCTGGTATTCCTAGAAATTCAAACACATACGGATCTTTGATAATATCGCTTGGCTGAGTCATCTCAATCCCTTTCGAAGATAAATTCAACACCTCTTGCTTATTCATCTCCCCCTTTGACAACAACACCCTCTCATAAAGAGATGTACTGATTTGCCGCTTTAATTCTCGAACCGACCAGTTTGAATTAATTGCTTCCTTTTCATAAAAAGTTCTTTTGTTATTATCTGAGATGGATAATAATTCACAATAATGCGACCAACTCAATTTGCCAGACACTGTCTGGCAAATTTGATAATTCAAGTAAAATAATCTCATATTCTGCAAGTTTGATCTTGAAAAACCCTTCCCAAACTCTTTTGTTAATCTCTTCGCCAATAATTTCAACGTCTGTTCTCCATACGCAGCACGAATCTGTTCATTCTGTTCATAACGAACAATAATCTCTCCTATTTTCCAGTAAGACACTAACAATTCACGATTAACCGTGATTGCTACATTACTTCGCGCTTTTTCTAGCACCTCCTTAACCTCATTAATTACTGGTTTCATTACGTCATTTTTCATATGTGCCCCTTTCTTTCTCCCCAAGTTGCACACATTAATTATACCTCGCCCCTTCCGTTCGAACAAGTGTTCCTTGCATTTTTACAGAAATTTATATATTTTGCACAAAATAAGAGACAGGTTTTTCTACAACCTGTCTCTTCACAAAAACTCTTTTTAATACCCAAAAGTTCCAATCAATGATTCATCATCATCAATCCAATCTTGAACATTCACAATTCGATACTCCTCCATAGTGTCGCGAATTACTACCTTTTCAATGCCAGCATTGATAATCATTCGTTTACACATAGAACAACTATTGGAATGATAAATAATCTCTCCCGTATCCACTTCACGGCCTGAAAGATAAATCGTACTACCAATCATTTTCTCACGTTCGGCGCTGATGATGGCATTGGCTTCTGCATGAACACTACGGCATAATTCATAGCGTTCTCCACGAGGGATATTCAATTTCTGGCGAATACAGTACCCCAAATCCGAACAGTTCTGTCTGCCTCGAGGCGCCCCTACATAACCTGTAGAAATAACTTCATCATTTTTTACGATAACTGCACCATAACGTCTACGAAGACAGGTGCCTCTCTGGGATACCACATCTGCCAAATCTAAATAGTAGTTAACCTTATCTCTTCTTTCCATAATATCTTCTCCTTGTATATTTCCTATCTATTCTTTCCTGCGCATAAATGCCACAATAAATGGTATAGTCGCAAATCCTGTCAATATATCTGCCAACGGCTGGGAAATCTGAATGCCCGTAATGCCCCACAAGCTTGTTGTAATAATCAATGTTGGAATAAACATAAGTCCTGAACGAAGCAATGACAACAGTGTAGATGCCATTACTTGTCTCGTACTCTGATACAACATATTTACCGGTACTGATAATGGCAGGAACAAGGTTCCTACACAGGCACATCGCAATGCAAAAACGCCAATCTCTGCTACCGCTTCACTCTTTTGGAACATCCACACAATCTGTTCTGCGAAAATAAAACCTGGAATCGCTAGCATTGCCACAAGCGCCACACTAATTGCCATCGTAACAAGTAAGCCCTTCTTTACACGATCCAATTTCTTTGCCTGATAGTTGAAGGATGCTACAGGCTGGTATCCTTGGCCAATTCCTAATCCTACACACATCACAAATGCACTGAAACGATTTACAACACTCATTGCCGCAATCGCAGCGTCGCCGTATGGTCTTGTCAGATTGTTTAACAAACCATTGGAAATGGATGTAAGTCCCTGACGAACCAGTGCTGGGAAACCGACCTTGCAAATCGTTGCATAAACTTTGAAATTTCTACTAATGGAAGAAAAACGAATTTTTCCAAGGGCTCTTCTTCGATAGAAAAACAGTAATACACAAAAACTAATCGTCTGTGATATCGCCGTCGAAATACCGGCACCTAATACTCCAAATGGGAATACTATTACTAACAAATAATCTCCCAGAATATTAATCAAACTACCTGATACCAAACCAATCATTGAGAAAAAAGCTTTTCCCTCATACCTTAAGTTGTTATTCAACACAAATGAGCCCATAACCATAGGACAACTGAGAAGCACACATGCGCCATACTGCATTGCATATGGCAAAATTGTTTCTGTACTTCCTAAAAGTCTCATAAACGGTTTTAAGAATACCAAACCACCTGCCATCAGCACCAAGCCAAATGCCAATGCTGTATAAAAGCCTGTGGATACATATTCATTTGCTTCTTCATCGTTTCTGTCTGCCTGTGCCTTGGAAACCATAGTTCCTGAACCTTGGCCCAGCATAAATGCAATCGCCTGAATGATTGCCTGCAAAGTAAACAGAATTCCTGTGGCCCCCTGCTGACTTTCTCCCAATGTTCCAACAAAATATGTATCTGCCATATTGTAGATACTGGTTACCAGCATCGATATGGTGGTTGGAATACCAAGAGAGACTATTAACTTCACCAGAGGCGTCTGAGTCATCTTATCATAATGGCTCATTTGTTGTTTGCTACTATTACTCACGTCAGTTTCGCCTTCTTAATCTTATATTTCTTACGTAATATTATATTCTTTGCAACACTTCACACTCTACTATATGTATAACACAGTTTATAAAAAACTCTGTGCAGATTTATATCCGTACTTCTCTTCCGTCTCCAACACAGCACGGTTGATGGCTTTGCCCATCACATGAGCCGCCAATGTTCCCACCACGTCTGCACTACTCTTCACCTTGCCTGTAGCAAGAGCATAGACAGAATCTCCATCCATAGAGGTGTTTACTGGACGGATGGTTCTTGCAACACCGTTGCTGGCCATAGCCGCCACCTTATTCATATCGGCTTTATCCAATTTCGCATTGGTGACAATCGCACCAATCGTCGTGTTAAAAGAAAACAGACTTGCTAACTGTAACAACTTCACCGCTTCAATCTCACTGGAAATCATGCCGTCTTTCTCTTTATTCAGGAGTCCCGCCAACTGCTTCTGGGAATCCATCTCAAACACATCGCCAATGGCATTTACAGACACGATAGCGCCAACCTGAATACTTCCCACCTGAATCGCATAACAACCCAATCCAGACTTCATAGAATGTTCTGCGCCATGCATTTTGCCGACGGTGGCCCCCATTCCAGCGCCCACGTTACCATTACGCTCGATGTTTTTCTCACTATCTAAACAAGCCTCATAGCCCATCTTGGCATCTGGACGCACTTTGCCATTTACGCATCCCAAGTCGAAAATGCAGGAACCCACGACGATAGGAACGATTTCATTTCCTACCTTAACCCCCTGTCCTTTTTCTTCCAGATACTTCATAATTCCACCTGCAACGTCAAGTCCGTATGCACTTCCGCCACTAAGAAAAAGTCCATTAATTCCGTCATTACTCATCATTGGATTAAGTAGTTCTGTTTCTCTGGACGCAGGTCCGCCTCCACGAACATCTACACCACAAATTGCTTTTTTATCGCAAATAATAACAGAACAGCCTGTGGCATTCTCTTCATCCTGGGCGTGACCAATTTTAATGCCTTTTATATCGTGTATGCTAATTTCTTTCCAGTCGCTCATATATTTCCTCCGTGTATTTTAATTAATATTATAATACATTCTAACACACAAGCAAAGAAAAAAAGCAAGAAAGAGATAATCTTTCTTGCCTTTTTATACTATTCTGACATAGCCTTTAAAATTTCCTTAGCAATGGAAGTTCCTTCTTGTGAATCCTCCACGAATAACTGGAAAACGAATCCATCCATTGAAAAATACACCCTTTGTACGGTTCCTGGCTCATAACCATTACCAGTCGTAAAATACGCCCATTTTCCATCCGCATACTCATATGCTGTACATATTCCAAAACGCTCACCATATCCTACTTTCCCATCGTTATATAACTCTGTTAGAAAATAAGCATTGATTGTATTTTTGGTTCCATTCCAAATGACATTTGTCGAAATATGACCTACCGTTCGGCTATCAGACAAAGACATCATAATGATTCCGTAATCCAACTGTTTTGCACCTGGCAACTCGATACCAGTCTCTTCCAAAAGGCTATCTTCATTCTCATATGCCCCACCATAAACACTACCGTCCGTTACATATACATCCCCAAACTGATGATTTACAGGCTCTGTTTTTGCAGAAAACATCTCATAATTAAAATCCAATGGTGTTATCTCATCAAGCAAGATTACATCTCCATTAAGAGAAAAACTAAAAGAGCCATAAAGCGATTCTGCATATGTTATAACATTTCCCCAATTCATCGCTGCCGCAACAACCAACACTATTGCTACACCTGCAGCAACCGCTCTCCATCTTAAAAAATCACCTCGCTTTATCTCGTTTTCCTTTATTGTGATGTCTAATATCTCTTTATCCAATTCCGCATTATGCAGAACACAATCCATTTCTCTACGATATTCTTTTTCAAAATTCATACATACATGCCTCTCTTTCATTCAAAATAGTTTTCAGTTGTTCTCGCCCTCGTCTTAGCCAGCTTGCAATGGTACTTTCTTTTTTCCCAAGCAATCTAGCTATTTCCTTCTGACTATAATCCTCATAATAATAGAGATGTATTACCACACGATACTTCTGCGAAAGTCTTTGCACACATTCCGTAACATAACCCATAGACTGATTTTCTGACATATCAATTTGCTCAAATGTAGCCTCTTCTTCCGCATTAGCATCATCCGTCTGATACCAAGTAATTCTCTGCACCCAGGAAGACTTCCAGTAATCCTTACAACAATTAATTGTTATTCGAAGTAACCATGCTTTTAGATGTTCTTCTGGTTCAATGCGCGTTTTCTGTCGAACCAAACGCATACAGACTTCCTGATATATATCATCTGCGACATCACGATTCTTGACTTGTATATAAGCCATACGGTAAATCATATCTCCATATCTTTTGAGTATCCCTTCTATTTCGTCGCGACTATAAATACTCATATCTTCGCCTCCTTTCATCTAATATACGATTGAAAACGAAATAATCTTGCATTCTCCACAATTTTTTAAGCACTAGTTTTAAGCAATCTACAAAAAAGGTAGCATCTCAAATCATCTAGATGCTACCTTTCTCATTTCTTATTTTTTACGAGTCATGCTCGCCTATTATTTACAAGCCTCCAGAGCCTGTGCTACGTCAGCTAAGATATCATCTACGTTTTCGATACCTACAGACAAACGGATAAGGTCTGGTCCTACTCCCGCCGCAATCAGTTCTGCATCGTTCATCTGACGATGAGTTGCTGATGCTGGATGAAGTACGCAGGTATGTGCGTCAGCTACATGAGTTGCAATCATAGCAACTTTCAGCTGTTTCATAAATTTCTCAGCTGCTGCGCGACCACCTTTTACGCCGAAGGAAATAACGCCACAAGTTCCATCTGGCATATATTTCTTTGCTCTTTCATAGTATTTGTTTCCTGGAAGTCCTGGATAATTTACCCATGTAACACATTCATGTGCTTCTAAGAATTCAGCCACTTTCTGTGCATTTTCGCAGTGGCGAGGCATACGAACATGAAGGGATTCAATACCAAGGTTCAAAAGGTAAGCATTCATTGGTGACTGAATTGCACCAAGGTCACGCATCAACTGTGCAGTAGCCTTTGTAATAAATGCACCTTCCAAACCGAATTTTTCTGCATAAGTAACTCCATGATAAGAATCATCTGGAGTGGTGAGTCCTGGGAATTTGTCTGCGTGAGCCATCCAGTCAAATTTACCAGAGTCAACGATACATCCACCAACAGTTGCATCATGTCCGTCTAAGTATTTGGTTGTAGAATGGATTACGATGTCTGCTCCCCATTCGATTGGACGGCAGTTGATTGGTGTTGCAAAAGTATTATCTACGATAAGTGGAACGCCATGTGCATGAGCAGCATTAGCAAAACGTTCAATATCGAATACGATTAATGCTGGGTTAGCGATGGTTTCACCGAATACAGCCTTAGTGTTCTCCTGAAATGCCGCTTCTAATTCTTCATCAGAACAATCTGGATCAACGAAGGTAAATTCGATACCCATACGCTTCATAGTTACTGCAAAAAGGTTATATGTACCACCATAAATGGTTGAAGAGCATACTACATGATCTCCGTTTCCACAGATATTGAAAATAGAGAAAAAGCTTGCTGCCTGACCTGAAGATGTAAGCATCGCTGCAGTACCACCTTCTAATGCGCAGATTTTTGCTGCTACATAATCGTTGGTTGGGTTCTGAAGACGGGAATAAAAATATCCGCTTGCTTCAAGGTCAAATAACTTGCCCATATCCTCACTGGTGTCGTATTTGAAGGTTGTACTCTGTACAATTGGAATCATACGTGATTCACCGTTTTTTGGTTCGTATCCAGCCTGGATACACATAGTTTCTCTTTTCATGATAAATCTCCTAACTCTATGTATATTTTATAATTTTTGCAAAATTATTTTTTTCTATACTATCACTGTGCTATGGAAAAAACAAGTAACTTCCCTCTGCATTTACGCTGTGTTTTTACGAATCTTCATAAACATAATCCCCAATAACATCACTATCGGGAACAAAATCGCCACGCTAAGTCCGGCTTTTAAGTCTCCTTCAAAAGCATTTGCCACAAATCCCACCACCGATGGTCCTGAAGAACATCCTACATCTCCTGCTAAAGCCATAAATGCGTACATAGCGGTTCCTCCCGCCGGAAGTCGCATCGCAGCAATACTAAAAGTTCCCGGCCAGAAAATGCCCACGGAAAAGCCACATAAGGCACATGCGATAAGACCCATAACTGGGTTGTCAGACAGAATTGCCGTCAGATAACACAGAATGCACAACCCTGCACTTCCTATCATCATTTTCTTAAGTGGTATGTAATCACTGTATTTTCCATAAAGCGCACGTGCCGTTCCCATACAGATTGCAAAGGCACAGGTTCCCGCCAAATCCCCCACGGTCTTGGACACTTGAAGAGCCGATTCTGCAAAGGTAGATACCCACTGGCTTACTGCCTGTTCACTGGCACCCGCGCAAATCATTAGAACAATCAACAGCCAAAATACCTTCTGCTTTAAAAGGCCTTTCACAGACAAAGCTTCCTGCTCTCCTGTGATTGGATAAATTGGTACCTGACTAAAATACCAAATATTGAATAATGGCACCAATGCCCAGATACACGCCATAATTTTCCAATTCCCTATTCCAAAGAAATGGAAAAATGCTGTAGACAATAGCACCACTGCCACATGCCCCCAACAATAAAAGGAATGAAGAAGGCTCATAGCAGCTTCTTTTTTCTCCGTTGGACAGGCTTCTACTATAGGACTGATTAGCACCTCTATAATACCACCACCAATGGCATAGAGCACCACGGAAACCATAATTCCCAGATAGGCATCGCCAAACAGAGAAGGGAATATTGCCAATCCAATAAGCCCTATGGTAGCCGTTATATGCGCAATGATTACTGCGCGACGATATCCAATTTTATCAATATATTTTGCAGCAAGGAAGTCCACACACAACTGCACCGCAAAATTCACCGTAGTAATCAGGGTAATTTTGTCCAGAGTCAAATCATAATCCGTTGCCAGAGTTAAAAACAAAAGTGGCACAAAATTATTAATAATGGCCTGGGTAATATACCCGATGTAACTGGCATAAATTGTGTGTTCAAAGCTGCCTTTAATTCTCTGTAGCATATTTTATCTTAGCCGTTTAACTGGCTATCCTCACAGTTTGTATCCTTAATAATATAATGTGGACGCTGTTTTACTTCCAGATAAGTCTTGGAAATATACTGTCCCATAATACCCATCACAAATAACTGCACCCCACCAAGGAAAGTGATGATACATACCAGTGATGGCCAGCCTGCCACCTCATCTCCAAAGATAAGAGCACGCACCACAACAAAAATTAACGCCAAGGCAGATAAACCGGTCAGACCAATCCCCATATAAGACGCCATATGGATTGGTGTATTGGAAAAACTCACAATCCCTTCAATAGAGTAACGGAACAGTTTCCAAAAACTCCACTTAGTCTCTCCTGCAGAACGTTCCACGTTCTCAAATTCTACCCATTTGGTCTCATAGCCAACCCACGCAAAAATCCCTTTGGAGAAGCGATTCACTTCTGGCAACGCAATAATGCTATCTACCATGGCTCTGCTCATAACACGATAATCTCGAGCGCCATCCACAATATCAATGTCCGTCATACGACGCATCAGTTTATAGAAAGTTCTGGCAAAAAAACTACGAATCACAGGCTCTCCCTTACGTGTCACACGTCGGGTAGCTGCATTGTCATATTCTCCAGATTCCACATAACTTATCAATTCTGGCAAAAGCGCAGGTGGATCCTGCATATCTGCATCCATAGTAGCGACCAGATCTCCCTTGGCATTTTTCAATCCCGCCAAAAGACCTGCTTCTTTTCCAAAATTACGGGAGAAGGATACATATTTTACTCTAGTATCCTTTGCTGCCATATCTTTTAACATTGCCAGCGTATTATCCTTAGAACCGTCATTCACGAAAACATATTCAAAATCATAATCTGACATCTGCTCCGCAACCTTATTCAACTCTGGATATAAAATTGGAAGTGTTGGTTCCTCGTTATAGCAAGGAACCACAATACTAATTAACTTTTTGCTCATTCTTTTCCCCTATTCCTCTGTTGGAAGTTCCTGAAGTTTTGCAGCTTTTGCCTCAGCTAGTTTTTTACGAAGGAACATAGTGAAAGCAAATAACGCCACACATACTACGCTAATAAGCGCACCTTCCGGAAGTCCAGGTGACATATATTTTAGTTCTATGGTGTGCTGTCCTTCTTCCAGATGCACACTAATAAACGCATTTTTCAATGCTTCGCTTTCGGTTTCTTTTCCATCTACATACAGGGTCCATCCTGGTTCGTCTGCAATGGAGAAGATTAAACGTCCAGCTTCTTTTACATCAATGGTTCCTTTGATGTAAGTATCTTCAAAAACTTCTGTAACCATAGTCTGCTGAGTAAGTGTCTCGTAAGCTTGATCCACTACTTCTGGTTTCATGCGGTACAAATAGAAATGAACGGACGCCTTAGAACTATTGCTAAGAGTAATCACATCTCCTGCTTTACACTCGCCAATCTCAAACAGATAACTGTGAGAAGCTTTGTTATATCTTGTAATCGGACCATCATTCACACGCACACTTAATGTGCTGGCACTACAGCCCTGATGACGCACGAAGAAATAACCATCTGATTTCAAAGTGAAGGTGGTTTTTCCTGGTGTTACTTCCATGGTTGGATTACTAATTCGAACCATCATGTAATCCTCAGCACCAAGGGCCGTCGCCAAAGAGTTAATCTGATTAATCTTATTGCCCAGATCTAAGTCCCAGGTCTCAATGGCCTCTTCGCTCATCATAAAGCCCATTGGAAGACAGTACTTATTCTCATAGAGATAATAATTGCCCGACTGTCCCACCAGAGTTCGAAGCATGTTTTCGCCCTTGTCATTATCAGACAGCATATATTTTACGTTCATCATAGAGGATATCAAAGGTGTCGCACCATTATAGCAATAATAGTTTTTACCACCTTCCATATACATTTTCTGATAGAAACGACTGACGTCGATATTCATAAGTGTGGAAAATACCGTTGCTGATGGATATCCATACAGGCAGTCATCGTTTTTGGTCTTACGTTCAAAATCCTCTATACGGAAGAAAATCTTCTCCCCATTGACAGACTCTGCCGCTGCATCCTGTTCTGCCATATCAATCAGCACTTCATAATCATCCATCTTGGCCAGATAAGAAGATCTGCTTAAGGAATAAAATCCTGTGACTGCCATGTTCAGAATCACTTCCGCCATAGCAATGGTAAATGCCATGCCTCGAATAATTGGGCGAAGTTTTCTGCCCGCTAATTTATTGATTGCAAAACAGAGCATATAAGCAATTAAGAAAATCTCCGTTACAATAAATGCATAGGAATCAATCTTTAAATCTGTGTCTGGAGCAACCGCTTCCATTTTCTGCATACTAAGCACTACCGTCAGCACACATGCTGCCGTTGCTACAACTGCATGCCAGATTTCATTGCCCTTGCGTTTGCGATAGGTTTCAAAGCCCACTATCAGCATAAGGAAAATAAACAAAAAGGCCTGACGTCCTGGCAGAGAGGTTGGAAAACGAAGTCCATGCCAGATATAATCCAGATAATTATTTGCAAAGCTTACAATAAAGAATGCCAAAAGTAATACTCTTGGAATTTTGTGATACCATTTAATTCGTTTATTAAACACATACATCACAACCAGGAATACCGTAAAAGCGCCACAGTAAAGGCTTGGCCAGTGATCATTGCCTGTATAAGGAGCCGCCAATGTGCACATACGGGACAACTCTTCAACAATGCCAAAATACCATTCCATTTTCTCTGGAAGCTCATTTCCCGATCCACTAATTCCAAGGGTAATGGCAGTTGGAATAATCAGTACTGCGCCAGTTCCCCCTGCTAATAAGGAATACCACGCAAAATTGAGCACTGCTTTGATTTTGCCCTTTTTCTGTTCAAGGAATAAAATAACAAAGTACAAGCATAAAAACATACAAATCATTACAGAAATGTAGTAGTTACACAGAATCGACGCTGCCAGAGAAATATAATATAGCATTGGCTTGTTCTGTTTCACCAGACGTTCTACACCAAGAATAATCAGTGGCAGAAGCGCAATGGAATCCATCCACATAATATTCCAGCTGTAAGTTGCCACAAAGCCAGAAAACGCATAGGCTGTAGAGAAAATCAACGCTGGCATTACTGTAATCAAATGGAACTTTTTATCTTTTCCAATTAACTGAAAATGTTCCTTTAGATAAATGAAGAAAAACAATCCCGCCAAAGCAATCTTTACCCATGTGGTAAAGGTCATAAACTCAATTACCAGTCCTTTTGGACAAATCACCAAAAGCCAGTTCATTGGGCTGGATAAATAATATGCAAACAAGGACACAAAATCTGCTCCCAGACCTAAGTTCCAGGAATACAGAAGGCTTCCGCCAGTAGTTAGTTTCTCACGTAATTCCATGAAGAAAGGACAATACTGATGGTACATATCCACATGCAGAATACAGTTATCTCCAAAAGGATAAATCCCTGCTCCTGCACAGATGCACACACTTACTACAAAAGGAATTGCAAAAGCCAGTACATACCATATCCAGTTTTTCTCAAGTAACAATTTCAACTTCTTCATACTTAGTCTTCCTGATAATCATACATAAAATAATACTGTAATTTTTGATGGAGTTTCTGATACTCTTCTATTTTTTTATGATACTTCTCGGTACCGTCATCTGCATCTAATACAGCCTGATACTCTAACAAGAAATTATGATATGGAGTTGTCTCCATTCCTGCATACATTAATACATTTGCCGCCAGGAAATTAATGTCCATATCCTTATTGGAACCTTCCGCAATATCGTAATTTGCCCAGATGACATATGGTACTTTGTATCGAAGCAATGCTTCTTCCGGTGTTAGCTTTGAAGTATGCTTGCCGCTTAATCGAAGAATCTGGTTCGCCACATAATCATTTGGCTGATGATCCCCAAAGAATACTACAATTGTGTTTTCCTCTACCGTTTCAAAATATTCAATCAAACGCTGGAATTCTATGTCTGTCTCCTTCACTAAAGACAGGTACTGTTGCAAAGCATTGTTCCTTACACCATCAACTGTAATGTATGGCGTAAAATTATCATGTAAGTCTGAATAGCTACCATGATTTTGCATCGTTACTTCAAATAGGAATAACGGTTTGTCTGACTCCATATTCTCATATGTATAGATAATCTGATTAAACGCAGATTTGTCGCTTACATAATCTCTTATGTATGAACGATATCTAAAATCTTTTATAAAATATGTATGTTCAAATCCAAACCATGGATAGACCTTGTCTCGGTTCCAACCAGATGCCCCATATGGATGCATACCATGGGTCTCATATCCCATCTCAAGAAGATGAGAGGTTAAGTTTGGAATCTCTCCCTTAATATACTGCTGATATGGAATACTTCCCACTGGGAAAAAGTCCATAGAATGTCCTGTTAGGAATTCGAATTCCGAGTTGGCTGTGTTGCCACCAACTACCGATACATCCAGCATCCCTGTAATTGTATCTTCATATCCCTCCTGCAGAAAATGGATGAATGGCATATAATCCTCACTTGAAGTAAAATCTCCAAGAACCGCCAAATCAGAAAAAGCCTCATTCATAATCACAATAATATTTGGCAATTCCTCTGGGTTCGTGCCACCCATGCTCACATCTGTACTCTCATATTCCTTCAGAATCTCCTCCACTTCTTCCGGATTATAACCTGCCGGTTTTTCCACGAAAATATATTCTAAGTCCATAGCAAAAGTCACCGCCATGCCATTTACTTTTGTCATATATGCAGGGGTGAAAAGATATGGATACAGTCCCCATTTACTCTGCCATGCATCGTTTTGAAGCATTCCCGTAAAACCACCCAAACAGAATGAAACACAAAGCACTGGAATCAGACGAATTGGAAGCTTATATGGGAATTTCACATCCAAAAACTGTACCGCAACAAATAATATAACCAACACAACTGTGGCGAAAATCACCTCTTTTGTTGGTGTTAAATCATAATTGCCCACCACGCTAGCAGCTGTCTCAATAGAGAAGATATCCCATGGAACAAATGGTGTGGAACGAAATGCCATAACATAATGATTTACCAGTCCATACACCATTGCAATCCCAATCTCAACGCTTAGCGCAACGCGCGCAGAGCCAAATAAAAAGAAAAAGAAAAGCGCAATCAACTCAAACATAAGAATATTCAACATCTGTGCTGTTAGGTACACATCCCAGAATGCATTATGCTCGTAACTCTCCATGGTATAAAAAGTAATGGCTGGAATCAATATAAACAATGCGATATGAATTACATTTTTGATATATGGTTTAATATTTGGTTTAATATTTAATTTAATTTGAAACATTTTAAATCTCCCATTTCTGATTCATCCTATTTTGAAACACGTCTTTCCTGGTAAAAGGTTTTCCCTTTCCTCCATAAAAAAAGGACAAATTGTGCTAGATTAAATTCTATCACATCTGTCCTTGTTTTTAAATGAAAATATTTAATAATTTGTAAGCATTAATCTCTTACGATACATCAGGTCAATCTGGTCAATTACTCTTCTCGCCTGACCGTATCTGTGAGGGTTAATACTAATCACCCACATCTGATCTGCACCATTATATTGTAGACGTTTAAAAAACGGAATCTTCTTGCAATTCTTGGTAAACGGGATACTGGCATCCATTAATGCCTGCACCGTTTGATTTCCTGCATTATGATTGGTTGTTCTACATAATTCAATATCGTTCCCTGTGAAATTCCCTAGTTTCTTCGCTGCCATATGCATTACCCCTTTGTACCTTCATTCTTACTTCCCTATTTGGACATTACCTTCACCGTAATCTGCTTCCCCAAGCCATCTGCAACCTTGACCAAAAAATCCAGACTCGGATTATATCTACCGCTCTCCAAACGGGATATGTTGGATTTCTTCGTGCCCACTAATTCTGCCAGATGTTCCTGCGTCATTCCCTCCGCCTTACGGACTTCCTTCAGCTGACGCACAACCTCTTCTCTGGGCGTTGTACTTCTACTCACAAACAATTCTCCCTTATTTTGCGTTTTTGGGCAGACTATCCCCTAATACAGCATTTTCTGCCTTTTGATACTCTGTCTATCCTAAAAGTTATCATATACGATAACTTTTGTCAACAAAAAAAGCCTTTTCAGGCTTTCTTTGCGTGATGTTCACGTTTGATATCGTACATTTTTGCATCTGCATCATTGATATATTCTGCCAGGCTCTTCGCTGGATCATCCGCAACTACATATCCAATACTTGCGGTAATATCAAATCCCAACGCTAGTGCCTCTGACATTTTTTGAATATGAGCATGTATTCTCTCCACAATTCCATCCGCCTCTTCCGGCTTCACATTTGGAGCCAAAACTACGAATTCGTCACCGCCATAACGAATTACGATTCCACCTTCTGGAACCTGGCCAGATGTGGCAATTGCAATGGTTTTGATTGCAACGTTTCCAGTATCATGTCCAAAATTATCATTAATATATTTCAGACGGTCCACATCCACGAACATAACCATTAGGTTTTCTTTGTTCAACATGCAATTCTGATACATTGGTACCGCATAACGATTATATGCCATACGGTTATATAATCCCGTCAGGGAGTCCATAACATACAACTGAGACAACTCTTCATTCAAATGGCTCAGAAGAAGTCTGTGATACATATTCTCCATAGACTCCAGAAGCACATTCATAATCTCAAAAATCAACTGGCTATCCAGCAAATAATCACAGTTCTTAAATGCCAGATATCCAACCTCATGCTCTCTAAAATGCAACGGTGAAAATACATAGATATCATTTACATTGGAGTTCTCTATATCTGGAAGAAGAGTTCCATCCACACGTTCTATTTCTTCTATGAGTTCTCCATTCACATACGCCATAACTACATCCATATCCTTAGGATATCCCACGATGCGTTTTTGCACTTCACCTTGCACACTGGCATTGGCATAATCCTGACAATGGGCGATTTCTGGATTCACCATCATATAAATAGCATCACATTTCAACTTATCCAAATGTTTTGGCAAGCGCTTGCCCATTTCCTGGAAGGACTGACATTCTAACAGTTCGCGTTTCAATTCCATCATGGCACTGTCCATACGAACATCTCTGTCTTCATTCAAGATATGGTTTTCCACATATGCGCCATGGTCTACCTGCACAGCATCATTCTTGCAACCGCAACTATCCTGGAATACATGCGTTACCTCCGCAAGAATCGAATGCTCCTCGGTATGGCCCTCCCAAATGTTGTGCATCAGCTTCATAGCATTATACGCGATATCCCCACGTTCAAAGCCTGCGGTTGTAATCTTAGGAACAAAATAAGAAGCCTTGTCCAGATTATCAAAACCTGTCACAATCAAATCTTCTGGGATTTTATATCCTTCCATCTTCGCAGTATGACACAAACCAACCGCAATGTTGTCATTGGCACAAATAAACGCCTCTGGCATATTCCCCTGTTTCAAGAAATGGTGAAAACCCGCTTCTCCTGTGGTAATCGTGTAATCTTTGTGATATACACGTTCCTCCTCGTAAGCGATTCCATACTCCTCTAACGCTGCCTTATATGCACGAAGACGTTCCTTATTCTGATAATTGTCAATTGGACCACCTACAAAATTCAACTTGGTACATCCGTGTTCTTTGATGACATGCTCCACAATCGTATACATTGCAGCATAATCATCGATTCCTGCATAGTATAATCCTGGAATCTCATTTATAAGAGAAATGGTTGCAATTCCTGCATTACGAATCTTCCAGAGAATTCCTTCTCGAATCTCATCATCACGAATATTATTCAAGTCCACAATTGCCCCGTCAAACTCCTTCAAGTTTGGCAGATTGAAGATATTAAACTCACCAATGTTGAATTTTTCATCTACACTAAAATCGCCAAAACTGTTGAATACATAAATCTGCACATCCAGATTATGATCCACAACATACTGGTGGCATCCATCTACCCAGGAAAAGTTAAAAAACTTTCTCCAGCCATCGGAAAAAATAGCAAGTTTTCTCATGTGAGGTCTCCTTGTTGCATTCTCTGTACGTAATCTTATGCATAGCCTAACGCTAGCACATAATAACACAATTGTATTATACTAGGATTTTAGAGCAATGACTAGTGGTTCTCCAGATTTTCGAGTCTTTTCGGTTTTTCTAAATTTTCTTCTTGCATTCAAGGGTGTCTTATGCTAATATAGATACGTTCCGAATGAACGCGCAGGAGTGGCGGAATGGCAGACGCATCAGACTCAAAATCTGACGTAGGTGACTATGTGTGGGTTCAAGTCCCATCTCCTGCATGAAAAAGAAACGACCTTGACGTATAAACGTCAGGGTCGTTTCTTTTTTATGCCGAGCAGTTCCTTGAAACCAGGTTTCACGGTTGTCTTGGCTCCGCGAACGTCGGCGCAAAGTGGCTTCGTCGGTCGCGGTTCGACGGAAAAAGGTCCACCGTGTTTATATATCAATCGCACCTTCCCTAAAGAAAACGTGAACCACCCATCTCGGAAATTTTTGTGGATTGCTTCCTACAAAATAAGTAAGGATTGCCATTACTAGCACTATTATCAAGAAAACTCCAAAAACTCCTATATAGAACGGAATATTTGATATGTTGTATGCAGTGGAATCCTCAAATGTACGATAGACCTCCTCTCCGGATGAAATAGCATCCACACGAAAGTATGCTGGTCCACTTCTCGGCTTAATACGCTTTGCCCACACCGTAAAATATACCTGGCCATCACACTTTGCGGTTAACTGATTATAGCCAGACAGATATTCTCTATAGCCTCTAATCTCAAATTTTTCCTTCATCTGTGGCGTGGTTAGAATCAGTTCAGCGTCATCAATCTCCCATGCGGAAAAGCTCACTGTATACATCTCACAATCGTTCTCGCTAACAGGTTGCAAGTTGTCAACAACAATCCACGCACCTACTCCCACAATCATAACAATGAACACAATCAAAATAACAAGATATTGTCCCGGATTATAAACATGTGCTCTAAATCCACCGCGTTCCTGAATATGCTTCGGGAATTCAGGAATTGTCTTCTTTCCATGAATCTGTCTGTACCTCGACTGCAGTATCATCATAAAATAATCTGCATTTTCAGTTCTCGACGAAAAAGTTACTTTTTTCTCATTTACAAACAGTATTACATCATCTATCGGATTACGTCTCTCTTTTTGCAATGCAGTTACCTGGTCATATGTAAAATAACGTTCCTTTCCCCATAATGTTTTTTGAGTAAATCCAACATTATCATACATAATAAAACAATTTTTCCACCCAAGCATTAACGACATCCCGAGCAAAACAAAAAATCCAAAACATAGGACTACTCCGATGTTTTCCTCATATTTCATAGCAAAACAGGCACAAACCAAGAACATCCCGCTACAGATAAGGCCAATCCATAGCATAATTTGTGGTAAAAATATGAACTTTGTTTCATTTTTTCTTCTGCGTCGGCATTCTATCAAGCAGCAGATACATAAAATGATATATGCCACGCCCAATATTATTGTAATAACTTGATTTGCCATATCTACGAATTTCCTTTCTTTTTTCTTATTCTATCATTCCTTGTATCAAAAGTGAATACACCCTACTCCCTATCAAACCACTTTTTGTAAGCCAAAGTGCAGTTGCAAAATGGGAAAATGGACGAGGTTTATCAAATGAATTCGTATGGAAAAAGGAGATTAAATGAGCAAAAGCGGTAAAGGACTTCTCACTCCTCTACCGCTTTATTTCTTGGCTAGAATTTATAATCAAAACAATCAAATGTAGCAAAATAATCTGCTGGTGTCTCCGCTCTACGAATCATTTTTACACTTCCATCTTCCTGAAGCAGTAATTCTGCCGATTTCAACTTGCCATTATAGCTGTATCCCATAGCAAAACCATGAGCGCCAGTGTCATGAATTACAAGGTAGTCTCCCTTGTCGATCTTAGGAAGTTTACGGTCGATAGCAAACTTGTCGTTGTTTTCGCAGAGAGAACCAACTACATCGTAAGTTTCAGTACATGGTGCATTTTCTTTTCCAAGAACTGTAATGTGGTGGTAAGAACCATACATTGCTGGGCGCATCAGATTTACTGCGCAGGCATCAACACCGATGTATTCTTTATAGATATGTTTCTCGTGGATGGCCTGAGTTACAAGGCATCCGTATGGTGCCATCATAAAACGTCCCATTTCTGCAAAAATAGATACATCTCCCATTCCTGCTGGAACTAACACTTCATCATATGCTTTGTGAACACCTTCGCCGATGGCGTAGATATCGTTGGAAGCCTGACCTGGAAGGTATGGCACACCAACACCACCAGAGAGATTTACAAATGCAATGTGGCATCCTGTTAATTCTTTTAATTCCACAACCAATTCAAACAATTGTTTTGCAAGCTGTGGATAATATTCGTTAGTTACTGTATTACTTGCAAGAAAAGCATGAACACCAAAGTGTTTTGCACCTTTTTCTTTTAAAATCTTAAAGCCTTCAATGAGCTGTTCTTTGGTCATACCATATTTGGAATCTCCAGGGTTGTCCATAATTCCATTACTCATCTCAAATACGCCGCCTGGATTGTAACGGCAGCTGATAGTTTCTGGAATATAGCCTAAGGTTTCTTCCAGACAAGTGATGTGAGTAAAATCATCCAGGTTAATGATTGCACCAAGCTCGTTGGCATAAGCAAACTCTTCTAATGGAGTGTCATTAGAAGAAAACATAATGTGTGCTCCGTCGAAACCACATGCTTTTGCCATCATAAGCTCTGTCATAGAGGAACAGTCACAGCCCATATCGTATTCTTTTAAAATATCCAGCAAAAATGGATTTGGAGTTGCCTTTACTGCAAAATACTCACGAAATCCCGGGTTCCAGGAAAAAGCTTCGCAAACGGCTTTTGCATTGGCACGGATTCCCACTTCATCATAGAGATGAAATGGTGTTGGATATGTTTTTACAATTTCTTCCACCTGTTCTTTTGTAACAAATGGTAATTTTTCCATATTTTTTTCCATCATATATTGCTCCTTCACTTTCGTAAGGTCATTCCTAACAAAATATAGTTTTAAGACTACAACAACTTGGGATTTATTTCAAGATTATTTTGTGTTATAATGGTGAAAAAGTATGGTGGAGGTGGAAATATGACGATTCAAGACTACCAGACAATTTCATCTGTAAAAGCATCCACACGTTTTACCAGCAAGCTTTCCAATCCTACGATTGAAGCAGACCGTTCAGAGTTTGCTACTGATTTGGAGAGTAAGATTGCTGCGATTCAAGACGCCTTTTTAGAAGCAGAGGTTGCCAGCGCCCAGTCTCTGGAACCAATCTATTCTGGAGCTGACAAAGCCAACCGAATTCCAACCACCTACAATTCTGAAGGCGTATATAACGAAGGCAAATTATGCTGTAGCGACGAGCTGAATTCCTACTTTAAAGAAGCGGCAGAAAAATACAACATTGATGTAAAATTATTAAAATCTGTAGCCTTCATCGAGTCCAGTTTCCGTCCAAATGCTACCAGCAAATGCGGTGCCATGGGAATCATGCAGCTGATGCCATCTGCAGCAAAACAATACGGTGCCAAGAATCCATATGACCCACGCCAAAACATTATGGCTGGAGCCAAGATTCTTTCCACCTTCTTAAAACGTTATGATGGCGACATCGAGAAGACTCTGGCTGCATACAATGCTGGGCCTGGCAATGTAAAAAAAGCTGGTGGCGTACCTGAATACACCAGAAGCTATATCAATAAAGTATTGAAATATTACAATTCATAAAAACATTGCTCACACAAAATTAAGGGTGCTATAACTACTCTTTCAAGTAGTTATAACACCCTCTTTTTATAACTGAAGTTTAACGATATTCTAGCACCAATCCATAAGGTGTAATAATTGTGATTACATCCTCATCAATTTCTTTACCTTCCTTGGTTCCTTCAAAGTAGTACAGTTTACCTTCTTCTTTTGAATAGCTGTAATCTACTAATCCGATAAATCCGCCTTTTTCTGTTACTCCATAATCAAACAGACTTACATCATCCTGGAGTTCTTCTACATCCTTGCCATCATAATAGCACAGATTTCCTTCATCACCGTTGGAATCTGTCCAAAGGAAAATTCCCTCTCCACCGTTTACTGGCACAATGATATCATGAACATCTTTTTCAATTTTTTCTTTTGCAATGTATAGTGTACCTTCTGCATCTTCATAATCATAATCTTTGAAGTACACAGGTTTACCATTGCTGAGTGTGCCCCATACAAAACCAACTTCAGTATCATATTCTACTGCATCGGAAACTGAACCATCTGTAGAAATCTCGTATAATGTATCTGTTATCGTATTGTCCGATGGAGAATAGTATACGTGTTTTCCATCTTCTGCAATGTGTAAATTCTCTACCAATCCCGCATCAAAAACATTGCTTTCCGCTCCACTTGCAACTGCAAAACGTCTATTGCTTTCCAAAGACTCTTTAATTAATCGGTTTGTAGTGCTTAAGCTAGAAATCTCGCTAATGTTGATCTTAACGCTTTCGCCTACCATCTCTGATACATAGAATGTAAGTACTGGTGGCATATCATCAAACAAGAACGAATATTGACCATTACTATGTGAAGACACATCCATATTATCTACAACAAGTTTTGATTCTGTACCATCATAATAATACAATTCAAGCATACTAATATCATACTGATAATTTACAAAACGTTCGCGATAATAATCACGGTCGCTCTTTGCATACCAAGCATCATAATCCTTGTAGTATTGATCAATATCATTCTGATACTGTGCGTACATTGCATCATAATCCGTCTGATATTTTTCGTAATCCAACTGATACTGTGCATATGCAGCTTCGTATTCTTCATATGTAGCATAATCCCAGCTATATGGATAATCTGGTGCTACAGGCCATGAATAACTATCATAATCTGGATATACAGGTTTTACTATTGCAGCATCTGCATCTTTGTAATCATCTATAATGTAGTCTGCCATTGTAGTGGTAACGGTTTTCATCTTCACATAATAAGCACCGCCATTGTTATATCCTGTAATCATAGAATATACAGAATCATCAATCTTCTCTGCTTCTTCTGCACCATATTTCCAAACATAGAGGTCTCCCTCTCTGTCCTTGTAAAATACGTTGCTCACATCTTCATTTACGTGGCAGAGTTCTATTGCTCTTGCAATTTTTTCTGGCTCTTTTCCATTTTTCAACTGATATAAATCATAATCCTGGTCTAAAAACACAATTCTTTTTGCGTCTTCTGAAACCCAAAAGCCTTGAACATCATCTTCAATCTCAGTTTCTTCTTTTAAGTTATGAGAATATAAAGTTTCATCGCTTACGTAATATACAGTTTTTCCATCTGGTGTAATTGCATAACCTGTAATATTTTTCGCAATTCTTTCTGCTTCTGCATTGCCAGAAGTATTACAGTAATACAGATCAAAAGAATAGCTATCCCTATCCCACTTGTCTGGATAGAAAACTCTCTTGCCATCTTCTGAAAACTTCACATACTGTCTTGCTAACCAAACTGCTACCGAGTCCTTACCAACATCTCCACTGGAAAATTTTGAAGTAAGTTCAATTGGCTCCTTGCCATCTAACATACTAAGATACAGTTCACCGTCTTTTAAATACACTACATGTTTAGCCCTTGGTGCCATACCAAGAATCACAACAACTGCCACAATAACTACCACTATTGCTGCAAGGATTCCTCCACCAATAGCCCACATTTTCTTAGGTACATTCTTAATTGTATCCACAATCTTAGATACATCGAATGCAGGGGCTTTTTTCTCTGCTGGCACAACTTCCACTGGTGTTTCTTCCGCTACTGGCGCTTCCTCCAGCTTCGTTCCACAGCCAATACAGAATCTGGTTCCGTCAGCTAGTTCCTTTTTACAATTTGGACATGTAACCATATCTATTCCTCCTGAATTGTGATATTTTTCACATATATAAACATATTAGTCCTTTTGACATATTATGTCAAAAAAAATCGACGCAAAACGACAAAAAAGGCCTAAAACCATATGGTTTTAAGCCTTAAATTAAGCTGATAACGGGAGTCGGACCCGTGACCTCTACATTACCAATGTAGCGCTCTACCACCTGAGCTATATCAGCACTATGACGTTGACCGAGTCAACTGTTAAATCATACTATACCAGATTTCAAATGTCAACATCAAATTTCCCATTTTAGATTTCTATTATGTAATGATTATAAGCATTAATTACCTTTGTTTCTCCCATTTGAGCTTCTCTCTTAATCTGACTTCCATAAGACAGATGCAGATGGCCATGGACGAAGTACTTTGGCTTATATTTTTTAATCAAGTCATGGAAACACGCAAACCCTCTATGGCACAAATCCTCTCCATCATTTACTCCAAGAGCTGGCGCATGGGTTACCAGAATATCAAACCCTTTTTTCCAGAAGAGTTTCCATCTGAGTTTGGAGATTCTTCTGTGCATTTCTTTCTCCGTATACTGATTATCCCCACGATTATAACGCTGGCAACCACCTAATCCCAGAAGGCGTACGCCTTCAAATTCGTAGATATCATCTTCAATACTGATGCAGCCTTCTGGCACATTGACTTCGTACTTGTCGTGATTCCCCTTAACATACAGCACAGGAATCGAAGTCATTGTGGTTAAAAAGCTCAAATATTCTGCCTTTAAATCTCCGCAGGAAACAATGAGGTCGATATCCTCAAAGGTTTCTTTTTGGAAATAATCCCAATATGCTGGCGATTCCTCGTCTGATAAAAATAGTATTTTCATTCTTCTCTGCTTTCCTCTACACCCTTTAGTTCAACAACCGGTTTTGCACCTTCAATCAACTCGTCAATGGATGGAATATCCCCTATTACATTGTCCACCAGCCAGTCCATTTTCATAATATCTTCTGGTCGCATACCTTCTTCATCAATATTTTTCTGTTCTCCATTTTGCGAATAAATCTCACCGAAAAATGGTTCAATATGTCCGCCACACAAGTCATACTTCATGTGTGCCACCAAGCGCTGCACGCCCACTGGAACATGCTTTGAACAAATCAAATCAATCACACCTGCAGACATACCCCACCAGTAATTCAATGCCTTCGCTTCTGACTCTCCTTCTGACTGATATGCTCCAGCAAGAATACTGTGAATCATCTTTTCATAGAAAATTCCCCAGTTCCACACCGGCATTACAAGGTTCACTGGTTCACCGTTCTCGTAACGATACAGCCCAAATTGTCTGGAAGCATTGGATGGCGTAATCATATCCTGATTTGATACATAATGAATATCATTTTCCTGTAAAAATCTATCTAAGTCGTAGTCTTTTTTTGTAGACCATACCAGATATACCTTTGCTCTTGGATTCACGCAGTTAGCACCTAAGGCAAAAGCGTTAATATTTGCAATCATTCCATAGATTGGATAGTCTGCTACATATGCTATCTTGTCATTTTCTGCCATGGCTCCTGCCACCATACCAGAGATGAATTTGGCTTCATACATTCTGGCATAATAGGTTCGAATGTGTTTTGAAGGCTCGTTCAGTGAACAGTTGAGTATTTTTACTTCCGGATGCTCTACTGCTACCTTCAACGACCCTTTCATAAGTTGTGGACCAACTTCGAAAATAATGCGTGCCCCTTTGGCAATCACTTCGTTTAATACTTCTTCGATGCTATCTTCCGTAACGTTTTCCACGCGAATGGTACTAATCTGTTCTGGGAAGGATTCCTCCAGATAGCTGCATCCCAAATCATGAGCGTAGGTCCAATCTGATGCCTCAGCTGAGGTTGGATACAAAAATGCCACCGTGAATTT
The DNA here is from genome assembly GCA_015057035.1 of Lachnospiraceae bacterium. Lineage (GTDB taxonomy): Bacteria > Bacillota > Clostridia > Lachnospirales > Lachnospiraceae > Roseburia. Next base: position 30,233 of record SVFC01000003.1, on the reverse strand, counting down.
CTTAGCGGTGGTTGGAAGGAAGAAACTTAAGAGATTTTTCTTGTCTTCTACCTTCTTTGGATCCATAACCAAATCCACATTGTCCTTCTCCGTCAGCACCACAAACTCACTCCAGCATTTTGCAATACTGGTCTCCATGTCGCCTCTGGACATAGTAGACACCTTGTCGTAACCATATACGTCCAGGAAGGTTACAATCGCATCCCCCATGGTAATTCCCAGTTTATTTCCGCCCTTTGCTTCGAAGGCTTTGGAAAAATGGAAAAGTAACATATCAAAATTATCTCTTGTTTCTTTATCCCATTTTTCCTCAATTCCTATATGCTCAATAAGTTTTTCTGCATTACCCAATCGACGGAACTCCACGGTATTCAAGCCTGTTTGTTCCTGGAATTTCATATATTCATAGTAGATTTTTATATCTTCGTCTTCGGTAAGTTTCGGAATCTTACGGGTGACATTGGCCACCACTGAGTCTGCCTTGAAGTATTTCAGGACACTGACACGTTTATTACCTTCCACCACATAATAACGATTCATAAATTCATAGGCGATAATCGGGTCTCGAATCCCCTCTTCTACCTGAGCATCTGCCAAGTTTGCCCACTTGGTCGAAAATTCAGTACCCGTTTCCAAAATCGGCATAAAGTTTGCCGCAAAGGAATAAGTTCTACCTCTGGTACTGGTTCCCACCACAAATTCCAGAGGAACATTTACAAGTCCCAGTACCTGCTCCGTCTGAATCTCCTGATGTGTTAATATCTCATCCAAAACTGGCAGATATGGGGAACGTCCCTGTGCCAGACAATTTTTCTGTTCTTTTTTTCCTAATTTAAGCGCTTCCTGATATTCTAAATCTCCCATTTTGCACCTCATTCTTGTATTGTGTTCTTATTCTAACACATTCCGAAAAAAATAAAAATATTTTCTTCCATTCCTTGAATATGTTTGATATAATGGTCTGTAGGAAATAGGTACTATGGAGGGAAACCATGAATTCAATTACAAAAGAACAAGCCGATATCATCGGTGAGGTTGCGAATATCTGCACGGGGAATGCAGCTACCGCACTTAGCCTGATGACCAATCGCAGAACTAACATTACGACTCCAATCGTAGAAGTTCTTGCGAAAGAAGATGCGCTTGCAAAGCCTGACCGCATTTTGGTTAAGGTTCCTTATACCAAGGGCCTTGATGGAACCAACTTGATGGTACTGAAGGAGCATGACGCACTTGTAATTGCCAACCTTATGATGGGAGGCGACGGAACTGACGTGTCGAATATGACATTTGACGAGATTACCTTGTCTGCTGTATCTGAAGCTATGAATCAGATGTGTGGACGCATTGCAACCTCGATGTCCCAGTTACTTCGTACCCCAACAGACATCGGTTTCCCACTTATCAATTCTCAGTACAAAACAACATTTGAAATTCCAGATGAATTGTGTAACGGAACTGATATTGTCAAAGTAACATTTCGATTATCAATTGATGGATTAATCAACAGCGCATTGTGGCAGCTGTATCCACTCAGTATTGTAAAACAGATTTTAGCTCAGGAGGGACTATAATAATGGCACAGAAGATTTTAGTAGTAGACGACGCAGCATTTATGAGAATGATGCTCAAAGACATCCTTACAAAAGGTGGTTATGAAGTTGTTGGTGAAGCAGCTGACGGTGTAGAAGCTCTTACCAAATATCAGGAATTAAAACCAGACCTCGTAACACTTGACATCACAATGCCTAACAAAGATGGTATTGCTGCATTAAAGGATATCAAAGCATTTGATCCAAGCGCATTATGCGTTATGTGTTCTGCTATGGGACAGCAGTCAATGGTTATCGAAGCTATCCAGGCTGGCGCTAAGGATTTCATCGTAAAACCTTTCCAGGCTGACCGCGTAATCGAGTCTATTCGCAAAGTACTTGGTTAATTATTATTATTCTACATAGTATATTTCGGAATATCTATCAAGAAGTGAAAAAGACAAGGGACACTTTGTTCCCTTGTCTTTTTGCATTATATGCTATATAGCATATAATTTATTCTTGTGTTGCTCATGATTCCAGTTTTTGATATGCATCAGTTTCTGAGTCAGCACTGAATACTATAATCGTATCTGTTTTAGCATAATACAATGTAACTGTCGTCAAATCATATGAATCAATATTAACCACCTCATATAGCGTGAACTCTATCCTTCCGCTACATTCTCCATCTGGAAAGGTAATTTCTAAGTCTTCATAATAATTTGGTGTTTTATCTGGATAGCCCCAATAATGCTCCACTATATCTGGGCGATAAATATCATTAATGAAAAAATCTTCATAGTCCTTTTTTAAATAATTCTCCAAACTATTTATCACGCAATTCTCCGCCTCGATTTCTAACCAGATTTTTTCTGTACCATCAAGTACTTTTTTCCCTCGTCCACCTATACCAAGTTGCATAGTTACTTTTAACTCTTCAGCCAATGTAATCCTTTTACTCGGAACAACAATCTCGATTACATTATCCTTTTCACCTGAGCCGTCAGCCTTTCTTGACTTCACATAATAGGCAGCATCCGGCTCTTCAGATTCTGCTTGTTGACACGCACAAAGCATACACATAATTCCAATCAAAAGAAAAATGCATAATCTACTTTTTGTAATTTTCATTAAGAGCACCTCCACGTCTACTTGCTAGTTGTTATCGAAAAAGAACCTGACATCGTATGCGGATTATAAAATGAAATAATAACTAAATACTCCTTATTTGCTACAACCGTCTTAGTTACTTCAGCCTGTAAGTTTCCTGCTCCATCATCATTCCTCAGATTTGCTTCTTCCGCATTGTTTCCCAGATAAAGAGTCGTCAACTCTGTAGAACCTGGATCAATTATATATAAGTATGTATCTGTGTTTGTACTTGAAGACATCGTAAACGTTACATCCCCTGACGAACTAAATTGATATCTAAATAAAGCAACTCTATCCGTACTAAGACTCCAACTCACCTTAGTGATTCCATATGGTCCATATGCATCTTCAAATTCACTATGGTGGTACGTTGGTACAATTACAATTTTTGTATATCCCGTAGTATTTGTAGAATAAAACTTAACACGAAGAATATATTTCGTACCAGCACTAAAATTATATGATATTAAAGCATTTCTAGAATACCCCAAATCATCGGTCGAACTTCTTCCCTTTAATAATGCTCCATCCGCCGAATAGAGTTCAAGCACTGTGTCCAATTGCCCAAAGGTCTGAATTACTTTATTACCACTTGTTTGAAATGATATCTCATAATCACAAAATTCTCCTGCCGACATATATACCCTTTGTTCCCTACATCGTTCGGATGATGAAATTGTCATATTTCCTAACTGATAATCTATTCGATTAATCTGTGAATAATATCCACTCGTTCTCGGCGTATGGCTCTCCTTTGTTCTAATTGTCCAGAAAAATCCATTTGGACACTCCTTTAAAACTTCTTTCCATAATTCATACGGTACTGTATAAGATGTCCCTCTTATATCAGATGAAACATATTCATATTCTGTATCAATCCCCTTAATTACAAGATTGTAAACATACTCGTACTCAAAATCACTCATAGTATTTGTATTCTTCATTGGTTTCTTCCATTGAAAACTAGGCGTATATGAAGAATTCTTATTTAAAAAAGTCAGCTCCTTTGCTGCCATATTTTGATTCTCTAAAATCTCCAAAAAAGCATTCATATCTTCAATAGAGTATTCCCCCGTTTCAATTCTACTTTCCAATTGTGCAACAATAAGATTAACTAATCCCGAAAAATTCTGTGGTTTATATATTTTAACCATATTCCATAAGTCTTTTTCTGTCAAGATACCCTCATATACTGCGCACGCCAGAACTGTCGCGACCGCCAGTTCATGATCTTCTCCATACCACTGCCCTGTTATCAAATTTCTTGACCATATAGATTGCAAATCTGTTCCTGGAAAATTATAATTTGTTAACTGATATTTTCTTTGTACACACAAACTATAATATGATGCCCATCCTTCATTCCATGATATTTTTAGAGCCTTAGACTTATCCTTGTCATAATAATCCGTTAAACTATAATCTGCATCATGCACAAATCCGTGTTTTGTAAACAAACTCTCATACCCGACAAAAATATCTAGCTTATCTTCAACAGCATGTCCATACTCATGAAGAATTGTTCCCCAATTACCATAGTCTCCATCTGCAATAAACATTGTTCCCTTGTCAATAACAGGTAATGTAAATGATGTTGGAATAACCCCCAATGGATAATGTGCTGTTACTGGAGTATTATTTAAGCAAGCTCCTCCATTGATATACATTTCATACTTTCTACCATAATATAAAGCATTTCCAATAGAGAAGGTCTTAGCCACAACGCTTCCTGATGGTGCATAACTATAACATCCTGTAACAGATTTCATAATATTTGATGATACTGATGTTGTAAAATAGTATGGTTCATAATAAAAAACTGGAACTGTAGTCACACCTGGCGTAAGCGTAGGTACCAAAATTGTAGATAAATTTCCGCAATCATATACCATAGTATCATCATTCCCCGGATAAACCTTCAAATAGATATCTCGCCCATTTTCAATTAAATCAGTTTCATTATCAAAAGAACAATAAAAGTATCCGCTTGAAAGTGTTTTTATAGTTGCAATCTTATCATCAAGCACCGCATCATCATCCCAAATTTCAATTTTTACTTCTTGGGCTTGATGCATTTTATTATTTGAGTCATACCATAGAACATTCCCATATACTTCAAGCGTTTTTCCCGAGTTGCTTACCGTAATGCCATACTTTATTTCAACGTAATCTGCATATAAAGTAGCAGCCGTTGAAGTTGACATAGCTCTCGCTTCGGTTCCAACACTAACTTCATTCATAGTGGTATCTAAACTATCGCTATAGCAATGAAATTCCCTGTCTAAATCCTCGTATGTCGTCTCGTCAATAATTCCATTTTCCAATAGATATTTATTATAATTTCTCTTATTGATAATCTGGTCCACATCAGAAACAAACTCTCCATATGGGGTTGACAGCACCCATACATCTTGTTTTTCCTTCTGCGCTATTGCATCATCCTTCCACATTTCGATATCTATAGAAACACGCTCTTCCTGAATATTACGCACATCTTTGTGCTTATCCTTCAATTTAGAGTTTTTAGGTTCAAATGATATCTTTACCTTTTTATCTTTCTTTTGCGTTACTATATCCTGTTCCTCTATTTGTATACCATCTGTATTACTGTAGGAAACCGTTACAGCATCATATTCATCGTCATCAAACTCAAGAACAAATTCCCTTTCTATACGACGGTTATCTTTAATATGATGCTCTGTATTTGCTGAGTAAACCTTTACTTCCTTCTTTTTATATTTATCCTCTTTTTTATTGATGCTATTCTTAGGTTCTAGCGTATTTTCCACCTTTATTTCTGTTGGTTCTAACACCCTTTCGCTACTATAGGTATCTTCCTTTGAATTTTCAATCTCCTTCGCATTATACAATGTAATCTCAAATAAACTTCCTAATTCAACCCAAAAAAGCACAATTGCTAATACAAATGATAATACATTATTTAATTTTTTCCTCATATTTGTGTTCCTTTCCCCATATATAGATAATTTACTATCTTGTTACTTTAATTCCCCATATGTACAATGGACTAGCCCTCCCTTCTCTCTGTATCATTTTATTTTATCATTGATATTTCTCACAAAAAAAGGGACAGAGTTGGCAACTTTTCGTTTTTTTATATAAAAATGCCAGAGAATGAATTATTCTCTGGCACCTTATATACTTCTTTATTTCGTTTTAAAATTACACTTCTCTCAACTGTTCTATCGCGCGTTCCTTCAAGATGCATTTGCCGTGTTCGTAGATGAAGGCGCGTTTTTCAGAGCCTACAAATACGTCTGCGGAATATTCGTCGGTAAGGGCCGAAAGACTTCTTACTTCGCTTTCTTCACATCCTGTCATATCCATCATAAGGAAATATGCATCTTCAAAGCGATACAACTGATTGAATGGAAGATTGTCTAATTTTACCTGCTTTGCATAGCGCATTACGGTTTCTAATTCTTCAAAGGCAAACAGTGCGATAATCTTAATTGGTTCTACGACTTTTGTGTTGTCAGCATCTTCCGTTTTCTGTTCTGTATCTACTTTCTTCTTCTCTACGCTCTGTGCATTTGGACCAAATCCTGCCATATCCGCCAGGTTCATCTTACTTTTCGCTTCCTCCAATTTCTTCTGAGGAATGGAACTAAGAAGACCATTGACGATGTCCTTCAGGTGTTCCATCATACCCTCGGTTCCTGGATGCTCTGAAAAAGTCAAGGACAACGTATGGTCTGGCAGTATATCTGCACGTACAGTTTTAATGCCCATATCAAATTTGGTCTGGAATTCCTGCTCAGCCAGATCAAAAATCTGGTTCATGAATTCCTGGGTGCGGGCGCCATTGCTGACAATCTCATCAATGGTAAATCCCAGTTCTAAGATTTCGTCCTCTGTAATCACACAACGAATGGTGTGCTGTCCGTCACGACTAAATTCCATACATGTCACTCTCCTTTCTCTATAATATGTTGCATTTCTCTAAAAATCACTTGCAGAACTGCAATCTACTCACTCTTCATCTGTTTTATCTTACCACGAATTCTCTGTAGAGTGTTATCAATGGATTTTGGAGTCTTGCTTAAAATCTCCGCAATCTTGGTATAACTGTTACCTTCTAAGTATAAGTATAACACAGTTTTCTCCATTGCACTTAAATTTTCTTGCAATCTGTGGAAAAATTCTTCTTTTCCTTCCTGCTCGATTAACATCTGCTCTGGACTGATGGTCTGTTCTGTTACCATCTGCTCTAAAGTCCTACCATCTTCTCCCTCTTCTGCTGAAAAAGAAATGTATGTGTTTAGAGGCATATGTTTTTTTCGGTTAGAGGCTTCCAGTGCCGAATATAACTGGCGGCTGATACACAAGTCTGCAAAGGAGAAAAAGGATGTTTCCTTGTCTTCTTTATAATCTCGCATCGCCTTAAAAAGGCCAATCATGCCTTCCTGAATCAGGTCTTCTGTTTCTCCCCCGATTAAGTACATAGCATTGGTTTTTTTACGTACCAATGGTTTGTACTTTTCCATGAGGAAGTCCGTAATATCCGTCTGTCCTCCACGAAGCATTCGAATCAGTTCTTCGTCGGTATATGTGGTGTAATTCATGCTTATCTCTCCACTTGATCTCTCTTAAGAAGGCGCCCCTTTTCAAGAGGAACTTCCTATCTATGATAATTCTTTTCTGTTCGAAAACTACTTCTTACCCAATCTCTGACGCACGATTTCATAAGCCAATACACCTGTTGCTACAGATGCATTCAGGGAATCGATATCCCCCTTCATTGGAATGGTTGCAATCATATCGCAGTTCTCTTTTACCAATTTGCTTACGCCGTCACCTTCGTTCCCAATAACGAGACCGATAGAACCTGTAAGGTTTAAGTCATACATTGGTGTGCCATCCATATCTGCACAAACGAACCACATACCTCTATCTTTCAGTTCCTTGATGGTCTGGCTGATGTTGGTTACCTTTGCTACTGGTGTGTAGTTGATGGCGCCTGCTGATGTTCTAGCAACCGTTGGAGTTAATCCTACTGCACGACGTTTTGGAATAATGATGCCGTGAGCACCAGCCTGATTCGCAGTACGGATAATCGCACCCAGGTTATGTGGGTCCTCGATACCATCCAGGATAATGATAAATGGTGCTTCGCCTTTCTTCTCTGCGTTGGCAAGGATATCCTCTACTTCTGCGTAATCATATGCAGCGGAAATAGCGATAACCCCCTGATGTTTTCCTGTTTCAGAAATCTGGTCCAAGCGTTCCTTGGTTACATAGTTGATGATGGTGTCGCCTTTTCTTGCTTCTCTGGTAATGGATTTTACTGGTCCATCCTGACAGCCATCTAAAACGAATAATTTATCAATGGTTTTTCCCGAACGAAATGCCTCAAGTACAGCGTTACGCCCTTCGATTTTATTTTCCACAAAGCCCTTGCTCTCGTTTTCGTTATGTTCGAATCCCATGCGTTCTCCTCTTTCTATAATTGTATACTTTGTCGATGAAAATACTTGTTCCATCTTCGTGCATCTGCATCTAATGTAATATCTTCGCCTTCTCAAGGCCAAGCTTGGTCAGTTCCACAATTCTCTCAAAATCATCCTTCAGATACAGATACCCCATCAGCGCCTCAAAACCTGTAGCCTTACGGTAATCTGCCATGCTGGCATTTTTTGCCATGGTTGGAGACTTGGCGTTACGGCCTCTGCGATACACATCCGCCTCTTCCTCTGTTAAATCATCTTCCAACGCCTCAATCATCTTGGCCTGGCTGGCGGCTTTTACGATATGACTGGTGTGCTGGTGCAACTGGCTGGCTTTGGTATTGCCTTTGCCAACCACAATGGAGCGAATCACCAGTTCAAAAATCCCATCCCCAATATAGGCAAGCGCCAATGGGGAATAGGTCTTGATATCTACATCTGCGATGTCAAATTGTTCTTTAATATAGGAATTAATCTTTTTGTCCATTAAACAAGCTCCCATTTTACGCCTTCTCTGGTATCTTTGATTGCAACACCTTTTGCCAGGAGTTCATCACGAATAGCATCTGCTTTCGCAAAGTCTTTTTCTTTCTTAGCGGCTGCACGCTCTTCGATTTTTGCAAGTACGAAGGCTTCTAATTCTGCATCAATTCCTGCATTTTCACTCTGATTTGCAAGTTTAACGCCCTGATTGTAAAGGTCAAGCGATAAAACGTAGTCAAAATCGTTGATTAATGCAAGTTTGGTTGCATCGTTCACATCTGCTTTTAATACATCATAGAGAATGGTAATTGCCATAGATGTATTCAGGTCATTGCAAAGTGCATCCTCGAATTTAGCCTTTAACTCTGCATAAACGGCATTGTTCACATCCACGTCGCCTTCATTCTTTAATTCTGCCACCTTCTTCGCCAACTTGTTGTAAGCTGCTACCATATTGTCTAAGGCTTCATAAGAAAATACCAATGGCTTACGATAATGTGACTGCAAGCAGAACATTCTATACACGAGTGGATTATATCCTTTGCTTTCTAATAAAGAAACTGTCAGGAAATCTCCTTTTGACTTGCTCATCTTACCGGACTGGTCGTTTAAGTGGTTTACATGGAACCAGTGGTTACACCATTTGTGTCCGGTATAGCTTTCTGACTGAGCAATCTCGTTGGTATGATGTGGGAAAATGTTATCTACACCGCCACAGTGGATATCCATATATTCTCCAAGGTGCTTCATACTGATGCAGGAGCATTCAATATGCCATCCAGGGTAACCAACGCCCCATGGGCTATCCCATTTTAATGCCTGGTCTTCGAATTTAGATTTGGTGAACCAGAGAACGAAGTCGTTGGAATTTTTCTTATTTGCATCGGCTTCTACGTCATCACGTACGCCTTCTAACAACTGTTCTTTTTCTACTGCAGAAGAAAAAACATAGTAATCTGTCAACTTGCTGGTATCAAAATACACGTTGCCGCCTGCTTCATAGGCAAACCCTTTTTCCAGAAGCACTTCTACCATATGAATAAATTCTGGAATGCAGTTGGTTGCTGGTTCTACTACGTCAGGACGCTTAATATTTAACTTCTGGCAGTCACTGAAAAATGCATCTGTATAGAACTGCGCAATTTCCATAACGGTTTTATTTTCACGTTTTGCGCCCTTTAACATTTTGTCTTCGCCAGTATCTGCGTCACTGGATAAGTGCCCAACGTCTGTAATGTTCATAACTCGTTTTACATCATAGCCGATGTAACGAAGGGATTTTTCCAAAACGTCTTCCATAATATAGCTGCGAAGATTGCCGATATGTGCAAAATGATATACGGTTGGTCCACAGGTGTACATAGCGATCTTTCCCTCTTCGTTTGGAATTACCGTATCAATATTTCTTGTTAATGTGTTGTAAAACTTGAATTTGTTTTCCATTGTGTTCTCCTTCTAATTCTGAATTATGGTTTTAATAGCATCTCGCAATTCTTTTATTTCTTTTTCCATCGATGCAACCTTCTGTTCCAGTTTCTCTTCCTGCTGTCCTAACTGATCCATCTCTTCATGAATTGGGTCAGGTAAATGTCCATGATCTAAGTCTTCCTGTGGCACATTCTGCTTGTTTCTCTTCACAATGCGACCTGGAATACCAACTACAGTACAGTTTGCTGGAACCTCTTGCAGTACCACACTTCCTGCACCAATCTTACAATTATCGCCTATGGTAAAAGAGCCCAGAACTTTGGCACCAGCACTGACCATTACGTTATTGCCCAAGGTTGGATGTCTCTTACCCTGTTCCTTTCCTGTACCACCCAGGGTCACACCCTGATACAGAGTACAGTTGTCGCCAATAATTGTTGTCTCTCCTATTATAACACCAGAACCGTGGTCAATAAATAGTCCTTTTCCAATTTGTGCACCTGGATGTATTTCAATTCCAGTTTTTCTTACTGCTTTCTGGGATAACCAGCGAGCCCAGAAGTAATGGCCCTTGATATACCATTTGTGAGCCACTCTGTACATCATAACTGCCTTAAAGCTTGGGTACAAAAACACTTCCCAGTTGGAGTGAATTGCAGGGTCTCTTTCGCGTATTATATTGATTTCTTCCTTGATGTCCTGAATGAATCCCATTGCGCGTCCTCCTTTTAATTGCATATAAAACACAAAACGGATTACCCCGTCCCTAGAGACGAAGTAATCCGTGGTTCCACTCTAATTTGAATCCCCTACACAATGCCTAGCATATTTTACTACGTTCACGCAAAACAACTACACTTGCGCAGGAATTCCTCAAACACGTAACGTGTGCAAAACGTACCTGGCTTAGTTACCCTTACCAGATCAGCTCCCAGATGCACTTTCGAAGACTAACACTAAAGTTGCTTTCAGCCGGTGACAACTTCTCTCTTTCGTCTTAGTATACCCTCTACTCTTTCTGTTCAAAGCCTTTTTCTTATAAAACTTATGTTTTAGTTTATGCAAAATCTATTGATTTGTCAAATACTAATTGATTTTTTCTTCGACAAATACCAACTCCGCACACAATGGAAAATGGTCACTGGAATACACACCATCATAAGTGTGGGTTAATACCTTATAATAGTTGACCTCAAATCCTGTCTTGGAAATCATAATGTAGTCTATACAATCTCTATCCAGGGCTTCTCCCCACTTCTGATAGGTACAGCTGGTCATGGTGTTTTCCGTCTGGTATTTTACATCGTCAAAGGATTCTACAGCACTCGCATAGGTTGCAGAATTTTCTTTTGCATTTAAATCTCCCATGAGAACCGCTGGGATAGATCCAAATTCCTGAATCTTATCCAACACAACTTTGATTCCATTAATACGCGCTTCCTCACTTTCATGATCCAGATGGGTATTGAATACTACAAACTCCACACCAGATGCATTATCCTTAAGAATCACATAACTACAGATACGATTGTGAGCCGCGCCCCAGCCCTTACTCATCACTTCTGGTGTTTCTGATAACCAGAAGGAATCCTTATCAATCAAGGTGTACATATCTGTACGATAAAAGATTGGACAAGCCTCTGCAATCAGAGAATCATCTCGAAAGGTAAGAATAGAATCATAGTCCTGCAGTGTCTCGCAGAGATAATCATACTGCCAGGTGGTAACCTCCTGAAAGCCAATGACTCCAGGGACTTCCTTCGCGATGGTGTCAATCACCAAGTCCGCTCTGTAAAACCAGTTCTTTTCTCCCAAGTCCAAAGGACTTAAGCATCGGATGTTATAGCTCATGACACGAAGACTGCTGGTCTGTGCAGCCATTTCCTTTGGTGCAGTCTTCTGTACATATCCAGGAAAATGCCAAAACATAAGCACTGCCCAAACAAGCAAAATTACTAAAACAGCAATTCCAATCCCGACCAAAATCCTCTTAATAATTTTTCCCAGTTTCATATCTTCCCCCAAATCAATTCTATTTTCCAGCCTCAGGTAAACAATGCATTTGCGTAACTCCTAATACTCGAAATCCTTCTGCGCATCCTTTCAAAGAACGAAGGCCAAAATCTATCGCGCGCAATCTCAAGTATAGTGGTATAGACTGCGCATCCCCACATCCTTCTGGGAATTGGCTAAGATGGCAGCTAAAAATTGCATCAATCTGTTTTTTCAAATAACCAGATGTCTTAATATACTGCGTAGGCTTGGCTGTCATATAATATGCCAGAGCCTTTACTGGTGCAGCAACTGCACCATATTGCTCCATAATCTCCTTGTATGGCGCAAAATACGCAATCTGCTTTGCAGCATTGCCTACATTCAAGTGGTCTATATGACACTCGCTGGTAACACATGGGTCCGGCGCAAAAATCACATCTGGCTGAAATTCTCCAACCACTTTGGCAATCTCCACAATGAGATCTTTTTGCTCATAAAATCCACCATCACAGAAGCCTAGAAACTGCACATCCTTCACTCCCAGCTTCAGTGCGGAATTCCTTGCTTCAATCTGACGTAATTCCACTAATTTATCACCAGACACGCCTTCTGGCGCATTGCCTGTACCAAATCTACCATCTATACACACCAGAAAACGAACTGTCTTGCCTGCTGCAACTAATTTTGCCGCAGTGGCTCCAGCTCCGATTTCAATGTCATCTGGATGAGGACCAATAAACAGAAAACGGTCCATTTTTTCAATTTTTGGAATTGGTGCTGCAAAATTTAATATTACTTTTGTAAGGCCCATAGTCTATCTCCCACAACCGCCACAGCCACCGTCACATCCAACTGGCATACTTGCTTCATAAAATGTTGCCAGTGAACAGATGGCCTGTGCTGCCATACCTTCTTCACGTCCTGTAAAGCCAAGATGTTCCTCTGTAGTTGCTTTCACATTAATCTGATCTCTTTCAATTCGAAGAACCTTAGCAATGTTTTCCTCCATCTGGTCAATATATGGACGAAGTTTTGGTTTCTGAGCAATCACTGTTGCATCAATATTCTCAATCACATAGCCTTTTTCTTCAATCAAGTCTCTCACGTGAGCCATGAGCTTCATGCTATCTGCACCCTTATATTCAGGGTCGGTATCTGGGAAGTGCTTTCCAATATCTCCTAATGCCGCTGCGCCAAGCAACGCATCCATAATTGCATGGGTTAACACATCCGCGTCAGAATGTCCTAAAAGTCCAAGGGTATGTGGAACTGTAACCCCACCAAGGATCAAATCTCTACCCTCCACTAACTTGTGAACATCATATCCTAATCCAACTCTCATTCTTATACATCCTCCTATTTTAAAGCCGCTTCTCCAAAACAGCCCTTACTTTCTATAATTTTCTTAATTCTTTCTCTAATTGTTTTTGCTCCTGGCGCTCAAAATTATGCATCCAGTCTGCCTTCATAAGGTAAACGAAGAAAATCACTGAACTAATACTCCACGTAATTGGATATGCCCAGAAAATCAACTGAATATCATCAAATAGATTGCCTACAATGGTAATATATGTGATACGAATTGCACACCAGGACACCAGCATAACCAGCATCGGCACTGTAGACTTGCCTGCACCACGCATAATTGCCGCAGCTCCATGAGAAAATGCCAGCAAAAAGTAAAACAGTGTACAGGTTCGCGCCTGTAACACCCCGTAAGCAATCGTCTCGGCATCTCCACCGAACATTGCAATTGCCTGTGGTGCAAAAAGGCAAATAAGAATTCCCATAATCTCTGCTAACAAAAGCAAACAACCTAAGCCAAACACAACGCCTTTTTTCACACGTTCATACTGTCGCGCTCCAAGATTCTGCCCCACAAAAGTGGTAAGTGCCATGGTGAAACAAGTAATCGGCAAAAATCCAAATCCTTCGATTTTGCCATAAGATCCACATCCAGCCATAGCTGCAGTGCCAAAAGCATTAATATTGGACTGCACTACCACATTAGCAATGGAGATAATAGAATTCTGCACTCCCGATGGTAATCCCAAACTCACAATCTGACGAACCATCTGTGGATCAATGCGAATCTCACTTACTGTTACTTTATAGACTTCCGTGGTATGTATCAAACGATACATACACAGAATCACGCTTAAAAACTGGGATAATACTGTGGCAAGGGCTGCAAATTCCACACCCAAGCGAAATACGCCGCAGAATATCAGGTCCAAAATAATATTCACAATCGAAGAAAAAATCAAATAGTATAAGGGGCGTTTACTGTCTCCCACCGCCTGCAGGATTCCCCTACAAACATTATACATAACTGTGGCAATGGAGCCACAGAAAAACACTCTCAAATATAAAACAGAATTAGGGAACACATCCTCTGGCGTTCCCATCCATTGCAGAATCTGTGGAGTAAACAAAACGCCGATGATGCTCATGGCAATACCACACAATATGCCAAAGGCCAGATTGGTATGAATCGCAATTCTTACTTTTTCATAATCCTTTGCACCAAAATAACGGGAGATTACCACGCCCGCACCCATAGCTGTTCCACTGAAGAATCCCACCAGTAAGAACATCAGACTTCCTGTGGATGTTACTGCTGCCAGCGCTGCATCCCCTAGAAAATTCCCCACAATCAGAGAATCTGCCATATTATAAAGTTGTTGGAATAATTGACCTAAAAAGAGGGGTATCGCAAATGCAATTAACTGCTTTGGAATAGACCCCTCTGTTAATGTTGTACTTGCTGTCTTCATAATACTTAAGTATACTCCTATTTCCCAGAAAGTACAATTTCACTTTTTAATTTTATTTGTAATTGTTAATAATTACATCTGCAAGAGCTTCTGTGTAAACTTCTGAACGAATCATTTCTGCACCAAACTCTGTTAATACATCTTCTCTTGTTCCAGAACCCTGTAAGAGTACAATTTCATCCAGAATAGCCAGCGCAGTCTCATTTGACAGAGTAAATCCAACAGCTGTGCCATATGCGTACATCAACAGTTCATTTTGCACTTCAGTAGTTGCATCCTTTTTAATCACTTCACGTAATTTGTCTGCGCTTTCAAATCCTAAAGCTGTTGCGAACTGATCAAAGGTGTATTTATACATTGCAGCATAATCTTCATAGTATTTTAAAGACTCTTTGTAGTTTTCTTCTACAAGAGCATTGGTTTTTTCTGTAAAGGTTGCTTTCTTTGTTAACTCTTCAAGGAATTTTTCTAATACCGCACCCTTTTTGTTGATTTTTAACTCAGTTTCAACGTATTTATTAAATTCGGCAACTGTAGACATCGCTTTATTTGTAATTTTTGAAACTAATGCGTCATTGTATTCTGCTAATACAAGTGCACTAATTTTGTTAATAGTTACAGTAAACTCTACTTCCTTACCTGCAATATCAGCATCCTGATATTTTTCAGGAAACGTTACTTTAATCTTTACTGTAGAGCCTTTCTTAGCGCCAATTAAACCTGATTCAAAACCATCGATAAATGAGCCAGAACCAATCGTTAAGTCAAATCCTTCTGCAGAACCACCTTCAAACTTGATCCCGCAACTACAACGTCCTACATAGTCAATATTAACGATATCTCCATCCTGTACAGTGTCACGGTCTTTTACTTCTTCCGCTGTACCATATGCTTCTCTGTAGCCATCGATTTCTTCCTGAATCTCTTCCTGAGTTACAACGTAATCAGATTCTTTTAAAGTAATGATTCCTGCGTAATCGCCTAATGTGAGATACTCTGACATATCTGCCTCTTCATATTTTCCTTTGTTGTACAGCTCTGTAATATCAACCTTTTCTGTTTCCTTGTCTGTTCCAGATTCTGTTGCTCCACTTTCTGAACCTGTTCCATTTGGATCTGCATTGTTACATCCTGTAAAAAGACATGTAACACACATAACTCCTGCAAGTAATAATGCTAATTTCTTTTTCATTTTGAATTTCCTCTTTTCATACTTCCTATATTTTATCGGATTGTATCATTCTAGTAAAAAAATGTGTTTTTTTCGTGTTCAACACACCGACTTTTCCATTATATATGAAACCCTTTCAAAAATATAGCCCTTTTTTATGGAAAAACACTTAAAAATATATAAAAATCCCTCGAAATACAGTTTTCTGTATATCGAGGGATTGTATTCTTATGTTTTGTTACATCTTCGTTTTCGAAGTGAATTATGCAAGAGCTGCTGTAATAATAGCCATTGCGTAAACTTCTTCTGCGTTACATCCACGAGATAAGTCGTTGATTGGTGCATTTAAACCTAAAAGGATTGGACCATATGCATCGAATCCACCAAGTCTCTGTGCAATCTTGTAACCAATGTTACCAGCATTGATATCTGGGAATACGAATGTATTAGCCTGTCCTGCTACCTTGCTGTCTGGACATTTTGTCTTAGCAACTGTTGGAGAAACTGCTGCGTCAAACTGTAATTCGCCATCGATAGCAAGTTCTGGATATTTTTCTTTTGCTTTGTTAGCAGCAGAACGAACTTTATCAACTGCTTCGCCTTTTCCAGAGCCAAGTGTTGAGTAGCTGAGGAATGCAACCTTAGGATCGATACCGAAGATTTCAGCACATTTTGCTGTTTCGCCAGCGATTTCAACTAATTCGTCATCTGTTGGGAATAAGTTGATAGCACAGTCACCCATTGCTAACATTTCATTGCCACCGTTGCCATCTGGACGAGCTAAGATGAAGCAAGAAGATACGATTGTGTTGCCTGGTTTTGTTTTGATAAGCTGTAATGCTGGACGTACTGTATCAGCTGTTGAATATGTTGCACCACCGAGTAAGCTTTCTGCTTTGCCCATTTTAACAAGCATTGTACCGAAGTAGTTAGATGCTGATAAAACTTTACGAGCTTCTTCTGGTGTAACACCTTTTTTCTTACGAAGTTCACAGTACATATCAACCATTTCTTCAAATCCATCATAGTTAGCTGGATCGATGATTTCTGCGCCTGTAATGTCGAAGTTACCGGCCTTAGCAGCTGCTTCGATTTCTTCTTTATTGCCTACAAGGATTGGTGTTAAGATTCCGTCTGCAAGTAAACGAGCAGATGCTTCCAAGATACGTGGATCGCTTCCTTCTGGGAAAACGATCTTTCTTGGGTTTTCTTTTAAGATGTTAATCATTTTTGTAAACATTGTACGCTTCTCCTTTTTTGGTATTATTTTACTATGTCTAACTAACTTAGATTTTATACCCGTTTGCTTTGAAAAACAAGTTGTAATTAAGTATTATTTCAAATACAATAAGGAAGTTGACGGTTGTCGCTGTCAAAATCCTATCTCTTAAAAAAGGAAGACTTATGAAAAAACAAAATATTCTTGGTATGCTTTTGCTTCTCATCGCTGCTTCTGTCTGGGGCGTGGCCTTTGTGGCACAAAGCGTTGGGATGAATCATTTGAATGCCTTTGCTTTTAACTCTATAAGAAATGCTATTGGTGTAATCGTTTTACTGCCAGTACTAGCCACAACACGTAGAATAAATAGGCGCAGAAAAAACGCCACTCCGGAAGGTGTTTCATCTCCTGTCGAACTGGAAAAACAACAACCACTCTTTACTAGGGATTTATTTATTGGTGGTACCCTGTGTGGCGTGGCTCTCTGCATTGCCTCTAATCTACAACAACTTGGCATAGAACACTCCACCGTAGGAAAATCCGCATTTATTACCACACTCTATATCGTTTTGGTGCCTGTTATGGGGCTTTTCTTCAAAAAAAAGGTATCCTTGCAGGTTTGGATTAGCGTGGTGCTGGCTATGATTGGTTTATTTTTACTTTGTATGAAAAACGAAGTCTTCGTACTTGGCATTGGTGACATCTATCTGATTCTGTGCGCATTATTTTTTACCATTCAGATTCTCTGTGTGGACCATTATGTACAAAAAGTAGATGGCGTTGCACTGAGCATTATGCAGTTTTTTGTAACCGCTGTCCTATCTGGAATTGGCATGCTGTTCACTGGACTTCCAAGTTTATCGGATATTGTTAATGCTGCCATTCCTTTGCTCTACGCAGGCGCTATCTCCAGTGGGGTAGGCTACACGTTACAGATTGTGGGACAGAAAATGCTTTCTGCCACTGTTGCCTCTCTCATTATGAGTCTAGAATCCGTGATTGCCGCCTTGGCCGGATGGGTCATTCTGCATGAGATATTATCTGAAAAAGAATTACTCGGTTGTGTTCTGGTATTTGTCGCAGTAATACTGACACAACTACCTCTAGGAAATCTAAAAAAACCTTTCAGCGCTCATAAAAACAACTAATTTTAAGGCTATGTCCTGTTTGTTAAAAACTTGACATAGCCTTCTTTTTGGCTTAAAATGAACATGTTCATAATATACTTATGTAAAATTTTATTTTAAAATTATATATTCAAAAACAAGGAGGGTTTCAAAATGAAAACTGTTGTTATTACAGGTAGTGGACGTGGCCTTGGATTCGAAATGGCAAAAGTGTTCCACAGAAATAATTACAATGTTGTATTAAATGATATTAATGAACAGAGACTTTTAGATGCGCAGAAGGAACTCGCTGCTATGCCTGGCGAAGGCAAAGTACATATCTGCGTCGCAAATATCGCATCCAATGAAGATTTGGGCAAATTATGGGATTCTGCAGTAGAAGCATTTGGCACTGTTGACATCTGGATTAACAATGCTGGTGTAAACCAGCCAATGCGTGCCATTTGGGAATTAACTGAAGGAGAAATCAATGCAGTTCTTGACATTGACCTTCGTGGCGCAATTATGGGGTCTCGCCTCGCTATGCAGAAAATGATTGAACAGGGACATGGTGCCATCTACAACGTAGAAGGCTACGGCAGCAACGATGCCAAGATGCTCGGTCTGAACCTTTACGGAACCTCTAAGAGAGCCGTGACTCACTTTACACAGGCTCTGGCTTTAGAAAGTGCTGAACGTAACACCAATGTTCTCGTTGGACTTATCAGCCCTGGTATCATGATTACAGACTTCACCGTAAAAGCCCTTGGCGACAAAGAAGCCATCGACCTTCCAGAAAAAACCAAGAAGGTTTACAACATCCTCGGTGACTATCCAGACGTTGTTGCTGAATTCTTAGTAGCAGGAATGCTGAAAAACACCAAGAACAATGCCAAGATTGAATGGCTTACAAATGGTAAAGCCGCTTGGAGATTCATGACAGCTGGATTTAATAAGAGAAATTTCTTTGAATAGGATTTGATTTTGCGCAATAGTCGGGTGTAGTGTAATAGTCGGGTGTAGGAAAGCCGTTTGCTTCCTACACCCCATTTTTATTCATTTTTGCTTCAAAAAGAAAGCTATTTTTCATATTACTGGGTGTGTATTTTGAAATATTCCTATACACCCACGATTTTACAGAATTCTCGGGTGCATAATGAAAACACTTATTATGCACCCGTAATTTTATTTTCTCATTATTTTTTGTTAGTTTTTTCAAAAAAATATGGGTGTAAGGCTCAAAAGCGAGCCTTACACCCGTACATTCCTACATCAAGTTATTTTCTCTTTCAAATGATGTATATATCTCTATAAATTCTTCACAAATAAAGCTCTGATTGCATTCAATACCGCAATCACCATAACACCTACATCGGCGAAAATAGCAAGCCACATATTGGCGATACCAAATGCGCCTAAGATCAGGCAGATTCCCTTCACACCCAATGCGAAGATTACGTTCTGGTATACGATTCCCATACACTTGCGGGAAATCTTAATTGCCTTGGCAATCTTCATTGGATCATCGTCCATCAAAACTACATCTGCGGCTTCAATAGCAGCGTCAGAGCCCATGGCTCCCATGGCAATACCAATGTCTGCACGGGAAAGCACTGGAGCATCATTGATTCCGTCGCCTGCGAAAGCGAGCTTGCCACGCTTCTTCGTAGAGATGCTATTCTGCACATTCGAAGCACCATCCTCTACAGCGTTTTCCACGCCAAGTAATTCTTCTACCTTCGCTACTTTGTCTCCAGGCATAAGCTGACTAAACACTTTATCAATGCCCAATTCTTTTGCCACCTTCTTAGCAACCTGTTCTACGTCACCAGTCAACATTACAAGATTCTTCACACCGGCTTTTTTCAGTTCGGTCATTGCCTGTTTTGATGTTTCTTTTACTACGTCAGAGATTAAGATGTGGCCTACATATGCACCGTCTACTGCCATGTGAACTATAGTTCCCACCTCGTCACATTCTTCATAGGTGATTCCTAATTCGTTCATCAAGCGATAGTTTCCTGCAGCAACTTCTTTGCCGTCTACAGAGGCAATAACACCTTTGCCGCTGATTTCACGTATATCTGTTACTCTGGTTCTGTCCATCTCACGATAACTATCCACCATAGCATCACTGGCGTTATCCATTTTTCCTTCAAGACAAGATAGATATGCCCTCTGAATGCTTTTGGCAATTGGATGAGAAGATGCACTTTCTGCATGTGCAGCTATCTCTAATATCTTATGTTGGTCTCCTTCGTCACTAAATGTACTAGAAGCACCCGAAACTAAATGAACTCCAACCACTTCAAATGCGCCCTTAGTCAGAGTTCCTGTTTTATCAAAAACCACGGTATCTACCTGAGATAGAGTCTCCAAATAATTGGAACCTTTAATCAAAACACCCGCATTACTTGCCCCACCGAGACCTGCGAAAAAACTCAATGGGATACTGATTACCAGCGCACATGGGCAACTGATTACCAGGAAGGTCAGAGCACGATACACCCAATCGCCCCACTCAGGACTCACACCCATAACAAAAATCTGCACCAGTGGTGGAATAATCGCCAATGCCAAAGCACTGTAACATACGATTGGCGTATAGTATTTTGCAAATTTCGCAATGAAATCTTCGGAACGGGATTTACGGGAGCTGGCATTTTCTACCAAATCAAGAATCTTAGAAACTGTTGATTCTCCAAACTCTTTGGTGGTTTGAATCTTAAGCACGCCCGTCATATTGATGCAGCCGCTGGTAATCTCACCGCCTTCATCAATATCTCTTGGAATACTTTCGCCCGTAAGTGCCACTGTATTTAAAGTGGAATGTCCTTCTACTACGATACCGTCAATTGGAACTTTTTCCCCAGGCTGGACAATAATATAGGAACCAATTGCCACTTCGTCAGGGTCCACCTGTTCTAACTGACCATCCACTTCCACATTGGCATAGTCTGGTCGAATGTCCATAAGTTCACTGATGTTCTTGCGACTTTTTCCAACTGCATAACTTTGGAACAGTTCTCCTATCTGATAGAATAGCATTACCGCTACCGCTTCGGTATAATCTCCATCCCTGGTAATAGCAATAAGAATTGCTCCAATCGTCGCAATTGCCATGAGGAAGTTCTCATCAAACACCTGCTTATTACAAATCCCTTTAAATGCTTTTCTAAGAATATCGTATCCTACCGTCAGATATGGCACCATATATAAGGCGAGCCGCAACCAGCCTTCTACTGGTAAAAACGCTAGAACAATCATTAGTACTGCTGCAATAATGATTCTCGTCAGCATCTTTTTCTGCTTCTTGTTCATAATTTAATCCTTTCACAGTATCCTTCCACGCTCTACATCTGGATACTCCTATGTCCTGGAACTACTTCTACTTAGAAATAAATCTCACAGTCGTCTTCTACAATCTTACAGTTCTTCTTAACTTCTGTCATAACTGCCTTAGGATCAACACCCTCTTCGAATTCCACATTCATCTTAAGCGTCATAAAGTTTACCACTGCATCCTTTACTCCGGCTGTATTTTTAGCTGCCTCTTCCATTTTGTTTGCACAGTTTGCGCAGTCCACTTCGATTTTATAAGTTTTCTTCATAGTTCTGATCTCCTTATTTGTCATATAATGCTTTCACATATTTATTGTACTACTTATAGATTATTATATCTATAATGCCGCAACGATTAAACGGTTGTTTAATTGTTAAATTGATTGTAACGCTCTTTTTCTATTATGTCAACCTTATATTTTCCATTTTCTTCTTTTCGCTAACGATTTTCTATGCTAGAATGATTTTTAAGAAAAGCATTTTCAAAACTATTGTTACATACACAAGGAGAAACATAATGTCTCATATTCATTTACCACATAACCATGGTGAGCATAATGAGGAATTTTTAAATATTGCATCCAACACAGAAGGATTTCAGGCAGTTGCGGATGTATTCCGTCAGTTAAGTGACGGAAACCGTGTACGAATCTTCTGGATTCTCTGCCACTGTGAAGAATGTGTCATCAACCTATCTGCTATGATGGAGATGTCCAGCCCAGCGCTGTCACACCATCTGAAGCTGTTAAAATCAGCAGGACTTATTGTTAGCCGCCGCGAAGGAAAAGAAGTTTATTACAAAGCCGCTGACACACCACAGGTCCACCTCCTTCACGAAATGCTAGAAGAACAGTTTGAATTTAGTTGTCCACTTTGCGATAAATAAAAATATACCGATAATAAAAAACTGTCACCAATGCTTGTCAAAGCACTTGTGACAGTTTTATTTATTTGTTTTTCATTTTTCGATTACCGTTTATATATTCTCCGCGAAATACTGATTCATCTGTAATTCCAATTCTATGACTGTACTCTTCCTGGAATTTGATTTTTTCTAACAATCTACAAATACGCACTCTCTGTTCTGCCTTCATATTCGTTTTCCTCCGTTTTCTGATTTTATAAACAAGACAACATACACAAAAACATACCGAATAAAATCACCATTGAGACCATACTAATCATAATGTTTGTGTTTCTTGCTTTCCTTGCCGCCATAATTATTCTCCTTATAAAAAACATTTCCTATTTAGGGGTTTCCCCTTGATTAAATAAAGTATATAATGATAAGGTCTAGGAATACATATGTGAAGTAGCGATTTAAATATGCCTATTTCCCCTAAAAAAGCGAAATAAGAAAGAGGAATGTCATGGGAAGAAAATCCACCAAAGAAAACAAGAACATTTATCAGATTAGCCGCGAAGAAGTGGGGCTTACCCGCGAAGCTGCGGCGGAAGAATTAGAATTCATTTCTTCAGATCGAATTGAAAAAATAGAAAGTGAAAAATCTCTGCCTCATCCTGATGAGATTTTGGCTATGGCAGACTGTTATAAAAATCCATCTCTTTGCAACTATTACTGCTCTCACGAATGTCCAATCGGGCAGGAATATGTTCCAGAGGTAAAATTCAAAGAGTTGTCCCAGATTACTTTAGAAATGCTGGCATCATTGAACACTCTGGAAAAAGAGAAAAACCGTCTCATTGAAATTACAGTAGACGGCGTCATTTCCGAAGATGAAATGAAAGACTTTGAAAAAATCCAAGATCAGCTAGCGCAGATTTCTCTTGCCATTGATTCTCTGGAGCTTTGGGTACAGAAAGCTATTGCAGACGGACGTATTGCTGAATAATTTGCCCGATACCATATCGTAAGATTTTAACAAATAAAGAGGAGTGTCAGACATATCTATGTGATATGTCTGACACTCCTTTATTCTATGGCTAAAAAAACATTATAATAATTCAATTTTAAAGGTCACCGGTTTATCTGTCTTCACATCCGCGTGAATCTTCAAACCTTCTTCATCTCTTGTATAAGTAACTTCGCCATCATAACCTAGAACGCTAATCTTGTGGATGATTCCACCGAAGTTTGCCTGCTTAGAAAAATCCTTTACAGCAAGGGTTTTGATGCAATAATCGCCGTTTTCGCTTGGATTTAATGCAATGGCATAAAGATTGCCATGGGCTACTGTAAAGCGGAAGTCTTCCGAGGTGAATTCCTTCTTATTGCCATCTGCAAACTGACCTTCCACAATCTGGGTTGGTCCTTCTGCAGCCACACGATAGGTAGATGATTCATAAATGGCCTCACCATTCACGGACAACCAATCACCAATTTCTGTCAGTACTCTCTGCTCGTCTTCGGTAATCGTTCCATCTGCTTTTGGACCTACATTTAAGAGCAGGTTACCGTTTTTACTAACGATGTCCACCAAATCCTGAATCAATCCCTTGGCATCACGGAAATTGTTGTTATTGTCTGTATAACACCAAGAATTCAAGTTGATGGAAGTATCCGTCTGCCAGTAATATGGCTTAATGTCTGCAAACTGACCGCGTTCCACATCTGGCACTGCTGTTCCAAACAAAAATGCATCATGTTTGTAGCAGATCACGACTTCTTCGCCCCATTCTGCGGCACGATTGTAATAGTAGGCAGTTAATTTCTGCAAATACTTTTTCAAAGAAACATGGTGAATCCACCAGTCAAAATACAACACCTTAGGTCTGTAGTTGTCAATTAACTCACAGGTACGAACCAGCCAGTCTTCAATATATTCCTGAGTTGGCCAAGGTTCACTGGTCAGGTCATATGTATTTTCCGGTTCTGCCATGGCAGGCCAGTAAAAATCGCCGCGCTGTAATGGTTCTTTTACATCACTGTCAAAGTCTTTGCCATGGCCCATGAAGAACCAATGCTCAAAACGATGGGTCGAAGCCCCCAGAGTAAGACCTTTGTCTTCTATGCTCTGTTTTAGATTTCCAACCACGTCCTTCTTTGGCCCCATCTCATAAGCGTTCCAATGAGAAATCTCGCTCTTATACATCTGGAATCCGTCGTGATGTTCACATACAGGAACTACGTACTTGGCACCAGATTTTGCAAAAAGTTCTGCCCACTTATCAGAATCGAACTTCTCTGCTTTAAACATTGGAATAAAATCTTTGTATCCAAAGTCCTTGTGCGGACCATAGGTATCAATGTGGTGCTGATACTCACGATGGTCTGGAATATACATATTTCTGGAATACCATTCATTGCCAAAAGCTGGTACACTATACACTCCCCAGTGAATAAAAATACCAAACTTAGCATTTTTGTACCATTTTGGCACTTGATACTGAGACAGAGAATCCCAGTTGTCCTGATAAGGTCCCCTCTCAATGACCTCATCAATCACTTTTAAGTAAGGCTTCAAGTCATACATTTTTACATCCCCCATATATTTATCACGTTAGTCTCTGTCGATTAACTGTAACAGTTTCTCTGCGCCATCCAACTTGCTATTATCAATAACAAAATCACAGATTTCTTTATTTTTCTTTTCTGCATCCAAGGATAAAATACGAAGTGTCTTTTCATCCAAAGAATAATCTTCTTCAATAACGTCACGAATCAGAACTTCCTTAGGTTTTGAAATATAAATAATGGAAGTTGGGAAGTGACGTTTCATAGCAATGGCACCACACATATCCAGTGGCATTACCGGATAAAGACCTTCATCTAACACCGCCTGAACATCTTCCTTCTTGGTACCATACTGAATGCCCGCATAACGGGTAGTCTCAAAGAAATCCTGCTGATCAAATTCTTCCTTAGGAAGATAGATGTGCTTGTCTGATTCCTTGGTACAATAGCTCTTAGGATTAGTAAATCTGGAATCCTTGCACAGTTCTTCCACCACCTGATTCTTACCAGAACCAGAAGGTCCTACCAACGCCAATACAGATGGCTCTTTGATTTCAGAAGTTTTGTGCATTGCAGCATTCATAATCTGTTTTACCAGAAGTACAAATTCACTTAAGTTATTTACAGACAGCAGACCTGTCATCTGCCAGTTCCAAGGCTTACGCATCAGTACTGGATAAGTAGCTGGTGATTCCATAACGTTGTGAATCGCATCATCCAGAATAATATCCAAATGAACCAGGCTCTTGGCACTTCCCAGGATAATTCTAGACTCTGGAATCTCTGGAAACTCTTCAAGAATCTGTTTTGCGCGGATTCCCATATACTGAGGATATGCGGCTGTAATAATATACACATCTGCGATCTTCATTAACTGGCGTACACAGCGCTTGGTTTTTTCTGATACTACCTGGCTATGATACAACTCGTCATTGTAATAAAATTCCTTGATGACTGCTGCTCTACCAGTATTATTCCAACTGGTAATGTCCTCCAGGGTCAGAGGTGGGTCAATATGATACTTCTCATTTGCCATCTCCACCGCAATATCATTAAATGGTGCTAATACGTCATCCCAGTCTAATCCAATCTTTGGTCTTAACATAATCTCTTCCTCGTTTTTCTATATTTTCGCTGCTAGTGCGTTATAAAATCTTTACCCCGTTGGCGCGTAGCTTAAACTTCGCTCCAAGCACGTCTGCTGCGCTTCTACACATGAGCATACGTCCTAAGAAAATGTCAAAATACTCATACATAGTACAGATTTTCTCATCAATCTGCAAGTTAAGAGAGATGGAACGTTCTTCCATATCAATCTTTAAATTCGCACCTGTTACGGCGTAATTTACTCTGTCATGAATATCAAAAGAAGCTGGCTCTTTGGTACGAACACGGTTACGGCGCACATCGGTTTTGTCCGCAATAATCAGAGCCGCAGATACTGGGTCTACTGCACGTCCTGTAGATTCGTCGTGGTTACTAATGGCAGACACAATGGTAACTCTATCTTCAATGGACAAATCATAGTTTCTCAAAATCTCGTTGGCAAGAATTCCACCATATTCTGCGTGATTCTTACGGTTGATAGCATTGCCAATGTCATGCATAAATCCTGCGATTTTTACTAGTTCCTGCTCCTTCTCTCCGTAGCCAAACTGCGCTAAAATCTTCGCCGCATTCTCTGCCACAAGAGCCGTGTGAGCTTCAGAGTGGTCCGTATAACCTAATACATCCAGGTTCGCATTGCCCTTGGCAATTAAAGCACGAACTTCTTCGTTGTTTTTGATTTCTTCGTATAACATCTATTTCACCTCTAGTTTTCAAAAAACGCTATGTAAATCGGGAATGCTACCATAGCAATTCCCATCAAAAGCATAAATATATTTGATATACCAATTTTAAAGTCCACTCGGATTTCATGTGGGTTGTTTGGATTTATAAGAATCTCGTATTCTTTTCCCACAACATATCTTTTTTGCATCTTTCTCTTGGAAGCATATCTTAGTACATCGCCAACATAGGATTCTCCATTCCACTCGTAAGAAAATCGTGGGTGATAACCAGCTTTGGAATATTTTATATCTACACATTCCGCTTTGATGATAGTCGTGCATCTATCTCTCTGAAGAAATCCCTGGTCAACGGATAACCAAATCATCAGAGTTCCTAAACCTACTGAAAGGACAAACATTCCAAACGGAGTTAAACTTTCAATGCCTTCTCTTGTCGCTCTTACCACCATATAGACAAAAAGCGCCATACAGAGAAACCCTATCGCAAATCTAATATTATTTTTTCGTTTCCTCTTGTTATTCCATTTCTCAAGTTCTGACTGACTCATAAATCTTCTCCGCCACCTTCAATGCCACATCTGAAATGTGGTTCTTTTCTATAAAGTTTTGCATTTGCTCATCCCTCTGTGCATTTTCACACTGGGATTGCTTCTGTCGTGTTATCAACTGATTTAATCGTGTAAATATTTCCACCAATTCGCGATATTCCGACACCTTATCCAGGATAGAATGTCCATAAGCTTCCATCTCCATCCCCGCAGTGGCGATAATCTGCATACAGATACGAAGTTCTCCCGACACATCGGAAGCCTCCATCATAACGTCCGGTCGCTCTGCCTTGCGCTTTAAGAAATATTCCTTTGCGCCTTCGATATCTTTCTTACGAAAATACTCAGCTAGCGTTTCTTTTAACTCTCGTGTCTCAGCTTTTTCTCCGGTCATACCAACTTTACATTCATAGACTTTTAAGCCTTTGACGCGAACCCAGACCAGAAGTAAAAATTCGGAAATAAACCCTAATACTCTCTTGTGATAAGCATCTTCATCTGTGTCTAAATCTATTCTTTTTTCCACTTCAGCAAATATTGTAAAAAGCCATTCACAATACTCATCAAATAATGCCTTACTGGTGACAAACATGTTGCCAAAATAGGTCTCATTTTGATGGACCAGGGTAATATATGCATCGTAATAATCTGGATACAGATCACGGATAACTTCCCCTGCCGTATCAAGGGCGTGAATGTTATGATTTGCGGAAAAACCATAGTGGTAGGAATTGTTTAATATCACTCTTTTGGTAGTAATCAAATCGTATTCCTGTAAGAGGTTTTCCAGTTCCGCCTTGGTAAACATCAAATCATGACGGTTAAGAAGGAACCTGCGGTAATGGCAGGTTCCTACATAATCTAAATCTTTGCAGTTTTTCCATAACCAGTACAGACCGGTTAATTCACTGTAATAACAGTTCAAATGAGATATGTTCTCACCGGTATTGTCCCCTGGATATCCCAAATCCGCCTTACCTTCCCGTCCTACGTGAAGAGGCTGGTACATTGGGTCATCTGGGACCTCAAACGCCTTGTGAGTCATAGCGTATATCTTAATGTTCATTTTTTAAATCCCAAATGTCCTTATTTTACTTCTTCCAGATTCTTGCTTCGTATGGAGAAAGTTTATGCGACACTTCATTCTTTGATAAGTAGACTGGCTTATAACCTTCGCCAGGAATATAAGCATTCTTAATATTTTTGCCAAGGTTACAGTCGATGACATAAGTAGTTCCATCCAGAGTACGACTGTAAACGAATTTGTCGTGACTATCATCCAACACCTTAAACTCACCATATACAAGAGTCTTGTCACTCTTACGCAGAGCAATGAGCTGTTTATAGGTGCTAAGAATTGACTCGTTAATGGACTGCTTCATTTCTTCACGGAAGCCTTCTGGGAATTCATTCCAAGGAAGAAGAATACGTCCGTGTTCTCTCGTTCCAGCCAGAATGGTTTTGAAGATTTCTTCCTCTGTTTTGCCTTTTCCGCGAAGTTCTTCCACATAGCCCTTAACTTCTACGTCAGTGATCTCTTCCACGCTCTGGAATGGGTAGTTGGTAAGTCCCATTTCATCCCCCTGGAAAATAAATGGAGTTCCCTTTAAGGTCAACTGCATTACTGCCAGAAGTTTCTCAATAGCGACTGTATATTCTGGATTCATGCTAACTTTGCTTACCATCTTAGGATTGTCGTGGTTGTTATAGAACAAGGACATCCAACAGTTATTTCCGTAGTTTAACATCCAATCTGTAATATATTTTTTGTAATAGTTCAAATCGTATTCATAATCATCCCAACGGATATGTCCTGGTGTTTCCAGATTGTCGAAAGAAAATACCATGTCTAATTCTTTTCTTTCTTCGCCAGTAATGAGCTGTGCCATCTTCATACCTACACCAGGAGTCTCTCCAACGGAAAACGCATCGTGAAGGTCAAATGCCTTGGTGCGTACTTCGTGAAGATATTCATGAAGATGTGGGCCGTAATAGTAGCGCTCGATTCCTTTATATCCCATCATGTCACCAATGGTCTCATCCCCATTTGGCAAGCCTTCTGACTTGGAGATGTAGTTGATAACGTCCATACGGAAGCCATCAACACCTTTTTCCAGCCACCAGTTAATCATTTCGATTAACTTCTCACGAACTGCTGGGTTGTCCCAGTTTAAGTCCATCTGCTTCTTAGAGAACAGATGCAAGCACCATTTATCAATATCTTCATAATAATTCCAAGCTGGTCCTGAGAAAGAAGAAGTCCAGTTATTTGGAACCTTCTTACCACCATGACCTGGTTTAAAATGATAGAATTTTCCGTATTCTCCATCTGGATCCTGTAATGCCTTCTGGAACCATTCGTGCTCGTCAGAAGTATGGTTGATTACTAAGTCCATAATCACCTTCATACCTTTTCCATGGGCTTTTTCCAGAAGTTCATCAAAGTCTTCCATGGTACCGAATTCCTGCATAATCTTGTGATAATCGCGAATATCGTACCCATTGTCATCATTTGGGGAATCATAAATTGGAGACATCCAGATAGCGGTTACCCCCAAGTTCTCCAAATAATCTAATTTCTCAATAATACCACGCAAATCACCGATTCCATCCCCATTGGTATCATAGAAACTTCTTGGATAAATCTGGTAGATAATAGCTTCCTTCCACCACTTCTCGGTGATTGGCTCTTTGCTTGCCACTGGCACATCTGGTTCGGAATTCACCAGATTCAGTAATGCTTCAAACAGTCCAGTACCAATCTTCTTCTCTGCAAGTTTCATTACCGTAGAAAGCTTGAT
>SVFC01000015.1 GCA_015057035.1 Lachnospiraceae bacterium | reverse complement strand
TTATTATAGGTCTTACAATATACTATTTTGCAAATCTCTTCTTAGCACACACTGCAACAAGTGCAACTGCTGCAAACATAAGAAGGAGTGTATATCCGTTCTGGCTTACATCTCCAGTTCCTGTAATGCCTTTTGCTGCTACTACAATAGTAATGTCCTTAGTTACAGTCTTGCCATCTTCTGTGTAGGAAATGGTTAATGTCTTATCTCCTGCAACGCTCATATCAAGTGCTGAGGCATTTGTTGTATAAGCTGTTACTGCTTTACTTGTTCCATCATTGTATTTTGCTGTTACAGTAATGTCATCCAGATTTAATGTATCTCCAACTTTGTATTCTGTCTTCGTTTTTTCTACCACAAGATCAGATACTGCAAGAGTCTGTATTTTAACTGCCTTTACCGGATTTCCGTTCGCAAGGATAGTATAATATCCCGTTGCAATCTCTCCGACTTCTACATCATCTGCGTTCAAAACATTCTGAATGGTTATTCCATCATATGACATAATAGCCATTCCATCATCCCCGGACACCTGTAAATTACAATTTGAATTATCAATCACAATCTTATTAACACTATGAATCGCAAAGTCTTTCGCTTCTACTGTAACATCACTGTCCTTGATAACCATCTGGCAGTGGTCCTCTGACATAGCCGCGTCAATTCCCGTCTTTGCTTTTGAGATGGACACAACACTCTTATTAATTTCCAGTTCTCCATACTGTACGAAAATTCCCCCGGATGAGGCATCTTCCCGACATACAATGGTTATTTCACTATCAATAATCTCTGCATCTTCCCCGAAAACCAGTATTCCATATTCGACGTTTTCCATATAGATTTCACTATTTTCAATTGTCAAGGCTGCGCCTTGAGATCCAAGTCCAGTGGAGCGCTTCTCTCCCACAAAATTATAGGTGACATCCTTCAGTTTTAAACTACCGCTCATACTCGACAGACCAGCAGTTGTAGTAATATCAATCTCCTGAAGAATCAAATCTACATCCGCAAAAAAACCAAAATCCATATCCGTCTTGATACTACCCGGTCCGGTAATGGTAACTGTTATTGAATCAGACTCGTCGACCGGATTACCAGACATTTCAAATAGATAGTCCCACCAAAAGCCTTGGTAATCTACATCTTCCGTCACCACAACAGTACCACTTAAATTTTCCGGAAGCACCAATGTGGCCTGTAATGCTTTACCGATGGTAAGTTTATATCCCACCTTCACATCTGCGTCGTCGTAAAGCCATTCCATTGCATATCCGTCTGCTTCTAATGTAGCATCTTTGTCATAAAACTCTTCACTATTGAAATTATATGCTATAACACCTGATTTGATTAACGTACCCTCCGCATCATAGCTTGCATATTTCATGTTCTGATCGTTCAACACAACAGTTGCTTCTAAGACCGTACCGGTTGCAGTATCTGCAATATCTACATACGGGCTTATGTGTGTAGCATCCTCTACCTTATAGATAGATATATCACCGAGCACATCTACCTTCGCATTAGAAACAGTAAATTTTCCGCGGGCAGAACCATCCAGCTCTATGGAAACATCACCTGCGGCGTTGGCAAACGTTGCATTCCCGCCGGTAATTGTCAAATCTCCACTATAAGCGTCAAAAGCAAAACCATCTTCTGCTTTTGCTACCAGCGTTCCACCTTCTACGGCAAATGCACTGGTATCTGTTGCCCGTAAATGAATTGCAGCATACCCCCACCCCGTTGCTTCCACGCGAACCGTTCCGCTCTTAAGCACGGTAAGGCGATTTACGCAAAGACCGTAGTTTCTCGCCTTAATGTCCAGACTTCCCTCTCCTGAAATCTCAAAGACCGGTGTATTTTCAGAACTGCAACTCTCTAAGCCGGTGCCATCGCTTGTAATATGATTCTCTCCTTCCAACACCATTTTTACAGCATACTCTGATGGAATAAAAAACGCTGCCTCTTCAATGTCTGCTCCTACCTTCTCAATAGTCGCATCATGCAGTGTAATTGTAACTACTCTCGAATCACCTTCTCCTGCGTAATGGAACAAAACATACCCTGCACCCGCTGTCCATATGGTATTCACATCTGGACCCGCATTACTTGTCATATTTAATCCACCGCTAGCATCTCCACCGTAGGCATACGAATTGCCATCAATAACAACTGTATCCCCTTCTAGCAATTCAAGCCCTTCCTGCCAGCCATCATACTCTGTTGCAAACGTAATCTCTACGCCTGTGGTAAGAGATGCTGTCAGAATCATAACCAGAACTAGCATCATACTTAACACTCTTTTTTTCATAATTTTCCCATCCTTTCCTTATTGCCCTTATGGCTTACCTAAAGTATAAAACTATGTTTTTCTAAATGCAATTATTTACTTTGATTATTTCATATATTTTTCTAATATTTTTATATTTTTTATTGGAAAGAATAAATATATCGCTTCATCGTTTTTCCTTGCAAATCCATAGTTTCTTCCCAGACAAATCCCAACTTCTCTGCCAGACCAATCGATGCTTTATTTTCTTCTTCTATCAGACAGTTAATTCTAGGAAAATCTGTAATCTCCCTGGCAATTCCCAGGATTCTCTGGCACACCTCCGTAGCATATCCCTGTCGCTGGAATCTGGTTCCAATCACGTATCCTAACTCCAGTTCTGTCTCTCCATTGTATTCCCGGTGTTCCAGTCCTGCTCTACCAATCAACTCGCCCGTTTCCTTGGAGAACACAAGCCACATACCATATCCATAAAAGCGATACATATTGTTAATGTATGCTCTCTGAAATTCTTTTTCCTCTTCGTATGGATATAAGCCTTCCGTGTATTTTGTAATTTCCTCATCCCCATACAATTCAAACAACGCATCCAAATCATCCAAAGATAACTCTCTAATCATGCAACGTGGTGTCTTGGCAATCTCCCAAGGCAGATGATGATATCTCTGCCACACCTTCTCTAAGAATTTTGCATCCACCTCTTCAAATCCTTCAACAATCATGTCCACGCCTGAATACGTCTGATTCGGAATCTCCGGATTCATATATGCTATAGTTGCAATTCCATATTCTTTTCCTATGGCGATGGTAGCGTCGGCGGCCGCGATGAGGAGGGCATCCGTGTGGTATTCGCTAGCATTGTCCTCGTAATTTATCTTTGCGCAATAGGATTGTAACTTCGCCGCATTTTCCACTAGTATCACTTCGTATTCATCCACGAATCCATCAAGAATATTTCCTATTTCACTTTTTATTCCCAGTAATTTTCTTAATTCCAATTTCACATCTCCATTTTTAGGTACCAGAGAAACAAACGCGAGAAAATCATGGATTCTCTCGCGCTAGCACACTATTATCTGTTATTATTCTTCACTGGTTCTGGATATTCCACACCAAAAGTTTCCACTGTTACGCTCTTCATAACCTGATCTTCCAATGGTCTGTCAGAGTAGTCAGTTACTGTTTCAGCGATAGCATTTACCACTTCCATACCTTCGATTACTTTACCAAATGCAGCGTATGCACCGTCAAGGTGTGGTGAAGTTTTGTGCATTACGAAGAACTGGCTTCCTGCTGAGTTTGGCATCATAGAACGAGCCATAGAGAGAACACCTTCTGTGTGCTTTAAGTCATTCTTGAAACCATTCTGTGAGAATTCTCCATCAATGCCGTATCCTGGCCCACCCATACCTGTTCCTGTTGGGTCTCCACCCTGGATCATAAATCCACGGATAACACGGTGGAAAATGATTCCATCATAGAAATTCTTCTGTACTAAGCTGATAAAGTTATTTACTGTGTTTGGAGCGATTTCTGGATAAAGCTCTGCCTTGAAAACGTCTCCGTTTGCCATTTCAAATGTTACTACTGGATTCTGTGCCATAATAATCTCCTTTATTTTGTAAGTGCCTCAACCACCTTTGGAAAATCCATAAAGTGAGAGGCCTTTATTAAAATACTATCTCCCGATTTTACGTAAGATAATAATTCTTTTATCATTTCGTCTCGTTCTGGGAAGTGGAATACTTCACAATTTCCACCTGCTTGCTGCAGAACATCTTCCACACCACGCTTATATTCCTGTGCCAGTGTTCCTGCACAAAACAGGGTATGAATCTGTTTTTCTGCTACACATTTTCCAACACCATAATGAAGCTCTGCTTCATTCTCTCCCAATTCTCCCATATCGCCAAGAACAGCAATGGTACGACCTTTTGCATGGGATAATACATCCAAGGCTGCTTCCATGGAAACTGGATTTGCATTGTAACAATCGTCCACCACATTCATTCCATTTGCATGAATCAGGTTGGTTCGACCAGCTATGGTTTTTGCTTCTTCAATACCTTTTTTGATTTCATCTAAGGTAAGTCCTAATTCCAAACCCACCGCTGTCGCAGCAAGGGCATTGTACACATTGTGCTCCCCCGGAATGGAAATATGTGCTGCAAAAGCACCTTGTGGTGTATGAATCGTTACTGCCATTCCTTCAAAGCCAAGGTTTTCCACGTCGGTGGCATAGGTAGGATGCTTCTCGCTCATTCCGTAGAAAATCGCGGATTTTCCATTAACTACATTCTTGGTAATCAGCTTGTCATCATCCCCATTTAAAATGGCAACTCCGCCCTCTTTCATATGGTCAAACATTTCTGTTTTGGCCTGCAAAATGCCATCACGAGTTCCGAGGTTCTCCAGATGACATAAACCAATATTGGTGATTACACAGACATCTGGATTCGCCACTTCTGCAAGACGATGCATTTCGTTAAAATCAGAGATTCCCATTTCAAGAATTGCAACCTGATGCTCCCTTCGGATACCAAAAATCGTAAGTGGCAAGCCGATTTCGTTATTAAAATTACCTGCAGTTTTATGTACAGAGTATTTCTGCGCTACAACGGAAGCAATCATTTCTTTTGTGCTAGTTTTGCCTACGCTACCTGTAATTCCCACCACCTTAATGGAAAGGCTCTGGCGATAAAATGCTGCTATCTTTTTCAGGGCTACTTCTGAAGATGTAACACGAATATATGGTCCTGCTGGATTTTCTAATTCCACTTCTGACAGAACACATGCTGCGCCTTTTTCAAATACCTGTGGAATAAAACTGTGACCATCTACACGCTCGCCCTTGATCGGAATAAAAAGATAATCTTTTTCCACAAGGCGACTGTCAATGACTGCACCACAGATAACTTTGTCTTCTAACTCTGAAGGGCCAATATAAGTTCCTCCACAAGCAAGAGCAATATTTTTCAGAGATAAGTTTTGCATTTCCTGATTATTCATAATTCTTTCTCTCTAATTCTCTTATTATTCTAAATCATATTTTTGATTTAATATCTTCTTTCACAGAAGCTTAAAAACTACTGATACCTCTTCATAGAGATTTCAATAATCTTCTCACACAACTGGTTAAAATTCATTCCCACTGCTGCCGCTTCCTGAGGAAGAAGGCTGGTTGGTGTCATTCCTGGAAGTGTGTTTGCTTCTAAGCAGTACATCTCGCCCTCGTTGCTGATAAGGAAGTCGGAACGGGAATAAGTGTCTAAACCGATTACTTTTGCTACCGCTTCGGCATAAGCTCTCATCTGCGCAGATACCTCTTCTGGAAGGTCTGCAGGACAGGTTTCTACTGCACTACCTGCTTTGTATTTGTTCTTATAATCATAGAAGCCCTGAAGTGGTGCAATCTCAATAACAGGAAGGGCTTTACCTTCAATAACACCACAGGAAAATTCTCTTCCTTGTACAAACTCTTCGATAATCAGTTCATCTTCCCAACGAAAAGCTTCATCTAATGCCTTTGTAAATTCTGCGCTATCCTTGGCAATGGTTACACCAATGCTAGATCCTCCACAACATGGTTTTACAACCACCGGAAGTCGAAGACCAAGTGAAGTTACATCATCATTTCTCTTGTCCCTTGTCATAGCCACACCGTTTGGTGTAGGAATGCCGTTGGAACGGAAAAACTGTTTTGCGATGCCCTTGTTCATAGCGATTGCACTGCTCAAGTAATCACTACCTGTGTATTTTACTCCAAACAAATCAAGCGCCGCCTGCACTTTGCCGTTTTCGCCATTTTCTCCGTGAAGAGCCATAAATGCAATATCTGCCATCTGGCACATACGAAGAACGTTTGGTCCAAAGAAACAATCAGACTGATCCTTTCTGGATGCTTTGACCTTGGCCAAATCTGGCGCCACTTCGGAAATATCTGATACCTTCACGCTTATTTCTTCTGCTCGGTCGAATACTCCCGTCAAATCTTCTTCTTTGTCACTATATCCCATGAAAACGTCCAGCATAATAACACGATGTCCGTTTTCTCTTAACGCTTTTGTTACCATGCTTCCTGACTTGAAGGAAACATCTCTTTCGGTACTAAGACCGCCTGCTAATACTACGATATCCATATAATCGCCTCTCTTATTTTATTTCTGCCACCACGGCAGACTATATCTATATTATAGTATCACGTTTTTACATCTATCACAAGATAAAAAGCAGAGCTTTACAGCCCTGCTTTCTCTTTTATCTCATCTGTAGATAATGCATAATCAAAAATCATGACATCATCCATATATCCCTTGAAATATGGGTCATCATACTGGCTCTTGCCCAGATAATTGGCTGACCCTGCATAATTAGTAGGTAACGCGCTCAAGGTAACTCCGCCTACACGTACGCCATTTACATACATTGTGGCATTTTTTGTCCTGCTGTTCACGGTAATCGCCACATGTGTCCACTGATTCAATGTGGTGGTGGACGCATTAATCTGCTTCTCCCCATCACCATTTATCTGCTGCGCAAAACGAAGCCCCGCATCCCAGGCGTGAGTGGTAACAAACATAGAACTTGCACTATTGTCACCCAAATCTAATAATCTCTGCCAGGTGGCATCTGATGTGGACTTAAACCATAACATAATTGTATAACTGCCGTAATCCGTTGCCTTGGCTGTCAGCTGTACATAATCGTCCACGCCATCAAACGCCAATACTTTTCCGCGTACACTGTCGTTGTAAGTTGTGCATCCAAAAATGGTTGCGTTTCCAACGGTTCCCACAGTGTCTTTTCCGAGAGCACTAGAGCTATCAAATTTGTAAGCAGCCACCTGCTTCCCTGTTTCTGGTGCCACAACTGCTCCGGTTCTGCTTCCCCATAATGCAATATTGTTAGAACCAATTACAGAAAAAGTCATCGTTTCCTTATTGCTTGAAGACTCGTCGTACTGTTTGAAAAATACCCCTTTGTAGGTCACACCATCAATCTTAATCGTTGCATAATAAGAACCAGATTTCTGTGCCCATGTTCCCTCAAAATCACCTGTAATGGTGTGGTCTGCATTCAAGTTAACCACATAGGTGCTAAGCATTGGTGCAACCACATTAAAGGTAATTTCATTACCATGGTTGATCAGCTCATAGCTTCCTACAATTTCTGATTCGCTATATCCCTTTTCGCTAATCTTACTTCCTAAATATTCGTAAGGTGCGGTTACAAGCCATCCGTCTTCATTCACAAACTGCTGGTGCACACGTACCTGATGCCATTCGCTATTGGTATTAAAACGCGTATGATAAATGAGATAATGATTACCTTCATTGTCTACAAAGGCAGAGTTGTGTCCCGGAGAACGATAACCGTTCTGGGAGCCCGTACTTGCTAATGCAGATTTCAAAGAACTAAAACTATAATTTCCCATAATCTTAATTCCCTTGATGCTCTGGTCATCTCCATCATATCTTCGAATGGCTGCATTGCCCGCTGCATCTACATATGGCCCCGTAATATCCTTAGAACGGAACAGTCTCATCTGATAGCCTGAAAATCCGTCAGTTCCATTCAATCCACAATAAGATACATACATATAATAGTATCCTGTTTCTTCATCCCAGACGATATATGGACCTTCACCTGTACCGCCATATCCACCACTGACACGAATTCCCAGATATGGGTCAGCCGCGGTATTATCTGAAGCATTTTCATCTAATTCATAGGTGTAGGAATAGTCTCTTAACCCAGTTTCGTTGTCCAGTTTCAGCATGAAAAGTCCACCGAACCAGGAACCATATACCATCCACAGTTCACCATCTTTATCATATAAAACACAAGGGTCAATGGCGTTAGTTCCATAGTACCCCCAGCCTTTATTTGCATAACGGGAAACATCTGTTGAACCCGTAGCCTTCTTATAATCAGTTACAGAAGCTTCCGCCCAGTTCATAAAACCAGAATACACTACCGTTCCCTGATATGTATATGGACCTGTAATGCTATCAGCTGTTGCCATAGCAATAGAAGAATAAAAATTATTGCCATTAACACTCATATACATACACCATTTGCCCATAGCTTTGTTATAAATAACGTCTGGTGCCCACAGGTTGCCTTCAATATTATATCCACTTCCTCCGCGAGCCGCCCAAGTGCCAGACTGCGCAAAAACCTTGCCATATTTTGCGTTAGAAGATCCTTCTCTCTCAAAATAACTCCAATTAATGAGATTGGAAGTACTAGCAAAAGCCGTATGCGAGCCAAAAATGTACCATTTCTTGGTGAGTGGATCATATTCCACACTTGGGTCGTGAACTGACACTCGATTACCTGTTGTGGTAAGTGTTCCACTTGGATTAGCCACACCAAAATCTGCACCTGACATCACAGGGCCTTCACTTGGTTTCTGGGAGTCACTCGGCTCCTGGGAATCACTTGGCTTCTGAGATTCACTTGGCTTCTGTGAATCGCTTGGCTCTTGTGAGTCGCTTGGCTCTTGTGAGTCGCTTGGCTTCTGTGAATTGCTTGGCTCTTGTGAATCGTTTGGCCTCTGTGAATCACTTGGCTCCTGGGAATCACTTGGTTTCTGTGATTCACTTGGTTCCTGAGAATCACTTGGTTCCTGGGAGTCATCTGGCTTCTGGGAACTGCCTGGCTCCTGAGAACTGCCTGGCTCCTGAGAAGCACCTGGTTCCTGAGAACTACCTGACTCTTGGGAATTACCAGCTTCCTGTCCAGTGGAACCACATCCAGCCATTAACACTGACATAACTGCCAAGATGACAGCCAATGCAAGAACTGAAGGTTTCATTCTTTTTGATTTCATATTCCTCTCCTTTTGTTCGCCCTTTGTTTTTGCCCTTTATTTTAGTATTTTATCAAATATTATACTATTTTGTAAACACCTTGCGTACAATATAACAAAATAGAGGTGTTAGAAAAGCGTTCTATTGCTATTCATAACACCTCTACCTTATTATCGATTGATTTTTTTCATGTTTTCCACTAGGGAAATCAACCCCAAAAAGATTTCCCTGCTAATATAGTCCTGCTCCTTGATCATGCCCCCATATTGGTAAACACGTTCTTCTAACAGTTCTACTTCATCCATTCCTGTTTCAAACAATATCTCCCAAATCAACTTTAACTTAGGAGAATCGCAAGACCAAATCAACTTCCTCAAATCATTTGGCCCAGGGTTGTTCACAAGAATCTGATTCAAATTCATTGCTATACTGTTATTCTTCGTATAGCATTCCTCCTCTCTTGGTATAGTAAAAACATTTCCCAACTCATCCCATTTCTCCAAGGCAATGTTTATACCAAAATATAAGCGCATAAACCGTAAAAAAGCAAGTCGCGAAATGCATTAATGCATTTCGCGACATTTTTCTTACTTTATAAGAAATTCTCCTTGTTTCTGATAAAAACTCTCTTTTATTCAGGTTCGATAATTCCGTAAGTATTTCCTTTACGCTTGTAAACTACGTTCACTTCGTCTGTTTCTGCATTTACGAATACGAAGAAATCATGTCCAAGAAGTTCCATCTGAATACATGCATCTTCTGGATACATAGGTTTCAAATCATAACGTTTTGATCGAACGATTTTGATTTCTTCATCGTCATCTTCTGGTTCCTCTAAGTATTCTGCCTTGAAGTTCACAGCTGCATTCATTTTTTTAGAAATAATCTTGGTTCTATATTTAATTAATTGTCTTTCGATTGCCTCCTCTACTAAATCAATGGATACATACATATCGTTGCTGACCTGCTCAGAACGGATGGTGTGTCCCTTTGTAGGAATCGTAACTTCGATTTTCTGACGATCCTTTTCCACACTAAGCGTTACGTTGACATCGGTGTCTGGCTTGAAATATTTTTCAAGTTTGCTTAACTTATCCTCCACTGCTTCTTTTAATCCTGGTGTTAATTCGATGTTTCTACCTGTAATTGTAATTCTCATGTAGTCAACCCCTTTGCAGTTTATTAGATAACCTCATCAAAAAATGACAAGTTGTTATCTTAATGAGATTATACAACAACTTGTCATTTTAAGCAATATTTTTATTCAATTTTAATAAATTGACGCAAATTGTCCGACAATTCCGCCCTATTTCAGGGCATTTTCCTCGGCAAGAAGTGCTTCTAACTGAGAAGACAACTCTTCCCAAACTTCCATATCCGCCATAATTTCTTCTTCTAAAGCGTCGATCTGTCCCTGGATTTCCGTTAACTTAGAATAGCTGGACTGGTATTCTGGACGCAGAAGTTCCGCCTTCAATTCTTCCAGTTTTTCTTCCTTCACTGCTAGCTCTTCTTCGGCACGCTTTACTTTCTTTTCGACCTTGGAACGTTCTTTTCCGATATTAACATTCGGCTTCTTGCCGGCACTTGCCGATCCCAATGCACTACCTGCAATACCAGACACATCCGAACATCCAACTCCCACAGACTGTGCACCTTTATTACTAATCAATCCACCTAAGTCCATCGTTGCCTTATATCCACCAGCTTCCGCCGCAGCCTCTCTATCCAGTTTCTCCTGGTATTCATCATAGCCGAATTTGTAGAGATTCGTGGTACCATCCTCAAATACAAGAAGCTGTGTTGCCACCTGTTTTACAAAGTAACGGTCGTGGGATACAAAAATCAGAGTGCCCTTGAATTCCTTCAACATATTCTCCAAGGTTTCTTTTCCCACGATATCCATATGGTTGGTAGGCTCGTCGAGAATCAGTACATTTGGTTTTCTCTTTAATATCTTACAAAGAGCCAGACGCACCTTTTCCCCACCGGAAAGCATGCTGATATTTTTAAATACATCCTCTCCTGTAAAAAGGAAGGCACCCAAAGCATTACGCACCTCTGTCTCTGTCAGGGTTGGAAACTCATCCCAGTAATCCTGTAGCACCGTCTTATTGCTCTGATACATGGCCATCTGCTGGTCAAAATATCCCACTTGCACATTCACACCATATTTATATTCACCTGACAGCGCAGGAATTTTATCTACGATGGTTTTCAAGAAGGTAGATTTACCTAATCCATTTCCACCTAAAATACCCAGTTTTTCGCCTTTTTTCAAATCTAGATTCACAATAGACAATGGAACATCATATCCAATTGCCAAATCAGATACAAATAACACATCATTTCCAGTTTCTTTTTCCGGTTGAAAATGAGCATGGAAGGTACGATTATCGTAACGGTCTGGAGCCTCGATAATTTCCATATGTTCAATGGCCTTCTGTTTCGAACGGGCCATAGATACCTTGGTAGGTTTTCCCTTGAAACGGTCCACCATACGCTGTAAACGTTCGATCTCTTTTTGCTGCTGCAAATGGTCTTTTAACTGCTTCTCGTAGTTTTCCTTCTTACGCGCCATAAAGGC
This sequence comes from Lachnospiraceae bacterium, assembly GCA_015057035.1. Lineage (GTDB taxonomy): Bacteria > Bacillota > Clostridia > Lachnospirales > Lachnospiraceae > Roseburia. The sequence continues at coordinate 43,457 of SVFC01000015.1, read as the reverse complement.
CGTATAGTTGCCTGGATAACGTTTCGCAGTGCCGTACTCGATTTCATACACCACATCCACAATATTGTCCAAAAACATACGGTCATGGGATACCAACACTACCGCTTTTGGATAATTCTTAAGGTATCCTTCTAACCATTCGATTGTTGTAACATCCAGGTGGTTGGTAGGTTCGTCCAACAGTAGGATATCTGGCTTGCTGAGGAGCAACTTAATAAATGCAATCTTTGTTTGTTGTCCACCGGAAAAATCACGAAGTGGTTTCTTGCGTTCCTCTTCGGAAAAACCAAACTTGCGAATCAACACTTCGTATTCTTTTTCAAAATAATAACCACCCAAATCACGGAACTTTTCTTCCAATGCAGTATAGGCTTTTACCTTTTCTTCCGAATGGTCGGTTTCCAGCGCTTTTGCCGCCGCTTCCACTTCTGCTTTCATAGCTATCATTGGGGCAAAAACCTTGCGGATTTCTTTTTCCAAAGATAAATCTGGATCGTCAAAAGCAATCTGCTTCAAATACCCAATCTGTGGCTTTCCTGTCATGGCGATAGTACCTTCCTCGCCATCCTCCTGGTACATTTCCACATCACCATTGATGAGTTTCAAAAGGGTAGTTTTTCCACAACCATTACGACCAACTACTGCGATTTTCTCTGTATTTCTTATTTCAAAATATATATCATGTAAAATGACGTCATCGCCAAAAACTACGGCGCCATTTGAAATCTGGTATAACATAATTCCTCCTATCTAGCCTTGTAGTGAGAAATAAAAAGCCACATATAAGCTTGCTTATGATGGGACTTTTTATTTTTCACGTATATGGCGTTTAGCCATAAGCGAGAGCCTTAGTTGCGTAGCAACGAGAAAGACCGCGAAGCGGTCGGGTCGAGCTATAAGGCTAGACACTCTCTTTCCCGTGCAAATAATTAATGTACTGTCTCGCCGTTCTTCCAGACAAGCCACCATGGCTTAATTCCCATTTGTTTGCTTCTGCACGTAACTCCTCGTCAGACATTGTAATACCCTCACGACGTGCCAATTCAATGACAATCTCAAAGAACTCTTTCTGGCTTGGTTTTGAAAAACTAATGGTGACACCAAAACGGTTTACCAGAGATAATTTCTCTTCCACAGTGTCAGAATGATGTTTGTCGTTGGCAGTATCCACATCGTTACGGTCACGCCAGCTCTCTTTAATTAGATGACGACGATTAGATGTAGCATAGATTAGGATGTTGTCTGGTCTAGTTTCCACACCACCTTCAATCACAGCTTTTAAATATTTATATTCGATTTCGAATTCTTCAAAAGACAAGTCATCCATGTAGATAATGAACTTGTAATTACGATTTTTGATTTCTGCAATCACTGCAGATAAATACTGGAACTGGTGCTTGTAGATTTCAATCATGCGCAGTCCATCATCGTAAAACTGATTTACAATCGCCTTGATACTGGTGGATTTTCCTGTACCACTGTCGCCAAACAACAGAGCGTTATTAGCCTTACGACCACTGACAAAGGCCTGGGTATTGTCTACCAGTTTCTTTTTCTGAATTTCATATCCCACCAGGTCATCCAAAGTTACAGCATCCATGTTATTGATTGCCTTAAAATTAATACCACCTGCAGGATTTTCCTCGATACGGAATGCTTTATTCATGCCGAACATTCCAACACCATAGTCCTTATAAAATCCCGTAATTACCTGGAAAAATTCTTTCTCGTCGGAAGCCTCTTCTAATTTCTTGCTAAGTGCGCGAACCTTTTCACTAACATTTTTGTTGTACATCAGTTCTTTTTTCACAATTGCCTTATAATTAGAAATCTGTGAAAAGCAGGAGATGCCTAAAGCATTTTCTATCACAGAAAAATCATAGTCAAACAACGCTTTAAAAATGCGGAAATCATTTTCCACCAATGTGTTCACACTTCCTTCACTAGCACCTACTTTTTCACAAGTAATACTAAACGGATTCTCGTTCATCATCAGATAAAATGTAAGATAGTTATGCCAGAGATTATCATCAAAACCATAGTCTGTAGCAACTTTCAAAATACGTTTCACCTGGGCATTGATATCTCGCACCAATTCCATTTTCTCGTATTCTCCTTTTTCAAAACGAGCAAAAATCTCTCCCATTTGATAGAGGATTTCATTTTTATCTGTAATTCCATACATAAGAAGTTGTGCAATTTCCTGATACATAACGGACTCCCTCCTAGTCTTGTGAAAATCTCAATTTCACACTTATCGCAACCTATCATACCACAAAACAAAGAACTAGTCACTCAAAACTACAGTGACTAGTTCATAATTTCTAAACCTTTTTCTATTTTGCTACTTCCTGATTCACAATCAAGCCAAGGGCTTCTTCTTCCTCGCTAATAGCACCTTCTGGAAGCTGATATTTTTCTCCAAGGTTCTGCACCGCATTTGTAAACCATTGTGCTTTTTCTGCACGTAAAGCGCCCACATAACTATGGGTTTCAAATTCATTTTCTTTAATCTCAATCAAGCAAACTGCTATGTTAGAACAATGGTCAGATACACGTTCGATATTAGTTAAGAGATCCTGAAGAACCCAACCAAGTTCGATGGTACATTTTCCTTTGCGAAGACGCTTGATATGACGCTGTTTCAACTCAGCATTTAAGCCGTTAATAACCTGTTCTAATGGCTCAATCATTCGAGCTGTAGCCAAATCGCTGTTAGCATAAGAATCTACTGAATTTCCAATAATCTCACGAACTGCATTGACAAATACATCGAATTCTTTCAATGCATTCTCTGAGAAATTCAATTTCTTTTCGTGCATTTCCTGTGCGGATTCCATAATATTGACTGCGTGGTCGGAAATACGTTCAAAGTCGTTGATACAGTGAAGCATAACAGAGATAGATTTGCTATCTGCGTCCGTCAAGTCACAGTTATTAACCTTTACCAGATAAGAACCAAGGGCGTCTTCATAACGGTCCACTTCCATTTCCATCTCGCGAACTCTCTGGAAATCCTCTGGTTTATATTTGCCAATGTTATCTATTGCAAGATAGAGAGAGTCTCTGGAAACCTCTGCCATCTTGATAGCAACTTTTCTACACATTTCAACTGCGAATGCAGGCTGTGCAAGGAAACGTTCATCCAACAAAGCAAATTCGTTTGCTTCTTCTTTCTTGTCAGATTCTTTATCACGAATAGTAAGCGTTGCTAATTTTACCAAAACGTTAGCAAATGGGAACCAGCATACTGCACATGCAATATTAAAAATACTGTGTACCACTGCAATGCCTGTTGCAGAGGCAGCGCCTTCCATAAATTCAAAACGAAGAATACCATTTGCAATATAGAATACTGCCATAAACACCAAAGTACCAATCAAGTTAAAGTACAAATGTACCATAGAAGCACGCTTTGCATTTTTGCTTGCCCCAAAAGCCGACATCACTGCCGTGATACAAGTACCAATATTCTGTCCCAGAATAATTGGAATTGCTGCGCCAAAACTTACTGCTCCAGTCGCACAGAGCGCCTGCAAAATACCAACTGAAGCAGAGGAACTCTGAATAACCGCTGTTAGCACCGCGCCAGCAATCATACCAAGAATTGGATTAGAAAAAGCTGTCAATATATTTGTAAACTCAGGTACTTCTTTTAAACCAGCAACCGCATCACTCATAATATCCATACCTGTCATGAGAATTGCGAAGCCTACTAAAATAACACCAATATCATTTTTCTTAGTATTATCCTTAGCCCCCATAATCATAATCACACCGATAAGTGCAAGAATTGGAGAAAATGATGTTGGCTTTAACATCTGCATTATGAAATTGCCACCTTCTACTTCAACAAGGGAAAGCAACCAAGATGTCATTGTAGTACCAACGTTTGCACCCATAATAATACCAACTGCCTGTTGCAGTTTCATAATACCAGAGTTAACAAAGCCGACTACCATAACGGTTGTTGCGGATGACGATTGAATAATCGCAGTTACACCAGCGCCGAGAAGCACTGCCATGAGACGATTCGAGGTAAGTCGTTCAAGAATACTTTCTAATTTACCACCTGATAATTTTGATAAGCCTTCGCCCATCGCATGCATACCATAAAGGAATAATGCCAAGCCGCCTACCATTGTTAACAAATCAAAAAAAGTCATTTTGGTCTCCTTTTGCAAAAATCTTTACCAAAACCTTACCAATACGAAGTCATTATTACACAAAAAAAAATTTTTGTAAATATTTTCTGACAATAATGCTGTACCTTTTCTAATACATTTGGTAAAATATTTTAGAAATGTTCAAACATTTTTCACATTTATAGTCTATGATGACATCGTTGAAAAAAGTTTTGAAAGGAGGGGCTTATTTGGCAGATCAAATGATATTCAAGCGCCACGAAATCAAATATATGATTACCACCGACCAGCTTGAACTAATCAAAAAAGAATTTGAAAAACATATGATTGCTGACGAACATGGTGAAAGCACCATTTGCAGTCTGTATTTTGACACCCCGTCTTTTCAGTTAATCCGACGTTCCATAGAACATCCCGTATATAAGGAAAAACTAAGGCTTCGCAGCTACGGCGTAGCACATGCCGATACAAAAGTATTTGTGGAGTTGAAGAAAAAATATAAAAAGGTTGTTTATAAAAGACGAGTAACTCTGGCGGAAGAAGATGCGATGCGCTATCTCCTAGAGGGAGAAATCGACAACCGAACTCAGATTACTGACGAGATTGATTACTTCAAAGAATTTTATCCAGGAATCGCTCCAGCAATGTTACTGATGTACAAACGCGAGGCGTACTATTCCAAAGAGGATAGAGACTTCCGAGTCACTTTTGACCGCGACGTTCTCTGGCGGGATTACGACCTAAGCCTTGACAAAGGCATCTACGGCCGACAGATTCTCGAACCAAACCAGATTCTCATGGAAGTAAAAACAAAAGATGCTATCCCACTATGGATGACCAAGATTTTGACGGATAATCATATTTATAAAAAATCATTCTCCAAATACGGTACTGCCTACCAGACCAAGTTAAGAGAACAATTACAGAAAGGAAAAATAAATTATGCTTGATTCATTGTTTAAAGGAATTTTCGATACAGAAACCTCTGCAACAATTGCAGTAACTGATTTTTTACTTTGCGTAGGAGTTGCCCTTCTTGTGGGACTTTTCCTCGCCCTTGTTTATACATATAAAAGCCGCTACACTATGAGTTTTGTTGTAACCCTTGCCATTTTACCAGCCGTTGTTTGCGTAGTAATTATGATGGTAAACGGTAATGTTGGTGCAGGTGTTGCCGTAGCAGGTGCCTTTAGTCTGGTTCGTTTCCGTTCTGTACCTGGTACTGCCAAAGAAATTGGAACCATCTTCCTTGCTATGGGTGCAGGCCTTATCTGCGGTATGGGATATCTGGGATATGGTGTTCTGTTCGCATTAGTGCTTGGAGCATGTATGCTGGTTTACAACATGATTGGCTTTGGCTCTACCAAGAAAGCCTGCTTAGAAAAAACCTTACGCATTACCATTCCAGAAGATTTAAACTATACGGAAGTATTTACCGACCTTATGGAAAAATACACTTCCCAGTATGAATTAGTACAGGTAAAGACCACAAATCTTGGCAGCTTATTTAAGTTAGTGTATAACTTGAGATTAAAGGATGCTTCCCAGGAAAAAGAATTCATTGATGCGCTCCGTTGCAGAAATGGCAATTTAGAAATAAATATGGCACGTCAGGAAAACAATATGTTTGAATTATAGTGATATTTTCTTAAAACATACCAAAAGGGACTGGTTCGCACCAGTCCCTTTTTACATATATAACTATAAGTTCGCTTTAATCTTCTCAATCATCTCTGCATATTCAGCATCTGTAAGATACTTTCTATCTGGATTCATCGCAAATACGCCACCCCATTCAAATGGATCGTCCTCGTATTTTGGAACCAGATGCATATGAAGGTGACAGCCTGTGTCGCCATATGCGCCATAGTTTACTTTCTTTGGATGGAAAGCTGCATGAAGAGCCTTTGCCGCACGAGCTACATCTGCCATATAGCGGTTGCGTTCTTCATCACTGATGTTTACGATTTCACTTACGTGATCCTTGTACGCTACAATCACACGTCCTGTATGACTCTGCTCTTTAAAAAGAATCAACTGACTTACTTCCAAATCACAAATTTCAATTCCGAACTTATCCAAAAGCTCGCCCCTCATACAATATCCACAATTACAATCTTTCATAGTTTGATACCTCCACATATGTATCTATTATTCTGCGTCACGAATTAATTTACGAATTGGAAGAACCGCTCCAGGAGCAACCGACAATTCATCTACTCCCATCTTCAGGAATGTATCTGTCAATTCCATATCCGCTCCTAATTCTCCGCAAATACCGGCCCAGATGCCATGTTTGTGAGCATTATCCACTACCATCTGAATCATACGAAGCACTGCTGGATGGTGTGCATCATAGAATGGTGCAAGTTTTTCATTCTGTCTGTCAATTGCTAATGTATACTGTGTCAGGTCGTTGGTTCCAATACTGAAAAACTCAACCATCTGTGCCAATTCATCTGACATCATAACGGATGCAGGTGTTTCAATCATAATTCCCTGTTCCGGAATTGCATACGCAACACCTTCTGCTTTCAGCTCTGCTTCAACTTCAGCAACCACTTCTTTAATCTGTTCTACTTCACATGGTGAAATAATCATTGGATACATTACCGCAAGTTTTCCGTAAACCGCTGCTCTAAGAAGTGCACGAATCTGTGTCTTAAACACTTCCGGCTGAGTAAGGCAGATACGAATTGCACGATAGCCCAGTGCAGGATTTTCTTCTTTATCAAGATTTAAATAATCTGCCTGCTTATCTGCGCCAATATCAAGGGTACGAATGATTACTCTTCTATCACCCATTGCAGTCAGCACCTTCTTATATGCGTTATACTGCTCTTCCTCTGTTGGAAGATCACATCTTCCCAGATACAAGAATTCACTACGGAAGAGACCAATTCCTTCTGCATCATTTTCCAGCACATATTCCACGTCTTCTACGCTACCAATATTGGCATAGAGTTTTACTTGCTGTCCGCTCTTGGTCTCCGTTGGCAATCCTTTCAATGCCTCCAGCATACGACGCTTCTCTAGTTCTGCATTGATTTTTTCATCCGCTTTCGCAATCTCATCTTCAGATGGCTCTAACAGAAATTCTCCTGTGAAACCATCTACAATCGCTTCTGTACCATTCTGTAACTGATTCAACTCTACTGGAGTCATAACAAGCGCTGGAATATTCATCATACGTGCAAGAATTGCTGTATGTGAATTGGTTGAACCCTGTACTGTAACAAACGCTAAGATTTTGCTCTTATCCATCTGTACCGTTTCACTCGGAGACAAATCTTCTGCCACGATAATGGATGGATCACAGTCGCTTAAGTTCACATCTTCTTGATTCGTTAAGACACGAATTACACGACTGGAAATATCTAGGATGTCAGCCGCTCTTGCTCTCATGTAGTCATCATCCATGGTTGCAAAAATCTGAGAGAAGGTATTTCCCGTCATCTGCACCGCGAACTCCGCATTCATACCTTCATCACGAATCATTCCATAAATAGAATCCAGATACTCGTCATCCTCCAGCATCATCTGATGCACTTCAAAGATGGCCGCGCTTTCTTCTCCTACTTCTTCCAAAGCTTTTTCATAAAGAGTCGCAATCTGTGCCTTTGCTTTGTCTACTGCAGCAACAACACGAGCCACTTCTGCTTCTACATCTGCAACTGTAGCATCTGTAATCTGCACTTCCTGCTTATCTAATACAAGGATTGGCCCTCTTGCAACTGCTTTGTATACTGTTTTTCCACATACATTCATTTTAGCCATGAACCACTTCCCCCGCTTTAATTACATATTTGATATTTAAATCCTTATCCAATACCACTACGTCTGCCTGCTTTCCTGCTTCCAGACTACCATATTTATCAAATACACCAATGGCTTTTGCTGGATTAACCGTTGCACACTGTACTGCGCTTTCCAATGGAATTCCCATCTCCTGCACCGCTTTTCTCATGCACTTCATAAGGTTTGTTACCGAACCTGCAATATTTCCCAGCTCTGTAAGTGTAGCAAGATTTCCCTTAACCGTTACCGCCTGTCCGCCAAGGGTATACTGTCCATCTTCCAGACCACATGCCATCATACTATCACTAATCAGAATCACTCTATCATCGCCAAACATTTTAAAGGTTGTACGTACTGTGGACGGATGGCTATGTACTCCATCACAGATTAATTCCACCATAACATTTTCGTTATCACATGCTGCACCAATTACGCCTGGTGCTCTGTGTGAATATGGTGGCATTGCATTATATAAATGTGTCACATGCTTTGCGCCTTTTTTGAACGCCTCTTCTGCTACGTCAAAATCCGCAGCCGTATGTGCCAGTGACACTCGAACATTCCCTGCTATTTTCTCAATACATTCCATCGCCCCATCAACTTCCGGAGCAATGTCACATAACTTAATCAAACCACCCGCAGCCTCCTGTAAACGGAAAAACATATCTGCATCTGGTTTATGAATGAACTCTCCATTCTGGGCACCTTTTTTCTCCATTGAAATAAAAGGTCCCTCCATATTAATGCCGACTAAGGTTGCCCCCTTGTCATTCTTATAACTAGCTGCTGCAGCAAAAATGTCTGCCAGCTGCGCTTCTGAAAAAGTCATAGATGCAGGGCAAATTGTTGTGATCCCATTTTGCAATTGGTATTCTGCCATATGTTCAATAGCTTCATGCGTACCATCACAAAAATCATAACCCACACATCCATGAAAGTGTATATCTATTAATCCCGGAATGACGTAGCAATCCGTAGCATCAATGATTTCACCCTCGCAACCTGATACTATCTTGTCCCCATCAACATACAAATCTTTTTTTTCAAATTTCTTATCCGTAAAAAGAAGTCCATTTTTTACAATCATCTCAATTACCTCCCCGATTATTACTTCTATCTATATATTAACACAAAAAGGGATGTTATGAAACATCCCTTTTCGTATTATACTTGCAATTTATGTACTAAGGAGATACGTTATTTGCAAAGTTTCTTAAATTCATCAGCTACGAACTGAACTTTTGTTCCAACTACAACCTGTACGCTTGTTTTTCCTGGACGGATAACGCCAGAAACGCCTGCAGATTTAATTAATTTTTCGTCAACCAATGTTGTATCTTTTACTTCAAGACGAAGTCTTGTAATACAGTTATCGATAGATGCAACGTTATTCTTTCCGCCAATACCTTCTAAAATGATAGCTGCTACTTCTGTAAAGTTGTCATTTGAAAGAACAACTGCCTTTTCAGCTTCTACATCATCATCTTCACGACCTGGTGTCTTAAGATCCCATTTAACGATAGCGAAACGGAATACTACGTAGAATACGATAAATGCAGCGATTCCAAGAGGAATGATTAACCAAGTATTTGCTGCTGCTGGTAAGCTTGCAGAGAATACTAAGTCAGTTGCGCCTGCTGAGAAGCAGAAGCCTGCACGGAATCCTAACAATACTGTGATTGTTGTGAACACACCGTATAATAATGCATATACTAAGTATAATGCTGGAGCTAAGAACATGAAACCAAATTCGAAAGGTTCTGTTACACCACAGATGAATGCACAGAATGCTGCTGAGCCAACAAGACCGATAGCTACTTTTCTCTTGTTAGATTTTGCTGTCTGAATCATAGCTAAAGCTGCACCTGGAATACCAAACATCATACATGGGAAGAAGCCTGACATATACATACCAAGGCTCCAAGAAACGTCAGCAGATGTTTCACCAGCCCAGAAATGTCCAAGGTCACCAAGACCAATAGTATCAAACCAGAATACGTTGTTTAATGCATGGTGTAAACCAGTTGGAATTAACAAACGATTCAAGAATGCATAAATACCAGCACCTACTGCGTCTAAGCCAACGATTGCCTGCCCAACAGATACTAAAGCACCGAAAATAACTGGCCATGCAAACAGAAGAACTACTGATACAAGAATAGAAACTACACCTGCTACGATAGCTACACAACGTTTGCCACTAAAGAATGCCAACCAGTCTGGTAACTTGGTATTCTTGAATTTGTTATAACACATTGAACCAATAATACCAGCGATGATACCGATAAATGGATTTTCAATCTTGTCAAATGCTAATTTAGCACTTGGATTTTCTGCGATTGCAGGCATAATTGTTGTAACAAATCCTGTTGCTAATAATGTCTTCATCATTAACCATGATGCTAAAGCAGCAACGCCACCTGTACCATCATTGTCATCTGACATACCAACACCAACACCGATAACGAAAAGAATTGCCATATTATCGATTAAAGATCCACCAGCTTTTACAAGGAATAAACCAAGAAGTTCTAAGAATCCTTCTGGAGTACCACCCTGCATAGTTGTTGGAGAAATTGCATATCCGATACCCATGAGAATACCACAGATAGGAAGACATGCTACTGGCAACATTAATGATTTGCCAAGTTTTTGAAGAAATTTCATCATAAAAAAATCCCCCTTCTTAATAATAAATTTTTTTATAAAAATTCATGTATCATGAATTCTTACCAATTATAAATTGTTTTCGAAGAATGTCTTCATTGCTTCGATTGCAGCTACTTCATCATCGCCTTCTGCACTAACAGTTACTTCGTTACCACATTTTACAGCCATTCCCATTACACCCATAAGGCCTTTAGCTGCTGACTTTTTGTCACCACAAGCCAAGGTAATCGTGCTAGTAAACTGTTTTGCTTCCTTTACAAGAAGTCCTGCTGGACGAGCATGAATACCAAGTTCGTCTTTGATTACATAAGTAAATTCCTGCATACTATCTCCTCCTTATTTCTCTAATTCCATAACAGGCTCCCCTGGTTCAACAGTCTTACCTGTCATACGTACTATGTCTTTGTAATCATCTGTATTGCAGATTACTACTGGAGTAATTGTATCATAGCCAGCTTCTGCGATTGCAGCCATATCAAACTCCAATAACAAATCACCTTTTTTCACAACAGCACCATTTTCTACATGTGCTGTATAATGTTCGCCTTTGAGCATTACTGTATCAAGACCTACGTGAATTAACACTTCTGCGCCCTTATCAGATGCCAAACTAATTGCATGCTTTGTATCAAAAACCATTGCAACCGTTCCGTCAAATGGAGCATATACTTTACCTTCTGCTGGCTTAATTGCCAAACCTTTGCCTAACATTTCTTCTGCAAAAGTTGGATCGTTAATAGCAGAACTCTCTACTACCTCACCCTTTAATGGTGCACCAATCACTTCCACGTTTTCTTTTGTCTTTTTTTTAAAAAAATCAAACATCTCTTATCTCCTTTTCCGTCCCACTACAGACTCTTCTTATATAGATAGTCAGATTAACCAACTCATCATCTGATATATCATGGTCATATTCCCTCTTGATAAAAGAGGCAATCTGTTTGCCAATTGCACATTCCCTTTCATATAGGCACTCAACCGCCTTCACAAGCTGCTCCGCTGGTTCTCCAACTGTAGCCCTCTTAAAAATGCGATGCGCAAGATACTTCAGATGTGTAACGAATTCTGCATGGTTGATTTCCATATCATCCAAAAAGATTCCCGTTTCTGATTCTACAATACGAAGTATCTCCCGAATCAAAGTTGTCACATGCATCGTATCGCTCATGGAAGCATTATATTCTGCATTGATAAAATGCATTGCTATAGATCCCGCCTCATCTACAGGTAATTTTACCTTCATTCTATCTTCGAGCAAGGCTACTGCATACTCACCGATCAAATATTCGCTTGGATAAAAGGAGCGAATTTCATTTAGAAGAGGATTATCAAACATCAAACCTGTTCGATATCGCTCTAGAGCAAAATTAATATGGTCTGTCAATGAAATATATATGCTGCCACTTAAGCGTTTATTTAAAACTTGACTTGCATATTCAATTATTTCCATACAAACATTCAAATGCTCCAATGGGATAGACTTTAGAAGCTCTCCAAACTTCCCTATGTCCACTTGCGTATCCATAACAAACTTTTTTTCAATTCTATCTTCTGTAATTGACTGCCCAGCCTTTGTCTGAAAACCAATTCCCTTACCCATCAAAACCAGTTCTTGACCGGAATCATCAACTGCTGTTATGACATTATTATTAATAACTTTTTCAATAATCATTGTATTAATATTCCTAAAAATAAAAAAAGCCAAACTTCAGCCGTACTACGCCTTGAAGTTTGGTCTTGCCTACTCTAACGTAGTAACAATCCGACATTCAATATCTTATTTCATTTTAAACAACTTTTTATACAATGTCAATAAAACTTTTAGATATCTTTGGTTTTTTTTGTGTTTTTTGACAAATATTTCATTGATTTTTTACGATATGTTATCTAAAATAAAAAAGAGTAAATACCCTACAGTGTTCACTCTTTTACAAATCGGCGTGACAGGATTTGAACCTGCGACCTCTTCGTCCCGAACGAAGCGCTCTACCAAGCTGAGCCACACGCCGCTACAGATAAAACTACTGCATCCAAATGAGATGCACAACCTTAATTATAATTCACCAGAATTTCATGTCAAGAACGAATTCTGACATTTGGAGGACCTATGAGTAAAACTGTATTAATCACTGGCGCGTCTCGAGGAATCGGCAGAGCCATTGCAACACGCTTTGCCAAAGAAGGATATTCCCTCGTCATCAATTGTTGCAATTCTCCAGCGGCTCTTGCAGAAGTAAAAAAAGAATTAGAAACCACCTATCATGTACCTGTATTGGCCTCCGTTGGCAATGTTGGGGATTTCCAATATGTCGAAAAGCTTTTCGAAGAAATCAAAGAACACTTTCACGGAATTGACGTTCTCGTAAATAACGCAGGCATTTCACATATTGGTTTATTACATGATATGTCTTTCGAAGAATGGCAGAACCTAATCAACATCAATTTATCTTCTGCTTTTTACACTTCTAAACAGGCCATCCCATATATGCTTTCTCAGAAACACGGAAAAATCATTAACATTTCCTCTGTGTGGGGCAATGTTGGAGCCTCCTGCGAAGTAGCATATTCTGCCAGCAAGGGAGGATTGAATACCTTTACAAAAGCATTAGCTAAAGAATTAGCCCCAAGTAATATCCAAGTTAACGCCATTGCATGTGGCTGTATAGACACAGCTATGAATCAATGTTTCTCTGCGGAAGAACGCCAGGCTCTTACCGAAGAGATTCCCGCAGGACGTTTTGGAACCGCGGATGAAGTTGCAGATCTTGCTTTTTCTCTTGCAGAAAACCATAGCTATCTCACCGGTCAGGTTATTTCCCTAGACGGTGGCTGGTGCTAGATTTTGCTTCTTTATCACAAATATCACAAAACATGAACATTTCTTATAAAGCAAGAAAAATGTCGCATCTCGCGACATTTTTTCTTTTTGCATTTTTGTAATTTTAAAATATGGCTATGAACATCGAAACCATATCATTAGAAGTCGTCAGAGTTTCTCCAACAAAATATCCTACCTTTGCCACTCGCTTACAGTTCGCCATGGCCTTGCGTAATTGTTCCTCGCAGCAATTGGCCAATCGCATTTTTTTAACTCATTCCACCGTAAGTGGCTATCGAAACGGCACACGTATGCCCAGCTACGACATCCTATGTGACATTGCGCAGGAATTACACGTAAGTGCAGATTTTTTAATGTGCCTTACTGACTATACTCCTCTTTCTATTCTGCCATAAAAATAATGGTGCTTCTGGCTGGTACGCAAACTGCGTATGGCCCCAATTTTTCTGTCATAGATTCAAAATCTACACCATCTTTATACTCGCAGTTGGTATTCACGACGATCTTCCATGACATTCCATTATTCAGACTTGGCAGTTGCAGAGTCAATGGCTCCCAATAGGAATTCATACAATAGAAGATAATATCATCCTTTGTATTGTCTACATTACGTCCGGCAAACATAATTCCAATCATATGGGTATTATATTCCGTCACACTGTTGTATGGATATCCATTGTGGAAGCTGATTGGTGGTAACTGACAGGCCGCAGGATTTGTGCGTTTTCTAAGAATTGGATGCTCCTTTCGGAATGCAATCATAAACTTCACAAAATCGTGCACCTCTTCATATTCCTCTAAACGAGTCCAATCCAGCCAACTAATAATATTATCCTGACAGTATGCATTATTATTACCAAACTGTGTATTACAGAATTCGTCTCCTGCAAAAAACATTGCTGCGCCACGACTGCATAATAATGCTGCAAAAGCGTTTTTTACGAGACGTTTTCTCATATTGTAAATGACCAAATCATCTGTCTCGCCTTCGCATCCACAGTTCCAACTATATCCGTTATTATCTCCATCTGTATTGTTCCAACCATTTTTCTCATTGTGTTTATGGTTATAAGAATACAGGTCGTATAACGTAAAGCCATCATGACAGGTAATAAAGTTAACAGACGCTGAATGTCCTCGTCCTTCTGGGCTATAAAGGTCTGTCGATCCGGTAATACGGGTAATTGCAGCTCCCGCTACACCATCATCTCCCTTTAGGAAACGACGCATATCATCTCTATATTTTCCATTCCATTCCGCCCATCGATTCCAGGATGGAAAACTACCTACCTGATATAATCCACCAGCATCCCATGCCTCTGCGATTAACTTTGTTTTACTGAGAACCGAATCAAAGGCAAGCGCTTCCAGAATTGGTGGATTAGCCATTGGCGCACCATTTTGATCACGCCCCAAAATAGATGCCAGATCAAAACGGAAACCGTCCACGCGGTATTCCACAACCCAATGACGAAGACAATCCAAGATGAAATTTCTTACGATTGGATGGTTACAATTCATTACGTTACCACAACCACTGAAGTTGTAATATTTTCCATCTGGAGTCAACATGTAATAAATATTGTTATCAATTCCCTTGAAAGAGAAGCATGGACCGTTCTCATTGCCTTCCGCAGTATGGTTAAATACAACGTCCAGAATAACTTCGATTCCATTTTTCTTCAAATCATAAATCAGACGTTTTAATTCCTTACCCTCATAATGATGCTCTGTCTGCGATGCATAACCTGTATTCGGAGCAAAGAAAGAAACGGTATTATATCCCCAGTAATTATATAACTGTACGCCATCTACCACACGGGCATTTTCCATTTCATCGAACTCAAAAATCGGCATAAGCTCGACTGCATTAATTCCTAAATCTTTCAAATAAGGAATCTTCTCGCGAAGTCCTTCAAATGTTCCCTTTGCAGATACCCCCGAAGACTTGTCCTTTGTATATCCTCTTACATGGGTTTCATAAATAATCAAATCTTCGATTGGTGTATTTAACTGTCCTACATCTCCCCAGTCAAAATCATTTTTTACCACACGGGCTTTGTATTCAAAATCTTTTCCACCTTCAGGTTTTTCTCCCCATTCGTGCTGGCCTGTTACAGCTCTGGCATAAGGATCCAGAATCACCTGATTCTTGTCGAAACGAATTCCCTTCTCCGGCACATTTGGTCCATCAAAGCGATATGCGTACTCAAAAGTATGCATTTTTAATCCATATACCAAAATGGAATAAGTGTCACCAATACGATACTCTTTCGGAATTGGAATTGTCGCAAAAGGTTCACTTCCATGTGGTCTGTAAAGTAGCAATTCGCAACTGGTTGCACCATGAGAGTTAATAGTAAAACTCACTCCGCTATCTGTCTGATATGAGCCATTCATACGATAAAAACCAGGTCTTACCATGTAGCCATTTATTTCTGTCATTGGGCACAATGCCATTCCTGCCATCCCATTCAGGTCACGTAAATCGTAATCCTGCCAATGATTCGCCCTCTCTGATTTGTCGTTAAAAAGCCAATTTTTCAAAACTATTACCTCTTACTAAATTATAGATAAATTTCCTTCGTCATCAATCCTTAAATCACTTAACGAAGAACTATATTCTCTCATATTCTCAATGATTTCTACAGCCTTATCTCCAGTTGCTATCACTGGCTGATAATTGTTTGCATTATCCTCCGGATTTCGATTTGCTCCAAAAGATAAATTGCCCAAATCCATTTCTATTATTTCTGCAAAATATCTACCAGATGTCCGCTGGCTCCCAGCAAATCCTCTCTTTCACAAGTAGCAAGATGATATTCCACGAAATATTCGAACTCCTTTTCACTTAGCGCATTTAAAAACGGACGAATGTAGTTGGCTGCACCGTCCGCCGCAATTACCTGAATGCGATTGAGTCCCACATCTTTATTCAATGCACAGATATCCTCTGTTCGAACAAAACTATATAAATCATTCGCTTTCTTTGTACAATGAAACGTTTCATCCAACATTCCATTTTCTATTCCTTCCAGGATGTGTTTTTCTTTGAAGGCATATGTGATGACACTATATTCATTCATAATATATGCCACAAAAATAACGCCGCCTGGTTTCACAACACGTTTCGCCTCAGACAAAGCCTTTTGCTTTTCTTCTTTTTCATGCAGATGATACATTGGTCCAAAAACCAATACCACATCAAAAGAATTATCCTCAAAGCGTTTTAGTTTCATAGCATTTCCCTGATACGCTTTTACTGAGCTGCCTTTTGCTTTGAGTCTCGCCAAATTATGCTTTACCAGTTCCACCGCAGTCACATCATAACCTTCTTCCGCAAGGGGAACACTGTAGCGTCCCGTGGCAGCCCCTACGTCCAAAATCTTGATCTCTGACTTTGGTTTCTGTAATTCCATAGACTCCAGATACTTGTGAATATACTTCATAGAAGTAATAAATTCCACTTGTCCATGTCTGGAGTCTAAGCGTTTTTCTTCATTAAATTTGTTATAGTATAATTCTAATTCTGTCAATTACCTTTAACTTCCTTCTTGTTCTCATACATGCTAATATCTGCACGATGTCTGGTCTCTTCAAAATCTGCATCTATAGCAGCATCATAAGTAGCATATCCGCAAGCAATACCAAATCCACTGTCTGGATGGTCTAAACGATAATGTTTGATTGCCAGTTTAAGCGCTTCCTTTTTCTTTAACAAAGATTCTTCCGAAACACCTTTAGCGATAATACAGAATTCATCACCACCAACTCTGTATACTTTACCTAAATCCCCGAAAATCTCACAAATCACATGAGCGGCATCCATAATATATTTGTCACCAGCTTTATGACCTTTGGTATCGTTACATTTCTTTAAATCATTTAAGTCAAATTCAATCATCTGAATTCCAGTTTTATCTGTAATTGCAGCAATATCTTCACCATATGCATTACGATTGTAACAGCCTGTAAGCAGATCTTTGATTGCCATTTCCTTGATGATTTCCATCTTCTGTTCTTCCTGTAACTTTTCACGGGCAATTCGCGTAGTTTCTATTCCCAGAATTATGATGTAAATCAGGAATCCTACCTTAGCCACTTTTACGGAAGAAGTAACATCTGTATAGTATGTCCCAATATCGATTACCGCTGTAGCTACTAGAATAAATAAACCAATAATGTTTACAACAATTTTCTTAACATTTCGTTTTTTACGAATGCCAACAATAATCACGAACAACAGATATATAAGAATCAGTCCAATACTTGCAACTGTATAATCCGCTGTTTCTTTTACTCCTGCCACACCCAACAAATGTAATATCTGACAAGCAACCGTTTCGACCACAATATACCCTGCCACGATTCTGTGGAAATGATGATCTCTTACCTCCATAAACTCTCGGAAGAAATACACCGCTGGGAGACACATTACCATCAGACAGGTAAATGCCAGATAAGACCAGAATGCACGATTGTCAAACATAAATACCGCAAACTGTGTCTCTCCAAAGTTCCATATACCAAAAATAATCGCAAATAATCCCAGATATAAGATATCTTTTTGCTTATTTACCCTTCTAAACACTAGTACCCAATATGCAGTCAAAGCAATACCAATAAGCACAATGGCAACGGTAAGAACCAAATCATACAATGCCCCTTGCATAACCTCATCATACATATTGATGGCATTGCCCAGTTCGAAAACCAATTTCTGATTCGCTAATTCTGGATATGCCTGTACCGCCGTTACAACAACCACCGTTGCAGCTCTAGGCAATGCAACTCTATTCCACATAGCCCCTGGAGTTCCACCAAAAACAGATTCGGCACTCTTCAATGAATAAATTATCTCGCCCTCTATTTCTACTGTTATCTCCTGATGATTAGAATAAAATAACAGCGTATGGCTATATGCATTCACATGTTCCAAATGTAAAGTATAAACATCTGTCCCCTCATCAAGATGTTCTACTTTAACTGGATGAAGCACTTCCCCACCATATTCAAGAGCTGGATTGTAGATATTATCTGATGTGATATGCGCCGCAATAATACACAGTACCGCAAATACACAAACAAATAATGACACATAATTGCGTTTTAAAAATTCTCTCATGTTAAAGTCCCCCATAGACATAACTCTCACCTATTAACACATTCTTATTATAGTATAGATTTCCAATTTAGGAAACAAAAATCGACATTATTTTTCTATTGTTGCAAAAGAAATCTTGTATTATAATTGATGATTATAATGTTATTAGAGAAAGGATGAATATTATGTATGACAGATGGTCGTTAGACGTACTTTACAAAGGATTCGATGATCCAAAATTCCAGGAGGAATTTAATCAAATCGATACCTTTATTGAAAAATGGGCAGAACTTGCTAAATCCCTTGGTTCCAAAGATGCCCGCACTACTGCAAAGGAATGCTTAACCTTATCGGAAGACTACGACAAAGTATTAATGCGCCTTGCAAGCTACTGTTCTCTTCGCCAGAGTGCAGATACCAATGACAGCGAAAGTGTATCTTATATGGGCAGAATTATGCAGAAGCATAACGAAACAACCCCTTATGCAACTGCAGTAGAAAAATATCTTTCTTCCATCCCAAACCTGGATGAAGTAATCGCTGGAGATGAAATGTTGGAAGATTATTCTTACCACTTACATGAATTACAGAAATCAGCAAAATACCTTCTCAGCGAAGATGTAGAAACCGCCCTTGCTGCAATGGATATGAGTGGCGGAAGTGCTTGGAGTGATTTACAGGGATACCTTACTTCTTCTGTAAAAGTTGATTACAAAGGAGAAACCACAACTCTTTCTTCGATTCGCAACATGGCCTATGACGCAGACCCAGAAGTTCGTAAAAGCGCCTACGAGGCAGAAATTGCTGCTTATGATAAAATCAGAGACTCCATTGCCTTTGCATTAAACAGCATTAAGATGCAGGATTTAAGCGGATGTAAATTACGCGGTCATGCTACTCCACTGGATAAAGTATTATTCAATTCCAAGATGCAGCGCGCTACATTAGATGCCCTTTTAGAAGCAATGAAAGAATATATGCCATCTTTCCACAGCTATTTAAGAGCAAAAGCAGAAGCTCTCGGACACAAGAACGGTCTTCCTTGGTATGATTTGTTTGCACCAATGGGCAAGAGCGACAAAAAATACACCGTAGAAGAAGCAAAAGCTTATCTTATGAACATTTTTGAAAACGAAAACCCTCGTCTTGCAAAAATTGTTGACCGTGCTTTTGAAGAAAACTGGATTGACTTCTTCCCTCGTGAAGGC
The DNA here is from genome assembly GCA_015057035.1 of Lachnospiraceae bacterium. GTDB lineage: Bacteria > Bacillota > Clostridia > Lachnospirales > Lachnospiraceae > Roseburia. The sequence goes on along the minus strand of SVFC01000015.1, from coordinate 23,693 downwards.
AAAGTTGGCGGAGCTTTCTGTGCAGGTCTCGAATCCGAAAAACAGTTCCGTGTTCTTACCAACTTTGACGGTTCTATGAGCGATATCGTAACTTTAGCTCATGAATTAGGCCATGGTTACCATGACTTTATGATTTTCGACAACAGACCTTTAAACACTGGTTACTCTATGCCTGTAGCCGAAACCGCTTCTACCTTCAACGAAAATATCGTTGTAAACTATGCCATTGACCATGCTTCTTCTGATGAAGAAAAACTGGCATTAATTGAAGGACAGTTAAGTGATGTAACACAGATTATCTGTGATATCTACTCCAGATTCTTATTTGAATCCAAAGTTGTAGAAAACCGCTCTAACAGCTTTATGTTTGCAGATGAATTATGCAACATTATGTTAGAAGCGCAAAAGGAAGCCTATGGAGATGGTCTCGACCACGAAGTACTTCATCCATATATGTGGGTATGTAAGAGCCACTACTACAGTGCCGGCTTAGGTTTCTACAATTTCCCATATGCATTTGGCGGTTTATTCGCCCGTGGATTATACGCGAAATTCCGCGAAGAAGGACCTGCTTTCCTTGAAAAATACAACTATATGTTAAAGGAAACTCCAGTAAGAAGCGTAGAAGATGTTGCAAAGATTTGTGATATTGATTTAACCAAAAAAGAATTCTGGCTTATGAGTTTACACTCATACGATTCTGTGATTGAAGAATACAAACGCCTTGTAAAAAGATAAATCTTACGGTGTGACGCACTAATTTTGTCTATGATAAAGTCCCCAGTAACAAGATATAAACTTTCCTCCGACTAGCGCAAGTCGTCAAGTTTATATCTTGTTACTGGGGACTTTAATTTACTTCTTTTAGTGCGACACACCTTATTTTATTATCATTTTCTCAACTAAGATTTCCAGCTCTTCGCATACGTCTTTTGCGGAGGCGTAATCGTTGTTCTTGAGATAGTTTTCAATACGGGTTTCTAGCTCTTTCTTTTTTTGCTCTAGTTCTAGATAATCCTTATTAAAATGATTTTCGTAAATCATCTTGCGGAAGGAACGTATGCGCATTTTACGCACCGTTTTGTCTTCTACAAACAACACATAGTCCACGCAATTTGCAATGGTATAGAAGTCATGAGATACCATAAGAACGGTCCCCTGATAATCCGCAATGGCTTTTTCCAAAGCGATCTGGGAATAAGTATCCAGGTGGCTGGTCGGTTCATCCAATAGTAACAAATCCGCATCACTGACTGCGATTTTTGCCAGCTGAAGAAGGTTCTTTTCTCCACCAGATAACACCTCTATCTTGCTCTTAAGCATATCTACATCAAAGTAATAGTCCTTTAGATATTCTGCAATTTGAGCACGATTTTCAAATACTGGTGTACCATCTTTACAGACACTTTCCATCTCCTCGTAAATGGTATTGTTTTCATTTAACATTTCACCATGAATCTGAGATAAAAAACCAATTTTCGCCTCTTCATCTATAGCAATAAACTTGCTTTCTTTTTTATAAATATCACGAAGCAACGTGGTTTTTCCTGTCCCATTCGGACCAACAATTGCCACTTTTTCGCCCGCTTTTAATTCAAAGCTTACATTTTCCAGAAGCGTTTCTTCATAAGCGACTGTATAGTCATTTACCTGCAAGATAGTCTTGTTCGAGCCAAGCTGTGCTTCCACTGTTACCCCTGTATTTTCTTCTTCTGAACCCTTTGCTTCTATTGGTATATTCGCAAGTTCAGGCAGCAAGATCTTTGGCTGTCTAAGGTTCACAAATGGTGCCTTAATGCGTCTAGCTTCCAATCTCTCCAGATAGGATACCCTTGCGTGAAGGGCTTTTCCTCGGGATGCACTGGTCACACGTGTAGCATTTGCTCGAAGCTTTTCGACAATTTTTTCATTACGCTCAATTTCTTCCTGCTCTTTTGCCACCTGCTCCTGTAATTCCACCTTCTTAGCCAGGAGGGAGAAATTATATTCAATAAATGTACCATCAAATTCCTGAATATCACAATCTTCCAGATGCAGAATTTTGTTAAAGCAATGATGCAGCAGATAACGATTATGTGTGATTGCGAGAATGGTTCCTTTATAGGAATTCAGCAAATCTCTCAGACCATTCAGATTCTCAAAGTCCAAAAACACGTCAGGCTCATCCATAACTAAAATCGTTGGTTTACGCAGCATCTGTTTAATCACTTGAAGCAGCTTGTACTCTCCACCACTAATAGCAGCCAAGGAAAGTGTTTCCAGGTTCTGAAGTCCTGCTACTTTCAGTTCTTTGCGAATATTAATCTCGTAATTGTCTGCATCCATAGACATAGATTCATCCAAAATCTGCTGATAACGTTCCATAAGGGCATCCATATCTTCAGCAGTTTCCATCTGCGTACAAACCTCTTCCATATCGGATTGCAGTTTTACAAAGTCTTCTGCCAAAAATTCAAAGACTGTACAATCCTGCTCTTTTTCATCACGATCAAACTGACTGGTATATCCATAACGACCTTCCACATCACGGATAACTTTGCCATCATACAAATATTTATCATCATTTAACAAAATGTCTACCAACGTAGTTTTGCCCGTTCCATTACTACCAATCAAAACACAATGCTGACCATCTTCAATTGTAAAAGATACATCTTTGTACAGTTCCTTCTGCGGAAAACCATACGAAAGTTTCTCTACTTTAATCATCTATTCTCTCCTTGTTGAGCAAACACAAATCACTTACACACTTTATGAAACGCCCATCGCGGTTCTCCATCTTCCAGGAAAATGGTCCCACAATGAACAAATCCATTTTTCTTAAGCATATTTTGCATTACATAATTATTTTCATGGGTATCAATTCTCACATTATCCGCCTGGGATGCAGCCCATTGCATACAAAAAGAACCGGCACCCTTTACCGTTCCTGCAGAGGCGATGCGATGAACCACCGCATAATTCTCATTATTTTGCCAGTTCCCATCATATATTTTTTCATAAGTAGGGTCTGTTTCATGGGCAAAATAGAAAACACACGCAATCTGTCCGTCTACCACGTACACATAGTGCTTTCCAGCCTGAATGTCGCTCTCTATCTGTTCCCTGGAAGGTTTATGATTCCCCCACTGGGTTGGATTATCATGCTCTGCCATAAATTTTCTGGCATGGGCATATATTTCCATAACCTGATCCAGTTCTATTAATTTTGTTAATCGGATTTCTCTTGTTACTGTTTCCATAGCATCTCTATTATTTTTTATCCAGTCCTAATAAATGATATAGTGTTGGCTCATAGCCAAATTCCTGTCGTAGATTTTCCACCTCTTCCAGAACTTTTTCGCGAACCTGTTTTGGAATAATCGGTCTTCGAACTGCTCGAATCAGAATATTCTTTGGTGTATGATCAAAATCAATAAACTCCAGCAATTGTGTCTTATATCCACTATATTCTAAGAGATTTGCTCTAATGGCATCTGTCGCCAAAGCTGAAAATCTCTCTTTGATAATACCATATCTGGATAATAGGGTCAAAGTTTCAGGTTTCATCTGCTTATTGAGTTCATGCTGACAACATGGCACTGAAAAAATCATTTTTGCGTTCCATTGAATTGCATTATACAACGCAAAATCCGTAGCTGTATCACAGGCATGTAACGTAATTACCATATCTACACCAAATGGAGCCTTAAACCCATTTACATCGCCTACTTCAAATTTCAGTCCCTGATAATTATATTTTTTCGCAGCCTCGTTGCATTTATGAATCACATCTTCTTTTAAATCCAGACCTATCATATTTACTTTTAGCTGCATAACTTCGGTCAGGTAATAATACACCACAAAGGTCAGATAGGATTTTCCACATCCGAAATCGATTACGTTTAATGTATCAACGTTTAACTCCGAAACTTCATCATCAATAATCTCGATGAAGCGGTTAATCTGCTTGTACTTATCATACATGGAATTGACTACTTTTCCATCCTTGGTAAAGACCCCCATATCCACCAATGGCGCAATGTTCATGCCTTCTTCCAGAATGTAGTTTTTCTTACGGTTATGTCCAGTTTGCTTTTGGGAAAGCACTACCTGGTCTGTGGCTGTCTTCTTCACCTTGTAGTTGCAGCTTCCTTTTTTGGAAATCAGGATAATGTGCTCTTCCACATCGGAAATCCCATTTACCTGTCTGTAGTGTCCTTGAATTAACTCTACACACCTTCCTAGCAATTCTTCTGCAGTTACGTTCTCATGGAACACCTGCTTTTGGGTGTATTTGGAAATCTGATAGGTTTTTCCTTTATATTCAACGATTATTTTCTTATATTCTTCTGATTTTGTGGCTGGATTGCTAATAATGATTTTCTTGATTTCTTTTTTAAGCATTAGCTCCAGATATTGTTGAAGTTCATTCATCGTAATCGTGATTCTCCTTTTGAAAACAAGTCTCTTTTGCATAATAATGCATTTCTCCGCAAAATACAACTTTTCGCAATAAAAAAGCTCCCTAAACCAGGGAGCTTTTAAATCTTATATTATTCTACTACAGTTTCAACCTGTGGCAGATCTTTGATTTCATGATAGAAGTTTGTGATTGTAAGCTGCATATATGGAGCAACATAAATTGCTGCGATACCACATGTAACCATTACTAATAAAAGCCATGGAATAAATGATAAACTTAACACAAAAAGATCCATCTTATGTCCGTTTGTGATTCTCTTACTTACGTTTAATGCTTCTCTTGCTGTCATATTTGGATTTTCAGCTAATACATAGTATGACATAGAATAAGAAAGTGATTTTACAATACCTGGAATATAGAATAACAATGCCCAAAGAAATGTAAATACACCAACTAAAATAGTTAACCAAAGTGCTTTTCCTGTGTACTGAAAACCATTAAATAATGTTGATACTTCTGGGTCTTTTCCATAGGTCATATCCAAGAAAACAAGATATAATCCGATAGAAAGTGCTGGCGCAATAATAATGGATGCAATTGTTCCAATTCCTGGAACGAGATTACATGCTGCTGAGATTGCAACTACAATCAACATACATAAAAGATTTTACCAATCTTACCCTGCAACTGTGCTTTTGCTTTTGCTTTAAGTTCTGCTCTAGTCATAATGAGAGCCTCCTTTTTATTATTTTTCATAATAGGTATTATGGCACTCTTGTCGAAGTTTGTCAAATAATTAACGCATGCTGAATATAATTCTTATTTCTCTTACATCTGATTAATGAATTCTTGCACATCTTTCGTCTTTGCAGCCAACTTTAACCACTTAGTTAATCTCTCCAAATCCGTCTCTCTCATAATTTCCGGCACAATTTCTTCTGGAACATCTCCATATTCAGATAGTAGTTCAAGGATAGCTTCTGCTTTTCCTTCTGCTTTTCCATCCTCTTTTGCATTCAATTTAATATAAAAAATTTTCTCTTCCAATGTCATATATTCCATCCTCACTTCTGGCAAAACCTTCACCTTGCTAACACAAGTATGAAGTTTTCGTGTTGACTCATCTATTACATTTTTAATTTTACTATCCTGAATGTAATTAAGCAAGTTCTTAATTGCCTGAGAACCACCCTTTGAGCCTTTTGTGTTGAAGTATAAAAATTTTAAGCCATCTTGGTAATCTAATTCCGGGACTTCATCACATTTATTATGTACCGTGTACATCATATATCCATAATCGAACGGATCATAATCTGTAATTGTAATTACATATAAATTAGGTAGTTTAATAAACGTCTTCTCTCCCGACTTCATACTTTTTCCATCAATTTTTGCCTGATAGAATCGATTATGCTTCGGCAAATCACTTCCATCATATTTATGTGGCTCAATATCATATATGTTTATTGCCTGTAACTCCGTCATTCCTTCGGCATATTCTACCACTTCAATATCTAAGCGAATCCCTCGTTGCGTTGGAACTTCTGCAGGAATTATTCTCTGCGCAGAAATTCTGATTTTTCCAACTTCTTTTTGTAACAATACCGATATAAGTATTCTATAAAACTCCTCACCTACTTCTTGGTCATTTGCAATGGCATTAGCCAAAAAATCATCCATTACATCGAGTTCTTCAAATGGTTTTATTGTATAACCCACACGATTGTCCTCCGTATTAAATTTAGTATTATGAAATTTAGCGAATTGCTAAGACTTCGTTTGCTCCATCAAACGAAATAGAGTAAAAGACTTAAACCTAATTGCGTCCCCAACAATAGGATTTGAAGAATTTTCTCTTAATTAAATTGTAATGGAGGATTCGTGATAATACAAATAATGTTTGAAAATTCGTGAAATGCTTACATTTTTATGTTGGCGAAATTGAGCAAGTCTACCAAATTCTTTTTGCAATAAGAATTACTGCGAAGACAAGAGTTAACCTCGAATCCATTTACTTCGTTATCTGCGAACCCAAGAATAATCTCGATTCCGGTCGTTTCACTCCCTACATCTCGACCATTCTTGAGTTCCAATGAACAATCCACAAATAAAAAAGCCCTCGGAATGCAAGCATTCCAGGGCTTTGTATTCGTGTATTGTTCGCAGATAACTCTTATCTCTTGCTGAACTGTGGTGCACGACGAGCTGCTTTGAGACCGTATTTCTTACGTTCTTTCATACGTGGGTCACGTGTTAAGAAGCCAGCTGCTTTAAGTGTTGGACGGAATTCTCCATCAACCTGGAGTAATGCACGAGCGATACCATGTCTGATAGCGCCTGCCTGTCCTGTGTATCCGCCACCTTTAACGTTAACGATTACGTCAAATTTATCTGTGTTGTCTGTAGCAACTAATGGCTGACGAACAACTACTTTTAATGTTTCTAATCCTAAATATTCATCAATATCTCTTTTATTGATTGTGATTTTACCTGTTCCTGGTACTAAGTATACTCTAGCAACAGATGATTTTCTTCTTCCAGTTCCGTAATACTTTGTAGTAGCCACTGTAATTTACCTCCTAATTAAAATGTTAATACTTCTGGTTTCTGAGCTGCATGTTTGTGTTCAGGTCCAGCATATACGAATAATTTTGTATACATTTCACGTCCTAAAGGTCCTTTTGGAAGCATACCTTTTACAGCGAACTCAATAACTCTTTCAGGATGTTTTGCTAACATTTCTTTTAATGTAGTTTCTTTCATTCCACCTACATAATCTGAGTGATGGTAGTAAATCTTCTGTTCTAATTTCTTACCTGTTACTTTAATCTTTTCAGCGTTAACAACGATTACATAATCACCTGTATCGATGTGTGGTGTAAAGATTGCTTTATTTTTTCCTCTTAATACTTTAGCAACTTCTGATGCTAAACGTCCTAATGTCTTACCTTCAGCGTCAACTACATACCATTTTCTTTCGATTGTAGCAGGACTAGCCATAAATGTCTTCATTCGGGTTTTCCTCCTTGATAATTTAACGATTAATACTTTGGATATTTCGGAATCTCGTATGTCCGGACGCTATCCCTCTTTTATCCGATGTTTACTCTATATAAAATGCTCACCGGGGCTTTGGTTTGCATTTTCATACTTTCGCAGACTAAGATATTATATTATAGGAAACGCTTGGTGTCAAATACTTTTTATGGGTTTCATTGACAAATTTTTTCCTATATCTTGTGCCCTATACACGTTCTTCTAAGCCTCGTACTGAATCCCTATCATTGTCAATCCGTGCGCTGGTGCTGTTGGACCTGCCGAGCATCTATCTGTAGCCTCTAACATTGATATGATTTCTTCTGGTTTACGTTTTCCTGCTCCCACCTCAATTAAAGTGCCTGCAATAATACGCACCATATTATATAAAAAACCATTGCCAGTCACTCGGATGCGTATCACATCTCCATCCTTAGCTACTGTACAACTATAAATTGTTCTTACTGTAGTTTCTACCTGGGCGTGAACAGAACAAAAACTCTTGAAGTCATGCTCGCCTTCCAACAAAGACGCCGCTTTCGCCATCGCATCCACATCCAAATCATAATGATAAAAATAGGTATCCCGTCTTCTAGTTGGATCTGGCAATGTTCTGTTTAAAACACGATACTCATATGTCTTGCTACTCTTTCCCGCTCTTGGATGAAAATCTGATGCAACCTCGCAAGAATCCTGTACCACAATATCCTCTGGCAAACGGGAATTTAACGCATAGCAAATCTTCTCTGCAGGAATTCTGGTGTCTGTATCAAAGACGCATACGTTCCCAAGGGAATGTACCCCTGCGTCAGTACGGCTCGCACCTGTTACCACAATTTCCTCTCCAAGCAAATCTGTAAGCGCTTCATTTAATTTCTGTTCTATGGTGACCGCGTTTTTCTGTAGCTGCCACCCACTGTAATTTGTGCCATCATAGGCAACAACTAATTTTACACGCATCTTAATCTCCTATCACAGAATTTACATATTTTTACATTGGAAATGGCACGAATATTGCTGCCACAATCACCAACACCAAGAAGGCTAACACAACCACATACGCAATTCGGTCTCTGTTTTCATAGCGAAGTGGTTTCATCTTGGTACGGCCTTCCCCACCGTTGTAACATCTTGCTTCCATAGCCATAGCCAAATCCTCTGCACGTCTAAAAGCAGAAACAAACAATGGCACCAGAAGTGGAACCATGTTTTTTGCCTTCTGAAGCAGATTACCCTTTTCAAAATCTGCACCACGAGCCATCTGCGCCTTCATAATCTTATCCGTTTCTTCAATGAGGATTGGAATAAAACGAAGGGCAATAGACATCATCATTGCAATAGAATGTACTGGCACATTGATTTTATTTAATGGTTTTAATGCTGTTTCCAATCCATCGGTTAACTGATTCGGTGTGGTCGTCAGCGTCATAAGGGAAGTGCCTAAAATCAAATACACCAAACGAATGGTCATCATCACCGAATTAATAATACCAGTATCTGTAATCTGAAGACTTCCCCATTTCCAGAAAACAACATCTCCCGGAGTTGCCAACAGATTAAATACCGACGTAATCAAAAGCAAAATGACAATTGCCTTTAATCCCTTAACCATAAACTTAAAAGGAACCTTGGAAATCTTAATCACTGCAAATAAAAATACGGTGATAATACCCAAACCAAGAAGGCCTTTAAAAGTAAACAGGGCAATAATATATATCATTGTAGCGAATAATTTTACGCGTGGATCTAGTTTATGTAGGCAGGAATCTGCTGGATAAAACTGACCAATGGTAATATCTCGAATCATCTATCTAACCTCTTAAAGCTCGAAGAATACTATTCTTAGCCTCTTCTACTGTTGTTGCATTCAAATCTACTGGAAGACCTTTTTGACGCAATTCATACATCAGATAGGTCACCTGTGGAGCAGCAAGCCCCACTTCTTCCAATTGTTTATATTGGGCAAACACATCCCTTGGCGCACCATCGTACATCACTTCACCCTGATTCATCACGATGATACGATTAACATATTTTGCCACATCTTCCATACTATGGGACACAAGAATAACCGTAATCCCCAGTTCCTTGTGCATCTTGGATATTAAATCCAAGATTTCGTCACGACCTGCCGGATCCAATCCTGCTGTTGGCTCGTCCAAAATCAGCACTTCTGGTTTCATTGCAAGTACACCCGCAATGGCCACTCTTCGTTTCTGACCACCTGACAAATCAAATGGTGGCTGATAGTACAGTTCTTCAGGAAATCCAACACTTCTAAGCGCCTCAAAAGCACGAAGTTCCACTGTCTTTTTATCCAGGCCTAGATTCTTTGGTCCAAAGCATACATCTGCAAAAATCGTAGTTTCAAACAACTGATGCTCTGGGTACTGGAATACTAGCCCTACCTTGCTACGAAGCTCTTTCATATTGAAATCATCATCATAGATATCCTGCCCATTGAAATAAATCCCGCCAGAAGTAGCCTTAACAAGGCCATTCATATGCTGAATCAACGTAGACTTTCCAGAACCAGTATGTCCAATAATACCAATAAATTCACCATCTTCAATTTTTAGATTAATATCCTTTAAAGCCTGAACCTGATATGCAGTCCCCTGACTATAACTATGGTTCACCTTATCTAAAATAATTGACATTCATATCCTCTTTCTAAACAATTTCGCTCTTCATACCCAAGTCATTATTTTGCAGAAACGGCGCAAATTGCCTCAACCAATTCTTCCCTTGTCAAAATTCCTTTTGGAATTGGAAGACCCGATTTTCTTAATTCATGAGCAAGCAAAGTCATCTGTGGAACATCCAATCGGTGTTTCTTCAACTCTTCCACACGAGAGAAAATCTCTCTCGGTTTGCCATCCATAATAATTTTTCCATCTTCCATTACATAGACATAGTCTGCGTCTACTACTTCCTCCATATAATGGGTAATCAATATAACCGTCACACCTTTCTCGCGATTTAATTCGTGTGCCGCCTTTAAAACCTCTTTGCGCCCATTTGGGTCCAGCATAGCTGTTGGCTCATCAAACACGATACACTTAGGTTCCATCGCCATAACGCCCGCAATAGCCACACGCTGTTTCTGACCGCCAGACAGTTTATTTGGAGAGTGGGTACGATATTTTGTCATGCCTACATTCTTTAAACTTTTTTCTACACGAGCCCAGATTTCATCCGTTGGAACTCCGATATTTTCAGGTCCAAACGCCACATCTTCTTCCACTACGCTGGCAATAATCTGGTTATCTGGATTCTGAAATACCATTCCCGCTGATTTACGAACAGGAATTACATTTTCTTCTTCTGACACATCCATACCATCTACCCAGATGGTGCCTTCTGATGCAGTAAGCAAAGCATTAATGTGCTTTGCCAATGTAGACTTTCCAGAACCATTGTGTCCCAGAATCGCTATAAATTCACCTGGCTCCACACGCAAATCCACATGATCCAAGGCTGTTGTAATTGACTCAACATTATCCTCTTCGTCACGACGGATAAACTCGTGTACTAGGCCTTTTGTCTTAACAATACTCATATTTTTTCCTTTCGGCTAATCATCCCAGCGAAGTCTGTGAAGTTCCCCTTCTAACTTCATATTGGAAAAATCATTCTGTCGAAGCGCCTCATAAAGCACGACTGCAACAGAGTTCGATAAGTTCAGAGAGCGAATCTCTCCCATCATTGGGATACGCACACAAGTATCAGGATTATCTTTTAAGATTTCCTCTGGGATACCTGCACTCTCTTTGCCAAACATAATATAACAATCCGGCTCATAACTTACATCTGAATATACGTGGCGTGCCTTGGTTGTGGCGTAATAGATTTTTGCGTCAGGATTCTTCTGGCAAAAATCCTCCCAGTTCACATAAGTGGTTACATCCAAATCTTTCCAATAGTCCATGCCAGCACGTTTCAACTGTTTTTCATCTAAAGAAAATCCCAAAGGCTCAATCAAATGCAGTCTAGTATTGGTTGCCACACAAGTACGCCCAATGTTACCTGTATTTGCAGGGATTTCTGGTTCATATAGTACAATATTTAAAGCCATAATTATTTACTCTCACCAAGTTCTTTTACAAATTCTTCCATACGGTCCAATGCTATCTTAAGGTTTTCCAATGAATATGCATACGAGATTCGAAGGAAACCTTCCCCAGAATTACCAAAGGCAGTTCCTGGAACAACACATACTTTTTTCTGTTTTAGAAGTGCTGTAGCAAACTCATCCGAAGTCATACCAAACTGCTTAATGCATGGGAACACATAAAAAGCACCTAATGCTTCAAAACAATCAATTCCCATCTCGCGGAAACGCTTAATAAGATATCTACGACGAATATTGTACTCATCTCTCATTTTTGCCACATCTTCATCTCCATGGCGCATTGCCTCTACTGCAGCATACTGGCTAGTGGTAGGTGCACACATAATAGCAAACTGATGAATTTTTAACATCTGTTTCAGGATTACTTCTGGTCCACAAGCATAACCAAGTCTCCAACCTGTCATAGAATGGGATTTTGAAAAACCATTGATTAAAATGGTTCTTTCCCACATTCCTGGAAGCGAAGCGATGGACACATGACTTTCCTCTGCATAAGTAAGTTCAGAATAGATTTCATCACTTAACACATAAAGGTCGTATTTTTCAATGACCTTAGCAATCGCTTCAAGGTCTTTTCTCTCCATAATTGCCCCCGTAGGGTTGTTAGGGAAAGGAAGTACCAGAAGTTTTGTCTTAGGAGTAATGGCTGCCTCTAATTCTTCTGCTGTAAGGCGGAATTCATTTTCTGCCTTAAGTTCAATAATAACTGGTGTACCATTTGCCAAAATACAACATGGTTCGTAGGATACATAACTTGGCTGGGGAATCAACACTTCATCCCCTGGGTCAAGCATTGCACGCATAGCAATGTCAATGGCCTCACTACCACCTACAGTTACGATAATTTCTTTATTTGGGTCATATTTCAATTCATAATGGCGATTTAAGAATTTTGCAATTTCTTCTTTTAATTCTTTTAATCCCGCATTTGAAGTGTAAGAGGTTTTTCCTTTTTCCAAGGAATAAATGCCCTCATCACGAATATGCCATGGGGTATCAAAGTCTGGTTCACCTACGCCAAGTGAAATAACATCATCCATTTCGCTGGCAATATCGAAGAACTTACGGATACCCGATGGTTTAATATTTACAATCGTACTAGATAACGGATTTCTCATTAGTTCACCAACTCTCTTTCATCTTTTCCTGGTTTTGCAAGCACTGTTCCATAGTCCTTATATTTCTTCAAAATAAAGTTTGTCTTTGTGCTAAGCACGGTATCCATTGGGGCAAGTTTTTCTGATACAAACTGTGCCACTTCGCGGAGAGTTTTTCCTTCGATAATTACCATAAAGTCAAAACCACCAGAGATAAGATAAATAGAGCTTACTTCTGGGTAATTGTAGATACGCTCTGCCACTTTATCAAAGCCCATACCACGCTGTGGTGTTACACGCACCTCGATTAAAGCAGTGGCTTTTTCCACACCAACTTTATCCCAGTCAATTAATGTATGATAACCACAGATAACACGTTCCTGTTCCATCGCCTCTAATTCGTTTAAAACAGCTGCTTCATCGGTTCCAACGCGAAGCGCAAGCTCTGCTACATCTATTCTAGAATTCTTTTCGATTAAATTTAATATCTGTTCTCTCATAACTTCCATCTTTCCTTTCAAAACACATTTATTTATAATCTACTGCAAATTGTATAGCTCATCGGTTTGAGTTGTTTCCAAAAAACGTCTTTCATCTTCGTTCAACAGAACTCTGTCGTTTCCATCTGTAGCCTTGCCGATTACTGTAGCAGGGATTCCCACCTTTTCCAACTCTAAGACCATACCATTCCCATCTGTTGTGGCAATGAGCAAACATCCTCCTGACACTATCTTATAAGGGTTCAGGTCAAAAAATTCACAGATTTCCACGGTTTCCTGACGAATCGGAATTTTTTTCAAATCGATTTCCAGTCCGACGCCTGCACTCTCCGCAAGTTCCCAAAGAGCACCAAAAATGCCACCCTCTGACACGTCGTGCATAGCACTAGCGCCAGACTTTATGGCGACTGCGGCCTCCGGAACAATCGACATCATCTGTCCAAAAACTTTTGCATTATCAATAAAAGGCTTCGCGTATCGTGTGCGAAGTTCTTCTTCTCTCTCTCTTGCAAGAATGGCCGTCCCTTCCAGACCTACCCATTTGGTTGCAACAATATCCATTCCCGGTTGAACACCACTACTATGTACCAGCGCCTCTTTTTCTACTATTCCCATGGCAGTCACCACCACTACTGGTTCTTTCACCACTCTGGTAACTTCTGTGTGTCCACTTAAAATATCCACGCCACATTCCTGACAAGCCTGGTCCATATCTTTCATTAAATCGCGAAGCTCATCCTCATTAAAAGTGGTTGGAAGAAGCATTGTCACGGATACGCCCTTTAAAGTTGCACCAGAGCATGCCACATCATTACAGGCTGCCATAATTGCACTGCTACCAATCTCCTCTCGGGAAATGGTCACTGGATCAGAGGATAATACCACTGCCAAGTTTTCTGAAACTTCCACAGCACCATAGTCTCCACCCACTGCAGGCTTTACTAATACCTCTTCTTTTCTTGTATGCAGTTGTTTTAAAACGGAGCGTTTCAGAACAGACTCCTTTAATTTTCCTGCCTTCATCTAACTACCTCTTTATAGCACTTAAGGCCGTAGCAATTTTGCTACAGCCTGTGTATAATCTTATACTGTCTCAGCCGGTTCCTGTACTGGATTTTCGCTATTCCCTGTCCCAGGCTCTGGAGACTCACTTGGTGTTTCGCTTGGAGACTCGCTTGGCGTTGGGGTTGGCTCTGGCTCCGGAGTTGGCTCTGGAGCCTTGTTAATATTCTTAACTACATTTTTAATGTAAGCATCATCCTTGGTTTTTAATGCTTCCTTGATGATTGCAATCTGCTCGGCAGTTGCACCTTTTGTACCAATTGTCACCTGCTTGCAAGATGCTTTATACGTACTACGATTCATACGAATCTTTTCTGTATCCACACCATTCACAGACACAATCTTCCACAAACGAGCTGTGTAGCCAATATGCTCACTACGTTTTACTTTGTAAGTACCAATCTTGACATTCTTATCCAAAGTGTATTCTGTATCTGGATCATCTACAGAAACAATCTCATTTTCAAAACGAATGGTACGATTTGGATCTCTGGTCTCTAATCCATAGATATTGAATGTAATGATTCCTTTTTTACAATATCCTTCGATATAAACAGGGAAATCAAAGTCATTTCTAAATCTTAAATCCTTATAGGTTCCTGCAATTGCAGCATCCACAGATGGATCCACATAACTTACTACCATAGAATGAGCTGCTCTCATGGTAATCTTAAGTTCTGCACGGATTGCTGCATTATATAATGTAGTAGATACCTGGCAGATACCACCACCCATGGATTCTACTAATTCACCATTGCTATATGCACCACCGATTCCATATCCATTCTTTTCTGTATATGGAGCGGTTGCACCGTGTGCAGAAAATGTATCACCTGGATATAACAAGGTTCCATTAATCTTAGAACAACCCGTAGTTACATTCTTTTTACGTCCCTCATTGGAACTACTGAAGTCTGTACTAAAAGATCCAAGCAAATCTTTTACTTTTGCCAGCTCTTCCTTTGAACCGCGAGGATTTGTTACAGTAGTTGCCAGAGTATACTGGGCATCCTTTTTGGCACCATTCTGCCAGTTTTCTGCAATATCCTTACTGATTGCATTCACTGAGGACACGATATCCACTGCAGTTCCGGTACTTCCTTCAATCACAACAAATTTGCTTCCTTCTTTTTTCAAATCCCAATCCACGGCTGGGATCTCAAGCTTCTCTAACTGCTGATGAATCAGGTTACCCGTTAACTGCTTATCAATGGCAAGCCCCATATCAAGTACAAGGTTCTCACCCTCTAAATCCTTCAGTAGCATAAAGCGTGTAATAAGATTACTTGCCTTAGCAGTGCCTGTCGCCTTGCGAACAGCTTCATCAATTTTTGCCGAAAGACCCATATCGCCCAACGAAAGCTCCATATTGCCATTTGGGCCTACCAAAGTAACAGTCTGTTCTTTTAAGTCATTCAAATATGCATTTAATGTGTCTTTTGCTTCTTGTGCAGTCATTCCTGCAACGTCAATACCGCCAATAAAAACACCTTTATCAATGGTAACATCCTTGCCATTATCAGCTACAAAAAGATGCTGTCCTGCAAAAAAGAGACCACCCGCCACAAGCACACATAATGCAATTACTAAAATTTTACTTTTCTTCATACTCATCCTCTATATAATCTCACGTCTAAGTATCAACTAATTATTCTATCATAATTATTCACTTTTTCAAGGCAAAATATTTATACAAAGAAAGCGGACACAAAGGTTGTAATCAGCATTGCTGCCACTAACACAAGTCCGATGATTGCATAAAGTTGCTGTTTCCCTTTTTTTCGATTAAAATTACTCATTTTGTACACCTCACTCAAAAAATCTGTTATACTGTAAAAAAACTTCTTATATAGAAAGGAACCATTATGCTTCCAATATTAACCATATTTATCGTATTTCTCGTTGTATTAACTTACCATATCAAAAAAAACGACGCAACACAAGCAAAAGTGCAGGACGAATTCTGGGAAAAAGAACGCAAATCCAACGCTGTCCGCAAACAGGATATTAGTAAACTCGAATATATTACCATACCTTTGGAAAAAATGCCACACCGTCTTAACACAGAAGTAGAAAAGTCTTTTTTTGCACTCTCCGAAAAAACCATGTTAAATCTTACGGGCATTAGCAATACCGATTTGAAATTAACTTATGGAACCGCAAATCTTGCACTTCTATCAGAATATGACGCTAATTTCACAGATATGGTTGCACTACTTCCGGAATATACCACCGAACTTCTTGAAGCAGGCCACGAAGACTCCGCTCAAATGCTTTTGGAATTTGGTGTAAACTGCAAAGCAGATTCTTCCAAAATCTACAGTCAGCTAGCTTCCCTTTACCGCGCTCACGGAGAAACTGATAAACTAAACTGGCTTCGAGAAGCTAGCGAAAGTCTGCCTCAGTATACTCGCCTTGCTGTTCAGAAAGAACTTGGCTAACGACCGTGGGTTAATACATATTTATCCATAATGCGTGAAGCCTCACTTCTGGTCAGGTTCTCCCACTCAATTGGATTATTTATTTTATGTTTTTCACGATACTCTTTTAGACGCTGCACCTGATGTTGGGTTGCTGGCGTCTGTTTTTTTGCGTGATACGCAAGTGGATGTGGAGTAAATAATCGTTCCATATCCAGCCCCTCACATCCAGCCGCCATCTTCTCCAAACATTCAAACACCTGCCATGTTTCTATGGCATCATCCAATGCTCTATGTTCCCTCTGTCTCTTGATTCCAAAAAACTCGCACAGAGAAGATAACTTTTTGGATTGGTCCGCCGGCAACAGTTCCCTTGCGATTTTTAAAGTATCACAGGCCTTTGCTTCTAGTGGGCGCTTATGGTTCACCGCCCATTGTTTCAAAAAACCATAGTCAAAATTTAGATTCTGTCCGACCAATATATGGCCTTCCAGAAAATCCAAAAGACCAGCAATCGCCTCATCTTTTTCCATACCTTCACACAACATTGCATCTGTAATTCCTGTAAGCTCAACCACACGCTCCGGCACACTACAATGCGCGTTGACAATACAGGTATAGGAATCCATCATTTTACCATCGCAAATCTTAATGGCACCGATTTCTATTATCTGGTCTGTTTTTGCAGACAAACCTGTCATCTCTAAATCTAACACAATATATTCGTTTATCATTTACTGCGTTTATCCTTTGCCTTACATAAATCATATAGGAAACACTCGCTACACTTTGGACTTCTTGCAAAACAGATATTTCTACCGAAGGAAATAATCTGAATGTTATATAGAATCCAGTGCTCTTTTGGAAGTTTCTTCATAAGTTCAAACTCTATTTTTTCTGGGTCTTCTTCCTTGGTAAATCCCAATCGGTTGGAAATTCTTTTCACATGAGTATCCACCACGATGCTTGGTTCATTATAGATATTTCCACGAATCACATTCGCCGTTTTTCTACCCACGCCTGGCAAGGTAAGAAGGTCTTCCAACTGCGAAGGCACCTCGCCGCCATATACTTCTACCAGTCGTTTCGCACATCCAATGATGTTTTTAGCTTTATTATGAAAAAAACCTGTAGGGCGGATATCCATTTCCAGTTCTTTCAAATCCGCATTGGCAAATTTGTCCAGAGTGTCATACTTGGCAAACAAATCCTTTGTTACTATATTTACCCTGGCATCTGTACACTGCGCGCTTAAAATTACCGCAATCAGTAGCTGCCATGGATTCTCATGGTTTAAGTAACAGATATACTCTGTTCCATATACTTCGTCAAGACGTTTTAAAATCTCTTCTGTTCTCTTCGCTACTGCCATATCCGTTCCTCCTTGTTTTTCTATTGGCTAATTCCATTCTCCGCCCATCATATCCGCCTCAGGATGCACATACTCAGCCTTCGCCTGATGATTCAGCGGATCTCTCTGATCGTAAGAATACAGTACCCAGACAGTTTTGTGGCACTTCTGAGGAAACTGCTGCAAATCCCCAAGAAAATCATAATCAAATGGTTCTACATGAGACATTTTTCCATTTTTACAGTAAAAATGGGTTAACTTTTTAAAGTTTCCGCTGTCTCCCGCCCAGGCAGGACGACTCTTGCTATTTTCTCTATAATATAAGTCAAATACTAGCGCTTGTCTTATACATTCGCACACTTCTGCACAATCTTCACGCCGAGCAAATTCTTCCTTCACAAAATCCATCAGAATTTCGCAACGTTTGATACGAGAATGGCTCATTCCAAAAAGGCCATGCGCTTCATAATAATCTCCCAATTTCTGGAACATTGCAAAGGCACTATCATATTTATGCTTTAGCACCTTCATGGTAATCTCAAACTGACCACTGTTGTAGTACACTTCCAACATCTCTTCCACTCTCTTCATCTTAAGAATCTCATCGTAAGAGAGCCAGTTGGTTGCCATTACTTCATATGGTGGCTTGTCATGATATAAAATCCCATAATCCTTGGCATGCTCAAACATATAAGAACCCTTGAGCACCTTCAGAAAGCCCATCTGTAACTGGTTTGGTTGTAATGCATAAATCTCGTCAAAGGATTTCTGGAAAGTTTTATAATCCTCGTATGGTAGCCCAGCTATCAAATCCAGATGTTGATGAATGTTTCCAAAGGATTTCACTTTATTAACAATCTCTTTTAATCGGTCCAGCTTCATGGTTCTGTGAATTTCCTGAATCGTTACCTCATTGGTAGACTGGACGCCAATTTCCAGCTGAATCAATCCAGGTCGCATGGTAGACATCAATTCCAATTCCGCTTCATTAATTAGATCCGCAGATATCTCGAAATGAAAATTGGTCACACCATTGTCACGCTCCTTAATAAACTGCCAGATTGCCATGGCATGTTCATGATGACAGTTAAAGGTTCTGTCCACAAACTTAACCTGTGGAACCTTCTGGTCAATAAAGAACTGTAACTCTTCTTTTACTAATTCTATATTTCTAAAACGCAATTTCTTGTCCACGGAAGACAAGCAATAACTACAGGAAAAAGGACAGCCTCGGCTGCTTTCATAATAGATAATACGATTGGAAAAATCCTCCATCCTATCATAACAGAAAGGAATGTCGCTCATGGACATAATCTCTCTCCAAGAATTCACCTGAATCGTTCCCACTGCATCTGCATATTCCTTTTCTTTACGATAGGCGATTCCCTTGATATTTTCCAGAACAGATTCATCCTTCTTCTGAACATAATACTCATCTTGCATATAGTACTCACAAAGTTCACGGAAGGTAACTTCTCCCTCTCCCATCATAATGCCCTTCACTTGTGGATGCTCCTGTAAGAACGTCTCCACTTCAAAAGACACCTCCGGGCCACCTAGCCAGATAGGCACCTTAGGACAAAGTTTATGATACTCTCGAAGCACCTCTTCTATCACGTTAAGATTCCAGATATAGCAGGAAAACAT
Organism: Lachnospiraceae bacterium; assembly: GCA_015057035.1. Lineage (GTDB taxonomy): Bacteria > Bacillota > Clostridia > Lachnospirales > Lachnospiraceae > Roseburia. Next base: position 4,040 of record SVFC01000015.1, on the reverse strand, counting down.
CAGTACATCTGGCTTCTTTTTATAGATTTCTTCTAATATATAATCTGGCGAATTGTTAATGGTAAACTCTGCAATTTCTATCCCATCTGCGTACTGGCCAGCCGCTGCCTTTAAGGAATATACCGCCAAATTAGAATGTATGTATTTTGCGTTAATCGCTGTTAAAAGAATTTTCATTATTCATCAAACTCCATTGTAACGAAGAAGCCTTTCTCCGTTTCTTTAATATCTACTACAACCCCTTCACGAGATTTCAAACGTTCACTCACCGTATAATTTCCTGACATAGCAATCGCATGTTCAATTGTATAATAATAAGAAGTAGGAAGTTTTCCCTCCGTTACAGAAAGTCTGTCGCCAATTTGCGTCAACCCCTGACGCTCCATCTTAAATTCCATTTGTCTCATATGATTTCTCGCTTTCTAGTCCCTAATGAAACAATCAGGCATACGACTTTCATCATATGCCTGCTCTTTTCTTATTCTTTTCCACTCCAGCAGTAAGTACATAATTTGCATGGAGAGAGTCCAATTGCTTCAACAATATCGTCAAGTCTAGCATACTGAAGAGAAGTAAATCCCAACTTCTGTCTAATGTCCTCTACCATAGCCTGATATTTCTCACTATCCGGATTGGTATATTCTTCTAATAATTCGTCTGTAATTTCTCCTTCGCGTTCCAAAATCACCCTACGGGTAATTAAGTCCATCTCGGATGTAGATCTAGAGAAATTCAAATATTTACAACCGTACATAATTGGTGGACAAGCAGGTCTTACGTGAACCTCTTTTGCGCCACTTTCATATAAGAACTCGGTTGTTTCGCCCAACTGTGTACCTCGCACAATGGAATCGTCGATTAACAACAGTTTCTTATCCTCAATCAAAGACTGCACTGGAATTAACTTCATTCGGGCAATCATATTTCTCTGTTCCTGACTAGTCGGCATAAAAGAACGTGGCCAGGTTGGAGTATATTTAATGAATGGACGGGCAAATGGAATATGCGCCTCATTGGAATATCCTATTGCTGCAGGAACCCCTGAATCTGGAACACCTGCCGCAATATCCGCCTGAACGTTATCGCGTCTTGCCATACGTCGACCAGATTCATAACGCATTTCTTCCACGTTAACTCCTTCATATCCAGAGGTTGGATATCCGTAATATACCCAAAGGAATGCGCACATTTTCATCTCTTCCTTTGGTTCGCTTAATGTGGTAACGCCATCCGCGGTCATGAAAACAATTTCCGCAGGCCCCAACTCTTTATACGCACGATATCCCAAGTTAAAGTAAGCAAAATTCTCAAAAGAAAGACAATATGCCTCATCCTTCTGTCCCACTACCACCGGGGTACGTCCCAAACGGTCTCTTGAAGCATAAATACCATCTTTTGTCAGAATCAAAACGCTTAAAGAACCAACCACTTTTTCCTGAAGGTACTGTAATCCCTCCAAAATAGAGTCTTTTTGATTAATAATCGCAGCTGCAATTTCTGTTGGATTAATGCTGCCACCACTCATTTCCAGAAAATGAGTTTTGCCATTGTCAAAGCATTCCTTAACAAGTACATCTACATTTGCAATTTTTCCCACAGAGGTAATTGCAAAACTACCAAGATGAGAATTCACTAGAAGTGGCTGAGGCTCAAAATCAGAGATACATCCGATTCCCAGATTTCCCTTCAACTCTTCTACATCTTTCTCGAATTTGGTTCGGAATGGGGCATTCTCAATGTTATGAATTGCACGGTCAAATCCGTTCTCTCCATACACTGCCATTCCCGCTCTTCTTGTTCCTAAATGCGAGTGATAATCTGTTCCATAGAACAAATCCAAAACGCAAGATTCCTTTGATGCAACTGCAAAAAATCCACCCATGGGTTGCCTCCGTTTCTATATATCTATAGATATCGTTATTATATCATAAACTCCCCTTATGTTAATACGTTAAATTTTATTCGTCAAATGAAACTTCTGGAAGAAAATTATTATTTCTTCTTATAAGTAAAGTCTTGCCAATTAAGGATGAAAGTGAGATAATTACATTAACTTATTTTTAGTAAAAAATATGAACGGAGGATTAAGTTATGTCATTTTGTCCATCATGCGGAAAAGAACTTTCTGCAGAAGAAAGCAATGCAAAATTCTGTGCATATTGTGGAAAACCACTTGCAGCAGAAGCACCTGAAGTTGAAGAAGCTCCTGTAGCCGAAGAAGCTCCTGCAACTGAAGAAGCTCCTACAACTGAAGAAGCTCCTGCAACTGAAGAAGCTCCAAAAGCAGAAGCAAAACAGGGAATTGATGTGGAAGCCATCAAAGCAAAACTCATCGAATTAAAGGATAAGGCTTTAGAGCTTTGCAATAAGGTTATCGAAAAAGCAAAAACCGTTCCTGCAATCGCTGGTATTTTAGAAAAGATTGATTCAAAATTCTACCCAGCAGTTGTCGCTGCTCCAATCGTAGTTGTTTTATTAGTACTCATTCTTGTAATTGGCGCATTCTCTTCAGGATCATACATGTCACCATTAAATGATTTCTTAAATCAGGCAAACAAGAAAACAGCCGACGAACAGAAACTTACATCTACTTTAATGTCAGATTCCAGATACAACTTAATGAAGAAAGTAATTGCTATTATGGAAAAGAGCGACAGTTATGCTGACTCTATGGAAAACTCTAACGAAAAGTTAGAAGAAGCATTTGAAGAAATCGATGATGAATTCGATAAATGGAAAATCAAATTTGAAACAAAATCAAATGAAAAACTCGACAAAGATGATGTTGAAGATCTTCAGGAATCATTAGAAGATTACTATGATGACTATGTTGAGAAGATGATTGATCAGTTTGATGACATCTTAGAAGATGACGACAAATTAGAAGACTATGCCGATATGATGGATCTTAAAGAAAAAGAAGTAGAACAGCTTTTGAAGGCATATATCAAATACTATGAGTCTTTTGAAAACGTTAAGGTTTCTGAAGCATATGAAGTAAAGGGTAAATTCATCGTTACAGCAGACAAAGATGAGTTCAAAACAGAAACCGTTAAACTGTTCTTCGCTAAGATCAACGGCAACTGGGTATACGCAGGATGCGATGGTTCTCTTGAATTAGAAGACAGCGAAGGCTACTTTGATTTCATTATGGAATATCTTGAAGACGATTACACAAGAAGATAATACATATACTAAAAGGTGGTGAACAAACTTGTTCACCACCTTCTTTTTTACTTATTTTTCTAAAGCAACCACCATTTCTGTGTGGCTTGTATGAGGGAACATATCATAAGGTGTCGCCTCTGTCACTTTGTATCCCTTCTTCGTCAGATACTTTAAATCTCTTGCAAGTGTTTCTGGATTGCAGGATACATATACCACTCTTCTTGGAGACAGTTTTACCACAGAAGATAAAAATGCTTCATCACTGCCACTTCTTGGTGGGTCCATGATTACCACGTCGATACTTTCTTTTTTCTCCGCCAGAGAAACCATATACTTTCCTGCGTCGTCATTTATGAAACGAATGTTTTTAACATCATTGCGTTTAGCATTGGTTATGGCATCTTTAATGGCATCCTTGTTTAGCTCCACACCATAAACTTCTTTTGCACATTTTGACGCAATAATCCCAATCGTACCTGTTCCGCAATAAGCATCAATAACCTTTTCTTTACCTGTGAGTTTCGCACAGGAGATAGCCTTTTCATATAACTTCTCTGTCTGAGCAGGATTCACCTGATAGAAAGAATTTGGCGAAATACGGAATGTACATCCACACAATTTATCTTCAATAAATCCCTTGCCATACACAACTATATTCCGTTCTCCAAGAACCATGCTAGTCTTCTTATCGTTCACATTAATAACTACGGTACTGATATCGGGATGGTTCTTGCGAAGTGCCTTTACAAAATTATTCTTAGATGGCAGAATTGGAGATGCCAATACCAGCACCACCATAATTTCCCCTGTATGATAGCCCTTACGAACCAGCACATGACGCAAAAGGCCATAGCCTGTATCTTCATCATAGG
>SVFC01000001.1 GCA_015057035.1 Lachnospiraceae bacterium | reverse complement strand
GCAATGACGATGGTACAAAGACAGGGCAGTGTTGCTACGAGTATGAAAGGTAGAGAAGGGATACTTGAAACTGAAATAAAATTAGATTCAGCTCGTGGTGGAAATGTGGAGAAAAAACAGGAAGAACTCGAAGAAATTCAGAAGAAACTCACGCAGGTACAAACTACACAGATGGATACATTATCGGATGCAAATAAACAGCTAGAAGAAGCACGTAAGGAAGATCAGAAAGCAGAAGCAGAAGCTAAGAAAAAAGCCGAAAAGAAAGAAAAAGACGAAGAAGTTAAGACGACAGATAAGGTTAAGAAAGAAGATAGTAATGAGAATGAAGATATGAAGATTCATAATGTTGAAATAGTAGCAGAAACAGTTAATGTATCTAGTCAGGATACTATCATATATCCTCATGTCGATATTCGTTTATAGGAGGTGTTTTTATGATTATTAATCATGTTGGAGTTAATAACACTAATTTTAATACCTTGAGTAAAACTGGTAACCATAAGAATGTAAGAGAATATTCAAAATATTTGATGGATAAATACAGTTGCTTAACACCTGCAAATAATGTAGCCGTAACAGTTACATCCGGAATGTTAAAAAAGGCAATGACAGATGAAAAAACAGGAAAATGGCTTGAAAGAGAATTAGGTAAAGCTCCTGATTATATAAAGCAAGCACAACAGGCAGCTAGTGCAAGAGGTTCGAGATTACTTTCTTGCACGATTGAGTTTGGAGAAGAATACACTACAATGTGTACTCTTACCGTTACAGACACTCCAGGTACGGATGAAGATATTGATAAATGGCTTGAAAGAATCAAAGAAAAGAAAGAAGAACAAAAGAAACTGGAAGAAAGATTGATTTTTAAAGGTAAAGATTTAAAGAGTGTTACGGAAAGTTTTGTCGAAGAGATATCTACGGTTAATTCAACATTTAGTTCTATGTCTGGATTTGATATGAAAGCTTAAATGTATCAGGTTGAGTAATAAGAAGAAGTCTTCTAAATCTTAACGGATTTAGGGGACTTTTTATGTCTTTTCTTGATATATGAAAAGTGTTATAATTAATAAAATACTAAGAAAAGCATATCGTTTTTAAATGTCACAGATATTGGAAGGAGCCCATATGAATACAGAAACAAAAACAGTGAGTGAATCCGCTGTTGAAGCAGTTCACATTATACGTCCGAATCACTTAAATGGTGCACATCGTTTATTTGGAGGCATTCTCATGCAATGGATTGACGAAGTAGCAGCTATTGTTGCAAAACGCCATTGTAATGGTAATGTTACCACTGCGTCCGTAGACAATTTGACATTTCTTCAGGGAGCTTATCTTGACGATTTGGTTGTTATAAAGGGGAAAATGACTTGGGTAGGTAATTCTTCCATGGAAGTATGCGTGGATACTTATGTAGAAAATCATCAGGGAGAAAGACAGCGAATCAATAATGCACATTTTATATTAATTGCCTTAGATGATAATGGGAAGCCAGTGAGTGTGCCTCGTTTGACGCTACAGACAGAGGATGAGCGTTTGGCATGGGCGCATGGGGAAGAGCGTCAGAGAATCCGTATGGAACGTAAGATAAACAAGTTAGATGGAATTTAAAATTAGGAAGGGATAACATTATGGAAGTTCGCGCAAAGAGTAAATTTGATTATGAGACTATAAAAGAATTAGCACATAGGTCTTCATATAGATTAATAAGTCCAAAAGTGTATTGGATTGTTATGATTATTTGTACGTTTATAGTGTTTGGAACATCGTTTCTTTTCGGAGTTGAATCAGATGATATAGCACTAATGGTAGTGATTCTTATTTGTGATGCAGTTTCGGTTTATATTTATTGGGGCGTTCCTAAGATTCGTTATAAAGCATTAGGAAAACTGCAAAACTTAGAAAATGAATTTATATTTGGTGATGAAACAATGAAAATTATAAACAGAAGTGAGGAGTATACTGGTCAGGGAGAAATCAAATACTCTATAATTCCAAAGGTTATGGAAACACCAAAATACATATTTATTTATCAGGATTTGCGTAGTGTATATATCATAGATAAATCAACAGTTACAAATGGAACAATTGAGGATATCAGGGCAAAACTTGCTCAGTATGTTCCACAAAAGAAATACATTATTAAGCGAAAATAATTTACATATTAAAATGTTGGAGAGAAATTTATGGATTTTATGGGCAAAAAAATAGAGGATATTGTTGTGACACTTCCATTTGAAGATGGAACAAGTATAGACTGCGGGGTATATTCTTATTTTGAAGTAATCAATAAGAAATATTTTGCATTACTTCCACTGAAAGGGGAAAAAGAATTAGATTATTCTTCCAGTTATATGCTCTATGAAGTAGAAGTGGATGAGGAGAATAATCCAGTTGTGCTTTATATTGAAAACGATTTGGAGTATTCGATTGTTGCAAGTTATTTTTCTAAAGAGATATTGAAGAAGTAGTTAGGGGATAAAATGAAAAACTGGCAGAATGATGGTTTGGTGAAAGCCACAAAGTCTAATGTTCCGCATTTATATTTATATACTTGGATACGAGCAAGTGGTTGGTGTTTCACGATTTTAAACTCTGTTATTATCCTTATTTTAACCAAGGATATGCTTTGTTTAGAGATAATTTTATTGGCATTGGGACTTATGAGGATATCGTTTTTTTCGAGAAAATATGATAGATCATTGCCCCGGACAATTCTTGATATTTTGCTCATGTTACTCTTTGCATTTATATATATTCTGGATGTTCAAAAGATAGGTTATCTATATTGCATTGAATTGATATGTATAATATATTTTTCAATTAAAATTGAGAAAGACAACAATATTATTGATAACCATAAAATAGTACTTTGGTGGAGACATAAGAAACAGGAACACCGTATCAAAGAAATTAAAACTAGAGTTGAAGAAAATAAAAAAAGGCGCGTTGATTTACAGATGACCGAAGAAGAAAAAATGAAAAGATTATCAAGACACCAACGGAAACAAAACAAAAAACAAAGAAATGGTAGATAAAGGGAACTTGTGCAAGTTCCCTTTTTACTATAATAATTACATCAAAGAAATGAGGTACAACTATGCAAATCACAACCTTCAATCACATCTACGATGTAGTAAAACAAATTCCATATGGTAAAGTTGCAACCTATGGTCAGGTAGCGGCTCTGGCAGGTAGCAAAAGATGGGCAAGAGTGGTAGGTTATGCCTTGCACGCGAATCCTGATCCAGAGAACATTCCTTGCTTTCGTGTGGTAAATCGTTTCGGAGAGGTGTCCAAAGCATTTGCATTTGGTGGAGAAAACCGTCAGATTGAACTTTTAAAAGCAGAGGGTATCGAGTTTGTAGATGGCAGAGTGGATATGAAAAAACACCAGTGGAATCAGGTAACACTAGACATGCTTGAGTGTTTGAATGATGAGTAAGTCCTATAATTAAACATAAAAATTATAATAATATGTAAGATTTCCCACTCAAAAGTGGTGAATATAGGTGAAAGGGGGATTGGAATGGAAGATAAGAAAATTGTAAAGCTTTTGTTTGCAAGGGCAGAGAATGCAATAAAGGAATTGAGTGCTAGATTCGGCAAACAGTTATATAGGATTGCTTATAACATCTTAGAAAATCAATTGGATGCAGAAGAATGTACCAATGATACCTATTTTGCGCTCTGGAATGCGATTCCACCGGCTTCTCCGGATCCTTTGGCACCATATGTCTATCGTATTGGAAGAAACAATGCGCTTAAGAGACTGCATTGGACCACCGCGCAAAAGAGAGATAATCGATATGATGTTTCTTTAGAAGAATTAAATGAATGTTTACCAGGTGGGGATGTAGAGCAGATGATTGATGCGCGGGAGCTAGGACGAGTCATGGATCGATTTCTTGCATCAAAATCAAAGGAAAACCGTTATATTTTTATAAGGCGTTACTGGTTTGGAGATTCGATAGGCGACATAGCTAAGGCACTTAAAATGCAGGAAACGGCCGTTTCTGTCCGATTGAATCGCATTAGAAATGGTCTAAAGGAGTACCTTAGAAAGGAGGGATACCATTATGAAGCGTGAAGAAGTTTTAGAGTCATTAGAGGAACTCAGCGATAAACATATCAAGGAAGCGGAAAAACCTCCAAAGAAAAGGACTTTTCTAAAAGTGGCAGTAGCCGCAGTACTAGTAATTGCAATCGGTATTAATATGATGTCTGCACCAATGCTTATTACGGCGGATGCGATTGCAGTTGCATCCGAACCTAGAATTACTAAGAGACCGGATTTGGATGATTATACAACCCGTGAAGAATGGAATGCTGATTTGAAGAAGTGGAACTTAGAGGTAGGGGCGCGTGTTGCGTCTGCTGCACAGGCAAAAATTAACTTAAACTCTTTTTTCAAGGAGGGTAACACTCAGTTCCTTCAGACAGAGGGAAATAAAAATAAGTTATGGTCGCCTATAAATGCGTACATTGGATTGGCTATGACAGCCGAATTGACAGAAGGTGAGACAAGACAGCAGATTCTGGACCTGTTTGGAGTAGAAGATACAGAGACTCTTCGCAAACAGGTGAGTGCAGTATGGGAAAGTGTATATCAGAACAATTCCAATGAGATTTGTGTTCTTGCGAATTCATTATGGCTAGAAGATGGTCTGCAGTATAATCAGGAAGCGATGGATGCATTGGCATATTATTACTATGCATCGGTATATCAGGGCGATTTAGGTAGCGATAGGATTAATAAAGATATTGCGGCATGGATTAATAATAATACAGGTAAGTTCTTAAAAGACAGTACAAAAAATATCCAATTATCGCAAGATATTATTATGGCGTTATATTCTACATTATATTTTCAGGCAAAATGGACGGATGAATTCTCAGCAAGCAATAATACACAAGATGTATTCCATACATTGGACGGGGATACGCAAGCTACATTTATGAACAAGAAATTAACACAGATGTATTATTATTGGGGCGAGACGTTTGGTGCAGTGAATTTAACGCTGAAAAATGGATGTCATATGTGGTTTATTCTTCCTGACGAGGATAAGACGGTCGATGATGTGTTGAGTGATGACTCTTATATGGAAATGATTTCAGATCTAAATTGGAAAAATAATAAATATATGAAAGTGAACCTTTCTGTTCCAAAGTTTGATGTTGCTTCTACGACAGATTTAAGTAATGGATTTAAAAATATGGGAGTAACGAAGGTTTTTCAGGAAGTGGAAGCAGAATTTACAAAACTTACTGGGGATTTGCCAATTTATCTAACCGAAGCAAATCAGTCCGTACGTGTACAGATTGATGAACAGGGGGTAAAAGCGGCTGTATACTTTGAAATTCCTGGAGCTGGGGCAGCGCAACCGCCAGAAGAGATTATTGATTTTGTATTGGATAGACCATTTTTATTTGTGATTACAAATGACAATATTCCATTATTTGCAGGCTGTGTAAATAATCCGTAGGTGAAAACTAAACTCAAAATGTCAAGTCTCCCCAAACACAAACTGTTATAGTATACTCAAGAAGTACTTCTATTACATTAAGGAATGAGTCGTTATGAACAATATTGAAATTCTTACCAATGCGTTAGAATTCATTGAAGAAAATTTGCAGAATGAAATTAAAACTCAGGATGTTGCAGATGCATGTTATTGCTCGAAGTCTGCCCTTGAGAAGATTTTTCGTCACGTTAGCATGCTAAGTGTGCGGGAGTATATGGTAAAACGTAGAATGACCATTGCTGCCAGAATGCTTGTGGCAGACAAAGATGCCAATATTCTTGACATTGCATTGTCATGCGGTTATAGCACCAATGAGTCTTTTACAAGAGCCTTCAAAGGTGTCTGGAACTGCAATCCTTCGGAATTTAAAATGCGAAAAGATATTTTTGAATTGTTTCCAAGACTCCTTCCACCAATTCAAGATGGAGGTGCGTATATGGGTGAGCGTAGACACTTAGATATTAGCGAGATGTACGATTTGTTCGTACAGAGAAAAAATTGTTATTTTGTATGTTGTGATATTACAGGATTGATTTCAATTAATGATATTGCATATAAGGCTGGAGATATTGCAATTTTAGAATCCTTAAATCGTATGGAGCGTGAGGCGGGAGAAGAAGACATTGTGTTCCGTATTGGTGGTGATGAGTTTGTGATGCTGACAAATAGTGAAGAAAAATCCTATGCAGATGATATTTGTAATCGCATTGAAGCATATAACGGACAGCCAATTATATATGAAGGTCAGGAGATTCCGCTGAGTCTTTATGTAGGACCTGTAAAGTATGAAGGCTCTAACGTAAGATATAAGGATTTATACGAACAACTACATATTAAGATATTAGATTACAAAAATTAATGCAAAAAAGGCAAAAATTTTGTAGACTTTGACATTGAATTCACAATCTCAAAGGAATAATATAAAACTCGTGCAAATAGACAATTTGTGCGAGTTTTTTATTTTGAGGAGTTAAAAAACGATGGAAAAACTAAAGCCAAAGTTGTTTTCGGTTATGAAAACATATTCAAAAGAACAGTTTATCAATGATGTTATAGCGGGAATTATTGTGGCAATTATCGCTTTGCCTTTATCAATTGCGTTAGCACTTGCATCAGGGGTAACGCCGGAAAAGGGAATTTATACAGCCATTATTGCTGGTTTTCTGATTTCCTTTTTTGGAGGAAGCCGAGTACAGATTTCTGGTCCTACAGCTGCATTTGCAACCATTGTAGCAGGTATTGTAGCGAAAAATGGTATGGATGGTTTAATTGTTGCAACCATATTAGCGGGTATTATTCTAATTGTTATGGGGCTTTTAAAATTCGGAAGTCTCATTAAATTCATTCCATATACCATTACCACTGGTTTTACAGCGGGTATTGCGGTAACGATTGTTGTTGGACAGATTAAATCTTTTCTTGGTTTAACCACAGACCCATCAGTAAATGCCATTGAAACTGTAGAAAAAATAGATGAAGTCATTCGTCATTTGAATACTACAAACTGGTCGGCAGTAATTGTGGGTGTTGTATGTCTTGCAATTTTAATTATCTGGCCAATGTTGCCAGGATTTCTTAATAAGATTCCAGGCTCATTGATTGCTGTATTTGCAGGAATTCTTATGGTCTCTGGTTTCAATATGGAAGTAAAGACTATTGGAGAGTTGTATACGATTACATCTGATTTACCTAAGTTTCAGATACCGAATATTTCTTTTGAAACAGTAAGCAATGTTCTTCCAGATGCATTTACCATTGCAATTCTTGCGGCAATTGAATCTTTGCTTTCCTGTGTTGTGGCGGATAGTATGATTAATAGCAAGCATCGTTCCAACATGGAACTTGTGGCTCAGGGAATTGGTAACGTTGGTTCTGCGTTGTTTGGTGGTATTCCTGCAACAGGTGCTATTGCTAGAACTGCTGCAAACGTAAAGAACGGTGGTAGAACTCCAATTTCAGGTATGGTACATGCCGTGACATTGTTGTTAATTTTGGTTGTTTTAATGCCATATGCAGGTTTAATTCCAATGCCAACCATCGCAGCGATTTTATTTATGGTTGCATATAATATGTCTGAATGGAAACATTTTGTACATTTGTGTAAAACAGCACCTAAGAGCGATATTCTTGTATTAGTGCTTACTTTTGCACTTACCGTATTGTTTGACTTAGTTGTTGCAATTGGGGTTGGTATCGTACTTGCCGCTATGCTGTTTATGAAGCGTATGAGTGAAGTAACAGAAATCTCTGGATGGAAATATATTGAGGATGAAAATGATCCATATAGTATTGAACTTCGTGAAGTTCCAAAACATACAGTAGTATATGAAGTTACTGGACCATTGTTTTTCGGCGCGGCAGATAAGATTTTAAATATCAGTTTAAATGGAACGGAGAATGTTCTTATTCTTCGAATGAGAAGTGTTACTGCATTAGATGCAACTGCAATTCATTTCTTCGAACAGTTTTATGAAAAATGTCAGAAGAAAAACATTAAATTAGTTTTATCACATGTGAATGAACAGCCAATGCATGTTATGAAAAAGGCTGGATTTGATGTATTGGTTGGAGAAGAGAATTTCTGTGCACATATTGATGATGCATTGAAACGCGCTATCGAGTTACAAAAATAAAATTCAAAATAATATGAAAAAGCTTCCTGTTATTATGCAGGAAGCTTTTTTATAGTTAAAGTTTATCTAAAAAAATTTATTTTGTAGAATATTCTTGCGAAATAAGAATTTTTAGACGATAATATACATATAAGAATAATTACTACATTATATCAATGTTAAGGGGATAAATATGGAAAAAGCATTAATGAAAGCGGCTTTCGAGGCTATGCTGGAAAGCACAACGGATATGGTCTTTCTGAAATCACCAGATTTGGTGTATCAGGCTGCATCTATGCCATTTGTGAAGATGGTCGGAAAAGAAGCTGTCAGTGAGATTATTGGTAGAACTGATATGGAGATTTTTGCAGATAAAGAACTGGCCAAGAGATATGTAGCGGATGACCATAAACTTTTGGAAAGCGGCGAGAATCTTCTGGATTATATGGAACCAATTGCGGATGAGGATGGTCAGGCAAGATATGGATCTACATCCAAATATATCTTAAGGGATAATGACGGTAATATCATAGGACTTCTTGGTGTAACAAGGGATATTACCAGAGATTATTTTGCTCGCCAGAGATATCAGCAGGAACTAAAATATCTATTCGAACTCCCAGAAGATACCTATGCAGTTTGCTATGTTGACGTGGATGATTGGCGTGTTATTAGTCAGAGAAAACAGAACATTGAAAAGGGCACCATTCAGACTTGTCAGACAGTAGAGGAAATGTGCAATGCTGCAATCGAGTCTATTGTTGATGCAGAGTGTGAGGCTGCAATTTTTTATCGCAACTTTACACATGCAAAATTATGGAGTATTTATGCCAGCGGTAGAAGTAGCATGACTTTCAAATATGAACGTTTAATGACAGATGGTTCAAAGAGATGGGTTCGCAATGAGATTCGCTTCTTAACAGATGTAGACAGTGGTAATCTATGTGTAATGCTCACGGCAAAAGACATTGACGCCATTAAACAGCAGGAACAGAAAATGATGGTAGCTGCTCGTTTGGATCAAATGACTATGCTATTAAACAGAGAAACTTCTATGGAATACATTCGTCAGGTGCTGAGCAACGAGCATGATAGACTACATGTTTTGTTTATGCTTGATATAGATAATTTCAAGGCGCTGAATGATACGCTTGGACATCAAGTGGGAGATGAATTCCTAATTGCTTTAGCAAAAGAATTAAAGCATACTTTCCGTGAAAGTGATGTTGTTGGTCGTATAGGAGGAGATGAGTTCTTTGCATTGATGCGTAATGTGTCTGAAATTAGCCAGGTGGAGCGAAAAGCCAAGGATTTGCTTAGTGTAGTAAATAAAGTTGCATTATCTTATCCTCAGGTAAGCGTTTCAGGCAGTATCGGAATTAGTTTGTATCCGGGCAACGGACGTACATTAGAAGAATTGTATGGGAAGGCAGACTCAGCATTATACGAAGCAAAGCGTGGTGGAAAGAACCGGTATGTGTTTGCAAAATAAATAGCTTATATAGAAAGACCGCTCAAATCGAGCGGCCTTTTTTTCATGCTTTATTTCTAAAAAGTAAGTTTGTTTTTATTTCCAATAAGTCGCGCGCCGTTTACAATTAGTAAAACACCGCTAACAATTCCAACTACCAAAACACATATTCCAATTACCAGGTTAGCCACTCCGGTGGACCCCATTGTTTTATAAATTTTTTCCTCCATAGTAAACCTCCCTTATAAGAAAATAATATATATTTATTTTAACATTAATATATAAAATATCAAGTTATCATTTGCATTTTAAGTCGTTATGAATGATAATATAGTTAAGCGATAGGTAAAGGAGATAAGTAATGTTTATTGTTAAATTTATTTTATGGATATTAACAGCATTTTGCTGGTGGAAAATTTTTGAGAAAGCGCAGATTAAGGGATGGAAGGCGTTTATTCCTTTTTATTGTGATTATACCAGATTTGGCTTGGCAAATAAAAAATGGTTATATTTTCCTTTTTTAATTCTTTCTATCATTGAGGGAGTTGTAAACATTGTATATTCTGCATTAGCTGCATTAGATTTAGCAGATTCGTTGTTAGAGAATGTAAGTTTAAATATGGATTTGCAATTTTTGTTTTGGACAAGGATTATTCTTACAATCATCGTTGTTACTATAGAGATTATGGTTGGAATCATAATCGCCAGAAAATACGGAAAAGAGCCTTTGTTTGGTATTGGACTTGGTATTTTACCGGTTGTTTTTGCTCCAATACTCGCCTTTGACCGTTCGGTATATCATGAGGAGAAATCAGTATAGAATATATAGGAGGGGTTGGAATGAAAAAGAACGTATTTGTATGGATAATACTGTGTGTAATGTTGGTTACTAGTTGTGGTCTGGACAATATGATTCCATTGGATGATTCGCAATATGAATCTGGAACGAATAATCAGAATACTGAGGATTCCAATCAACCAGACAATGTCGGCGAGACAGACAATAGTCAAAAACCAGATGATAGTCAAAAGCCAGATGATAGTCAAAAACCAGATGATAGTCAAAAACCAGATGATAGTCAAAAACCAGATGATAGTCAAAAACCAGATGATTCTAAGCCTGAAAATAAATATACATACACAGATATAAACAGAATTATGTGGTCTACCACAAGTCTAAATGTTCGTTCTAAGCCAGATAAGAATGGGGAAGTGCTTGGTTACTTACAGAAAGATGATGAAGTTCAGGTAACGGGCCAGTGTAATGAAACTGGTTGGTATCGAATTGAGTTTAAAGGGAAAATCGGATATGCAAGCAATAAATACCTTACAGCTGAAAAACCAGTTCAAGATCCGAAACCTTTAGAACCAACAGAGCCTGAAGTTAAAAAAATTACAATGTATGCTACTGCAAATGTAAACGTTAGAAGTAAGCCAATAACAGGGACTGTTTTAGGAGTTCTTAAAACAAATGAAAGTGTTATTGCGTTAGGGGAACCAGTAGACGGATGGCAGAAAGTCATATACAAGGAAAAGGAGGCATATGTTTCTTCAAAATACTTAACTACAGAAGAACTTAAAATGCATCCTGAAATTACTGCAGAAGATATCATGATTCCTGAATTGAATGAGGATAGTCCTGTGATTGTAATTGATGCTGGACATCAGGAATTTACAAATGCAGAGAAAGAGCCAATTGGTCCAGGCGCAACAACGACGAAGAAAAAAGTTTCCCGAGGGACATATGGTAATACAAGTGGATTATGGGAATATGAACTGAACCTTATTGTTGCATTGAAATTGAAGGAGGAGCTTCTTTCTCGTGGATATCAGGTGGTTATGATTCGTGAAACTCATGCAATTAATATTCCAAATAGTGAACGTGCTATGGTTGCAAACAACATTAATGCAGATGCTTTTATCCGTATTCATGCGAATGGTTCCACCAATACAGCAGAAAAGGGTGCGTTTACCATCTGTCAGACGCCTGAAAATGTCTATAATGGAGATAAGTATGAGAGTTTTAGAAAACTGTCTGATTGTGTTTTGAATGGTTTTGCAGCAAGTACTGGATGTGTAAAAGCAGAGGTTTGGGAAACGGATACTATGAGTGGCATTAACTGGGCACAGGTTCCTACAACGATTCTTGAAATGGGATATATGACAAATCCGGAAGAAGATGCCTTGATGGCAACTGAAGAATATCAGGATAAGATGGTTGATGGAATTGCAGATGGAATAGATGCCTTTTTCCGATAAAGATGCAATAGAATGATATATGAATACTAAAAAAGGTTATTGGATATATAACTACAAGTTATAGTATAAATAATGCTTGACAAATACAAATTATAGTAATATTATGTGTCTATATTAATACAGAAAAGGAAATATGCTTATGAGAAAACAGGTTTTATCTCTTCTGGTTGAGAATACACCTGGTGTTGTAAGTCGTATCTCTGGATTATTTACTCGTCGTGGATATAACATTGATAGTTTTTCTTCTGGGGTAACAGCAGATCCAAATTATACGCGAATTACCATAGTTGCAACTGGAGATGAGCAGATTTTAGAACAGATTGAGAAGCAGCTTGCAAAATTGGAAGATGTGCTGGATATCAAGAAACTGGAAGATGGAACTTCAATTACACGAGAATTGATTTTGATTAAGATTCGAGTGGAAGAACATCAGAGACAGGCGATTGTTAATGTAACGAACATTTTCCGAGGAAAAATCGTAGATGTGTCATTGGATTCTATGATTATTGAATTAGTGGGAACACAGAGCAAGTTAGATGCATTCTTGGAATTGTTAGTCGGCTATGAAGTTTTAGAACTGGCTAGAACAGGTATTACGGGACTTACCAGAGGGTCCAAAGATGTGGTTTATCTGGATGAAATACTATAGGACTTAATTTTAGGAGGAATAAATATATGTCAGAAGCAAGAATTTTTTATCAGGAAGATTGTAATATCTCTTTATTAGAAGGAAAGACAATCGCGGTTATCGGATATGGTAGCCAGGGACATGCACATGCATTAAACGCAAAGGAATCAGGATGCAACGTTATCATTGGTCTTTATGAAGGCAGCAAATCTTGGGATAAGGCTGTTAGACAGGGCTTTGAAGTATATACTGCTGCAGAAGCTGCAAAAAAAGCAGACATCATTATGATTCTTATCAATGATGAATTACAGGCGGATATGTACAAAAAAGACATTGAACCAAACCTGGAAGCAGGCAATATGTTAATGTTCGCACATGGTTTCAACATTCATTTCGGATGCATTAAGCCACCAGCAAACGTTGACGTTACTATGATTGCACCTAAGGGACCAGGACATACAGTACGTTCTGAATATCAGGCTGGTAAAGGTGTTCCATGTCTCGTTGCTGTTGAACAGGACGCTACAGGAAAAGCCTTAGATATGGCATTAGCATATGCTGCAGCTATCGGTGGAGCAAGAGCTGGTGTTCTTGAAACAAACTTTAGAACTGAAACAGAAACAGACCTTTTCGGTGAACAGGCAGTACTTTGTGGTGGTGTTTGTGCACTTATGCAGGCTGGTTTCGAAACATTAGTAGAAGCTGGATATGATCCTAGAAATGCTTACTTTGAATGTATCCATGAAATGAAGCTTATCGTAGACTTAATTTACCAGTCAGGTTTCGCTGGAATGAGATATTCTATCTCTAACACAGCAGAATATGGTGATTACATAACAGGACCTAAGATTATTACAGAAGATACTAAGAAAGCAATGAAGAAAGTTCTTGCAGATATCCAGGACGGTTCATTTGCAAAAGAATTCTTACTTGATATGTCACCAGCAGGCCGTCAGGTTCACTTTAAAGCAATGAGAAAACTTGCTGCCGAACATCCAGCAGAAAAAGTTGGTGAAGAAGTACGTGCTCTTTACAGCTGGAATAACGAAGAAGATAAGTTTATTAATAATTAATTATGAAGATTAATGGATTTCAAAAACTAACTTTATTAGATTATCCTGGAAAGGTAGGTTGCACCCTGTTTACAGCAGGGTGTAATTTGCGTTGTCCATTTTGTCATAATGCATCACTGGTAATTAACCCTGATATGTCTCATGGAATTAGTACAGAAGAAATTCTGGATTATCTAAAAAAACGTCAGGGGATTCTCGAGGGTGTATGTATTAGTGGTGGTGAGCCTTTGTTGCAGCCAGACATAAAAGATTTCATGAAACAGATCAAAGAACTTGGGTATGCTGTTAAGTTGGACACCAATGGCTGTTTTCCAGAGAAGTTAATGGATTTGGTAAATAGTGGTCTTATAGATTATGTTGCCATGGATATCAAGAACTGTAAGAATAAATATGGTTTGACTGTTGGAATAGAGAATTTTGATATAACACCAATTGAAAAGAGTGTAGAGTTCTTAAAAGAAGGGCATGTAGACTATGAATTCCGAACAACAGTGGTAAAAGAACTACATAATGCGGATGATATACAAGATATTGGGGTTTGGCTAAAAGGTGCCACAAGATGTTTTGTGCAAAATTTCGTAGACTCTGGAGAACTTATTCAGAATGGTTTAAACCCCGTAGATTCGGCAGTTTTAGAAGAAATGAAATCAAAATTAAATGAAAATATTGGTCAAGTAGAGCTTCGAGGAGTGTAAACCTCGAAGCTTTTTTTGTGAAAAATGACCACAAGATATTGTGACAACTTCCGTTGACAAACACTAGATATATTGTATAATAAGGAATATGTAAAATGACCAAGAATTGGCAGACAAGGTAAATTGTTCAAGGAGGAATAGCATGTATAACGTAGTAAAAAGAGATGGGAAAATCGCTTCGTTTGATTTAGGGAAGATCAGCGCAGCAATTACACAGGCTTTTGAAGCTTGTAACAAACAGTACAATGCGAACATTATTGACTTTCTCGCATTAAAAGTTACTGCAGAATTTGAGCCAAAGATTGAGGATCAGGTAATTGCAGTAGAAGATATTCAGGACAGCGTAGAATCTGTTTTGATTAAGGCAGGATATGACGATGTTGCAAAAGCATATATTATTTATCGTCGTCAGAGAGAGAAAATCCGTAACCTGAATGCAACTATGGTTGACTATAAAGCAATCATTGATAACTATCTTCAGGTTAGTGACTGGCGTGTAAAGGAAAACTCCACAGTTACATATTCTGTAGGTGGTCTTATTTTATCAAACTCTGGTGCAGTAACAGCAAACTACTGGTTATCAGAGATATATGATGATGAAATCGGCAATGCGCATCGTAATGCAGACCTTCACATTCATGACCTTTCTATGTTAACAGGATACTGTGCAGGATGGTCTTTAAAACAGTTGATTCAGGAAGGCTTAGGTGGTGTTCGTGGCAAGATTACATCTGCACCAGCGGCTCACCTTTCATCACTTTGTAACCAGATGGTTAACTTCCTCGGAATTATGCAGAATGAATGGGCTGGAGCACAGGCATTTTCATCATTCGACACATACCTTGCGCCTTTTGTTAAAGTAGATAATTTAAGTTATGACCAGGTGAAAAAATGTATTGAATCTTTCATTTACGGTGTAAATACACCTAGCCGTTGGGGAACACAGGCTCCATTTACTAACGTAACGCTTGACTGGGTTGTTCCAAACGACCTTGCAGAGCTTAACTGTATCGTTGGTGGCAAGGAAATGGATTTCAAATACAAAGACTGTAAGAAAGAAATGGATATGATTAACAAAGCTTTCATTCAGATTATGATTGAAGGTGATGCTAATGGACGCGGATTCCAGTATCCAATTCCAACTTATTCTATCACTCGTGACTTTGACTGGTCAGAGACAGAAAATAATAAATTATTATTTGAAATGACATCAAAATATGGTACTCCATATTTCTCAAACTATATTAATAGTGATATGGAACCAAGTGACGTACGTAGTATGTGCTGTCGTTTACGTCTTGACCTTAGAGAACTTCGTAAAAAATCTGGTGGATACTTCGGTAGTGGCGAATCTACAGGTTCAGTAGGGGTAGTAACCATCAATATGCCAAGAATTGCATATCTTGCAAAAGACGAAGCAGACTTCTACAAACGTCTGGATAAGATGATGGATATTTCTGCTCGTTCATTACATGTAAAACGTACTGTTATTACAAAGTTATTAGAAGAAGGCTTATATCCATATACCAAGAGATATCTTGGAACATTTAACAACCATTTCTCAACCATCGGTCTTGTTGGTATGAACGAAGCTTGTTTGAATGCAAAATGGTTAAAGAAAGATCTTACAAATAAAGACGCTCAGGAATTTACCAAGGATGTTCTGAACCATATGAGAGAAAGACTCTCTGATTATCAGGAAATGTATGGTGATTTATACAACCTTGAAGCATCTCCTGCAGAATCAACAGCATATCGTCTGGCAAAACATGATTTAAAATATTTCCCAGACATTATTACCGCTGGTAACAAAGAAGGTGAAACACCATATTACACCAATAGTTCACACCTTCCAGTTGGATATACAGAGGATATTTTCACAGCATTGGATGTTCAGGATGAATTACAGACTCTTTATACATCAGGAACTGTATTCCATGCCTTCCTAGGTGAAAAACTTCCAGACTGGAAAGCTGCTGCAAATCTTGTTAAGAAGATTGCAGAGAACTATAAATTACCTTACTATACATTATCTCCAATTTACTCTGTATGTAAGGATCACGGATATATTGCTGGTGAAGTACATAACTGCCCACAGTGTGGACAGGCTACAGAAGTATATAGCCGTATTACAGGATACTATCGTCCAGTACAGAACTGGAATGATGGTAAGACACAGGAGTATCATGACCGTAAGATGTACAACATTGAGAACTCCCATCTTACACATGATGGTCCTGTAGTTGCACAAGAAAAAGCCACAGAATGTGGATGCGGAGTTGCTGATGGTAATTATCTCTTCACAACAGCTACATGTCCAAACTGTAAAATCGCTTGTTCTATTTTAGATAAAGCAGGAGTTGCATATGAAAAACTTCTTGCAAACGAACATGTGGAATTAGCAGAAGGCTTTGGTGTAAAACAGGCACCAACTCTTGTGGTTGTAAAAGATGGACAGGCATCTAAATATACAGGTGTATCTGACATTAAGAAATTACTGAACGTATAAAAGGAATAGAATATGTATGATGTAATTATAATAGGCGGCGGTCCAGCAGGACTGACCGCCGCTCTATATGCTAAGAGAGCAAATAAATCAGTATTAGTAATTGAAAAAGGATGTTTTGGTGGACAGATTACATTTTCTCCAAAGGTAGAAAATATCCCTGGATTTGCAGAAATCACAGGAAACGAATTTGCAGACAAACTTGTGGAACAGGTTTTGGGACAAGATGCAGAAGTGGATTGTTCTGAAGTGTTAGAAGTTCGTGATGGAGAAATAAAGACGGTTGTAACAACAGATGGAGAACATCAGGCTAAAACGGTTATAATTGCCACTGGTGCAAAACATCGTATGCTTGGTTTGGAACATGAACCAGAATTAGTTGGAGAAGGAATTTCTTTCTGTGCTGTATGTGATGGTGCTTTTTATGAGAATAAAACCGTTGCAGTGGTTGGTGGAGGCAATTCGGCTCTTCAGGAAGCAATTCTGTTATCTGAACTTGCAAGTAAGGTTTATGTGGTTCAGAATCTGGATGATTTTACCGGCGAGAAAAAACTGGTAGATATTTTGAAAGCGAAATCAAATGTGGAAATTATTCTTGGAACTGAAGTTTCAAACTTAATTGGGGAAACCGAATTACAGGGAATTATTATTAAAAATACACATACTGGTGCAATAAAAGAACTTTCATTAGACGGTTTATTTATTGCAATTGGATTAATCCCACAGAATGAAATGTTTAAAGAAGTAGTTCAATTGGATGCCTATGGTTATGTAATTGCCACAGAAGACTGTCATACCTCAACACCAGGAATTTTTGTTGCAGGGGACTGTCGTACAAAACGTATTCGTCAGGTTGCCACAGCTGCAAGTGACGGTGCTGTAGCGGCAATGGCTGCTTGCGATTATATTGATAAGCTTTAAAAATGTCAGAATTTGTCAAAGAATAGTTGATTGATTCTGAAACTCGTTATAAAATGTATGTAATAAAAGGGAAGGGGGGAGATTATATGTTATCTCCATCAGTTATTAGTATTATTTTATGGGTACCATTTGTAGTAGTATTTTTAATTTCCGCATTGATTTTCTGTATCGCTGGATATAGAAAAGGGTTATGGCGTGCGTTGATTTCATTAGGAATTACTATTGTTTCGGCTGTAATCAGTTTCTTTTTATCTAAGCTGATTGCAGGAATTGTTTCTGGCGGAATCGTTGCAACAGTTCTTGCAATGTTGCCAGCAGATCAGGTGGGAGTTGCAGTTATTAAGACATTGATTCCATCCTTGGTTCAGGCAATTCTTGCAGTTGTATTCTTTGCTGGAATTTTCTTTGTTGTAACTTTGATCGGCAAGATTATTGGAAACGTAGTTAAGAGAGAGGCGTTACAGGTGGAACACCCAGGTTTAAAATGGGGTGGACTTGGCGTTCGTTTCTTGGATGCAGTTGTATATACCGTTTTATTATTACTTCCATTATATGGAACATTAGGAACATTTGCACCTACAGTTCAGACTGTATTAAAACTTGGTGGCGAAGAAATGGCTATTTTTGCGGAATATCTTGGTGCTATCACCAATCATCCAGTTGTTGGTATGACAAATAATTCCGTGATTGGTGATGTATATGGCGGCTTAATGGATGCTTCAGGTACAACCAATCCAGATGGCAGTGCTAATGTAAATGTAAACGAAGTAGTTGATGCTATGGATCAGACAATGGTTAAATTCGAAGCATTACAGTCAGCTACAAATGAGGAAGAGTTTGAAGATGCATGTCTTGATTTAGTAACACATTTAAAAGAAAATGTTGTTGAAGCAGACTGGAGCTACGATATGATTCAGGAAACAACAACGATTATGAAAGATGAAATCGTGAATAGTATGCAGGACGCTTCTCCAGAAGAAATCAAACAGGTGGAAAATGTTGTTGCTATGCTTGATATGACCAAAGAAGAATTCCAGGAAAACGGCGTTGTTATGCTTGACTTTGTTGAGTATGCATTGAAGAATGACGTAATGGATAGTCTTGAAACAGGAGATATGTCTGCACTTCAGAATGAAGAATTTTACGCAGAAGCAGCAACAATGTTAAATGCAACCGAAAAGACAACTGAAATCAAAAAATATCTTATTACTGAAACGATTAACAGTGTCTTTGTAGATGATGCAGAAGCAGCAAACAAGATTATGGCGTCTTATGATGACTCTGCAGTTACAACACCTGAAGCACAGCAACAGGAGATTGAAGCTTGGCTTGAGGTTACCACTGCTGAAAATCAGGAAGAGTTAGTGGAAGCATTAAAGAAGATTCCTACCTTAGATAGTGATTTGATTAATGATGCTATTAATGGTTTGGGTAGCAATTAGTATTTGACAAAAGCACTCTAAATGTATAAAATTGATATGTTGAATATGAAACAGACTATGAAGAGGAATAGTAGAAGTGGTTGGACTAACAGAGAGTTGCCGGTTGGTGAGAGGCAATAGACATAAACTTTGAACTCGCCTTGGAGTTTCCCACTGAACCGTTTTTTATCATAAGCAAAACAGTAGGCTGGGACGGGAATTCCCGTTATAGAATTATGAGGGTATATTGTATGTAATGGATAGGTGTATTCATCAACATCAATATGAATTAGAGTGGTACCACGGAGTAAATAGGTTAGCTTCGTCTCTTATTAGATATAAGGGACGAAGCTTTTTATATTTCCTTATATCTGGCGGTTTAGATCGCTTAACCAATTTTAAAAATATTTTGCTTAATATATAGGAGGAAATTATGGCAGAATTGTATAACCACAAAGTTGTGGAGCCAAAATGGCAGAAATATTGGGAAGAAAACGAGACTTTTAAGACAGATGTCTGGGATTTTAGCAAGCCAAAATACTATGCGCTTGATATGTTCCCATATCCATCAGGGGTAGGTCTTCATGCAGGACATCCAGAAGGATACACAGCCACAGACATTATGTCTCGTATGAAACGTATGCAGGGCTACAATGTCCTTCATCCAATGGGATATGATTCCTTTGGTTTGCCTGCAGAGCAGTATGCAGTTTCTACAGGTAATCATCCAAATGGATTCACACAGGAAAACATTAAGACTTTCTCTAATCAGTTGAAGGAATTAGGTTTTGACTATGACTGGTCTAAAGTAATTGCAACTTCTGACCCATCATTCTACAAATGGACACAGTGGATCTTCAAAAAATTATACGAAGACGGATATGCAAAACTAGTTGACATGCCAGTTAACTGGTGTGAAGAATTAGGTACTGTTTTATCCAATGACGAAGTAATTGATGGTAAATCAGAACGAGGTGGCTATCCAGTTATCAGAAAGAACATGAAGCAGTGGGTAATTGACCAGCCTGCATTTGCTGAAAAATTATTAGAAGGTTTAGAGAAAATTGACTGGCCAACCTCTACAAAAGAGATTCAGAAGAACTGGATTGGTAAGAGTACCGGTGTAGAAGTTGATTTTGAAATCGTTGGAGGCGGAAGCTTCTCTATTTTTACAACTTGTATTGAGACTATTTATGGTATCACATTTATGGTACTTGCTCCAGACGGAGATATCGTAAAAGGTCTTATGGACCGTGTGGAGAACAAGGAAGAGGTTCAGGCGTATATCGACGAAACATTGAAGAAAAACGATATGGACCGTACTGAGTTAAATAAGACAAAATCAGGTTGTCCATTAAAAGGTTTATACGCAATTAACCCTGTAAATGGCAAAGAAGTTCCACTTTTCATTGGCGACTTCGTGCTTGCAAGTTATGGTACAGGTGCAGTTATGGCAGTTCCTAGCCACGACCAGCGTGACTTTGAATATGCAATTGCTCACAATATCGATATGATTCAGGTTATCGAAGGCCGTGATGTATCTGAGTGTGCATTTGAAAAACAGGATTACCTTGGAAAAGGCTGCAAGTTAATTAATTCAGAAGAATTCACAGGTCTTACTGTAGAAGAAGCAAAAGAAGCTATTACAGTAAAATTGGAGAATAAGGGTGTTGCAAGAAGAAAAATAAATTATCATTTCCGTGAGTGGATTTTTGCACGTCAGAGATACTGGGGCGAACCTGTTCCATGTGTTTACAAAGAAGATGGAGAGATTTACTTTATTCCGGACGAAGAATTACCACTTGTTTTACCAGAACTGGAAGATTACAAGGGTAAAAATGGTAAAGCACCTCTTGAAAATGCAACAGAATGGAAACAGTACGATGCAAATGGCGTAAAAGGTGTTCGTGAGACATCTACCATGCCAGGTTCTGCAGGTTCCTCATGGTACTATATGAGATATATTGATCCAAACAATGATGAAGAATTTGCAAATCAGGAATTGTTAAAACACTGGTTGCCAGTTGACTTATATGTAGGTGGACCAGAGCACGCAGTAGGACATCTGATGTATGCACGTATTTGGAACCGTTTCTTATATGATAAGGGCTTATCACCTGTAAAAGAACCATTCCAGAAATTGGTTCATCAGGGTATGATTTTAGGTGAAAACGGAATCAAAATGGGTAAACGTTTCCCAGAGTTCGTTGTAAACCCAAGTGATATCGTAGAAGAGTATGGTGCAGATACCTTAAGACTTTATGAGATGTTTATGGGACCACTTGAGGTTTCTAAACCATGGAATTCTAATGGTGTAGTTGGTGCGAAAAAATTCATTAATCGTGTATGGAATTTCTTTACAGATCCTGCAAATATTACAGAAGAGAATGACGGTGCACTTGAAAAAGTATATCACCAGACGGTTAAGAAAGTTACCGGTGACTTTGAACAGCTTGGCTTTAATACAGCAATCAGCCAGATGATGATTTTTGTAAATGAAGTTTATAAGGTTGGAAAATGTCCAAGAGAGTATGCTGAAGGTTTGATTAAGATGTTCTCTTGTATTTGTCCACACGCAGGGGAAGAAATGTGGGCAAAACTTGGTCATAATGATACGATTGCTTATGAAAAATGGCCAGAATATGATGAGGCTAAGACAGTAGAAGATACCATTGAAATTGCTGTTCAGATTAATGGTAAAATCAAAGCAACAATTGCTGTTGGAAAAGATGATCCAGCAGATGCGGTTATTGCAAAGGCAAAAGAAGAACTTGGTGACAAGTTGACAGGCAATATTGTGAAGGAAATCTATGTCCCAGGACGTATTGTAAACATTGTTGCAAAATAAACGAGACCGCCCCGTGCCATATTTATATAGAACGGCTCGATGCGTTGCTTAACCTCGCCTTATCTATATAAATATGACACGGGGCTTTTCATTTTGCTATAAATTGTGTACAATTAGAACATAATGCAATTATTTTATTTATAAAATAAATAATTTTAAAAGAGGGAGAACAAAAATGAGAAGTATTTTAAACATCAATCAAAATTGGGGATTTTTAAAAGACGCTAAAGAAGTACCAAGTACTTTACCTGCAGACTGGGAAGTGGTAAATGTGCCACATTCTTGGAATGCCATTGATGGTATGGACGGTGGTGCGGATTATTTCCGCGGCACATGTCATTATGCAAAGGTAATCAAAAGAAATGAATTACCAGAAGCAGACCGTTATTATTTAGAAATTAATGGAGCTAATTCATCTGCAGATGTATATGTGAACGGAGTAAAGAAAGCACATCATGATGGTGGATATTCTACATGGAGAGTAGAACTTACTTCTGATTTTAAAGATGCAGAAGAAGCATTGCTTGTTATTGCGGTAGACAATGCTGCAAATGATACAGTTTATCCACAGGTTGCAGATTTTACCTTCTATGGTGGTATTTACAGAGATGTAAATATTGTATGTGTTGCAGATTCACACTTTGACCTTGAATATTATGGCGGTAAAGGTCTTGCTATTACACCAGTGATAGAAGGCGAAGATGCCAAAGTAAAAGTGGAGACATACATTACCAATAAAAAAGATAGCCATAAAGTTCATGTTGTGTTAAAAGATGCGGAAGGTAATACCGTTGCTGGAACAATTTCCGATGATACAACAGTAGAACTTGAAATCAAAGATGTACATCGTTGGCATGGTCGTAAAGACCCATATCTTTATACTTGTGAAGCGGAATTAATTGATGGTGAAGACGTTGTTGATGTTGTAAGCAGTCGATTTGGTTGTCGTACATATGAGATTGATCCAAATAACGGATTTATCTTAAATGGTGAAGAATATCCACTTCGTGGTGTATCTCGTCATCAGG
The DNA here is from genome assembly GCA_015057035.1 of Lachnospiraceae bacterium. Taxonomy (GTDB): domain Bacteria; phylum Bacillota; class Clostridia; order Lachnospirales; family Lachnospiraceae; genus Roseburia. The sequence goes on along the minus strand of SVFC01000001.1, from coordinate 357,856 downwards.
ACAGAATCGGATATGGTAATGCATTATTAAAAGAACATCATGACGAAGATATGGATTTGATTTGTGAAGTTGGTGCAACAACCATTCGTTTGGCACATTATCAGCATGACCAGTATTTCTATGACCTTTGTGATGAAAGAGGTTTGGTAATCTGGGCTGAAATTCCATATATTTCCAGCCATATGGCAACAGGTCGTGAAAATACAATTAGTCAGATGAAAGAATTGGTTATTCAGAACTATAACCATCCATCCATTGTGGTTTGGGGCCTTTCTAACGAAATTACAATTAACGGAGCAAATGATCCTGACCTTGTAGAAAATCATAGAATTCTAAATGACTTAGTTCATGAATTAGATAAGACTCGTCTTACCACTATGGCGATTGTATCTATGTGTCCACTGGATGCAGAATACATTACTATTCCTGATACTGTAGCATGGAACCACTATTTTGGATGGTACGGCGGCGAAACATCTATGAATGGTCCATGGTTTGATAAATTCCATGCAATGTATCCAAATCTTCCAGTGGGATGTTCTGAATATGGTTGTGAAGCTTTGAATTGGCATACATCAGATCCAAAACAGGGTGATTATACAGAAGAATACCAGGCGTATTACCACGAAGAATTGATTAAACAGCTCTTTACAAGAAAATACATGTGGGCAACCTATGTATGGAACATGTTTGACTTTGGCGCTGATGCTCGTGGCGAAGGTGGGGAAAATGGACAGAACCACAAGGGTCTTATTACAATTGATAGAAAGTATAAAAAAGACTCCTTCTATGCTTATAAAGCATGGTTATCTGATGATCCATTCGTACACATCTGTGGCAAGCGTTATGTAAACAGAGTAGAGGATGTAACTAAGGTTACTGTATATTCGAACCTTCCAGAAGTGGAATTGTTTGCAAATGGCGAAAGCCTTGGAAAAGTGAAAGCAGAAGATCATTTCTTCTACTTTGATGTACCAAACAAAGGGGAAACAACACTTGTTGCAGTAGCTGGTGAATACAAAGATGAAAGCCGTATCAATAAAGTGGATACATTCGATGAGAGTTATCGTCTTGTAGAGAAGAACGCTGTTCTAAACTGGTTTGATATTACGGAAAGAGAAGGCTACTGCTCATTAAATACTAAGATTAGTGATATTATGGGAACGCTCCGTGGTAAATTATTTATCGCAGGTATGACCACATCCCTTATGAAACAAATGAAGAAAAATGCTTCTGGTGAAAAGAAGGGTGGCGGATTCAATATCAACCTTAAGAGCGGTGGAATCATGGATATGGTAGGAAGCTTCTCTATTCTTAGAATTTCAAGCATGGGTGGAATGGTAGGTATCGAATTTACCAAAGAACAGTTACTTGACATGAATAAGAAACTGAACAAGATTAAATTGCCAAGAAAGAAATAAATATGAATAAAAAAATCATAGCTAGTGCAGCGGCCTTTTTGGCGGCTGCACTATATGCAATTAACATTCCTTTTTCAAAATTATTAACGGAATACGTGTCTCCAACTATGATGGCAGGATTATTATACCTGGGTGCTGGTGTGGGAATGCTTTTATACACGTCCGTTAGTGGTTTGTTCGGGAAAAAAGTTGTGAAAGAACCTCTTACAAAGAAAGAGTTACCATATACTATTGCAATGGTTGTGCTGGATATTTTTGCACCAATCCTTCTTATGAATGGCCTTGTGATTACAAGTTCAGCCAATGCAACACTTCTTAATAATTTTGAAATTGTTGCAACTTCCATTATTGCACTTGTAATCTTTAAAGAAGTTGTTTCCAAAAGATTATGGATTGCAATTGCTCTTGTGACTTTATCAAGTGTGATTTTAACCTTTGAAGGGGCAGGAAGTTTTAACTTTAATATTGGTTCACTTCTAGTTTTAGGTGCAACCATTTGTTGGGGATTTGAAAACAACTGCACAAATAAAATCAGCAATAAGAGCTCCGAAGAGATTGTTACCATTAAAGGCATTTTCTCAGGATTAGGCAGTCTTATTGCGGCCTTTATTATAGGAGAACAACTCCCAGGTTTGTTATATATTGCATGCGTATTAATTTTAGGCTTTGTATCTTATGGCTTAAGTATTAACTTCTATATATCAGCCCAAAAACATATTGGTGCAGCAAAGACCAGTGCATATTATGCAGTAGCGCCATTCCTTGGAGTAGTATTTAGTTTGATCTTACTCGGCGAACGCCCTGGAATTCAATTCTATGTAGCCCTCGTCGTAATGATACTCGGAACCATCATGATTGTTAGAGATACATTAAGTTCTTCCGATGACTTGTAATAAAGCACCGTTTGAAAAGCGTCGGCACTTAATGAGTGAAGAATTCACGAATTTAGTGTCCGCTACGTTTTTCAACGAGCGAGAGCGTGTGCTAATATTATATATTGAAAGCCTATTTTCGTAAGTGTAATAAGTTTTATCGTTTAATCACATGTGGTGCAAGAGAAGGATCACCACCACGAAGTTTCTGCATTGTGCGTTGTACAGCATCTTTGGAATCTTTCCAGTCTGCGTCCTTATTCTTATAATCATATTTTTCAATAAACCAAGCAATATCTTCATATACTCGGTCCAGATTTTCTGCTTCCAATGGAAGGAGTGTGTTATAGAATTCCTCACGCATTTTACCATTTAAGTATTTGTCAGCGCCCTGACATACGACTTTAAAATGGGAAAGGCAGAAACCTTTGCTGGAAGCAACCTGTTTCCTGAGATTTTCATCATCACGATACATATTGAAGAAAGTCTTCATATATGCATTAAACGTATTGTTGACACTAGTACAGATAAAACAGGAAGATTCTCGTTCTTCAATCCAATTTACGATAGAGTTGTCGGAAGCGCCTTTGCCAAACAAGCCCTTTTTACCAGAAGTAGAAGGGTTGAATGCTTTAAATTCTTTGGTCATTTCATTCATATGACGGAGCATAAGGGTTTTGAGAATCCAAGCATTTCCCAAGGAATTGCCATAATCGAACATTTTTTTGAAATGAGCACGACAGAAGCCCTGGCGGTCAGTCATATCACGAATGTCAGCTTCCATATAGGAAGCACCATGACCTAAAACATAATCCATAGAATGATTTTCTACGCGTCGTTCAATATAGCAAAATGGACATTCGCCTGCATTTTCCATGGCATCTGAAATGGGAATAGTATGTAACTGTTCAGCCATATCTTAGTCCTCCGGTTTGTAAGTCTTATAGAAATCAATAAACGCTTCCAAGGAATTAGAAGGTTTTACGGTTTCCTTATATGCAAAACCAACCTCACGTTTTGGAATTGGAATTTCCAATGGGATTTCTACAAGTTTTTCTTTCTTTAAATCTTTTGCAACGAAGTTTTTGATAACGCAGGCAACACCAACACCAATGCGTGCAAAGTCGATCAAAAGTCCCATATCTGAAATATCAATAGTTTCAGAAACGGTAATGTGATTTTCCTGGAAATAATCGTCTACATAACGACGGGTCATATTGTTTTTGTCCAACAACATCAGTGTTGCATTAGATAATAAATCTTTTTCTTCAATTCCACGTTCTGAAAGATTAGAAATATATTCTGGACTGGCCACAAAAGTATCTTCGATATTATCTAAGAAATCGAAATGGAATCCTTTCAAGTTTTCTGGCCTACCTATAAAACCAATGTCAATCTTGTTTTCGTCCAAAAGACGAAGGGTTTCGTTGGAGGACTGGCAACTAATAGAAATACTAATATGAGGATTGCGGTGAACAAATTCACTTAAATATGGAAGAAGCATATATTTACAAAGGGTTGTACTTACACCGATGGAAATATGTCCAACACCTAATTCAATGGAACGCTTCAATTTATCTTCACCAAGGTTTAGTGTTTCAAAGGCTTCTTTTACATGTCCGTAGAGGAGAGCGCCTTCATCGGTCAAAATAACTCCTCGTGAACTTCTGGAAAAAAGCTTGCAGTTTAAACTTTCTTCTAATTTCTGAATGGATTTACTAATTGCAGGCTGACTAATATATAGTTCTTTTGCAGCTTTTGAGATGTTGCCTGCATTAGCAACTGTATAGAATATCCAGTAAGATGATAAGTTTTGATTCATATCATTACCTCCATTTATCATAATGTATTCTTATAATATAAAAAGATTATACCATAAGAAATGGTTATGGTAAATATGTATATTATGTATTTTTCATTATAATATCTAATATGCTAGAATCAGTTTAGTAATAAACAAAGGAGGTTGTTTCCATGGGAATGACAATGACTCAGAAGATCCTCGCTGCACATGCGGGTTTGGAATCTGTAGTAGCAGGACAGTTAATAGAGGCGGATTTGGATTTGGTATTGGGAAATGATATTACTTCGCCAGTAGCAATCCATGAGATAGAGAAGATGAAGGTAGATGGTGTATTCCATAAAGATAAAATCGCATTGGTTATGGACCACTTTACACCGAATAAAGACATTAAATCAGCACAGCATTGCAAGTGTGTTCGTGAATTTGCCTGCAAAAATGATATTACGAACTACTTTGATGTAGGTGAAATGGGAATTGAACATGCGTTATTACCTGAAAAAGGTTTAACTGTTGCTGGAGATGTCATCATCGGCGCAGATTCCCATACATGTACCTATGGTGCACTGGGGGCATTTTCTACAGGTGTTGGTAGTACGGATTTGGCGGCCGGTATGGCAACCGGTAAAGCGTGGTTTAAAGTTCCATCTGCAATTAAGTTCACTTTAACAGGCAAGCCTTCTAAATGGGTTAGCGGAAAAGATGTAATCCTTCATATTATTGGTATGATTGGTGTAGATGGTGCATTATATAAATCCATGGAATTTGTGGGAGATGGTATTGCGAATCTTTCTATGGATGACAGACTTACTATCGCCAATATGGCAATTGAAGCTGGTGGGAAAAATGGTATTTTCCCAGTAGATGACGTTGCTAGAGCTTATATGAGAGAACATTCGGTACGTGAATGGGTAGAGTATGAAGCAGATGAAGATGCGGTATATGATGAAGAATATGTAATTGATTTGAGTACATTGAAGTCCACAGTTGCTTTCCCACATTTGCCTGAAAACACCCATACAATTGATGAAATTGAAGCAATGGATGACATTAAGATTGATCAGGTAGTGATTGGGTCTTGTACAAACGGACGTATGGATGACCTTCGTGCGGCGGCAGCTATTATGAAAGGCAAAAAAGTTGCCAAAGGTGTTCGTGTAATTGTAATTCCAGGAACACAGAAGATTTATCTGGATGCCATTGAGGAAGGCCTGGTTCGTACCTTTATTGAAGCCGGTGCTGTGGTTAGTACACCAACTTGTGGCCCATGTCTTGGCGGTCATATGGGTGTTTTGGCAGAAGGAGAGCGCTGTGTATCCACAACAAATCGTAATTTTGTTGGACGTATGGGACATGTGGAATCTGAAGTTTACCTTGCAAGCCCAGCGGTTGCTGCAGCAAGTGCATTGACCGGAAAGATTTCTGGACCAGAGGAAGTCGGAGAATAAGTGTGAATAAACACTTTTGTATTAATTTGTTTAAGGAGATTTTATATGAAAGCAGCACAGGGTACTGTATTTAAATATGGAGATAACGTAGATACAGACGTTATTATCCCAGCAAGATATCTGAATTCATCAGATCCAAAGGAACTTGCAACCCATTGTATGGAAGATATTGATAAAGATTTTGTGAAAAAAGTAAATGAGGGAGACATTATTGTTGCTAATAAGAACTTTGGATGTGGATCTTCTCGTGAGCATGCTCCAATAGCCATTAAAGCCGCAGGTGTAAGCTGTGTTATTGCAGAGACTTTTGCTAGAATTTTTTATCGAAATGCTATTAATATTGGACTTCCAATTATTGAATGTCCAGAAGCAGCCAAGGCAATTAGCGCTGGTGATGAAGTAAAAGTAGATTTCGATTCTGGTGTGATTACAAATGTTACAACTGGAGAAAGTTTCCAGGGGCAGGCGTTCCCAGAATTCATGCAGAAGTTAATTGCATGTGGTGGATTAGTAAATTATATTAATGAAAAATAGGATTGCCTATAAGAAAAGAACCTGGCTAGCGTGTGCCGGCCAGGTCTTTATATTGTATGTAGATAATCTAAATATTTTGAAGAAATTTTAAGTTTGAGATAAATGTCTGCATAGTCTTTTGGAGACAAATCTTCAATATAGTTTTCGGGATAATTTTTGGCGATACCTGCAGCTTTAGCCAGGTCAACTGCTTTGTTGTATGCAATGGCCGCTTTTGTTTCGCTGGAATAGGTTCCAATGGTATAGTTGCCATTGATGTGTATTTTTACTCGATATCGAGTTTGATGGTTCTTTGTGGTGTATTGATGCACTCCAAAATAACGATTCACCAGAACTACATTAGAGTACCGCAAATCGGAAGCATCACCATTAGCAAAGTGATAATCGCGATTTACCACACTGTGATTATGAATGCCATAGCGTGACATTAATGTGACCTGCATACCATAGTCGTTAACATACAGATGTCCCTGACGACGCAGAATGCGATGACTACTATAGTAAAATAAGTCATCAATATCAAATTTTAGTTCTTCGTCTTCGGACAAGTAATAACTGAAGTAATTCTTTCTAAGATAAATAGGATTGCCAATATATAGCCCATTATCTCGGAAATTAATCAGTGATACAATCTTGTCAAAAGGAACTGTAGGTGCAACAGTTCGAACATCTTCTAACGGTATTTTGGAAGAGAGAGTAGAAGCGCTTTCAAAATACACTTGGCTTGCTGCATCTTCAGTATCAAAACTTCCTAGACTGATATGTTTGTTCCGGTAAGTTATACTGGAACGAAAATAGGTGGAGCCATCTTTGTGTGTGGCAATATATACACCTGGTTTCATAATATACCTCGCATTTGATTACTATGCACGAATGTGTTGTATATAGAATATCATATTTTAATAAAAATAGGAAGAATAAACGACATAATGTTGACACCCCAAAATGAAAACCATATAATTAGGTTTAATTTTAGAAATATAATATGTGATGAGGTAGAAATATGGAATTAATGTATTCAAGCACAAGAAACCAAAATGAAAAAGTGACCGCTTCTCAGGCTATTTTAAAAGGTCTAGCCAATGATGGTGGACTGTTTGTTCCTGACGCAATTCCAGCACTTGACGTAAGTATGGAAGAATTAGCAAAAATGTCATATCAGGAAACAGCATATGCTGTAATGAAACAGTTCTTAACTGATTTTACAGAAGAAGAGTTAAAGACTTGTATTGAAAGAGCATATGATTCCAAGTTTGATACAACAGAGATTGCTCCATTGGTAGAAGCGCAGGGAGCGTATTATCTTGAATTATTCCATGGTTCTACAATCGCATTTAAAGATATGGCATTATCAATTTTGCCACATTTACTTATTACATCTGCACGTAAGAACAATGTGAAAAATGAAATCGTAATCTTAACTGCAACTTCTGGTGATACAGGGAAAGCTGCCTTGGCGGGCTTTGCAGAAGTAGAAGGAACTAAGATTATTGTGTTCTATCCAAAGAATGGTGTTAGTCCAATTCAGGAAAAACAGATGGTAACACAAAAAGGTGCCAATACACATGTTGTGGGTATATACGGAAACTTTGACCAGGCACAGAGCGGTGTAAAGGCAATGTTTTCTAATCCTGCATTAAAAGAAGAGTTGGATAAGGCAGGATATCAGTTCTCATCTGCAAATTCCATTAATATTGGTCGTTTGGTTCCACAGATTGTATATTATGTTTATGCTTATGCAAAATTATATGCAAATGGCGTTATTGGAAAGGATGAAAAAATCAATGTAGTTGTTCCAACTGGTAACTTTGGTAACATTCTCGCTGCATATTATGCAAAGAATATGGGACTTCCAATTGGAAAATTAATTTGTGCATCTAATGAGAATAAAGTCCTTTATGATTTCTTTGAGACAGGAGAGTATGATAAGAACAGAGAGTTTATCCTTACGAATTCTCCGTCTATGGATATTTTGATTTCATCCAACCTGGAGCGACTTATTTATCGTATTGCTGGAAACGATGCGGCTAAAAATGCAGAGCTTATGAAATCATTAAGTACAATTGGAAAATACGAGATTACTTCTGAAATGAAGGAAAATTTAAAGGATTTCTATGGTAATTATACCAGTGAAGCGGAAACACAGGCTGTAATCAAGGATATCTATGAAGATACAGGATATGTGATTGATACACATACAGCAGTTGCTGCCGGAGTATATAAGAAATATAAAGAAGTGAGCGGCGATACAGAAACAAAGACGGTAATTGCTTCTACAGCAAGCCCATTTAAATTCACCAGAAGTGTTATGAATGCTATTGATGCGAAGTATGATTCATGGGAAGATTTTGAATTAGTGGATGAACTGAGCAAGATTGGAAATGTCATGGTTCCAAATGCCATTGAAGAGATTCGTAATGCACCAGTATTACATAATACCGTTTGCGAAGTAGATGAAATGGAAAAAGTAGTAAAAGAGTTTCTCTCTAAATAGTTAAATCCCCGAGATTAACCATCTCGGGGATTTCTGTATGTGGATTATAAAATAATGGTTGGTTCAACGATTTTCACAATCTCAATCACAAAGTGTACGATTCCAAATGGATAATACACAGGGAAATGATATGCTTCTTTATCAAAGGTGATTAATGAATTGTTGATGGATTCTAATGTACCAATGGTTAACTCGTTAGAATGGTCATTGGAAGCGTTAACAATAAATAATCCATTATGTAAATTGATAAAATCTTCAATAGAAGCTTTTACATATTCATCATAATCTAGATAAGACTCACCTGTATAGCGTTCCGCGAAGGCTAAAGCAACAGATTCTTCCATTGATACATAAGTGTTGATTTCGTAATTACCATGGATGGCCTGTTTTACACAGCATTCTGTTGGGAACTCAGTGCACAAATCTGGTGGAAGAGCTGTAAAATCATCGCCGATAAAGCGGATAAAGTTGTTATAGAGCAATTCCAGATAAGCTTTACTAAAAGGTGAAAATGCGGTATCAGATAACATTGAAAAATTATCGATTAAGCACTGAATATCATCTTTGTTATCTTCATTCAATTCCAATTCCAGGAATTCGTTTTGTGAACGATAGTCTGCAAGAATGTTGGAAAACTGTTCATGTGTGAAAATTCCATCATCGATTAAAATCTGTCCTAGTTTTAAGAAGCTTGGACAATCGATGTCTAAAAGTTCCAGAATCTGATCTTGAGTCAAGAAGCCGTTTTCCATTGCAAGTTCACTGAATTTTTTCTCGTTTTTTAATTGAAGTGTTGTAATGTTTTCAATCTCACTTGGAGACATATATCCAGAATAGAGCGCGAGAGTACTAACACGAACAAGCTCATTATCCTGTCGGATTAACGCAGGGATAAGCTGTTCCTTCGTCACATATCCTTTGGAAAACAAATAATTACCAAAAAATTGATTATACATATAGTTATCCTCTAACGTTAGAATTATCCAATATATTTGTGAAGAGCTTCAATAATATGTTCTTTGCTAAATGGTTTCTGAATAAAATCTGTTGCGCCAGCTTCTAATGCACATTTTAACTGAGACTGAGTTCCAACAGAAGAAACAATAATAATGATAGCATCTTTATCAAATGCCATAATCTCTTCGATGGCAATATTACCATCCTTCTTAGGCATAACAATATCTAAGAATACGAGATTAGGTTTCTCAGCCTTATAGAGATCGATGGCAGACTGTCCGTCTGATGCCTCAAGAATAGTTGGTGTCCCCAAAGTAACAATAATGTCTTTAATCTGTTTGCGAGCAAGAATTGAATCATCGCAAATTAAAATCTTACAATCGTTAATGTTCATTATATAACGACTCCTTTTCCTAAAAGTATATGTTCATTTTACACCCAAAAATAGGGTAAAGCAACGATAACATTAAAAAAATATAAAATGGTGTTTTCCTTTTAAAGTTATGATATAATGACTTTATAAAATAAAAGGCAGGTGCGGTCCAATGGATTCGATAAACACAATGTTTATTATAGATTTGGTGATTTTTGTAGCTGGAGCATATTTTTGTTATCTGTCTCTGCGAATGAAAACTACGAAAAAGGTTGATAAGTTTGTTATTGCAGAAGAGACACTTAAGAATTGCAAAGATGAAGTTGCACTGGCAGACTTTTTGTGGATTCGTCAGTTTGTGTTTTCAATCATAATGATGATTTGCAGTGTGCTTATGGCAATACATGAGGTGCTTTATTCATTTGGAAATGTATATTATGTGATTGTTGGAGTATTGGCGATAGCATTCGTAATCTATTACAAGCAATTGACAGACGGAAGAGTGAAATATTGTTAAATTTTAGGAAAATTTCGATTGACAAAAGTTTGACGTGGTGTATGATATAATAGACGGAAAAGTTGGTTTAAAATTAAACTTTTTTATAAACAAGGAGGACTTAACCTATGGCAACAAAAGCGTATTATCCGCTCAATGAAATCGGTGCAGGAAAAGTTGGTTTTTCTAAAACACGTTCCATCATCGAAGCTGCTTTCTACGGAAACAACGTAGTCAAAGTAAACACATTAAAAGAAGCTTATGAATTAGCGAAAAACTCTCCAGGAACTGTTGTGACAGACATGCCAATCAAAGATGGTGATACATTTGGTCTTGAAAAAGACGCAAAAGTATTATTATTCAACGATGGAGCTGTAACAGGACGTTACGCAGCTGCTCGTCGTATCAAAGGCGAACCAGGAGTTGATGAAGTTAAATTAGATAAAGTTGTTATGGATGCCGTATATGAATCTCGTTGGAAAACACTTTACCACGCAGAATGTTATATCGGACTTGATCCAGAATTCATGGTAAAGGCTCACCTTCTTATTCCAGAAGGAGAAGAAAACATTCTTTACAACTGGATGTTAAACTTCCAGTATATGTCTGATGACTATGTAAAAATGTATAAGAACTCTAAATTAATCGGCGATGGAAATGAACCAGACGTTTACATCTTCTCAGATCCACAGTGGGCACCACACGAAGCTCCAGACGTTGATTACAGCTGCTTAAGTGATCCTCTTACACTTTGCTACTTCGATACTAATGCAAACTGTGCATGTATCCTTGGTATGAGATACTTTGGTGAACACAAGAAGGGTACTCTTACAATGGCTTGGGCTCTTGCAAACAGAAATGGTTATGCATCATGCCACGGCGGACAGAAAGAATACTCACTTGAAGGTGGCAAGAAGTTTGTTGCATCTGTATACGGATTATCAGGATCTGGTAAATCAACACTTACACATGCAAAACACGGCGGCAAATACGACGCTTTCGGTGGAATTAAAGTTCTTCATGATGATGCTTTCATTATCAACACAGATACATGTGCATCTATCGCTTTAGAGCCAACATACTTTGATAAAACATCTGACTATCCAACAGGATGTCCAGATAATGAATATTTATTAACAGCTCAGAACTGCTCATGTACAATGGACAGCGAAGGCAAGATTCAGTTAGTAACAGAAGATATCCGTAATGGTAACGGACGTGCAATCAAGTCTAAACTCTGGTCTCCAAACCGTGTAGACAAGATTGATGCTCCTGTTAATGCAATCTTCTGGATTATGAAAGACCCTGTACTTCCACCAGTACTTAAAGTAAAAGGTTCTGCATTAGCATCAGTTATGGGTGCAACTCTTGCAACAAAGACTTCTACAGCAGAACGTGTTGCTGCAGGTACAGACCTTAACGCATTAAGATTCGTTCCATATGCTAACCCATTCAGAACATATCCATTAGTTAACGACTATGAGAAGTTCAAAAAGTTAGTAGAAGAAAAGAACGTAGATTGCTATATCGTTAACACAGGTGATTTCATGGGAACAAAATGTAAACCAGCAGATACATTAGGAATCCTTGAAACAATCGTTGAAGAAAAAGCAAACTTTGAACAGTGGGGACCATTCGGTGATTTAGAAATCATGTATGACTGGTCAGGCAAGACAGCAGATTTCACACCAGACTTAAAAGACGCTGATTACGTAGCACAGTTAAAAGCTGCTATGGAAAGCCGTCTTAACGCAGTTAAAGATTTCGCTGTTAAGAAAGAAGGCTATGATAAACTTCCAGATGAAGCATTAGCAGCAATTCAGAAGTTAGTTGACGAAATCGCTTCTTTATAATTGAACACAATTAAAAAACGTGATACGCCGGATGAAGAGATTTGTCCGGCGTGTTTTGTTGTTGTAGGAAAAATTTTGCTATCAGAATTATAGAATTTCTTATTGAATAAAATGATATACTAAAGTATAATGAAAGCACACAAATGAGGAGTGGGTTTTTATAAGTTACATAAGAAGACTTACCTAAGAAGACCTACATAAGATAATCCTTACATAAGTACACCAGATAAAATTGCCTGGAATGTGCGACAATCCTATATATTTAGAACCTACATCACTTTGAATGGGATTCCTATATGAGCTACCAGATGTCAGGCCGCCTCGTATCAGTGGAAGGCAGAAAGTAGACTGCGGTTACCCACCTAGCATATAGCTAGGCGTCTAAATTGTAGGAACCGGCATTTCGGGTTACATAAAGAACAAAAGATAAAGAAGCTGCTCTAGCTAGAGCAGCTTCTTTTTTACGTTGTATAAGGTTTTTGAAGAATAAATAGAAAGAATAGGTAAGAATATGAAGGAAAGATGGAATGGTAAGAAATTACTTTATCTTATGCTGCTTATTGTTGTTTTCTCTCTTGGGTTAACAGCAATCATTATTACAGGACTCATTGATGATGCAGATGGGAAAGAGAGTAAATATTGGTTTTTTGAAGAATCAATGCAAACGGGAAAAGAGGTAGAATTAAAGAATGTGTACATCCATTCTTGTGAAAACGGAGAAATTAAATTCTTATACGATAATGTGACATATGTGATTCCAGGAAAGTTAAATGAAGAGTATATAGGTGTGGCGGATATTGTTATAGATGGAGAAAAAATCAGTAAAGTAAGAATCAAGCCAAATTTTACAACGGGAACACTGTGTTCTTATGATGATACAACAGTACAGGTGTCAGGAGATGAACTTAAAAACTTAAATAAGAGTCAAGGGATTCCTGTATATAAAATCTCGGAAGAGGTTGTAGAACAGTCTAATTGGAACGATATGATCATTGGTACATCCATTATTAAATGTGTAATGGAAAAAGGACAAGTTTGTTCTGTCATAATAGAAGAATCTCTGCCATCAGATATACGTGTGATTATTAAAAATGGAAGTTCCATTTTCTATGATAATATTTATATTAAGAAAAAATCGGATAATATATTGATTGATGTAAAAAAGAAACTAAAAGAGGAAGGAACAACGGAGCATTCTGTGTCAGATAAGGATGGAATGTACTTGTGTGATGAAAAAGGAAATGCGTTAGGGGCGGCATATGAAGGGGAATTTCGTATTCTCATGGAGGAAAAAGGACTTGTTTTGATTAATACACTTCCAATAGAAACTTATGTAAAATATGTTCTTCCATCAGAAATGCCAAAATATTTTCACGAGGAGGCTTTAAAGGCTCAGGCAGTTTGTGCCAGAACATTTGCGTATGCACATATGAGAAACCAATCTTATGCAAAATATGGGGCAAATCTAGATGATAGTACTTCGTTTCAGGTATATCATGCAGCTGGAAGATATGAGGAAACCGATGCTGCAGTTGATGCAACAAAAGGGGAGGTAATAACATGTGCAGGTAATTTGATTGCTTGTTATTATTTTTCTACCAGTGCAGGGAAAACAAACAATATGTCCGTATGGGGAAGTGAGACTCCAGAATATATCGGTGTTCGAATCTCCGAGGATACGAATTCGCCATTTTACAAATGGAATGCATATATAGATAGGAGCGACATACGAGAAGTGCGTGTTCTAGAAAGAAATGAATCTAATTATGTAACAAAGCTTGAAATAAAATATGTTGATGAAACAATAGTTTTAACTAACGAAAATGATATTCGTAAAGCATTAGGTGTATATCTTCAGGAGACAGTTCTTAATAACGGTAAAATACGTACAGATTTGTCCATGATTCCTAGCGCTTCATTTACTGTTATTGATGTAAAAGATAATATGATTGTGCTTGAGGGAAGGGGCTTCGGGCACGGCATAGGAATGAGCCAATATGGAGCCAATAAAATGGCAGAAGAAGGAATTGGATATAAAGACATAATTGAGCACTATTTTAACTCTGTTGTTGTGAAAAGTGTATAAAAAAAGATGGTAATTTTTAGTAACTTTTCGAAACATTTTTTCGTTTATTTTCGTGACCGGTTGCGCTATAATGAAGAAGTAAAAATAAAAGGAAAAATGTGTTTTCAAAAAGGGGAACACAGGGAGGGAAAGAAATGAAGAAAAACATTTTAAAAGTATTAGCTTCTATGTTAGTACTTGCAATGGCAATCACAGCTATCGTGGTTCCTGTTACATCAGCAAAAGCTGCTGATAAAGAAACTGAGTTTGTAATTGTTCTTGCAGACACAGAAACTCGCGTAGCAAAAGTTTTGCTTGACTTTGATTGGAATGGTGCTGGATTAGTACCAGATGGAACAAAGGAAACAGACCCAGTTGGCTGGGGACGTGATATGTATAGTTTTGCAAAAGACAATTCAGCTAATATTTATAGAATGAAATTAACAGGTGTTATTGATGCTGTTAATGATTCAAGTAAGGGTGCTACAATTCAGTTTTTATTCCTTGATTCATCAGGCAATATGATTGAAGCTGTAAAATTCCCATTATGGGATACAAAAGCTGACAACGTAAATGCATACAAAAACAATGATGTACTTTATTTTTCGGTAAATGTAAGTGGTTCTACAACTTGGGCTGAAATTCCAGCTTCAACAGTTGATCCAACAGCAATTACAGCTGCAGAAGTTATTGCAGAAATCGGAAAGATTGGCACAGTAGAATTAGATGATGGAGTTAAAGTTAGAATTGAAGCAGCTAGAAATGCATTTAACTCATATAAAGGAAATGTTTCTGATATTACTAACTATGCAACATTAACAGCAGCTGAAACACAGTGGTCTACACTTATGGCTGCAGGTGCCGGTGAACTTACGTTGCATGTAAAAACATCTTGGACAAAACTTAACCTTTATGGTTGGGATGGAGCAGACCTCGGTGGATGGCCAGGTAAAGCGGTTTCTACAGATGAGTTAAATGATGGTTGGTATACAATTACTACAACACTTACTCAGGCTGCAAACCTTATCCTTAATAATGGCTCTGAGCAGACGGCAGACTGGAAATACGTTTCAGCTGGTGAAATTTGGGTAACAATGTCTGGTACTAACTTTACACCATCTACAACAGCTCCAGAAGGATGGGTAACAGAAGCTCCACAGCCAAGCGAATCAGAAGATCCAAGTGAATCAGAAGAACCAAGTGGCTCAGAAAATCCAAGCGAATCTGAAGATCCAAGTGAAGAACCAAGCGAGTCTGAAGATCCAAGTGAAGAACCAAGTGAATCAGAAAAACCATCAGAAAAACCAGAAGCTCCAAAATACGAACAGAAATATGAATCTGCAATCGTTGTTGGTAATTTCTCAGGTTTAACAAACTGTAACATCGCTACAGAATGGGATGTTCAGAACAAAGCAAACAACATGGAATACCTTGGAAATGGTGTTTATAAATTCGTTCTTACATTTGACAAAACAACAGCTCCTGTTGAAATCGAATATAAGATTGCATTTAACAACTCTTGGGATGTTAATATTGGATTAAAATCTGTTGAAACAAGTTTTGCTCAGAATGGTTCTAACATTAAAGTTACAATTCCAGCTGGTGTATCTTCATTCACAATCGTAACAAGTGAACAGGATATGACAACATATGATTCAATTACCAATGCTGATAAAGTATCTGAATACATTTCAATCGCAGCTACAGGTGATTTCGATATGACAGCAGTATTAATGCTTCTCCTTGCAGGATGTGCATTAGTATCTGTTGGTGTTGTTAGCAAAAAGAGATTTGCTTAATCGCATATTAAATACATAATGTATATAGAAATCGGTGGAAGAATTTCCACCGATTTTTTTGCAATTACCTAGATTGCATTTTATTTACCTGAATTGTAGTTTAACTTTATTATGAACGATGATAAAATAGATACAGAAATAATAAATGATTATATTTCGGGAGGAAAAAAGGATGAAATCAATTAAAAAAATTATGTCACTTGCGTTAGCATTAGTGATGGTTGTTGGAGCACTTGTTGTAATTCCAACAGAAGTAAAAGCTGCTCCAATTGGAACATTAACTTCAACTGCAGATGCAAATGCTGAAACAGGAAAGTTTGGATTCAAATTATCAGATTACTGTTCTGATTATGTTGATGGAGCAGATTACAAAATTACAGTTGTTCTTGGCTCTGACGGTGCTGCGGGCTCTTTTGGTGGTGGTGTTGGTGCTGCTACACAGCTTGAAGGCGGCTGGACTCAGGTTGAGTGGTCTGGAAACGGTGCATCTACGACAGTTGTATTAAATGGTACAAAATTACATGAAGATAGAGCTGAGATTCAGGTGTGGTGGCTTGGTGAAGGCAATTCTGTAACAATTGAATCTATTACAGTTGAAAAAGTAGTATCAGGTTCTGATGATAATGATGAAGAAAACACAGGTATTCATACCTTTACAGCAGCTGGTGCTGAAAATGGATTTACAATTAATCCTGCTGAGTTCTGTGAAGGATATACAGATGGAAAAGACTATGTAATTACAGTGAAATTAAGCTCTACAGGTGTTGCAAAAGGTGTTGTTGGATGTTGTTCGAAACCAGATTATTCTGTTTGGAATATGACAGATGAATTAGAGTGCAATGGAACTGCAACATGGACACTTGAAGTTGTTGAAATGTATGGTTCTCCAAAGGTTGAACTTTGGTGGCTTGCTGATGGTGCAACTGTAACTATTGATGAAATCACTATCGTAGAAAAAGTTGCTGAAACTCCAGAAACCCCAGTTAACCCAGAGAATCCAGAACAACCAGAAAATCCAGAAGAAGATGATGATATCACTGCTACAGGTGATTTTGATATGGTTTTACCATTAGTTTTAGTTCTTTGTGGCGTAGCAATGGTAGTTGTTGCTTCTAAAAAAAGATTTGCTTAAATAGAATGTAATTCCCCCTTGAGTTTTTCAAAAACTTATGCTAAGATATCATAAGATTTTGAAAAAGAAAAAGACTATGAATGTGTTAAGTAAGTGATAATTATCTTTCAGAGAGAGAGAATCGTCGGCTGTAAGTTCTCTTAAGCACTGATTATTTACCGAATTTCCCACAGGAGTTGCTTGGGTGAAAAATGTGCTTCAAAACAGAAGCCCATAATAGTTCAAGACGTTTCACTGCACGTTACGCAGATAATGAGTTGTCCAGTAGTAGTATATGCTGGGAAACAGGGTGGTATCGCGGATTTATTCGTCCCTTGTATGTTTGTGCATACAAGGGATTTTTTTATGATTGGAATTCCAATCTGGTATGTACAAAAGCAAAATCTAATCTATAGAAAGAGGAGAAAGAAATGAACGCAAACTTGGAAGCAATCAAACAGGAAATTATTGCGGGCGCAGAAGAACTTGCTTCTGCAAAAGAAGTCTATGAATTCAGAAAGAAATTCTTAGATGGTAAAACCGGTAAAATCGGTTTATTAATGAGAGAAATGAAGAATATCCCAAATGAAGAAAAGGCCGCTTACGGTAAAGGCGTAAACGAACTGAAAGAATGGGCATTAGGTTTCATCGGAGAACTTGATGAGAAGATGAAAGAAAAGGAACTTTTGGCTAGATATGAAGCAGAGAAGATTGATATTTCTCTTCCTGCAGTAGAGACAGCAGAAGGTAACCTTCATCCAATTACATTGGTTCGTAACGAGATTATTGATATTTTTGCTGGAATGGGATTTGAAATCTTTGAAGGACCAGAAATTGAAACAGATTACTATAACTTCACAGCTTTAAATACTCCACAGGATCATCCAGCTAGAGATATGCAGGATACCTTCTACTTATCTCCAGAGTTCTTGCTTAGAACCCAGACATCTGCTGGTCAGATTCACGTAATGGAGAAAAAACAACCACCAATCAAGATTTTATCACCAGGTAAAGTGTTCCGTTCTGATGATGATGCTACACATTCACCAATGTTTACTCAGATGGAAGGTTTAGTTGTTGATAAAGGAATTACTCTTGGTGATTTACAGGGTATGTTAGATGAATTCGTTCGCAAAATCTACGGCGAAGGAACTAAGACACGTCTTCGTCCATCATACTTCCCATTTACAGAACCTTCTGTAGAAGTAGACTGTAGCTGTTTTGAATGTGGAGGAAAAGGCTGCAAGCTTTGTAAAGGTACTGGCTGGATAGAAATCCTTGGTGCTGGTGTTGTAAACAACAAAGTATTAGAAAACTGTGGTATCGACACAAACGAATACAGTGGATTTGCTTTTGGTATCGGTATTGAACGTACAGCAATGCTCAAATACGGCATCAACAACATTAAGTTGTTATTCGAATCAGATATCAAAGTATTAAATCAGTTAAACGATAAATAATCTAGTTAGATTAGAAAGGTTTGGTAAATAGATATGTTAGCACCATTAAGTTGGTTAAAAGATTATGTAGATATCGACATCACTCCACAGGAATTAGAAGATAAACTGTTTTCTTGTGGTTTTGAAGTTGAAGAATTATATGAAGTAGGAAAAGATATTAGCAAAGTAGTAGTCGGTCATGTTTTAGAATGTGAACCAATTCCTGATACACATCTTCATGTATGTCAGGTAGACTGCGGCGAGCATGGAACCTTCCAGATTTGCTGTGGCGCAGACAATGTACACGCTGGCGGCAAATTCCCAGCTGCATTAGTTGGCGCAACTGTATATGCAACAGCAAAAGACCACAAGACCGTAGAAGGCGTTATGACAATTGGAAAAGGCAAACTTCGTGGAGTAGAATCACATGGTATGCTTTGTTCAGGTGTAGAACTTGGTGTCAATGAAAATATGTACCCAGGTGCAGATTACAATGGTCTTCTTGTATTACCAGAAGATGCGCCAGTTGGCGCAGATGTTAAGCCAATTTTAGGCTTAGATGACTGGATTTTTGACATTGCAATCACTGCAAACCGTCCAGACTGCCAGAGCATCGTAGGTATTGCAAGAGAAATCGCTGCAGTACTTGAAAAGCCATTTAAAGCTCCAGCAATTGATTACACAGAAGACGATGTAACAATTGAGAACTTTAAAGTATCTGTATCTTGTCCAGAACTTTGCCCAAGATACAGCGCGCATTTTGTTCATGATGTAAAAATCGAAGAATCACCACTTTGGATGAAACGTAGATTACAGTTAGTTGGTATCGGTGCAATTTCTAACGTTGTAGATATCACAAACTACATCTTAAAAGAGCTTGGACAGCCAATGCATGCCTTTGATTACACCACATTAGAAGGGGATGCAATCAATGTTCGTCGTGCAACAGAAGGCGAAAAGATTGTTACTTTGGATGAAACTGAGCTTACTCTTACCACAGAAAATATGTTGATCTGTGACGGGGTAAAACCTGTTGCATTAGCAGGTGTAATGGGTGGCTTGAACTCAGAAATTAGAGATACAACTACAACTGTATTATTTGAATCTGCAAAATTTGCTCGTGATAACATCCGTCGTACTTCAAGAGCCGTTGGTAAATCTTCGGATTCCAGCGCTCGTTATGCTAAGGGTGTTGATGAATATGCAACTGTTATGGCTATGAAACGTGCCCTTCATTTAATCGAAGAATTAAACTGTGGTAAAGTTTCTAAATTACATGTAGATGTAAACACAGGAAACAGTGTAGAACCAAGAGAATTATCTGTAAGCATTAATAGAGTAAATAGTGTTCTCGGAATTACAGTCCCAACAGAAGATATTATTCGCATCATGACAAACCTCTGCTTTGAGCCAAAGGTAGATGGTGATACATTAACAATTCAGGTTCCTGCATATCGTGAAGATATGGAAACTTATCAGGATGTGGCAGAAGAAGTAATTCGTATGTATGGTTATGAACATATTGTACCTACATTTATGCCAACTGCACAGGTAACAGTAGGTGGAGAAGATACAGTACAGAAAACAGAGATGCGCCTGAAAAAGGCTCTTTGTGGCACTGGTGCACATGAATGTATCCATTATTCCTTCTTCTCACCATCTGATTTGGATTTATTAAAATTACCAGCAGATGCACCAGAGCGTCATGCAATTCGTATTATGAATCCAATCAGTGAAGAACTTTCACTTATGAGAACAACTTTAGCAGCTTCTATGATTAACGCTGTTACACGTAATCAGAAGAAAGGCAATCTGGAAGGAAGATTATTTGAAATCGCTAAGAAGTTCATTCCTAAGGAACTTCCACTTGTAGAGTATCCAGATGAACGCCAAACACTTTGTGTGGCTGTATTTGGTGAAAAAGAAAGCTTCTTCACATTAAAAGGTATTGCTGAAAAGGTTGCTAATACATTACATGTGGATTTCACATATGCAAACACAACCAAGACTTTCTTACATCCATATCAGACAGCAAGCATTATCTGCAATGGGGAAGAGATTGGTTACCTTGGAAAACTCGCTTATGATGTAGCTGATGAATGTGACCATCGTGTACCAATGTACATTATGGAAATCGACTTAGAAGTTTTATCACAGTGGTATGGCAAAAAGGCTATGTTTACTCCACTTCCAAAATATGCAGAAGAACAGCGTGACCTTGCAATTGTAGTAGACAAGAATGTAACTTGTGGTGAAATTGAAGCGACCATGAAGGAAGCTTGTAAATACATTACAAGCATCAAATTATTTGATATCTTCGAAGGTGCACAGATTGGGGAAGGCAAGAAGAGTATGGCATTTACTGTTCTTTTCACACCAAAGGACGAAGCTTTTGGTCCAGAATCTGTTGATGCATTTGTGAAGAAGATTTTAAAACAGTTGAATAAAGCTGTGGGCGCTGAATTACGTAGCTAGTGAATTGTTTAGAATAGAGTTCATTTGCTTTAGGGAGATTTTATGGAACAATTATTAAAATCAGATTTTTATTTTGATTTACCAGAAGAACTCATTGCTCAGGACCCATTAGAAGACAGATCCAGTTCCCGTCTCCTTGTGTTAGATAAAAACACAGGGAACGTGGAACATCACGTTTTTCGTGATATCATAGACTATTTGGAAGCAGGAGACTGTCTTGTAATTAACAACACTAAGGTTATTCCTGCACGTCTTATGGGAGTTCGTGAAGGAACGGGCGCTACAATTGAAGTTCTTTTATTAAAACGTAAAGAAAACGATATATGGGAAACTCTTGTAAAACCAGGAAAAAAAGCCAAAGTTGGTACTAAGATTATCTTTGGCGATGGCTTGTTGGTTGGGGAAGTTGTGGATATTGTAGAAGAAGGGAATCGTTTGATTCAGTTCCACTATGAAGGGATTTTTGAGGAAATCTTGGATAAACTGGGACAGATGCCACTTCCACCATATATTACTCATCAGTTACAGGATAAGAATCGTTATCAAACAGTATATGCAAAACACGATGGTTCTGCAGCGGCTCCAACAGCGGGCTTGCATTTTACACCTGAACTTTTACAACAGGTTCGTGATAAAGGCGTGGAGATTGCAGAAGTTACACTTCACGTGGGACTTGGAACATTCCGTCCTGTAAAAGAAGACAACCTTTTGAATCATCATATGCATTCTGAATTTTACAATATTGACCAGTCAGAAGCGGATAAGATTAATAAAGCAAAGGCAGAGGGGCATCGTGTAATTTCGGTTGGAACAACCAGTACTCGAACTTTAGAGTCTGCGGCATTGGAAGATGGAAGCTTAAAGGCATGTAGTGGATGGACAGAAATCTTTATTTATCCAGGATATCAGTTTAAGGTAATTGATGCGCTTATTACTAATTTTCATTTGCCAGAATCAACTCTGGTTATGCTTGTTTCAGCATTGGCTGGAAGAGAGAATGTTCTTGCAGCATATAAACAGGCAGTTGATGAGAGATATCGATTCTTTAGTTTTGGTGATGCAATGTTTATCCATGCAAAATAGCCTTGTAAAATTTGTTGAGAAAGTATAAGATGAATATATAGCATTTTTCTACGAAAGGATTTGGAATCATGGAAGAAAAAAGAAAACACAAACGCCTTGATTTGGATGTGACAGTACAGTTGGAACGTCTCGACAAGGATGGTGTAACAACATTAAAATATGTTCACGTTGATATTACAGACTTGTCTCGTAGCGGTATCGGTTTTAAAGCCAGCCAGCCATTAGAAGTAGGTACTTATTATGATACCAAGCTTACAATCTGGACAAAAGAAGTAATTGATGCTGTTATCGAAATCGTTCGTCGTAAAGACTGCGAAGATGGATATGAATATGGCGCTGAATTTATCGGTATGACAGATACAGACGCATTAAAGATTGATATTTACCAGATTTTCAACGAATTATAATTGGCAGGGGTATTAATGTTGAACAGTAACTCATATGTAGTAAAAAAAGTAGAAAAGCCTCATGAGATTATTACAAGTGTTCCAGGCTCTAAGAGCATTACGAACAGGGCGTTGCTTCTTGCAGCCCTGTCTAATGGGACAAGTGTGCTCCATGGGGTTCTTTTTAGTGATGACTCCCGCCATTTTATGCAGGCTTTGATTGACTTGGGCTTTTTTGTGGCTATTGATGAAGAAGCAAAAACAGTTACTGTAGTTGGTTGTGACGGAGTAATCCCTTGTGCCAACACAAGGCGTGATGGCGATGTGGATGCTACAATTTATGTGGGAAGCGCAGGAACTGCTGCAAGATTTTTAACTGCATTATTGGGATTTTCGGAAGGAAGATATCGCATGGACGCTTCTGAACAAATGAGAAAACGTCCGATGAAGGAACTGTTGACTGCTTTGGAAGAGATGGGAAGCAAAATCATTTATGAAGAAGAACCGTATCATTTTCCATTTATCATTGGTGGATTTGATTGTAAGAGAAGTTCTATTACGATTGATATTGAAAAGAGTAGTCAGTTTTTAAGCGCGATTTTGATTACCTCTGTTTTACTACCACAACACTTTATGATTGGACTCACTGGAACCCATGGAATGGCATATGTCAACATGACACTTCGTATGATGTCGCAGTTTGGCGTTGCTATGGAAAAAACTATTACTGGAAGCTATCGTAGACGTTCCGGAAAAGGCTATGACGCTAAGGAATATGTCATTGAGCCAGATGTGTCAGCTGCGTGTTATTTCTATGCAATGGCACCACTTTTGAAAGTGCCAGTAAAAGTAAAAGATGTACATATGAATTGCCTTCAGGGGGATATCAAATTCCTGAATGTCTTAGATAGAATGGGCTGCGACCTAGAAGATCAGGCGGACGGGGTAAGGGTATGTCCACCAAGAGAACACTTTTCGGGTGGCACCTTTGATTTGGAATCATTTTCAGATCAGGCGCTTACCTTGGCAGCGATTGCACCATTTGCTAATTCTAAGGTGTGTATCACCAATGTAGGTCATATTCGCTACCAGGAATGTAATCGAATTAACGCAATCCTTACCAATCTTCTGAATATGGGAATCCTTGCAATTTGTGAAGAGGATAATATCTTTATCCTTCCTGGAAAACCTAAGCCATGTACCATAGAGACCTATGAAGACCATCGTGTAGCAATGGCATTTACATTACCAGGTTTAGTGGTGGGAGAGATGGAGATTTTAAATCCTGCATGTACGCGAAAGACTTTTGAAGATTATTTTGAAGTATTAAAAACATCAGTTTATTAATAAAGACGCCCCATATCGGGGCGTCTTTTTAACGTCTGTAAATTACGTAATTTTTTTCCTGTAACAGTTCTGCTGCCAGTTCTACGGCATTCTCATCATAGAATTCGATATGTAGAACTCCTTCTTCAAATTCACGATTATGTATAATTCCAATATTCTTAATGGAAATTCCTTTAAATGCAAGAATGCTGGCAATTATTGCAATTCCACCGGCTTCGTCCGCCAGATCCAGAAAGATTTCGTGAATGCGATTCTGGGATTTAATACCAGAAACAGCAATGGAATCTCGATAATCTTTGGCGCTTTGGAATTTCTCCAGGAGAACAGAAGAATTAGTGGACGAGATATCTTCTCGAAGTTCTGTGAGCGAAGATATATACATATCCATAAGTTTCAACAACTGTTCCTGATTGGTGGAGCAAATGTTTTCCCACATAATTGGGGAAGAAGAAGCGATTCTTGTAATATCTTTAAAACCGCCTGCTGCAATGGTTTTCATAGTTTCTTCATCATCATCGATGTTTTTTACCAGATTTACCAATGTATAGGCAATCATATGAGGCAGGTGGCTAATGGAAGCTGTAGCATAATCATGTTTCTCATAGTCAAGCACCATTGGAATGGAGCCTAATTCTTTTACGAACTGATAAAACTCATCAATCTGTTGTGTAGAAGTCTTGGCAGTTGGAGTAATAATATAATATGCATTTTCCAAAAGTGCATCATTTGCATTAGAAATGCCTGTTTTCTCAGAACCAGTCATTGGGTGTCCGCCAATGAAGTTTTTCTCTAAATCAAGTGCAATCACTTCTTTATGAATTTGAGTTTTTGTGCTTCCTACATCAGTGATAATGCAATCTTTTTTAATCACATCCTTTAGCAGAGATAAATATTCGATGTTTTTCTCCACGGGTGCACACAAAAAGATAACGTCACAATCTGAAAATGACGAAACAGAGAGCATTGTACGGTTGGTAATTAATCCCATTTCATAAGCTTCTGTAATTGTTGCTGCACGATGTGCTGTGGCAATAATGTTACATTCTGGATGATTTTTCTTGATTTTCTTGGCGATGGAACCGCCGATTAATCCTAATCCTATAAATCCGATTTTTTCAAATTTCATATTATTCCTCTTTTTTTGATTAATCCTAAAAACTTTTTAACATTCTACTACATTTTAAGAATATGTCCAAGGGTTTCGCGTGTTTTTTTGGAGAATATTAAAATAATGTCAGAAAATTCAAAAATTTAATGTGAAAATTGCATAAAACTATTGTGAAACCAAACGAAAAATAGTACAATATACCCATACCAATTTTTTGTGGGAGGTTTTTACAATATGAATGTTTACACAACAGACAAAATCAGAAACGTTGTCCTCTTAGGACACGGTGGATGCGGCAAGACTTCTTTGGTTGAAGCATTGGCTTATCTTGCTGGCATCACAAACAGAATGGGAACAGTTGCAGACGGCAACACCATTAGTGACTATGATAAGGAAGAGATCAAACGTGGATTCTCTATCCATACATCATTAGTACCAATTCCTTGGGGCGATGTTAAGGTGAATATCCTTGATACACCAGG
The DNA here is from genome assembly GCA_015057035.1 of Lachnospiraceae bacterium. Taxonomy (GTDB): domain Bacteria; phylum Bacillota; class Clostridia; order Lachnospirales; family Lachnospiraceae; genus Roseburia. Next base: position 332,312 of record SVFC01000001.1, on the reverse strand, counting down.
TTTCTTTGATTTTGTCGGAGAAGTAGAAGAAGCAGTTTCAGTTGCAGACGCAGCTATTATCGTTGTATCAGGTAAATCTGGTATTCAGACTGGTACAAAACGTGCATGGGAGATGTGTGAGAAGTACAATCTTCCAAGAATCATTTTCGTTACAGAAATGGACGTTGACAATGCAAGTTATCGTCAGATTGTTGAAGATTTGCAAGGTTTATATGGCAAGAAAATTGCACCTTTCCATTTACCAATCCGTGAAAATGAACAGTTCGTTGGATATGTTAACGTTGTTCAGCAGACAGCAAAACGTTGGAATGATAAAGGTGGCGTAGATAAATTCGATGTTCCAGATTATTCAAAAGACAATTTGGAAATCTGCCGTGAAGCATTATTAGAAGCAGTAGCAGAAACATCTGAAGAATTTATGGATCGTTACTTCAGTGGCGATACATTCTCAGAAGATGAAATTCGTCAGGCACTTCGTGTTAACGTTGTTGACGGATCTATCGTTCCTGTACTTATGGGTTCTAATACAATGGCTCGTGGTATGTACACACTTATGGCTGATATTATCAAATATCTTCCAAGTCCAGACAAGAGAAAATGTGCTGGTATTAACACTGTAAATAACGAAGTATTTAATGCAGACTATGATTTCTCTAAAGCGAAATCTGCATATGTATTTAAGACTATCGTTGACCCATATATTGGTAAGTATTCTCTTATCAAAGTTAACTCTGGTGTATTAAAGGCAGATGACGTGCTTTATAACTACCACAGAGAATGCGAAGAAAAGACAGGTCACTTATATGTATTACGTGGTAACAAGACAGAAGAAGTTACTGAATTACATGCAGGTGATATCGGTGCTTTAGCTAAATTACAGAAGACTCTTACAACAGATACTTTATCTGCTAAGAATAATCCAATCGCTTACATCCGTACACAGATGTCTAAACCTTATGTATCTATGAGATACAAGGCTAAGAACAAAGGCGATGAAGATAAGATCTCTCAGGCACTTCAGAAGATTCTTATGGAAGACTTAACTTTAGCACATGTGAATGACGCTGAAAATGGACAGACCTTATTATATGGTATGGGTGATCAGCATCTTGACGTTGTAGTTAACACATTAGCTGAAAAATACAAAGTTGAGATTGAACTTTCTAAACCAAAGGTTGCATTCCGTGAAACTTTACGTAAGAAATCAGACGTAGAATACAAATATAAGAAACAGTCTGGTGGACATGGTCAGTACGGACACGTTAAGATGACATTCGAACCATCTGGCGAAGATGTTCCATATGTATTTGATCAGTGTGTAGTTGGTGGAGCAGTTCCTAAGAACTTCTTCCCAGCAGTAGAAAAAGGTATTGCTGAATCAGTTAAGAAGGGACCAGTTGCTGCATATCCAGTTATCGGTGTTAAGGCAGTATTATACGATGGTTCTTATCATCCAGTTGACTCTTCAGAAATGGCATTCAAGGTTGCTGCAGCACAGGCATTCAAGAAGGGCTTCATGGAAGCTTCTCCTGTATTGTTAGAGCCTATTTCAACTCTGAAGGTTGTTATCCCAGATGAATATACTGGTGATGTTATGGGTGATTTAAATAAGAGAAGAGGTCGTGTAATGGGTATGAATCCAGTTGGTAATGGATGCACAGAAGTTGTTGCCGATATTCCTAACCTGGAATTATACGGATATAATACACAGTTACGTTCTATGACAAGTGGTAGTGGAACATTCTCTTATGAATTCGCAAGATATGAACAGGCTCCAGAAGATGTTGCTAAGAAGCAGATCGAAGAAAGAGCGAGCGAACTTGTTGATATTGAAGAATAATATTATATTTAAGAAAACGCCTGGAGTTATTCCAGGCGTTTTTTGTTTGTTATGCAAATATATATTATCGACCTAACATGGACATGATTTTCTGAACTTTTTGCTTTTCTGACTCAGGTAAATCTTTGCATAAGATTTCTGCAATAAGATGCACTTCGGAATTTGAGAAGTTAATGTTTTGTTTTTTGGCAAGGCCCATATTAGCCATAAGAAATGGCATAGCATCTTTCATATTTCGAGGTTTGTCTTTATTAGCAAACTCCATTATAAATTTCAATTTTTCTGGGTCCATACCTAAAAGAGCAGGATTGTTACGTAATAAATCGTCCAAGAGAATCCTCCTTATCAAAATTTTCCATTACACACATTATATTCAGAATAGTGTCCAATGTTTCTCGTTCTTTCGGAGTACAGAATTTTTTTAACGTTTGTAGCATAGCGCTTCTTTTATCAATATCATTATTTAGAGAGAATGCGGTTAAAGTGTTTTCGTTGTCTCTAAAATATTTGATTGTGGATCGAAATTCCATTGCCTGAATCATAATGGCCAGAGGCATTTGAGATTTCGTATGTACAAATGGAAGCATTGCTTTTAACATCTGCAGTTCTCGAGGTTGTACATAAGCATCATATTCTGTTAAATATTGTTCTTGTTCCATAAAAACTCTTTTTCTTTTAGTCTATGAGTGTGTTAAGAACATTATTACTTAGAAAACATATACTATTTCAAAAAAGGAAATAACTATGGGTAGATTAATCATTGATGGTAACAGTGTTTTTGAAATTGATGAAGAATGCATGAAAAGAAGGAAGCCGGTTACAGAGTGTGATATAGATAAGTATTTTCAAGAAAAAAATGTTTTAAATGACGAGAATTCAGATTCAATCTATTTTCAAAATAAACAATAAAAAACGGTGGATTTCCACCGCTTTTTATTGCTGACATTTTAGAAGAAGCCGTTGCCACCACAGCCGCCACCGCAGAAGAGAAGAAGAAGGATAATCCATAAGCATCCACATCCATCATTTCCGCCACAGCCGTTGTTGCCGAAGTTGAAGCCAGAACCATTGTTACCACAGCCACCACATAAGCTTAAAAGGATAATAATCCAAATAATTGAACAGCAGTTATTGCCTCCATCGTTACATCCACAGTTTGTTGCAGCTAAATCACTCATAAGTGACCTCCCATAATTTTAATTTACAGTATATATTATGAATTGGAATAATAAAGGTGACAAAAAAATATTGACTTTATCTAGTTAAAGTTTTAAACTTTTGAGAAAGTATTGCAAACCAAGGAGTAATGTTATGAGAGAAGTAGTAATGAACAATAAAACGAACTTACTGCAATTAGAGGAGCGTTTTTATCAATTAGCGGATGTTACGGAACCAAATACGTTTCGTAGCCTTTTTCCATATGATGAAATCCCTAAAATTGCGTTCAATGATCGAATTGTTCCACACGATATGCCAGAAGATATTTGGATTACAGATACTACTTTTCGTGATGGACAACAGTCAAGAGCTCCTTATACAACAGAGCAGATAGTAACAATCTATGATTATTTTCATAAATTAGGTGGTCCAAACGGTAAGATTCGTCAGAGCGAGTTCTTTTTATATAGTAAGAAAGATCGTGATGCGGTATATAAATGCATGGAACGTGGTTATCAGTTCCCAGAGGTTACAGCATGGATTCGTGCCAGTCAGCAGGATTTTAATCTTGTAAAAGATATTGGCCTTAGAGAAACTGGTATTTTAGTAAGTTGCTCGGATTTCCACATTTTCTATAAGATGAAGATGTCTAGACGAGAAGTTATGGATCATTACTTAAGTATAGTGAGACAGTGCTTAGAGACAGGAATCAGTCCAAGATGTCATTTAGAAGACATTACACGTTCTGATATTTATGGCTTTGTTATTCCATTTTGTTTAGAATTAATGAAACTTATGGACGAATACAAGATTCCAATTAAGATTAGAGCCTGTGATACTATGGGATACGGTGTAAACTTCCCTGGTGCTGTGATTCCACGAAGCGTTCCTGGAATTATCTATGGTCTAAAAACTCATGCAGGAGTTCCTTCTGAATTAATTGAATGGCATGGACATAATGACTTCTATAAAGCAGTAAATAACTCTACAACAGCATGGTTATATGGTGCATGTGGTGTTAACTGTTCATTGTTTGGTATTGGTGAGAGAACTGGAAACACACCACTTGAAGCAATGGTATTTGAATATGCTCAGTTAAAAGGTGATTTGGGTGGAATGGATACCACAGTTATTACAGAACTGGTAGAGTATTATGAAAAAGAAATCGGATATCGTCTGCCTAGTAGAACACCATTCTGTGGTACTAACTTTAACGTAACCAGAGCTGGTATTCATGCGGATGGTTTGCTGAAAAATGAAGAGATTTATAACATTTTTGATACAGGAAAATTCTTAAATCGTCCACCTCTTGTGGCAGTATCTAACACGTCTGGTTTGGCAGGTATTGCACATTGGATTAATAATTATTATCATTTACCAGAAGAACGCAAACTGGATAAGTCTTGTGAGCTTGTAAAACGTGTAAAAGAATGGGTAGATGCTCAGTACGAGGATGGACGTGTAACCGTTATTACAGATAATGAGTTAGTTATTCAAATTACTAATTGCTGTAAAGAACTAGATATAGTATTATAGAGACATCCTAAGGAAACGAGGAATAATATTATGGACAAAATTAAAATGATAACTCCATTAGTTGAAATGGATGGAGATGAAATGACCCGTATTTTATGGCAGATGATCAAAGATGAGTTGATTTATCCGTTCGTAGAATTAAAATCAGAATACTATGATTTGGGATTAGAGGAACGTAATCGCACAGATGATAAGGTTACCTTTGACTCAGCCTACGCTACTAAAAAATATGGTGTTGCTGTAAAATGTGCAACCATTACACCAAACGCAGCTCGTGTAAAGGAATATAATTTAAAAGAGATGTGGAAGAGCCCAAATGGTACCATTCGTGCGATTTTGGATGGAACAGTATTCCGTGCGCCAATTCTTGTAAAAGGAATTGAGCCTAATGTGAAATCTTGGAAAAAGCCAATTACTATTGCAAGACATGCTTACGGCGATGTATATAAAGCTTCCGAAATGAAGATTCCAGGAGCAGGCAAAGTAGAACTTGTATATACCGCTGAAGACGGAACAGAAACCAGAGAATTAGTACATAACTTCACTGGTGCAGGAATCGTACAGGGACAGCATAACATTGAGGCTTCCATTGAAAGCTTTGCTCACAGCTGTTTTAAGTTTGCATTGGATACAAAACAAGATCTTTGGTTTGCTACAAAAGATACCATTTCCAAGAAGTACGACCATACATTTAAGGATATTTTCCAGGAAATCTATGATGCAGAATATAAAGCTGCATTTGAAGAGGCTGGAATTGAATATTTCTACACCTTAATTGATGATGCTGTAGCCCGTGTTGTGAAATCAGAGGGTGGATACATCTGGGCTTGCAAGAACTATGATGGTGACGTAATGAGTGATATGATTTCATCAGCTTTTGGCTCTCTTGCAATGATGACTTCCGTTCTTGTATCTCCAGAAGGATATTATGAGTATGAAGCGGCTCATGGAACAGTACAGAGACATTATTATAAGCATCTGAAAGGGGAAGAAACATCCACAAACTCTGTTGCAACTATCTTTGCATGGACAGGGGCTTTGAGAAAACGTGGAGAATTAGACAATACCCCGGAATTATGTGCATTTGCAGATAAGTTAGAGCAGGCATGTATTAATACCATTGAGTCTGGAAAAATGACAAAAGATTTGGCTTTAATAACCTCATTAAAAGATGTTACTGTCTTAAATAGTGAAAACTTTATAAAAGCCATTCGTGAAGCGTTAGAAGCGTTGTTAAAAGATTGACAGTTTACGCAGAAAATCCTATAATTAATATAGGATTTTCTGTTTTTTTATTGAGAGAATCGGGAAGAGGAGGAAAATATAATGGACAAATATATATCACAGGCAGTGATTCGTAGAATGCCACGATATTATAGATATTTGGGAGAATTATTAGAGTCTGGTGTAGAACGAATCTCATCTGGAGACTTAAGTAAACTTATGAAAGTTACTGCATCACAGATTCGTCAGGATTTGAATAATTTTGGCGGTTTTGGACAGCAAGGATATGGATATAATGTTCAGTATCTCTACGAAGAAATTGGCAAGATTCTTGGATTAACTCAGACTCATAATATTATTATTGTTGGTGCAGGTAATTTGGGTTTAGCTATTGCCAATTATATGAAGTTTGATAAGTTGGGATTTAAACTGGTCGCATTATTTGATGTTAACCCTGAATTAATAGGTCAGAAAATCAGAGGTGTGGAAATTCGCCCAATTGAAGAATTAGATGATTTTTGCAAGAATAACGCTGTGGATATTGCGGCATTAACCTTGCCAAAGGCAGATGCAGACAGTGTTGCCCATCAGGTTGTAAAGCTTGGCGTTAAGGCTATTTGGAACTTTGCCCATGTGGATTTGGATGTCGCTACAGAAGGTGTAGTAATTGAAAATGTACACTTATCAGACAGTTTGATGCAGTTATCTTATAATATTGCGAAAAATTCTATAGAAGATTAGGAGTTTATTATGGAATACAGAAAAGACTTTAAGTCTGCTTTGATTAATAAAACAATTCCAAATCTAACATTGGACCAAAAGTGGCATCGTTTGTTTGCTATTCACGGCAAGCCAGATGAAGTAAAAGAACTGGAAAATAAAATCACTGGTCTATTAGCAACAGAGGCAAGACTTAATCAGCGTCTGAAAGAACTTAAAAAATTAAAAAGTCAACTTTTAAATAATATTGTTCAGAATATGGATAATGCCAAAGATGGTGAAGCTCTAGCGTTGCGAGAAAAGAAGCAAGAAGAAAACAAACGTCTTGTAGATGAAGCAAACCAGAAAATTGATGAATGTGAAGATGAATTGGCAGATATTCCATTTCAGATTCGTGAAGCAAATGAAGAACTTATGCTTCGTTCTATGGATTATTTCTATGAAAAACTTAGAGTAAACAGAGCAGAATCTCTTGAAATAGAAGAATGGATTAATCAGGTAAGAGTTGATTTAAAAAAGAACATTATTCGTAAACAAAATCGTGATATTAACAATCGAGAAATATACGAATATTTACATGATATTTTTGGCGCTTCTGTAATTGATATCTTTGATATAAAATATGATGATGAATCAGGAGAAAAGAATTGAGATATATCGTATCAGGTAAAGAAATGAAGCTTCTGGATAAGAATACGTCTGCTTTTTATAAAGTGCCAGAACTGGTGCTGATGGAACAGGCTGCTTTGGGATTTGTCCAGGGGCTTTCTTCCTTGTCTATTACTGGTAAAGGCATTGTGTTTTGTGGTATTGGGAATAATGGTGCTGATGGTTTAGCGATTGCCAGATTATTAATTGAAAAAGATTATAATATTGATATTTGTTTAGTAAAAGATGTATGGAATTTATCAGATCAAACCTCCACATCTTATGAAGTACAAAAGACTATTTGTGAATCCTATGGATATAGATTTATATCTGACATACATCAAATATTCGAAAATGAATATGATTTTGTAATAGATGCTGTATTTGGCGTTGGTCTATCCAGAAATATTACGCAGAAATATGTAGAAATTATTGATACAATTAATCAGATTGACGCTATTCGCGTAGCAGTGGATATTCCGTCAGGCATTAATGCTGATAATGGCAATGTTATGGGATGTGCCGTAAAATGTGACTACACGATTACCTTTGCCTTTGACAAGCAGGGATTAGAATTGTGGCCGGGAAATGAATATGCCGGAGAAATCTCAATTGCAAACATAGGCATTACCAATAAAAGTTGGTTAGATCAAAATCCAAGCTTTGCATATTTAGAAAAAGAAGATATAGTATCTTTGCCAAAACGTCCGAAACACTCTAACAAGGGAACTTTTGGCAAACTACTAATTGTTGCTGGTGGAGATGATATGCCAGGCGCGGCGCTTATGTCCGCAAAAGCAGCATATTGCAATGGCGTTGGTCTGGTAAAAATCTATACTAGCGAAAGCAATCGAACAACAATTCAATCGGTTCTTCCAGAAGCAATTATTAAAACATATCAGGGACAGATTGATGCTGAGGACGTCACTCGTGAGGTAGAATGGGCAGATGCGGTTGTCATTGGACCTGGACTTGGTATGTCAGACAATGCATATGCATTGGTGAAAAGAGTAATCTTGGAATGTAAAGTTCCGCTAGTAATCGATGCCGATGCTTTGAATATTCTTAGCAAAAACAGTGAATGGATGCTATATAATCATAAAGATTGGGTTATAACACCTCATTTGGGAGAGTTTTCGAGATTATCAAAATTAAACATTGAACATATTCAAAACAATCTAACAGAGGTAGCCTTGGATTATGCCAAGAGGTTCAATTGCATTTGTGTTTTAAAAGATTTTCACACAGTCATTGCAAACCCTGATGGTTTAAGTTATTTGAATTTGTCTGGGAATAATGGTATGGCAACTGCAGGAAGTGGTGATGTGTTAACCGGAATTATTGGCTCTTTTATGGCACAAGGGATGCCTTCTATTGAGGCTGCTTCTTATGGAGTTTTTCTGCACGGAATGGCAGGAGATGCTGCTTGTGAGAATATGTGCATGCGTTCTATTATGGCATCAGATATCATTGATGGATTAAAAGAAGTATGGAATAAAAATGGAGAATAAATAATTATGCGAAATAGCAGAGTATATGCTGATATCAATTTATCAGCAGTGTTACACAACTTAGAGGAAATGCATAAGAATATAAGCGATGAAACCAAGATCGTTGCTGTGATTAAAACAGATGCATATGGTCATGGTGCGCTACCAATTGCTGAGGCAATTGAGCATGTTCCATATCTGTGGGGATATGCGGTTGCAACAGTGGATGAAGCAATGTCATTAATCCAGGATGGTCGAAAGAAACCGATTCTTATTCTTGGAATGACATTTCGCGAACAGTTTGAAGTTATGGTGGATGAAGATATTCGCCCTTGCGTTTGTGAATATCGTTTTGCTAAAAAATTATCGGATATAGCAGTCGCAAAAAATAAAATCTGTCATATTCATATAAAAATTGATACTGGTATGAGTAGAATTGGTTTCCAGGTAAATGATGAGACAGTAGAAGTAATCAAAGAAATTGCAAAACTACCAAATCTTGAGATAGAAGGAATTTTCACTCACTTTGCAAATGCGGATGTAAAAGATAAGAGTTCTACATTTGCCCAAATGGATTTGTTCACATCGTTATGTAAACGATTAGAAGAAAATGGAATTCATATTCCAATCAAACATTGTTCTAACAGTGCTGGAATAGTTGATATACCAGAAGCAAATATGAATATGGTTCGTGCGGGAATTATTCTCTACGGAATGTGGCCATCAGAGGAAGTGTGTAAAGATTCTATAGATTTACACCCTGTAATGTCTTTAAAGAGTCACGTGTCCTATGTAAAAGATTTGGAAGCAGGACGCGCAATTAGTTATGGTGGAACGTATGTAACAAAAGAAAAACAAAAGATTGCTACAATTCCAGTAGGATATGGTGACGGTTATGCAAGAAGTCTTTCAAATAAAGGCTACGTGCTTATTCGTGGGCAGAAAGCACCAATTTGTGGACGTGTATGTATGGATCAGTTCATGGTAGATGTTAGTCATATTCCAGATGTCACAGCTGGAGACAGCGTAACGCTTCTTGGAACAGACGGTGAATTGACCATTACAATGGAGGAGTTAGGAGATTTGTCTGGAAGATTTAATTATGAATTTGCATGTTTGATTACCCCTAGAGTCCCACGCGTTAATTATTACGAAGAGTAATGAAAAATCAAATCTAACAAGAATACACTCGTTGAAATTGGAAATACTACTCGTATATCAAATTTAATGGAGTGTGAAGCATGATTTTAAGAGGCGATATCTATTACGCTGATTTAAGACCAGTGATTGGTTCAGAACAAGGCGGTATCCGTCCTGTTTTAATTGTACAGAACGATGTTGGAAATCGACATAGTCCTACGGTAATCTGTGCTGCTATAACTTCGCAGATACACAAAGCAAAATTGCCAACACATGTGGAACTTGACAGTGAAAAGTATGATTTGGCCAAAGATTCAGTGGTATTATTAGAACAGCTAAGAACCATTGACAAAAAACGTTTAAAAGATAAAGTGTGTCATTTAGACAGTCAGATGTTAAAAGAAATTGATAAAGCATTAGGAATTAGTTTGGAGTTGTATACATAACTTGACGTAAAGTACAGCTTCGTGATAGAATTTATAATGTTTTGCAGTGATAATCTGCAGTAATATACAAAAAGGAGAAAAGAAATGGACGGTGTACACCCCTTATTAGCGGTCTCAATTGTAATTAATATTATTTTAGTGATTGTAATTGCGAGTATGTTAATAATATTCCGTAAAAGTATTATAAAGAGATTTAATAAGATTAAAAATGGAGAAAAAACTTTAGCAAATCTGTCCAGTACAGATGTTACTGAAGAAGAGATCATTTCCATGGTCAATGAAGGACACGAACAGGGCGTTCTTTTGGAATCAGAAGCGGAAATGATACATAATATATTTGAATTTGGTGATAAAGAAGCCAAAGATATTATGACGCACAGAAAAAGCATTGAAGCATTGGACGGCAATAAAAGTTATTATGATACAGTTGCGTATATTGTTGAAACTGGACGTTCGCGTTTCCCTGTTTACTTAGATGATATTGATAATATTATCGGTGTGCTTCATATTAAGGATGCCTTGCTTTTTGCACAAAAAAACGAAGTATTTCGAACACCAATCAAAGACATACCTTCCTTGATCAGGGATGTTGAATTCATAACAGAAACGATTAACATTAATGTTTTGTTTAAACAGATGCAGATGGACAAAAATCACATGTGCATCGTAGTTGATGAATATGGACAAACCTCCGGAATTGTTGCAATGGAAGATATTCTGGAAGAAATCGTTGGTAATATTGAAGATGAGCATGACGAAGAAGAGCAAACATTTTCCATGGAGTCAGACGGAAGTTATACTTTTGATGGTCTGACGGAACTTCGCGAAGTATTAGAAGTGTTAGATTTGCCTGTGGAAGAAGATGCCTTTGAAACTTTAAATGGACTACTTATCTCAATATTGGACAAGATTCCTTCTGATGATTTACACGAAACGGTTACAAAATATGGTTATAATTTTGAAATTCTGCATGTAGAGGACAGAATTGTTCGAGAAGTACGTATTACAAAGTGTGAGAATCAAAACACTTCAGATGATGCGGAGAATCTTGCGGGAATGGATAAATAATGATAAAATAAAACATATAATAGAAAAGAGGATTTGATTTATGTCAGGACATTCCAAGTTTGCGAATATCAAGCATAAGAAAGAAAAAAACGATGCTGCAAAAGGTAAGATTTTTACCGTTATTGGACGTGAAATCGCCGTTGCAGTAAAAGAAGGTGGAGCAGATCCATCAAACAACTACAAATTGGCTCAGATTATTGCAAAAGCGAAAGCAAATAATATGCCAAACGATACTATCGAAAGAGGTATCAAAAAAGCTTCTGGTGAAATGGGAAGCGTTAACTATGAATATTGTACATATGAAGGCTATGGACCAAGCGGTACAGCAATTATTGTAAAATGTTTAACAGATAATAAGAACCGTACAGCTTCAAATGTTAGAAATGCTTTCACAAAAGGTAATGGAAGCATTGGTACACAGGGATGTGTATCCTTTATGTTTGATGAAAAAGGACAGATTCTTATTGACAAAGAAGAATGCGACATGGATGCAGACGAGCTTATGATGGTTGCTCTTGATGCTGGTGCAGAAGACTTTGCAGAAGAAGATGACAGCTTTGAAATCACAACAACACCAGATGATTTTGAAACTGTTCGTAAATCATTAGAAGATGCTGGTATTCCAATGGCATCTGCAGAAGTAAGTATGATTCCACAGACTTATGTTACATTAACCGATGAAACGGATCTTAAAAACATTAACAAGATTTTAGATCTTCTTGATGCAGAAGATGACGTTCAGGAAGTATACCATAACTGGGATGAATAAGGAACTACCATATATATAATTATTTTTACAGGGGGCAAACTATGAAGAAAATTTTATTTGCAGCATCTGAATGTGTACCATTTATTAAAACCGGTGGACTTGCAGATGTATGTGGAGCATTACCAAAAGAGTTTGACAAAGAGTACTGGGATGTACGTGTTGTAATTCCTAATTACAGATGTATTCCAGAATATTTCCGTAATCAGATGGAATATGTGACTCATTTTTATATGAGCACTGGCTCATATATTCAGAATAAGTATGTGGGTGTGCTTCAGTATCAGTTTGAAGGTGTTACATATTATTTCATTGATAACGAAGAATTCTTCGGCGGAATGGTACCATACGGCGATACAAGAACAGATATTGAGAAATTCTGTTTCTTTGACAAAGCGGTTCTTTCTATGTTGCCACTGATTGGATTTAGACCAGACATTATTCACTGTCACGACTGGCAGACAGGTTTTATTCCTGTTTACCTTAAGAATGAATTCCAGGGAGATATGTTCTTCTGGGGTATCAAATCTATTATGACAATTCACAACTTGAAATTCCAGGGAATCTGGGATGTAAAGACAATGCAGGGCCTTACAGGTTTTGATAAATCACTCTTTACACCAGATAAACTTGAATTTAAGAAAGATGCTAACATGTTAAAGGGTGGTCTTGTATATGCAGACTATATCACAACTGTTAGTGATACTTATGCAAATGAAATCCAGACTGTAGTTTACGGTGAAGGTTTAGATGGACTTCTTTCTGCACGTCATTTCGATATGCAGGGTATTGTAAATGGTATTGATTATACCAACTATAATCCTGAAACAGACGAAAAACTCTATGTGAACTATAACTTAGAGACCTGGAGAAAGAAAAAAGCGTTAAACAAAGAAAAATTACAGCAGGATTTAGGTCTTGCAGTTGATAAGAAGAAATTCATGATTGGTCTTGTTTCTCGTTTAACAGATCAGAAAGGATTGGATCTTATTAACCATGTGATGGAAGGTATTGTTGATGAACATACTCAGCTTGTAATCATTGGTACTGGTGAACCTCAGTATGAAAACATGTTCCGTCATTATGCGTGGAAGTATCCAGATCGCGTTTCAGCAAATATTTGTTATAACGATGATCTTGCACGTAAATTATACGCTGCGGCAGATGCATTCTTAATGCCATCTAGATTTGAACCATGTGGATTAACCCAGATGATTTCCTTCCGTCATGGAACAGTGCCAATCGTACGTGAAACAGGCGGATTAAAAGATACCGTTGAACCATACAATGAATATGAAAATACTGGCGATGGTTTCTCATTTAGCAATTACAATGCAGATGAAATGTTATATGTAATTAACTATGCGAAACACATTTTCTACGATAAGAAACGCCAGTGGAATCAGATGGTTGACAGAGGCATGGCAAAAGACTTCTCATGGAATGCTTCAAAATATCGTTATGAAGGATTATATAATTATCTTCTTGGCGAATAAGAACTTAAAATATGTGAATACTATTACGGACACTATAAGTTTTGGCTTATAGTGTCCGTATTTTATTTTGTTATAAATCGAGGTGGGATATATGAGCGAAAATGAAAATAAAAATGAAGAACAGGATGATATTAAAGAATATGGTCAAGGCGTACTAAAAGACGATGAAGTGACCATCTATTTAATCTCTATTATTGGTGAAATAGAAGGGCATGAATGTTTGCCTTCAAACACAAAAACTACAAAATATGAACATGTACTTCCAAGACTTGCAGAAATAGAAGATGACAAAAACATTGATGGAGTGCTTTTGATTATTAATACTGTAGGCGGAGATGTGGAAAGCGGATTGGCAATTGCAGAAATGGTAGCATCACTAAGTAAACCAACATTGTCATTAGTTTTAGGTGGAAGTCATTCTATAGGAGTTCCATTAGCGGTTTGTACAGATTATTCCATGATTGTACCTAGTGGAACAATGGTGATTCATCCTGTTCGAATGAGCGGAACAGTGATTGGAGCACCTGCAACCTATGATTATTTTAAGCGCATGCAGGATCGAATTATTTCTTTTATTGTAAACCATTCCAATGCCACTTATGAGAAATTGGAAGAACTTATGATGAACACGCAAATGCTTACAAAAGACGTGGGAACTATTTTGGTGGGAAAAGAAGCAGTAGAGATTGGCTTGATTAATGAAATTGGTGGAATTTCTGATGCTTTTAAAAAACTAAAAAACCTAATCAAAGATACGAAGTAATGATGACAAAAGAATCAAAATATGGTATAGTATAGTAGTATTTTTATGTTTACAAATACAATATTTATCAAGATAAATTTGGAGGTTGTTTTATGGCAACAAAAAAAAGAACTTCTAAGACCGGTCGTAAGAGTAATACAAGAGGAAAGGCGAGAAATAATCGTCCAAGTGCAGCTGAAGTACAAAAGGTCGAAGAATTTCGTTTGGAAGTGTTTTTATGGATTGTCATTGCAATATGCTTGCTGTTGTTTGTAAGCAATTTTGGCATTGGTGGTACCGTTGGAAATTATATCAGTAGTTTTTTGTTTGGAATCTTTGGATTAATGGCATATGTTTTTCCAATTCTGATCATCATTGCTTGCTTTTTTATAATTTCAAACAAGGGAAGTATTTTAGCTTTGATTAAGATGTTTGGAAGTATCCTTCTTGTAGCATTCTTATGTATGCTATGTGCGTTGATTTTTTCAAAAGATACTATGCTGACTCCTATGGAGTCCTTTACATATTGTTTTGAACACAAGCTTGGCGGCGGAATTATTGGCGGTTTTCTCGCTTATTATATTACACAGGCGTTTGGTGTGATAGGAGCATACATCATTGATGCAATTGTTTTGATTATCGCCCTTGTACTTATCACAGAAAAGTCTGCTATAAAAGGGTTTCAGGCAAGTGGTCAGAAGGTTTACGAGTCTGCAAGAGAGAATAATGAGAGATATCAGGAATATCGCAGACTTAGAGCAGAAGAAAAAATCAGAAGACGTGATAATAAGGTTTCTGGTGTTTCAATTGATACCAAAATACCAGAACAAAGCGATTTGCCATACTCTGACGAGATGGGAGAAATCTATGATGATAGTAAGTTGGAATTGCCAAACATTAAAGCAGAACGTAAAACAAAACTGAAATCATCCGAGACAGATACCAGCCATTATGCACCATTAGTTATGGAAGATGAAAAGGCAAGCGGTCCAACAATTGTTGGAGATTATGTTGTTGAAGATAATCAAGAACCTGTAATGGAGCGCACTAGCACAAGACGTGGTCGCGCTAGCGTGGAAGAGATTGAAAAGGCTGTTGATAATGTTGCAAATGAGATTATTGCTGAAGAAACAGCGGTGCCAGAAAGGCCATATGTATTTCCACCTATTAACCTGTTAAAACCAGGTGAAAATCGTCGTTCTGGTAATACGCAGAATCAGCTTAGAGAAACAGCACTGAAACTAGAACAAATACTAAAAACATTTGGTGTTAATGTCAATGTAACAGATATTAGCTGTGGTCCAGCAGTTACAAGATATGAATTACAGCCTGAAATTGGTGTTAAAGTTAGTAAAATTGTCAATCTTGCAGATGACATCAAGATGCATCTTGCGGCAGAAGATATACGTATTGAAGCTCCTATTCCAGGAAAAGCTGCAGTGGGAATTGAAGTTCCAAATAAGGAAAAAGCCGCAGTTGCATTCCGAGATATTGTAGAATCTCAAGAATTCAAGAATTCCTCATCCAAGATAGCATTTGCTGTCGGAAAAGACATCTCAGGACAGATTATGATGGCTGATATTGCAAAAATGCCACATGTATTAATTGCCGGATCCACTGGTTCTGGTAAATCTGTTTGTATCAATACCATTATCATGAGTATTTTATACAAGGCAGATCCAAAAGATGTTAAGTTGATTATGATTGATCCTAAGGTTGTGGAGCTTAGTGTCTATAATGGCATTCCTCATTTGATGATACCTGTTGTGACGGATCCTAAAAAAGCGGCAGGCGCGTTACATTGGGCGGTTGCAGAAATGACAGAACGTTATCAGAAATTTGCAGAGATTGGTGTTCGAGACATTGCCGGATATAATGCACGTGTTGAAAGCGTTCGTACTCCAGAGGGACAGGAACCTCCAAAGAAAATGCCACAGATTGTGATTATAGTTGACGAATTAGCTGACCTTATGATGGTTGCGTCCAATGATGTAGAAGAAGCAATCTGTAGATTAGCACAGCTTGCTCGTGCCTGTGGTATTCATTTGGTTATTGCAACTCAGAGACCATCTGTTAACGTAATCACCGGATTAATTAAAGCAAATATGCCAAGTAGAATTGCTTTTGCAGTTACCTCTGGTGTGGACTCAAGAACAATTCTTGATATGAATGGTGCTGAAAAACTTCTTGGAAAAGGTGATATGCTCTTTAATCCACAAGGAGTTCCAAAGCCAATTCGTGTACAGGGAGCATTTGTATCAGATAAAGAAGTTGCAGAAGTGGTACGATTCATTACCGAGAAAAATGGAAATGCAACATATAGTGCAGAAGTACAGCAACGTCTTGATACAATGGATAATTCAGGGAATACTACGGTTTCCATATCCGGCATGGATTCAGGGGGAGATGGAAGAGATTCCTGCTTCCTAGAAGCGGCTAAGATTATTATTGATAAAGAAAAGGCTTCCATTGGTATGTTGCAGCGTTATTTAAAGGTTGGATTTAATAGAGCAGCTCGTATTATGGACCAATTGGAAGAGGCTGGAATCGTTGGTCCGGAAGAAGGCACAAAACCTCGTAAAGTACTTATGAGTCCAGAAGAATTTGAAGTATATCTTGAAGAAAATTATTAATACACTTACACAATATGGAGGAAGAATATGAAAACAGATATTCAGATTGCACAGGAAGCAAAGATGCTTCCAATCAAGGAAGTTGCTGCATCAATTGGAATTATGGAAGATGATTTAGAATTATATGGTAAATATAAGGCGAAATTATCAGATGAATTAATGGAACGCAGCAAAAATAATCCAAACGGCAAATTAATTCTGGTAACAGCAATTAATCCAACACCTGCCGGTGAAGGAAAAACTACAACTAGCGTTGGATTAGGCCAGGCTTTTGGTAAACTTGGTAAAAAAGCATTGATTGCCCTTCGTGAACCATCTTTAGGACCATGCTTTGGTGTAAAAGGCGGTGCTGCAGGTGGTGGTTATGCGCAGGTTGTTCCTATGGAGGATTTAAACCTTCATTTTACAGGAGATTTTCATGCAATCACCTCAGCAAACAATCTTCTTGCTGCATTATTAGATAATCACATTCAGCAGGGAAATGAACTTGGAATTGACCCAAGACAGATTGTTTGGAAGAGATGTCTTGATATGAATGACCGTGTTCTTCGTAATGTTGTTGTAGGTCTTGGCAATAAAATGGATGGAATGGTTCGTGAAGATCATTTCGTAATTACCGTAGCATCCGAGATTATGGCAATTCTTTGTCTTGCGAATGATATGGCTGATTTAAAAACAAAATTAGGCAATATCATTGTAGCGTACACATTTGAAGGAAAACCTGTAACGGCTGCAGATTTAAATGCTGTTGGTTCAATGGCAGCGCTTTTAAAAGATGCATTAAAGCCAAATCTTATTCAGACATTGGAAAACACACCAGCAATTGTACATGGTGGTCCATTTGCAAATATCGCTCACGGATGTAACAGTGTTCGAGCAACAAAAACAGCATTAAAACTTGCAGATTATGTGATTACAGAAGCAGGATTTGGTGCAGATCTTGGTGCAGAGAAATTCTTTGATATTAAATGCCGTAAAGCAGGCCTTGCTCCAGATGCAGTTGTACTGGTTGCTACAATCCGTGCTTTAAAATACAATGGTGGCGTTGCAAAAGCTGATTTGAATGTGGAGAATTTAGAAGCTTTAGAAAAAGGTATTGTAAATCTTGAAAAACATATCGAAAACCTCCAGAAATACGGCGTTCCAGTTGTAGTTACCTTAAACTCTTTTGTAAGCGATACAAAAGCAGAAACAGATTTTGTTGAAACCTTCTGTAGAGAAAGAGGTTGTGAGTTTGCTTTATCCGAAGTATGGGAAAAAGGTGGAGAAGGCGGAGTTGCTCTTGCAAACAAAGTCTTAGAAACCTTAGAAACAAAAGAAAGTCATTTCAAAGTATTATATGATGATGAATTATCATTAAAAGAAAAGATTGAAACTGTTGCTAGAGAAATCTATGGTGCTGATGGCGTTACATATTCTGCAGCGGCAGAAAAAGAGTTAAAACGTATCACAGATTTAGGTTTAGGTAACCTTCCGGTATGTATGGCAAAAACACAGTATTCATTATCAGATGATGCAACAAAACTCGGTCGTCCAAGCGGCTTTACTGTAAACGTAAGAGAAGTTTATGTTTCAGCAGGAGCAGGCTTTGTTGTAGCAATTAACGGTTCTATTATGACCATGCCAGGACTTCCTAAAAAGCCAGCTGCATTTGATATTGATGTTAATGAAGATGGAGTAATCACAGGATTATTCTAATGTTAGAAAGGTAAGATATTATGGCACAAATCATTGATGGAAAGCGTATTTCACAGGAAATCAAAGATAGTTTGAAGGTTCAGGTGGAAGAACTCAAGGAGCAAGGGAAATCTTGCACACTTGTTGTTATTCAGATTGGAAACGATCCTGCATCTTCTGTATATGTAGCAAACAAGAAGAAAGCTTGTGAGTATATTGGAATTAATTCTAGATCCTATGAGCTTCCAGAAGAAACAACAGAAGATGAGTTATTAGAATTAATTGATGAATTGAATCATGACTCTACAGTACATGGAATCCTCTGTCAATTACCGCTTCCTAAACATATGAATGAGAAAAAGATCCTTAATCGCATATCTCCACAAAAAGATGTGGATGGATTTCATCCTGAAAATGTTGGTCATTTAATGATTGGCGAATTTGGTTTTGTTTCATGTACACCAGCTGGGGTAATAGAGTTATTAAAAGCTTCTAATATTTCCATTGAGGGCAAAAATTGTGTTGTAATTGGTCGTAGTAATATTGTTGGAAAGCCAATGGCAATGCTTATGCTTCGCGAGAATGCAACAGTAACGATATGCCATTCAAAAACAAACGACTTGAAAAACATATGTAAACAGGCCGACATTTTAATTGTTGCCATAGGAAAGCCGAAATATATAAATGAGGAATATATTAAAGAGGGCGCAGTTGTTATTGATGTTGGAATTCACAGAGATGCAAACAATAAATTATGTGGAGATGTGGATTTTGAGAGGGTAGAACCGTTGTGTTCTGCAATAACACCAGTTCCTGGCGGAGTTGGTCCAATGACAATCTGTATGTTAATGAAAAATTGTATTGAAGCTATGAAATATTTTTCTTAAAGGTGATTTTATGAATTGTTTTAATTGTGGTGCTTCCGTTACAGGCGAGCACAAAAAATGTCCATTTTGTGGACAATCGATGCAAATAGTACCAGATTATAACTTCCTCGAGGACGATAATATTAATGTCATGATGGAAGAAAGCACTGCATCTGAATCAGAAAAGAGCGTAGATAAAGAAGCTGCGGAAAGAATTCGTAGACGCAAACAGCAAGCACGTGAAAAAGAAAAACAACGTCGTTTAGAGCGCAAAAAACAGCGCCAGATGATTTTGATTTTTATTGCGGTTGTAGTTGTATGTGGCGTATTATTCACTGCATTTTTTGCAGTAAATGATATGATTCAGACACGTAATGAGAATTCCTATGATTATCAGGTGAAACAGGCGGAAAATGCGTTGAAGAATGATAATTTTGATGAAGCAAAAGACTTTTATTATAAAGCTTTATCATTAAAACCAGATGATTTGGAGGTTCGATTTACATTGGCGGAGCTTTTCGCTCAGCATGATATGACAAACGACATGATTACAATGTATAAGGATATTCTTAAAATCGATTCTCAGAATTATACTGCATATAAGATGTTGTTTCAGCATTATAATGCTATCGGAGATGTAGATGCAATCTTAGAACTTCGTCAAGGCGTAACTGACAATCGTATTATGGCGTTGTTCCAGGATTATGCTGTGGAAAATCCTACCATTTATCTGAAGGGTGGAACCTATAATGGTGCTATTGATGTTATGATTACATCAAAGTTAACCTATGAAATCTATTATACTATCGATGGTAGTGATCCAACAAAAAATGGTATTTTGTACAATGGAATCATTCGTATTGACAAGAGTGGTATGACAACACTCAAGACCGTTTCTAAAAATGAAAAAGGCGTATATAGCAATGTAGTACAGGAAACCTACTATATTGTTTATAAAGCTCCAGACGATCCAGTTATAATACTAAATGGCCAAGCTTTAGCAACAAAAACCTTTGATACAGAAACATATCTTGAAGTTATTGTTCCATCAGGATGTACTGCATACTATGCATGGGATTTAGATGAAAAAATAGTAGATATTCGTGCGGAAGACGCAAATCGTTTAGCTTATGTAGACGGAATTCGTGTTCCATCCGGCGACCACAAGCTTACACTTGTAATTATTGATAATACTTCTGGTTTATCAAGTAATATCTACAGAGAACGTTTTGTATGTACAGCACCTGGCATTCCTGTGCCAGAACAGTTTATTAATCAGCAACCTGAGAATCCAGAAGATGGTTCTGAGATAGATGATGAAACCGTATGAGAATATCTATTTTATGTGTTGGGAAAGTCAAAGAAAAGTTTTATAGAGATGCAATAGATGAGTTTTCTAAGCGTTTAAGTCGCTATTGTAAGCTGGAGATCATAGAAGTGGCAGACGAAAAAACGCCAGACAATGCTTCTGACATAGAAGTAAAGCAGATTAAAGACAAAGAGGGCGAACGTATTCTAAAGAATATAAAGGATGATGCATACGTTGTTACTCTTTGTATCGATGGCAAGCAACTGGATTCGGAAGAACTGGCAGACAAAATTGCCTTACTTGGCGTTCAGGGGACAAGTCATATCTGTTTCATTATTGGGGGCTCCCTTGGCCTGGCAGACGCTGTTGTGAAACGTGCAGATTATAAACTTAGTTTCTCTAAAATGACATTTCCGCATCAGTTGATGAGAGTTATTTTATTAGAACAAATATACAGAGCATATCGAATTATTAATAAAGAGCCATATCACAAATAACATTTGGGGGTTTTATGTTATCAGTTACTCATAATTTGGCAGCGATGAATTCCTATCGACAACTGAATACTACAAGCAAGAATCGTGCGAAATCCAGTGAAAAATTAGCAACTGGATTGTCTATTAATCGCGCCGCAGATGATGCTGCAGGGTTGGCGATTTCGGAAAAAATGCGTCAATTAATTCGAGGACTGGATCAGGGAACCGAAAATGCTCAGGACGGCGTTTCCTGGGTTCAGATAGGCGACGGTGCACTTACTGAGGCTCATTCTATTTTGCAACGTATGAATGAACTTTCCGTTCAGGCTCTTAATGGAACCAATTCCGAATCTGATCGCGAAGCGATACAACAGGAATTTGACCAGTTGCAGATTGAGTTAGATCGTATAGGTCAGACAACAGAATTTAATGAGCTGGACATTTTTCATGAACATCTGTCTACCTATTACCAGTGTGAAGGCAGTATTGAATGGTCACCAACGGCTACACATACTATTACTGCTGGTAGAAATGACCTGACCATTAAGTATCGCTTTTCGGATAATGCAACACAAAAAACACTTGCTATAACTGTACCTGCCGGAGAATACACTACCCAGGAACTTTCTGATGAAATTGACAGTGCTATTGAAAAGGCAGGCGGAATAGAAGAGGGTATCTTTTTTGAATTTAATGATGAGGGATATTGTAATGTCAACTACGAGGGTGGCAAAATTATTGATTCCGTTGCAGGCTCCCTTTCATATTTGCTTTATGATATGTATGAAGGTGGAGAGTTTGGGGCATTAATTGGAACAACCAGTTTCGCTGGTGGATATCCACTTAAGATATCTTCAGAAAACAACACTTTAAGTTTTGATATCGAGGATTTTGATGGCAATTCATCCCACAAAGATATCGTAATTCCTGACGGATGGTATTATCGTGATCAATTGATAGACTTATTAAATAATGAGTTACAGGGAACGACAGTAAAAGCCACAGAATATGGCGAAGGAATTAAACTGGGAAGTGAAGATTCTATCGTTACCAAGTTCAAGGGAAATATGTTTAAAATTGATCAGAAAGGTAGTGTTTATACCTCTGTATTCTATGACAATGTTTCCTATGGTGAAGCAGAACTTCATGCCGGATATTTTCAAGGTGGTTACGTCTTAAATTCAGACTTAAAAGACGTAGAATATAAAAAATTTAAAATTACAGATGCAAATAACACCTTATCAATTCAGGCAAATGGTGCTGATTCTCCAGTTACAATTCAACTAACCAATGGTGAATATTCCATTGATCAGATGAAAACGGAACTGCAAAATCAGTTTAATAATCATGGCTTGGAATTAGATGTTACACATCATTTGCAAAACAGTTTTTATTCTCTTAGAATTACCTCAAGACTAGAGGGAATAGAGAGCACAATTGATATTGATCCATCAAGTAGTGCTTATGATACGCTGTTTGTAAATAAAACCTATACATATTACGGAACAACTGCGTCCGTTTATAATGAAAATAGGGCAGATGTCATAGCAAACTTTACAGGTAGTAAAGAACTAACAGGGTTTACAGCAAGTCCACTTACAATTGTCGCTGGTGATAATGATAGTTTTAAATTAACTTTGGATAATACGACTACCACCATTGTTCTATCTGCAAAAGACTATAATTCTGCAAAAGAATTAGAAGATGAGATTAATTATCAGTTACAGCAGAATAACATTACATCTGTAGAAGCTGTTTTATCCGGAAATAAAATGAAAATCCAGGGAGTGGCAGCTGATTCCGTTACCAACATTAATGTATCAGCAGTTACAAATAATGGTGGAATGGATGCCGTATTCCAAGGATATAACATTACATACAAAGATGTTACCATTTCAGGAAAAGGTTCTATCACTTTGGATCAACCGTATGATGGAACTGTAGAATCATCTGATAATCCATTAAAAGTAAAAGTAGATGGAACAGAATATAAGGTGAATCTGCCAGTTGGTAATCCTACACAAGATCAAATTATTGATGCAATTGAAAAGGCTATTCCAGGAAGAACCGAAACCGTATATAACACGTTTTCTACTACTTATGGCTATGGCAATACAACGAATAGAGATTATGCTCCAGTAACACAAACCGGTACAGCTACAACCTCTACATGGACTGTAAGTAATACGGGTTCCACCACGTTTCAAGAAGGTACAACCCAGGTTGGAAAGGATACCCCTGCAACTGTAACCTTATCAAAATATGCTTTGCCAGATACAATAGAAGTAACGGATTCTAACAATCGTTTTACACTGGAAATTAATGGCGAAAAACAAACACTTATTTTAGATAACAAAACATATACAGCTAATACATTAAAAGATGCATTACAAAGCAAAATTAATGCTGTATACGGAACTGGTTACGGTGGTGCAATTGTTAGCATAAACAATAACAAACTAGTATTAACAGCTAGAACAGATGCGACACATTTTGGTGAAGATACGAAGATTACATGCAGTACTGCAGATAGTACGCTTATGCAGGAACTGAATACACAAAGAGGTCCTGCGACATTAACAAGCAATTTAAAACTTGCAAATTCTATTACAATTGATGAAAACAGTAATGTATTCTCATTTAACTTAAAAGAAGATGGCGTAACAAAGCCCGTATCAATTACATTGGCGAAAGGAACATATACGCCAAATACTCTTGTAAAAGAAATTAATAGCAAGCTAAATGCCCAGAATATTGGTGTAACGGCCAGCGTTTCTTCTTCAGGTTATTTGACATTAACCACAAAAGCCACAGGAACAGATACTTCCATTTCCTATGGAACTACCTCTGGCGGTTCGTCGTCTGAGGTGATTTTGGGGCCACTGGAAACCTCAACTCCTGCTGAAAAACTGGTTAATCTGAATACAGAATCAGAGATTAAAATTACAGATGATACAAATGGTTTTAATATTACAGTAAATGGACAGCCATATTCGGTTACCTTGGATAATGGAACCTATAATGCTACATCGTTTGTAGAAATGCTGAATCAAAAACTGGCAGATGCCAATGCTCCATTAGCAGCATATACTTCTTCTGATGGCAAAAAAATTGGATATAGGACTCTTGCTTCAGGAAGCCAGCAGTCATTTTCCATTAATTATACCAATGGCGGTTCTTCTATGGTTGCCATCTATGGCAAGAAGGAGATTACCTATCCAGGGGTTGATGCCTCTTTTGTTGATGGAAAATTAATGCTTAAAACAGATCCTTCAAGCACCATTTCTGTTTCTTCTGGATCTGGTGGCGGATTAATGTCAAGTGAAACAGTTAAAACAGCCATATATAATCCAAAAACTGCCGGATATGCTTCAACTACACAAGGAACCATTGATGGAGCCAGATTAAATCAACCTGTAAAGATTGACGAATTTGCTAATGATTTATCCTTTACGTTTGTAGATGAAGGAACAACACGCAATATTTCAATTACAGTAGACGAAGGCTCTTATACTTATGATGAGTTAAAGAAAAAACTACAAGAACTTCTTGATACTGCAGCTGGAGCTAATAAACTTGCTGTAACAGTTGATTCTAATGGCGTGGTTATTAAAACTGTTGGCACAGGACTTAACAATAAATTGTCTAATCCACAAGGTGATTTTTACGAGAAGATTTTGTGCTACAGTAGTGAAAGTACATACAAACAATCAGTAAAATCTGAAGATGGATCACAGGTAGTTTCTAAAACTTTTACAGTAGGTCGTAAAGATATTACGGGTGGTGTAACCATTCGAGACGGCATAAGTGATGAATTATCTCTTGATTTTACATATGATAATACTGTTTATACGTTAAACATGAATTTAGATGCAGGGGAATACTCTAGTTCTGCAATCAAGAATCATATTCAGGACAAATTAAATGAGCAATTAGTTGCAAATGGTTTTGAAGCCGGACTTGTTAAAGTTGGTGTAGGCGATATTCAAACCGGTGTTGTTGGCGCCAATGATAGCAGAGCTATTAATTTCCAGTTAGATAGTAGTATTGCCGTGCCTGGCGAAGGCAAATATTTAATTGATGGTGTTGGTGGTAATGCTGCATTTGAGATTTTTTACAGCACAGACGGTGAGCTTATCCCTGCTTATGTTATGGGAAACAAGGATATTACTGAGGGTGTAACAATTGCAGAAAATGAAGATCAGCTTGTGTTTAACGTAGATGGTAATTCCTATGAGATCACATTAGAAGCAAAAGAGTATTCTTATGATGAAATTTTTGATGCAATTAATACACAGCTTACCGATGCAGGAGCGCCTTTGATTGCAGAAAAGGATCATGGCAAACTTAAGATTTCCTACGTTTCTCTTGGCAAACATCCTATTAGCATCGAGGGAAGTGCCCGAGATGAAATCTTCTTTTCCGAAAATGGCGAAGAAGGACCATCTGTTGGGGTTAATATCCAGTTAAGTTCTGATGTAGGAGATTTTATTACGATTCCTAGAACTGATATGTCTACAACGCTGCTTGGATTAAATACAATATGTGTAACCCAGGAAAAATACGCTTTTAAAGCATTAAAGCGCGTTGGAGAAGCCATTGATATGGTTTCATATCTTCGTAGTACCTTTGGTAGTATACAGAATCGTCTGGAACATGCGATTAACAACAATGAGAATAAACATGAAAACACCACGGCTGCTGAATCGCGTATTCGTGACACAGATATGTCAGAAGAGATGGTAAATATGTCCAAATTGAACATTTTACAGCAGGTAGGACAGGCTATGCTTTCCCAGTCCAACAGTAGTAAAGATGATGTTTTAAAACTCTTACAGTAATATAAAAGTACGTTTACTCATACAATTTAGTATGGGTAAACGTATGGAACAAGCAGCAGAAAATATAATTACATCACTGGATTTGCCACAGGATCTTTTCCTTGGATATCCCTGTATATCTTTTAATGGCAACAGAGAAGTATACGTATCAAATCATCGCGGATTATTAATTTATGAAACGGAAATGATTGTTATTTTAACAAAACCATTTCAACTTAAAATTTGTGGTCGAAATCTTTTAATCGAAGCATATTCCAAAGAAGAAATTCACATTAAAGGCTATATTTTTTCAGTGGAGTTTTGCTAATATGGAAAGATTATTTCGTTGGTTACGAGGGTATATTAATGTTCGATTATATGGACATCAAATCAATCGTTTTATTAACCTGTGTTCCAGAAATGGGATTCATTTGTGGAATATTTCTCATGATTTAAAACACATTATACGCGTTAATTTTCATTTAAGAGATTTTTATCTTCTAAAACCATTTTTGCGTAAAACAAAAACAAAGTTAAGAATTATGAGTCGTCATGGTTTTCCGTTTTGGTGTCATAGACACCCGTATTTAAAATGGTTTCCGGTATTATGTCTGATTCTGATTTGTGCATTTTTTTATAGTCGTACTTTTGTTTGGAGTATTGAGGTTCATGGAAATGATAAAATAGCAGAATATGAGCTTTTAGAAGTTTTAAAAACACAACAAGTAACTGTTGGATGCAAAAAGAATATCATTGATTGTGCAACCTTAGAATATGAGATTCGCAATAATTTTGTGGATATTGGTTGGGTTTCCGTCTATATGAATCAAACAAAACTATGTGTTGAAGTTCGAGAATCTCTATATGGTCAACAGGAAGAATACATTTATGATGGCAAACGCTATGATTTGGTCGCTAATAAAGATGCATATATACATACCTTCGTCACACGTTTTGGCACAGCGGTAACTGAGATTGGAACGCACGTAAACCAAGGGGATTTGCTCATAAAAGGGACTTTTGATATCTTTGATGATAGTGGTACGATTAAACAGACACAAAATGTGCGAGCTGAAGGGTTTATATTAGGTGATGTGGTTTATGATTTTAGTTTTCCAATTACCGAAT
The DNA here is from genome assembly GCA_015057035.1 of Lachnospiraceae bacterium. Lineage (GTDB taxonomy): Bacteria > Bacillota > Clostridia > Lachnospirales > Lachnospiraceae > Roseburia. The sequence goes on along the minus strand of SVFC01000001.1, from coordinate 305,129 downwards.
TTGAAATAATGGGTTCAAAACTTGCTGGAAATTATTCAGAAGCAACTTTGTATCGCATAGGATATGAAAAACTAAAAGAATATATAGAAATTTTAGAGGCAAACGAAGTATTAATTCTAGACAAAAGAGTTATGCTTAAAAAGAATGAAAAAAACGTTGTTTTTTACGGGAAAATATATGCCCGAGAACAAATAGGAACAAATATACTCGTGGAGGAAGTTTCAGAAAATGAGTTTAAATGAGAAAATAATACAAATTCCATCTAAAAATATAACAAATATTTTTGGCGAATTTGATGTACACATAAAGAAAATTGAACGTTCTCTTGGAATCACGGTTGTTGCAAGAGATGATTCAATTAAAATTATTGGAAATGAGCAGAACACCACTGATGCAGTAGAATTATTTACACTGCTCAATGATTTGGCTGAAAGCGGTAATGTAATCTCTGCACAAAATGTTAATTATGGTTTATCTCTTGTTGCAGAAAATAAGGGCAGTTGTATGATTGATATTGACAAGGATCTAATCTGTCATACCACAAACGGAAAACCTATCAAACCAAAAACCCTTGGTCAGAAAGAATATATTGATGCAATTCGCAAGAAAATGATTGTGTTTGGTATGGGTCCTGCTGGAACCGGAAAAACGTATCTTGCAATGGCAATGGCAATCACAGCCTTTAAAAACGAAGAAGTTGGACGTATTATCCTGACACGTCCAGCCATTGAAGCTGGCGAAAAATTAGGATTTCTTCCAGGAGATTTGCAGAGTAAGGTGGATCCATATTTACGTCCATTATACGATGCTTTATATCAGATTATGGGAGCAGAAAGTTTCCAGAAAAACATGGAAAAAGGATTAATTGAGGTAGCTCCATTAGCATATATGCGTGGTAGAACCCTGGACAATGCCTTTATCATTTTAGATGAAGCACAAAATACAACGCCTGCACAAATGAAGATGTTTTTGACACGTATTGGCTTTGGCTCTAAAGTTGTCGTAACTGGTGATGCAACCCAGAAGGACCTTGCACCTGGAACCAAATCCGGATTAGATGTTGCTTTAAAAGTATTAAAAAACATTGACGAAATAGCGATTTGTCGTCTTACAAATAAAGATGTTGTTCGACATCCGTTAGTACAGCGTATTGTTCAGGCATATGATGATTATGAGCAAAAGAGCGAGAGACAAAAGAAATCAAAACAGGAGAAGAAATGAATCACTCTGAGAAAATAAGCATTTATCGTGTGATACCTTGTATCGCAATATTTTGTTCAGCGATGGTATCTGCCGGTGTCTTATGCTATATAAATCAATTACAATTTGACGAAATGTTTTGTGTTGGTATTGTAATCCTGGGAATTTTGCCACTCCTTTTCTTTGAAATGACTTATGAGAGAAGGAGGGAAGGGTTATTTCATAATATTCAAACAACCTATGGAAGAATCGCGTTAGGATTCTTTCTTTGTTGTGTATTAATGCTTATTATGTCATTTTTGCCAGAGTTTTTTCGCCCTGTAATGTTATTTCCATTGATTATGGTTGCTTTTAGCAACGAAAACATAGGTTTAATGACGGGGTTGTTTTTTAATGTTTTATTGGCATTAACAACTGGCGAAAGTTTTCATGAACTACTTGCATATACTGTTATGATTTCCATTGCTTGTGTTTTGGCAAAAGTTTTAAAACAGCAAGAATATCGCATATACATTGGGCTGATTCTTTTGTTTATGACGGTTCTCTTTTCTAGTGTTTTTTGCTATTTGACCAATGAAACTATTACTCCAACGCAGATGCTTTATGCGGCTGCAAACGGCATTGCGGTTTGTTTGTATGCAGTACTAATTTATCCGATTAACAAGCAAAAAACAGAAGAAGATATTTCTTATCATTACGAAACATTATTACATGATGATTATAGCCTTTTAAGAGAATTAAAGAATTATTCCCAGGCAGAATATAGACATGCTAGAAAAGTGTCTGATATCGCATATAAATATGCGTTGCAATTAGGATATAAAGCGGATTTAGCTGCCGTTGCAGGATTATATTACCGTTTAGGCCATTTAGAGGGAGAACCTTTTGTGGAAAACGGAGTTCGACTTGCAGAAAAGCATTGTTTTCCAAAAGAATTGATTCAGATTCTACAGGAATATGCTGGTGAAAAGGAACTTCCATCTACTCCAGAATCTGCTTTGGTACATATGATTGATGGAATTTTGCTAAAAATTGAGCTTTTGGACAAGCAGGTTGGTGCAAGCCAGTGGAATAGAGAGGTTTTAATCTATCAGACACTAAATGAATATTCTACTGCAGGACTATATGATACCTCGGGATTAAGCATCAATGCATTTATTAAAATTAGAGAATTACTTGCGAAGGAGGAATTGCTTTCATGAGTTTTATATTGGAAGAAGAAGTAAAAGTTCCATTTGAATTTGATTATGCTACATTGGCTGAAAAGGTTGTCAATGCTTGCCTGGATTATGCTGGATTTCCATACGAAGCAGAAGTAAATCTAACCTTGACAGATAATGAAGGAATTCATACAATCAACAAGGAGTTTCGACAGATAGACCGTCCAACGGATGTGCTTTCTTTCCCAATGCTTTCTTATGAAGCTGCAGGAGAATTCGCTTTTTTAGACGATGAAGATTGTGATGATTTTAATCCTGACACTGGGGAGGCTTTATTAGGAGATATCGTTATTTCCGTTGAAAAAGTTTTAGAACAGGCTGACAATTTTGGACACAGCATCGAGAGAGAATATGCATTTTTAATTACTCATAGTATGCTTCATTTATTTGGTTATGACCATATGACAGAAGAAGAAGCCGCTGTTATGGAATCAAAACAAACAGAAATATTGAATGAATTAAACATCTTAAGATAAAACTAATCATAAAAGGAATTGATTTATGGGCTCATCAAAAAAAGATTCGAACTTTTTAGTACAAGGCTCAATACTTGCTGCAGCATCTATTATCAGTCGTATTATTGGTTTGGTATATCGCCTTCCTATGACGGACATTATAGGTGATACAGGTAATAATTATTATAGTTGTGCATTTGAAATCTATAATATCATGCTGATTATTTCTTCCTATAGCTTACCGCTGGCGGTTTCGAAACTTGTATCAGCAGCTATGGCCAAGAAAAGAAGCAAACAAGCCTATCAAATATTAAAAGGTTCTTTGTTATTTGCAATCCTTGCAGGAGCTGCAGTTGCATTAATTGTATATTTTGGCGCAGAATTCTTTACTTCTGCGTTACAGACTCCGTTAAGTGTTTTTGCACTTAAAATTCTAGCACCGGTACTTATTGTGGTTGCGATTTTAGGTGTTTTACGTGGATTTTTCCAGGGACTTGGAACTATGATGCCTAGCGCAGTCTCTCAGATTATTGAGCAGATTGTAAATGCCATCGTAAGCGTCTGGGCTGCATACGTTTTGTTCCAATACGGAAGTAAAATCGGTGAAGTATTAGGAGATCCAGAGAAGTACGGTGCAGCATATGGTGCGGCAGGTGGTACATTAGGTACCAATCTAGGGGCTGTTTCTGCGTTGTTGTTCCTGTTATTCGTGTTCTTCGTTTATATGCGCGTCTTCAAGAGAAGAATGAAAAAAGAACGCAATGTACAGGTGGATGGATTCTGGTACACTATGCATATCCTGATTATTACAATTATTCCAGTGCTTTTAAGTTCTACAATCTATAACATTAGTGGAATCATTGATCAGGGATTATTTAAGAATATCGCTGTTTTACAAGGCTATAGCGTAGATCAAATTGATGTTTGGTGGGGCGTTTTCTCCGGCAAATATAAAGTGTTAATTAATGTACCAATTTCTATTGCATCAGCAATGGCTGCATCCAGCGTTCCAGCGCTTTCTGCTTCTTATTCAGCAGGAGACCAGGATGGTGTTTGTCGTCAGATTAATGCAGCAATTCGATTTATTATGGTAATTGCAATGCCATGTTGTGTGGGACTAGCTGTATTGGCAAAACCGATTTTTATGCTTTTGTTCCCAGGAACAATGGAAACATTAGATTTGGCCACATCAATGATGGTAGTGGGTGCTATTGCGGTAGTATTTTATTCAATCTCAACCTTATCCAATGGTTTATTACAAGGTATTGATAGACTGAAGGTTCCTGTAAAAAATGCTGCAATTGCTTTAGTAGCACATGTGATAGTATTGATTGGACTAATGTTATTCTTCCGCATTAACATCTATGCCGTTGTAATTGCCAATGCATTTTTCGCCTTCCTTGTATGTGTTTTAAATTCTATCTCTATAGCACGTCACACAGGATACAGACAAGAAATCAAGAAAACTTTTATCATTCCTATCATTTGTTCAGGAATTATGGGGGTTATCACATATTTTGCTTATAATGGTTTATATACCTTATACAAAAACAATATTATAAGTCTTGTAATTGCATTCCTTTTAGCTGTGGTAGCATACGCTATTACGTTATTATTATTTAAAGGATTATCCGAAAGCGAAATACGACGATTCCCTAAAGGATACTTAATCGTAAAAATTGCAAAGAAACTACATCTTTTATAATTGAATAAAAAAACAAATATATGCAGATACTTATTTTGGGTGATGAATATGAAACGACAAATAAGTATCTGTATTATTTTAACTACAATGGCGATTATTCTTGGAATGTTATATATGAAAATAAATAATGATTCCTCTATAAATTCTCCGGAAAATAATACGGAAAATTCCACATTGTCTACAGATGAAAAATCCACAGACTCAATTACCAGCAGTAATGAATATGTAAACTATTATTTTTGCGCTAAAAATGAGGATGGAAGAGTAGCAATATATGATACAAAAACGCAAACTCTATATATGGAAACCAGCATAGAAACACGCTTCCTTCCTGAAGAAATTCAAAAAGAGTTAAAAGTTGGAATATACTTTAAAACAGATGAAGAACTTTTTGATTTTCTTGAAAGTTATTCCAGCTGATTTGGTTGAATGTTTTGCTCCTATGTGATAAAATTACACTGGTTTATTATGAAAATTTAAGTTGGTGATTTATGGGCAAAAATGAGAAAAAGCAGTGGGATGTCATCGTTATTGGCGCTGGAGCTTCCGGAATGATGACTGCAATTACGGCTGCTAAAAATGGTAAAAAAGTCTTAATTTTAGAAAAATTGGATAAAGCTGGCAAGAAACTATTGGCTACAGGAAATGGAAAATGTAATTTCACAAACAAAACCATGTCCACGGAATGTTTTTATGGGGATGATGCATTTGTTTCTGGAGTTTTAGATACATTCTCGGTTGATGATGCCTTGGAATTTTTCCATTCTATTGGAATCTATCCAAAAACAAAGAATGGATATGTTTATCCAAATAGTGAACAGGCTGCTTCCGTTGTTACAGCTTTATTAGATGAACTATATCGCTTGAAGGTATCCGTCCATTATGGAATCAATATCACAGATATTAGTTCTAACAATTATGGTGTTACGATAAAAACCACAACGGAACTATATTCTTGCAAGAAAATAGTAATTGCAACCGGATTAAAAGCAGCACCTAAATTGGGAAGTGATGGAAGTTTATTTCACATTATTAAAAGACTAGGCCATCGATTTGAACCTGTTTTACCAGCATTATGTGGATTTTACTGTAAAGGACTGGACTTTAAAAAAATAGCAGGTGTGAGAGCCCATGGAACTGTAATTGCATATATAAATGGGATAGAACTTGCCCGTGATACAGGAGAAATTCAATTTACAGACTACGGTCTGTCAGGAATTCCTGTATTTCAAATTAGCCGCCATCTATCGAAGGGGCTTTATCAGAAAACTAATGTTGAGATTGGAATAAATCTGCTTCCTGATTTTGATAAAGAAACTCTCTTGAATGAGTTGAACTATCGCAAGACCAATCTTCATGAGAACCATCCAGAACGTTTGCTTAACGGATTGCTTAATCAAAAATTAGCAGATATGATTATGGGACATCTCTCATCGAAAAGTGATCTTGTTGCTATTGTGGAGAATATACAAAACACAAAAGTAGTTGTTACGAATTTCCGTGACTATGAATTTGCCCAGGTATGTATGGGTGGAATTCCAGTACAAGACATTGATACCATAACCTTGGAATCAAAATTTGCTCCAAATGTGCATTTTGCAGGAGAAATAATTGATGTTGATGGTATTTGTGGAGGTTATAATCTGCATTTTGCCTGGGCAACAGGACATATTGCCGGAACAGCAGTTAGCAAATAATTCTAACCAAAGGGGAATCTATGATTCAGATTACACAATTAAAACTGCCATATGAACATACAATGGCAGATTTAGAAAACAAAATTAGAAAAACACTAAAACTATCTGTGAGTCAGAAGTTTACATATAAGATTGTGAAAAAGTCCATAGATGCCCGTAAGAAACCGGAACTTTTCCTGGTATATTCCTGTCAGGTGTCTTGTGACAACGAAAATGGGATTGTTAAGAAAGCGAAAAATCCATCGATTTCTATTAGCAAACCTAAAATATATGAACTACCTGTATCCGGGGAACGACCTCTTGAACATCCACCTTTAATCATTGGAGCAGGACCTGCCGGTTTATTCGCTGCCTATGTGTTAGCCGAAGCCGGTTACCATTGCATTCTGATTGAACGTGGTAAAACCGTAGAAGATAGAACCAAAGATGTGCTTTCGTTCTGGGAAACAGGCGTATTAAACACTGCTTCTAATGTACAATTTGGTGAAGGTGGAGCAGGAACTTTTTCAGATGGTAAATTAAACACTGTAGTAAAAGATCCATCTAATCGCAATCAGTTTGTTTTAGAGACTTTTGTGCGTTTTGGGGCACCTGATTGCATTTTATATGAGAATAAGCCTCATATTGGAACCGACATTTTATGTCAGGTAATTGCCAATATGCGCTCATATTTAATGGAAAAAGGAGTGCAGATTCATTTTGAAACCTGTGCTACAGATTTTGTTATTGAAAATAACGAAATCAAAGAAGTAATCTGTAATAACAATCGCTTTAAGGTTTCCGCAGTAATTCTGGCTTTAGGGCATAGCGCACGAGATACATTTAAACGTCTGTTTGAACTTAATATTCCTATGGAAGCAAAAAATTTTGCCGTAGGTTTTCGAGTAGAACATCCGCAATCAATGATTAACGATGCCTTATATGGGAAACAGACGAAGAGTATGCCTGCCTCTCCATATAAAGTTACAGCCAATTTCCCAAATGGAAGAGGAGTATATTCCTTCTGCATGTGTCCAGGTGGTTATGTAGTGAATTCGTCTTCGGAAGAAAAACGTCTGGTTGTAAATGGCATGAGTTATTCAGGAAGAAATTCCTCTACCGCCAACAGCGCCATCATTATTTCTGTAAACACAGAAGATTTTGGTGCAACAGATGCACTTGCCGGTATGCGGTACCAGCAAAAATTAGAAGAAAGAGCTTATGCACTTGCTCAGGGAAAAATTCCACAGCAGTTATATGGCGATTATTGCAATAATAGAATCTCCAATGAATATGGTGATTATGCATCTAACACAAAAGGTAATACAGCCTTTGCAAATCTAAGAGGTCTGTTTAATAAAGACATGGAAGATAGTTTCATTGGCGGAATGCAACTTTTTGCTCATTTTATACCAGGATTTGACAGAAATGATGCAATTTTATCTGGAGTCGAGAGCAGAACTTCATCGCCGCTTCGCATATTACGTAATGATGAATTCGAGAGTATTGTGAAAGGTATTTATCCATGTGGAGAAGGTGCCGGATATGCCGGTGGAATCACATCCGCCGCTATGGATGGAATTCGCGTAGCAGAAGCAATTATCAAGAAATATAAACCTAACTAGAAAGGATTAACATACGTGGCAGAACAACAACTATCACCAATGATGCAGCATTATTTAAAGACAAAAGAAGAATATCCTGGTTGTATTTTGTTCTACAGACTGGGAGATTTCTATGAAATGTTCTTTGAAGATGCCAAAGTCGTTTCAAAAGAATTAGAGTTAACTCTAACAGGAAGAGCCTGCGGCCTGGAAGAACGTGCGCCAATGTGTGGTGTACCATTTCATGCTGCAGATACATATATTAATCGTCTCGTACAAAAAGGCTTCAAAGTAGCTATTTGCGAACAGATGGAAGACCCTAGTACCGCAAAAGGAATTGTAAAACGTGAAGTTATCCGTATTGCAACCCCTGGTACTAATATTGATATGCAATCCTTAGACGAAACAAAGAACAACTATATTATGTGTGTGGTTTATAGCGTTGAAAAATACGGTATCGCTATAGCAGACGTAACTACAGGCGATTTCTTTGTTACGGAAGTGGATTCAGAACGCAAATTATTAGATGAACTAAATAAGTTTTCACCTTCCGAAATCATTTGTAATGAAGCATTTTATATGAGCGGAATTGATGTAAATGATATGAGAGAGAGACTAAGAATCGCTGTAACAGCTTTAGATTCCTGGTATTTTGGAGATGATTTAGCAAAAGAAACCTTGCTTTCTCATTTTAAGATTCATACCCTGGAAGGTCTGGGACTTGCTGACTATGATTGTGGTGTAGTTGCATCTGGTGCATTACTAAAATATTTGTATGAAACACAGAAAAACACTCTTTCTAACATTTTAGCAATTCATCCTTACTCCATTGGTAAGTATATGATTATCGACAGTTCTTCCCGTCGTAATCTGGAGCTGGTGGAAACATTGCGTGAAAAACAAAAACGTGGCTCACTTCTTTGGGTATTAGATAAGACAAGAACAGCTATGGGAGCCCGTCTGTTACGTTCCTATGTGGAACAGCCATTGATTGACAAAACTGAAATCTTAAAACGTCAGGATTTTATTACAACCTTAAACAAAAACGAGATCACAAGAGAAGAGTTACGTGAATATTTAAATCCTATTTACGACTTAGAGCGATTGATTACACGAATCACTTATCAGACAGCAAATCCAAGAGATTTAATCGCTTTTCGCAATTCTTTGGAGATGTTGCCAGCAATTGCAATGCTTTTAAGCGATTTGTCAGGAGAATTAGTGAATGAAATTCGCGGTGAATTTGATGATTTGCGCGATTTATATCAATTGTTATGTGACTCTATTCAAGAAGAACCTCCGATTTCTTCCCGTGATGGAGACATTATTAAAGACGGATATAACGAAGAAGTTGACCGTTTACGTCGCGCCAAAACAGAAGGAAAAAGCTGGTTGGCACAGTTAGAAGCGGAAGAACGTGAGAAAACGGGAATCAAAAACCTTCGCATCAAATATAACAAAGTATTTGGTTATTACTTAGAAGTTACTAATTCCTTCAAGGATATGGTGCCAGATTATTATGTTCGTAAACAGACCTTGACCGGTGCAGAACGCTACATTACTCCTGAATTAAAAGAGTTAGAAGATACTATTTTAGGCTCGGAAGACCGTTTAACCTCTTTGGAATACGAACTTTTTAAAGCAGTTCGTGACCATATCGGAGATAATGTAAGCCGAATCCAGAGAACCGCAAAAGCCATTGCACAGATTGATGTTTTTGCATCTTTAGCACTGGTTGCAAGCCGTAATAATTATTGCAAACCTAAGATTAACGAAAGCGGTATCCTAGATATAAAAAATGGACGTCATCCTGTTGTAGAACAGATGATTACCAATGATTTGTTTATCGAAAACGATACATATCTGGATAATCACGACAACCGCATAGCGATTATTACTGGACCTAATATGGCAGGTAAATCTACATATATGCGTCAAACTGCTTTAATCGTGCTCATGGCGCAGATTGGAAGTTTTGTTCCAGCCGCTTCAGCAAATATTGGCATTGTAGATCGCATTTTCACTCGAGTTGGGGCTTCAGATGACCTTGCATCCGGCCAGAGTACCTTTATGGTGGAAATGAATGAAGTTGCAAATATTCTGCGCAATGCTACATCAAATTCCCTTCTGATTCTGGATGAAATCGGACGAGGAACCAGCACGTTTGATGGCTTAAGTATTGCCTGGGCCGTTGTAGAACACATTAGTAACACAAAACTAATTGGAGCGAAAACTCTTTTTGCAACCCATTATCACGAACTTACAGAATTGGAAGGCAAATTAAATGGTGTAAACAATTATTGTATCGCAGTAAAAGAAAAAGGCGATGATATTGTTTTCCTTCGTAAGATTGTAAAAGGTGGAGCAGATAAGAGTTATGGTATTCAGGTAGCGAAATTAGCAGGATTACCTGATACCGTTATTGAACGTGCCAAGGAAATCGTAAATGAATTAATCGCCAATGATATTACAGAAGTTGTGCGAAATATTTCTGTAGAAACAACTTCAAAAAAACGCAAAAAAGAACATCTTGATGAAGTTGATTTATCACAGATGTCATTATTCGACACAATTAGCGATGATAATATTATAGACGAACTTCGAAATGTGGACATTGGAAATATGACTCCACTTGATGCATTAAACAAGTTATACGAATTACAAAACAAAGTAAAAAACCGTTGGAGATAGTATGCCAGAAATTAAATTATTAAATCAGGAGACAATTGATAAGATTGCTGCCGGAGAGGTGGTAGAAAGACCAAGTTCTGTTGTAAAAGAACTGGTAGAAAATGCCATTGACGCAAAGGCAACTGCAATCACCATTGAAATCAAAGAAGGCGGAATTAGCTTTATTCGAATTTCCGATAACGGATGCGGTATCGAAAAATCACAGGTTCCGCTGGCCTTTTTACGCCATTCCACCAGCAAAATCCGCAGTGTGGAAGATTTAATGTGTGTTGCCTCCTTGGGTTTCCGCGGTGAGGCTTTGTCTAGCATTGCGGCAGTTTCCAGAGTAGAACTTATTACCAAAACACCTGATTCACTGACTGGTGTTCGTTATCAAATTGAAGGCTCAAAGGAAATTGCATTAGAAGAAATAGGCGCACCTGATGGTACTACATTTTTAATTAAAGATTTATTCTACAATACCCCTGCACGTAAGAAGTTTCTGAAGTCTGCCCAGACAGAAGGGGCGTATATTGCAGACATGGTGGAGAAACTGGCATTATCACATCCAGAAGTTTCTTTTAAGTTCATACAGAACAATCAGACAAAACTTCATACTTCAGGAAACGGTAATGTGAAAGACTTGATTTATCATATTTTTGGTAGGGATATTTCGGCATCCCTTTTACCAGTCAAGCTGGAAAATGAGTTGTTTTCTGTAACAGGATACATTGGAAAACCTGTCATTACTCGTGGTAATAGAAATTATGAGATTTATTTTATCAATGGTCGTTATATTAAGAGCAATCTGTTATCAAAAGCCATTGAAGAAGCCTATAAGAGTTTCTTAATGCAGCATCAGTATCCATTTTGTGTATTATACTTTGAGTTTAAAGGGGAAAGTTTAGACGTAAATGTTCATCCTACAAAAATGGAGCTGCGATTTGATAATAATACAGAAGTATATCAGTTGTTATGCGACGGATTATACGAAGTTCTTTCTCACAAAGAAATGATTCCGGAGGTTCCAGTTGGAGAAGAGACTAAGGCTGTAAAAGTGGTACATGAATATGCGGAATCTATTCCAGAACCATTTGAAAAACGTCGTTTAAACGATATACGAGAGGCTGTAAGTAAAGACAGTCCATATGAGGTGAAATATCCGGAACGTTTTCATGCTAACACATTTTCTCAATCAGCAAAAAATACTCGTATAACAGAAACTCCATCATATCACATAAGTGATTCTAATACTGCAAAATACGAGAATGTTAAATACGAAAACATCACCTTGGAATCTTTAAGCAGTGATTTTTTAACTCAGGATGCCAAAAAACATCATCGTATCATTGGCCAGGTTTTTAAAACCTATTGGTTAGTAGAGTTTGAAGATAAATTATTTATCATTGATCAGCATGCAGCGCATGAAAAAGTATTATATGAACGCACAATGGCATCATTAAAAGAAAAAGAATTTACTTCTCAGGCAATTAGCCCACCGATTATTCTAAGTCTTGACGCAAACGAGATTATGATGCTGGAAAAATATAGAGAACAAATTGAAGCTCTTGGATATGTGGTAGAAAGTTTTGGTGGCAAAGAATATATGATTAGCGGAATCCCAGGCAATCTGTTCCATATGGACATGAAAGATTTGTTTATTGAGATGTTAGATGACTTTTCCAATATGTCAGGGAAAGAGACCCCTGAACTGATTCTGGAAAAAGTCGCATCTATGTCTTGTAAAGCTGCTGTAAAAGGCAATCAAACCCTAAGTTTTAATGAATTCGATGCGTTGGTAACAGAACTTCTTACGTTGGACAATCCATATAATTGTCCACATGGAAGACCAACCATCATTTCCATGTCAAAATACGAAATAGAAAAGAAATTTAAGAGGATTATTTAATGACAAAAAAGCCTATGATTGTTTTATCAGGCCCAACGGCTGTTGGAAAAACAGCTTTGTCCATTGAACTTGCAAAAAAAGTGAATGGTGCAATTATTTCTGCAGATTCCATGCAAGTTTACAAATATATGGACATAGGTTCTGCAAAAATCATGCCAGAAGAGATGGAAGGAGTAAAACATTATCTAATTGATGAACTGCTTCCTGAGGATGAATTTAATATTGTACGTTTTCAATCTATGGCCAAGGCTGCTTTAGAGGAAATATATGCCAACGGGCAGATTCCAATTATTGCTGGCGGTACAGGATTCTACATTCAGGCGTTATTATATGATATTGATTTTAATCAGCAGGATGCAGATGAAGCATATCGTAAAGAACTAGAAGAATACGCCAACACCCACGGAAACGATGCCTTACACCTACGTTTGAAAGAGATTGATCCTGTTTCAGCAGAGAAAATTCATGCAAATAACGTGAAACGTGTGATTCGTGCGTTGGAATATTATAAATTAACAGGAAATCCAATTTCTGAACACAATGAAGCAGAACTACAGAAAGAATCTCCATATAATTTTGCATACTTTGTTCTAACAGATGAACGAGAAAATCTATATAAACGTATTGAAAAACGCGTGGATATTATGATGGACCAAGGTCTTCTAGAAGAAGTACAGAGATTAAAAAATATGGGATATCATCGTCAAATGGTTTCTATGCAGGGACTTGGATATAAAGAAATCCTAGATTATTTGGGCGGAAAGTGCACTTTAGATGAAGCTGTAGCCACGATTAAGCTGGAAACCAGACATTTTGCCAAACGACAATTAACCTGGTTCCGTCGGGAAAGAGAGGTACTGTGGCTGGACAAATCCAAATATAACTATGACGAAAAAGCCGTTTTAGACGAAATGTGCCGTATTTTAACTGAGAAAGGAATCATTAAGGAGTAAATATGAATCAACACTTAGTAAATCAATATAAACAGCTTGGACTTTCTGAAGAAGTCATTGCATTTGGAGCAAAAATTGAAGAAGAATTAAAACCTCGTTTTGAAAAAATTGATGCTATAGCAGAAATGAACCAGTTAAAGGTTCTTCACGCTATGCAAAAAAATCGTGTAAGCGCAGAATGTTTTAATCAGTCCTCTGGATATGGTTACAATGATATGGGACGAGATACCTTAGAACAGGTTTATGCAGATACCTTTAAAGGCGAAGATGCCCTTGTACGTCCACAGATCACTTGTGGAACTCATGCGTTAGCCCTTGCTTTAATGTCTAACCTTAGACCTGGAGATGAACTTTTGTCACCTGTAGGAAAGCCATACGATACATTAGAAGAAGTTATCGGAATTCGACCATCCAAAGGTTCCCTTGCAGAATATGGAATTACATATGCGCAGGTAGATTTGCTTCCTGATGGTGGATTTAACTGGGATGGTATTAAAAATGCTATAAATGACAAAACACGTCTTGTTACCATCCAGCGTTCCAAAGGATATGCAACACGTCCAACGCTTTCTGTAGATAGAATTGGCGAATTAATCACGTTTATTAAAAACATTAAGCCAGATATCATCTGTATGGTTGACAACTGTTATGGTGAATTTGTAGAAGAAAAAGAACCATTGGAAGTTGGAGCAGATATGATAGTAGGCTCTTTGATTAAAAACCCAGGTGGCGGACTTGCTCCAATTGGTGGATATATCTGTGGCAAGAAGGAATGTGTGGAAAATGCTGCATATCGTTTGACCTCACCTGGTCTTGGAAAAGAAGTAGGTGCTTCCTTAGGTATTATCCAGTCCTTCTATCAGGGATTTTTCCTTGCACCAACTGTTACGGCAGGAGCATTAAAAGGCGCCATTTTTGCAGCAAATATCTATGAAAAGTTAGGCTATAAAGTAGTTCCGAACAGCACCGAAAGCCGTCATGACATTATTCAGGCGGTAGAATTTGGTGATCGTGATGCAATGTGTGCCTTTTGCGAAGGAATTCAGGCAGCTGCACCTGTAGATAGTTATGTAACCCCTGAGCCATGGGCGATGCCAGGATATGATAGCGATGTAATTATGGCTGCGGGTGCATTTGTACAGGGATCTTCCATAGAATTATCTGCTGATGGACCTGTAAAAGAGCCTTATGCTGTATATTTCCAGGGCGGTTTGACCTGGTATCATGCAAAGCTTGGAATCCTTATGAGTTTACAGAAACTTTACGAGCGAAAACTTGTGAATATAGAGGAAATATGATAAAATAAAATGTGGTTTAAAATCCATTGACATATGCGCCTTTGGGGAGAAGAGAAGGAGATATATGTCAAAACATTTTACAATTAAAAATTTACCAGAATCAGAGAGACCATATGAGAAATTTGTAAAATATGGAGCAGAAAATTTGTCGGATGCAGAACTTTTAGCCATCATAATCAAAACTGGCACAGCAAAAGAAAATTCTGTAGACATAGCAAGACAAATTTTGCAGGGAAATCATAATAATCTACTTAATATTTATGATTTGTCCTATCATGAAATGATGCAATATCCAGGGATTGGTTCAATTAAGGCAATTCAATTAAAAGCAGTTGCAGAGCTTTCAAAACGAATTGCCAGAACAAAAAGCGGATATGATTTGCGTTTGGATAACCCTTTTTCCATTGCAGACTATTATATGGAGCATTTACGTCATTGCAAAGAAGAGCGACTTATCTGTGCATTTTTTGATGCAAAATGTCATTTTCTTGGTGATGTAATCATTACCAAAGGCGCTGTGAATTACGCTTATGTATCACCACGGGAGATTTTTCGGCATGCTTTTGATTATGAAGCAGTACAATTCGTGTTAATTCATAATCATCCAAGCGGAGATCCCACACCAAGTAAGGATGATCTGCAGATAACGAATCGGATTCATAAGGGCGCACAGATTTTGGAGTTGGAATTGATTGACCACATTATTATTGGAGACAATAAATATTATAGTTTTCATGAAAATGAGCAAATATTTAACACATAAAAGAGGAGAATTACTATGAATAACAACGTCTATGGTATTGATCTTGGTACATGTAATTTCAAAGTATTTTGTAAAGCAACAGGAAAGATTCTAAAAGAAAAAAATACCGTTGCAATCATCAACAAAAATGAAATCTATGCATACGGAGATGCTGCTTATGCTATGTACGAAAAAGCGCCTGAATCTATTCAGGTTGTTTTCCCTGTTGTAAGTGGTGTAATTGCTGATTATAACTTTCTTCAGAACATGATTGTTACATTCCTTGAAGAAAAAATGAAAAGCAAAATCCGCGGCTCAGAGTTTGTTGTTGCAGTACCAACAGATATTACTGATGTAGAAAAAAGAGCATTTTATGATATGTTCTATAAAAACAAACTTCGTCCAAAGAGTATTTTGCTTTGTGAGAAGCCAATTGCAGATGCAGTAGGTCTTGGAATCGACGTTAACCAGCCAACTGGTGTTATGGTTGTTGATATGGGTGCTGATACTACAGAAATCTCTATTATTTCCATGGGCGGACTTGTATTAAGCGATTTATTACATTTTGGCGGCAATAGAATAGATGAATCTATTATTAGTCATCTTCGTAAAGAGTATAATCTTGTAATTGGGCAGAAGACTGCAAAAGCCTTAAAAGAAACTATTGGCTCTGGACTTCCTGGACGTACTGAAACCATGAAGATTGTAGGACGTGACTTAGTAAGTGGACTTCCAATTGAAATGGAGATAAGCGCTTCTGTTGTATATGAAGCCATGAAAAACAACTTAGAGTCTATTTGTACTTCCATTAAAATGATTCTTGAGAGAACTCCACCAGAATTAGCTAAGGATATTATCCATTCTGGTATCTATATTACAGGTGGTGGCTCATTGATTCATAATTTGGATAAATTATTTGAAGAAATTACTAATATTAAAGTTAATACCACAAGTTCACCAGAGGAAAGCGCTGTACGTGGCCTTGTAAAAATCGTTTCTGATTCCAAATTCAGAAAATTACCTTTTACCATTAAAAAATAACGAGGTTGTATGAAAGTATTTCGTAACACAAAAAAGAAACAAATTGAAACAAAACATATGCTGTTAATTTTATCCATTACATGCGTTGTTGGCATCTTTGCAGGTCTAATCTTTAATATCAAAGGCGGCCCATTAAATACCATTGCAGGATACATTTTTGTGCCGATGCAACAGGGAATCAACAACACTGGTGCCTGGATCTTTGATTTTGCCAATGATTTTCGTACTTTATCTGATGTTTTAGAAGAAAACAAAGAACTAAAAGCTAAAATCGAAGAACTGGAAAAGCAAATTAGTGATAATAAGCAGGACCAGTACGAATTAGAAAATCTTCGTGAATTATTTGAATTAGATGAAAAATATCCTGATTATGAAAAAGTTGCAGCAAGTGTTATCGCTAAAAATAGTGGAAACTGGTTTTCCACTTTTACCATTAATCGTGGCTCCAAGGATGGAATAGAAGTAGGGATGAACGTTCTTGCTGGAAGCGGTCTTGTTGGGATTGTAGTAGATGTGGGGGAAAATTACGCAAAAGTTCGTAGTATTATTGATGATTCTTCCAATGTTAGTGCTATGGTCGCAACTACTGGAGACAACTTTAATGTAAGTGGCAATTTGCAATCTATGAACGAATCCACTGTAATACATTTCTCAGGTTTAAAAGATGAGAAAAACCAGGCCAAAGTAGGAGATCCAGTAATCACTTCCTATGTATCAGATCGATATCAGCAAGGTATTTTGATTGGATATATTGCTAGTATAGAAAAGAACTCCAATAATCTTACAAAAACAGGAACTATAACCCCTGTCGTAGACTTCGAGCACTTAGAAGAAGTTCTAGTTATTACAAAAATTAAAGAAACAGGTCAGGAGTAGAGAATGCTTAGAAAAGTTGTATTGTTTTTAGTGATTTCTATATGCTTTGTGCTACAAACAACAACGTTTCAGACCTTTTCCTTTGCTAATATTTCACCTAATTTAATGATTATTATTGTATCAGCATTTGGTTTTATGAGAGGAAAAAGGGAAGGAATGTTTGTTGGCTTCTTTTGTGGACTTCTTGTAGACATTTTTTGCGGATTTTATTTAGGAGTTTATGCTTTACTGTATATGCACATTGGATATTTAAACGGTTTTTTCCAAAAACGCTTTTATCCAGAAGACATAAAACTTCCTTTACTTTTAATTGGTACCAGTGATTTTTTAGCAAATATATTTACTTATTTTCTTATGTTTTTATTTAGAAGTCGTTTTGACTTTGGATATTACTTTAGTTCCATTATTATTCCAGAACTGGTTTATACCATGGTAATTACGATTTTCTTATATTTTATGTTACTTAAGATTAATCAAAAAATTGAAGCGTATGAGAAAAGGAGAGCAATAAAATTTGATATATGATATTAAAGATTTCTTAAAGCGCTTTTTCAAATCCCGTTTGTTTGTTTTATCAACTGCAATGGTATTAATGTTTGGCGTTATATTAATGCGCGTTTTTTCTTTACAAGTAGTTAATGGTCAAATGTATCAGGACAACTTTGTAATGCGCATTGAAAAACCACTTGCAATTGATGCAACACGTGGAAATATATATGACGTTAATGGCAACCTTTTAGCTTATAACGAATTAGCTTACTCCGTTATTATTTCTGATAGTGGAAAATACGATGGTGAAAAAGAGAAAAATGAGGTGCTAAATCCTCAATTAGCAAAAGTTGTCGAAACCTTAGCGCAAAATGGAGAAAAAATATATAACAACTTTAAAATAACTTTAAATGAAGATGGAACATACAGTTTTAATGTAAGCGGAACACAGCTTAGACGTTTTCTTGCGGATGTCTTTGGACACGCCTCATATTCTGATTTGGAATATAACGATAAATATGGCTTCAATGAGGCAACAGCCACAGCAGAGCAGGTTATGCGTTATTTGCAGACATCTTTTGGTTTGATTGATACTGAATATAGCCAGAAAACCGCTTATGAAATTACCGTAATTCGATATGCAATGAAATCCACCATTTATTCTCGTTATAATGCAATTACTGTTGCAGAAGATGTTTCTGATAAAACAGTTGCGTTTATTAATGAACATATGCACGAGATGATTGGTATGGATATACGCGAAACCACCATTCGAAAATATAACGAAAGTGTGTATTTTGCGTCCATGATTGGATATACTGGCAAAATATCCGAAACTGAATATATTAAATATTCTGCAACAGATTCTTCTTATAGCCGAGATGATGTTGTAGGAAAATCCGGATTAGAACAGTATTACGAATCCTACTTAAGAGGTTCTAATGGTGAACAGGTGGTTTATGTAGATAAATTTGGTCGAATCAGTGAAGTGGTTAGTTACAAAAAACCGGTTGCAGGAAGTGACTTATATTTATCTATCGACTTAGATTTGCAAAAATCAACTTATCTTCTGTTAGAACAGGAGATTGCCGGAATAGTATATTCCAATATTAAAAGTGGCAACATTTCAATGAAAGACGTATATTTTGCTTTGTTAGACAATAATGTCATTGATATTACAAAGTTTAATTCTGAAAACGCTTCTGAAACTGAAAAAGCTGTTTTTGATATTTTTTTGAGGGAACAACTTGCAGCGGTAGAAGAGATTAGAACACAGCTTTATTCCACAAAACCATTGATTAATAATAAAATGTCAGAAGAACTTTTGGATTACTTTACTTATGTAATTTCTATGCTTAAGTCAGAAAAAGTTCTCCTTTCGTCAAAAATTGACACTTCTGATGATGTATATTTGAAATGGCGTGATGGAAAGCTTAGTCCAAGAGAATATTTATCCTACTGCATCCAACAGCAATGGATTGATATAAGTATATTAGATGTGGATTCTAAATATGCAGACACTTCTGAAATATATGATGCAATTTGCAATCTGATTTTTGAAGAAGCAACGAGTGATAAGGAATTTGCCAAATGTGTTTATAAATATATGGTAGAAAAAAACGAAGTAACAGGCAAACAATTATGTTTGATATTATTTGATCAAGGAATCCTTGATTTTGATAATACTACCTATGAAAATATACAATCTGGTAAATTAAAAGCAAATGACTTTATCCTTGAAAAAATCAACTTACTGGAGATTACTCCAGCACAGTTGGCACTTGATCCTTGTACTGGTTCCTGCGTAATCACAGACACGCGAACAGGACAGGTAAAAGCACTGGTTAGTTATCCTGGATATGATAACAATATGCTTGCAAATGGTGTAGATGCAGAATACTACGCAAAATTAAATGATGATAACTCAAATCCACAGTGGAATTATGCAACACAGGAAAAGACGGCGCCTGGATCCACCTTTAAGATGGTAACAGCAACTGCAGGGTTAGCAGAAGGGGTTATCACTAGTTCATCTATCATTGAATGTACCGGAAAATACTTGCTTGTTGATAATGAACCTAACTGTTGGCGTTATCCAAAGAATCATAGCACAGAAACACTGGTAGAAGCCATTAAGGACTCATGTAATATTTACTTCTACGATACAGGATATCGTTTAAGTTCCAAAAATACTGGAATATATAATGATGCTAATGGTATTGCGTATATTAAAGAATATGCATCTATTTTTGGCTTAGATAAGAAAACCGGACTTGAGATTGCAGAATCAACTTCAACAATTGCAACTCAGTATCCTGTTATGGCTGCCATCGGACAGAGTAACAACAATATTACAACAGCCGCATTATCCAGATATGTTACTGCAATTTCTTCTGGAAAATTATATGATTATCAGTTAATGAACAAAATCGTTGATAATGATGGCAATATCTTAATGCAATATAATCCAACTTACGAAGATATTTCTTCTACATTAACTCCAGCACAATGGAATGATATTCGAAATGGTATGAATCAGGTTTGTTTAAGCAAGAACTACTTTAAGGATTTCCCAATCCAGGTTGCTGGTAAAACAGGTACTGCACAGCAAGTAAAGGACCGTCCAAACCACGCTTTATTTGTTGGATATGCACCATATGATAATCCAGAAATCTCCATTGCAACACGTATTGCGTATGGATATACATCTAATAATGCTGCAATGGTTTCCAAAAATATCTTATCTGTATATTTTGGAGTAGAAACATTGGATGAGATTCTTGCATTAAATGCAGCGGGCGCAAACAGCTCGTCTGATAATAATATTACAGACTAACAGGAGGTTAATTTTCATGGGTGAAACCATCGTTTTCACTTCAGGAAAAGGCGGTGTAGGCAAGACAACAACAATTGCCAACATTGGAGCAGGACTTTCACAGTTAGATAAAAAAGTCGTTATGTTAGATACTGACATGGGACTTCGTAATTTAGATGTTGTTATGGGTTTAGAAGATAAGATTAATTACAATCTTTTAGACCTGCTGGAAAACAAATGCCGACTAAATCAGGCATTGATTCGTGACAAAAGATTTCCAAATTTGTACATGATTCCAGCATCATTAAAAATGATTCCTCTAAAACAATATGAGAGAGCATTTTCCATTTTAATGGAACAGTTAAAAAAAGAATTTGACTATTGCTTAATCGATTGTCCCGCAGGAATCGAACAGGGCTTTCAATTTGCGACATCAGTTGCAGACCGGGCCATTTTACTTACTACACCGCACATATCCGCGGTTAAGGATGCCAGCAGAGTATTACATCTGTTAAATGGCACTAAAATTACAAAAGTTGAGTTAATTATTAACGAATATGATGAACGACTAGTTCGCAAAAAGTACATGCTTTCCAAAGAAGACATCAGTGAATTGTTTGATATTCCTGTCCTTGGAACAATCCCTCATGACGAAAAAATCATTGTAAGTCAGAACAAGGGAATTCCTGTTGTTACAATGCGTTCTAAAGCAACGCAAAAGTTTATCTGCTTATCTAAACAAATAGGAGTATGTGCATATGATTTTTCATAAAAATAACTATTCGGCCATTGCAAAAGAACGACTAAAAATTATGATGGAGTCAGACACACTAGAGTATTCGTCAAAGGATATTTCTCAACTAAAAAAAGAAATTTCAAACTTATTAAGCAGATATTTTGATTCTCCTGCAGATATGTTTGAAATAAAAATCACTTTAAAGCAAAACAAAAAGAGAGTATAAAATGTTAAAACGCTACAAACTAAAGAATTATCATTTTCAATTAATTTTATATGTATCTTTGCTTACAATTATTGGTATTTTTCTAATTGGCAGTGCAAAAGAATCTGTCCAAGACAAGCAGATTTTTGGTTTTATTGTAGGGCTTGTAATTATGCTTGTTGTATCATTGATTGACTATTCCTTCCTGCTAAAGTTTCCGTATTTTTACTACGCGGCCATGATTGTTCTTCTTGCATGGGTATTAACAGCCGGTAAAACCGTTGGTGGAGCCACTCGTTGGATTATTATTGCCGGAATTCAGTTCCAGCCTTCCGAACTAGCGAAATTAGCGATTATAGTGTATTTTGCCTATTTCTTTAGTAAATATAACGAGAAATTAAATACTGTAAAAGTATTGTTTTCATCCTTTATATTGATTGGCATTCCGTTGCTTATGATTTTAAAGCAGCCTGACCTTTCAACCACAATTGTTACAGCATTTATTTTCGTTGCACTCTTGTTTATTGCGGGATTAAGTTATAAAATAATACTAAGTGTTTTAGCAGTTGCAGTGCCATCTGTAATCTTGCTATTAACGTATGTGGTTCAGTTAGCGCAGTCTACAGACGAAAAGATTCCATATCAGTTAATCCGTATTCTTGCCTGGTTATATCCAACGGATCCACGTTTTTCTGACAAAGCACTTCAGCAGCAAAACTCTATTATGGCCATTGGATCTGGTCAGTTATGGGGCAAGGGATTAAACAACTCAGAAGCGACTTCTCTGAAGAATGCGGAATTTATTATTGAGCCACAGACAGACTTTATCTTTGCCGTAGCAGGAGAGGAGCTTGGCTTTGTTGGAACTGCCACAATTATTATTTTATTACTTTTAATAGTTGCAGAATGTATTTATATCGGTAGCAGAGCCAAAGATCTTGCTGGAAGACTAATTTGTTGTGGTATTGCTGCGCTAATTGGTTTTCAAAGTTTTGTAAACATCTGCGTTAATACAGGTTTAATGCCAAATACCGGTATTCCTTTACCATTTGTCAGTTATGGTTTAACATCTATTGTTTCACTGTATATTGGTATTGGAATTGTACTAAATATTGGATTACAAGCGAAAAAATATTAATACCTATAGAGGAGGAGTTACGTAATGAATATCGGACTTGTTGCACATGATGCAAAAAAGAAATTAATGCAGAACTTCTGTATTGCTTACAGAGGAATTCTAGCTAAAAATGAACTTTATGCTACAGGAACGACCGGAAGATTAATTGAAGAGGTAGCTAATCTGTCTGTGCACAAATATTTAGCAGGACATTTAGGTGGATCACAGCAGTTAGGCGCTCAGATTGAGCACAACGAAATTGACCTTGTGATTTTCTTAAGAGACCCTTTAACTCCTAGATCTCACGAGCCAGATGTAAATAACATTGTTAAATTATGTGACGAACACAATATACCTTTGGCAACGAATCTTGCTACAGCAGAACTATTAATCAAATCATTAGACAGAGGGGATTTAGACTGGCGTGAAATGTATAAATAATTTTCACTTGAAACAACTGTTGTGTATATTATGCACAGCAGCTGTTTTTATTAGTGGATGTGGTACAACAACTGAACAATTACCTGGAAATGCTTATGATGCATATACCTATGATAAGTCTTATCTGGTGGCACCTGAAGAAGAACAGAAAAAAGAGTTTTTCTCCTCTGAATTATGTGTTACTAATGCCATAAACTTTGGAATGGATGAAACTGATTCCCAGGTCGCACAGGGCGCTGGAGCATTTAATCTAACAACAAAAGAAGTAGTATATAGCCAAAACATATTTACTCAGCTTTATCCAGCCAGTACAACTAAGATTCTAACTGCTTATATCATTATTCGTGATTGTGCATTAAATGAAATCGCAACCGTTAGTGCTGAGGCAGTTGATCAAGCAGACGATTCTTCTGTTTGTGGACTCAAAAAAGGGGATAATATTACTGTAAATGACTTACTCTATGGTATGATGTTGGAAAGCGGTAATGATGCTGCTGAAGCTTTGGCCGAACATCATTCTGGTAGTGTAGAAGCATTTGCTAAGGTAATGAACGAGACTGCAAAATCCTTTGGTGCAACTAAGAGTAATTTTGTTAATCCAAGTGGTCTTCCTAATGAAAATCATTACACAACCATATATGATATGTATTTAATTATGAATGAAGCTGTTCATACGCCTAAATTTGTTGAAATTATTAGTAGCAAAAAGAAATCTGTTACCTATTCTTCCGAAAGTGGAGCAATTGTAGAAAAGACCTATAGCAATAATAATCGATATTTTACAGGTGGTGCAACAGCACCAGAGGGATTTGAGATTATAGGCGGAAAAACAGGCACTACAGGAGCTGCAGGATATTGTCTCGTGCTTTATTCTAAAAACTCAGCAGGAGAGGATATTATCAGTATTGTTTTTAAAGCGGATGGCAGACATAATCTTTATCTGTTAATGAATCAAATTTTATCACGATTTGCGAAATAAGGATTGAATTTTCTGTGCATTTATTCTATAATTAACTTAATTCAGAAATATTTTTTGGATATTTTCACAATTATAATTTAATTACCGGGAGGGACTTGCCATGATCGAGATCATTTGTGGTGAAAAAGGAAAAGGAAAAACAAAAGAACTTTTAGCAAAGGTGAATGCAGCTGTTCAGGTAGCAAATGGTAATGTTGTTTACTTAGACAAAAGCCAGAAGCACATGTATGAACTGAACAACAAAGTTCGCCTTATTAATGTTATGGATTACCCAGTTTCAAACTGTGACGAATTCGTTGGATTTATTTGCGGAATTATTTCACAGGACAATGATCTTGAAGAAATGTACCTCGATAGTTTCCTTACAGTTGCTGACTTAAAGACATCAGAAGAAATTGCAAAAGCAATTGAGAAACTTGACGTAATTAGTGAAAAATATAATGTTCGTTTTGTTTTAAGCGTTTCTAAAAATGAAGAAGATTTACCAGCATGTGCAAAAGCAAAGGTTGTTCTTGCTTTATAATTACATATGTATCTTAAGCGCCCAGCATAATGCAGGGCGCTTTTTTATTTAATCCATCATATTTGACTTAATTCTTCCGTAGAAAGTTAACATGTAAATACCACTTAAACCTACTAATGCATAAATAATTCTGGAAATCCATGTCATATCGCCAAAAATAAATGACACCAAATCAAATCGAAAGAAGCCGATCAGACCCCAGTTTACGCATCCAATAATGGCCAGAGATAATAACGTATTATCGAGAAACTTCATATATTTTTCCTCCTATATTTTTTTATAGTATGTACCAGCAAAAAGACCTTTATACATCTTTGATTTAGTTGTATTTAAAAACAAAAAATGATACAATAAATTATATTTATTTGAGGTGAAATAATTTGGCAAAAAATGATTCTATTATTAAATATAAAAATCCATTTCAATTAAACATTGGTGTTGTTATCTTTTTTATCATTATTATCTACGTTTTATTCAATGTCTTTTCCTATTTTACCAAGAAAGATATTGCAAAATATCAGGTTCAGCAGGGTTCTATCGCGCAAAATATGGTTTATCAGGGAATTATCGTGCGTGATGAGACTGTTGAATATGCCACAGACAATGGATATGTAGATTATTATGTAAGAAACGGTTCAAAGGTATCTGCAACAGATATTGTTTATTCCATGGATATGGTTGGGAATATTTCAAAAGAATTGGCACAACTCCATCAGAATCAGGATATGTCCGATGAAACAATTTCTTCCATAGATAAACAAATTGATAAGTTTTTAGATAATTATGATGCGAATAAATTCAGTAGTTCTTATAGTTTTTTTAATTCATTAAGCTCTGAATTGAATTATTCCATAAACCAAAATGCTTTAGAAATATTATCAGATAAAATTGCTCAGGCTGAAGCCAACAATACCTTTTATAAAACCAATTCTTCGTATGATGGAATTGTTTTACTTGAAACAGATAACTTTGAAGGCAAAAGTGTAGAAGACCTGTTAGAAAATGGATGGGATTATTCTTCTTATCAGAAAACACATTTGTCATCTAATCGACAGGTAAAGGCTTCTGAGCCCGTATATAAACGTATTAATGGTGAAGAATGGACTATTTTAATTACCATTGACGAAGAACTTGCTAAGGAACTAAACGAAAAAAAGACAGTAACCATTCGCTTTTGCAAGGATGACTTCAAAACTACTGCAAATAGCAGTGTACTGAAGAAAAATGGCAATTATTATTTGAAACTTTCTCTTAAAACTGGATTAATACGATACGCTGACGAACGCTTTGTAGATGTGGAATTAGTTATGAAGGCAATCACCGGACTTAAAATTCCTGTTTCCGCCATTACATCCAAGGAGTTTTTCACTATTCCAAAGGAATACTTCACAGCCGAAGTAGATGGATTACTTATCAAAAAATATGATAAGGAAGCCAATAAAGAGATTGTTTCACAAATCCTTCCAACCATTTATTATGCAACAGATGATTTCTATTATATTGATAGTGAATTAGTCCAAGCAGGAGATATTGTACAAAAGCCTGAGTCTCAGGACATTTATGTTATTGGATCTCATACAGATTCGTTGCAGGGTGTATATAACATAAATAAAGGATACGCTGTTTTCAAACAAATCAATATTCTATATCAAAATAGCGAATATGCCATTGTTGAAACTAAAACATCCTATGGAATTGCACAATATGATCATATTGCTTTGGATGCCGGCAGCATCAAAGAACACGAATTAATAACAAAATAAGAGGGCAGAAGCGTGATTATTGAAAACCTTGATATGATTGAAAAAAACATTCTTACAGCATGTGCCACATCCGGAAGGAAACGCGATGAGATAACCTTGATTGCTGTAAGTAAAACGAAACCGGTTTCCATGCTGGAAGAAGTATATTCTACTGGGATTCGAGACTTTGGCGAAAATAAAGTTCAGGAACTTTCTGATAAGTTTGAAATCTTGCCAAAAGATATCAAATGGCATATGATAGGTCATTTACAAACAAATAAAGTAAAATATCTAATGGATAAAGCTTATTTGATACACTCCGTTGATAGTCTCAAACTTGCAAAAGAAATCGAAAAACAGGCCGAAAAAGCTAATAGAATTGTTGATATTTTAATTGAAGTAAATATCGCTGAAGAAGAAAGCAAATTCG
Source organism: Lachnospiraceae bacterium (assembly GCA_015057035.1). Lineage (GTDB taxonomy): Bacteria > Bacillota > Clostridia > Lachnospirales > Lachnospiraceae > Roseburia. The sequence continues at coordinate 278,303 of SVFC01000001.1, read as the reverse complement.
GATTAGCCAAGGAAGAAGTCCTTGCTCTAATCAAAGAAATTTCACTGTTTCCACATATTCGAATTAAGGGACTTATGACTATCGCTCCATACGTAGAAAACCCAGAAGACAATCGTCTCTATTTCCGTCAGATTAAACAATTATCTGTTGACATAGATAGTCAAAACATAGATAATGTAAGTATGAATATACTGTCTATGGGTATGTCCGGAGATTATATGGTAGCCATAGAAGAAGGCGCTACAATGATACGTGTTGGTACAAGTATTTTTGGCGAAAGAGTATATACAAATATTTAAAATAAGGTGAAATAAAATGAGTATATTTGATAATTTTTTGAATTTTATGAGATTAAATCCAGATGATGAAGAATACGATGATGATGACTTTGTCAATGAAGAATATTACTATGACGATGATTTTGACGATGAACCTAAGAAACCATCTAAAAAAGAAGTAAAACAAGCTGCTAAAGAAGCTGCAGCAAAAGAAACTGTTAAAGAAAAGGAAAAGGCTAGACCTATTTCCAAAATCACTCCAATTAGCAAATCTTCAAAGAAGCAGGGAGGTGCCAGCATGCAGGTATGTGTAATTAAACCAACATCAATTGAAGAAGAAATTGAAATTACAGAAACACTCTTAGAAGGTAGAACCGTAGTCATCAATATGGAAGGCTTAAATGTTGAAATTGCCCAGAGAATTATTGATTTTACATCAGGTGCTACATATGCTATGAATGGCAATTTACAGAAGATTTCCAACTATATCTTCCTTGCAACTCCTAACGGAGTAGATATTTCAGGCGATATTCAGAGTATTATGGATTCCTTTGGATCAAGTAACACCTACACTTTTTAAAGGAATACTATGAACGAGCAAGAATTATGTGCAAAGCGTCTGCTTGATTTATCTAAACAGGCAGACATCAAGGGAATTCCAACTTTTAGCGATTTCCTTAATTTAAATGAACTTAATATTTATCATACTAAGAAAAACACCTTTTATTGTAATTCTGAGGTTTTTGGCGGATATGATAATGCAGAGCGTCAGATGATAGCCTTTATCCCTGATGCTCTTATGTTTGAATGGACCTATCCAATTCGTTGCATTCATATTACTCCGAAATATCCCAAATTTGCTGAAAAGCTTACTCATCGTGATATCCTGGGAGCATTAATGCACCTTGGAATTGAACGCAAATGCTTAGGAGATATTCTATGCTTTGATAATGATTACTATCTATTTTGCGAAGATACCATCAGTAGCTTTATATTTGACGAATTAACGAAGATTCGTAACACAATGGTGGATTTGTCGGAAGAGCACGAATATTCGCGTTTACAGGCGAATATTAAGCTAGAAGAGCAGTATGATATGGTAGCATCCAATCGAATTGATGCGATTATTGCCAAAGCATACCATTTCTCCCGTTCGGAAGCCTCCGAATACCTTGCATCCGAGAAAGTGTTTATCAATGGCAAATGTATTACTAACTGTAATCAGTCATGTCCGAATGGCGCAATTATTTCTGTTCGTGGAAAAAGCCGTTTTATTTTTGAAGACTGTAATACAACAAGCAAAAAAGGAAAGCTTCGTGTAAAGTTTTCTTTTTATAAATAACTATTAGGAGTTTTTATGAACAAAAAATCTAAGAAAACTATTTGTCTAAGCGCAGCTGCGGTTTTTATTCTCGTTGCTCTGGACCAGTTAACTAAATATGTGGCAGTTTTGTTTTTAAAAGACAAGCCAGCAATTCCAATTATTAAGAACGTTTTTGAATTACAGTACCTTGAGAATCAAAGTGCTGCATTTGGAATGGATCCAGTATCGTTATTACATAAGATTTTTTCGTTTGAGATATTCAATAAGGATCCTCAATTATTCTTAAATGTTAAAATGTTGTTCTTCATTCTAATGACCATTGTAATTTTAGGATTGTTTTGCCTCATTTTTTTAAGAATTCCAGCAGAAAAAAGATTTTATTATCTGGATATTATTTTAATATTCTTTTCTGCAGGGGCAATCGGCAATTTTATCGACAGAGTTTCATTGAATTATGTTGTTGATTTTTTATATTTTAAATTAATAGATTTTCCAATATTTAATGTGGCAGACATATATGTTACATGTTCTGCCTTTGCATTAATTATACTTGGAATATTCTATTACAAAGACGAAGACTTTGAGACTATTTTCCCATCTAAGAAAAAAGGGGACAAAGAATGAAGACAGACATTTTTGAAGTAATGGAAGAGCAGGAAGGAGAGCGCTTAGATAAATATTTAAGCATTATTTATCCTGATTTTTCACGTTCATTTTTTCAAAAATTAATCAAAGATTCCGCAGTTTTAGTAAATGATGTAGCAGAAAAAGCCAGTTATTCTGTGAAAATGGAAGATGTAGTGACCATACATTTTCCTGATGCTGTTCAAACCACCATCGAACCTGAAGATATTCCTTTGGATATTATCTACGAAGATGATGATTTTCTGATTGTAAATAAGCCAAAGGGAATGGTTGTTCATCCTTCTGCAGGACATTACTCAGGCACTTTGGTTAATGGAATTATGTATCATTGCAAAGACAGCTTAAGTGGAATAAACGGCGAAATACGTCCAGGAATCGTTCATCGAATCGATATGGACACTACAGGCTCTTTAATTGTATGCAAAAATGATTATAGTCATGTAAATATTGCAGAACAGATTAAAGTTCATAGTGTAAATCGTATCTATGAAGGCATTGTATGTGGAAATGTAAAAGAAGATGAAGGCACCATTGAAGGTGCCATCGGAAGACATCCAATTGAGCGAAAGAAGATGGCTATAAATGAAAAAAATGGCAAACCTGCCATTACTCATTATAAAGTATTGGAACGCTTTGGAAACTATACTTATATGCAATTTAAACTGGAAACAGGCCGAACTCATCAGATTCGTGTTCATATGTCAAGTATTGGACATCCTTTATTGGGAGATCAACTGTATTCTAATGGAAAATCACCATTTAAAGGTCTACAAGGACAGACTTTACATGCTAAAACCATTGGATTTATCCATCCAACAAATCAACAATATGTAGAGTTTGAGGCTCCATTGCCGGAATATTTCGAAAAATTGCTGATTCAGTTGAAAAATCGACTATAATTTAGTATAATAAAAGAAACGAATTGCATAAATCGTATACACAATTTGCATATAATTTATGTATAAAGGGGTGAAGGTATTATGGGAAATCACATTTACACAATTGGTAGAGAATTTGGAAGCATGGGACAGTTAGTTGGCGAAAAACTTGCGGAACGTCTTGGAATTAAATGCTATGACAAAGAATTATTACAGCATGCAGCCAAGGATTCAGGCTTTTGCGAAGAAATCTTTGAAAATCATGACGAAAAACCAACCAACAGCTTTTTATATTCCTTAGTTATGGATACATATTCAGCAGGAAGCTATGCAGCGGCACCTTTTTTAGATATGCCATTGAATCATAAAGTATTCCTGGCACAGTTTGATACAATCAAGAAGATCGCTGAACAAGAATCCTGCGTAATTGTTGGTCGTTGTGCCGATTATGCTTTAGCAAATCATCCAGATTGCATTAATATCTTTGTTCGCGCAGATTTAGACGATAGAATCAAATTAATTAGCAAACGCTTAGATATTACCGAGAATAAAGCAAAAGATTTGATTTTAAAGAATGATAAACAGCGTGCAAGCTATTATAATTATTACACCTGCAAAAAATGGGGAGATACACGTAGTTACGATTTAATGTTAAACACAAGTAAACTTAGTGTAGATGATTGCGTAGATCTGATTATTGATTTCCGCAAGCATTATGAAAAGAAAAAAGACGCAGGAATCGTAGTAGAATAAAACATTTGAATAAATGATAAAAATGAAGGAAGTTTCCGTTAAAATGGAGACTTCCTTTTTTTGTATGGTTTATATAGGGAAATGTACTTTAAACCTTGTTTTATCGCATTAACTATTCGTTAAACTAGACTTTAGCGAACAGTTACCTGAAAAGGTTGAAATACCAAAGTATACTCTCTCTCAAAGAAAAACCGAAGTTACTTCCTGGTTGCTTAGTTCCTGCTTACGTTCAATTAAAGGATTTGTTGAATGTTTTGGATGGCAAAATCTCCAGGAAGCTGTTCGCTCTGATACTCGTTCAATCCCCGATAAATACAGGGTTTTACTTGATGAAGTCCAACAAGATTTAGACTTCGAAGGTTCATCTCCAGGTCGTAATAAATACTCTTTTGATTCAGAAGTATCTTCCTTCGAAGGTATACATTATTATGATCCAGAAGCTGAAAAATTTTACTTGAAACAATTTGTAAAAAAAGTAGTTTAAACTATTCGTTTAACCCTAGTTATTTCGAAGTCTTACTACTACTGCTACTATTTAAGGTGAAAATATGTCTAATTTAGGAAAATTATATAGTGAATTATCTGATGCTAATTTAACATGTATAGAATGTGGTGCTAATCATTATGGGCGTGAATATGAGTGTTTAGATTGTCATATTCCTGGCAAACTTGATAAGCTGCGCAAACAGATCCAACAGATTGAAGATGCTCAAATCGAATCCTTTATTGCTTCTGAAGTTGCAGACATTATGAATTATTAGGGGTGTTTATATGGCTTTACAATATACATTAGAAAATAATATTGCTGAATGGCGTGAATTAAAAGGTGTTACTCAATCAGAACTGGCTGAAGCTATAGGTGTCTCACGAAATACTATTTCTTCTATTGAAACTTTGAAATATAATCCATCTGCCCTTATTGCTGCTCAGATTTGTTCTTATTTTGACTGTGGTTTTGAAGAAATTTTTTTCTTGGTTCAAAAAGATATTCCTGTAGTTGGTTTTTCTTTCGCTCCTGGTGAAAATAAGCCTAAATTTTGGTGATTCATTTAGAAATTTTATTTGGCTCATCTTATATGGATGGGTGGGGAGATTAGCTCCTACTACTCCCCTTTTCCCTGATATATAAATTATTTATATATAAATATATTTTTTAAGGAGGATTTTATATGAGAGTAAAATTAATTGGAATTGAACCTGTGGAGTATATCAACTATGTTGGTAAAAAGGTCTCTGGTACACATGTTTCTTTTGTTGCACCTTTAGATCCAAATGCTGGTACTGGAAGTAAGTGTTTTCGCGAATGGTTAACATCTGCAAAGATTACTAGTCCTTTACAGCTAGAATCTTATTATGATGCTACTTTTGAAAACGGTTACAAAGATAATCCAGTTTTAACAAAATTTGTTTTATTGGATGAAAAGAAATAGGATTTGTTATATATCACTTGCGAATTTACCTGAACACGAAGTGTTCAGACCGGTAGCCCGGCTAGGGGGCGTTCGACCTGTTCTTGGTCGAACCGGAAAGGGTCTCGCTGTTTTTGCGAGTAGGGAGCGCGCTGCTTGCAATGTCTGTCATACCTAAAATATATTAGTTCCCTTTTTAAACTAATATATTTTATTGTATGACGTTTGACATTGCGCGCGCTTGTAGGTTAAACATGCCAGCAATTTATGCTGTTATGTAATATTTTTTAAGGAGGTACTTTTTTATGCCTATGTTATTAACAAAGTTGCATGCAATGCTTCTTTCTGCAGTTTATCTTCTTACTGAAGCTGTAGATCCTGTCTCTCCTGAAGATTGGCAGCCATTAGTTGATGCATTTACTGCTCAAATTAATGTAACAACTATTGTAGCTATTTTAGCTGGTGTTATGGCTGCTTGTCTTGGTCTTGTGTTCTTCTGGTGGGGCGTAAGAAAAGCAATTGGTGCTCTGATGACTGCATTCAAAAAGGGTAAATTGAAAATCTAGTGTTAAAAAAGGGTGGTTCACTAGAACCACCTTTTTTTAGAAAGTTGGTGTTATGTCTGTTAATCACTATTTAGACGGATCTTTGAATCCAAAAAATATAATTGATGTAGCTGCTTACAATATCAGATTTAATCATGAACATCCTGATTATTTTCATCTTGAAGGACTGCTTATTTTTAGTGGTTCTCAAGGATCTGGTAAAACAATCTCTGCAGTTCAATATATACAAAAAGTAATGCACGATTATCCAAAAGCTGTATTATGTACGAATACTTTTATTAAGACTTTGCCTATTAATTGTGTATATGAAATCAAAACTGTTACATTTCAAAATATTGAAAGAACTATTATACGTTATGTATCTAATGTTACAGGTAAACGTTTAAGAACTGTAGTTATGTATACTACTTCTGATGGAGTGAGTCATTGTATTGTAACTGATTATGAAAAGAATCCTGGTTACACTCTTCCACTTGTATGTGAGTATGATGGTCTTGATTGTATTAAGCTGCTTAGTAATGGTGAGTATGGTATTCTTTATGATATTGATGAAATTCATCTTGAATTCAATTCTCTTGAAAGTAAAAATATTCCTATCGAAGTCATGATTGAAGTTTCACAGCAGCGTAAGCAGCGTAAACATATTGTTGGCACTACGCAAGTATATGGTCGTATGGCTAAGCCACTTAGAGAACAAATTAGAAATGTTGTTCTTTGTCAGAACTATTTCAGATGCATTCAGATTAATACACTTATTGATGGTGATAAGAGTTCTGAAGAAGATGGTAAATTAGTTACTGAATCTGTAAAGAAGTTTATTTGGTTTCACTCTCCTAAGCTTTATGATTCATATGATACATATGCAAAAATGAAACGTTATTCGAAGGAATGGAAAGGACGTGCTATACAATGAAATTAGCTATTGAATTATATATTATGGTTGCTACTGCAGCAATTCCTTTTGCTGTTGCGTTTGGAATTGGTAATCTTATTTTATCTATGTTGTTTAAAGCTGCTTTTGGTGGCAAATTAGAGTTTAAAATTTAGGGGGTTCTGATGTGGGTTACAATGTCTCCAATCAATTTTACAAAGAAAATTATTCGATTTTTAAAATGGATCATGGTTTGCATCCGTGCCTTGATCAAGAATTTTTGGTATATAGTTCTGTTCCTGGGAACAATACTACTGCTCTTCTATCTCTTCCAGAATCAGGATCTTATACTGTCTTACCTTCAGAATGGATAAAATATTTTAATGGTGTTCTTCAGAACCAGGGATATTCTGATTATATTGCGTATTGTCAAATCGATTCTGAAGGTGTTCAGCATTGTGTTCTAATTTATGATCTGCAGCTTCAGGATGATAATATTGTTGCTGCAGAATATCCTTATTTATATTTTGATGGTTTTTCCCTGGAATATGGTACTACTTCAGATGTAACTGTTCCTGGTATTTGTTATGCTTCTTTTGGTCAGTATTCTGATTTACGGGAAGGGGGTGTTAATTATGTCTCGTTCGCAATACTTTTTGCATTGGTTTTCTCGTTCCTTTATCGTGTTGTGTCTGATATTTTCTCTTTTATTCACAAACGGGGTATCTAGAGTATATGCTGCAGCAATTCCAGTTGTTGCTCCTACAGCCTGGACTTTGATTGAATCATTATTTGCTTCTATTGGCTTAGTTATTGTATTTCCAACTTCATTATCTGACGAAGATCGTCACCAGGCAATTGTAGATCATGCTTCAGAAGGTTATGAAAAAGCTATTGCAGCAGGATCTGCTAATGCTGATATATGGGAAAACATTTTAGATCTGTTTACTAATATTGTTGACTATGTTACTACTGGTGGTGATGCTCTTGTCCTTCCTGAATCCGTTTGGCAGTCTTTTGTTGGTTATGCTGATGTTGTTGTTCAGGAACAGGTTTATTTTCCAGTGGATGATATTCCTGTATTAACTGCAGATAATAAAACTGCTTTTAAAAAATATTTAGCTGCTGAGTACGGTGTTTCAGCTTCGAATAGTAAACTTACTACTTTTGTAAACAATATTTATTCTGTCGCTTTTGATTATGGTGGTAGTGGTATTGTAACTAAATATTTTGATTCAGATGGTGATACTGTTTTAACTTATACGGATATTGATCCTGCTTCTATTTCTGATTATCGTTTTAGACGTGTTAATGATGGTTTGAGTTGTGCTTTTAGTAGTGGTTCTTTTAGTGTAAATAGTTTATATTATTTTCAGTATCGCGCTTATAATTCTTCCTGGTTAACTGGTACTTCATCTTCTTATGGTATTCTTGATAATGCTAAATGTGATGTTCTTGCGGTTTGGATTAATGGTATACCATATAATTTCAACGAGATTTGGAAATCTCCTACTGTAGATGAGCCTGGTGTCATTGATTATGGTAATACTGTTACTCTTGGTCAATTCGATTTGAATATTGATATAGATCTAGGTTCTGATGTTGTTATTGGTTTGGAAGATGATGCAGCTTCTGCAGTTGGTGCTGGTACAATTGATATTTTAACTCCAGGGCGTGATATTGATGATGAAGGTGCTATTGTAGGTAATGTTTCTATTCCTATTCCTTCAGATACATTATTGGATAAATATTATAATGGTGAAATTACCTGGCAAGAGCTTATGGATGCAGTTGGTGTTGTTCCTGTCGATACTGCTACTGATACTACTATTGCTACAGGTGAAGCTGTAGAAAAAGTGTATATTGAAAAGTTCCAAAGCCTGGAAGGTGCTGTTAAATCACTTCCTGAAGTTCTTCTTGAAGGTCTATTAGGTTTATTTGTTCCATCTGATGGATTCTGGCAACAATGGTTTGATAGGCTGCTTCAGTTCTTTGAAGCTAAGCTTGGTTTGTTATATACGCCGATTGATATTTTAATCGATTTTCTGAATAAAATACTTACTTCAGAACCACAGGAAGCTTATTTAACTTTCCCTGGAATCTATATTAATTTCCAAGGATCTGATTATTGCCTGGCAGAGCCACAGGATGTTAATCTTAACATGTCTCACTACTTCGAAGGTCTACAGGAAATGATACATTTTGTTACAAGTATTATGATGATTGGATGGGTTATCCATCTTGGACAGAACAAATTACAGGAGATGATGGCACAATGATTATAGAAGCGATTTTAACGGCTATTTTAGCCCTTTTAGAGTTTGTATTTAGTCCAATTGCACTTCCTGATTTACCTGCCGAAATTCAGGCTATAATTGATGAATTTGTAGGTATTATGTTAGGATCTGTTGATGTTTTAGGTATTTTTCTTAACTGGGATGTTGTTTGCTTCCTGGTACCAGTTGTTATTGCTATTGCTAATGCCGATAAGATCTGGGATTTGATTATTTTCATTTTGAAGAAGATTCCTGTATTAGGAATAGAATAAAAAAAAGAAGGCCTGGAGAACTGACTGCAGCTGCAGCAGTTCCAGGCTTCTTTTTTTTATCCAGGTATGAAATACGGTATCTCTTAATCTTCTCCGAAGGAGTGGAATTTGTGGGTAACTCACAGCCTTTTGCAGCTGTGTATAACCTGTGTAGTTCCTTGTGTGTAATTTGTTGGAAATTTATTTTTCAATAAATTATGCATAAGGAAATGCATAGGTTATGCATAGCAGCAAGTGAGTTATCCATAACTTCCACCCTTTTATTTTGATGTATTATAAGTATTTAATGCCTACTCGGGCTTAGTAATACCCGAGTAGGTGTCTAAATTTGTACTTGACATTCTTTTCCAGGTGTTTTATATTCTCTTTAGAGAGATCTTTTTGGAAGTGGCTTGGGTTGGTTTGCAGCTGCTTCCCACTCTCTCCCAGGGAAAATATAAAAGGTAGGTTACTTATGGACAAAATTATTAAGCTCAAGCTTGACTGGTTAGCTTTCACGTTTAAACCTGATCGGCATGAATTGAAGAAGTTTTATAATTGTGGTTCTTTAACAGAACATTATAATGATGATCTGATTGATTCAAAGTCAGATCTGGATTTGTTTTTCGAATTTTTCCCAGAATTCGAGAAAATTCAGGAAGATTTTCTTATAATGTCAGGATATTCCCATTATGAAAATGTTCTTGGTTATTTGGGAGTTTCTGACAAATGCCGTATTTCATACAATACTGAAGGTTATTCTACTGTTGAAATGGGTGTAAATGTTTCTGTTCCTTCTCATGGTTTAGAATGGCTGTTTGGTTTATTTGATTTAAATATTGATGATGATGATGCAGTTCAGAAGCTTTTCCTGCTTCTGAAAGAAAGACATTGCCATTGTTCACGTATCGATCTTGCTTTTGATGATTTTGGAAAGACTTTCAGACCATCACATTATATTACCTGGTGGTTTAATGGCAACTTTAGATCAAAATTTCGTAAGATGCAGATCGCATCTACTTCTAGAGATATTGGCAATACTTTTTATTTAGGTTCACGTAAAACTGGCAAAATGTTGCGTATCTATGATAAAGATTTTGAATCTGATGGAGTAATCGATGCTGTTCGTTACGAGTTCGAATTACATGTGGATTATGCCAGGGATATGTTTCAGTATCTCTGTGATCATGCTGTAGTTGATTTTATTGCTTATCTTAGAACTTATTTTGATATTTGTGAATTAAAGTATAAAAAAGATGGCTCTCTTGATTCAAGAAATAAAGATAAATGGTCTTTACTTCCAGAGTGGAAGGAATGGCTAGATAATCTAGACTTTAGCGAATAAATACATCTGTCTTTTAGCAGTGCTATTCCTCGCGTTTTAACAAGAATTTCACATAACTTTATACATGTTTAAGCAAATAAAACTTCAATGTTTTTCATTTCATGTGCAGCAATTTCTTTTTCAATCACTACTTCCAAACGTTGTGTGCATATATTTGGAAACTTGCAGATATGTTTATGTCCAACAGTAAATCCTTTGTAAATAAGAATTCGTTCTCCCTTTGGATATGGATACGCATAAACACTAAATTCTTCAATTTGTTCTGCATTATGCATAGATTCTTCTAAGATAACGTGATTTACAACGGTTATTTCAGGAAATTCTACATAATATGTGTTATTTTGTACGTAATCACGCTTAAAATCACGAAAAATAGCTTTTTTAGCAGCATAAATACGCTGAATTTCCTTTCCAAACTCAATAAAACGCTGTGCATCTCCTTCTGGAAGGAGCCCTCTTCTATCAGGAGCAATATTAATAAGCAAATTGGCACCACGGCCTACAGAATAATAATATAACCCCATTAATTCATCCACAGATTTTAGAGTTTCTGCATCAAAATCACTGTAAAACCAGTTATCCTGGCGAATTCTACAGTCACATTCAGCAGGTAGGAACAGTTTTTCTTCTAGATTCACCTTTTCATCCGTTAAAACAGAGAAATCCAATGCATTTACCACGTTATGATTAGGCATTGGAGCGATTCCAGCTTCATTTCCAACCCATCGAACATCTGGGTCCCACATATTAAAAATCAGTATTTCCGGCTGTAAACGGCGAATTTCACCTACAATACGCACTGTATCATACTCATGCCCTTCACTTCCGCAGCCATCAAACCATAGATAATCGATTTTTCCGTAATTTGATAACAATTCCGTGATTTGATTTACAAAATAATCATCATATTCCTTCGCAGATGTTAATTTAGATCCAAATTGTGCTGGCGAATAATACAAACCAACCTTTAATCCATATTCTCGGCATGCATCAGTAAATTCCTTGACAACATCACCCGTTCCATTCTTCCAAGGGGTGTTTTTCACAGAATATTCCGTATATGCAGATGGCCAGTTCGCAAAACCATCATGATGTTTACACACCAAAATGGCATATTTTGCACCACCTTCTTTCGCCGTAGAAATCCATTGTCTGCAGTCCAATTGTACAGGATTGAACGCCTCCAATGGCATTTCTCTCATATCCCAATCTTGATGTCCATCATAAAAGGGTCTGATTCCAAAATGAAAGAATACTCCTAATTCCCAGTCTAGGAACTCTAATTGTCGCTCTTTTATCCTCATATTTCTATTTATACCCCTCAAATACGTCAGTAATTATAACTCTTTTGAATCAAGAACAATGGTAAACGGACCATCGTTTTCCAAAGCAATCTTCATATCCGCTCCAAAACTGCCTGTCTGAACATTTGGAATGGACTCTTTACATTTTGCAATGATATATTCATACAACTGATTTGCCATATCCGGTGCACCTGCATTAATAAAAGATGGTCTAAAACCCTTTTTACAGTCAGCGTACAGGGTAAACTGAGAAATCAACAGCAAGCTTCCGCCCACATCCGATAATGCAAGGTTTGTTTTACCATTTTCATCCTCGAAAATGCGTAATCCAACTAGCTTTTTTACCATTTTATCAGCGATTTCCTGGTTATCTTCATTAGAAACACCGATAAAAACACAAAAACCCTTCTGAATCTCACCAATTATATTACCATCCACCTTACATGAGGCTTCATTTACTCTCTGAATCACGAATTTCATCCTTTTATTTCTCCTAACATAATTTTTCACAAACTATTCGCAAAACCTAGTCAAACTATTCGTTTTTTGTTATAATAATCTTGTATATTATACCATAAATTTTCACTATTTAAAATATATATAGGGATTTAATCAAGGAGATATTTACTTATGAAAATTCAACAATTATACAGTTATGTACGCCGTGCAGTTGACGACTATCATATGATTGAAGACGGCGATAAAATCGCTGTAGGTGTATCTGGTGGAAAAGATTCTATCACACTACTCTACGCTCTCGCTGGTCTTCGACGTTTTTATCCAAAGAAATTCGAGCTTATTGCCATCTCTGTTGACTTAGGTTTCGAAGGTTTTGACTTAAATCCGATTAAGGCTATGTGCGAAGAATTAGAAGTGGAATATCATATTGCAAAAACAGATATTGGCAGCATCATTTTTGAAGAACGCAAGGAAGCTTCTCCATGTTCTCTGTGTGCTAAAATGCGTAAAGGTTCTTTAAATGATACAGTAAAGGCTTTAGGCTGCAATAAAGTGGCATATGCCCATCATATGGATGACATTGTGGAAACTATGTTTTTGTCCCTAATCTACGAAGGTCGTTTCCATTCCTTCTCTCCTGTTACTTACTTAGACCGTATGGACCTAACCGTAATTCGACCAATGATGTACCTTCCAGAAGCAGACGTCATCGGATTTATGAATAAATATGAGCTTACTACTGTAAAAAATCCATGTCCTGTAGATGGTCTGACTCGTCGTGAGTACGCCAAAGACCTTGTTCGACAGATTAATTTGGAAAACCCTGGTGCCAAACAGCGAATGTTCCGTGCTATTTTAGACGGAAATATCAAGGGCTGGCCACAACGTTTTGAACGTGAGCCCCGCAAGAAAACCTTACTTAACGAAGATTCAGAACAATAATTAGGAGGAAATGTTATGGCTATCAAAGAAAAGGCCTATCATGAAAGCCAGAATATTAAAAACGAACTGCATTTGCGTGAATTAATGTCCCATCTTCCACGTTTCTGTAAACAGTTTTTTATTGGAATGGAACATACAACCGCTTCCCGTACAAGAATCGCTTATGCCTATGACTTAGGATGTTTTTTCGATTATTTACATAAAGAAAATCCAATTTGTTCTAAGATGGAGATTCAGGATATTCCAATTACCATTTTGGATCAATTAAAGCCAATGGATATTGAAGAATATTTGTACCATTTAAAACTATACGAAAAAGATGGAGTCGCTCATGCCAATGATGAACGAGCATTAAAGAGAAAACTCTCTTCTCTCCGAACATTTTATAATTATTACTTTAAAAACGAATTAATTAACAACAATCCTGCCGTTAAGGTGGACATGCCCAAGATTCATGATAAAGCAATTGTTAGACTTGACACCGATGAAGTAGCCCAATTACTTGATAAAGTAGAATCTGGCGAGAGTTTATCCAACAGACAGCAAATGTACCATGAACGCACGAAAACTCGCGATTTGGCCCTTTTAACGCTTCTGTTGGGCACTGGAATCCGTGTATCCGAATGCGTAGGTCTAGATATCGATGATGTAGATTTCAAAAACTGCGGAATCAAAGTTCACCGCAAAGGTGGCGCTGAAGTTATGGTGTATTTTGGTGACGAGGTTCTTGAAGCCCTTCTAGATTATATGGAAGAACGTAAAACGACCTCTGCTGTAGAAGGACATGGAAACGCCCTCTTCCTTTCTCTTCAGAATCGTCGAATCACCGTTCGAGCCGTAGAGAATCTTGTAAAGAAATATTCCAAACTGGTTACCAGCGTGAAAAAGATTACACCGCATAAGTTGCGAAGCACTTATGGTACTACTTTGTATCAGGAAACAGGTGATATCTATCTGGTAGCCGATGTGTTAGGACATAAAGATGTAAATACTACCCGTAAGCACTATGCTGCTTTGGAAGAAGACAGACGCCGCCGTGCTGGACGAATTGTAAAACTAAGAGATGTATAATAAAAATGCACTATGAGAAACAAGCAAGCTTGACTCATAGTGCATTTAATTATTACTTTCTCGTTACTTGAACGATTAATCTACAACTACAACACCATCTTCTTTGATTGTAATAGTCATACCATCCTTAACATATTCCAAGAATTCTTCTCCAAGAGAATCAATTACAGGCATCTTGGTGTGTTCACCTTCCAACCATACGTCAGCAAGAATAACACCTGCACCAGCAAGGGAGTCAATTGGTTTAGAGAATAACATACATGCAGGCTGTCTGCCCATAGAACATGCACAGTATAATACTAAACCACCTGTAGTTGAACCGATGGTCTGTGGAAGACATAAAGCCTTACCTGCCATCTGTTTGTTAAATAAATCAGCATTGTTCTGATCGCCACAAGTTGCCTTTTTATCGCCAAACTGTAAAGCCTTCTGGAAGGATGCTAATGTATTTAATCCACCATGAGAAACTAGCGCTTCTGCTGTAATCTGTCCAGGAGCAACAACTCTACCTTTAAATTCTTTCATAATTAGTTGCCTCCTTTCGTAATCTGTACAAGAATTTCATCATCTGTATAGTAACGTGCTGTTGTATATGTACGTAACTTGTTAGAAGATGTAATTACTGGCATTGGTCCACAAAGTGGATTGTTCATATACATTAATGGACAAATATAAGATACAATAACGCCAGTTGCCTTAAGGCGTGCAGCGTATTCTGTCTTTTCAAAGGCTTCAATTACCTTAGGAGCAGCTGTGAATACTGTAGGAACAACAACTTTCTTGTTGCCTGCTTCTTTTAACCCAGCTTCTACCTTGTCTGTCCAACTCTTAAGCTGTTCTAAACTCATATGTGGGCATCCCATGAAGCAAAGTTTTGGAGCTGCGTCTTTGTTCTTCCACATAATTGGGTAATTATCATATACTCTCTGAAGTTCAGCATCATCAATGACATAAACCTGTGCATTGTCTGCAATAATTGCTTCTCCCTGCTCTTTAGCGTCAGGAGTAAGGTTTGCAACATGATATAAACCTACTGCACCGTTTGAAGCAGTTGCAGCACCAAAATCTTTTAGATATGTACATGCTGCGTCATCTAACTCTGTTCCCAACCACTGGTCTAATCCTTTGATATATGGAACATCTTCCATAACTTTCATACCAATCGCAGATCCAAGAAGCTGTGCTTCTGGTTTCTTAGTAGTCTTTACTTCGATAATCCAGGTTGCTTTTCTACCTTCGTCAGTTACAAGGCCAAAATATGGAACATATCCTACGATTGACTGCATAATGTCAATAATACCTGAGTTACGGTTACATCTAGCGCCTAAAACAGAGTTTGCATAAACTACAGCTGAAGATTCAGCCCAGCTTAATACATCGCCTTTGTTTGGTTTGTTACCAACTTCATCCATGTAACAGGTACATGTAAAAGCATCTTTATCCATAAGCCCCAGTTCTTTTAACTGGCCTTCATAGAAATCCTGCTTGCTATACATGAAGTTTTTGAAAATAAAATCCTGTAAGAAGTTCTTTGGTACATTTGGATCACATGGTCTAGGGTCTACAGAGAATTTCTGTGTAGAAATTGCACCATCTTCAATCAGTTTGTTCATAAGGTCATATACAGGACCTAATGCTTTTAAGCCAAAAGAAGTTACCAAATGATTATATTTACTTGTTACTGGAATCAGTTTCTCTGCACCAAATAATTCGCCATAACGAACTACTGATTCCATGACTTTTGCTAAAGTCTCACCTTTTTCGCCATTTAATATGGCTTTCTGTTCATCAGTAAGAATCATTTCTCTTCTCCTTATAATTTCATACATACATCCCATGCATTCCAGATTACTGTACGCAAGTTGCCAACCTTATTGGCATCACCGATTACATGTACATGTTTGCTCTTTTTGAATGCTGGTGTAGGAACATAACCTACAGAAAGAATAACATTGTCTGCTTTTACTTCCACGTTATTGCCGTTCTTATCTGTTCCAAGTACATAGGTATCATCAATCTTGGTAATGTTTGTTTCAAGATATGTAGGAACTTTATTAGCAGCAAAGAAGTCACGTAAGAAGCTTGAGTTTGCAAGACAGATTCCATCAGAAACAATAAGGTCATGTTTTGCTTCAATGATAACTGGTTTCTTGCCTTCTAAGTATAATTCGTATGCAATTTCACAACCAGTCAGACCGCCACCGATAATAACAACATTCTGACCAATCTTGCTCTTGTCACCTAACAAGTAATCTACTGCATCAATAGCTTTTTCTGCTCCTGGAACAGGAATCTTACGAGCCTTAGCACCTGTTGCAACAATTACTTCGTCAGCGCCTAAACTATCAATGTCTTTTACTTCTGTATTCATCTTGATTTCGATTGG
Source organism: Lachnospiraceae bacterium (assembly GCA_015057035.1). Taxonomy (GTDB): domain Bacteria; phylum Bacillota; class Clostridia; order Lachnospirales; family Lachnospiraceae; genus Roseburia. The sequence goes on along the minus strand of SVFC01000001.1, from coordinate 261,545 downwards.
ATACTTCTGGATTTCTCTTTCGTACCAAGCAATCAACATCTTGTCTTTTTCTTTATAAGAAGGAGCTGCAGCTGCAATAAAGATACCGCCTAAACGGTCGCTCTTTTCATATAATGTAACCTTATGTCCACGTTTTGCACATACGATTGCTGCTTCCATACCGCCAATACCACCACCGATAACAGCGATTTTCTTAATGCGTTTTGCAGGTTTGATCTCATATTTATCTGACTGCATTACGCGTGGATCTAATGCACATCTTGCAATGTGGCTGGCATCATAAATAGACTGCTGGTTAGCTGTTCCTTTGTATTTTGCCATGTTAAAGCAAGCATTATGACAGCAGATACATGGACGAATATCTTCTACACGTCCTTCTAACATCTTGGTAACCCACTCAGAATCTGCAAGGAACTGACGAGCAACACCTACACCATCGATTAATCCTTCTTCAACTGCCTTAGCTCCCACATCTGGTTCCATTCTACCAGCACAAACAACTGGGATATCAACGAACTTCTTGATGTGTGATACATCATCTAAGTTACAGTTGAGTGGCATATACATTGGTGGATGAGCCCAATACCATGAGTCATAGGTTCCGTTATCAGCATTCAGCATATCATAACCAGCATCCTGGAGATATTTTGCTGCCTTTTCTGATTCTTCCATATCACGTCCGATTTCTGTATATTCTTCGCCAGGAACTGCTCCAACACAGAAATCCTTAACTTTAGATGTAACAGAATAACGTAAAGATACTGGATAATCTTCACCACATTTTGCTTTGATTGCCTTAACAATCTCAACTGGGAAACGATAACGGTTTTCGAAAGATCCACCGTATTCGTCTGTACGTTTATTGGTGTATTCCATTGTAAACTGATCAAGAAGATATCCTTCATGAACAGCATGTACTTCCACACCATCTACGCCTGCATCCATACATAATTTTGCAGTTTTCGCAAAGGCGTCAATAATCTCGTGAATCTCCTTCTTGGTAAGCGCACGAGTTGTAATCTTATCGGACCAACGTGATGGCAACTCACTAGGACTTGCACACTGATATGGAATATCAATGATTGGTTTAATAAGTGTTTTGATTACTGGTAAGTTATGTAATGGTACAAGTGGTGTTGGAATCGCCCATGAACGTCCCATACCTGCTGTAATCTGAATGAATAACTTCGCTCCAGTTTTGTGAATCTCGTCCATGAATTCCTTTAATTCCACGAACATTTTTTCATTCTGCCAAAGCCACTGGCCCATGTAAGTACTCTTGATTGGCGCAATACCTGTGATGATAAGACCAACATTGTTCTGTGCCTTTTCAAGGAAAAACTTAGCAGCTTCTTTGTCAAAATGGTTTCCGGTGTGTTCCATCCATCCGAAGAGTGATGTTCCACCCATTGGACATAATACGATTCTGTTCTTAATCTCTACATCACGGATCTTCCATGGTGTAAAGAGCGCATCGTATTTCTTGTCAAGATTTGCCATATTCCCCTCTCTCCTTTCAATGTAAATGACATAATTGTCAAAACTTTATCATTTATAATAGAATAGCACTTTATAAGGAAATTCTCAATGATATATTGATGATTTTATAAAGAAAAAAGCACTCGTAAACCAAACGAATGCTTAAAACTTTTATATACAAACAAATAAGAAAAATATTGGTTCAAATTCTACTTTACTTCTTTTGAATAATAAGACACAACAATGTATTCGCCAGCCTGAATTTCATCAGCATTAAGATTATTTAACGCACAGATTTCAGCAATATATTCTGTTTTGTCAATGTTCAAATCCATAATATATTCGTCTGCGATAGTCCAAAGTGTGTCGCCATATTCTACACGAACAGTTTTATAATACTTATTATAAGCAGCTGGATCTGCCTTAGAACTTGCTAAAACATTCATGCCAGTTCCTAATATAATTCCTAAAGAAACAAGTACAATAATAACAATTGCTATAATGCTTCTCTGTCTACGTACAACTGCTTCTCTCTTTCTTAATGTCTCATTCGCTTTTTCTGATATGTTGTGATTATATTTTCTCATTTGTAATTCCTCCGTTATAGAACATCTTTTCGGAACGTTTGTTCTGTTTGTAAGTATAATATACACCACGAACAAATGTTTGTCAACAGAAAAATCGAACAAATTTTCGGAATATATGTTTGCTTTTTCTAAACAAGTGTGTTATGATATACACACAAGACAACGATTTACTATGTACGGAGGGTTCTAACATGGCATATGGAAGAATTACTGATAAGCAAAAAGAGATTTTAGAATTTATGAAACAGGAGATCCTGAACAAGGGATATCCTCCAACTGTTCGTGATATTTGTGAAGCAGTTAAGTTGAAATCAACCTCTTCTGTTCACTCACATTTAGAGACACTTGAGAAGAATGGATATATTCGTCGTGACCCAACCAAACCACGTGCAATTGAGATTATTGATGATAACTTCAATCTCACTCGTCGTGAAGTTGCTAATGTTCCTATGGTTGGTCGCGTTGCAGCCGGCGAACCAATTCTTGCTGTAGAGAATGTAGAAAGCTACTTCCCTATTCCTACAGAATATATGCCTAACGCAGAGGCATTTATGCTTAAGGTAAAGGGCGAAAGTATGATTAATGCAGGCATCTTCGATGGAGACAATGTTCTTGTAGAGAAATGCAACACCGCACGCAATGGTGATATGGTTGTGGCATTAGTAGATGATTCTGCTACTGTCAAGACATTCTATAAAGAAGCTAATCACATTCGTTTACAGCCAGAAAACGACACAATGGATCCAATTATCGTTGATAACTGCGAGATTCTTGGAAAAGTATTCGGAGTATTCCGTTTCTTCTAACAATTAACATAATGTTTTATAGGCTTGTTTACATAATCGTAGACAAGCCTTTTTATAAATAATCCGAAAAAACAGGTCTATAAATTAAATAAATAATTATATACATCAAAAAACGCAGTAGTATTATAAATAACAGCGCCGAGGTTAAGCAACGCGTCGAGGCAAGTTATATATAATACTACTGCGTTTTTTGCGATTTTTATAATTCAATTACAGTTCCGTCTTTCCAGATTCTTTCCAGATCGTAGAATAAACGGTCTTCCTTTGAGAACAAATGCACGATAATGTCATTATAGTCAATCAGAATCCATGTAGAATTCATATTACCTTCTGTCTGTCTAGCATGTAATCCAGACTTGTACATTGCTTCATCTACTGCATCCTGCATTGCTGCCAACTGATTCTGGTTGGAACCATTTGCAATAATAAAATAATCTGCAATTGAGGATACTTCGTGAATATCAATTACTTTAATATCCTCTGCTTTTTTATCTTCTAAGGCTTCCACGGCCTTCTTTACGATGTCTAACATTTCCATTTCTAGTCAATCTCCTTTCGACATTCTTTATAAAAATGATAGGTTTCTTCGGTAGCAGGATCAATTTCATAGCCCTTTGATTTCAGATAACTCAGTATATCATAGGTAATCTGAGCCATACAAGCATCCAAATCATCAAAAGCCAACTTGCGAATCTTATCCAGATTCTTTGCCTCCTTACGACCCGGTTCTATAAAATCAGCAATATAAACCATCTTGTCCAAGGTACTCATATCCGGCTTTCCTGTACAATGCCAAGTAATTGCTTGAAGAATTTCCCTGTCATTAATATGATATTCCTGCTCTGCCATTACTGCGCCTGCTTTTGCATGAAGAAGATTTTTGCTTCCTCGTTCCATTTCAGAAATCTGGAAGTTATATTTATCACACCACTGAACCATTTCATCCAATGAAATGCATTTGGCACAATCATGTAACAATCCTGCCAGCATTGCCTGACGAATATCCTGTCCATATGCCATAGCAAGACTTCCTGCCGTATACATAACGCCCAAAGTATGCTCATAACGCGTAGAATCCAGGGAATTCTGTAGTTTTTCTTTGATATGGTCAAATTCCTTATAATCCATAAAAACTCCTTTACAGGCCATATAAATGATTTTGCAACATATATTCCTTTACTTTGGGATGCACATCATCTAGTTTTTTCCCACGACGAATCTCTGTAGATGATACATCATATTTCTCGCATTTTACAATCTGAATATTCGCAGAAAAAAACTGATTGATTCGAAAAATCTTTTCTTTCATATCTTCCATTGTAAATTCGTCACGATTAACCACTAAAATCTTACATAGAGAGGCAATGATGTCTGGATTTCTCCATTTTTCAAAATAATCCAACGAGTCTGCACCCATTATAAAATAAAAATCATAATCCGGATACATTTGAGTTAACTTCTGCATGGTTAAATAGGTGTAACTGGATTCTTCTGATTTAATCTCAATATCACAGGTCTTTAAAAAGGCATACTCATCCGCAAGCAAATTGCACATAGCAAGTCTATGCACAGAATCAGTCATCTTATCCTCATCCTTATGTGGCGCATGCCCATTTGGTATCAGCCACACTTCGTCTAACTCATATTGTTCGTATGCGGCTTTTGCCATATGAAGATGTCCGTTGTGAATTGGGTCAAAGGAACCACCCAAAATTCCTATTTTTTTATGAAGGTTGCATTCTGCATTCTGCCCCATATACATACCTCAATACAAAGACTACTAATTAGTCTGGAAGATTATACTTAGTGTTTTTCTTTGCCTGACGGAAGAAAATCATTTTCTTTCCGATAACTTTAATTACTTCACTGTGTGTTCTTTCACCAATCACTGCAGCGATTTCACGTGGGTCATCGTCACAGTTCTTGAGTACAGACACTTTAATTAACTCTCTTTTTTCTAATGCTTCATCTAAAGCAGTGATAATCTCTGGAGTAAGGGAAGCTTTCCCAATCTGGAAAATTGGATTCATTGTGCTTGCCTGACTCATTAAGTATGCACGCTGTTTACTAGTCATAACGTTCTCCTTTATTTGTAATAATCGAATTCATTGCCATACATACGAACAGTATCGCCTTCTTCGATTCCTTTTTCTTCTAATGCATCTAAAATACCCTGTTCTTTTAAAAATCTCTGGAAGAACAGGAATCCTTTTTCGGATTCTAAATTGGTATAACCTAACATCTTATCAATCTTAGGACCTTCTACTACATAAGCGCCATCTTCTGCAATTTCAATGGTATATGGCTCGTCAATGATTGCCATTACAGATGGGTCAAATTCTGATTCAAACATAGTAACTTCCTTAGGACAGGTAGCAAGAAGTTCTTTTACATGATATAAAAGTTCTTTTAATCCCTTACCGCTTACTGCAGAAATAGGATATACTTTGATACCTTCTTTTTCTTCGAACTCTGCACGTAAAGAAGCAATGATTTCGTTCTCATCCCCATAGATAGCATCCGTTTTATTGGCTGCAATAACCTGTGGTTTCTTTAAAAGGTCTGGATTGTATGCTTCTAATTCTTTATTAATTGCGTGAATATCTGCAATTGGATCACGACCTTCTACGCCAGCAGCGTCTACCATATGGATTAACACTTTGGTACGTTCTACGTGACGAAGGAATTCATGTCCAAGACCGATTCCTTCCGCAGCGCCTTCTATAAGTCCTGGAATATCTGCAATAACAAATCCAAAGCCTTCTTCCATATCTACAACACCTAAGTTTGGTGAAAGTGTTGTAAAGTGATAATTTGCAATCTTAGGCTGTGCATTGGTTACACGAGATAAAAGTGTTGATTTTCCTACGTTAGGGAAACCAACAAGTCCTACGTCTGCAATCACCTTAAGCTCTAACTTTACTTCGATTTCAATTGCTTCCTGACCTGGCTGAGCATATTTTGGTGCTTGCATTGTAGATGTAGCAAAGTTCTGGTTACCAAGACCACCTTTTCCACCTTTTAGTACAACCACTCTCTTATTATCGCCTGACATATCAGCAATCACACGGTCAGTTTCTGCGTCCTTAATCACTGTTCCTTCTGGAACCTTTAAGATTAAATCTTGTCCATTCTTACCGTGGCAGTTTTTCTTACCGCCTTCCTGACCTGGTTCCGCAGCAAATTTTCTCTTATGACGATAATCGGTCAATGTATTTAATCCTTCATCTACCACAAAGATTACATCTCCACCTTTTCCACCATCGCCACCATCTGGACCACCGTCTGGAACATATTTTTCACGACGGAAGGATACATGTCCATCTCCGCCTTTTCCTGATTTTATAATAATTCTTGCACGATCTGCAAATCCCATTATTTTCTACCTCATTAATGTTAAAAACACATAAAAACCCCGGCTATTATTATAGTCGGGGTTAATAGTTCTTATTCGTTAACTACTGGATAAACAGAAGCCTGTTTTCTATCTCTTCCAAGTCTTTCAAATCTTAATACACCATCTACTTTAGCGAATAAAGTATCATCTCCACCGATACCTACGTTAGTACCTGGATGAATCTTTGTTCCACGCTGTCTGTAAAGGATATTACCAGCTTTTACGAACTGTCCGTCTGCTCTTTTTGCTCCAAGTCTCTTTGATTCAGAGTCACGACCGTTCTTTGTAGAACCTACACCCTTTTTATGAGCAAAAAACTGAAGGTTTAATTTCATCATGGTTTTACACCTCCTTGAAGTCTAATGTGAGAAATTTCTTCCCATAATCATTTTGTATTTCTTTGAGTCCTAGAATCATGGATTCGATTAATAACGATGCATCAGGACTAATGTCTTCTGTAAATCGAAAATCAATATCACCAGTCTCTTCTTCTGCTTCACATATAAAAGCAGTTGAAGTAAAGGTTTCTATTGAATTAATGGTATTGATGACAAGCACCGAAATGCTGGCACATACAATATCATTTCCAGAAGCAGCATAACCTGCATGACCTGTACAACTAAATCTCTCCACTTCACGATTCTGATTTCGATAAATCGTTATTCGAGTCATAACAATTTTGATTAAGCGTTGATCTTTTCGATCTTAACCTGTGTGAACGCCTGTCTGTGGCCGTTCTTTTTGTGGTAACCGGTTTTTCTCTTGTACTTGTAAACGATTACTTTCTTACCTCTGCCTTCTTTTACTACAGAAGCTTCTACAGTTGCTCCAGCTACTGTTGGAGTTCCAACCTTAAGTTCTTCTCCACCGATAGCTAAAACCTGATCGAAAGTTACTTTCTCACCAGCTTCAACACCAAGCTTTTCAATGGTAATGATATCGCCTTCGGCTACTTTGTACTGTTTACCACCTGTTGCTAAAATTGCGTACATATGGCACCTCCTATTTTATCATTACTCGCCAGTTGCGGTGGTATCTCATCCCTAAAAATGGACACACTTCTACCTCACTGTGCGGCATACTCAAGTAATATAACACTATTTTCCCTTGAAGTCAACAACTTTTTCTATTTTCATTTATATTCTATATTCTCTTTATAAAATCCGTTTTTTATTATATAACAAGTGCTTATTAGTGTCTAGCAATACTAATTAAAGTGATATAAATACACATCCTCCAGATTGGCTTGTGCTTTCTCAAATATAACATTTGATGGTGGCTCTTTTGCAATTATTTTGGCAACTAATCCCTGCTCTGTGTGTCTTAAATTGCTCACCGCATAATTAGATTGAATATCATATAACCGTTCTTGTTCTACTTTAATCTCATATACATTCGCTTGTATATCTTTGATAAGTTTATACGGAGTTCCTTGTCCAATTATTTCACCATGTTTCATTAAAACAATCTCTTTTGCTACTGCTTCCACATCCGAAACAATATGTGTTGCTAATAAGACTATTTTATCAGATGCTATTTCACTAATAAAATTACGAATGTTAATACGTTCTTGCGGGTCTACACCTGCTGTCGGCTCATCCAAAATCAGAATTTTAGGATCATTTAATAATGACTGTGCCAATAATAAACGCTGCTTCATCCCACCGGAAAAGCCACCAATACGTTCATTCCTATACTCAGATAGGTTTACAACCGAAAGTATTTCATCAATTTTCTTCAAACTTTCTTTTTTACTTAAACCTTTTAACTTACATATGTACATTAGAAATGCACCTGCTGAGAAGTCCTCATAGCACCCTTGTTGTTGTGGCATATATCCTAATATTGCTCGATATTCTTTGCCCATTTTCAATATTTCCTGACCATCAAAATGTATTTCTCCGCTCTCACGTTTTACATTATCGGTCAAAAGATTAATTAACGTACTTTTCCCTGCACCATTTGGTCCAAGCAATCCGTAAATCCCTGGACTTAAAGTTAAACTTACATTTTTTAACGCTTGTATCTTTCCATAATTTTTTGATAGATTTTTTATTTCAAGTTTCATACATTATCCTCTATGAATAACACCATTTCTTATGACCTACAAATACACTTGTAATAGCTACCACACCTATTCCTATAAGAATACACAATACATGCTCAAAACTTTTTGTTTCAAGCATAAATACCGAAGTAGAAAGTACTCTTACGATTGATACATTTTCGAACAACGGTATACCTATCATTGACAACAAGTCTGGCACACACAATATTATTGCAATTCCAATAGCCACTTTTTGTTTTACAAAAATAGAAAGCATTGCAACAATCATTCCAATAAAACATATCGTCAAGGTTTTTAAAGCATAAACTATAACAATGAAAGTACCTATTGAACACGAAAATGGAACAAAACTTAACAATGATAAACTTTGGACGGGCGCTGTTAACCCTGATAATTTATACAAATACGTAGTATTAGACATTTCAAATATTATTGCAACAAATGCAATCACACACGAAAGGACAATAGACATAACCATCTTTATCTTGAATAGTTTTTGTCTTCCTTCCGCACTTGCACGAACCATTGATTCTACTCCATATTGTTTATCATATGCAAAAATCCCACTGCATAAGAGCACTATCCCAAGCAATATTACAATATCAATAATTGCATTTTTATTCATAAACAAATGATTATAGCTTAAATGATTCACATACCATCCTTCAATACCTCTGAAAGAACTTAGTTCCGAAAGATATCCATTATAACCCTTCATCGTTTTCAAGAAATAACGTTCACTCTCATACAAATCATACTTCGTATTCCATGCCCATAATTCTCTTTCTGTTATTTTCTCATTCGCATAATCTTCCATTGCTTGAACATATCCTGCTTCAAGTTCTTCCAAAAATTTTTCTAGTTCTATGAGTTCTGCATAGGATGCTTCAGATGGTACGCCTTCATATCTACTTACAAAATCAACAAAAAGTTTTTGGGAACCAGTTGTCAATTGTTCTTTATATTCTGTACTAGAAAATATAATAAAAATGATTGCTGCATAAATAAGCAAACCTTTCTGAGTAATCAAAATCTTATATAATTCAAGTGCCTGTAAAGACAATTTTTCCTGTGTTTTTCTATAAATTCTTTTAATTTTTCTAAAAAGCGCCTTTGTCTTCTCTGTAAAAGCAAATGTTTTATGTATAGATTTACAAGGATACTTATATTCACTCATTAGAATATTTAAAACAAATAGAACAACCAACCAGATTCCCCACGTAGCAATCACAATCACTTCTTTTCCAACGGCATTTGAGAAAAAATAAATATTTTGATATTTCGTTATAAAATCATTACTCGCCATCTGATACCAGAGATTTCCGTAATATAGTATATTTAGCGGATGATTATGTGGAATTAAAATGTAAAGCACAAAAGATATTAATCCTATTGTTCCAATACTTCCAACCGATACCATTAAATTGTCAATACAAAACAGTATCGTCCAAATAATAAAAATAATTACAAATAACGTAATTGTACGATATAACCAAAACAGCAACAAAAATGTTCCTATATTTATCTTCCACGGAATCCCTGTAAACATACGGATGGATTGCATTGGATATAAAAAACATTCAAACAAATTATGTTCATATTTGAAGGCCGAAACCAAAAGCGTTCCTCCATAAAAAAGCAATGAAATGCATCCTGACCACAGAAACAAAGCACTGGCTTTATGTATGAACAAATAACTTCTGCCATTTTTACTAGCAAAAATAATATTACGAATCCCAGGTTTCTTTTCATCAACTAAAGTTAATACAACGATAATTCCTGCCAGTAAAACAAAGATATGTGTATATGAATACTCAAAAAATCGAATAAAATATTCGTCTTCAAATAGAACTGGTTTTACATTAATCATTTTCAAAAAATCATATTTCGTTTTTTCAAGATTAGCTTTCGAAAAAGAATCTAGTTCGCCGAAAATGCTTATGCTTCCCATAGAATCTGCGTGTTTAATCGTCTTATCCACATATGCATAATAATCTTTTTCAAACTGCTCTTGGGAACCATATGTCTCCAACCCATCATAAAATTGCTTATTTTCAATTGTATATAAATAGAAGAAAAGTTGAAATGCCAGTAAAAACACTAGCATTCCAACCACCTTCTTATTCCTTATAATCTTAGTCCACTCCATATTCACCTATATAACTCCATCTTGCACTACCATCTGCAAAATCATCTGTATATATAACCGCTAAATTATCCTTCCCCGTACCTCTTGTTTCAGCAAATAGCATCCCAGACGCTCCATACATACATAAAGAAATATTCTTATCCACCACAGAACAAATTTTATTCCCCTCATGATTATAAACATCTAAAGTTTTTGAACCAAAAGTATAAACATATTTTTCGTCTGCATAGCAAGATAAATATCCAGCACCATGACGAATCAATAATCTATCTTCTTGCGTTTCTAATGAAAATGTTCTAATTTCACCAGGTGAACTATAATATAATGTTTTATCATATATACAATATGAATTTACCGCATTCTTTTTAATAAAAGTCACTTCCCCAGTCCGAATGTTATATGCAAAAATTCCTGCTTGAATATCAATTTGCTTATCATCAACAAAATTGCCAGATTGAAATAACAAATAATCACCATAAGCCTTTAATCTATATAAAGCACCACGTTCACCACTAACCGTATAAATAGTTTCAGACTGAGTATCACCTAATTTCATACGTCTTATTTTTAACGGAGTCTCATTAATAACATTATAATAAATATAACCTTGATGAATGCAGGCCGAAACAGGTTGACCTACTAAAGCAGTCTGTCCATTTTCTCCCACAACAATATTTTGTTCGGTTCTAAACAATTCCATATAAGGTTCACGAGTTCTTCCATCCGTTGAAACTTTATATAAAATAATTTTTTCAACACTATTTTCTCTTACAGAGCCAATCATATATATATATCCATCATAATATTGCAACATATTAGCCTGAAACCAAATATTATCTTCTTTAAAATATGAATCGCATTCCGAATTGAAACCATGTGTACATTCTGGTTTACCACATACATATACGCTTTTTTTAGATTGAAAATCATAAAATTTTAAATTCATATTTTGCCAAAAATAACATCCATTCTCCGACAAAGCAAGTGTATTCCACAAGAAAAAAGATGGCATATCGGTCTGCTCATTATATTCTAAACTATAATTATCCAAGTCAATTTGCTCTTGTACTATTTTTCCAATATCTATAGTAACTCCAGTTTCAGTTGACTCTGTCCAATTAAACTTAGGATTATCTTTAACATTTTCGTTTGAACATGAACATACCATACATAAACATATTAAAAGGACACTATATATTCTATATTTTTTTAAAAACATACCCAACCTACAATTCCTCCGTTTATTTAATCAAAAAGGCATGTTTTTATACATGCCTTTTCATACAATCATTAATTAGATGGTATACCATTCACAAAAGAAGATTGTGGTTCTGAACCATAATTAAGATATCCATACGCACTCAAAGATGTATATTCGTAGCCTAAATCTGCTCTACGAATAAATCCAACAGAAGTCTCAGATCCAAATGCATAATCTGATTGCATATCCGTATAAATCTGTCCTGTTGTTGTATGTTGTTCTGAAAATACGATTTCAAGTTTTAAGGTATTACCGCCGTTTCCATATCTGTAAATAACATCATAACGTTGTTTGGTAAACTCATTAACAATTACTCCTTGAGCTGCGTATGTATTAGCAGCATACAATACAGTTGGCGTCCCCATCATCATTGATCCACACAAACATAATGTTAAAAATTTTTGCCATTTTTTCATATCCGATTCCTCCTTACTTCTAATCATTTATGTTACAAATTATATTTACAGTAATAAGGTTATAGAATAGTTATAAAATGATTATCATAGCAAAAATTTTCATGATTTCACATAATCTAGATGATAACCTTCTATTACAAATCCATCCCACATTTGGTTTACACGATTATAAATCATCTTAATGTATGTTCCATCTTCTAAAATGTATCCTAATGTAACAAAAGACCAATTACTCGAAACACTAAAATAACTTACACAGTCAACATTATATACATTTTCAAGAACTTTTGGCATTAATAGAATCTCTTCAATAATCTCTTTAGAATTTTGAAAATATTCTTTATACACTTTTTCTCTTTCTTCCCTAGACTTGCACCAATTTTCAATCCCAAATTCCTCTGGAATATTACTCTGATTATACAAATTAACATATCCATCTCTTGAAAAAGATTTTAATACAGGTTCATCCTCCAAGTAAATTCCTATGGAACATTTAATTATTTGATCTTCCATTAGTAAGACTGAATAATAAATTATGTCACCCAATTGATATCCTCTTTGAATAACATAAGAAAAATTTGTCTTATCTATTTCATATAGTTTTAAAATCCTATCATCAACATAATTAAAAACATAATCCATAATTAATGTTGCATTATATAACGACTCAGCTTTAGTTAATAATGCATCCGATATCGAAACTTTCTGTCCTTGATACAAAAAATCTATTTTTGTAGCAATATAATCAGTCGAGTTAATTGGCTTTGATTCAGTCATAGTTAGAGTTTTAAATAAAACTATTCTTTCATCATTTTTTTCAATCGTAGTGGAATCTTCTATATTGATAATATTTGATGCAACATCTGTACTAATTATTACACCTTCTCCCAAATTCTTTTGTACCATTGCATTTATTTGAACAATAAACATCAACAATAAAACACTTCCAATCGTCACTATTGTCAATGTTAATATAAATACTTCAACCCCTTTATTTTTCATAAAAATTCTCCCCAAAAATTATAGTAAATATTGTTCCTTCGTCCACTTTTGATTCCACTTTTATCTCTCCTTTATGAAGTTCAACGATTTTTTTGCAAAATGCAAGCCCCAATCCTGAACCACCATTTTCACGACTACGTTCTTTATCCACACGATAAAATGGCTCAAAAATTTGCACTAAATGAGTTTCATCAATTCCACAACCATTGTCTGACACCTCTATTTTGATACTAGGACTTTCATATGTAATATTTACATCAATATGACCATCTTCCTTATCAAAAATTGCACGATATGCATTTGTAATCAAATTTCGAAGTAAACTTTCTATCAACACTTCATTTCCCTGCATTTCTTCCACTTCGCAATGCATATTAAATTCTATTTTTTTATCTTCAAAGGATTTGGAATATAAATTGTTCAATCTTTCACACATGTTTTTCATAGAAAAAATATTCTTGATTGAAGAATTATCATTTTCTCCCAACTGTGCCATTTGCAAAAGTGTGGCAGAAATCTCTTTTAATCGTTTACTTTCATTTGAAATAAATCCTAGACATTCTTCCTTCTCTTCTCTGGAAATTTCTGTCATAATCATATACTCTGAAAAACCTCTAATGCTTGTAATCGGTGTGTTCATCTCATGCGCAAGATTATTGATAAGCTGTTGCTTTTGAATAGATTGTTGTTCAAGCTTATTAATATTTTCTTCAACAGAATCAGCCATTGCATTAAACTGAATCCCTAGTCGAGTGATTTCGTCGTTCCCTCTTATCTCTACTCTTGTAGACCAATTTTCTTCCTGCATTAACTTCGCAGCAGATTCAAGCTTTTCTAATGGTTTTAACATCATTCGAACAACAAAAGCTAATACAAGCGAAATACTCAGCGAAAGAATAATTCCACCACCAATATATAAAGGATATAAAACATCCCACATACTATCAAATTCTGTTAGATCTCGTCGCATCATGACACGATATTCTGAATGCTTTTGATCCAAAATTTGTGACACATAAATAACAGTATGTTGTTCTTCGTCGACAACTAATCCATTTTTTTTCGGTAAAACACAATCACTAACAATATCTCCCACTACAAGATTATTTACTATTCCAATAATATGTATATTGTCATCATAATAACTGTCATAAGCCTTGATATAACGCTCAAAATATGTATGATTTAATTGTATGGACTGCTCCATTTGTGCAACATCTGATGACATCCCCTGTCGTAATATTTCAAATTCAGAAATACATCTATTTTTTTCATTCTCCAGCATCTGTTCATAGGTAAAATATACAATACCGCCAAATCCAATGTTGACACATATAGTAATCACAATTAATGTGATCAAATAAACCTTCTTCCAAAGTTTCATATAATTCCCCTTATCTTAGTTCCAATCGATATCCCAATTTAGATACTGTTTTAATACAATCCTCAAAGCCAAGTTTTTGACGTAATTTCCGAATATGAACATCCACCGTCTTGGTTTCTCCTTCATAGTCAAATCCCCATGCCAGATTCAGAAGTTGTTCCCTTGACAAAGCAAGATTTTTATTTTGTAGAAGGATTTCTAACAGTCGATACTCCTGTGGTGTAAGATTTATTATCTCTTCCGATTTGGTAACGGTGTGTTGTCTGGTGTCAATTTCTACATCATATATGACATATTTTGCTTCGTTTTTGCCATACCGCTTCAAAACAACTCCAACTCGAGCAATAAGTTCAAGGATTTCAAATGGTTTTACAATATAATCTTCTGCACCTAAGGAAAGTCCCTTTAACTTATCTTCTAACTTTCCTTTTGCAGTAACAAAAATAACCGGAGTCCCCCCTAGCTTTTCTATCACATCAAACCCAGACATACCAGGCAACATTACATCTAAAATTACTAAGTCAAAATTTTCTTTTATCATCTGTGCACCAACCTTGTCGCCTTCCGAGATACAAGTACAGGTATGTCCAACCATCTGTAAATTTCTTTTTATCAATTCTCGAATCGCTAAATCGTCTTCTACAACTAAAATATGAGCCATGATATTCCTCCGCTTTTCACAGGTAAATTTCACATTAATACAAATATTATATTATAAAAAAGTTATCAAATGGTTAAAAAACAAAAAACCACAGTGTTTTCTGTGGTTTTGCTTGTATTATTTAATTTATTATGAAATATAAACGTCCATCTCATGAGACACTTCAATAATGCTGTCTAAGATTTCCTTGGCTTCCTTAGCACTCTGATAGTTTCCTTCTGTCATCTCTGCAGACTGCTGAGCAGATGCTGTAACTTCTTCTGTGGAAGCAGACAGATTGGTAATGTCATTTACAATCTCTGTATTAGCCTTAGATAAATTGTTAAGAACCGTTTCGATTTCATTCATTGCGGAAGCCAGATTGCTTACATTTGCGTCAATCTGTTCAAACTGCTCTGTAATTTCTTCTACCATAGATTCCTGAGTTGTACCAATTGCAAGGGATTTTTCAATGGCTCTTGCCGTTTCTACAGTATTGCCTTCCAATGCGCTAAGAATCTGGGAAATATTCTCAGTTTCCTGTCTTGTACGTTCAGATAATGTACGAATCTCGTCTGCAACAACCGCAAATCCTCTTCCTGCCTCACCTGCACGTGCACTTTCAATAGAAGCGTTGAGAGCAAGCAAGTTTGTCTGGGAAGAAATGTCTAAAATGGTGTTTGTAATTGCTTTTACATTATCCACGTTCTGCTGGAGATGTTTCATTGCCTCTGCCACAGTATCATTTGTTTGAATCAAAGATACTGCCTCTTCGCGAAGCGCATGTACTTTCTTCATGTTTTCTGCATTCAGTTCATTAGACTGATTTGCCACAACTACCATCTCTTCTGCACGTGCAACGACCTGGTCCAGATGATTCTGAATGTCCTGGGTCATCATACTCTGATTCTGAATACTTTCTGCAGTGGCAAAACTACCCTGACTAATGTTTTCTACTGCCTGACTTACTGTTTCTGATGATGTCTGAAGCTCATTCACGATTTCCATCGCCTGATTGGTTCCAGTACGAACTTTTTCAGCAATGCGAATAATGTTGGAAGTCATGTTTTTCTGCTGTTCAGACTCATAATTAATTTTGCCCATAGAGTCCGAGTTAAAGTCTTTTCCAACCTTAGTTACATAATACATAAGGAATACCATTACCGTAACAGCAAGACCTGCTACCAAGTTTGGAACAGTATCAATAGACTCATAATCATGCAAAACTAACATACGAAGTAATGTAATTAAAATATTTTCAGCAGAAACAATAATGGCTGCCAATTTCATAAACTTCGTATCAAAGTACAAAATCGTTCCAAGAAGAGGCATAACACCAAGGAAACGCATATAGTAATCTTTGTATCTAAAAATAATCAAGGCGCTTACAATACAAAGCCCAATCATCAAAAAATAACGAAGTTTTGTGCTGCCTTTATCTTTTCGCATTTCAAGAACACTGCTTAAAATCGTTGCTAGCATAACTGCAAACATAGCAATCGCATAGATAGGCGTTCTATTTCCCTGAATTACTGAGACGATAACTACTGTAAATGTTAGCAGATATACAATTGTTGCAGAAACACACAATAAAATATTTACTTTCTGAATCTGTTCCACAGGATCCGCATACTTAAATTTGGTTTCTCCCATAATACTTTCTCCCCTTAGTCCATTAATTTTGCCTTTAACACACCTTCACAGGCTTTTTTAAAATCTTCAACAGTCTTTTCTCTCCACTTCTTTTCTGTTGGGTAGAAAAGTTCCTGATAACGTTCCTTGATAATCTCATTAGTAACTTTATCTGAAGATGGATACCAGTGATTCTGATTTTCTTCAATGGTATATTTCATTGAAATGATAGAATCGATAAAGCTATCTCCGATGGTTCCAAACTCAAAACAGGTTGAAAACAAAGATTTATCAGATTGCATCTGTTCTTTTAAACGATAATAGAAATCAGTAGTGTCACCTGTGGTAGGATAAAAATCTTCAGAATCAATTGCTATAATCGTATCATATCCGAACAATTCTTTTGTTTCAGCTTCGGTCATAGTGTCAAATACAGAATTAAAAATTACCATATTATAACGTGGACCATATCCAGAATGAATATCGATATGTACAACATTCTCATACTCTCCGCTTAGAGTTTCCTTAAAAACACCCTTTAAGAAAGTAGTTGATGCTTCATCTCCATCACCACCGTAATATACACCTTCTGCGTATTCATACTGGCCACCTAATAAAGCATTGGAAATAGTATCTGCGCCATTTGTAAGCACCTGTCCAATTAAAGAACCATAAAATCCCGCTTCATGCCAGAAAATATTCCCCATAGCCCCCTGTGGACCCAGGAATTCATCACATTTTGGATAATCCTTGTTTACTGTCATATCATGGGCTGACCAATCTAAGATAAAATTACGATTCAAGTCAACATTATTCTCATTGTATCTACGGTGATATTTCATTCCATATGGATTAACATTGGCAACTACTAAAACACCTGTATTGTCTGCTTTCAGCTCTGTATAAACTTCATCCCAGAACACATCCAGCATTACGGAACCTATATAACCTTCAATCCCGTGAACACCAGTGGTCAACACAATAAGGTTGGTCTGTTCTCCCTTGCTTGGAACATAAATGGTATCAATATATAACCCATCTGATTCGTCAATGGCGTGACTTTGAAGTGTTGGATTATATCCAAGAGATTTTAACTCTTCTACCTTATCCGCAAGATGAGCACGAACTTCATCATATTCATTGTAAAACACATCGCTATATGCATATTCGTCAGCCACAGGATCCTGTCTGTCAAAAAGTAATATCATATGTGGCATTACAAAAGTGCAAAATAGCAATAAACCTACAATTACGCTCCCAATAATAATTAGTTTCTTTTTCATTTGTTAACCCCTTATTTGTTTTTATATCATCTCTATGAGAGATTTGTTCACTTTCTTTCTTGTCACTTCCACAAGTCCAAGTCTGGTAATATCCAACACTTGGGTAGGTACTGAATCTTTAGCTACTGCATGCTTAAATGTAGCAAGCAACTCGTTTTCAGCATCTTTTGATGACATATTTACAAAATCTACAATAATCATACCCGAAATATTACGAAGACGCAACTGCTTAGCAATTTCTACAGCTGCTTCTTTGTTAATTTCTAGGATTGCTTGTTCACTCTTTCCTATGTTTTTCCCAGAGTTAACATCAATCACTGTCAAGGTTTCTAACTGCTCAATAATAATATTTGCTCCAGACTTTAACCAGACGCGTTTTTCTACCAGTTTATCTAGCGAACCGCGGAAGTTATATAAGGTAGCAAGACCTACTTTATCATCCTTGTATAACTGTAAATGCCCTTTATCCGCCAAATAAGGCAGTTTTACTTTGATATCCTCATAAATATCTGTCTCATCTGTAAAAATGCCATCTAAGCCGTTTAAATCCAACGATTTCAGTTTCTGTACATACACATTTTCCGGCTTGTACAGACAGGCAAATGCACATTGATGAATCGCTTTTTCTTTTAAAATAATAAAAGATTCTATTACTGACTCAATATCTGCTTTTAACTCTTCCTCTGTTGCCTCTAACGCATTGGTTCGAACAATTAATCCAAATCCATATTCGGCGCCTTTACTGATATAAGAACTGATAAGTTCGCTCATATGGATATGATCACTGCCTGTAATCTTCTTTGAAATGCCCAAAGATGTGTTTTCCGTGGTAAGCATGCAATATTTACCGGCCATGCTTAATTTTGTTGAAACCACGGGGTCTTTTGTCTTTACAGCATCTTTTATTACCTGGACTACAATCGCATCACCTATAGACAAACTCTTACGTTCCGACTGTTTTTTTACATAAATCGGTGCTTTTAAATCTTCTAAGGACAAATAGCACATCTGGTTTGGTGTAATACGCACAAATGCAGCGTTGATGTTGGTTACAATATTCTCAACCCTTGCAACATAGATATTGTTGAGAATAGTTTCTTCCTCGTCAAACACCTGGAAGTCCATAAATTCACGTTTCTCATCAAGCATTATGTACGCGAGATGCTTTTTATTCGATTTTTCTTTTAACACAACACGCGTAATCGCTAGACGATTCATTGCAGCCTCCAAAAACAAATTTATTAATTTACAAATTTAACAGCGGTACCGTATACAATAACTTCTGCTGCGCCCTGCATAATGGCTGAAGACGCATAACGAATATTTA
The DNA here is from genome assembly GCA_015057035.1 of Lachnospiraceae bacterium. Taxonomy (GTDB): domain Bacteria; phylum Bacillota; class Clostridia; order Lachnospirales; family Lachnospiraceae; genus Roseburia. The sequence continues at coordinate 242,114 of SVFC01000001.1, read as the reverse complement.
CAACAGCTTCTGCCCCCAGTTCTTCAGCTTCTGCAACCATTCTTTTTGTTGCAATCGCTCGAGCTTCATTCATCATCTCGTTGTATGATTTAAGTTCTCCACCAACTAAAGTTTTAAAACTCTGTGTAATATCGTTTCCGATATGTTTTGATTGAATCGTACTTCCCTTTACAAGTCCTAACATTTCTAATTCTTTTCCTGTAATATAATCAGTATTTACTAATATCATCTTCTTCACCTTTCTTTATTTCATTTATTCTTTCTATGCAAACCTTGACCATTACAATTGATAGCACGAGAGGAATAATTCCTAAAATATATTTCCATATACCCTCAAGAAGTGTAATCAAAACGCCAAAGTAAACAACATAATATAATATTATAATGACTGAAATCATAATTGGTGCAGTCATTTTCTTTTTATGGGATTTCAAATTTATCACCTCATCAAATTTTAATTAACTAATGTTAGCTCCCATCTCAAGAAGCGAAACTCGCTTACCCGTTTTCTCATCTGTGGCATAAACATCAATTCTATGAATTGCAATGGCTTCTTCCTGATACTCCAAACCTAACTTTTCATACATAGATGCAAGCAATAATTCAGGCTTAATATTGTCTACGCTACCTGTAGATACATTGATATAAAATGTAGGCTTTCCATCCTGTTCTATAACCTTAAAATCATATACCAATGGTTTTAAGTCGATTTCACGTTCGCTTTTCTTGGTTTGTTTTAGAATTGTAAAGGTTTCTGCATCAGTGAACAATTCTGCAACTTTTGATTCCCATTCATCAAATGACAATGGACTATCATAGCCTTCTTTATAAGATAAAATGTAGTCTGCAGCAGTTACAATAGACATGGCTGTTTTCGCATCATCTGGTAATGCAACATAACCTGTCACTTCCACACCATCTACCATGGTAGCGTTAATATCAGCAAGCATTTCTGCCGATGACTTCGTACTGTGTACTTCAATGTCAAAATACTCGCCATCACTGGTAATTCCAACGCCTAATGGAGCTGCAAAGGACATAATCTGATGTGGCGAAAAACCTTCCGAATAACGAATATCCACATCCGCTCTACGCATTGCTTTCTGGAAAAAGCGAAGCATATCCAGGTGTCCAATGAACTTCATGCATCCCCACTTGCGGAATTTAATTCTAATTTTCATAGCAGACACCTCCTCCATACTGCTTTGCACCACAGCCAGAACAACGCATTCTGCAGTTTGGTGTTACGGTTTCGCCAAGGGCTGTTTTCCATTCGCGAAGCATAAATTCTTTGGTTACACCCACATCAATGAAATCCCAAGGGAATATTTCGTCGTCTGGACGAACACGGTTGTTATAGAATGCCATATCAATTCCACATTCTTCAAAGGCATTCATCCATCTATCATAATCAAAGAACTCGCTCCATGCATCATAAATTCCGCCATGTTCATATACATGTAATAATGCTGCGGAAAGTTTTCTATCACCACGTGCCAAAATACCTTCTAATACTGTTACATCTGCTTCATGCCAGTTATAACGAAGACTCTTATGATTTAACTGTGCTTTCATAGTGTCATTTACAATCTTTGCACGTCTTAAATATTCATCTTTATCTTCCATTTTTGCCCACTGAAATGGTGTAAATGGCTTTGGAACGAAGAAGGAAGTACTCATGGTAATCTGACACTTACCATTTCTCTGTTCCTTTGGAATTGTTTCATAGTATAATGCGGCAATCTCATTGGCAAGTTCTGGAATTGCGCGCATATCTTCTTCTGTTTCTGTTGGAAGTCCCAGCATAAAGTACAGTTTTACCTTATTCCAGCCTCCAAGGAAAGCTTCTTTGGAACCGCCAAGGATATCGTCCACAGTAAGTCCCTTATTGATAACATTACGCATTCTCTGAGAGCCTGCTTCTGGAGCAAAGGTAAGACTACTTTTCTTGATATCCTGCACCTTGCTCATTACATCCAATGAAAAAGCGTCAATTCTAAGTGAAGGTAAAGAAATATTCACATGCTGCTTTGCACATTCATCAATTAAAAAGTTTACTAACTCTTCTAACTGTGAATAATCTGAGGAACTAAGGGAACTTAAGGAAATTTCCTCATGTCCTGTAGCCTTTAACATCTTTACAGCCTGCTCTTTTAGCTTCTCCACGTCCTTTTCACGGTTTGGACGATAAATCATACCCGCCTGGCAGAAACGACATCCACGGATACAACCACGCTGAATCTCAAGAACCACACGGTCCTGAGTTGCCTTAATAAATGGTACAACAGGCTTGTCCGGATATACTCCATCTGTCATATTCACAAGCACCTGTTTCTTTACTGTAGCCGGAACATCATCATAGATAGGCTTGAATTCTGCAATGGTTCCATCTTCTTTGTATGACACTTCATAAAGGGAAGGAACATAGATACCTTCCACTTTTGACAGTGCTCGCAGGATTTCTGCACGAGATGCACCTTCTGCTTTCATCTTCTTATAAGTGTCTAACAGTTCGTCATATGTAATTTCGCCTTCGCCAATATAGAAGAAATCAAAGAAATCCGCGATTGGTTCTGGATTATAGGTACATGGACCACCACCCATAACGATTGGGTCATTTTCAGTTCTATCCTTTGCGAGCAATGGAATCTGTGCCAAATCCAATACTTGTAAGATGTTTGTATAACACATCTCATACTGGATAGTAATTCCAAGGAAATCTAAGTTCTTAATAGGTTCCTGAGATTCCAAACCGAATAATGGAATATTTTTCTCTTTCATGATTTTATGAAGATCTGGCCATGGGGAATACACACGCTCACACCAGGTATCCTCACGTTTATTGAACATATCATACAGAATCTGGATTCCAAGATGTGACATACCAATTTCGTATACATCTGGAAAACACATTGCCATACGAATATCTACATCTTCTGGATTCTTTACGATGCTATTTAATTCATTACCGATGTATCTGGCAGGCTTTTCCACCTGCATCAGGATCTCATCACTTAATGCTAATTTTCTCAAAGTTATATCTCCTATTTTTCTTTTTATATGTTACAAAACATACCCATAATATTATAAAGGAAAACATAGAAAAAAACCACAGATTTCTGTGGTTTTTCTATTAAATATTCGGTTCTTCTCTCACAACATCTCATTGCATGTTTTAAAGATTTTATTATTCCACTTCATTGATTTAACAAAGGAAGCCAACAAACATCCAGCAATTAAGCCAAAAAACAAAAATATAAATAAAAAACCCCAATGAAAGGCTGATCTACGCAATAACTCTACAACAAACCAAACACAATATACAATTCCAACTACCCCAACCGCTTCATCGAAATAATTGGTAAATAAAATTCCTTTTATCAACTTAGGTTTTTTCACATTGGCAAATATAAAATTTTTTATTACGGATAGAATGTTTACTACAACCACAATACACGGAACTCCATTTGACCAAAGCTTATAAAATGAAAATTCCGAAGTAGAACCATTACCACCGATTATCGCACCAATTAAGGCAACCAATGAAAAAATCCATGTCATAAAACCCATAAACCCTAGATTAGGTATCAGAGTATATGCAAGCTTGGTACAAGCAGCTTCCATCATCAGTTCCTTTAAACCTAGTTCTTTACCCATAAGAAAAACCCCCTTTCTTATAAATCAATTATATCAAGGAGGTTTTAATAAGTCTTTATGAAATTCTTAATTTTCTTTTAACAAGATTGTGTCCTCAAAAACCTATCTCTGTGACAATTCCTGGGTAATTTCTTCCCAAGTAACACCTTTTTCAACCATAAGCACCATACAGTGATACAGGAAATCAGAAATCTCGTATTTGATTTCTTCAGGGTCTGGGTTCTTGGCCGCAATTACAATTTCCGTACATTCTTCGCCAAGTTTCTTCAGAATCTTATCGGTTCCTTTATCGAAAAGATAATTGGTATAAGAACCTTCCTTTGGATTTTCCTTGCGATCCGCAATGATTGCATATACATCTTCCAAAACCTTAAGCGGATTCTTCTCGATGTACTCTTTTTTCACAATATTGTTGAAGAAACAGGTCTTATTTCCAGTATGGCAAGCCACACCGACCTGGGAAACTTTTGCAAGAATTGTGTCGTAATCACAATCTGCAGTCAATGCCTTAACATACTGATAATGTCCAGATGTCTCGCCTTTCATCCAGAGTTCCTGACGGCTTCGGCTGAAATACGTCATACGACCACTGTTAATAGTCATATTGAAAGATTCCTGGTTCATATAAGCAAGCATCAACACCTCATCTGTACGATAGTCCTGAACCACAACCGGAATCAGTCCATCTGCATTAGGTTTTAAATCACACCATTTTAAATCTGGTGCAAAGTTATCCATTTTAATGCCATCCAAAGATAATTTAGATTTCAATTTCATAACGTCCATCTTAGGATCGTTAATAAAAGGACCTGCAATACCACGAATCTTTTCACTGCTTAAGTAAGCAAGCATCTGATTATAATCATATTCATCCATCTTAACTACATATGGAACTGTTGTAAGATGCTCAATGCTATCAATAATGGCTGGATCTAAAATAAACAATTCATGGAAAGTATCCTCAATATCTGTTTTATGCTTATAGATAAAGTCTACATTATGGACAGACACCAAGATTCTATCCTTTCCGAATCTTGCACTTGCTTCTTCTGCCAACTGAAGACTGCTTGGTTTTGCTGCGTTTAACATAACCTGCATACATCCTGCATAAAGTAATTTCTTAATATCTTCGAGGCGGTTAATGTTACCACCCGCACAAACCTTGATTTCAAGATTGCGGTTGATGTTTTTGATGGTATTTATGTTTTTTTCATGCTCTTCATCGCTAGTAGATAAGTCGAAAATGAGTATTTTATCAATACCACTGTCATTGTACATCTGACAAAGGTCATACACATTTTCGATTTCTGTAAAATCATTCAGAGACTTCACAGCCTTGCCATCCTTTAAATAAATGGAGGCAACAATGTTTTTTGTTTCCATTACAAACTTCCTTTCGTCGACAAAATGTCAGAAATCCGCGGATCTACTGTTGTCGCTTCATCCAAAGCTTTTGCAAATGCTTTAAACATCGCTTCAGCCATGTGATGATTATTCCCCGTTGTTAAAACCTTGATATGTAGATTCATGCCTGCTGAATATGATACTGCATAGAAAAACTCGCGAATCATCTCTGTTTCCAAATCACCGATTCGTTCTACTGTGAAAACATCATCCATGGACAGATATGGTCTGCCACAGAGGTCTACTGCACAAAGAACCAAACTTTCATCCATTGGAAGAATAAAACTTCCATAGCGTTTGATACCCTTTTTGTCGCCAACCGCTTCTTTAATCGCCTGACCAAGCACAATTCCACAGTCTTCTACGGTGTGATGGGTATCTACTTCTAAATCTCCGTCACCTTCCAGGTTCAAATCAAAAAAGCCATGTTTTGCAAACCCTTCTAACATATGATCAAAAAATCCAATACCAGTAGATACTTCTGATGCACCTGAACCGTCAATTACGAATTTTGCAGTAATATCTGTTTCCTTTGTTTTTCTATTAATGATCGAAATTCTTTCAGACATAATTCTCTCCTTACGAATTCCCAATTTGTCATTATACTTCATTTAGCAGACAAATTCAAACTCATGTGTCTTTTTTTATAGTTTTAACTAAAATTTTACTATTTCTTATTCCTCAAAACGAACACGAATAGAGTTGGCATGTGCCGTTAGCTGTTCGCATTCTGCAAAAGTTACAATATCCTGATATACTGCTTCCAGCGCCTCTCTTGAATAAGAGATAATGCTAGATTTCTTAATAAAATCGTCCACACTAAGTGGCGAGAAGAATTTGGCAGTTCCATTGGTAGGAAGCACGTGGTTTGGACCAGCAAAGTAATCTCCTAATGGTTCCGATGAATATTCTCCAAGGAAAATTGCACCTGCATTACGAATTTTAGTCATAGTATCAAATGGATTCTTGGTTACAACTTCCAAATGTTCTGAAGCAATCTCATTGGTGGCGTCAATGGCATCTTCCATATTTTCTGCCACAAGAATATAACCATAGTTATCCAAAGATTTTGTGATAATTTCTTTTCTTGATAACTGTTCTACAAATTTATCTACTTCTACAGATACCTTTTCTGCCAGTTCCTGACTTGTAGTGATTAAAATTGCCGAAGCCAGTTCATCATGTTCCGCCTGAGATAACAAGTCTGCCGCAACAAATCTTGGATTTGCAGTCTCATCTGCTAAAACAAGGATTTCACTTGGTCCCGCAATAGAATCAATGCTTACATAACCAAATACAGCCTTTTTCGCCAAAGCCACGTATATATTCCCTGGACCTACAATTTTATCTACCTTAGGTACACTTTCTGTACCAAAAGCCATGGCTGCAATCGCCTGAGCACCACCTACCTTATAGATTTCATCCACGCCAGCTTCTTTTGCTGCTACCAAAGTGGTAGGACATACTTTACCATCCTTTCCAGGAGGTGTTGTCATAACAATCTTACGCACTCCAGCCACCTTCGCTGGAAGCACGTTCATAAGAACGGAAGATGGATACACCGCTTTACCACCTGGCACATATACTCCAGCCACATCCACAGGTGTTACCTTTTGTCCAAGGATAACCCCTTCTTCTGAAGTAAACCAGGAATTTTGGAGCTGTTTCTCATGATATTTACGAATGTTTACCAGAGATTTGCGAATTACGTTCAACAAACGCTCCTCCACCAATCCATAGGCTTCTTCGATTTCCTCTTCGGTTACAAGAATCGTATTCTTATCAATCTTGGCACCATCAAATTTCTCTGTATATTCAAAAAGGGCCGCATCCTTCTTTTCTCGAACTGCATTCACGATTTCGTTTACTCTGCCTTCGTATTCCCCGTAGTGATTTGGGCTTCTTTTCAGCAGACTCTCCAACAAATCATTTTTTGTTTCTTTATTAAGTGAAAGAATTCTCATATTGCTTACCTCATAATACAATTTCAACTTCTATGACAGAACATTTTTTAAATCTCGAATCAGTTTTGTAATGCGTTCATTCTGCATTTTCATGCTTACCTGATTTACAATCATACGTGCTGATAAATTACAAACTTCTTCCAATACTACCAAACCATTTTCACGTAAGGTTGCACCTGTTTCTACAATGTCACAGATAACATCAGACAATCCCACAATTGGAGCAAGTTCAATCGAACCATTTAATTTAATAATCTCCACAGTCTGATTTTTTTCATTATAGAAATATTCCTTTGCAATCTGTGGATACTTAGTTGCTACACGAATCTGTTCCTGATGCTGTAACAGTTCCTTTGCTGATTCTGGACCACAGATGCACATACGACAATTACCAAATCCCAAATCCAGTACTTCATATACATTTCTTCCTTCTTCCAAAATCGTATCTTTTCCAACAATACCGATATCAGCCGCTCCATGTTCTACATAGGTTGGAACATCTGGACCTTTTGCCAAGAAGAAACGAAGTTTCAAATCTTCATTTACAAATATAAGTTTTCTGGTATCTGGATCATAGATTTCTTCGCATGTAATGCCAATCTGTTCAAAAATCTTAAGGGTTTTCTTTGCCAATCGACCTTTTCCAAGGGCGAAGGTTATGTATTTGCCTTGTTCCTTTGTTTTAGCATTTTCCTTAATTGCTGCCAATAACTGGTCTACCACAAAGGCAAATCCAATGGCAGGTGCATCTTTTCCAAAGTGGCTTAACAGCTTATCATAACGACCACCTTTTACAATTGGCTCTCCATGTCCAAAGGTATATCCTGCAAAAATAATGCCTGTATAATACTCATAGACACTAATCTTGCCGAGTTCAAAGGAAATAAACTGTGCAATCTCCTTTTCCTGTAACGCACTATTAAGAGCTTCTAAATTAGCAACAGTTGCTGCCAGTTTTGGATATTGTGTCGCCCAAATACGTGCCTTCTTAATATCTTCAGACGAAGTATCAAACTTAGCAAGTAATGCAAAGAGTTGTTTGATATCATCAGATACTTCTAAGTTCTCAATAAACGCCTCTACGCCAAGGAAGTTTTTATTGGCAAGCAATTCGCGAAGCTGATTTTCCTGCTCCTTGGTTACTTTTCCCTCTTCCAATAGTGCATTGAAAAATCCTGCATGTCCTACAGATATCTGAAAGTTTTCTAATCCAATGGCCTTTAAAGAGTCAACTACCATAGACAGCATCTGCGCATCTGCCTCTGCTGTACCATCCCCTAAAAATTCCACACCACACTGGGTGGACTCCTTTAAACGTCCCTGATAATCCGAAGAATTGATAAATGTGTTGCCCATATAGCATAGCTTTACTGGTTCTTCTTCCGGTGCATAGTATTTTGCCACGCATCTTGCAATGGATGGTGTAAAGTCAGGACGAAGTACCACCGTATTTCCCTCTTTATCAAAGAACTTAAACAAATCCTTAGAAGGTGTGGTCCCCACCTGGTTACTAAACACATCAAAGTACTCAAATGTTGGTGTCTGTATATCAAAACAGCCATAACTCATAAACACGTTATGTAACTGTTCCTGAATCAATAATTTTCTCTTATATTCGCCATTGTAAAGGTCTCGAACTCCGTCTGGAGTATGTAGTAATCTACTCTTCATAACTGAACCTCACTTTAGTATGGTAATGTGCTACCATATGAAATTATAACTATTATAAGATAACTATACATTATTGTCAACGAAAAGTCTTATGTTTATTAGTTATAGCTGTTATTCGTTCTGTATTCTATTGTCTAAATCTAATTGGATGGCCTCCAAATACGGGATAAATATTCCCGGTTTTTCCTTCAAAAAGAACTCTTGGCTTAGTTCTTCATAACGAAAACTCTTTCTGCCACCTTCCTTTGCCCGGTTCCAAAATTCTATAAGTTCACGAAATCTCAAATAGTAAAATTCATTCCTGTGGGTAAAGGAAATCAGGATAAATGCCACGCCATCCTGTTTTTCAAAATTCTCCATAAAAGCGACCTGATGCTCATGAATATTGGCTAGTGGAAACGTATCCGTATGGCACTCCTTTGCGTCAAAGCATACCGGAATCCCCTGTACCACACCAATATAGTCAACGGTACTCTTCTGGTCAAAATACGCCAAAGTAATGTGGCGAGTTTCTTTTTCAATATTAATCGGCGTAATTGGAGTTGGAATCTTCTGAATTAACGCCAGATTGTTTTGCAAATATTTCTCATTTGTCCGGTTTAAGAGTTCTTCTAAAGTAGAACCTCTTAGTCCTCTGGAATTCCAAGTTGGCATTCTTATTCTCCTATAAGCTTCTGAAATATTGCAGCAGGTTCTGCCTGGAACACGCGTCCATCTGGAAACTCCAAGCGATATGCATGCAGCAGTTGATGATTTACTTTATGACTTTCATAATATTTCTTATTAACCTGAGCATCTCCATACTTCATATCACCCAGGATTGGATATCCAATGGTAGATAAATGAAGTCGAATCTGATGAGTTTTTCCAGTAATTAGATGAATCTCAACTAGAGTTAAACCATTCTTGCTCACAATTGGTTTCACACCAGTTTCAATATAATCAGAGCCATCTACTTGTTCTGCATAATAAGTTACTTTATTGGTCTTTTCATCTTTTAGGAGATACCCTTTTAGTTCCAATTCTTCCTTTAACTCTCCTGCAACAACTGCACGGTAATATTTTTTGATAGAACGATTTCGAATATTTTCACCCAATTCCTGAAGGGCATTCAAGGTCTTTCCAAACAAAAGCAACCCCGTAGTATTTCTATCCAAACGATTAACTACGGAAGGACGAAATGTCTTATACTCTTCAAAGGACAGTTCGTTATTTTTAATCATATATCCAAGAAGGTATTCATTGGCAGACAGGTCTTTGTCAGATGCCTTTTGCGACAGCATATTGTAAGGCTTATCTGCAATAATCATCTGATCATCCTCGTAAACAACTTTAAGACCTTTTAATCCCAACGTCTTAAGTATTTCATATTCTTTTTTCAATTCTTCTAAATTCACGTGGAACTTCTCAAAGGTTTCATCACTTAAAAAGATGCTAATGACATCTCCCGCCACCAGTTTCTCATTGCCTTCCGCTTTCTTTTTATTGATCACGATATTTTTCTTACGCAACATTTTATATAAAAAACTGGTTGTTGCATTTGGCAGCAGTTTCTTTAAATATTTGTCAAATCTTTGATTTTCCTCGTTTTTTTGAATGATGAATTCTTTCATTATTTCTTCTTGTGGACGTTACGAATCGTCTTTTTCTTTCCTTTTTTCTCGGTTGAGTTGTTCTTATTACTTACTGCATTTTTGTTTCTTGATTTTCCGTCATTCTTGCTAGTATTCTTGGAACCACTTCCCGCTTTATTCCAAGCACCATTCTTGTCACCGCCAGCGTTTGCTCCGAAACGTCTAGGTTTAATCAAGCACTTCTTATCAAATCCAATTAAATCCTCTCTTCCAGCCTTAACCAGAGCTTCATAAACTAAATCATAGTTCTTAGGATTACGATACTGGATTAATGCACGCTGCATTGCTTTTTCATGAGGATTGCTTGTAATATGCACAGGTTCCATCGTCCTTGGATCTAAGCCAGTATAATACATACAAGTAGAAATCGTAGAAGGTGTTGGATAGAAATCCTGTACCTGCTCTGGCATATATCCTAAATCACGCAAATATTCTGCCAGTTCAATAGCTTCTTTTAAGGTAGAACCTGGATGAGAAGACATGAGATATGGAACAAGATACTGTTCCTTTCCTATTTTCTTATTCATATCCTTATAGGCCTGTACAAACTTGTTATAAACCTCTACAGATGGTTTACCAAGTTTCTGTAATACAGCATTAGAAATATGTTCAGGAGCCACCTTAAGTTGTCCGCTAACATGATGTTCGCATAATTCACGTAAAAAAGTCTTGTCTTTGTCTGCCATAAGGTAATCAAAACGAATACCTGAACGAACAAACACCTTCTTAACTTTAGGTAGTTCACGTAATTTTCTAAGGAGTTCAATATAATCCTTATGATCTACTTCAAGGTTCTTACATGGTGTTGGGAAAAGGCACTGTTTATTTGGACAGGCCCCTTTTGTAAGCTGCTTTGAGCATGCTGGTGCACGGAAATTCGCCGTTGGACCACCAACATCATGAATATATCCTTTAAAATCAGGGTCCTGTGTCAAAAGTTTGGCTTCTTCGATAATGGACTCATGACTTCTGGTCTGAATAATTCTTCCCTGATGGAAGGTTAGGGCACAGAAACTACATCCACCAAAACAACCACGGTTACTAACCAATGAAAACTTAATCTCTCGAATGGCTGGTACTCCACCTGCTTCTTCATAAGAAGGATGATAATTTCTCATATATGGAAGTGCATAAACTGCATCCATTTCTTCCTGGGATAATGGCTTCTGTGGAGGATTCTGAACCACAAAGTTGGTTCCATAACCTTCTACCAAACGTTTTCCCGAAAATGGATCCGTATTGCAGTACTGTTTATAGAAGCTTTCCGCAAATTTACGTTTATCTTCTTTGATTTCATCCCATTCAGGAAGGAAAATCGCATCATAGATGCTTTCTTTGTCTTTTGTCTTATAAACTGTTCCTTCAATAAAAGTAATGTCTTTTACTTCAATACCAGAAGCAAGAGCATCCGCAATCTCAACAATACTTCTTTCTCCCATACCATAAGATATCAGGTCTGCACCTGAATCCAGCAAAATGGAACGCTTTACTTTATTTGACCAATAATCATAGTGCGCAAGTCTTCTCAAACTCGCCTCAATTCCACCAATAATGATTGGCGTCTTTTTATAGGTACGACGAATCAGATTGCAATATACAGTTGTGGCGTAGTCTGGTCTTTTTCCCATAACTCCACCAGGAGTAAAGGAATCCATATCTCTACGTTTCTTAGAAACCGAATAATGGTTCACCATGGAGTCCATATTACCACCAGATACTAAAAATCCAAGACGTGGGGTTCCTAAAATAGAGATAGAACTCTCATCTTTCCAGTCTGGCTGGGAAATAATACCTACAGAATAACCATGGGATTCCAACACTCTTGAAATAATGGCTGGGCCAAAAGACGGATGATCCACATAGGCATCACCAATCACATAGACAAAATCCAATTGGTCTATGCCGCGGTCTATCATATCTTCTTTTGAAATTGGTAAATAACCTTCGTATCGCATCTAATTCTCCTAAAATTATATTACTTCTGTAACGCTGCAATCTCATCAGCAGTTAATTTTCGATATTCGCCCTTCGACAAATTACCCAACGTCAAACTTCCCATAGAAAGGCGCTTTAAGTATGTTACAGTGCATCCAACAGCCTCAAACATACGCTTTACCTGATGAAAACGACCTTCATGGATAGTAAGTTCTGCAGAATACATTTTCTTTCCTGCTTCATCTTTCGAAACCATTAAAATTACCAGCTCTGCTGGAAGTGTAAGTTTATCATCACCGATATCTACACCATCTTTAAACTTCTCCACCGCATCTTCCGGTACTTCTTTATCCAAAATTGCATAATAAGTCTTTGGAATGTGATGTGCTGGACTAAGCAAATGATGTGTCAATGGTCCGTCATTTGTTAATAGCAGTAATCCTTCTGTGTCCAAGTCCAATCTTCCAACTGGGGCAATATCCTTCGCACGGATATCTTCAGGGAAATAATCCATTACTGTCTGATGAACGTTATCCTGTTTTGCAGTTACACAACCTGCTGGTTTATGAAACAGATAATACACATACTTTTCGTAGGTGATTGAATGCCCCTTGAAACAAATATCATCTTTTGTCTCATCAACCTTTTCTTCTGGTTTTGACACAAGAGCCCCGTTCACAGTAATCTGTTTCGCTTTTATATATTTTTTCACTTCACTTCGCGTACCTATGCCACAATCCGCAAGGTATTTATCAATTCGAATCATATAAATCCTCTTATTTTGCCTGTTTCAAGTATTCCACAAGGAAATTCCATACACGTTCTGTAGAAGCGATGTTAAGTCTTTCCTTTGGAGTATGAATATCAAAGTTTTCTGGTCCGAAAGATACACAATCTAATCCTTCAATCTTCTCAGAAAGAATACCACATTCAAGACCTGCATGAATTGCTGTAAATTGTGGTTCTGTACCATATACATTCTTGTATGCAACCGCAATCTCCTCACGAAGCTTTGAATCTGCTTTGTATTCCCAGGCTGGATAATCGCCGATTACTTCAGCTTCCCCACCAACTAATTCAATAATATTAATGAGTTTATCTCTTAAATCTGCCTTACGTGTTCCAACGGAACTACGAATTGATGTCTCTGTTACAAGTGCATCTTCTTTTAATTCCATAATTCCAAGGTTCAATGAAGTTTCCACAAGTCCTTGGATAGCCTGGCTCATATGCTGTACTCCATTTGGAACCATACGAAGGTAACATAATACTTTATTTAAGGATACAAAGTCTAAAATCTCAGCATCCTTCACACCTTCATTTACACAAGTTACCTGAACTTCTGGATCTGATGCAAACAACTCTCTCTTTAACATCTCTGAGTTCTCAGCAATGATTTCTGTAGCACGAGCAACACATTCTTCTGGAACAAGAAGATCTGCAACACATTCTCTAGGAATAGCGTTGTCCTTTAATCCACCTGCAAGAGTGATGATTCCAAATGGAAGTTCTTTTGCAAGGTTATTAAGAACTCTTCCCATTAAAATGTCTGCATTGCCATGTTCTTTGTGAATTTCTGCGCCAGAATGTCCACCAAACAGACCTCCTACAGTTACTTTTAATGCAGCACCACTTTCTGTATTACGTTTCACTGGAATAAAGGCTTTAACAGCAGTTCCGCCAGCACAGCTTGTAAGGAAAATGCCTTCTTCATCGCTATCGATGTTTAACATCTTTTTGCCCTTTAACATAGAAAGGTCAATTCCATAAGCACCATTCATACCAGTTTCTTCATCTACTGTAATAACTACTTCAAGACGTGGATGAGCATATTCTGTTGATTCCAAAAGCGCTAATCCGTAAGCTACTGCGATTCCATCGTCGCCACCTAATGTGGTGTCTTTTGCCTTTACGAATCCATCTTCTACATATAAATCTAAGCCATCTTTTTCAAAATCGATTGTACAACCGCTTTCCTTTTCACAAACCATATCCATATGTCCCTGGATAATCACTGGTTCTGCTGATTCATAGCCCGCTGTAGCTTCTTTGATAATGATAACGTTATTTAACTCGTCCTGATAATATTCTAAGTTATGTTCTTTTGCAAAGCCCACCAGATAATCACTAATCTGCTTGGTATTGCCTGAACCATGTGGAATCTTGGCGATTTCCTCAAAATAATAAAATACTCTCTGTGGTTGTAAGTTTTCTAAAACTCTCATAAATGCCTCCTGTATTTCATAAATAATAATATGAAAAAAATATTTTTTAGCTTTATTATAACTTTTATTATTCTATGTTCATTTCTATTCCCTGAAGAAGCTGTTGCAGCTTCCAAGCAGGGAATTACCACCTGGTTTGAACAGATTCTTCCTGCCTTACTTCCATTTACGATTCTCTCAGGAATTCTACTGCGAAGTAAGTTTATGGAAAGTTTTGGTGCAAGCTCAAATCTCCTTACTATCATTCTAACATTAGTATGCGGATTTATTTTTGGTTTTCCTGTGGGCGCCAAGCTTGCATCAGACTTTTATAGCCGTTCATTGTTAACAAAACGTCAGGCTATCATATTATGTGTCACAGCCAATAATTTCAGTATGATGTATGTCTTTGGTTTTGTAATTCCAACGCTTTTTCCAAACAAGAGTGTAGATAACATAAGTTATATTATCCTGTATCTAATTCCACTTCTTGTTAGTATTTTTGCATTACTAACATGGGGCAGAAAAAACACAGAGGATACTCAAAAAAATACGGCATCAAGATTTCAATTGGATATGCAAATCGTTGACGCCGGTATTATAAGCGGTTTTGAGTCCCTTATTAAAATATGCGGTTATATTGTTCTATTTTCCCTTGCATCCAGAATGTTGTTTCTGCTATGGCAAAACACTTCATTACCTGCGATTCTTATCGTAGGCAACCTAGAAATCACTAATGGAATTACTCTGTTATCACAAATAGCTTTTTCTTCTGAAAAAATACGATATTTGCTCGCAATCCAATTCCTATCCTTTGGTGGAATCTCAGGCCTTGCGCAAACCGCATCCATCATGAAACTATCTGGTCTTCCAATAAAAGACTATGTAATAGGAAAACTCCTGTTAACACTATTACTCCTGATTGCCTGCTTCAATATTTACAACGGATAAATCAATTGCTTCCACAGTTTCAGGTTCTTTATTCTTCTTAGGCTCAACTACTGGTTCTGGCTCTGCTGGGAATAATTCCATACGGTTTGCAACAACCATATCCAAATATCCCTGAAGAGAATTCAAAAGGTTATCATAACGAGCCTTGGAAGTATCGATGGTATTGATAAGAACATCTTCCAACCCTTTTAATTTATCATCGGTATATGCCATAGCACTCATACGAATGTTATTTGCTTCGTTTGTAGCAGTATCAAGAATCTCCTGAGCCTGTTTCGTAGCGATCATAACAACTTCATTGGCCTGAGCGTATGCCTGTTGCATAATCTGATGTTCAGATACCAGTTCGTTGGTCTGAATCTGAGCCTGAGCAATAATCTGATCTGCTTTTGCCTGTGCATCTGCAAGAATAGCTTCCTTATTGCTGATAATCTTCTGATATCTTTTGATTTCTTCTGGAGTTCTTCTACGAAGCTCTGCAATATACTCATCCAATTCTTCCTTGTTTACAACAATCTTTGTGGATGATAATGGCTGAAATTTACAAGACTCAATATATTCTTCAATTTCATCAATAATCTGTTCAATTCTACTGCTCATAATAAGTGTTCTCCTTAATTATATTTTGCATAAATGCGGTCTATAAGCTCTGCTGGAACGAATTTTGAAATATCTCCACCGTAGGAAGCAATTTCCTTAACAATGGTTGAACTAAGATAAGAATACTTCAAATTGGTAATCAAGAACACTGTCTCAATCTCTTCATTCTGTACATGGTTAATCTGTGCAAGCTGTAATTCGTACTCGAAATCCGTTACCGCACGAAGTCCACGAATGATAATATTCGCACCAATCTGGCTCATATAATCCACCAAAAGACCATCAAAAGATTCCACTCTAACGTTTGGAATATCCTTTGTCATCTCTCTTATCATATTAACACGTTCTTCCAAAGAAAACAACGAATTTTTGGCGCTGTTATGCAGCACTCCAACCACTAATTCGTCCACCATTTTTGCGGAACGTTCAATAATATCCAAATGTCCAAATGTAACTGGGTCAAAACTTCCAGGATAAACCGCTCTTCTCATATTCCACCCCTATTTCTTTCTTAAAAATACGTGTACATTGGTCTTATATTTCTTGTATTTTGTAATCTCAAAACCCATTTCTTCCACATAATCAAAATTTGTTTCTGTAGAAGCTTCCACAATTATTTTGGTATCAGGTTTCAACAGTGAGGAAGTAGATAAAAACTGTAATACTTCTTTTTCTAATTCTTTGTTATATGGCGGATCCATGAAAATAATATCAAACTTGTATTTTCCTTCGATGGTATATAAGGCTGAAACCACATCACTTACAATCAGTCTGGCATTCTGATCAAACTTGGTAAATTTAATGTTATCTTCGATACATTTTGCTGCTTTACGATTGTTTTCCACAAAGACACAGTACTCTCCGCCACGGCTTAAACTTTCCAAGCCAATCTGCCCGCTTCCTGCAAATAAATCTAAGAAATAACAGCCTGATACATCATTTTGTAACATGTTAAATAATGTTTCTTTTATCTGGTCCGAAGTTGGTCTGGTATCCATCCCTTCTGGACATCTCAGTGGAAGACTTCTTGCCGATCCTGCAATAATTCGCATAGTCCACTACTCCTTTATATTTTTCTCAATATACTCACACAACTTTTCTAACGCATAGGATGCTGCCTGCATACGCACTTCCATGCGAGTTCCTTCAAAAATCACACGTTCAGAATAGGTTTTATCACCTACGCACCATGCAAAGCACACACAACCTACTGGTGTTTCTTCCGTGCCTCCTGTTGGTCCTGCAACACCTGTGGTTGCCACAGAACAGTTCGCATTTGCTTTTATCAAAACACCTTTTGCCATTTCCTGAGCTGTTTCCACACTTACGACACCGTAGTTATCCAGCGTGTCTTGTGAAACATTTAAGTTTTTTATTTTGGAATTTTCTGAATAAGTAATATAGCCTTCTTCAAAATGTGCAGAAATCCCCGAAATATCACATAAAAGTCCTGCGACCAAACCGCCTGTACAACTTTCTGCTGTAGTGATTTTAAGGTTATTCTCGCGTAATAACTGCAATAATCTCTGTTCTGTCATAGCGTAAATCCTATTTTTGATCTTTTAATACGTCTTTGTTTTTTACAACATAATCTACTAATGAAATAACAGTTAATGCAACTGCAATCCACATAAGTGCAGTACCAAGTACAGCAAATACTATATGGTCAATATTCAAAATCAAAACGATTACCATAAGCATCTGAGATACAGTTTTGAATTTGCCCCAGTAACTTGCAGCAATAACAACACCATTGTCTGATGCAATCAGACGGAACCCACTGATAATAAATTCACGGGAAATAATAATAACTACAACCCATGCTGGAAGCTGTCCTGTTTCAATAAGACAAATAAGCGCAGCACATACCAGAAGTTTATCTGCAAGTGGATCCATAAATTTGCCGAAATTTGTTACTAAGTTGTCACGTCTTGCAAGGTACCCATCTAAAAAGTCAGTAAAACTTGCAATGATAAAAATTGCAACTGCAATGTAATTCCCATATCCTTCAAAATATGGTGCCAACATAAAAAATACAAAGAATGGAATTAAAATCACTCTTAAAATTGTCAGTTTGTTAGGTAAATTCATGCTCATTATATCAATTCCCCCACTAAATCATATTCATATGCCCCTGTGACTTTTACCTTTACAATGTCACCGGTCATAAGTTCTTCTTCTGTCTGTATAAAAATATATCCGTCCACATTCGGCGCATCACGATAGGTTCTGCCAATGTAAGCGTTTTCATCTGCAACTTTTCCTTCAATAAATGCAAATGTCTCCATTCCAATCAAGGTTTCATTTTTATCAAAGATAACCTCTTCCTGAAGTTCCATTACATCTGCCTGCCAGTCAAGCTTTAACTCTTCGTCTACCTGATCTGGGAAGTTGGCAGCAGGCGTTCCCTCTTCTGGAGAATATGCAAAAGCTCCAAGTCTGTCGAATTCCATATCATTGATGAACTGCATCAGTTCTTCGTGCATTTCTTCAGTTTCACCTGGGAAACCACAAATCAATGTAGTTCTAAGAGTAATATCTGGGATACGCTTGCGTAAATATTCCACACGTTGGCGCAATTCTTCCTGCGTGGTTCTTCTACCCATACGTTTTAAAATAGCGTCGTTACAATGCTGAATTGGCATATCCAGATAATGACACACTTTCTTGTTGCGAATTATGGATTCGATTAATTCCTCATAGATTTCTTCTGGATAACAATACATGATGCGAATCCAGAAAAGGCCTGGAATCTTGTTCAATTCATCCAACAATTTATGAAGGGATTTCTCTCCATACAAATCGATACCATACAAAGTGGTTTCCTGAGCCACAAGAATTAATTCTTTTACGCCGTTTTCTGCCAATTCTGTAGCCTGTGCAATCAACTCTTCCATTGGAACACTGCGATATCTACCACGAATAGATGGAATGATACAGTAGGTGCAATTCTTATTACATCCTTCTGAAATCTTCAGATATGCAAAATGTCCACCTGTTGTAACAGTACGCTTAGTTGTAAGCTTTGGAAGCCCTTCCAAAGTGCTCACATTCTTATAATAATTCTGTCCTAATGCTTCTGTTACAGCTTCCACAATAGAATCATAAGAGTTGGTTCCTAAAATGGCATCCACTTCTGGAATCTCTGTTTTTATTTCATCCTGATATCTCTGGGATAGACATCCTGTAACAATCAGTGCCTGACATTTTCCTTCTGACTTGTATGCTGCCATTTCTAAAATGGTATTAATACTTTCTTCTTTTGCATCATTGATAAAACAACAGCTATTAATAATAATAATATCTGCTTCTGTTTCATCATCACACATAACAACGCCTTCATTTGTCAGCATTCCAATCATAAACTCAGAATCTACAAGGTTTTTATCACATCCCAATGAGATGAACAGTAATTTTTTGTCTTTTAAAATACTCATAGAAAAACAAAAGACTGCCTTTGTTATCCAACGGCAGTCCTCTCCTTTAATTAGTTATTTTCGTCAGCGATAATCTTAACATCGCTGTTCATAATTTCTTCAACTGCGATAGATAATGGTTTGTTGCATTTTGGGTTTTCAACCATTGGTTCTGCACCATCAATAATCTGGCGAGCTCTCTTAGCAGCTGCTAAAACGATGGAATAACGGCTGTTAACTACTGGTTCTTCACCAATAATAACGTCTTCGTTTACTACTTTCATAAGTTCTACATAAGATGGATGGATCATGTTATACTCCTTTCGAAAAACTAAGTAGTTCTTCTCTTATATTATTAATAAAATCTATATTAGCGGATACACGACAACCTGCGTTCTTCTCTGTATCTTCCATGCGTTCGCCCATAATGATGCTGTTCACGCATTCTACACAGTCTTCTAAATCATCGTTAATCACTAAATAATCATAATCATCAAGTCCGTAAGATTCTTCGTAAGCGCGTTGCATTCTTGCATCAATCACTTCCATAGATTCTGTGTTACGGCCAATCAGACGTTTTTTCACTTCTCCAGCACTTGGAGCAGTTACAAACAAAAGAATTGTTTCTGGATATTTCTTTTTCACCTTAATGGCACCCTGCATTTCGATTTCCAGGATAACATTTCTACCAGCATTCAGCTGTTCTTCCACATACGCTTTTGGCGTTCCATAATAGTTTGTCACATATTTGGCATATTCAATCAACTGATCCTGCTCAATCATACGCTCAAACTCTTCTGTGGTAAGATAGAAATAATCTACTCCATGAACTTCTCCAGGTCTAGGTGCTCTAGTTGTAGCAGATACAGAAAGTGAATAGTTCTCACCGTACTTGCTCATAAGGCGTTTCATAATGGTTCCTTTTCCGGAACCGGAAAAGCCAGAAACCACAACTAAAATTCCCTTTTTCATGCTTCACCTTTTACTCAATGTTTTGAATTTGTTCTCTTACTTTTTCAATATCTGTTTTCAAGTTAATTCCTGTATCAGAAATCTCAAGACTATTCGCCTTAGAAAGAATTGTATTTGCTTCACGATTCATTTCCTGAGCAATAAAGTCAAGCTTACGTCCACAGCCACCGCCCTTGTTTAAGGTGTCCTTCACAGACTGAATGTGACTGCGAAGTCTTACGGTTTCTTCATCCACACAAATCTTATCAGCATAAATCGTAACTTCTGTAATGATTCTGCCTTCATCAATCTGTCTGTCACCAAGGAGTTCGTGAATCTTGTCCTCAAGACGTGTACGATAATCCTTCATGATGATTGGCGATTTTTCTTCGATGAAGTCCACATAACCAAGCATGTTGTCAAGCTTATCGCAAAGGTCATTTTTAAGGTTCTCACCTTCACGGATACGGCTCTCTACAAACTGTTCACATGCACCACGAAGTGCTGTTTCCAGTTCCGACCAAAGTTCTTTTTCATCAATATTCTGTTCTTCCATAACAAGAACCTCTGGGTAACGAGACAATGTGCTTACACGAATATCATTGTCAAGACCAAACTGTTCTGCCATGTCTTTTAAGTGTTTTAAATATTCTCCAGCCAAAGTTGGATTGTATTTTAAGGAATAATTATCCTCGCTGTAATCTTCATATGTAATGAACACATCCACTTTACCACGTTCAATGTATTCTTTTAAAAGATTACGAATTGCACTTTCGAAAAAGTTCAATTTCTTAGGCATCTTGATATTAACATCAAGATATCTGTGATTTACGGACTTCAGTTCCGCAGTGAATTTGCGCTTCTCATTGGCAACTTCACAACGACCGAAACCAGTCATACTTTTAATCATGATAAACCTCTCTAAATTGTAAAATATTTACCATGCATCTTATTCTCAAAAAGTCTCTATGCATAGTTATAAATATTATAAAGGTAAATCCCTTTTTCGTCAAACTATTTTCTAGTAAAATTTCGCAAAAAATACATAGGATTTTTGTTCATTTTCATATATAATAAAGGAGCCAATCATATTTTGGAGGTTACTATGGCATTAGACGGAATTGTAATATCAAATTTAGTATATGAATTAAATCAAGTATTGGAAAACGCACGCATTTCCAAGATTGCACAACCAGAAACAGACGAACTACTTTTCACCTGCAAAGGCCCAAATGGACAGGCTCGTCTTGCAATCTCGGCTAGTGCTTCTCTTCCATTTGTATATTTAACACAGGAAAACAAGCAAAGCCCACTACAGGCGCCAACGTTCTGTATGGTTCTTCGAAAACACATTGCCAACGGTAAAATCCTGCGTATCTATCAACCTGGTTTTGAGCGAATCATCAATTTTGAGATTGAGCATCTAAATGAACTGGGCGATTTGTGTAAAAAGACTTTAATTGTTGAATTAATGGGCAAACATTCCAATATTATCTTCTGTAATGAAGATGGAACCATTATTGACAGTATCAAGCGTATTTCCAGCGCCACCAGTTCTATTCGAGAGGTTTTACCTGGGCGTGAATACTTCATCCCTGCCACTCAGGGAGAAAAACAGAACCCGTTAGAGTGTACTCGCGAAAGTTTTGTTGCCACGTTATCCGACAAAGCAATGTCTATAAACAAGGCGATTTACACCTCATTTACAGGTATCAGCCCTCTCATTGCCAACGAAATCGCTTATCGCGCAAATCTAGATGGTGATGCAGCAGTTGCTTCCCTTTCTGAAGCAGAACTCCTTCACCTGGCAAATAATTTCTGTTGGTTTATGGAGGATATTACTGAACACAAATATACACCTAATATTGTTCGAAAAGGCAAGGAACCTGTAGATTACTCATCAGTCAAACTAACAATGTACGATGCTGGTATATCTCCAAACAATGATGAAAGTTCAGAACATAGCATATCTAATTACGCTACGATTTCTGAAGTATTGGAAAGCTACTATGCTGAGAAAAATGTATACTCCCGCATCCGCCAAAAATCTGTGGATTTAAGGAAAATCGTCTCCACAGCATTAGAACGTAACGTTAAAAAATACGATTTACAGTTAAAACAGCAGAAAGATGCTGAGAAAAAGGACAAATACAAACTCTACGGAGAACTTCTGCAGGCCTACGGTTACGGCGTCGAAGAAGGCGCAAAATTTGTTGAAGTAGAAAACTATTATGATGACAATAAACTCATCAAAATCCCATTAGACGAAACCATATCCGCTTTGGAGAACTCGAAAAAATATTTTGAGAAATATGGAAAATTAAAACGTACCAGCGAAGCATTAGATTCCCTTATTGAAGAAACCCATAACCAGATTCTTCATCTGGAATCCATCCAAAATGCTCTTGACATTGCCGTATCTTCCGATGATCTTGTTCAAATCAAAGAAGAATTAATGGAATATGGCTTTATCAAGAAAAATCATAGTTCAAAAAAAGAAAAAACCAAGAGCAAACCATTCCACTACCGTTCCACCGATGGTTATGACATCTATGTGGGTAAAAACAACTACCAGAATGATGAATTATCCTTCAAAATTGCAACAGGTAATGACTGGTGGTTCCACGCCAAAGGAATTCCTGGCTCTCACGTTATTTTAAAAGCCAACAACGAGGAACTCCCAGACCGCGTTTTTGAAGAAGCTGGTCGCCTTGCTGGATATTACTCTAAAGGCCGTGACAATGAGAAAATTGAGATTGATTATCTCCAGAAAAAGAATCTCAAAAAACCAAGCGGTGCCGCACCAGGATTTGTAGTTTATTATACCAACTACTCTCTGATGATTGAACCAGATATCACAGGTCTGGAATTAGTAGAAGAATAAACCTTAACCTTGGCTTAAAAGTAATTAAGAATTGTATAGGCATATTGTACAACGAGTTGAAGTAAATTATAATAACCTCAACTCGTTGTTTTTATGAGTATATATATTTGGAAAGGGATAAAAATTATGTACACAATCAATAATTTCACAAACAATGACGACATCAAAACCTTAGATTTCAAAGGTGCTTTTACTGTTATTGAATACCAGCGTGACCTTAGCGTGTCACCATCTTACGCTGCTACCGCTTACTACTGCAATCAAATGAACGTTCGTAAACGTCAGGTGGTAGTTGATGTAGCAAAATCAAACGTTACTGTCCAGGCAGGTGCAATGCAGTGGACTGTAGGAAACGTTAATGCAACCACCGGTGTAAAAGGTGTTGGGGATTTATTTGGCAAAGCATTACGTGGTTCTGTTACCGGTGAATCTGCTATCAAACCAGAATATACAGGAAATGGTACTCTCGTATTGGAACCTACATACAAACACATTTTATTAGTAGATGTGGCTGACTGGAATGGCTCTATCGTATTAGATGATGGATTATTCTTGGCATGCGAATCCACATTACAGCACAAAACAGTAATGCGTTCCAACTTCTCTTCTGCAGTTGCAGGTGGCGAAGGATTATTCAACTTAGGAATTCAGGGAAAAGGTATTCTTTGTCTCGAATCTGAATGTCCTGCTGAGGAATTAATCGAAATCAAATTAGAAAATGATGTATTAAAAGTAGATGGCAACATGGCAATCGCTTGGAGTGGCTCATTAGACTTTACCGTAGAACGTTCTGGTAAGAGCCTTATCGGTTCTGCAGCCTCTGGCGAAGGTCTTGTAAACGTATACAGAGGAACAGGAAAAGTTCTTCTTGCTCCTGTAAGAGCCGGAATCGCATAAACCCAATATAATAACAAAACTCTAACTGCTAGTCTAATTTAGCAGTTAGAGTTTTGTTTTAATATTTTGTCACGTATCTGGGGACGATGATCCTCTTTCCTCTGGCATAAGTCCAAATGCCATACCATCTTTAATCCATTTATGCTGTGTTACATTTGACTCGCTTTCATTATAAACAAAGCTACCTTTTTCATTCAAATAGAAAACATATATCTCTGGATTATTGGATCCTGTTGTAAGAATTAGTTTAGTTCCATCAAACTCATATGTGCCAAATAGGGCAAAAGACATAAGCAAGCTTTCCCCCATACGAAACATTTGTGTCTCTGTGTCCAAATGAAAATATTGTCCCATTAGTTCTCCAGAAGTTGGATCTGCATCTTCTGGTTTAATACCTCCTAGATATACACCAGATGATAACGTAAACTCTTCTGTATTTGGATTATTTTCAGAACTTGCATTAAACCAATAAGATAATTCCATCTCACCAGTTAGATTATTTTTACTCAAATGCAATGCTCCTTGCTCTATAATTGGTTCGCGTGTATTCGCTTTCACTTTAGATACGACAAGTTCATCACCCCAAATAGATAAAATATAACTATAATTCCATCTGTCTTCCAACTCGTATATTTTATCTACTGTATAATCATATACCCAGATTCGTTCATCAACCCATCCTGAGCCAACAGAAACTGTGGCACATAATTCTGACACACCATCTCCTGTCAAATCACAGAAATATGCGTTCATACAGGAGGCGCCCATACCACCAATCAACTCTTTCGTTCCATTATCATCAATAACAGAGATGTCTCCTTCTTTCCACTGAAACTTCACATTTGAAATTCCCGGCAAAATCATTTCATAAGTAGAACCCCAATCAACATCCGGATCCTCCCAACAATTTATCCACTTAATGATTTTAGAATCTGGTGTATTGGAATCATATAGGTATTTTGTAATGATATCATCTACACGTTTCTTATCTTCATCAGATAGATATAAAGCCCTATCCAATTCATAATCGTTAAACATACCTTCTGTTGAACTATAACTATATATTTTATCTTCAAAAGTAAAAATAAAATCATACATAATTCTTATAGCCCCCTGCATCCAGACAGAATACTGTTCTGTTCCGCTGCTTTGTGGAACTTCAAGAAAATGTCTTATTGTATGTGCATCTGTCAAGGATAACTCAACAGGCCCCAAATCAACATTTGTATATTGGGAAGTCCCTACTGAAATTGATATATCTCTATCTGATGTTTCAAAATCCGATATGATTAATGGAATTACAGATACTGCTACAATCTCATAACGTGGAGTTCTGCCCGACGGATAACCATCTGGGTATGATAGAGATTTAATCTGATCATATTTAACCAAAATCATTCCATTTTCGCTTAACCCAATAAAATTATTCCAATAAATTCGATACGAATATCCTTTTTCATCGTAAGCATAAAAACAGTCCTCTTCAAAAACTTCACCAGATGGAACTTCGTAATCAATTTTCAGCAGAACACTATACTCTGCCTCTTTTGCAGGATTCGTCATAAAACACACTGCTATAAGTACACTGACAACAACCGCAATAGAAATCACCCAGAATGCTGGCTTTTTGTAATTCAACACAGATTTGATACGTTCCTTCACTCCTACTTCTCCAAATGCAAGAGGACAAGCTGTAATCGCTTTTCTAGGAACACTGCAGTTAATCAGAGCATCGGAATATGATTTTTTCATATCCTCTCCCATTTCTTTGATAACCTTTTCATCACAAGCTAACTCAATGTCGCGGCACAACAACACATAGGCTATCCATAGAATAGGATTGAACCAATATACTGTAAGTAATGCAAAACCAATCGGTTTCCACCAGTGGTCGTGACGTTTAATATGCGCCTCTTCATGAGCAAGCACGTATCTTACATCCTGCTCTCCCATATTAGATGGCAGATATATCTGTGGACGAAATACTCCCAGAATAAATGGCGTATCAATACGGTCACACATCCAAACATTATCACGAATACGAACTGATTCACGAACTTTTCTGTGAATGGACCAGTAACTGATAAATGTATATAACATCATGCAAATCATTCCCAAAGCCCAAACATTAGAAGCAATAAAAACAATTACTTGCATCGGATTTACACTATCTCCTACGTTTGGTGCAAAAGTATCTGAAATAATAGGGTTAATCGTACTATTCAAAGATTCAAACCCCGTATGAATGGTTGGATTTTCTGTGTAAACAATATCCTGCGGGATGGTCTCGTTGCTCGGAATCAAACTTAACACACTTTCCAACGAAACTGGACAAATTAAGCGAATTCCCACCAATGCCCATAAGGCAACCGTCAATGCCTTTGGTGCTTTCTTAAACAGAAAACGAAACACTATAATCGCAAGTACCAACCAACTTGCTGTAATACTCATATTAAGAAGTTCAATAAATACATGTTCCATACTTATCCCTCCTCATATTCATCTACCATACGTCTTAAAGTTGCTACCTCTTCTGGTGTCAAATTTTTTCTTGCAGTAAATGCTGCCAAAAACGCTGGCAAAGACCCCTGAAATGTTTCCTCTACAAAACGTTCACTCTGCATAGAATAGAACTCCTCTTTAGAAATCAATGATGTAACTGTGCCATCAACATTTTGAAAGATTCCCTTCTGGCACAGACGTCTTAACACCGTAAATGTTGTAGACTTTTTCCATTCCAATTCTTTCTCACATATTTTTACTAAATTAGACGAAGAAACCGGTTCATTCGTCCATATCAAATCTGCAAAACGTGATTCAACAATTCCTAATTGTATATCACCCATTATATCCCCTCCACATTGGTTTACATATTGTAGTCTAAGTATAGTTTACATATTGTAGTCTAAGTATAGTTTACATATTGTAAACCACTTTGTCAAGAAAAAAGAGATGTTATAAACAACCCTATTGTTATTTAAAACATCCCACTTCTCTTTTCATTACAATGGAATCTATTTCTGTACCGTCACAGTAATCAACCATGACTTACCATCGTTATACTTGCTATATTTCACCTTACAGTTATACATAGAAGCGGCAATCTCTGGTTCTCCCTCTTCTACTTCATATCTTACAATATAAGATTTCACACCGTCTTTTCCCATATCATCTAAAAGCTCTTTAAATTCAGAAACATTTTTAACAATAGGAAATTCCGCCCACTCGCTTTCGCTGTAAAACGATATCTCAAATCTGATTAACCCATCTTGAGATACTTCAAAAGAATCACTTGGCGAAATACAATAGTTCAATTTTTTAATAAATGACGCTACATAATCTGAAATTGATTCATCCCCATCTGCCAAGTTTAACAGCCATACAGACAACTCTGTCTTGCCAGACTTCATTGTTTTTTCAATGGTTGCATTGGCTTCTTCAACGGATTTTACATATACCGTATCACCATAGAGGCCACTGGATGCAGCATACTGGTAAATCACATTTCTATCATAGGTTGTATTACACGCTTTTTCACCCTCAAAATAATCGGTGGCCGTATGATTCTCTTCCAGTTGTGTTTTTGACACTAAGAAATACTTATAACTATTTCCCGAATGATCATCCACTTTCTTATCTGCACCATTAGATGGGTCATCCCATGTTACATCTACATTGTACCATTCCCCATCAATTTTCACTTGGTTCCATGCATGCGATTCTCTTTTGCCAGTTGAGTTCACTGCATTACCGCCTACAATTGAAGCTTCTAAACCAGCCAATTCCGCCATCAGTTCAAAACATTCTGCATAACCTTGGCATACACATTTGCCAGTTTTTAAAGCTTCTTCTGCATGATAATTCGTATAATTATGATCATAATCCAAATTGAACGTTAACCAGTCATGAATGGTTAAGGCTTTTTCAAATTCAGACATTCCAGAAGTAATAATCTCATCTACTATCCCCTTAGCTTGATTTCGCGTAGCTTCTGAAATCTCCTGCAAAACGATTTTTTTCTCATAATCCTCTGGATATAACTTGTCGTGTAACTGCTGTGCCCATTCGTCTATTTGTTTATCAGAGACACATCCAGTTAGTACTGTACTTGCCATTATCAAACACAAAAATAATGACAGTATTCTCTTTTGCATAATAGTATTCCCCTTTATTTAATTTCAGATATTGTAAGTATCCATGATTTTCCGTCATTATACGGAACATACGAATATTTAAAACCATATTTTCCTGCAACAAGCTCTGGTGCTCCGTTAGTTGATTCATATCTGGCCACAAAGGTCTTTGCACCTGCATCACCCTTTGCATTTAATAATGCTTTAAATTCTTCCGCATTCTTTACAACAGGCATTTCATTCCATTTTGATACAGGTGTAATTTCAATCCACACCTTTATAATGGCATCTTTAAGTGGATAATAGCTAGCAACTCTTGCAGGATATGCAACTTTTTGCAAATGAGCATTAATAATTCCCTGCCAATTATCATCTGTCATTGATGCATCATAATACCACAACCAGAATCCATCTCTATCACCCTTCATATATTTCAGAACAGCTGTCTCGATTTCATCTTTTGTAGATGCAAACGCTACATCTCCATGCCAGCCAGTTTCGACTGCTTTTTTCATAATACTTGCTCTATCATAATCTTTAGAACATGTATTTATTTCCGTTCCCTCTACTAAATCACTTGCCTGATGATCCTTATATAAGGTGTTGTTTGAAACAAGGAATAATCATATCTATTACCACTATGGTCGGCAGGATCTTTGTCAGGACCATTAGATGGATCATCCCAGGTAACGTCCACATTATACCATGCTCCACCGATTTTCACTTGATTCCAAGCATGACTTTCCGTGGAACCATCCGCAGCAATACCTGTACCACCTACAATCGTTGTTTCAATACCAACTATAGAGCACATCTCTCTAAACAAATATGCATACCCCTGACATACACCTTTTCTATCACGAAGAGTTTCTTCCGCATAATAGTTCTTGTAGTCATGGTCATAATCAATGTTAAAAGTTAACCAGTTATGAATAGTAAATACCTTTTCAAACTCGCTCATACCAGATTTAATAATAACATTCACAATTTCTTGAGAAGTAATTAGTCCATCTGTATTAGGAATACTTGGAGTCTTGATTTCCTCATATTCAAGTTTATTATCATCCGTATCTGGCTCTGGTTCTGGCTCTGGTTCTGGATCAACTGGTTTTGTATCTGTCAAATACTTGTTGCTCACATAACCAACTTTACCATTATAGTCGATACGATACCATTTTGTCTCATTGCATTGACCTGTTACCGTAACCGCCACACCCTCAGATAATTTTCCAAGTTTATCCCCATCCGATGATGGCTCAGTACGAACATTTACAGAATCATTCGTATACATCGTCTTATTTAAATCCTTATATGTATACTCCGGTTCAGATGGTTCTGGCTCACTTGGTTCTGGAGTTTCGCTTGGTTTCTCTGACTCACTTGGTTTTTGAGATTCGCTTGGCTCCTGGGATTCACTTGGTTCCTGGGACTCACTTGGCTCCTGGGATTCACTTGGCTCCTGGGACTCGCTTGGTTCCTGGGACTCACTTGGCTCCTGAGACTCACTTGGCTCCTGGGACTCGCTTGGTTCCTGGGACTCGCTTGGTTCCTGGGACTCGCTTGGTTCCTGGGACTCGCTTGGTTCCTGGGACTCGCTTGGTTTTGACACAGGTTCGTCCTTGCTTGATGATTCCTGTGAATCTTCTGTCGATTCAATCTGAGATTCTGTAATCGAATTCTGTTCTTCAGGATTTTGACTTCCATTACATCCTGTTAACAGACCTAACGACATTATAAAACATAAAATTAAGGCTACTATTCTCATTTTCATAAAACATCCCTCACTCTATATTTTAAATTTTTCTTCATTCTATCACAAATTGTCAGATTTTGGTATTGTTTTCGAAAAAATGTTGTGCTTTTTTAACCTTTTCGTTATAATAATAACAGTTATGAATTTTTAAATACAAAGGAGAAATATTATGTCAGAAGAATTTAACAACTATGAAGAACAGAATCAGGAAGAAGTTCAGAACACCTACACTGATTACAGTCAGATTACACCTGAACCACAGCCAGCTGCTCCAGTAAGCAGTAATTTAGTTCCAGGTCTTGTTGGCGCATTTCTTGGATCATTGATTGGTGCTGTTCTCTGGGTAGTTATCTACAAAGTTGGATTTATTGCTGGAATTGCTGGCGCTGTAACAATCATTTGTGCAATGAAGGGATATGAAATGTTTGGAAAATCCCTCGATAAAAAAGGTGTTATTGTTTGTGTTTTGATGGCTATAGTTACAATCTTCTTAGCAAACAGAGTTTGTTGGGCATGGACAATTATGGATGAATTAGTAGCTGAAGGCTATGAACTTACTTTATTTGATGTATTCCCATACACAGAAGAATCTTTAACCGAAGAAGGACTTGGATACTATTTCAAGGATTTACTTATTGGTTATGCTTTAACAATTCTTTCAAGTTACAAAAATATTATCGCCGCTTTTAAATCAGCACAATAGAATAAACTATTAAAACGAACTCCCCTGATATATTCTATCAGGGGAGTTTATAAATTAATTATTCAAATTGTATTTTGCTTCTATCAAAGTTATAGCGACATCTTCTTTAACTGCTCGTCCATGAATTTCTTCATCTGTCGCTTCAATGCAGCATGCTCTTCCATCAATAGCTCTGGATCTGCATCAAGAATTTCTTTTACCGCTTCTGATGCCTGCTGTAATTCTTTTGCATCCTGATAGATATCACCGATATCAAATGCCAAATCCCCACTCTGTCTTACTCCAAAAAAATCTCCCGGTCCACGAAGTTTCAAATCCTCACTTGCAATAAAGAAACCATCATTGGATTTATTCAGTGTTTCCAGACGTTTCTGAGCCGTCTTGGTATTAGATGTATTAATCATAATACAATAAGACTGCGCATCTCCACGACCAACACGACCTCTCAACTGATGAAGCTGTGCCAAACCAAAATGATCTGCATTTTCAATCATCATGACTGTCGCATTTGGAACATTTACGCCTACTTCAACTACTGTGGTAGAAACCAGCACTTGTATTTCGTTTCTGGCAAAGGCTTCCATCACTTCGTTTTTCTTGTCATTTTTCATTTTGCCGTGTAAAAGCCCTACTTTAATATGGTCAGGAAGAATTTCTGCAAGTTCTTTTGCATAATCGGTAGCATTTTTCCCTTCCATATTCTCAGTTTCTTCCACTAATGGACAGATAACATACGCCTGATGACCCATATTTACTTGATTTACAATAAAATCATAAGCCTTTGGACGATATCCAATATCCACAACGCAGTTCTTGATTGGTAGACGCTTCGCTGGCACTTCATCAATGACCGAAATATCCATATCACCATATAGAATAATCGCCAAAGTTCTAGGAATTGGTGTTGCACTCATTACAAGCACATGAGGCACCTTTCCTTTTTCAGCAAAAACATCTCGCTGTTTTACACCAAAACGATGCTGTTCATCAGTAATTACCAGCGCCAAATTAGAATATACTGCCTTTTCCTGAATCAAAGCATGAGTTCCAATTACCAGGGCATTTGGAGCATTCTCTAACTGTGCGTAAGCTTCTCTTTTTTCCTTGGCTTTCATAGAACCTGTTAAAAGAACCACAGGAAAATCCAATCCAAAATCTCTACACAGTTTCTGGAAGGTTTCAAAATGCTGTCTTGCAAGCACTTCTGTTGGAGCCATAATTGCGGACTGATAGCCATTGTGAGCGCAACGGGCCATTGCAAGAAACGCAACGATGGTTTTACCAGAACCTACGTCACCCTGAATTAATCGCTGCATTACAAACGGACTTTCCATATCGTTTTTTATATCCTGTAATGCATTTTTCTGGGCATTCGTCAGCGGATAAGGCAACTTTCCTATACATTCTTCCACAAAAGAATCTTTCGTAAACTCAAATCCATTTGGATCCTTGTTTTTCTTCTCTTTCTGATACTGAATTCCCATCAAAAATGAGAAAAATTCATGGAACACCAAACATCTTCTGGCATCAATCAGATTCTCTATGGCATCTGGAAAATGAATCTGCTTTAAGGCATAGTTATATTCACACAAACCATACTTTTTACGATATTCTACAGGAATATAATCCTGCACTAATTCCATATCGCTTAGAATTGTCTTGATAGTCTTCGTAATCAAGTTATTAGTAATACCTGCAGTCAACCCATAAACAGGCTGAAGCAAATCTTCCATTGCTTCGTATTTTGCCACTTCATAAATGGTTGGTTGCTCCATAACCCAACGTTTATTTTTGATTACCATTTTTCCAAAAAAAACATATTCTCTGCCGAATTGCAAACTATTTTTCACATAAGGCATACGAAACCACACTAGTTCCAACTTCTTCGGTGCTTCACCGATGGTAAGGGTGGTCACATTCATACTTCTGGCGTTACGAGATACTGGTGTTTTTTTCACAACTGCACGAATCGCAGTCATACCTTCTTGTATTACTTCAATCTCTTCGATACGTCGAGCCACTGGATATCGGAAATAATTTCTAGGAAAATGAAACAGCACATCTTCTGCAGTATATATATTCAGTTTTTCAAAGGTCTGGGCAGTTTTCTCGCCGATACCCTTAATTTGCGTAATTGGTGCTGTGATGTACATTTGCATCTCCTTATAACATAATTTGATATCATAATTATAACAATTTCCTATTATTCAAACAACAAAAAAATCCTCTTTCCAAGCCATACCCTGGAAAGAGGATAAATTCATTTAAATCTTATTCAACTGAAATTACATAGTAGTAAATTGGCTGACCACCATCGTTGATTTCAACTTCAACGTCTGGATATTTTTCTTCGATTGCTTCTGCGATTTCAGATGCTTCTTCTTCAGAAGAATCGCTACCGAAGTAGATGCTTACGATTGCGGAATCTTCGTCAACCATTCTGTCGATCATTTCAAGAGTAACTGTCTTCTTGTCTGTACCTGCAGCAAGGATTGTCTTGTCGCCAATACCCATGAAGTCATTCTCTTTGATTTCGAAGCCATCCATCTCTGTATCACGAACAGCATATGTTACCTGTCCTGTCTTAACATTCTGGATTTCTTCTAACATTGTTTCTTTGTTTTCTTCTACAGATAAGTCTGGTAAGAAGTTTACAACTGCTGTGATACCCTGTGGAACTGTCTTAGTAGGTACAACGATGATTTCTTTGTCTTCTACTAATGTTGCAGCCTGGTTTGCAGCCATAATAATGTTGCTGTTATTTGGTAAAATGAAGATGTTGTCTGCATTTACATTTTCAATTGCAGTTAACATATCTTCTGTACTTGGGTTCATTGTCTGACCACCTTCGATGATGTAGTCAACACCTAAACCACGGAAGATTTCGTTCATACCTTCACCGATAGATACTGCAATGA
This sequence comes from Lachnospiraceae bacterium, assembly GCA_015057035.1. GTDB lineage: Bacteria > Bacillota > Clostridia > Lachnospirales > Lachnospiraceae > Roseburia. Next base: position 208,439 of record SVFC01000001.1, on the reverse strand, counting down.
AACCAACTTCTTTACGTGGCTCCTCGGCCTTTGGTGCTTCTGTAGCAACTAAATCAGCTTCTTTCTGCTGAGCAGCAACTTTTTCAGCTTCTTTGATGAGTTTTTCCTGATGTTCTTCACGCATATTATCAATCTTAATCTTGCTTAATGAACCAAAAGTAAGTGCCTTCTGGATTGCAAGACCTGGATCATTGGTATGTACGTGAGTCTTTGTAATCTCATCGTCCGCTACCACTACGATAGAATCACCGATTGATTCTAAATATGCCTTGAATTCTAATTCTTCTTTATCAGTCATTGGTTTATTCAGAACAATAATGAATTCTGTACAATAACCAAATTTGATCTCTTCTTCCGTTTCTGCTGAGATTTTAACAACTCCACCAGATGTAGGAACATCTTCAATAGAGTAATCTACTTCTTTACCAAGGAGCATATCCTGTGCACCCTTTAACACCTGCATAAGTCCCTGTCCGCCTGAGTCTACTACACCAGCCTGTTTTAAAACTGGAAGCATCTCTGGAGTCTGGCTTAATACATAGTCAGCATGTTTGATTACTTCATCCACAAAATAGATTAAATCATCTGTTTCATTTACTAACTCTAATGCTTTATCAGCTGCACCTTTGGCAACGGTAAGGATGGTTCCTTCCTTTGGTTTCATAACCGCCTTATAAGCTGTTTCAACAGCCTTCTGCATAGCGTCAGAAAGTACACATACATCTACTTCATCATATTCAGCAATAACTTTACAAAAGCCTCTGAATAACTGAGATAAAATAACACCAGAGTTACCTCTTGCTCCACGAAGAGAACCAGAAGAAATAGCTTTTGCCAACTGTGCCATCTGTGGATTATTGCCAAGAGATGACACTTCTCTTGCTGCTGACATAATGGTCATTGTCATATTTGTACCTGTATCACCGTCTGGAACTGGGAATACGTTTAATTCATTAATCCATTCTTTTTTTGCATCAAGGTTCTTTGCGCCAGCAAGGAACATCTTTGCTACCATTTCAGAATTTATACTAGTAATCTGCACGAATACGTCCTCCTTAATCAATTACGCGTACACCTTCAACGTAAATGTTGATTTTGTTGATTTTCATTCCTGTAAAAGTTTCTACTTTATACTTAACGGTTTCAATTAAGTTATCAGATACTGTTGCAATGCTTACACCGTAAGCAATAATTACATGAAAATCAATGCTAATTGTATTATCTTCATCAATTACTACATTAATACCGTGATTGAGATAATCTTTCTTAAGTAATTTTACAAGACCATCTTTCATATTTATTGCTGCCATTCCAACAATGCCAAAACACTCTACTGCTACAGAGCCAGCGTATGTTGCAATAACATTTCCATCAATTAAAACTTTCCCGTACTGGGTATCCATTTGACCTTTCATAATCAACCTGTCCTTTCTATATATACTGAGTTTTCCCTAAGGCAAACTCCTGCGCAAAACACATTTTGCACACGACATAGTTATATGTAATTATAACGTATTTTTTACAAAAAGCAAATACTCTATTTAAATTCATAAAAAATTTACATTTTTTCCTTGCATTATGAACTTCTTTCTGTTAGAATATCTATGTTGTGAGCTCGAAACCATATTTGAGCTTAGTGAATCAAAGGAGGTGCAATTAGTATGGCAAAATGTGCAGTATGTGAAAAAGGCGTTCATTTCGGAAACGGAGTAAGCCACTCTCATAGAAGATCTAATAAAATCTGGAAATCAAACATCAAACGTGTTAGTTGTAAAGTAAACGGAGTACCACAGAAATTATATGTTTGTGCTTCCTGCTTAAGATCTGGCCGTGTAGAACGTGCTTAATATGTAGACAACGAAGGACTGTCGCAAGATAGTCCTTTTTTTGTTGTCAATAAGCTACGCAAGACCTATACAAATATCCCCCTCGTCTCCGTTCTTCGCAAAGTCGTCGAGGGGGATATTTGTATAGGCCTTACTTAGGTTTTCACATCATTCAAAATAAAAGGACTGTCATACGACAGTCCTACTCTGTTTACATTTTATTCACATTTGACACTGCCATCTGTCAATTAGATGGAGTCCTCTTCTTCGGTTAAGATGATTGTGTCGGCATCTTTTTTCTGGAAACGGTCAAGTAAGTCTGGAACCATATCTAAAATCTTAGTCATTGCATCCTGGTTCTTAACATTTACAAGACGTGTGCTTCCGTTCTGAATAACAAGAATTGCACTTGGAGTCACTTTTCCACCCATACCACCAGCACCATTGTTCTTGCCATCTCCAACAAATGCACCTGCAGCAACGCCGAATGATACATCTACTAATGGTAAAATGATAGTTTCGCCAATATGAATTGCTTCACCTACAACGGTTTTCGTTGTAATAAAGTTGTCCATCCCTTTGAATAAGGATTCTACTGTTGTTGTTAATTTATCCTCTGCCATTTATTTGACCTCCTGACTACTAGTCTTTTTTATACTTTTCATTAACCTATCAATCATAGTATACATTCTTCTGCAATTCTTATCAAACATTATTCGCAAAAGAATTCCTATAATTTGAAACAAATACAATCTGCCTTTTCCCCAGAAGTCGCCTTCAAAGTATGCAGACTCTGCTGTAAAGTCCGGACGTAGTTCCCATCCTTTCACATACATAATTGGAAAAAGTGCTATGACACCACACAACTGCCCAGTGGTATCTGGCGCTCCTGTGGAAAACGCCCCACGAACTCTTGATTTCTTCGGAAGTAGGATCTTCACCAGATATATCAGTTCATCTTTCAAATGAATCACAGCCTTTTTATTCCTGTCATCTGTGATCATCTTTTTGATTCTTGGATAAGCTACTTTTATTTTTGCGACAAAATCCTTTATTTTATCAATGAGACTTCTCTCATCTTTTTTCTTTTCCTTCTTTGGAGTTTCTTCCTGTGGTTCTTCTTCCTCTTTTGGAACAGTTAAATCATAAGAAAAGGTTGTTTTTTTCCAAAGAACCCTCACTACACCATAGATTAGATTATCTTCATAGGAAACTCTCACTCCCACCAGATGTAACAACCAACCGGCTTTTGCCTTAACCCACTTGTTTTCATGTATATCACCCTCTACAGTATAGGTTAATGGCGAAAACAACAATAGTAATAACACCAGAATAACTATTGCCAATGCAACAAGTAAGATTATTCCAAGTATCTGCAAAATGAGAAGAACTATGCTCATGTTTGTTCCCTCCATTCATTTTGTAGATATTCCAGAATCTTCACATCGCCGGTCTTCTGATATACCTCATCTACCAAAGATGTCACAAGCTGTAAGGCTTCCTTTTTCCCCTGGGCTAATCCAATCACGCGCACACGGTCTGTGGGATATCCCTTCTGTAGCAACTCCCAACTTGGTATCAAATCCAACTGATTCTGTGGGTTAGACGCCAAAGCAATTACATACACATCAATGGTAGGCTTGTTTTTCTTTATTTTATTTATAATCTTTCGGGCTTTAGGAGCAATCTCTTCACCCAAATACAAGTTCTTATACCATTTCATGTATTAACCCCTTGCTAAGCGCCAAATAGAAATATATCCAAGTATCTTAGCAATAAATGCCCACTACTTGGATATATAAACTACATTTTAATAGTATTTGTGAGTCCCCCAAAGGTTACTCTTCTTCAGATCCAGATACTCGTTGTATGCTTTCTCCAAAATCTGCTTCTCATTGGAAAATTTTAACAAATGATAAGCTTCATGATACTTATAGAAGCCTGAGTCTACAAAGAACTCCTCTCTCTGCGGCTTACTATAATAGCTCTCGCCCATCATAAGATACCAATGAACCTCTTTCTCGACGGTATCTTCAGGAACAGTAAATGAATACTGGCTTTTCCCTATGTATCGGATAATTGTTGCATCAGCACCCGTTTCCTCTTTCACTTCACGGATTGCTGTATCCTTGTAGTCCTCTCCTGGCTCAACTGTGCCTTTAGGAAGAACCCAGCCTTCGTATTTGTTCTTATAATTCTTATATAAGAGCAAAACCTTCCCACGAAAAATCACAACACCGCCACAACTCGTTGCCTCAATCATTGCAATACCTCCTACGTGTGGTGTTTCAAAAACTATAAACAGTATACCCCTTTTTGAAGATATATGCAACATTTTACCTCATTAACTTGTTGTATTCGCTATAAATATATATAGAACTTTCAAAAATCATAAAGTACAGGAAATATAAAATCATAGCAACAAAAATTGCTGTAAAGATATAGAATACAAGGGAACATTCCGAGCATTTTCCCCCTTTTACTTCTGCGTCACTTTCTTTTTCAAGTGTTGCTTCTGTCTTCTCTAACACATGACTCTTCATAGCAATGCCCTGTACTATGCCGAACATCAGCAATGATGCCAGCAAAGAACTTCCGCCATAGCTTACCAGTGGCAAAGTTACACCTGTAGATGGAATAAACTTAATGGCTCCACCAATCGTCAATATTACCTGCGTAGCATACATAACTCCCAAACCTACACAGATATATTTATAAAACGAATCCTCTGTTTTTTTCGCAGTATGAATCATTCCCCAGAAGGTACTCAGTGTAAGCAAAATCAAACCAATCCCAAAAATAGCACCAAATTCTTCGGAAATTGCAGAGAAAATGAAATCTTTTTCAACAATTGGAATCAATGTTGGTTTTCCTTCCCCAATTCCGAAGCCAAACCATCCGCCTGTGCCAATTCCAAATAGAGACTGACAAATCTGATATCCCTTCTTGTCAAAATCGGCCAGAGGTGTTAACCACGCAAACACTCTGGTTCGAACATGGGAAAACATGAAATATCCTGCCACTGCAGCAAGACATATACATACTGCTCCAACTCCAAGATAACGTTTCTTTCTGGTTACAACATAAATCATCATAAGATAGGTTGTAAAATACAAAAGTGCCCCACCCAAATCCCTGGATGCAACCAATAATAAAACAAATATTGCCGACAAGACGCTTGTGATCAATAACTTCTTGATGGTAGCCTCATGGAATAACATTGCTGCAATAAAGATTATAAATACTGCTTTCACAAACTCCGAAGGTTGAAAACTAATTGGTCCAATGTTCAAATGTAATTTTGCCCCATAACTGGTGGCACCAATCAATACCACAAGTCCCAATAAAACAATTCCAACTACAGCATAAATCACTGGACACCTACGAAATACATTTTCTTTTTTCATAAGCACTGGAATAATCATCATTCCACACACACCGATTACCCAGAAAACGTACTGACGGAAAGCCTCGCCAAAGGAGATACGTGTTAACACTGTCATACTTATAACAAAAAACATACAGATATGATTCGTCAACAACGGATTGCCATTCTTATATATCAGCTGATAGCCAATTAAGATTCCACTAATCATAAGAAGTTGTAATAGATAGAATCCAATTAACTGTATACCAACATTACGTAACAATAGACACAAAAATCCAAAGAAGTGAATCACATAGATTAAAATCTTCTGCATAATATCGGTTGTCTTATTCTGAATTACACACCCAAGTAAATAACACAGAAATAAAATCAAGATTATATATTTGGAATTTTCAACGATTAATAAAGCCATACGTTTATTCTACTCCTCTTTTATAATGTCCCTTCGTACCTTCTATCTCTACTTCATATCCTTCTAACTTTGCAAGAACCTTTGTAATGTCCTCTCCACTTTCTATTGTGAAATCTAAACGCATACGATGAATATTCATCTCTATAAGCTTGTCCTGCTCGCCGAACAAACAGGTGGGAACCGAATTATAAATCACATTGTAACATGCACCGCAGAAATTCTTTATAGGAAACAGCACGTTATAGCGATCCTTCAGATACATTATTCCTGGTGTTTTATCACAATTCAAGGTGTTTTTGTGCACACAATTAGCTGTAACCATTAATGGATAATGACCATAGATAACCATTTCACTATTTTTATTGTCTCTACCTCGAACCTCTCTCTGGTTCAGTTCCAGCGGAACAGTTGTATAGGCAACCCCTTGCTTCTCATAAGATTCCTTTGCAACATCATTGTAAGAATACAGATTATGGTCCCCAATGATTAGCATATGTGGAAAATGTGTGGATACGAAGTGGATTTCCTCATAGTTTCTAACCACCATTCCATCGAGTGGCAAGTTTTTCAGTTCTGATGAAACGGACTCAAAAAACTCTGCTGTATGCTTTCTAAAAATCACTGGCAAACGTAATGCCACAGTTTTTCCTGCATCATGAATTTTATTAATACACTCTGACAATTCAAAAATAAAATCCTTCTGTCCAAAAATCTGGCTATCCACATATATTGTGGATAACTTTTTGCATTCCAAACACTTATCCACCTGCTCCATAGTCTCACAGGCTGCGATATAGGCTTTATCATTATTTTTGTCTATTTTGGCTACACATTCCGCATTTTCTTCCGCTTTAAATTCCGTCTTACGGAAGTATTTTTCTAGTAATTTCTCTTCTAATTCAGCCAAAACATCTCTACGAAGTTGATTTAAAGCACCATTTGGAACAAAAACGCCTTCATCTAATTGAATCTCAAGTTCAATAAAATAAAAACTCGTTTCTCCCGTCTTATTCATACGTTCTCGGACATCAATTAGTTCTAATGGTTTATTCTTTGCTTCCAGTACTTCTCCGCCTGTAACCGAAACCACTATCGTAGAAGGCTCATTATCGCAAACATTCGCACTAGCATAGAATTTTAAAGGCTGACCTTTTTTTATGATTACCGTTCCAGTTGCAGGAATCTGGCTCTTCTTTCCAACGTACTTGGATTCAATCTCACTGTGAAGAGCTTCATTTGATTTCTCATAAGAAGGCTTCTCAAAAGTAATCATGCTCTTATCATTCTTCTGATGAAAATATTCCTGAGTAAAGCCACAACGATTACCTAATTCGTAAAGGTGCTGCATATCTTCTTTGGATATATTCTTTTCCAAATCAATATATTTACGATAATAAGAAACCACACCTGCAGCATAGGAAGCCTGTTTCATTCTTCCTTCAATCTTAAGAGAATACACTCCCGCTTCACGCAATCTACTCAGGTACTCAATACCACATAAATCTTTCAAACTAAGTACATAAGATTCTTTTTTTACTTCTTTTTTCTTATTATCTAGAACTGCATATGGCAAACGACAAGGCTGGGCACAACGTCCACGGTTGCCACTTCTGCCACCGAGCATACTGCTGAAAAGACACTGTCCAGAATAGGAATAGCATAATGCACCATGAATAAATGCTTCCAGTTCCACTCCTGTTTCCTCATGAATGGCCTTCATCTCATCTATAGAAAGTTCTCTAGCCAGAACAACTCTTTCTACGCCAAGTTCTTTCAAAAGACGTGCACCTTCCACTCCAGTTACCGTCATCTGAGTGCTAGTATGAATTGGAAGTTCAGGAAAATGCTCTTGAATATATGCAATTACGCCAAAGTCCTGAACAATAACTGCATCTAATCCACGTCTATAATATGGAAGCAAATATTCATACAAACCTTCATTTAACTCATCATTTTTGAACAAGGTATTCACTGTAAGAAACAGTTTTTTACCACGCAAATGGACATAATCGATGGCTTCTAACAACTCTTCCTCAGAAAAATTATTCGCATATGCTCTTGCACCATATTTACTTCCACCTACATATACTGCATCTGCGCCTGCCTCAATCACAGCCTTTAGTATTTCAAAAGAGCCGGCTGGTGCCAGCAACTCAAAATTCTCTCTTAGCATACCATAAACTCCTTAATATTCTAGGTAACAAATCTTTAAGAATTATTTAAAATAAGGGACAGAATGCCTCTGTCCCCTCGTTTCACACTATGTAAACTATTTCTTAGAACCAATACCTTCTAATAAAGCATCCTCAAGAGTTGCTTCCAATCTCGCCTTGTTCAAAAGAAGTTCTCTATTTTCAGCTTCTAACTCTTTGATTCTTTCATCAGCACTTTCTGTCTTAATCTGATTTGAAATCAAGTCGTGTTTTAAATCGTACAGCTCTCTGTCCTTCATTTCCAAATCACGTTCTAACTTTTCAACCTGAGACTTTGCCTTAAAATAATCATCTGCTATGTTCAGCTGAATCAATGTACTCTTCATATTCGCAGGAAGATGTCTTGTGTTATCCAAAGCATCAAACTCATTGATCTTGCTATTAATGTAAGCGGCAACCTTCTGAAGATATTCTTCTCCTTCGTATCCGCTTAAGGTATATACTTTTCCATCGATAACTACTTCTGCACTAGTTTTAGCAGACATAACGTATCCTCCGTTCTAAAAAGCACTAAATATAGTATAATTATACAATCATATAGTTAACGTGTCAAACCAAAATGCTCATAAGCAAGGTCTGTAACCACACGTCCCTTTGGTGTACGATGAATGAAGTTGTTCTTCACCAGATATGGTTCATAAACATCTTCAATTGTACCTGAATCTTCCCCAATAGACGCAGCCAATGTTTCCAATCCAACAGGACCACCTGCAAACTTCTCAATAATCGTAAGAAGAATATTTCTATCGTTTTGATCAAGGCCGAACTTATCTACCTCTAATAAATCCAACGCAAAAGAAGCAACTTCATATGTAATATTACCATCATATTTTACTTCTGCGAAATCTCTTACACGTTTTAACAAACGATTGGCAAGACGAGGTGTTCCACGAGACCTTCTAGCCAACTCAAAAGCACCTTTTTCATCAATCTTCACATCCAGTTTACGTGCAGACTGTAAAATAATAGTCTTTAATTCATCCACCGTGTAATATTCCATGTGGGCAATAACACCAAAACGATCACGTAATGGCAAAGACAGCATTCCTGCTCTTGTAGTTGCACCCACCAAAGTAAATTTTGGAAGATTGATACGAATTGAACGGGCAGACTCCCCTTTTCCAATCATAACGTCAATGGCATAGTCTTCCATAGCAGAATATAATACTTCCTCCACCTGACGATTCAAACGATGAATTTCATCAATAAACAGAATATCTCCTTCTGACAAACCATTTAAAATCGCTGCCATTTCACCTGGTTTTGCAATAGCTGGACCAGATGTAATCTTAAGATGCGTTCCCATCTCATTGGCAATAATTCCCGCCAGTGTGGTTTTACCTAAACCTGGAGGTCCAAAGAACAATACATGGTCTAATGCTTCTCCACGCTGTCTTGCAGCTTCAATATATACGGATAGATTATCCTTGATTTTTTCCTGTCCAATATAATCTACAAGAGTCTGAGGACGAAGACTTGATTCGATCTTAATATCCTCTTCCTGCATCTTTGTAGAAATCACTCGTCTTTCCATAGGAAACACTCCCCACAATTAATATTATAAAAATGACATATTCTTCAACGCCAGTTTTAAAACCGCTTCCACATCCATATCCTCTGTAATCTCAACCTTTGATACAGCTTTTAAACTTTCAGAAGAAGAATAGCCCAATGCAGTCAATGCCATAACTGCATCATTCTTCACCTGATTATTGGATGTAGCAACATGAATCTTTTCATTTTCTAATTTCTTTTCAAAGGCATCTTCTAATGACATCTTGTCCTTTAACTCTAAAATAACACGCTGTGCAGTTTTAGCGCCAATACCTGGAGCCTTAGAAATTACTTTAGAATCGCCCGCAAGAATTGCAAAACGCAAATCATCTGCGGATAGTGCCGACAAGATTCCAATCGCACCTTTCGGTCCAATTCCACTAACTGTAATTAATTGTTTAAATAATGCCAGGTCATCCTTTGTTAAGAACCCATACAACATCATAGCATCTTCGCGAAGATATAGATATGTATGAATCTTACACTCTTCACCTAATCCTGGCAAATATTCAAAACAGTTAGTTGGAATATATATGTTATATCCAATTCCATTCACATCAATGACAATGTGGTCGAAATCCACCTCTGCCAATGGTCCTCTAATATACGAATACATATGCTGCACCCCTTATTTTATCTAACTCGCATTTGTTTTCCAATACGCAAAAATACTTCTTGTGCTACAACACCAATACATGCACCAGTAATAAAACCAGCAATCATAAGCACCGGCACATAGTATAATACATAATAATTATCTACCAAAATCGTTGCTATAATCATCTGTCCAATATTATGGAATATCCCACCTGCAATACTTATAGAAATACAAGAAAGCTTGTCTGTTTTCTTTAATAAATACATAACAAGAAGACTAAGCAAACCACCTGCAAGAGAATACGCAATAGCAATGACATTTCCAAACATAAATCCAGAGATTGTAACTCTCATAATAGAAAGAACCAATGCCTCTTTGATTCCCATACTATATAATGCAAAAACAATTACAATGTTTGCAAGCCCCAGTTTAATTCCTGGTATTCCGATTGGAATCGGAATCAATACCTCTACATAACTGCATATTAGTGCAAGCGCAAGCATAACTCCTAAATACGCTGTTTTCTTTTTCATTTTATACTCCTAGTGTTTCTAACGAATAATTATATCCACATCTGATTCATTATCACTGGTAACCGTTACTACCACCTTGTTTGGCAAACAGATAATCGACTGTTTATCATAACATATCTCGTTCTGGTTCACACATAACTGATCTGGGCAGCTAGCACTTATCATATATGCTTTCCCGCCTTTGATCTCAATAATGTTTACGTGCTCTCCTTCACCGATAGTAATGGTTTGCTCTTCCAAAAGGGAATACGTACCAACTTCTTTTCCATCTACTGTAACAGTTACAAAGCTTCCTGTTACAGCACCACCTTTGTATACCCAAACGCATACTAACACACAGAAAAGGGCAAGGAACCCAATGAAAATACAATCATTCTTTCCAAAGCGTTTATACATTTTCCTCTACCTTTCCAAGATAATAGAATCCTTTGCATTCTTCCAAACGAACATTATAGATATTTCCAATCATATCAGCAGTTCCTGGAAAATGTACCACAGAGTTATTATCCAAACGTCCTGTAATAAGTGATGCATCATGTTCATTCATTTCTTCTGCTAATACAGGCAACACTTTTCCTTCCAATGCCATTGCTTTACGAGTAGAAATCTCTGAAACCTCGCGAAGCAATCTGTCAAAATGACATTTTACCTCTTCTTCTGGCACCTGGTTTTCCATTGCTGCCGCTGGAGTACCTGTACGTTTAGAGTAAATAAAGGTAAATGCACTATCGTATTCTACCTGTTTTACCACATCAAGCGTCTCTAAAAAGTCTTCTTCTGTTTCTCCAGGGAACCCAACAATAATATCTGTTGTAATGGCCACATCTGGAATCTCTCTACGAAGCTTGCGTACAATCTCTAGATACTGTTCTTTATCATAATGACGATTCATAATCTGAAGGATTCGGGAACTACCTGACTGTAACGGAAGATGCATATGCTTACATACCTTTTCACAATCTCTCATTGCATAAATCAGTTCATCTGACAAATCCTTTGGATGAGAAGTCATAAAACGAATACGTTTTAATCCTTCAATCTTATTAATCTCACGTAGAAGTTCCGCAAAAGTCATTGGATTCTCCAGGTTTTTACCAAAGGAGTTAACATTCTGCCCCAAGAGCATGATCTCAGAAACACCATCTGCTACCAAACCTTCGATTTCACGAATAATATCCTGTGGCTGGCGACTTCTCTCACGACCTCTAACATAAGGAACAATACAATAACTACAGAAATTATTACAGCCAAACATAATGTTTACACCTGACTTAAAGGAGAATTTGCGCTTAATCGGCAAATCTTCTACGATTTTATCTGTATCCTGCCAAATATCCACAATCATGGAATTGGATTCAAAGGTTCTGCATAATAATTCTGCGAACTTGTAGATATTATGCGTTCCAAAAATCAGGTTTACAAAACGATAACTCTTGCGAATCTTCTCAACAACCGTTGGTTCTTGCATCATACAACCACATAATGCAATCATCATGTGAGGATTTTTCTTCTTATAATTAGATAAATATCCTAAACGGCCATATACTTTGTTGTTAGCATTCTCACGAACTGTACATGTATTATAAATTACAAAATCTGCATGCTCGTCTTCAATCTCTGTATATCCAATTTTCTCTAAAATACCTACCAGTTTTTCCGAATCACGGGCATTCATCTGACAACCAAAAGTCTGAACACAGAAGGTAAGCTTTCTTCCTAACTCCTGTTCCTTTTGAGCCACATATTCTTTTGCTTTTTCCATGAAGTCATACTGACGTTTTGTTTCCTCTTCACTGGTAAGTGTTGATGTTACTTCAAAATCACGCATTTATATCTACTACCTCTTATTTTTAAATTACATTTGTGCTGGCAATGCCAACACATTTATTCACGAATCTGACCACTACCATATACAATGTATTTATAACTGGTCAACGCTTCTAAGCCCATTGGTCCTCTTGCATGAAGTTTCTGGGTACTAATACCGATTTCTGCTCCAAAACCAAATTCATTGCCATCCGAAAAACGTGTAGATGCATTCACATATACACATGCGGCATCAACTTCATCCAAAAACTTCTGTGCTGCATCATAATCACTGGTAACAATAGATTCCGAATGGGATGTGTTATATTTGTTAATGTGTGTAATTGCTTCATCAATATTGGTCACACATTTCACCGAAATAATATAATCTAAGTATTCCGTTCCCCAGTCTTCTTCCGTTGCAGGTTTCACTGTACTAATCGAAGAATTCAAAATCTTACCACAAACTTCATCCGCACGATATTCCACATTCTTTTCCAGCATTGCAAGCTGAAGCATTGGAAGGAATTCCTTTGCCACTTTTTCATGTACCAAAAGGGACTCACATGCGTTACATACACTAATTCTCTGTGTTTTTGCATTATTTACAATCTTCACTGCCATATCTAGGTCAGCAAATTCATCTACATAGATGTGGCAGTTTCCTACACCCGTTTCAATCACTGGAATGGTGGCATTATTCACAACATTAGAGATAAGTCCAGCTCCACCTCTTGGAATCAAAACATCAACATAGTCCTTCATCTTCATGAATGCCATGGTTGTTTCTCTATCTGTAGATTCAATCAGGTTCAAAGCTTCTTCAGGCACATGATTATCAATCAAAGCCTGCTTTAACACTGCAACAATGGCTTTATTAGAACAGATTGCATCCGAACCGCCCTTTAAAATTACACAGTTTCCCGTTTTAAAGCATAAGCCGAAGGCATCACTGGTGACATTCGGTCTAGATTCATAAATCACACCTACGACACCAAGTGCCACACGTCTCTTCCCAATGATAAGACCATTCGGACGTTTGCTCATAGATAATACTTCTCCAATTGGATCAGAAAGGCGGGCCACTTCGCGAAGCCCTTCTGCCATATCCGCAATACGATCTACAGTAAGAGTCAGACGATCAATCATTCCCGTTTCCATACCTTTTGTCTTCGCATTCTCTATATCCTTGGCATTTTCTGCAAGAATTGTGTCTGTATTCTGAACTAACAAATCCGCTGCATCACAGAGCACCTTATTCTTGTCATCTGTATCCATTTTTCCTACGATTAATTTACATTCACTTGCCTTCTGGCACATTAATTCAAGATTCATGTTGTCACACTTTCTTCCTATATATAATGTCTTTCCTATCTTTTATGAATTCTTATTGTTAGAAGCATACTTCTCACCAAGATTTTCTACAGTTCCATCTTCGCTTACTAAATCAATGTTATTCAACTGGGCACGGAGATTCATTCGAACATTCGCAATATATTCTTTTCTAAGAAGTTCCTGTTCTTTTTTCTCCTCTTCTGTTAAACCTTCTGCTTTTGATTTACGATATAACTCGTTGATTCTATCAATTTTTTCTTGTGTTACTACTGGTTCAGCCATTAATTCATACTCTCCATAATATAATTTTCTAATTTAAAGTCATCATTAGGATTTGCATGGAAACAAGTTCCAACTGCATTGCCATCCATTAACTCTTCAACAACAGATACATTATCACCATTGGTAATCACCATATCTGCTCCTGAATAAGTCGCAATCTGGGCAGCTGCCAATTTCGTTGCCATACCTCCGGTTCCAACATTGCTCCCTGTGGAGCCCTTTGCCATATGTAAAATATCCTCACTGATATCATGCACATCAGGAATCAGCTCTGCCTCTGGATTTTTGTGCGGGTCATCTGTATAAAGACCATCAATATCTGACAACAATACTAATAAATCCGCCCCAACTAAGGAAGCAACCAATGCCGATAATGTATCGTTATCACCAAAACGCATCTCATAGGTACTAACTGTGTCGTTTTCATTAACAACTGGAATTGCACCAATGTGAAACAGTTCTTCAAAGGTATTCTGAGCATTTTCTCTCGAAACAGGATTCACCATAGTATCCTTTGTCATAAGCACTTGCGCAGTAAGTTGGTTATACTCACCAAACAATTTCTGGTAGGTCATCATAAGACGTGCCTGTCCAATGGCCGCACACGCCTGTTTTACGGAAATATCAGTTGGTCGTTCTTTCAGCCCGATGGAATCCTTACCAACTGCGATTGCACCAGAACTAACCAAACACACATCCATACCACGATTACGAATATCACATAACACTCTTACTAGACGTTCCATCTTGGCAAAGTTAATGCTACCCGTCTGCTCGTGTGTCAATGAAGAGGAACCTATTTTAATTACTACACGCTTATACTGTTTGTTACTCATACCAATAATCCTTCTTTCGAATTTAATGGCCTCTTACCTTATATAATACAAACCCAACATATACTGTACCATATCTTGCAGAAAAACACAAAAAAAATCTTTATATTGTAAAAACTTTTCTAAAATCAATTGCATAATATATGTTCTTATGGTAAAATTCTACTGTGTGTGTTAGAAAATTAACACATAAATACTATTCAATGGAAAACGGCAACAGTTTTCCAACAGAAAAAGATATTTCTAAAATAGGAGGAAAACAAAATGAAGAAAAGAATTTCTGTATTAGTTGCAGCTGTTCTTGCAATCGGATGCCTCGCTACAGGTTGTGACGGCGCCGCTGCTGGTGGAGAAGTAAGCGTAGGCCTTGGTCTTCACACACAGATGGATTACTCATCAAAAGATGCTACAGCTGACAAAGCTGGTTTAGCTCAAGCTGACTTAACAGTTGCTGCTGTAACACTTGACGCTGAAGGAAAGATCGTTTCTATCAAAGTTGATGCAATCCAGGTTAAAACAAACTTTGATGCAACAGGTGCTATCACAGCTGACACACCAACCTCTTTCAAAACAAAGAGAGAACTTGGTAACGATTACAACATGAAAGGCACATCAGAAAGCATTGGTAAAATTCCTGGTGGTGCTGAATGGTTCGAACAGGCTAACGCTTTCGAAGGATGGGCAAAAGGAAAAACTCTTGCTCAGGTAGAAGCTGTTATCAACGCTGATGGATATTCAACAGATGATACTCTTACAGCTGGATGTACAATGAAAATCAATGGTTTCGTTGCTGCTACTGTAAAAGCTATCAAAGAAGCTCAGGCTGGCACATACAAAGCTCCTGCAGCTGATGCTCTTAGCATTGGTATCGTTGCTGAAGTAAGTAGCCCAACAAGTGCTTCTGCTGAAAAAGCTGGTGGTTCTACATCATATGCTAACTTCGTAGCTGTTACATCTAACAATGGCAAAATCTCTTGCTGTATCCTTGACTCAGTTCAGGCTAAGATCGCTTGGGACACAACAGGCAAGATTACATCTGACCTTACAGAAGATACAACAACAAAGTATGACCTTAAAGAAAAATATGGCATGAAAGAAACATCTGCTAACAAAGGTGTTATCGCTGAAGGTGGCGAATGGTATGAACAGGCTGACGTATTCATGGCTCACGTTAAAAACATGACAGTTGACCAGGTTAAAGCTATCGCAGTTGATGATGGTGGATATCCAACAGAAGATACTCTTAAAGCTGGATGTACAATGAAAGTTACAGCATATATCGCTGCTGTAGAAAAAGCTCTTAAATAATTCTAATAATTATTAATAGCATATTATTAGGGGTGCGAAATCCGCACCCCTAATTTTTTGACATTTGAAATCGTTTATTTTTTTGGAGGTATCCCTTGCCAAAAACAAATAATAAAACAAAACAAAACTCTAAAAACAAAGCCCCAATTGGGACAATCATTGCTGCTATTGCTTTAGTTGCAGTAATCTTTATTTCAATGTTTCTACCGAAAGAACAGGAACAATATCGTGCTGTGTACATCGATTCCTTTGACACAGCAACTCAAATCATTGGATTTGATAATTCTGAAGAAGAATTTCGTAAGAAGGCAGATGTTTTAAACGAAAAACTCATTTACTATCACAAACTTTATACCATCTATTCCAATTACGAAGGCATTAATAATATTAGAACCATCAATATCAATGCCGGCAAAGAACCTGTCAAAGTCGATCAGGCAATCATTGATTTGCTCAAATTTAGCAAGGAAATGTATACCAAAACCAATGGCAAAATTAACATTGCCATGGGAAGTGTCTTATCTATCTGGCACAACTACCGTAATGCTGGAATCAGCGAACCAGAAACAGCCGAACTTCCACCTATGGATAAATTACAGGAAGCAGCTCTTCACACTGATATTAACAATATTATCATTGACGAAGAAGCCTCTACCGTCTATCTTGCAGACGAGAACATGTCTCTCGATGTAGGAAGCATCGGAAAAGGTTATGCAGTTCAAATGGTTGCTGAATACGCCAGAGAGTTAGGCTA
This sequence comes from Lachnospiraceae bacterium, assembly GCA_015057035.1. Taxonomy (GTDB): domain Bacteria; phylum Bacillota; class Clostridia; order Lachnospirales; family Lachnospiraceae; genus Roseburia. The sequence continues at coordinate 191,597 of SVFC01000001.1, read as the reverse complement.
CGATAAAATGATTATCAACGTTGGAGGCAATGTAGCCTCGATTGGTACTCGTGGTGACAATTCCGGTTGGAAAATAGGAATCCAGAATCCTGACTTAAACGCAGAAAACTCAGCTGTAGAAACCGTACAGTTCTCAGATAAATGCTTGGTTACAAGCGGTGACTATCAACGTTATTATACTGTAGATGGCAAGAATTATTGTCATATTATTAATCCCGATACTCTTATGCCACCAGAATACTTTAGCGCTGTTTCTATCATTATAGATCATTCCGGGATGGCAGATGCCCTCTCTACTGCTCTATTTAATATGCCATACGAAGAAGGTCTTGCACTTATTAACAGCATTGAAGGAGCCGAAGCAATTTGGGTTTACCCAGACGGCACATTGAAGTACTCCGATAACTTTGAACAATTTGTGGTTGAATAGACAAAGCAAATTAAGAGCCCCTATATAAATAATAGACAAAGCTATTATTTATATAGGGGCTCGTTTTAGTTATCTATAAAGCGACAACCGAATTACAGAATAATTTTCTAAGCACTTATCCTATAGGATAATGTGCTTTGGACACTTCTCAGCACAGATGCCACATCCGGTACATTTATCCTGATCAATGTGAGCGATGTTGTTTTCTACAACAACCGCTTCTGATGGACAGTTCTTAGCGCAGATACCGCAACCGATACAGCCTACAGAACAAGCCTTCATAACATCTTTACCTTTATCCTTTGAATTACACTGTACGATGTGTTTTGCATCGTATGGAACTAATTCAATTAAGTTCTTTGGACAAACTGCGATACATTTACCGCAAGCTTTACATTTATCTTTGTCAACTACTGCAACACCATCAACTACATGAATAGCGTCAAATGGACAAGCCTTTACACAAGAGCCATATCCCATACATCCATAGTTACAAGATTTTGGACCACCACCTGGTACATATGCCATAGCAGCACAGTCTTCTACGCCTGTATATTCGTAATCAACTTTGGCTTTTTCACAGGTTCCAGCACACTTTACGAAAGCAACTTTCTTAGCACCAGTTTCTGCTTTTACTCCCATGATTTCACCAATTTTAGCAGCACATTCATCGCCACCAACTGGACACTGATTAACAGGAGCTTCACCTTTTACGATAGCTGCAGCAAGGCCAGAACATCCAGCGTAACCACAACCACCACAGTTATTTCCTGGAAGAACGCCACAGATGGCTTCTTCTCTCTCATCAACTTCTACTTTAAATGCATTTCCAGCAAATCCGAGGAAAAGACCAAGAAGAAGTGCTACAATACCACAAAGGGCAGCCGCTGCAACAGCAGCAATTAAAATATCTGTCATCTTCTCTTTCCTCCTAAATGTTCATACCTGAGAATCCCATGAATGCAATTGACATAAGTGCCGCAATTACAAGCACGAGTGCTGTTCCCTGGAAAGGCTTTGGAATATCATTGTATTCTACCTTTTCACGAATACCAGCCATTAATACGATTGCAATAAAGAATCCCACACCAGTTGCAAGACCATATACAACAGTCTCTAAAATATCATATTCGTATGTGATTGCGTTAAGCGCTACACCAAGCACTGCACAGTTGGTTGTAATCAATGGTAAGAATACACCAAGAGCCTCATATAATGCTGGCATTGCTTTCTTTAAGAACATTTCTACGAACTGCACTAAAGATGCAATTACTAAAATGAAAATGATTGTCTTTAAATATCTAAGGTCAATTCCCATCTGAATCAAAGCTTCATTTGCTAAGATAAATTTGTTAATAAGACCAGTTACTAATGCAGCAATACCAATTACGAAAATAACGGCACCACCCATACCAGCAGCTGTTTCTGTTTTCTTAGAAACTCCGAGGAAAGGACAGATTCCAAGGAACTGGCTTAATACAACGTTATTGATAATACCATAAGTAATGGCAATAGCAATTAAATTTCCTAAAACTTCCATTGTCTATCTCTCCTCCTTAATTTTCTTCTTTTACAGTGCTGTTTTCACAACGTGAGGTACAGTTTGCACAATCACCTGTGAGACATCCTGAAGGTTTTGCAAGTGGTTTGCCCTTTTCATCCATTTTCTTACGAACAATATTCATACCAGCAACCAAGAACGCAAGCACAAGGAATGCACCAGGTGCTCTTGCAAAAATTGCGATTGGTGTGAATCCGATATCTGTAAGAACAGGAATATCAAAGATTGAACCATTACCTAAGATTTCACGGATAAGACCAATAATTGTAAGACCTAATGTGAAACCAAGTCCCATACCAACGCCGTCAAAGATTGATGCAATTGGACCGTTTTTGGAAGCAAAGCTTTCTGCACGGCCTAAAATCAAACAGTTAACAACGATAAGTGGAATATATACACCCAGAGACTCTGAAAGTGACTGGAAGTATGCTTTCATAAGGAACTCTACGATTGTTACAAGTGATGCAACAATAACGATGAATGCTGGAATACGAACACCGTTTGGAATTCTCTTTCTAAATAACGAAATAATAAGGTTTGCAAAAATGAGTACTACGGTTGTTGAAAGGCCCATACCTAAACCATTAATTGCAGATGATGTAACAGCAAGTGTTGGACACATACCAAGCATTAATACGAAGGTAGGATTTTCTTTGATAATACCGTTAATTAAACGTTTCATATTTTCTTTCATTACTGTGCACCTCCTGCTAAGCTACTTGCATAAGCAACGGCTGCATTTACAGCATTTCTAACAGCTGTAGATGTCATTGTAGCACCAGAAATTGTTGCAATACCATTTACATCTGCTCCTGCAACGCCTTTAAACTGGTCAGCATATGCTGGATCAAATGCTTTGGTTCCAAGGCCATTTGTTTCTGAATGTGCAGTTACAGAGAAACCGTTTACTGTTCCATCCAACTGAACGCCGACTACCATTACGATACCGCCTGAATAACCATCTTTGGTTGTAAGCTGTACAACGTAACCGATACATGTTCCGTTTGTATCTACTGCTTCAAACACTTTATCAATCACGTCTGGATATGTTGCAGCTACAGTTTCTGCTTTCGATGCATCAACTTCCATTGGATTAAATGTGTCTGCATTTTCAAATACTACTTTATATGCTTCCATCTCTTTTCTAAGAGTTGCTTCAGCAATAATTGGTTCTGTAATTTTATATACACCACCTAATACAAAACCAAGAACTAAGGAGAATGCCATAAGCACTAAGGCATCATGTAAGATTTTCTTCATGCTATTTTACCTCCTTTTTAACAAGAGCTTTCTTTGAAAGGCCAAAAGCTCTAGGAATTGTGATTTTCTCAATCAATGGAACCATAAGGTTACTTAAGATAATTGCATAAGAAACACCTTCTGGAGATCCGCCAATTGTACGGAAAATTCCTGTTAATAAACCACAGCAGATTCCGAATAAAATCTGACCTTTTCTGGTGATTGGTGTTGTTGCATAGTCTGTTGCCATGAAAATTGCACCAAACACAAGACCACCTGTTAACAACTGTGCTACAACGTATTCCCAGGAAAATGCTTTTGTACCAAATACAAACATATAAACTGCAAATGTTCCAATATATGCAAGAGGGATTCTAAGAGAAATCACCTTTGCAGCAACAAGAATTACTAAACCAATTAAAAGGCAAAGTACAGATGTTTCCCCAATGGTACCTGGAGTAAATCCTAAAAATGCATCAAGAAAACTTGATGTAGAGAACTTATTTGGAAGTTCATATGGGAAAATAACTCCACCTTGTCCGCGAATCTGTGCAAGTGGTGTTGCACCAGAATAAATCTTGCCTGCAAATCCAGCTGTAGTCGTCTTAAAGTTAGACATATCAGCTGCAAATGCAATAAGAAGGAAACATCTTGCTGCAAGTGCAGGGTTCATAAAGTTCTGGCCTAAACCACCAAATAACATCTTAACTACGATGATTGCAAACACACCACCGATTACTGCTTCCCAAATTGGAAGATTAACTGGCATATTAAGTGCAAGAATCATACCTGTTACAACAGCACTTAAATCACCGATTGTATTTTTCTTTTTACAAATTAAGTTAAATACTGTTTCCGAAAGCACGCAGCTTAAAACAGTAGCTACTAATAAAATTAATGCTCTAATACCAAAATTGTAGATACCAAAACAAGTTGTTGGAAGTAATGCGATGATTACCCATAACATCACGTTACTTGTAGAAGTTTTGGCACGTACATGTGGCGCAGAGGATACATGTAATAATTCACTCATTATATTCCACCTCTCTCCTTACGAATTCTGTTTTCTCTTCTCAGCCAAAACCTGTTTCTTCATGGTCTTGATTGACTGAGCAACGTGACGTCTTGATGGACATACATAAGAACAGCTACCGCATTCAATACATTCTAATCCATGCCAAGCTTCAAATTCTTCCATAAGACCTTTTTCGCCATATTTTGCAAGACGACTTGGAATCAAGTTCTCTGGACAAACGTCAACACAACGTCCACAGTTCATACAGTTAATTGGTTCAAACTTAGATACTTCGTCTTTTGCAAAACAAAGGATAGATGAGCTTGTCTTTGTAGTTGGAATATCAGTGCTAAATAAAGCAAATCCCATCATAGGACCACCAGAAATGATTTTTTCAGCTCCATCCTTAAATCCGCCAGCTGCTTCAATTAACTCTGCACAGGAAGTACCCATGCTATATAAGAAGTTCGATGGCTGAACAATTGCGTCACCTGTAACTGTTGCAACACGTTTCATAAGAGGTACACCATGTTTTACAGCGTTATGTACTGCAATAATGGTTTCCACGTTGTCTACGATACAGCCTGCATCTGCTGGAAGCATCTTAGAGTTGATTGCTCTTCCTGTACAAGCAAAAATCAACTGACGTTCTCCACCTTGTGGATATTTTGTCTTAAGCGGAATAACTTCAAGACGTGGTTCGTCTGCTACAAGTTCCTGTAATTTGGCAATTGCTTCTGGTTTATTATTTTCGATACCAAAAATACCCTTTGCATTGTCAAACAACTGAAGAATCACTTTCATACCAGCTACTAACTCTTCTGGATTCTCAATCATTCTTCTATAGTCAGAGGTAAGATATGGTTCACATTCTGCACAGTTTGCAATAATGTACTCGATTCTTTCTGGTTCCTTTGGAGATAATTTAACGTGAGTTGGGAAACCAGCTCCACCCATACCTACGATACCAGCCTCTTTAATTTTATTGATAATAACCTCTTTTGACAATGTAGTTACGTCTTCAACCACTTCGTATGCTACTTCATTGTAAAGTCCGTCATTTTCAATAATAATGGAGTTAACCATGTCACCAACTGCAACACGTCTTGGTTCAATTGCTTTTACTGTACCAGAAACGGATGCATGGATTGGTGCTGAAACAAAACCACCTGCTTCAGCGATTTTCTGACCCTTGAGAACAGTATCACCTACTGCTACTACAGGAGTTGCTGGTGCACCGATATGCTGAGATAACGGATAAACCAGTTCACCTTTGGGTAAGATTTCTTTGATTGGCGCATCTTTTGCAAGTTCCTTGCCTTCAAAAGGATGAACACCACCGATAAATGTTTTCAGACCCATTTTCGTGCCCCACTTTCCTAAATAATTTTGCGCAAACTTACACATTATTTGCATGCTAACATTATACCATTAAATATAAAAGATTGCACACTATTTTTGTACATTTTTTCATACTTGTGTTATAATTTTTATAGAATTTTTGTATTTTTTGTAAAACAGTGTTGATAGAAAGGAAATTGTGATGAAAAATATCAGAAACGAGCAATTATATATCAAACAAAATGATTTTTCCGATGAAATGTTCACCCCGGACTCCATCTTTTTTGATATTGAAACCACTGGTTTCTCTCCTACCAATTCATCTATTTACCTGATTGGATGTCTGTATCGTAATGGACAAAATATTGTGGTAGAACAATTCTTTGCAGAAAATAAATTCGAAGAAAAAGATATATTACTTCCATTCATGGAATTGTTATCACGTTTTAAAACAATCATTACATTTAATGGTATTGGTTTTGATATTCCTTTTATAAAGGCAAAATGCGATTCCCTGGGTGTCCAAGAACGCTTCCATGATTTTGCATATATTGACATTTTTAAACAAGTTGGAAACATAAAATTCCTTTTAAAACTGGAAAATTACAAGCAGAAAACCATTGAAAACTTCCTGGGAATCCATAGAAATGATAAGTATTCCGGTGGAGAATTAATCAACGTATACGAGGATTATGTTAAATCACCTTCCAATGCCGCTGAACGACTTCTTCTCCTCCACAACTACGAAGATGTGATTGGTATGTTAGACCTGCTTCCAATCCTGACCTACCAACATATTTTAAATGGTGCATACACGTTCGAAAATCTGGCTATGGAGCCATATACCTCTTTTGAAGGAAAAGAAGGACAAGAAATTATTATCACTTTAAAAAACAACCACCCTGTTCCAAAACGTGTTTCTTTCCAGCAGGATGAATTCTATTATACAATAAACAAAGATGTGACAAAAATTAGAGTGGGCGTTTTCGAGGGAGAGTTAAAGCACTTCTTCCCGAATTACAAGGACTACTTCTATCTTCCAAAAGAAGATATGGCTATTCATAAAAGCGTTGCTACTTTTGTTGATAAGGAATATAGAGAAAAGGCAAAAGCCTGCAATTGTTATAATCGTAAAGAAGGCCTTTTCCTTCCTCAGAAGGACCTTATTATGCAGCCATTCTTCCTTAAAACACACAAAGATAAAGTATCATACTTTGAACTAACCGAAGATTTTCTCGCTTCTGACGTTATGCTAAAACGTTATGTGGAACACATTTTTAACTTTTCTATGAATAATAAAAAATAACAAACAAAACAGGGGTGTTGCAAAATACCAAATTCGGTATTTGCAACACCCCTACTCTTTTATCTTTTTATAATTCTCTTATCTTTTCTTAGAAAAGAATAATACGTAAATCAATGCACCAACTAATACAACCACAACAATAATAACAAAGATGGTTAATAATCCATTGTCATCGGTATCACTGTCGACAGATGGTGTTCCTGGTTTTTCTGATGGCTTCTCTGATGGTGTCTCAGATGGTTTTTCTGATTCTTCTTCAGATGAAGTATCTGATGGCTCTTCTGACTCGCTTGGATCAACAGGGTCTTCTGTATTTCCAGGGTTTGTTCCTGGATCTACAACTTCTCCAGAGCCTCCAATGTTAGGAATTGTTCCATCATATTTTGGCATTACATAAACAGTAATAGCATATGTCTTCTCGGATCCATCTTCTGCTTTACATACAACTACTGTCTGATTCTTGCCTTCTACCAGTTTGTCAATGGTTCCATCAACTACACCCTGTGCCTTAGAATCGGCTTCTGTTCCAGAGGCTGTAAAGCTTGATCCAACACATTCAAATGGCAAATAAACAATATAATCTGTTACATCTGCACTAAAGTGTGGTGAAAGCATGCCAAGGCTCACCTTCATAGATTTCAGGTTTGCGTTCGAACTTGCTACATAGTTTGGATCCTGTTTTCTGGTTACATTCAGTTTGTACGTCTTACTTGTTCCATTTTCAGCTGTAACAATAATAGAAACTGTATTCTTACCAACGCTAAGTGAGTTGTTTTTGATTGTATATTTTGCATTTTTATCTTCTGTAGCACAGGTAATGCTCAAAGACTTCACGCTATATTCTACTTCGCCAAGATCATATGAAGTAGTTCCTGGCTTAAACTCTGGGCTAAGTGTCACGCCTGCAACTGATAAAGATGCAAGATTTGCGTTGGTGGAAAGTGGACGTGCAACAGTGGTGGAATATGTAGCCGTACCGATGTTTGTATCAGCACTACCATCCGAAGAAACAATATTTTTAATGGAAATATTAATTTTTGATCCTTCTGTAGCACCACTATTTACTTTGAACTTTAATGTAAGTACTGTTTCTGTACCCTTTAATGGATTTGCATAATTGTTATCATAAATAACCAATTCATTTCCATTTCTTTCAGCTGCCCAACCAGTAAGGTTTTTATTAATGGTTGGTTCTCCAGAAAGTGTAACAACGCTCGAATCATATTCCAGGGTTCCTGTTACACCATAACTTCCCTGATGAGGAACCTTAAAACTTAATGTAATTGTATCACCTGGACGAACTGTAGATGAGGAAGCTGTAAGTGTGGCATTTGCAGCCAAAGTAGCATCGCTCATTCCAATGAGCATTACAATGCTCAAGCATGCCATAACAAGATATTTTAGTATTTTCTTCATTTTATTCTTCCTTTCTATTTAACCACAACACCAACTACTGTTTCTTTTTTCAATAAGTGCGCTTTCACTTTAATAAAGTCTGTAATACTAACTTTACCATCTCCACCATCTGTAGAACCAGCAACGTCTGCGGCTTTTTCACTTGCACCGGTCAAAAGCTCTTTCTTTAACAAATGTGCCTTCACTGCGATCATGTCAGTAATACTAATCTTACCATCACCATTGGTATCGCCAGTAACAATAACAACATAAGTTTTTACTGCTTCCGTTCCATTCATAACAGAAACCTTCATACCGGTGCCAAGTAATACATCATTAGCAACAACCTCAGTACCTTTAAACACTTTTACCGACTGGCTTTCAGCAAGAAGTTCAAGGAACGCTCCAACCGTTGTTCCTACTGTTATTTTACTGATATATCCCGTTTCATCATTAATATCCACATCTTTTGATGTAATGTTCGCTGGGATAATCTCAAATTCCTTATAGATATCATCACCTTCATAGTTGCCAATAAATGAAATACACAATGTTACAGTACCCACCTCGATACCATCAGACTCTGAATCTTCCGCTATATTAACAACATAGTCAACATCTTTTACCAAAATCTTATTAAAATCATCCTCATGCCAAATTGAAAATGCTGGAATGATTTGTTCTCCAGTATATGGCATATTGGTCTGAATACTACCTATAGATAATTCATTCGATGACTTTTTACTTATTTCAAAAGTACTAGTAATTATTCCTGTATAATTGCCAACTAAAATAACCGTAAATTCTACTACTCCTGCATTGGTATGGTCAACACCCTCTGCAAAATCGATTTCGTATAATAAAGAACCATCTTCTGACGTCAGGCCTAAACTTTCACACTGAATTATAACTTCTGGCCAAATCTCATCACCTGTATAAACAATGTCTTCCACAGCCTCTATTTCTAAATCTTCTGTAGAAATTTCAATTGGAACAATTTCAAAATAAACTTCTTTAGTACCAAACGCTTCATATTCTCCAATAAAAATAACCTTAATCGTTGCTGTACCAACATCCTGATTATCTACATATTTTACATTGTAATCTATATCTAAGGTTAAATCTATTCCGTCCGCTTGAACAACAATTTCTGGCGTAATATCTTGTCCCGTATAGGTCTGATCTTCAATATCATCTGTAATTGAAATAACTGCATCTGAAAGATATCCTTTCACACTAGTTCTACCACCAGTTTCATTCTTGGTAGAATAGGTTGTGACTGTACCATACTCACAACTTACTTCACAATAATAATATTTTGTTTCTGTTGAAGAAACAGTAGCATCATATGTACTATTTGTTGCACCTTCGATTGCAATTGCATCTCCATCTGCACTATCTGAAACATACCACTGATAACGATAATCAAAGTTCGGCATCTCATTAGTAATTACTGCTTCGAGCGTTGTAGTTGTTACACCATCTGCTAACTTAACATCTTCGACAATCTCAAGAATTGGAGCAACAAATTCTCCACCAACAAGGAATGGTGTTTCCTGGAATCCTGTCATTGCACCTTCTCCAAGAACGTACAACCAGCTAACTTGGTTATATGGCAAATGTTCAAACCATACCTCTACCCCTGTCTCCCATAACAAAGAATTATTCTCTCCAAGACACATTCCACTACCATCACCAGTTTCATTCGGTGCCATAAGAGCAAACCACAATTCTTCTTGCGCATCCGTTTTAACCTTAACCATAAGATTCATGAATGTATCTTCCTTAAGAATATACCATTTTATGTCTGCCACCAGTGTTTCGGCCACAACATATCCTTCATCATTTACAGTGAGATATTCTGTGCTAAAAGCATCATATATTGTCTTTACTTTAAATGTTATCGCAGAGTATTCTGGATAAGCAGTTGTATCTAATACATAAGAAGATACACTTGCATCATCAATAATAATAGGTTCTATTTCACCGGTATAATCTTCTACCTCATAGATAATCTCATATCCAGTTGCAAGGTCAGTAAGCGGTGTCCAACTGAGAATCATCTTGCCATAGAACCTGTCATCTACAGAAAATCCTGGCATATTAGGAATTGCAACCGTAGCATAATGCCACTCGCTATATTCAGAACTATCTTCTCCATAAATAGCTTTAACCCTGAAATAATATTTCTTCCCTAATTCACCTGTAAACGTGAATGAGTTCTCATCCACCTGTACAATTGTAGGGTTATCTAAATCCGCACTCAAACAATACAATACTTCGTAACCGGTTGCATAGTCAATCTCATCCCATGATAATACAACTTCTGTGTAATCATTTATATTATAATCCACATTCTCTGGAACCTTAGTCGTATCGTTTTTCACATCACTTGTAAATGCTTTTATACAAAGATTATGACATCTCTCGCTACTATCACCTACCATATCTGTAAAATATGGATTATCTGTAGTACCATATCCAAAATAATTTTCTCCCGCTTGACTGGATGAATATACCGTTGAGTAAGAATAAACCAGTGTTTCACCTTCATACTCACCCATCATTGACCAATCGTTCAGCCCCATGATAATAAACTCTGTATCATCAAATCTAATAATGATTGTAATCTCATCGCCAGGAGCAACTTCAACCGGTGTATCCAAATTTACAGTATAATAACCTTCATAAGAAGTAGACCCTGTAAGCGTAGCAAGTAATTCGCCATCATAAAATTGCTTCTCTTCTGTAGTTCTTAAAACAGAAATTGTATAATTAGCATCTGTTGAGCAAAGCGCAAATGAAATCGCTTCTAATAACTGGTCAGTTTCTCCCTCAATATCAAATACTGTCGCAAAAAGATATCCTTGTCCATATCCAGCAAATGGAGTTGCACCATCATGCTGGTAGATATTGTCTAATTCATCTTTTGGAGTGACTTCATACACAACAGCATCACTTGACATTATGCCAAAATCTTCATAAGAAATCCAGATATATCCATCATAATTTGTACCAGTTCCCCAACTGTTCTTCACAAGCCAAGCGCCATTATTATTTGGTTTGGAACCATTTGGCATTGTAAACAAATCTTTACTAATTGTGTCATCCCATCCAACCAAAGTAACTGCATGATTTGTAGCGCTATATTCATAGTTATAATTATAAATTCCATCATCTGAAGTATACGCATCATCAGAAAAATAGCTGGTAGTTAACGCACCATTTTCCATAATTGCTGCTTTAACCTGATTAGCATCTGCCATATTAATGAATTTCTGTCCAGTAAGAACATAATCTACATTTTCTTCCTTTGGAACATATTCCGTTATTGTTCCAGAAGACAAACTATCTGCATAATAAGTATCTGTGCCTTCATTATATATTCCAATTCCTTGAGTTAAAAGCCTAAATGCATATTCATCATTTCCACCTGATGCAAATAACGTTGCCATATCTTCTGCTTTTGCAAATGTATAGTCACCTGTTTGATCTATTAAGATATTATCTTTATATGTAAGATACGCAATCGCATATTCAGAAAAATCAATCGCTGTTTTATCTGTCTCATATCCTTTTCTTAAGGCATATGATTCCATTGAAGCACAAGCAGCAAACGCCCAACACGTCCCCCAAGAGCCCTGATTTTTCACAGATGTAACGTATCCTAATTCTGCAGAATTATATCGTTCAGGAACATCTATACTCTGATTTAAACCTATTCCGCCCGAAATATTATTTGTTATTTCTACTCGTCCAGCAACATGCCCAATATCAATATATCCTGTTGCACCATGGATTTTTTCTGGTGTAGTTGATGCATCTACGACACTCTCAACATTCTTTTCCTGTAAATCCGCCGCCATAGCAGTGATACATCCGGCATCCACTGACATAAATGTCAACGCAAATACCATAAATCCTGCCAAAATTCTTTTTAATAATCCTTTTCTCATAAGTTCCCCCTTTTCTTTGCTTAAAAAAGAGCAAAAGCCGAGGTCGTAAGACCTCGGCTTTTCATTATCTTATTCTGGTTTCTGGAAATAGAAACTACTTAATCTTTCAAATCCGATGTCTTTATAGTTGCTAATCTGTTCTGTACTACCGATAAAAAGAACACCTTTTTTCTTTAATGATTCATAGAATTTTTCGTAAATCATATCTTTTGCCTCATCTGTAAAGTAGATTACTACGTTACGGCAAAGGATAAGGTCAAAATCCTTTGGATATATATCTTTTAACAGGTTATGTTCCTTGAATTCTACACACTTCTTGATTTCATCTGCAATCTTATAAGATGCACCAACCTGTGTGAAGTATTTCTTCTTCATATCTTCAGGAACACCTGCAATACTCTTCGCATTATATAATCCAACCTGTGCATGCTGAATTACCTGTTTATCAATATCTGTTGCCAGAATCTTGATATTAGATAATGGAACATGCTTTGAAAAAGCCATAGCCAGTGAATATGGTTCGTCACCTGTGGAGCAGGCAGCACTCCAAATCTTAATCTGGCGATTATTGTTTGCCAGAATCTTTGGAATAACATTTTCATCCATCAGTTTCCACTGGTCTGGATTACGATAAAACTCTGACACATTAATGGTCAGGAAGTTTACAAACTGTTCAAATAAGGCCTTATCTCTCTTGATTAAAGCCACGTAATCTTCATAGCTGTTTACGCCGTTTTTGGTTACTAATGTATCAATACGACGGCGCATCTGTTTTTCTTTGTAAAAGTTCAAGTCAATCTTAGTAAGTTTAAGGATCTCCGCCTTAAACCACTCGTAATTATCTAACATATTTATTCCCCCAGTCTCCTACGTGTTTAAGAAAAAAGGGACTGTCTAAAGACAGCCCCTAATAAATTTTATTCTTCAATTGCAGAAGCTACTTCTTCGATATTAACATCAGCAACGTCTTCATCAGATTCTTCTTTTACTTCTGGTTCTTCAGGAGCAAATAAAGCTTTGATGCTTAAGCTGATTTTCTTTTCTTCTACGTTAAAGTCAACAACTTTTGCTTCTACTTCCTGTCCTACAGTTAAGGCGTCTGCTGGTTTTTCAACATGATCTTTAGAAATCTGAGATACATGTAATAACGCATCAACACCAGGAGCTAATTCAACGAAAGCACCAAAATCAGTCATACGAGCAACTTTACCAGTTACAACGTTACCAACTGCATATTTGATTTCAGCATCTTTCCATGGATTTTCATCATCGAATTTCATAGAAAGAGCAACCTTTGTTTCGCTAATGCTCTTGATATATACTCTAACAGTCTGTCCAACAGTAAATACTTTCTTAGGACTTTCTACTCTGCCCCATGACATTTCTGAAATGTGGAGTAATCCGTCAACGCCACCTAAATCAATGAACGCACCGAAATCTGTAACGTTCTTAACTGTTCCTTCAACAACATCGCCAACAGCGATTTTGCCGAATAATTCCTTCTGTGCTTCTTCTTTCTGAGAAACAAGGAGAGTCTTTCTGTTACCAATGATTCTTCTCTTCTTTGGATCGAATTCTGTGATAACGAAATCAATTTCCTGATCTTTGAATTTAGCAAGGTCTTTTTCATAAGTATCAGAGATAAGGCTTGCAGGAATGAATACTCTTGTTTCATCAACTACAACGCAAACACCACCAGCTAATACCTGTGCAACTTTTGCTGTTAATACTTCTTTGTTTTCGAAAGCTTCTTCTAATCTCTTGCTTCCTTTTTCTGCAGCAAGACGTTTGTAAGAAAGAACAACCTGTCCTTCTCCGTCGTTAACCTTAACGACCTTAGCAGATAAGGTATCGCCTACTTTTACAACTGTAGTAAGATCAACGTTAGGTTCGTTTGTATATTCACTACGTGAGATAATTCCGTCAGATTTGTATCCAATGTTAAGGATGATCTCATCTGGTTTCACATCAATAACGGTACCTTCTACCACTTCTCCATTTCTTATTGTTTTTAAAGATTCTTCAAGCATCTGTTCAAAGCTCATTTCTGACATTCTTTGAAACCTCCTCAATAATATTATTTGGGGTTGAAGCCCCTGCGGTAATACCTACGTTATTGATGGACCTCAGTAACTGATAATCCATATCCCTACTCGTTTGTATGTAGTAAGTATTTTCACATTCTGTATTACATATCTCAAATAACTTCTGCGTATTGGAACTGTTCTTGTCGCCAATAACAATCATGGCATCAACTTCTTTTGCAATCTGTCTCGCCTCTGTCTGACGTTCTTCAGTCGCATTACAGATAGTATTTAAAACAATTATATCATAACCTTTTTTACTGATAATTTCAACTAAATCTTGAAATTTATTGTAATTAAATGTCGTTTGGGAAACAATGCACGTCCTTTTATCTTCTGGAAGAATTAATGCATCTGCTTCTTCTACTGATTCAATGATAGAAACGCCCTCGCCATTCACCCATCCACGGATTCCACAAACCTCAGGATGCTTAGGATTTCCAATGATTACCACATATTCTCCAGCGGCGCTATGCTCATCCACCAAACGGTGAATTTTACGTACGAATGGACAGGTTGCATCTACTACAGTAAACCCATAACCTTCCATTTCTTCATACTCTGCACGACTGATTCCATGGGAACGGACGATGATTCGTCCCTTTGGAAGGTCTGCAAGCTCTTTTAATTCGCGAACAAGCTTAACTCCCTTGCTTTCAAAGTCTTTTACCACTTCATCGTTATGAATAATTGGACCATAGGTATAGATTGGTTCATTGGTTTTATCCACTTCTTCATATACCATATTAACAGCTCGTTTTACTCCAAAGCAAAAACCAGCACTTTTTGCTAATGTTACTTGCATATAATACCTCCAAATAACAAGTTAAATTAATCTATCTCTGTGCCTTAGCAACGATTTCTTTAATTGCATCTACAACACCATCAATATCAAGATTTGAAGTATCTAATTCCACAGCATCATCCGCTTTCTTCAATGGTGATGTCTCACGATTCATATCTCGATAGTCTCTATCAATTATATCTTTTTCGATATCATCAAGATCACATTCAATTCCCTTTGCTGTTAATTCATCGAAACGACGTTTTGCACGAATTGCAGAACTGGCTGTCATATAAATCTTTACATCTGCATGAGGAAGAACTACCGTACCAATATCACGTCCATCCATAATCACGTCAGTTGTCTTGGCAAGTTGCTGCTGAAGTTCAACTAATTTATTTCTTACCACTGGATATACACTAGTAGCCGATGCCATATTACCCACTTCTTCCGTACGAATCTTGCCGGATACATTTTCTCCGTTTAACCATACATTCTGGACCCCATTTTCATAAGTAATGGTTACATCTACATGTTTGCAGGCATCAATGATTTTCACAATATCTTTCTCGCCAATACTATTGGTAATGAAATAATACGCCATAGCTCGATACATAGCTCCTGTATCCACATATACCACGCCTAAATCCTTTGCTAACTGTTTTGCGATTGTGCTTTTTCCAGCGCCTGCTGGTCCATCAATTGCAATATTAAAACTCATAACATATCCTCTCTTATTCTATACTATTTCCGGCTAAATATCCTGTAGACCAAGCAATTTGCAGATTAAATCCACCTGTCATTGCGTCCAAATCTAACACTTCGCCACAAATATATAATTTTTTCACTTTTTTTGATTCCATTGTAGATGGGTTTACATCTTTTACAGAGATTCCACCTCTTGTGATAATCGCTTCATTCCATCCTCTTGTGCCTGTAATTGTAATAGGTAGGGCTTTTAGAAGATTTACAAGGCACTTTCTCTCTTCTTTTGAGATTTCATTTACCTTTTTATCAGGATCAATGCCACTTAATTCTATGATTACTGGCACCATCTTCCCTGGCAAAAGTTTCTGAATCGAATTCTTGTATTGTTTATTTTTAGCATCATCAAATTCACGAAGCACACGCTTATCCAAAGTTTCTTCATCCAATGCAGGTTTTAAATCAATATAACACATTGGCTGTTCTTTGATGTACTCTGGTTTAATGGCTGCACTTGCAGAAAGAATCATTGGTCCGCTGACGCCAAAATGTGTAAACAGCATCTCACCAAAGTCCTCATACAAGGTCTTTTTGCCATTGACAATCTTAATAGAAACATTCTTAAGCGCAAGTCCCTGTAATTCTGGAACCCATGATTCCTTTGTCTCAAATGGAACTAAGGATGGAGTTGGCTCCACAATTCTATGATTTAGTTTCTCTGCAAAACGATATCCATCGCCAGTTGCTCCTGTAGACACATAGGAAACGCCACCTGTTGCAAGGATAACAGCGTCAGCTTCGATTTTAGTTCCATCTGTAAGAAGCACTCCCGCAACCTGTGGTTCGTAGTTTTCCACTCCAGCTTCATTCTCTGCGTTTGCAGACGTATTGGTAATAATTTCTTTTACCTTGGTGTACAAACGCACCTCTACACCAACGCTTTTTAATGCTTTGTTCAAAGTTGCGATGACATCTGAAGAATGGTCCGACATAGGAAAAACACGATTCCCACGTTCTACCTTCGTCTGCAAACCAAAACTTTCAAAAAATTCCACAACCTGATCATTGGTATAAGAATAAAATGCACTATATAAAAACTTCGGATTACTGCATACATTTTTGAAAAGTTCTTCCATATCGCTGGCATTGGTAATATTGCAGCGCCCTTTCCCCGTAATGTAGAGTTTTTTGCCGAGTTTTTCATTCTGTTCTAGTAATGTGACCTTATGGCCTTTTTTTGCAGCAAAATACGCCGCAAACATACCAGCAGGACCACCGCCAATAACAATAACTTTGCTCATGGTTTAATCCTCTAGTTTTGCATAATGAATCTTGATAGAGTCATCAATATAATCAATTTCATCGTTTTCATATACCTGATATTCATCCCAGATTTCTTCTAACATAGTAAGGGTCTTAGCCACTTCCTTCTGTTTCTTCATACAAAGAGCTACAATCAGTGCATTAATTACACTAAGTGGCGCCACAAGGGAATCTACAATAGATGCCATGTCACTGTCCGCAATCAAATTGCAGGAAGAATAGAGATTCATTGGGGAATGAACGCTGTCTGTAATTGTAATAACCTTGGCATTTCTGTTGTTGGCAAATTCCAACGCTTTTAATGTACGCATAGAATATCTAGGAAAACTAATTCCAATAATTACATCATTTTCATCGATTCGTACCATCTGCTCAAAAATCTCACTGGAGCTATTGGTATGAAGCAGTCTCACATTATCAAACATGAGATTCAAGTAAAATGACAAAAAACTTGCAAGAGGCGCACAACTACGAATACCTACCACATAGATATTCTTAGCCTCTAAAATGGTATCTACAGCAAGTTCAAAAGCGTTATGGTCAATCTTCTCTAAAGTTGTCTTCAGCTTGTCTGCATCAGACTGCAACACAGATTCTAAAATCTTGGATTGACTGATTCTGCCATAGGTTACTTCCATACGCTGTACAGAGTTTAATTTATTACGCACTAATTCTTCTAAGGCTTTCTGGAATTCTGGATAGCCTTTATATCCCAGATTCATAGCAAAACGTACAACGGTAGACTCACTCACGCCTACTGTCTCACCCATTTTTGCTGCCGTAAGGAAAACCGCCTTATCATAATTATCTGTGATATATGCTGCAAGAAGTTTCTGTCCCTTACTCATAGCACTGTATTTACTATTAATGCGATTTAACAAATCATTTGTATTTGCCATAACTTTTACCCCATTCTGCTTCATCATTGCTCAAAAAATTCAAGCAATTTTTATTATAACAGTTCTTGCGCTTTTTACAACGAGTTTTTTGCATAATTTCTTGCATATTTTTTAGCACAAGAATAATCAAAAAGGCGTCCCACAATCACTTGTGGAACGCCCCCATTTGACTACAATTTGTAGTTTTTGTTTCTTTCAAATTTTTTCGAAGAAAAATATTATACTGGATATGCTCCGTTTTCTGTATCTGCAACTTTTGCATCTACTTTTGTCTGCTGAGCTTCACGATATTTGAAGAAATCCATAGCTACCTGTGGGAATAACGCATATGATAATACGTCTTCGTCCTGCTGTTTGTACTGAGCCATTTCTGCTTCTAGCTTGTGAAGTTCTGGTTCAAGTAAGTCAGCATATCTACATGTAATAGCATTCTTCTTCTCTTCGCCAAGAACCTTGTCTACTACTTCTGGATTGAATGGTTTTACTGTCTGACCATATTTTCCAAGTAATACATCTTTGGTTTCTTTTGTAGCTACTTTGTAACGTTCTCCCATAAGTACGTTGAATACAGCCTGTGTACCAACGATCTGTGAAGATGGTGTTACAAGTGGTGGCTCACCAAGGTCTTTACGAACGCGTGGGATTTCTTTTAATACTTCTTCGTATTTATCTTCTGCATTCTGTTCCTTAAGCTGAGATACCATGTTAGATAACATACCGCCTGGAACCTGGTATAAAAGGGTCTGAATATCTACACCAAGTACCTTTGGATTTAAGAGGCCGCTTGCAATTGCTTCTTCTCTCATTGGACGGAAGTAATCAGCGATTTCTGCCAACTGTGTATTATCTAAGCCTGTGTCGTATTCTGTTCCCTTGAATGCTTCTACCATAACTTCTGTTGCTGGCTGGCTTGTTCCAAGAGCGAATGGAGACATAGCTGTATCGATGATGTCACAACCTGCTTCTACCGCCTTTAAATAAGTCATAGAAGCAACACCGGAGGTGTAGTGTGTATGAAGTTCAATTGGAAGTTTTGTTGCACTCTTTAATGCCTGTACAAGCTCTGTAGCCTTAGCTGGAACTAAAAGACCGGCCATATCTTTGATACATAAAGAGTCAGCACCCATATCTTCTACTTTTTTCGCTGTTTCCATCCAGTAGTCTAATGTGTATGCATCACCTAATGTGTATGATAATGCCACCTGTGCATGACCTTTTTCTTTGTTACATGCGGTAACTGCTGTCTGAAGGTTACGTGTATCATTTAAGCAGTCGAAAATACGAATAATATCGATACCGTTTGCAATTGACTTCTGTACGAAATATTCTACTACGTCATCTGCGTATGGACGATATCCTAAGATATTCTGTCCACGGAATAACATCTGTAATTTTGTATTTTTAAATCCATCTCTTAATTTTCTAAGACGATCCCATGGATCTTCTTTTAAGAAACGAAGTGATGCATCAAATGTAGCTCCACCCCAGCATTCTACTGCGTGATAGCCAACCTTATCCATTTTCTCAATGATTGGAAGCATCTGTTCTGTTGTCATACGTGTAGCAATCAAAGACTGATGTGCATCACGCAAGATTGTCTCTGTAATTTTAACAGGTTTTTTAATCACTTCTGACATGATAAATTCTCCTTATTATTTTTAAATTTGTTTATCCATATGAGCTCGATTTCGATTGCTTCGCAATCTTCTCCGTCGCTACGCGACTACAAATCTCGCTCGAGGCTGAACGCCTCTTCTGATCACAAAATAAAATTGCTCTGCGAATAAATTCACTCGCCATTTTATTTCGTGCCCAGTATGGCTAAACAGGTTACGAGATACCAAATATCGCCATAAAGCATCCTGCAGCTACGGCTGTACCAATAACACCGGCAACGTTTGGACCCATTGCGTGCATAAGTAAGAAGTTTGTTGGATCTTCCTCTGCACCAACCTTCTGAGATACACGGGCTGCCATAGGAACCGCAGATACACCTGCTGAACCAATCAGTGGGTTAATCTTGCCCTTGGTAATCTTACATAATAATTTACCGAACAATACACCTGTACAAGTACCAACTACGAATGCAACAAGACCTAAAACAACAATCTTAATTGTATTCCAGTTCAGGAAGGCTTCCGCACTTGTAGTAGCACCTACAGAGGTTCCAAGAAGGATTACTACGATATACATAAGCGCATTTGATGCTGTTTCCTGAAGCTGACGAACAACGCCTGATTCACGGAATAAATTACCGAGCATTAACATACCAACAAGTGGTGCTGTTGTAGGAAGAATTGTACATACAACGATAGTAACAATAATTGGGAAGAGAATCTTCTCTAACTGACTAACCGGGCGAAGGTTTGCCATCTTAATCTTTCTCTCTTCCTTAGTTGTCAAACGTTTCATAAATGGTGGCTGAATAATTGGAACTAATGCCATATAGGAATAAGCCGCTACAGCGATAGGTCCCATAAGACCAGTCTGTCCCAATTTACCCGCAAGGAAAATTGAGGTTGGGCCATCCGCACCACCAATGATTGAAATTGCAGCTGCCGCTTTATCATTAAAACCAAGGGCAATTGCAATGAAGTATGCTGCAAAAATACCAAACTGTGCTGCAGCACCAAGTAAAAAGCTGATTGGATTGGCAATCAGAGGACCAAAGTCTGTCATTGCACCAACTCCAAGGAAAATCAGAGATGGTAAAATAGACCATTCATCCATCAAATAAAAATAATGTAACAAACCACCAACACCATTTTCTGTTTCTTCTGGGCTTGCCATAATATCTGGATAGATATTTACAAGTAACATCCCAAATGCGATTGGTAATAACAGTAATGGTTCATAACCTTTTGCAATGGCAAGATAAAGGAATACACACGCAACAACGATCATTACGTAATTTCCAACTGTTAGATTGAAAAAGGCTGTCTGCTGAAGGAGGTTTGTGAGTGTGTCAAATATGTAATCCACAATAAATTCCCTCCTTGGAGATTAGTTTAATGTTGCAAGTAATGCACCTGATTCTACTGTATCACCTACAGATACTTCAATACTAGCCACTGTTCCATCTGCTGGAGCTACAACTGGAATTTCCATCTTCATAGCTTCAAGGATAAGTACAGCGTCACCTTTTGATACTTTGTCACCAACTTTTTTCTCAACTTTAAAAATTTTACCTGCAGCACCTGCTTCTACCTTAATACTTCCTGCGCCTGCAGCTTTTGGAGCTGCAGCTGGTGCTGCCACTGGAGCTGGAGTAACTGCTCTTCTAGGTGCAGAAGCTGGAGTAGCAACACTACCATTTTCTTCTACAGTAACATCATAAACGTTTCCATTCACTGTAATTGTATAATTTTTCATTGATTTTTCCTCCTGGATTATCGTCTTCTAATAGAACGTACTACAAAGTCACTTGTAGAAGTTCCTTCATATGCTGCGATTGCTGCAGCAATAACCGCTACTAATTCTGTATCATCTTCCACTTGTGGAACAAATACATCTTCCTGTTGTGCCACTTCTGGGACCTTATTTGCTTCAAATTCTTTAAGCGCTTTCTCTCTCTTCTTCGCTTCTAAATAAGGGAAAATCTTAAAGCAACTAATAAGCAAGGAAATAAAGACAAGAACTACGAATACAATACTCATACAAATGACTGTATTCAGAGCCGCCTTAGTCATTTTTTCGCCAAATGTATATACAGGTTCAATTGTAATACCTGTTAATTCCATATTATGGTAGTTATACACCAACTGGAACACAACATCTCTGTCCTCAAACTCAAGCATTAAATCTGTTGTAAGAGTTTTACCTGATTTTGTAATCACGAATGAATCTTTGTCCATCGCTACAAACTTGCCGCTGACTTCCATAGCTGCAAGCCATTTTTTACACAATTCAAGTGCCAGTGCAGAATCTTCACCTTGTTCTTCCAAAATTGCAATCTGTTCTTCGATTTTTTCTTCTGAAAAATCCTTTAAAATTGCAGCGGAATTGGTTGACTGATTCTTGAGTTCCTCATAGGTAACACCATTATAGTCTACCTTAGTTGGATCCTCAGCACTACAAGCTCCAAGCATCATTACGACAGAAAGAACGCTTAAAAATAAAGCTATTTTTTTCTTCATAAAAACATCACCTTTCTATCTTATACGCATTTTGTGTATAACATTTCAAATGCTGCAACTAAGTATTTTCTTGTATCAACGGAATCCATTACTAAATCTACATAGCCTCTTGCAGCTGCTGACATAATATTAGACTGTAAGTTGTCATATTCTGAAGCTTTCGCTTTAAGTTCTTCTGCATCTGCATTTGGATACATAATCTTAGCAGCCATAGAAGAGTCCATCATTCCGACCTTAGCATCCGCCCACGCATATACCAGGTCTGCTCCTAAAGATTTAGAATTCATAATCGCATAAGCACTACCGAAAGCCTGTCCAGTAATAAGATTTACCTTAGGACAAGTTGCACTTGAAAGTGCATATGTATAGGTAGCCAACGCCTTAGCAAGTTTCTTCTCTGCACACTTGCAGTTGCAGAAACCATTGACATTGGTAAGTGTAAGCACTGGAATAGAGAAAGCATCACAGAAGTTTACAAATTCTGCAGCCTTTTCACAGCCTTTTGCTGTAAGAACCACTTCTCCATTTTCCTTTGGCGCATTCGCAATAGCACCAACTGTCATACCGTTTAATTTGATAAATCCTGTTACCATATCCTTAGCATATCCAGCCTTTGTTTCAAAGAACACATTGCTGTCTGAGATTTCAGATAATGTGTATCTTGGATCAGCTGCATTTAAGTTCTGGCATGCACGATTCAAATCGTCTTCACAGTCGTCTGTATAAACATCGCTTTCACAGTTTAATGGAAGCATTGTAATGAGTTCACGCATACTTGCAATGATTTCATCTTCACTTCCTACCATGTCGATGCATCCGTTTTCTTCTGCCTGGAATGTTGCACAAGCAGTGTCACATTTCTCAACTCTGTTGCCTGCAACCGCATCAGGAGAGTTGATAAACATTTTGCCTTTATTCTCAATGAAAGCAAAGTCGCAAAGAGCAGGAACTACTGAGAGTCCTCCACCGCAGTTTCCAAAAATTCCGCAAAACTGTGGAACAAGGCCTACTGCCTCAACTTGTTTTGCATAAATCTGTCCAAACGCTTCTAAGGCGTCAACAGATTCCTGAAGGCGGATTCCACCGCAGTCAATAAGTCCGATTACAGGAGCGCCCATTTTCATTGCCATATCATAAATATTGGCAATTTTCTTAGCGTGCATTTCTCCAATTGTACCGTTCAATACGGATGCATCCTGGCTGTAAACAAATACAAGGCTGCCATTTACTAATCCGTGTCCGGTAATAACACCATCGGAAGGTGTCTTTGCACCAGCAAGATTAAAATCTGTGCTGCGAGCTGTTACGAGAGAACCAATTTCCATAAAACTGTTCTCGTCTACTAACTTGGAAATGCGCTGCATTGCCAAGCTTGGATTGTTAGTACTCATTTTACGACCTCCATTTTAAAAAAATCAAAATTTCGCTATATACATTATATTACAAGGACAAGTGCGTTTCAACTTGTTTGTCAAGAAAATGACAAAAATTCGGTAAAGATTATTTTCATAATCTGAGGTAGTGTCCAAAAGCTCGCACCGTCTTGTGCAACAAGTGGTACACTCTCCAACAAAACATCATCAAGATAATAATTGCATTCCCCTAGTTTTTGTCCCTTTTCTACTGGTAGTTTCACATCTTTATATACAATAATTTCTTTATCTAATTTCTCATTTTCAGATATTAAGAACTCTAACACACCACTTATCCCTTGTATCTCCAAAGCCATAATCCTATTCATTGTTGCAAATGTTTCTTTTCCTACATATCCGTCAACTTGTATTTTTTCTTTTATCCACTCTTCTTCCTTTTTCACCAAATCATAATTTTCCAAACCGTGATTCAATAATACCTTTGCATCCTTCCATTTATAGGTTTTATTATTCGGCCACCCACATGCAAGTAAAGCAATACAATACCGCTCACCTTCTCTCTCAAAAGCAGCCACATAACAATAGCCCGCCTTTGATGTATAACCCGTTTTCCCGGAAACAACTCCCTCCATTTGATCCAAAAAAGAATTTCGGTTTACAAATGACTTGTAACTTCTTGTTTGGGTAATCTCCAAAAACAAATCCTTCTGTGGGGATTCCCAAACACAATATGCCATGATTTTGCACAAATCTTCTGCTGTTGTATGATGAAATCCAATCTCATCTTCCTCATCCAACCCATTAGGAGTAATAAAATAAGTGTCTTTACATCCAATTTGTAAAGCCTTTTCGTTTAAAAGTTTTGCGAATCCTTCCTCACTTCCTCCCACATGTTCAGCAATTGCTACCGCACAATCATTATAGGACTCTAACATCAAAGCATAGACCAGTTCTTCCAAGGAATATACTTCTCCCACCTTCATGCCAAGACGCACTTTAGGCTGGTTTACCGCATTCTTTGAGATTGTAACCTGTTCTGCCAAACTACATTGTTCCAATGTAATAATACAAGTTAATATTTTAGTAGTACTGGCATTAGCCATTGGAGTCGTTTCTTTTTTCCCCGCCAAGACGCGATTCGTTCTGGCATCCGTTAAAGCATAACATCCTGAATACATGGATAAATTTTCTTCTCCATATATCTCCACTTTACCAAAAGTTGATATGAGTAACACGAAACTTAAAACAAGCAGCACGTATCTTTTTTTACACAAAAAAATAATCATATATATTCCATCCTTTCAATGAAATATATATGATTACTAAGTTTGTCTTATATCTTAAATATCTAGGGCAACGTTCATTTCTGCCTCTGCTTCCTGTTTAAACTCTTCTAACTGTACAGGGTTTAATACTGGAAGATTGTCGATGGAGTTCACTCCAAAACTTCTCAAAAACTCCTCTGTAGTTCCAAACAACAATGGACGACCTGGTGCATCTAATCTTCCAAGTTCCCCAACAAGATTATATTCTACCAGTTTGCTTACCGCATGATCGCAGGATACTCCACGAATCTTCTCAATCTCTGCCTTTGTGACAGGCTGCTTGTATGCAATAATTGATAAGGTTTCTAATAAAACATCTGTCAAAACACGGTGTTTCGGCTGTTTTGCAATCTTAATGAGATATTCGTACATCTCTGTTTTGGTACACATCTGATAAGCACCGTCTAACTCAATAATAGACACACCTCTATCGGACGAATTCCATTCTTCCATCATTTCTTCAATGATTGCTTTTGTTTCTTTTTTATCTAATTCAATTACTTCTGCAATCTTACTAAGTTCTACGGATTCACCCATAGTAAAAAGTATTGCTTCAATAATTGCACGATAATTATTCTCCATTTAATTCTTTAACCTCTTTTCCAAATCTTACGCCAATATCTTGGATTCAATCTTGATGTCATCAAATAAATTTTCCTGAGATATGAAAATCTTACCCATTTTCATCAATTCCAAAATCGCCAGGAACGTTACGATAATCTCCACCTTGCTGCACTGAGATTCCAACAAGTTGCGGAAACTGAAATGCTTATTCTGCATAGCGTAGTTTTCCAGATATTCCATTTTCTCTTCCAGAGAAACCTCTTCTTTTTGAATCTTACCAAACTTTGAACGAACAGGGTCAATTCTATCCACCTGCTTCTTCATGATACTCTTGAAAATCTCGTTCAATTTTGCCAGAGTTACATCTGAAATCAGTTCTTCCATATTGATTGGTTCTTCATATGCCAACACTTCATCTGGAATTGTTGGTTCCTTGTACATTACACGAGCTGCATCCATCTGAAGGTCCTTGAGTTCATACGCCATACACTTGTACATCTTGTACTCTAATAACTGCTGAACCAATTCATTTCTTGGGTCCTCTTCCTCTTCATCTTCTTCATTCGTTGCTGGAAGAAGCATTCTTGACTTAATATCAATAAGAGTTGCAGCCATAACAAGAAATTCACTAAGGATATTTAAATCCTGACGTTTCATCTCTGCAATATATTCCATATACTGATTGGTAATTTCCACAATTGGAATATCATAAATATTAACTTTATTCTTATCTAACAGGTGAAGGAGCAAATCCAATGGTCCTTCAAAAACCTGTAATTTTACGTTCATTTCCATGTTATAATCCTTAAACTCAATTTAGTCGCTAGGATAGTATACCTTGCCAAAGCAAAAATTTCAAGCCTAGTCTTTCCAAGTTTTCTTATAATAATGGCGCAAAAAGACGTAACACACTAAGCACCAGCTGGAAAACGATGTTGGTGTTCTCACACTGTTCCAAAGAAATCTCTCGACTGACTTCAAAAGTCTCCAAAGCATCTTCTTTTACTTGAGAGATACATTCCGTTTTATACATCCATGTACCACACTCAAAATGCAAATACAAGCTTCTAAAATCCAAATTAATCGTACCAACAGAAGCAAATTCATCGTCCACAACAAAACACTTAGAATGAATAAATCCTGGTGTATACTGATAGATTCTAACTCCACCACGAATCAGATTCTCATAGTTCGCCTGGGTAACAAGGAAAACCATCTTCTTGTCTGGAATCTCCGGAGTCACAATTCGCACGTCTACTCCACTCTGTGCTGCATTGGTAAGCGCCGTAGCTAATTCTTCACCAATAATCAAATATGGAGTAAAAATATACACATATTTTCTGGCATTATTAATTAAATTAAGATATACAGCCTCTCCAATACATTTTTTATCCAAAGGACTGTCACCAAATGGCTGAACGAACCCTTTTCCATTGGAAATCAAAGCCGCATTATCATTGGAAACTACTTTAAACTTATTATAATCTTCTGTTCCCTTGGTAATATAACTCCACATTTCTAGAAACATAGAAGTAAAGTTCCATACACAATCCCCAGTAATACGAAGCGCAGCATCCTTCCAATAGCCAAAACGTGCAATCTCATTAATATATTCATCCGCAAGATTGATTCCACCAGTATAAGCAATCTCTCCATCAATCACCAGAATCTTGCGATGGTCACGATTGTTCATTACAATGGATAAAAATGGACGGAATGGATTAAAACAAGCGCAGTGAATGCCCTTTTTCTGCAAAACACGATAATAATGCGGAGGCAATTTGTCTACACATCCCATATCATCATAAATAAGACGCACTTGTACGCCTTCTTTTGCTTTCTCTTCTAATATATCTACTATAGAATCAAACATTTTGCCTGGTTCCATAATAAAAAACTCAACAAAAATAAATTTCTTTGCATTTTTTAAATCTTCAAGCATATCCGGAAAAGCTGCTTCACCTGATTTATAGTACTTGGAATCCTTTTCCATATATACTGGATAATTCCCTACATTTTGAATATAAGCAGACTGCTTAGACGCCATACCACCGATTACTTTTAAATGGTCTTCTACTAATTCCTGACGGATACGCAATGGCGCGATTAACTCTTCCAGACTATTCATGCGCTCACGGAATCTCTTCGTCATCTCAGAGCGACCAAACAGGAAATAACATGGCACACCGATGATTGGAACAAATAAGATTAGGAATACCCAAGACAATTTATTGGAAGTTTTAATGTGTTTGTACACCACATATAATGCAAAAATAACAGACACTATACGAATACCTAACGCAAAGAAAGGATTGACTTCCGACGCTTCATAAAGCGTATAAGCAATCCATGCAAATTGTAGCAATATAATAATCGCTGTTATAAATAATCTACTTGATAATCTCTTTAATAACTTCTTCATCTTATAGTGCCTCCAAGTTACATTTTATAGCATTTTCATAAGATTATCAACATCTAGAACTCCCCACGCATGACTTTTTTTATCAATTTCATAACATCTTTTTACCGTATCATACAAGAGTAGTTTAATTTCTACTGGCTGAAGGTTTCGCCTCTTTTCCACCGCCAACGCCAAAGCTCCACTAACCACTGGGGTCGCCATAGACGTACCACTTTTTCTCGTATAGCGATGCAACTCGTTTGAGAGGCTTAAAATATCCGTTCCAGGTGCAAGGATTTCCGGTTTCACAATACAACAGGCTGTTGGGCCCTGTCCACCGTATTTTCTAAAATCGCTTTTAAAATCCTCCAATTCCTCAAACACTCCTACGGTAATCACTTTTCTAGAAATCCCTGGAACGGTAATGGTATTTTCTTTTGGACCATTATTCCCCGCTGCTGTTACCACAATCACGCCTTCATCCCATAGTTTATCTAAAATATCCATAAGCTGTTGTTGAAGAGATGCATTTGCATTTGGAACATAGCCCATAGAAAAATTCAAAACGCGAATATCATACTCTCTATGATGTTCTAGAATCCAACTCAAAGCTTTCAATGCATCGCTTGTTCTTCCATTGCCATTTTGATCCAAAATCTTAAAAACAAGAAGTTCCGCCTGTGGCGCCATTCCGCACTGTTTACCACATAAAATACCTGCAATATGTGTTCCATGACCATTATCATCATAGATACTGTTTCTATTATTTACATAATCCTTAAAATATACAATTCGATTCTCTAATTCTCTATGCAATACCACTCCTGTATCTAACAAAGCAATCCTTATATTTTTCCCCGAATAGCCATTTTTATAGACCCGAAAGGCATTCACAATTTTTTTCACCTTTTCCATAATAACTTCTTCTTTGCAGTTCTTACTTTAAGGTATTCAAAAAGAGACCACACTGTGCGTGTAGTCTCTTTGTTACAAATCATTATTCTGCGTCTGCTGGAACGTCTTTGATTGAGAAGCTGATTCTTCCCATCTTGTCTTTTCCAAGGCAGATACATTTTACTTTGTCACCAAGTGTAAGAACGTCTTCTACATGATTGATTCTTTCCTTAGCAATCTTAGAAATGTGTACCATTCCTTCTTTTCCTGGAGCAAATTCTACGAATGCACCGAATTCTTTGATGCTTGTTACAACACCACTGAAAATCTGTCCTTCTTCGAATTCTGTTGTGATTGTGCGAATCATTTCAATTGCTTTTGCAATCATGCTCTTATCTGTACCACATACAGATACTGCACCATCATCTGTAATATCAATCTTTACGCCTGTACGAGCGATGATTTCGTTAATTGTCTTACCCTTCTGACCAACAACATCACCAATCTTAGCTGGATCAATAACGATCTGTTCAATCTTTGGAGCCCATTCGCTTACTTCCTTACGTGGTTCAGCGATTGCTTTGCTCATTACTTCATCCATGATGTAAAGTCTTGCTTCACGTGTTCTAGCGATAGCTTCCTCTACGATTGGACGAGTTAAACCGTGAATCTTAATATCCATCTGAATTGCTGTGATACCCTTATGAGTACCTGTTACCTTGAAGTCCATATCTCCGAAGAAGTCTTCAAGTCCCTGGATATCTGTAAGTACGATATAATCATCATCTGTATCGCCTGTTACAAGACCACATGAGATACCAGCAACCATAGCTTTGATTGGAACACCAGCAGCCATAAGTGCCATACAAGATGCACATGTAGATGCCATTGATGTTGAACCGTTTGATTCAAATGTTTCAGATACGGCACGAATTGCATATGGAAATTCTTCTTCTGAAGGAAGAACTGCTACTAATGCTTTTTCAGCAAGTGCTCCATGTCCGATTTCACGACGTCCTGGTCCACGAGATACTTTTGTTTCACCAACAGAGTATGCTGGGAAATTGTAGTGATGCATATATCTCTTAGTTATAACATTATCATCTAATCCATCGATTTTCTGAACTTCTGATAATGGAGCAAGTGTTACAACGTCGCAAATCTGTGTCTGTCCACGAGTAAACATAGCTGAACCATGAACTCTTGGAATTAAGTCTACTTCTGAAGCGAGGTGACGAATCTGGTCAATTGCACGACCATCTGGACGTTTGTGGTCTTTTAAGATCATCTTACGTACAGTCTTCTTCTCATACTGGTAAATTGCTTCACCTAAGATTGCAAGCCATTCTTCGTTTTCTGCGAATGCTTCTTCTAATCTTGCTGTAATGTTCTTGATATTCTCTTCACGTTTCTGCTTTTCATCTGTGAAAACAGCTTCTTCCATTTCAACTGGAGGAACGATTTCTTTGATTGCTGCAAATAATTCTTCTGGAATTGCACAGCTTGCATATTCGTGTTTTGCTTTACCAACTTCAGTGCAAATCTGGTTGATGAAAGCGATAATTGTCTGGTTTACTTCATGACATTTGTAGATAGCGTCAATCATAACGTCTTCTGGAATTTCGTTAGCACCAGCTTCAATCATGATTACTTTCTCTGCTGTAGAAGCAACAGTTAACTGTAAGTCTCCATTGTCCCAATCTTTCTGAGATGGGTTAAGAATAAACTGTCCATCTACCATACCCATCTGTGTTGTTGCACATGGACCGTCAAATGGAATGTCTGAAATAGAAGTAACTAATGCTGCACCAATCATAGCAACTAATTCTGGACGGCATTCTGGGTCTACTGACATAACCATATTGTTAAGTGTAACATCGTTACGGTAGTCCTTTGGGAATAATGGTCTCATTGGACGGTCAATTACACGTGAAGTAAGGATTGCATTTTCAGATGCTTTTCCTTCACGTTTGTTAAATCCACCTGGGATTTTTCCTACGGAATACATTTTTTCTTCATACTCTACGCTGAGTGGGAAGAAATCTACGCCATCACGTGGCTTGTCTGCAGCTGTTGCTGTAGATAATACTGTTGTTTCGCCGTATCTTAAGATAGCAGCGCCATTTGCCTGTGCACAAACTCTTCCGATATCTACTGTAAGAGTTCTGCCTGCAAGTTCTAATGAATAGCTCTTGTACATATTTTTTCTCCTTTAATTATGTCTTCTACTTACGGGTTCCCCGCTTTATATTTAGCAGAAGTGTCCGAAACTACTGAACATACTATGGAAATCCATACCATCTTCAGTGGTCTCGGTATTCTCTTCTGCCTTGTTCACATTTTAAACTTACAAAAAAGGGCGGAATAAATACTCCGCCCTCTATTTGTGTAATTATTTTCTTAATCCTAAACGTTCGATTAATGAACGATATCTTTCGATATCTAATTCTTTTAAGTAAGAAAGTAATCCTTTTCTCTGACCGATCATCTTTAACATACCTCTTCTTGAGTGATGATCCTTTGGATTTTCTTTTAAGTGCTCTGTTAATTCAGAGATTCTTGCTGAAAGAATAGCAATCTGTACTTCTGGTGAACCAGTGTCATTTGCTGTTCTGCCGTATTCAGCGATAATAGCCTGTTTCTTTTCTTTTGCGATCATGTTATGATCCTCCTTATTATATAATAATCGCCCTTCTAACTTATGGATACTCAGCAGAGGTCGGAGTGTCCGTCCACCGAGCATGGGCTAAACCATACTTTAGTACTATATCATACAACTTTTACGTTGTAAATACCCTTTTTCTTAAAAATTAATCATTAAAATATGACACTACACACTTAGGTTTTCTATAGAAAGCGTTGGAAATCTTAATACCGTCTTTCTTGTTTGCGGCATGAACAATCTTACCATTGCCAATGTAAATTGCTACGTGATTGATTCCATCGCTATCTCCGTAGAAGAACAAATCACCTGGCTTAGCCTGAGACGACTTAATCTTCTTTGCTCCTTTACCATTTGGCTGTGTATAAGAAGTACGTGGAATTGAGATTCCAAATTTCTTGTATACCTGCTGTGTAAAACCGGAACAGTCAACACCTTTTCCAAGTTTTGTGCCACCCCAAACGTATTTTCCACCAACATATTTTAATGCAAAATTAACAAGATCAATACGAACCTGAGATATTTCATCGCCATATTTCAGTTCGTCCATGGTGCTACCAGTTTTTAACTTCTTTTCAACTTTTACATAGTCTGCAGAAACATAAGCTTCTTTGTAGCCATCAACCTCAACCTGAACCCAGCCATCTAAAATTGCAACTACGGTAAGTTCTTCACCTTTTGCAACACTATCTAACTTCTTCGCATCTGTGGTTGGTTTCTGACGTACTCTTAAAGATGCTGTAGTTACAGTTGCCACATATCTAGCTTCTGTCTGAGCAATCTTTAACGCTTCTTCACCTGTAATAATATATTCCGCACTGACATAACCTTCGACTTTACCAGATTTAATCTTGTACCAGCCGTTTTCTTCGCCTAAGATTTCACATGCATCATAATTGGTAAGTTTGCCAACTACAGAACCACTTGTGCTAGCTTTCTTGCGCACATTTAAATTGCCTTCAACACTTGCCAAACCAAGATTTGTATAACCAAATGTTTCATATTCTACTACTGGCTCATCAGGAGTATCTGCGCCTTCAGCTCCAGTTTCTGTATCTTCTTCATTTTCAGTACCATCAGATGGCTGTCCAACCGTATTGTCTCCACTACCAACAATTCCAACCGTTCCACCCAACGCACCATTTGCCCCCGCAGATAATGAATCATCTGAATTGTTCATAGATGAATTCGCACCTGCCGACGACTGGATGTTAGATATTTCTGTATCTTCCGCAAGTGAACCTGTAAACTCAAATGGAATACTTGTTATTAATAAACAAGCTGCCAAAGCTGCAGAAACACCTGCAATAATTTCTTTGTTTATATTAGTAAATTTCATATAATCCTCCATAACTGTGCACAATGCACCTTTATGAGTATACCAATAATTTGTTACACTGTCAACACAATTATGTAATATTTTTGTAATAAGTTGCGTAAAATCTTTTCGCATCAGATATATCTTTCTGAAGCTGATTCTTTAATTCCTCCACTGAGGAAAATTTTCTTTCTGGTCGAATGAACTCCACAAAGGAAACCACAATGCTATCTCCATAAACCATTTTTTCAAAATCCAAGATATAAGTTTCCACGCCTATCATATTGGAATCTGATACAGTTGGTTTACAGCCCACATTTGTTACACCAACGTATGACATTCCATCTACGTTTACTTCTGTAACGTACACCCCATTTGGTGGCAACAATTTATTTTCTGGCAACACCATATTAATAGTAGGAACACCAATCGTTCTTCCTAATTTTTTTCCATGCACCACATCACTTTTAATAAAGTAATGATAGCCCAAGAGTTCATTTGCTTTTCTCAAATTGCCAGCCGCAATTTCCTCTCTTACATAGGTACTACTGATATCTCTGTTGTTGTCTTTCATTTTTTCTACAACAATCGTTTTATATCCGTACTCCTTTTCGTATTCCATCAAAGTACGATAATCTCCTGCTCTGTTGTGACCAAAATGAAAATCATCTCCAACCACTACACACTTCATACAAAGCGACTTGGAAATCCAGGCAATAAAATCCTTAGGTTCCATACACATCACTTCCGTGGTAAAGGGACATTCAATCAGATAATCAATTCCAGATGTGCCAAAAATATATTCTTTTTCTTCATTTGTTGTCAGGACCTTGGATGCAACATCATCCACTTTGTTACGAGGAGGAATATCAAAGGTAAATGCCACAGAAGCCACCTGATGAGCCTCTTTATATTGCAAAAGCGCATGCATCAATTTATCGTGCCCTCTATGTAACCCATCAAATTTTCCTAAGGTAACTACGGTTGGTTCCTGAACCTGAAAATTTAAAGTGTTTTTTATATATTTCATATTAATCCATAAATAACTTTACTGGCTTATACTCTTCTGTATCTTCTATATAAGTATAAATACCAATAAATTTCCTGTCATTGTCATATAATCGAACATATTCCTGTTTTTTATCATTGGAAAAATCCTTAAGCATAGAACCTGGAATACGATTGCCATTTACAACCATTTTTATTGCTTCCGGCTTTGTTTCTACAAAAGTATATTTTTCAAACACACTATCAACTGCTTCCAGGAAAGTCCATTCTTCCTGAGGAGTTTCTGCCAGTTTCTGAAGTTCTGCTAATGTATAAGTATTTTCCAAAAGGAACTTATCCACCTTGGTACGAAGAAGAGATTTCATACAGCCGTAACAGCCCAGTTTTTTCCCAATGTCATCACACAAAGTACGAATATAGGTTCCTTTGGAGCAAGAAACTATCATCTCCACTTCCGGGAGTGCTATACGCGTAATCTCAATGCTATGAATGGTGACTGGGCGGGCCTTGCGTTCCACTGTCACTCCCTGTCTGGCAAGGTCACAAAGTTTCTGACCATTCACTTTGAGAGCAGAATACATTGGCGGAATCTGGTCATAAGAGCCAACAAAAGAATTTATCATCTCTCGCACCTCTTCTTCTGATACAGTTACCTCTGCTCGATTTAAAACCTCACCCGAAATGTCCTGGGTATCTGTTTCCTGACCAAGCAGGAGTACCGCTTTGTATTCTTTGTCCTTGTCTGTTAACAAATCACATACTTTAGTGGCTTTTCCCAAACAAACAGGCAACACGCCCTCCGCATCCGGGTCGAGCGTGCCTGTATGTCCTATCTTTTTTTGATGAAAGATGCCTCGCATCTTTGCCACAACATCAAAGGAGGTAAATCCTTTTTCTTTGTAGACATTTACGATTCCATTAATCATATCTATTCAACATCTTCCTTTTTTGTCACTTCGTCAATTTTCTTTGACATAGCGATTCCATATTCAATGGACTGATCCAACACAAAAGTAATCTGTGGTGTATTACGCAGATTAATAGACTTTGCCAGTTTCACACGGATAAAGCCTTCTGCACTACGTAAGCCCGCAATGGTGTCCTTCTGGGATTTTTCATCGCCAAGGACACTGATATATGCTTTTGCTGTTTTTAAGTCTGGAGCAACTTCTACCGCAACAACACTTGTCATTGGGTTAATACGTGGGTCTTTGATTTCTCCACGAATAATATTAGAGAGTTCTCTCATTACTTCTTCGTTTACACGAATGTTTTTAATACTATTTTTTCTCATTTTATGCCTTTCTTTGCATGCATAATAACTATTTTCTTGGAACCTCTACCATCTTGTAAGCTTCTACAATATCGAACTCCTGAAGGTCGTTAAAGCCATCAAATACAAGACCACATTCATATCCTGTTCTAACTTCCTTAACATCATCCTTGAATCTCTTAAGTGATGCCAGATCACCTTCAAAGATCTGCTCGCCTTCACGGCTGATACGAACCTTACATCCTCTTTCCATTGTACCGTCAAGGACATAAGAACCAGCGATGTTACCAACTCCGGAAGCCTTGAATATCTGGCGGATTTCTGCGTGTCCAAGAATCTTTTCTTCAAAGATTGGATCCAGCATACCCTTCATAGCTGCTTCCACGTCTTCGATTGCCTGGTAGATAACTTTGTACAGTCTTACGTCTACATGTTCTCTGTCTGCAGTGGTCTTAGCCATTGGCTCAACACGAGTATTGAAGCCGATGATAATTGCATTTGACGCCATAGCAAGAGTAATGTCGGATTCATTAACAGCGCCTACGCCACCGTGAATTACCTTAATCATAACTTCTTCATTAGAAAGTTTCATTAAACTCTGTTTTACTGCTT
The DNA here is from genome assembly GCA_015057035.1 of Lachnospiraceae bacterium. Lineage (GTDB taxonomy): Bacteria > Bacillota > Clostridia > Lachnospirales > Lachnospiraceae > Roseburia. Next base: position 155,993 of record SVFC01000001.1, on the reverse strand, counting down.
CTACAGAACCCTGAACGTCAGCTTTAACGATGAGGTTCAATTCTTTCATATTGCCTGACTGAATCTGTGAGAATAAATCATCCAGAGACATTCTAGCCTTCGTTTCTTCAAGAAGTCTGTTCTTTTCTTCTGCAATGTATGTTTCAGCAAATTCTTTTGCTTCTTTTTCTGAGTTGGTATTAACAAATGTTTCGCCAGCGGTTGGAACACTGTTAAGACCTAAAATTTCTACAGGTGTAGAAGGACCTGCTTCTTTTACTCTGCGTCCATTGTCATCAATCATGGCACGAACTTTACCATAACTGCTACCACAAGCAACTGGATCACCTACGCGGAGTGTACCCTTCTGTACAAGTACGGTTGCTACAGCACCACGTCCCTTATCCAACTGTGCTTCGATAACAAGACCACGAGCCTGACGTTTTGGATTTGCTTTTAACTCAAGCACTTCTGCTGTTAAAAGAACCATTTCCAGAAGGTTGTCAATACCTTCACCTGTCTTTGCTGAAACAGGACAGAAAATTGTGCTTCCACCCCAGTCTTCTGCAATCAACTGATGCTCGGTAAGTTCCTGTTTTACGCGCTCAATATTTGCAGTTGGTTTATCAATCTTGTTGATTGCAACGATAATTTCTACGCCAGCAGCTTTTGCATGATTGATTGCTTCTACTGTCTGAGGCATTACACCATCGTCTGCTGCTACAACAAGGATTGCAATATCTGTTGATTTAGCACCACGCATACGCATAGCAGTAAACGCTTCATGACCAGGTGTATCAAGGAAAGTAATATTCTGTCCATTGATTGATACTACAGATGCACCGATGTGCTGTGTAATACCACCTGCTTCTCTTGCCGTTACCTTTGTTGAACGGATTGCATCAAGAAGAGAAGTTTTACCATGGTCAACGTGACCCATTACACAGACAACTGGAGGACGAGCAACCATATCTGCTTCATTTTCTTCTTCCTCTTTTAAGAGTTCTGCAATTACGTCAATCTTTTCTTCTTCTTCACAGATGAAGTTGAACTCTAATGCGATTTCTGATGCTGTATCAAAATCAACTTCGTGGTTTACTGTAACCATAGTTCCCTTCATAAAAAGATTCTTAATAATTACAGAAGGCTGTACTTTCATTCTGTCAGCCAAATCTTTGATTGTAATCTTTTCAGGAAGTGTAATTGTCTTAATTTCGTTTGGATCTTCCTTAGGTTTCTGCTGTGGCTGTTGTGGTCTCTTCTTGCCACCGTTCTTTTCTAAGTTAACGAAATTCTCCTGACGTTTGCTACCAAGTTTGTCGTGGTCTGTATGTCTGTTGCTACGGCGGTCATCTTTACCACGTTCACGACTTTCTTTGCCACGCATCTCTTCTGCTGGAGCAGCATCTTTATTGAATTTATCCATCTCACGATCAAAACGGCCTTTTCCACCATTTCTATCGTTTCTATCATTTCCACGGAAGCCGTTTCTATCGCCCTTATCGAATTTGTCGCCTTTGTCAAATCCCTTGTCTGGACGTCCCTGACGATTATCTACACGGAAGGTATTCTTATCTCCCTGTGGACGCTGTGGACGATCGCCTCTTTCACCCTGTGGACGTTCACCACGTTCTGGACGCTGTGGACGCTCACCACGCTCAGGACGTTCTGTTCTCTCTGGGCGTTCTGCTCTTACAGGACGTTCTGTTCTTTCTGGACGTTCGTTACGTTCTGGACGCTGTTCTACCTGTGGTTTTACAGTTTCTTCTGGAGCAGCCTTAGGCGCACTTGTCATCACTAGATCAGCTGTTGCTGATGGTGTTCTTTCACTAATTGGACGCATTGCGCGTTCTCCCACTGGACGTGGACGAATGATTGTATGTGCTTCCTGCTTTGGAGCTTGCTGTACACCTTCGCGTCTTGGTCCGTTTGGATTTGGACGTCCCTGTCCGCCCTGTGCTGGACGAACGCCTTCACGGTTTGGTCCGCCCTGTGGTCCATGACCACCTTCACGTCTTGGGCCATTTGGATTTGGACGTCTCTGCTGTTTGCTATACTGTGCATTAAAGACAGCAGTAATGCTTGATTTTTTCTTAGGACGTTCTTTTTCACCTTCTGCTGTTGCTGAGGCTTCCGCTGGTTTTGCAACTGGCTTAGCAACTGGCGCAGCTTCCTTTACTGGAGTTTCTGCTTTAGGAGCTGGCGTGGTTTCCTTCACTGGAGCTTCCGCTTTAGGAGCTGGCGCAGCCTTCTTGCCGAATTTTGCGCGCACTTTATCCTGAGCAGCATCTTCTACGCTACTCTGGGCTGCTTTCACTTCGTATTCTGTTCCTTTTAAGAACTCTACGATTACTTTTGATTCTATTTCTAACTCTTTTGCGAGTTCATGGACTTTCATTTTTGCCATATTCGTTACCTCCGTTATTCAGTTTTACATAATTTAAGTTTGGCTTCTACGGCATTGGCCAGGTTTTCATCAATGATTGCTAAGGATGCTCGAAATTCTTTGCCGATGCATCTTCCAAGCTCTTCTTTGGTTCCAAACACATACATTGGAACTTCGTAGAACTCTGTCATATTGGCAAACATCTTGCTAGTGTTTTCTGATGCTTCTTCAGAAACAATTACCAGAAATGCACGCCCCGACTTAATTGCCTTTTCTGTAGAAAATTCACCACTTACTACATTTCCGGATTTTGCTGCAATGCCTAACATTTGAAATACTCTATTTCGCAATTTTACTCATCTCCTGTTCTAAAGATTCATAAACTTCTGCTGGAATTGCAACTTTCAAGGAACGTTCCAAGCCTTTACGCATCTGTGCAGCTTTTAAACATTCCATGCTCGCACAAATATAAGCTCCACGTCCGTTTTTACGTCCGGTAGCATCCAGAATGATTTCATCTTCTGGAGTCCTAATCACACGAAGCAATTCTTTTTTCGATTTCATTTCTGCACAACCAACGCACTGGCGCATTGGAATCTTTTTTGTCACCATTATTCTTCGTAACCTTCCTCTACATATCCATCTTCATAATATTCTTCATCGTCGTAGTACTCTTCGTCTAAGTAGTCGTTTTCATAATCTAAGAAATCGCCTGCTTCACGAGCCTGAGTTTCGCTCTTGATGTCAATCTTAAATCCTGTTAAACGTGCTGCAAGACGAGCGTTCTGTCCTTCTTTACCAATAGCAAGAGATAACTGGTAGTCTGGAACTACAACTTTCGCTGTTTTTTCATCGCCATCTGCAATAACAGAAATAACTTTTGCTGGGCTCAAAGCGTTCTGAATTAAAATCGCTGGGTTTTCATCCCAAGTTACAATGTCAATCTTTTCTCCACGAAGTTCATTAACGATTGCGTTAACACGAGCACCGTTCATACCTACACAAGCACCTACTGGATCTACGTCTGGGTCATTAGACCATACTGCAATCTTAGTTCTGCTTCCTGCTTCACGGGAAATAGATTTGATTTCTACGATACCGTCTTTTACTTCTGTAACTTCTGATTCAAATAATCTCTTAACAAGTTCTGGGTGTGTTCTTGAAACAAGAATCTTTGGTCCCTTTGATGTCGCCTTAACTTCGAGAATGTATACTTTGATACGTTCTGTTGGCATAAAGGTTTCACCCTTAATCTGTTCGCTTTCTGTAAGAAGTGCATCTGCTTTGCCAAGGTTGATACTTACATTTTTGCCAACATAACGCTGAACAACACCTGTTACAACGTCTTTTTCTTTGCTGTTATATTCATCGTAGATTACTTTTCTTTCTTCTTCACGGATTTTCTGTAAAATCACGTTCTTTGCATTCTGTGTTGCAATACGTCCAAATTCTTTAGATTTTACTTCGATCTGTACTACATCGCCTAATTCGTATTTAGGGTCAATCATCTGTGCATTTACAAGAGAGATTTCTTCCACGAGGTCAGTTACTTCTTCCACAACTGTCTTTTCCTGATAGCAACGGAATGCACATGTTTCTGGATCGATTACAACCTTTACGTTGTCTGATTTACCGAAGTGGTTTTTGCATGCTGTAATAAGAGAATTCTCAATTGCTTCCAGCAATGTTTCTTTGCTGATGTTTTTCTCCTGTTCTAATATATTTAACGCCTGTAATAACTCATTATTCATTTTGTTTTATCCTCCTATATTTGTTATCCTACGCTAAAATGTTCCTTGTAAAATATATAGTTTAGAAATGAACTGCCTGTCGGATTAATGCGATGTCAGCTCTTTCAAACTTAAGTTCTTCGCCGTCGGAATCAATGGTTACGCTGTCTTTATCGTATGCAGTAAGCAAACCATAAAATTCCTTATTTCTATTAATTGCACGATAGGTGCGAATCTCTACTTCCTTGCCCATATTGCGAACATAGTCCTTTTCCTTCTTCAGTGGGCGTCCCAAACCTGGAGAACTCACCTCGAATGTGTAGGAATCTGGAATGAAGTCCTTTTCATCTAATAAAACATTCATCTCTCTCGCAACTGCTTCGCAGTCATTGACGGTAATGCCGCCTTCTTTGTCGATGTAAGCACGAAGATAATAGATACTGCCTTCCTTAACATATTCCACATCTACCAGCTCAAAATTCATTCGCTCTAGAATTGGAACGATTAGGCTTTCTGTCTTTGCTTCGTAATCACTTGCTTTTGACAATGAATACACACCTCTCTTTCTTGTTTTTGTGTTTTAAACGTGAATTGAGAGAGGACTTTCGCCCTCTCTCAATCTAGTCATCTTATATCGTCCTAATTATAATAGCACTTCTTCTTATTAAATGCAAGTTTTTTCTTCATTTAATAAGGCACAAAAAAACTACTTCAAATGAAGTAGTTTTTAGCAGTTCGTACGGGACTCGAACCCGTGTTTTCGCCGTGAGAGGGCGACGTCTTAACCGCTTGACCAACGAACCATGCTTGAGTAATATACCACGTTTAAAAAAGAAATGCAAGTATTTTTCAAAAAACTTCCGAAGAATACAAAACAACCCCAAGAATTAACCGAGGTTAAGCAACGCGTCGAGGTTAATCTTGGGGTTGTTCTGGAGTTATTCTTCGTACCCATTAGGGTTATTCTTCTGCCATCTCCAGGCATCTTCGCACATCTCACGAATGCCATACTGTGCTTCCCAGCCCAGTTCTTCTTTTGCTTTGTGAGGATCACAATAACAAATTGCGATATCTCCTGGTCTTCTGTCTTTTACTACATATGGAATCTTGATATCATTTGCGGCTTCAAAGTTCTTGATGATATCCATTACACTATAGCCATGTCCTGTACCAAGGTTATAAACTTTCAGTCCAGGATTTTCTTCTACCTTCTGAACAGCCTTAACATGACCAATTGCAAGGTCCACTACGTGGATGTAGTCACGGATACCAGTTCCATCTGGTGTAGCATAATCATCGCCAAACACACCAAGTTCTTTTAACTTGCCAACTGCCACCTGAGTTACATAAGGCATCAGGTTATTTGGAACACCGTTAGGATTTTCTCCCATAATGCCGCTCTTATGAGCACCAATTGGGTTAAAGTAACGAAGAAGAATTACATTCCATTCTGAATCTGCCTTCTGAATATCCATCAGAATCTGTTCTAACATTGACTTTGTCCAGCCATATGGGTTGGTACACTGTCCCTTTGGACATTCTTCTGTAATTGGAATCTGTGCTGGGTCCCCATAAACCGTTGCTGAAGATGAGAAAATAATGTTTTTACAATTATGCTGTCTCATTACATCTACAAGCACTAAAGTTCCAGCAATGTTGTTCTGGTAGTATTCCCAAGGTTTTGCCACAGACTCACCTACTGCTTTTAATCCTGCGAAATGAATGCAGCTTTCGATTTTTTCATTTACAAAAATCTCGTTTAAGATTTCTCTATCTAAAATATCGCCTTTATAGAACTTTACTGTTTTACCAGTTAATTCTTTTACTCTATCCAAAGATTTTTCTGAAGAATTGCTTAAGTTGTCTAACACAACCACTTCATATCCAGCGTTCAACAACTCTACGCAGGTATGACTTCCAATGTAACCAGCTCCACCTGTAACTAAAATAGCCATATTCGTTCTCCTTTATATCGTCTGTGACGTTTTGTTGAATTAATATTATCGCAAACATCGTGAAATGTATAGCCAAAAATGTTTACAATATATGTAAAAATGTTGCACAAGCACACAAAATAGATATAATTAAAAATAAGTATTACCAATTTATAGTTTTACAGATTCCAAATATTAGGAGACACATATGCTTAACAATTACAAAAATTCCTATATCGTATCTGAAAAAGAATTAGTTTCCCTCTCCGTTTATAACGTAGGTTTCCAAAAATGCGATCCTCTCTATCAATGGGGGCCTGGTATTCGTGACCACTATCTCATTCACTACATTATCTCTGGCGAAGGATATTATCAGGTAAATGGATATAAATTTCATTTAAACGCAGGAGATTGTTTCCTGGTATATCCAAACACTGAAGTCTCTTATTATGCTGACGAACACAATCCTTGGGAATATGCCTGGGTAGGATTTACAGGCAGCGACGCAGCAAGTATCCTGCAGGCAACGGATTTCACCAAAACATCTCCCGTCATAGAAAACACTCCAGATGGTAACGCTTTGCGAAATCAGATACTCAAAATTTACGATGCACGTGGAAACGAATTTGAGCACGCTGTGGAAATGACAGGTCGTCTTTATACCACTCTTGCGATTCTGATGCATAATGCGCAAAAAACCACAGACACAAATACCGCTCAAAGTTATGTGCAAAAAGGCATTGAATACATAACAGCAAATTATTCCTACCCAATTACCGTAGAAGACATTGCCTCATATGTAGGACTAAGCCGTAGTCATCTATTCCGTTCTTTTCAGACTGTGCTAGGTATCTCTCCGAAAGAATACCTGACGGATTTTCGTATTAAGCAATCCTGTATCTTGCTGGAACGTTCTGATTTGTCAATTACTGCCATTGCCAACTCTATCGGCTTCGACAATAGTTTGTACTTTTCTAAGGCATTTCATAAGGAAAAAGGAATGTCTCCAAAAGAATATCGAAACGCAAAGAAATGCAGATAACCTAAAAAGTTATCTGCATTAATCATCACTATTCTGTCTTTTTCCCAAATTCCACAGGCTCATATTCCTGCAACTTAGCCAGGAATCCCTTAGCCCACAATTCCTCCTGAATAATATCAAGAGTCTCCTCGTCATCTGCCAAAATGGTATGATAATGATAGCCCGAAGTAACATTCATAAGAAGCGTAGATTTTCCAGATGCAAGTTCTGCAAGGTATTTTCGTACGTCTGCGCGGGATTTTAAATTCATATCCGCTTTTAACACATTGTAAACCTTGTGATACACAAATACATCTTTTACAATGCCGCCAAAATCCACAAAGAGATTTAATTCTTCTTCTACCTGCTCTTCTGTGTGAATCACCTTAAACACACGACTTACCTTTCCACTATCGCCGATAACATATCCACGGTTTGTGGAAATAACATCTACACCATTTGCGCGAATCAGGGCAACATCTTGTACCACCACTTGACGACTCACATTGACCATTTTTGCTAATGCTGTTCCTGATACGGGACTGGCACTATTTTTAATTATTTCTATAATTTGCTCTCTGCGCTGCTCTCCACTCATAAATTCCCCCTGATTACATAGTTTACGCTTCAATTGCATGAAGATTCTTCAAAGAAATATCCATGATTGGTGCTGAGTGAGTTAAAGCACCACTAGAGATACAGTCAACGCCTAAGTCTGTCAGTTTCTGAATATTTTCCTTAGTTACGTTACCAGATACTTCGATTTCTGCTCTTCCATCAATAATGCGGATAGCTTCTTCCATCTGTTCATGAGTCATATTATCTAACATAATGATATCAGCCCCTGCATCTGCAGCTTCTTTTACCATTTCCAGAGTTTCCACTTCTACTTCGATCTTACGAACGAATGGAGCGTATTCCTTTGCCATTTCAATGGCATGCTTTACACTTCCTGCAGCACCAATGTGGTTATCTTTTAATAAAACACCATCGGAAAGATTGTATCTATGGTTATTGCCGCCACCAACTTTTACTGCGTATTTTTCAAAGATACGATTGTTTGGCGAAGTCTTTCTTGTATCTAATAATCTTGTTTTGGTTCCAACAAGCATATTCGCAACTGTACGGGTATACGTTGCAATACCGCTCATTCTCTGCAAATAGTTAAGCGCAGTTCTTTCTCCACCAAGAAGCACTCGAATATCACCACGCACCTTTGCCATTAACTGCCCCTTTGTTACTTCATCACCATCTTTTACGTAAAATTCCACTTCTGTTGTATCGTCCATAATTTTAAAAACACGTTCAAAAATTGGAAGACCACAAATAACACCGTCCTGCTTACAAATCAGATCAACTTCGCCCTGCTTTGATACCGGCATAACACTGTTAGCAGATACATCTTCACTGGTGATATCCTCACGGATTGCAGATTTAATTAATGGGTCAACATTTAATTTTAAAGTAATTTCATCAAATAACATATTTATATCCTCTTTTCTTTTGCTTTCTTAATTTCTGTTAAAACCAATTCTTTATATTCCGCCTCAAGTTTTTCTTCGTCCTGATAGCGCTCAATATTGTCCTGTAAAAAAACCTGCCAGTAAGAATCCATATGCCCTCTCTCCATACACATAGTTTCTACATCTAGCACATTTTTTCGTTTTTCATATGCTTGAGCAACATCACGCGCTGCTCTCTTGGCAAACACCAGACTCTCTAGCAACGAGTTACTAGCCAAACGATTTTTCCCATGCACACCGTTGCAAGCAGTCTCTCCAATGGCATACAGACTATCCATGGATGTTTTGCTTACATCATTTACCTTAATACCTCCCATAAAATAATGCTGGGCTGGAACTACAGGAATACATTCTTTTCGAACATCATAGCCATGTTCCATACAATGCTTCACAATATTAGGAAAATGACTGGTTAACTCTTCCTCTGGAATATCTCTTAAGTCCTCCCAGACATGTTCTGTTCCGTCTTTTTCCATCTGTTCCAAAATTGCTTTTGTCAGCAAATCTCTTGGAAGAAGTTCATTTACAAAACGTTCACCATTCTTATCACGGAGTTTTGCCCCTTCGCCACGAACCGACTCAGAAATTAAGAAGCTTCTTTGTGACTTATCTTTTGTATAGAAGGTCGTTGGATGAATCTGTATGTAATCGATGTCTTTTAGTTCAATTCCATGCTTAATCGCCAGCGCCAGCGCATCTCCTGTTAAGTGCCTAAAGTTGGTAGAATGCTCATACAGTCCTCCTATTCCACCTGTGGCAAGAATTGTAGTGTCGGCAGTAATTACATCCACTCCATCAGAACATTTCACCACTGCTCCGTAACAACAATTCTCTTTGACCAGCAAATCAATCATCGCCGTATGCTCATAAATAGTCACATTTGGCAACTTCTGTACTGCCGCTAAAAGTTTTCTCGTAATCTCCTTTCCAGTAATATCTGCGTGGAAAAGAATACGCTTATTAGAATGTGCTCCTTCTCTTGTAAAAAGAAGTTCTCCATTTGCATCCTTTTGAAAATCCACATCATAGGACAAAAGATCTTCCAGCACATCTCTGGAAGAACGAATCATCAGCTCTACGGAAGTTCTGTCATTCTCATAATGACCAGCCTTTAAGGTATCCTCCATAAAGCTTTCAAAATCCGCCTCATCTCTCTGGACACACATACCGCCTTGCGCCAGATAGGAATCACTACTTTCCAAATCTGCTTTAGTAATAATTATAATTTGTTTCTCCTTCGGCAACTGCAATGCACAGTACAAACCAGCGCAACCGCTCCCGACAATTAAAATATCTGTTTTCATAACCATTCTATTTTGCCAGTTCTAACATTCTATCCAGTGGCTTAAGCGCCGCCTCGCGAAGTTTGGCATCTACCTCCAACTGATTGGTTTCTTCCAACAAAACCTTATATATTTTTTCCAATGTTATGTACTTCATATCGTGGCAAATCTGATTGTTGTTAATCATATAGAACTGTTTGTCTGGGTTCTGCTTCTTAAGTTCATACAAAACGCCTTCTTCCGTTCCGATGATATATTCCTTACAGTCACTCTTAGCAACATAGTCGATAATTCCCGAAGTACTTCCAATATAATCTGCCATATCAAGAAGATCTTTGACACATTCTGGGTGCACCACAAACTGTGCGTTTGGATGCTTCGCCTTTGCCTGTTCCACTTCTTCCGCCGTAATAGCGTGATGAATTGGACAATAGCCTGAATTTAAGATTACATTTTTCTCTGGCACCTGTTCAGCAACATAACGGCCAAGGTTCCCATCTGGAATAAAATACACATTCTTGTTTGGAAGATTACGTACAATCTTCACTGCATTGGCAGAAGTCACACATACATCGGCGTAGGTCTTAATCTCTGCTGTGGAATTGATATAGCAAACCACTGCCACATCGTCGTATTCTTCTCGAATCTTCTTGATATTCTCTAAATCCACCATATGTGCCATAGCACAATCTGCTGACATATCTGGCATCAGTACCAGCTTATCAGGATTTAAAATCTTTGCGCTTTCTCCCATAAAGGAAACACCACAGTACACGATAATCTGTTCTTCCAATTCTTTTGCTTTCTTGCTAAGATAAAAAGAATCTCCTATGTAATCTGCAATTTCCTGAACCTCGTCTGCCACATAGTAGTGCGCAAGAATCACAGCGTTTTTTTCTTTCTTCAATTCTAAAATTTTATCTTTGATTGACAATTGATTTTCCCTCCTGTCAATATCATAGCATCATTGCATCCCCGCAAGTCTAGGGTGCCCTTGTAGTATATCAAATGTCTTTACACCTGACAAGACAGTAAACGCATTTTTTAAAAAGGCCTGTAGAAACAAAAAAAGAGTCACCCAATTGGGTGACTCTCAGACTATAGACAAAGTCTGAGCAGCCCTCTTAACGTTAAGAGGACTGCTTTATAGTATATAGCATACTATTCTGCAACAGAATTAAGTAAAGCATCATCAATTTTACCCCATGCACCAGCGCCTTCGCCACTACATTCCACATGAATACCTACTACTATTGTATCTGTTCCGTTGTAAACGATATTTTCAATTAAACTTGATTCCCAATTGTTGTATCCATTGATTCCTAAAGAATCTTTCGCAACAATTTCACCATTTACTTTAACATAAGCATAGATATTGGTTTCTCCACAATCGCCACCCATAATAGCAATTGAATACTTATATGTTCCAGCTGGAAGATCTTTTACCTCCTGCTCTAAGTCAAAGTTTACTGTATTGGAATTCGCACTCCAGAAGTGATAATGCTTGGTACCAGTCAAAGAGTCAGTTGCTTTATCTTCTACCATAAGTTCATCCATAACTCCAGCAGCTTTTACTACCCATGCATCACTTTCTTCTTCAAAACTATAATCTTTCAAGAAGTTAAATTCAATCATAGAAACATAGCAATGTGCTTCCATGCCACCAGCTTCACCGATGATATCATATTTTGCAACACCACCATTGTACATTTTATCGTAATCAACATCTTTCCATGTAACAGCAACTTCCTGTTTAGAGTTATCCGACATAACAGCATTTACTTTATCTGGAAGAACAATTGTACCATTCAAGTCAAACTGTACGTTCACGGCCTCAATAGCATCTGCTTTCACTTCAACTTTATTACCTGTGCCAAGCAAACTAAATACCTTTAATGATTCAAGTGGTTTCCCCTGTGCATCAAACAATGCCTGGTTATCACAAGCACAACCACCATAGTATTTTCCAGCATCATCAGGATCATACTCTGCAGCATAAGATGAAGCCCATCCAGAACCATATTTTTCCCATAACACAGAATTCTCTTCCCAAGAATTTGTACCTACCGAAATCCAGGTTCCTTCCCAATAGAATACACCAATACCATTATGCACGTCATTTACCATAGTATCAACAACGTTACGAATATGATTTGCCTGACCCTGAATTGTCATAGGATAATCTGCAACAATTCCGCCACCGCCAGAGATTGTGTTACCACTAAAGTCGGTATCTTCTGTAGTATAGGCATAAGATGTTTCAGCAACCATAACCTTCTTTCCATATGTATCTGCCACATTATTTAATACAGTGGTCAGGTTATCAAGTGTGCCATGCCAATATGGATAATATGAAGATGCAAATACATCATAATCAAGATTATAGTAATTCAATTTCTTTGCGTAGTCTGCATAATTTGTAACCTTTTCTGGATTAGCAAAATGAACAGCAACCAATGCATCTGGGAAAACTTCTCTAGTAGCTTTTGAACCAGCTGCCATAATCTTGTATATATTCATCCAAATCTTTTCACCACAAATCGCGCCATTGGTTTCATTACCTACCTGCACCATTCCGACGTCAACTTTTGCTTTTTTCAATTTATTCAAACAGTCAAGAGTATATTCATATACCGCATTGGCTTTTGTATCAATATCCATACCTGCCCATGCCTTTGGAACCATCTGTTTAGCAGGATCTGCCCAAAAGTCAGAATAATGGAAATTAACCAACAACTTCATGCCATATTTTGTTGCACGCTCACCAATCGCAATAGCTGTGTTAATATCACAGTTACCGCCACCATATCCATTTCCGTCAGCGTCATATGGATCAACCCATACTCTAACACGAATATAATTGATACCGCTCTTAGCAAGTGTTTCAAAAACATCTGCTTCGTTACCATCATAATCATAATATTTAACACCAGATTCCTCCAATGAAAGCACTTGCGAAGCATCCATTCCAAGAATAAAATCCTTAGGCATATTCTCTACCTTCTCTACATACAGAGAATCTGATGGGATTGGCTCTACCTTAACCGGCGAAGGATTATCGCATCCTGTTATCCCTGTCATGAGGCCAATAGCTAACGCAGCTATTACACACAATGTCTTAATTTTTTTCATTACCTTTTCCTCCAATTTGCGCAATCGGTTGCTCACCGTATTTATATGATAGCAACTTTCCGTATATTCGTCAATTGTCAAAAATGCACTAAAAAAGGACTATCCTTTTAAGGATAGTCCCCAAAAATTAGTTTAATTTGCTTTTTGCTACTTCTACTAAAGAAGCGAAACCAGCTGCATCTGTAACTGCCATATCAGCTAATACTTTACGGTTTAAATCAACTTCTGCTAATTTAAGGCCGTGCATGAACTGGCTGTATGAAAGTCCGTTTAATCTAGCTGCAGCGTTGATACGAGCGATCCATAACTGACGGAACTGTCTCTTTCTTTCTTTACGTCCAGCGTAAGAACTTGTAAGAGCTCTCATAACTGACTGTTTTGCTACTCTGTACTGTTTAGAACGAGCGCCTCTGTAGCCTTTAGCTAATTTTAATACTCTATTGTGTTTCTTTCTAGCGTTTAAGCCGCCTTTAATTCTTGCCATGTTATTTTCCTCCTACTTCAATCTTACATGTATGGTAAAATCTTCTTCATTGTCTTAACATTTGTTGAATCAACAATTGCTGCTTTTCTAAGATTTCTCTTAGTCTTTGTTGTCTTCTTTGTTAAGATATGTCTCTTGTAAGCTTTATTTCTTTTTAATTTTCCTGTTCCTGTTACTTTGAAACGTTTTGCAGCTGCTCTGCTTGTTTTGATTTTTGGCATGTTAAAATCCTCCTTAATGTATTATCTTTTTTCTGCCAGCACCATTCCGATACTTCTACCTTCTACCTTAGGTGCTTTTTCCACTACTGCCACATCCGCAAGTGCCTCAGCAAAATCATCCAAGATGTATTTGCTCTGGTTCATATGCGCCATTTCACGACCACGGAAACGAAGTGTAACCTTTACCTTGTCCCCTTTTGCAATGAATTTCTTTGCAGCATTAATTTTGGTGTTCAAATCGTTAGCTTCAATATTTGGAGACAAACGAATTTCCTTAAGTTCCACAGTTTTCTGTTTCTTCTTAGCTTCTTTTTCTTTACGAGCCTGTTCGTAACGATATTTACCGTAGTCAATAATCTTACATACTGGTGGCTTCGCAGTTGGAGCAATCTTCACAAGATCAAGTCCCGCTTCTTCAGCAAGCTTCTGTGCTTCCTTTGCAGAAACGATACCTAACTGTTCTCCGTCAGCTCCGATCAGACGAATCTCTTTGTCTCTGATTTGTTCATTAATCTGTAATTCGCTGCTAATGGCTTTGTACCTCCATAAAAAATAGTGGATAGGCAGACTATCCACTAAAAATCTCTAACATAAAAAATACATGTTGGAAATATGAACTCTAAGTCGCCCAATTGCGCTTAGGTGAGAGTGGATACTCTACTTGTTTGTTATCAACTCATATAAAATAGCACGGAAACCTTGGAATGTCAACTGTTTTTAAAATATTTTTTAATAAGTTCCAAGAATTTTCATAGACACCGCTTCTGCTTCAATTCCAGTTAAAGCATTTATCACAGCTGTATCCTGTAATGTTCCTTCAATATCGACAAAGAATCGATACTCCCATGTCTTATCCTTAATTGGACGAGACTGGATATTGGTCATATTGATGTTGTTGTAAATAAAATGTGACAACATATGATATAAGGAACCACTCTGATGTGTAGTTTCAAAACAAATGCTGATTCGTGTCGCTTTGCTGCTACAAATCTTCTTATTGGTTACAATAATAAATCTGGTGGCATTATTCTCTGAGTTGGAAATGTTTGCGTCTAATATTTTAAGCCCATAAATCTGAGCTGTCAACTGACTTGCAATGGCAGCCTGGCTCTTATCTCCATCTTCCTTAATCTTCTTCGCTGCCACAGCAGTATTCTTCATACTAATCTTATCCCATTCACTGTGTGAATAGAGATAATCTCCACACTGCATTAGTGCCTGAGGATGAGAATACACGCTTGTCACATCACTAAGAGTAGCCTCTGGCAACCCCATCAATGCATGCTGAATCTGTATAATCTGTTCTCCCACAATATAATTATCATATTCCACAAGCAAATCATAATTCTCAGAAACAATTCCCGCTGAAGAATTCTCAATTGGAAGCACTGCAAAGTCGGCTTCTCCATTCTTAATGGCTTCCATGGCATCCTTCCAGGTCTCTACATGAAAGCTATCACATTCAGAGCCAAAGTATTGCATCATCGCCTGCTGACTATATGCTCCTTCCACTCCCTGGAATACAATCTTTGCCTTTGGTGTAATAAAATCTTCCACCACTTCAAAGGAAGGATTTTCAACAACCCCGCTCTCATTCAGTAACTGATATTGTCTCTTACGGCTTACCGCCATAATGTGTTCAAACAATTCCGAAATGCCCACTTTGGTGAACTCTGAAGTTGCCTTGGCAGAAAGATTCTCTAATTTACTCAGTTCTCTTTCTCTGTCTAAGACCTTTTTCCCTGTAGCAATTTTATATCGAGCTACGCCTTCTGCAATTTTCATGCGTTCTTCATAAAGGCTTACCAGCTGAGTGTCAATTTTATCAATTTCATCTCTTAACTTCAATAAATCTTCCATATGATTCACCTTTCATTTTTCCAATAAAAAAATAATAGTACAAAGTGAATTGAAAGGCAAGCAAACCTTGAAAGATATTTCATTTCCTAGTATAATTTACATAGGAGGGATACATATGAAGACGAAATATTTAAAACCTATACTTGTGATATGTGTTCTAATAGTTATCGCAGTTGCAATTTCATTTTTGATGAAGGAAAAAACTATATACAACGAAGGATATGTCAATGGCAATACTGCCGGCAATCTTTACAGTGGTGGCATGTTCTGTGAACATAACGGAACTATCTTTTTTGCCAATCCAAAGGACGGTAATCGCTTATATTCCATGGATAGCAATGGTCAGAATCTCAAAAAATTAAGTAATGATGTAGCAAACTACATCAATGCTGACGACAACTATGTATATTATGTCCGCAATAATGTTAGCCAGAGCTTAGACTTTGAATTCTTTTCATTCTTCCGCAATGCATTATGCAGAATGCCTCGAAATGGTGGCGATGTCAAAATCTTAGACACCGATCCTTGCAACTATGCAACATTAGTTGGTAATTACATCTATTATCTACACTATGATACCGAAGATGCTTCGACCCTATACAAGGTTAAGATTGATGGCACCGACAGACAACAGGTTCGCAAAGAAGCAATCCTGACCTGCTGTACCGAAGGACAATATTTCTACTATAGTGGAGATAAGGATTCTGGTTCTATTTACCGTTTCGATACAACTAACGATGCTGCTTTTGTTATTTACGAAGGCAACTGCTATAAACCTACTGTAGATGAAAACGGAACGAACATCTACTTTATTGACGGTAACCAGAACACTGCGCTGGTACATACCAATACAAGTTTTGGCGAAACATCTGTGGTCACTGAAGACCAGATTGACTCCTACAATGTATATGGTGATTACATCTTCTACCAGAAATACGACGGAGAAAACTCTGGCATCTGTATGATTAAGAATGATGGTACTGGATACATGATGATTAAGAAAGGTACTTTCAAAGAGATTCATGTAACTGAACAGTTGGTATTCTTCACCGATTACTATACTGGTGATACCTACTACATTATGAAATCTATGCCTGACAACGTAATGGCATTTACCCCTGACGTTTTAAAATAGAGGAGGATATATGAAAAAGAAACTCATTGTTGGTGCAGTTGTTTTTTTCATAATACTATTATTAATTCCAATTATATTTTTCGGTATTTTGCTAATAAAATTTGTTGGTCTTCCTAGATTTGTACAAGGATACGAAGCTGGAAATTTTTCCTACACGCTAACTCCAAACTCGACTATGCTTGGAATAAGGTCATCGGAAGACACTTTCTCAATTGACGATGTTGTAGTGGAACTACATTATGGTGTATATCCGTATGACTATTCTAATCCAGAAGGGCTCTACCACCACGAAAGTGATACCAGACTACTCTTCGGCATCTATGTATGTGCAGAAGAATACGAAGAAAGCATTTTTAGTTCAATGCTTTTTGATGATTATAAAAACATTGAAAATCATATTTTTATGAAAGACGCAACATCCGAAGAAGTATTCGGCGGTAAGTATTGGCATAAAATGGAGTACTCTGGAATTACATACAACCACCATGAAGATTTCACAATCCCTAATGAAATCTTTATCAAGGAAAAGGGGAAACTTTGTATTAAAATTATTCCATTTAACACAAATGAAAATTATGTAGGTTATAAAACATGCAGACCTAATGTGATTACTTTATATTATCGAAAATTAGATGCTAACACGATACAACTTCTAACTTCTAAAGAGTATTATTCTAATTCAAATAATGACGCTCCTCTCGCAGAAGTTGACACTGAACCATAATCATATTGGACATTTGTAAAAAATTACTGGGCTATAGGAGGTATGTATAACTGTGACTAAGTTACACATACCTCCTACAGCCCAGAGATTTTATGTGAAGTCAAACAGACTTAACTGATTGGAATCTGGCAAATCGCCAAACAATCCCAAATCACTCATTAATTCAATTACTGTCTTAGATACCTTGGTACGTTCACGGAAATCATCCTTGGATAAGAACTTACCGTCTTTTGCTGCTTCTGCAATTGCAATGGCAGCGTTATCTCCTAAGCCTTCAATGGAATTTAGGGATGGCATCAGTTTTCCATCAATAATCTGGAAACGATGCGGTTCCGCACGATAGATATCCAAAGGTAAAAATTCAAATCCTCTGGCGTACATTTCCTGTACAATTCTTCCATCTCGAAGCACATCCTGATCCTTATTAGAAATGGTATCTTTATTATCTCTAAGATATTTTAAATGACGTTCCAATCTCTCCTTGCCAAGGCACATAATTTCATAACTAAAACCTGTAGCTCGAACAGAGAAATATGATGCGTAATATGCCAAAGGGTAAAACACCTTACAATATGCAATACGCCAGCCCATCATAACGTAAGCCGCTGCATGGGCCTTCGGGAACATATACTTAATGAGTTCGCAGGACCAGATATACCACTCTGGAACACCGTGATCTAACATATCCTGTTTCCACTCTGGCCATTTATCACATTTGCCTTTTGCAACAACGCCTTTTCGTACAGCTTCCATAATCTTAAATGCTGTATCCGCTTCCAGTCCTTTATTAATAAGATAGGTCATAATATCGTCTCGAGTACAGATACAGGTGGAAATGGTCGCTGTTCCTTCCTGAATCAATTTCTGGGCATTCCCTAACCATACGTCAGTACCATGGGAAAGTCCTGCAATATTAACCAAATCAATAAACTGGGTTGGTTTTGCTTCTTCTACTAGGCCAATGGCGAAGTCTGTACCAAACTCTGGAATACCCAATGCCCCAAGTTTTGTTCCTCCAATGTCCTCAGGGGCGATTCCCAAAGCCTTGGTGCTTTCAAAGAGGGACATAACCGCTTTATCATCCAATGGAATGGTGGTTGGGTCTAATCCCGTTAAATCCTGAAGCATTCGAATCATAGTAGGGTCAACGTGACCTAAAATATCCAATTTCAACAGGTTATGGTCGATAGAATGGTAATCAAAATGGGTTGTGATAATATCCACCGACATATCGTTTGCTGGACGCTGAATTGGCGTAAAGGTATTGATATTTTCTCCCATTGGTAAAACGATAATACCACCTGGATGCTGTCCTGTAGTACGATGAATTCCGGTACACCCTACCGACAAACGTTCTATTTCACAACGACGTTTCTGGACGCCACGTTCCTCATAATATTTTTTTACATAACCATAAGCAGTCTTATCCGCCAGAGTTCCTACGGTTCCTGCCTTGAAGGTTTGTCCTTCACCAAAAATAACTTCCGTATATTTATGCGCTTTACTCTGATATTCATTAGAGAAGTTTAAGTCGATATCCGGTTCTTTATCTCCCTTAAATCCAAGGAATGTTTCAAACGGAATATCAAAGCCTTCTTTTTTCAAAGGCTTACCACAATTAGGACAAATAGCATCAGGCATATCACAGCCACATCGTCCCGCGTAGGATTTTACCACATCCGAATCAAAATCCACATACTTACATTCTTCGCAAAGATAATGGGCCTGAAGTGGATTTACCTCTGTAATACCCGCCATAGTCGCTACAAAGGAACTACCTACGGAACCTCGAGAACCTACCAGATATCCATCTTCATTGGATTTCCACACCAGTTTCTGCGCGATGATATACATTACGGCATATCCGTTGGAAATAATAGAGTTAAGCTCTCTTTCCAAACGGGCTTCTACAATTTTTGGAAGTGGATTACCGTACATTTTGTATGCTTTGTTATAACAAATGTCACGAAGCATCTGATCGGAGTTCTCAATAACTGGAGCGCATTTGTCTGGACGTACGGGGCTAATTCGCTCACACATATCCGCAATCTTATTGGTGTTGGTAATAACCACCTCTTCTGCTTTTGCGCTGCCCAGATACGCAAACTCTGCTAACATTTCTTCTGTGGTACGAAGATACAATGGCGCCTGCTGGTCTGCGTCATCAAATCCCTTTCCCGCCATAATAATACGACGGTAGACTTCATCCTCTGGGTCTAGGAAATGTACGTCACAGGTGGCAACAACCAGCTTGTTAAAGTCTTCTCCCAGTTTCACAATCTTGCGGTTAATCTCCATAATATCTTCTTCTGTTTCCACAGGAGAATCTTCATCACGAAGCATAAATGCATTATTCCCCAAAGGCTGAATCTCTAGATAATCATAAAAATCCACAATTCTCGCAATTTCCTCTTCTGGTCGTCCATTTAAAATGGCACGATACAGTTCTCCTGCTTCACAGGCAGACCCAAGAAGAAGTCCATCACGATATTTGAGAAACTCTGATTTTGGAATACGAGGTCTTCTGTGGAAATATGTAACATGGGAAAGAGAAACCAAGTTGTACAGGTTCGTTCTTCCCTGGTCACAGGTTGCCAAAATAATGGCATGATAAGTTGGCATCTTCATAATATTATCTACAGAAGATGTACCTACTTCATTGACCTGATTCAAATCCACAATGCCACGCTCTTTTAACATTGGAATAAACTTCACAAAGATTTCTGCAGTACAAGCAGCATCATCCACAGCACGATGGTGGTTATTTAAAGCTACACCTACTGCCTTTGCTACGGTATCCAATTTAAAACGATTTAATGTTGGTAACAGGAAGCGAGCCATAGCCACGGTATCAATCACAGTTGGCGCAAACTCTTTTCCTAAATCCAAGGCATTTTTCTTGATAAAACTCATATCAAATTCTGCATTGTGAGCTACCATAATGCATCCTTCGCAGAAGTCTAAGAACTGTGGTAATACCACATCAATGGTTGGAGCATCCACCACCATGTCATCACTGATATGGGTTAATTCCTCAATTCGGAATGGAATTGGAACCTGTGGGTTTACAAAAGTAGAAAAACGGTCTACGATTTTTCCGCCTTCCACTTTTACTGCTCCAATCTCAATAATCTTATTTACCGCAGGACTAAAGCCTGTGGTTTCAATATCAAATACTACATAAGAATCATCTAGAGACTGTCCACGGGAGTCTGTAACAATTCCTTTTAAGTCATCTACAATATAGGCTTCCACACCATAGATAATCTTGATATCATCCGGTCCGCTTACCGCATGGTTTGCATCTGGGAAAGCCTGTACATCACCGTGATCTGTAATGGCAATGGCTTTATGACCCCATTTCTTGGCACGCTTAATGATATCCTTAACATCCGAAACACCATCCATATCACTCATCTTGGTATGGCAATGAAGCTCTACTCGTTTTTCCGGACTAACGTCCATTCGTGTAGTAGTAAAATCTGGAATCTTCTTGATGCCAACAATCGAACCAATGGTAAGTTCATTATCATATTTATCAATGATGGCAATTCCTTTTACCTTGATAAATGCGCCAGGACCGATATTTTTTTCCAGTTCTGGAACATCTTCATTCTTAGCAAATAGTTTTAAAACAATCGTATCTGTAAAATCCGTCATAGAAAAAATAACAATGGTCTTCTCATTTCGAATCTCACGGGTTTCCAAAGAAACAACCTTACCACGAAGGGTAACCTCTCCAATTGGAGCGTCTATCTTTTCGATATCTAATGGCTCGTCCTCAAAATCACGGCCATATAGCACGTCTGGGTTATCGGATTTCTTGCTACCAGGTTCGTATTTCTTGCGAAATTCACCTTTTTTCTCAAATCCGTTATTCTTGGCCTTAAAGGAATCTCCAGATGATGCGGTTTTAGGTTGTGCTTGCGATGGCGCAACTGTCCCCTCCTTGGCGGTCTCACCAGAAGTCTTGGCAGTCTTCTTGTCCGCAATAAGTAGGCCATCTTCCTGTGGCTCTTCCTCTGCCCCTTTACCAATACTGGTACGTGACACAATTGCTCGCACTTCCTGACGAATTTGTTCTTCCGAATTCTTACGGTATTTGCTTTCCTTTGGTTCACGATACTCTACTTTAATAATCAGATCTAAACCGCAGCGCTCACATACCACCTTTTCCAAAAACTCCACAATCTCATTGCCTTTGGTTTGGGCAATAATGGTGTTATCCATGGTTAAGGTTAGGCGAGGCCCATCAAATTCCATACTAGCTGTACGCAACAGATTGGCTTCTAATACGCTGTATTCACTTAACTCTTCTAAAATGCTGTCTTTATATACCTGAAAAAGCGCCTGAGCATTATACTGTTCTGATAAACTGTACTTTTCTATAATTTTTACAGTAATATCCTTACCTTCAAACAACTGGTCCTTGATGATTCTTTCCAAATACCAGATTTTATTCTTATCTATCAGTCTTTCTGCATGCAAATAAATGCGAACATGACTTCTGTCATGATTCGCACTTACTTTTGTTACTTCTGCTTTTTCAAGAAGGCTTTTTAAGCCTGGCTCTACCTTTAAGGTAGGAAATACTTCTAGGAATGTCTTTGACATTTACTTACTCCAATTTTCCAGTTCGTATCTTAAGGCATCCAAAAGCTCTGCTTCTGGAACTTTCTTATACACTTCACCCTTTTTAATAATAAGACCTTCGCCGATACCACCAGCAACACCAAGGTCTGCTTCTTTGGCTTCTCCTGGGCCATTTACCACGCATCCCATAACAGCAACTTTAATATCCAGTGGATATTCTGCTACCATGGTTTCCACCTGATTTGCAAGTCCAATCAAATCGATCTGGGTTCTGCCACAGGTTGGACAGGAAACAACTTCAATACCACCCTGACGAAGTCCCAAGGTTCTTAAAATCAGTTTTGCTGATTTAATTTCTTCTACTGGATCTCCTGTTAAGGATACACGAATGGTATCACCAATTCCCTGACTTAAGATTAAGCCAAGTCCAATGGAAGACTTAATATTACCACTAATAATCGTACCTGCTTCTGTAATACCTACATGAAGTGGATGGTTGGTCTGTGTAGAAATCAATTCGTGGGTTTTTACACACATTAAAACATCAGAAGATTTAATACTTACAACCAGGTTGTCATATCCCATATCTTCAATGATTTTTACTTTATCCAAAGCACTTTCCACAATACCATATGCTGTAACGCCATGGTATTTTTCCACCAGATGTTTCTCCAAAGAACCACTATTTACGCCAACACGAATTGGAATATTACGTTCTTTTGCCACATCTACAACGGCTTTTACACGATCTTCACTTCCAATATTTCCTGGGTTAATACGGATTTTGTCCGCACCATTTTCCATAGCTGCGATAGCTAATTTATAATCAAAATGAATATCTGCAACCAATGGAATCTCAATCTGCTTTTTGATCTCAGCCAAAGCCTTTGCCGCTTCCATAGTAGGAACTGCACAGCGGATAATATCACAGCCTGCCTTAGTCAATTTCTGAATCTGAGCCACTGTTGCTGCTACATCCTCTGTTTTCGTGTTGGTCATGGACTGAATCAGAATTGGATTTCCTCCACCGATGACACGATTTCCAATGCGAACTTCCTTAGTTAATCTCTTATCCATTTTGCACCTCCCAAAGTATAGGCTTGCGCCACTAAATAAACAACTTACGAATATCGTTAAACATTACAAAGAACATAAGAAGGAATAATAAAATGATACCAATCATGTGAACCATACCTTCTTTGTTTGGATCCATTGCTTTTCCACGAATTGCCTCAATGATAAGGAATACTAATCTTCCACCATCCAGAGCAGGAATAGGAAGGAGGTTCATTACACCAAGGTTTGCAGACAACATAATTGCCCAATTCATAATTGTAAGTATGCCAATCAGGAATCCACCTTCTTCTTCTGCCTCTTCAAAAGATTCTCCCATATTCTGAACAATTCCAACTGGACCACTTAAATCATTCACAGATGCTCCACCTGTCAGGAGCATTTTAAGACTCTGGAATGTAGTATCTACATAATAACCAAGTTCACAGAAACTAAAATAAATAGTTTCAAGGAAATTTGTTTTCTCTCTAATATTGTATTTGTTATAAACAAATCCCGTATCGTAATAAATGCCCGCATACTGTGGGGTTACTGTTACATCAAACTGCTCCGTCTTGTCTCCTGTCACACGACTTAAAGTCAGTGTAATTGGATTTGATGTCGTAGGATGATCGCTAAAGTATTTTTCCAAAGAATCTGCAGTGTCAATTGCAGTACCATTGATAGCAACAATAACATCTCCAGCAAGCGCTTCTGTCTGAGATAATGCTCCACCTTCTACTATTCCTTGGATTACAGCAGCCTCTCCCGTACTGGTATAAGTAAATCCAACCAGATACTGCTCTTTCTTTACAGGGGTAAGAGTTGTTGTATACTCTTTGCCCTCTCTCATATACTTAATCGTAATGGCCTCTTCCGAAGAAATTGGAGATAATGTCTCTATCAGAAACATCTCACGGCCAAAATGTATATTTTTACCATCGAACTGCGTAAGCATATCTCCCGGCAATAACCCCGCATGTGATGCTGGAGAATTGTCTGTAACCTGATAGATTTCCGGACGGTCAATACCAATTGCAGAAATTACTACAATGGAAAAAACAACAGCCATAATAAAGTTAAAGATAGGTCCCGCAGCTACAACGCTGATTCTCGCCCACACGCCCTTTTTATTAAAAGCACGGTCGTCATCAGAGTCCTCATCTTCACCTTCCATCATACATGCGCCACCAAATGGAAGAAGTTTCAAAGAATATTTGGTCTCTCCTTTTGTAAAACCAAAAATTGTTGGTCCAAGGCCAAGAGAAAATTCATTGACACGAATCCCATTGAATTTTGCTAAAGAAAAATGTCCAAGTTCATGGAACAATATAAGTAAACTAAAAACTAAAATTGCAATTACTATATTCAAATTACCACCTACTACTTATGAATTCATAAGCTTCCTGTTCTGTTTCTAAAATCTGTTCTAATGTTGGATTTTCAATAAATCCAGTCTGTTTCATTGTTTCCTCAATAATATCTGTAATCTCAAGATATCGAATCTGACGGTTCAAGAACAGACTAACTGCTTTCTCATTTGCCGCATTATATGCAACCGGTATATTACCACCACGAGTCATGGCTTCATATGCCAATTTTAATCCTTTGAAAGTCTCTGTATCTGGTTCCTCAAAGGTCAAACTTGCCAGAGAGAATAAATCCAGACGTTTTCCAGACAGTGGTCTTCTTTCTGGATAATACAACGCATACTGGATTGGAAGTCTCATATCTGGAGTTCCTAGCTGTGCAATCACTGCTCCATCATCAAACTCCACTGCTGAATGAATCACACTCTGTGGATGTACCACAACCTGAATACGATCTAAATCCACATCAAAAAGCCACTTCGCTTCCATTACTTCCAAGCCCTTGTTTACCAATGTAGAAGAATCAATGGTGATTTTTCTTCCCATAGCCCAGTTTGGATGTTTCAAAGCATCTTCCACCTGAATGTTAAGCAATTCTTCACGCTTTTTGCCACGGAATGGTCCACCAGAAGCTGTAAGAAGAATCTTACTGATATGGTTCCCTTTTTCTCCGTTTAAAGACTGGAAAATTGCACTATGTTCACTGTCCACTGGCAAAATTGCCACATTATGTTTACGTGCCAGTGGCATAATAATATGACCGGCTGTCACAAGAGTTTCTTTATTTGCTAAAGCTATATTTTTTCCTGCTTCAATTGCTGCGATGGTTGGTCGAATACCAAGCATACCTACAATTGCTGTTACAAGAATCTCTGCCTCTGGAATTGTAGCCACCTCTAAGAGACCCTCCATTCCAGCCATAATTTTGATATTTAAATCCTTGGTGTTTTCACGAAGTGCCTTTGCGTCTGCCTCATCCCAAACACTTACCAGTTTTGGACGAAACTCACGCATCTGTTCTTCCATCAGACGAATATTACCACCACAGGATAACGCAACGATTTCAAGGTCTCCCTGTTCTCTTGCCACATCTAGTGTCTGTGTTCCAATAGAACCTGTCGAACCTAAAACTGCGATTTTCTTCATATATACCTCCTTAAATTGCGCATCCCCGTTACTGTACCTGCATAAAAAGTATAGCAAGATAGTATATGATAGGCGCCGTAATCATCATACTGTCAAATCTGTCCATGATACCGCCATGCCCAGGAATCAATTTTCCATAATCCTTGATATCATAATTACGCTTAATTGCGGAAGCACATAGGTCTC
Source organism: Lachnospiraceae bacterium (assembly GCA_015057035.1). Lineage (GTDB taxonomy): Bacteria > Bacillota > Clostridia > Lachnospirales > Lachnospiraceae > Roseburia. The sequence continues at coordinate 130,233 of SVFC01000001.1, read as the reverse complement.
CTACCATTGAAATTAATCCTGCCACAGCAGCAATTACTGTCAGAATAATAATACCATTCAAATCCATTTCCATCTGCCCTCCGAAAATCAGGCAATAGATTACTGTAAGAAGTGCTGTTCCAAGAACTCCACCTACAGCACCTTCTACAGATTTCTTAGGACTAAGAATTGGAGACATCTTGTGTTTTCCAATTAACATACCTACACAATATGCACAAGTGTCACACCCCCAGGAACAAATGAAAATCAAGAATGCCAGATATAAACCATTCTCCAGGGTGCGAATCTGATATACATAAGACAGCATCACACCCACATAAAACATTCCGAAAAATGCTGCCATAATATGTTTTGCTTCATATTTTGGATACGCTAAAACATATACAAACATAAGTAAAATCAAAAGCCCCATAATCAACAGGAATGGGTCTGCAATCCATCCGAATCCCAAATTACAATAAAATAATGCCGTAATCAAATAGGAACAGATTGCAAGAGGTGTTTTCTCAATCTGAAGCACACGATATAGTTCGAACATTCCAATTAAAGAAATGAAAAGTGTCGAAAACAATAACACGTTTCCACCACATATGATTAACACAATCGCCAGAATCACCATAACGATTCCACTTAACAAACGAGGTACAAACATTTTATTCCTCCTTCAGGCCGCCAAATCTTCGGTCACGTTTATTATATGCTTCTACTGCCTGTTCCAATTCTTTCTTATGGAAGTCAGGCCAAGCAACATCCGTAAAGTAAAATTCACTATAAGCAAGCTGCCATAACAGATAATTGGACAGACGTTGTTCTCCGCTGGTACGAATCAAAAGGTCTGGATCTGGAAGATCTTTTGTATCCAAATAACCCGAAAAAAGCTCTGCAGTTACATCTTCGATGGATAGTTTTCCATCCTTTTCATCCTGCATCATATTCTTCATGGCACGAATCATTTCGTCTCGACTACCGTAATTGATTGCAATTGTAAGATTAAGTCCCGTATTTACGCTAGACGCCTCTTCCAACTCTTTGATTCTGTTCTGGAATTTCTCAGACAAACGGCCAATCTCACCAATGACACGTACTCGCATATTATTTTTAGACGCAGTCTTAATACAATTCTTCAGATAACTCTCCAAGAGATTCATAAGTGCTTCTACTTCTGCATCTGGACGATTCCAGTTTTCAGTAGAAAAAGCATACAGTGTCAAATATTTTATTCCCAGTTCATCTGCCGCCTGGCATACTGTTTCCACATTCTTTGCTCCCGCAGTATGTCCCGCATTACGTGGAAGCCCTTTGCTTTTTGCCCATCTTCCATTGCCATCCAATATGATTGCCACATGTTCAGGTATCTTCATCATCTATTATTCACCTCAACCTAATAAATCCAAGTCAAAATATGCAGAAAAAGGGGTTGTCGGAACAACCCCTCCATTGCTATACAGTAAGAATTTCTTTTGTTTTTACATCAACAGCTTTATCAACATCCGCAACAAACTTGTCTGTTAATTTCTGCATATCGTCTTCTAAGCCCTTGATTTCATCTTCTGAAATACCATCTGCTTTGCCCATTTTCTTAATATGATCAATGGCATCACGTCTGATGTTACGAATCGCAACTTTTGCATCTTCGCCATGCTTCTTAACGTCTTTTGCTAATTCTTTACGTCTTTCTTCTGTTAATTCTGGAAAAATAAGACGAATTACTTTACCATCGTTTGTTGGGTTAATGCCAAGGTCAGATGTAAGGATTGCTTTTTCAATTGCCTTAACAAGTGATGCTTCCCAAGGCTGAATCTGAATCATTCTTGGTTCTGGAACACTAACGTTAGCCACACTCTGAATTGGTGATGGTGTACCGTAATAGTCCACACGTAATTTGTCTAATACGTGAGGGTTTGCACGTCCTGCACGAATTCCACCGAATTCTTCTTCCAGGTTATGCATTGTTTTTGTCATTTTCTCTTCATAAGATACTAATCTTGCATCCATAGTTTTCCCTCCTGATTATACGGTAACCTTAGTTCCGTTAAATTCTCCACTCATTGCTTTTACAATGCTGTCTTCTTCATTTAATCCGAATACATACATTGGCATTTTATTTTCCATGCACATAATAGTTGCTGTTAAATCTACTACGGCAAGTTTTTTATCAAGTACTTCCTGAATAGATACTTCATCGTATCTCTTAGCATTTGGATTGGTCTTAGGATCGCTGTCATATACGCCATCGATTGCCTTAGCCAGAAGAATCACATCTGCTTCAATCTCAATTGCACGTAGAACAGTTGCTGTATCTGTTGAGAAGTATGGATGTCCTGTGCCACCAGCAAAGAAACATACCATTCCATGTTCAAAATATTTATTTGCACGGTCTTTTGAAAACAGTTTTGTCATAGAACCACATTCAAATGGTGTCATAACTGCTGTTTTCATGCCTACGGAACGGAAGATTTCAGATACGTAAATACAATTCATAACAGTAGCAAGCATACCAATCTGGTCTGCTTTGGTTCTGTCAATGGTTTCACTGGAACGACCACGCCAGAAGTTACCACCACCGATAACAATTCCGACTTCAACGCCACTATCCACCAATTTCTTTACCTGCTTTGCAACCACTGTAACAGTTGGTTCATCAAAGCCCTGATGCTTGTCTCCTGCTAAAGCTTCACCACTGAGTTTTAACAACACACGTTTCATAAGCATTTACCTCTCTTATCCAATTTTCTATATTAGCCAAATAATCCCTGAACATCAATTTCAGCATAGCACTGTGAACAGAAACCTTCAATGATAGCACCATTGTTAATCTGTACTGAACGAGATTTGATGTTACCCATGATAACTGCTGATGTGTCAACAACAACAGGTCCCTGAACATCAATATCACCCTTAACTGCGCCAGCGATAACTGCTGATGTAGCGGAAATATTACCAATAATAACTGAACCAGCACCAATCTTAACTGTGCCTGTACTTACAACTTCACCTTCAACCTTAGCAACGTCAGCGAAAAATTCACTTGCTGTGCTATTTCCGTTAATTGTACCTGTAACAACTAATTTACCGTTACATGTTACGTTACCATTTACAGTTCCCTGAATATCAAAAGAACCTGCTGATGCAAGGTTACCTGTTAATGTTGTGCTTGCTGTGATAACTGATGTTTCATCTAAAACTACTGGACGTTCTTCTCTAACTGTTGTATCCATAACTTTCTCCTCTACTGGTGCACTTGTTGCTTCAACAACTGGTGCTTCTTCTTTCTTTTCAACTTTTGTTTCTTTTGCATTCTTCTTGTCTTTCTTATCAGCAGGTTCTGCTACAGGAATTTCCTTCACCTGTTCTAACAAACCGTCTAATTTAGAAAGTTCTGACTGAACGTCAACATTTTCTCCTAAAGTATCTACTTCAAGGTTGTCGTCGTTTGCAGCCTCGCCACCTGGTACAAGTTCATTAATTGCCTGTGACCAATCTTCTTTAAAATCTTTAAAAAGTCCCATGTTAATCCTCCGTTTATTCTGTTCCAATACTATCTGCATGGATGTACTGAATTACATTTGTATTTTCATCAATCGGTAAAATCTGCGCTCCCTGTTGCTTTAACTGTTCAATCAAAGTCCCAAGTGCCTCTACCGTTGTTGACTTATTATCTCCGTCGTGTAATAACACAACTGATGTTTTGTATTTGGAAACACCTTCCAATACATTCTTCAGGATATCTTCCTTAGTATAACTGCTGGTTGTATCTCCTGCAGAAACATTCCAATCAAAATAAGTAATCTGTTCCTGATTTAAAATATCGGCAAACTCTGCCATATTCACATTACTAATCTGATTACCACTTCCACCTAGGAAACGATAAAACTTACTGCGCATTCCTGTCAGTTCATATAAGAAATCTGATATCTTGATATAATCCTGTTTAAATGCATCTGTTGACGAATAAATCAAACTGTACTGGTTGGAATAAGAATGCATACCAATCGTATGTCCCTCATTCACAATTCTCTGATAGATTGCATTGTCACCGTCATCTTCAGAACCTACCACAAAGAAGGTCGCTTTCACTTGGTACTGAGCCAGAATATCCAGAATATCTTCTGTATTGTCGCCCGGCACACTGTTAAAGGTTAAATACACATAATGTGCATCTCCCTCCGCTGCCATATTCTCAGGGGTGTCAATTCCTGTAATAATATTGGCAAATCTATCCTCCTCTGTATTATTCTCTGAACCAGTTTCGCTTTCTGAAGGAAGACCAGAATCCTCTTCCGATTCATTTCCTTTACCATTGGTCTCTGTTTCAGAAGAATTCGGACCTGCTACTACCCCGCCTGTTTCCAGTTTTCCAAGTCGATCGTTCAACTGAAAAACCTGTACTGACAAAATAATAATTGCTAATAGTGAAAAAAGCATCCACATAGCAATCGTCCAAACAATCCCATTCTTAATTCGATTTACTCGTTTTCGTCTCTGGCGCTGCTGATTCAGCAAATCTGCGTCATTTGTAGCCATACTCATCCTCCAACGTGTAATATCATAACTATTTTACCACATTTTCCATAGAAGTAAATAGAAAAAATAGAAGTTAAACCTAGGTTTAACTTCCACTCTTTTCTACTGCTAATTTATGCATTTCTTCTGTTGCAAAGGATATCTTGGTAAGGGCATCTCTCTTATTAAGAAGGTAACACCAAAAGCTTTCATCTGGAATAGAAATGTCCACACAGTCACCACGTCCAAGGTAGTCATATTCGATATGAACACTTTCCATATGCATTGCACTACGAACCAGCGTATATGGTTCTCCATGGTAAGTACACTCAATACGAGTTTCTGTTGGTGTCTGAATCAACTTACCAGTTCCCTGCTGATAAAACTTAGTCCATCCTGGAAGTGTCTCTAAACGAATCTCATCTTCGAAGTAATATGTTCCGTCTTCAATCTCTTTACGAACGCATTCTCTTTCCCAGTTTGACCAATCTGGAATATGGCTAAATTCTGTCTCACCTTCTACCGCCTGCATCTGACCATACTCGGTCATCTCCCATTCCTTGCCACAATGACGGCACCAAAGCTTGATTCCTGCAGAATCTGTCTCATGTTCTGTGCCACAAGCTGGACATTTATATAACAGGCAATGCAAACCTTTTGCTCGTTCCGGATGATCTATCTTAATCTTATTCTCTAACTGCCATTTGAAATCATCATATTCGAAATGTTCTGCAATACGACCATTGATTTCTTCTACAGACAGTTTCTTAGATTCTTCCTTGGTAATAATTTGTACCATTTCTGCTTCTACATAGGTGTTCTTCTCAATACGATTCCACTGTGGATAGGTAATAAAATTACCATGAATCTTCAGAACTACTACTGGCACACGAAGCATACGGATTAATTTTCCAGTGGATTCAGGCATATAGGATGTACATCCATCCAGAGAATATCTCGCTTCTGGAAAAAGCACAAATGGATTCTTCAATTTTTCGATACAGTACTTAATGTTCTTGATGAGATGTAAATCACTAACGAATTTACGAGTGCCTAATACTCCCAAATGACGCATTAATGGTTCTGTATATGTATTAAAGCCTTCTAATGTCATAACGTTGTTTACTCTGTAAGGCTCTGTACATACCATCATCAACATAAGGTCGACTGTAGAAGAATGTGTAACCAACATAAGATATGGTTCATCTAAGCCTTCCATATTGGTTTTCTTCAGAGAATAACCACGTCCATTTAACAAGGTCTTACACACAAGGTCTCTTGCCACCGGATATAAAAATCCAGGTGTATGTGGTTTCTTTGCAAAATCAAAACGCTTTACTGCGTCTTTGGTTTTCTTGGTAATCTTATCTCCGCGCATATTTGTCCTCATTTAATTATAAAATTTTTATAAACTCTTAGTATAGAATACCATAGAATTAGATTTTGCGCAATCAAAAACGACTCAAGACAAACCTGAGTCGTTTTATAATTTCTTATTCAGCTATCATATACCATACTGCCGTCAGAACAATACTGACAACTAAAAAGATTGCGCCAATAATTAAGGACGAATACTGAGAAAAGCCTTTTCTTTTCTCTTCTTTTCCCATTTTGTATTCCAGGAAATTCATTTCCTCATCCACCATAAAATTAGGAATGAATACTCTGGCAGCTTTTTTAAAAGCAAAACCAAAAATATCAAAAAATCCCGTTGTAGAAATCCACATCAAAGCGCCCATACCAAGATACAACACCGCAGCAACTGTAAATCCATCTCCCACAGCCATAATAATATCAGAAGTTTTTGTTGCAACAAACGCTCCCTGATACCACGTAATAAAAAACGCAATGAGAAGTCCTACCACTAATTGTATCAATATTTTTACATTCTTCATTAATTCTTCACCTGTTCACAATATTTCTCGAACTCTGCATCATTACAGTGAACAAAATGTCCTGGGGACACTTCACGAAGAGAAGGTAAATCTACACTGTAATCATGTTCTTTTAATGGAACATAGGTAATACGCTGTCTACGTTTTTCGTATTCTGGGTCAGGCATTGGAATTGCTGACAACAGAGAACGAGTATATGGATGCAATGGATGTGCGAAAAGCTCATCTGCATCTGCAAGTTCTACTAATTTACCAAAATACATAACACCAATTCTATCTGAGAAATATTTAACTACAGACAGGTCATGGGCAATAAACAATACTGTAAGTCCCATTTTATGACGTAAATCATCCAAAAGGTTAATAACCTGTGCCTGAATAGATACGTCAAGAGCAGATACTGGTTCATCGGCAATGATAAGTTCTGGATTCATAATAACTGCACGAGCTACACCGATACGCTGACGCTGTCCACCTGAGAATTCGTGTGGATAACGGCCTGCATGTTCACGTACAAGGCCAACCATCTCAAGTACTTCATATACTTTCTGATTAATCTTGTCTTTGTCTTTTTCACCATTGATTACAAGACCTTCGGCAATAATCTGACCAACAGTCATACGTGGGTCAAGGGAAGCAATTGGATCCTGGAAAATCATCTGAATGTCTGTAACAGTTCTACGTTTTTTATGATCTTTAATAGCAGATTTCATGCCCGCCTTAGCGTTGGCAATACGTTCGTCTGTTACCTTCTTTAATTCAGCCAATTTCTCTTTTGGCATTCCCTCTTTTTTAGCCTTTTTATACTCTTCTTTTGCAGCTGTGATTTCTTTCTTATAAGAAAGAGTTCCCGCAGCGATACGTTCTCCCTTGAAGAAAATATCACCAGAAGTAATATCATACAATTTAATGATAGAACGACCAGTTGTGGTTTTACCACAACCAGACTCGCCTACTAAACCAAATACTTCACCTTTTTTTACTTCGAAACTTACATCGTCTACCGCTTTGGTACGACCGAAATACTGACAGAGATGTTCTACTTTTAATAAAGTTTCACCCTGTGCTACTTCTCTATTACTCATTAGAAGCACCTCCTTCTGCTTTCATTCTTGCGATACGATTCTGAATCATCTTAGGCATTTCAACCTTTGGTGCATCTGGATGTAATAACCAGGTAGCTGCAGAATGTGTATCAGTAATCTTGAATTCAGGTGGCTGCATTTCAAAGTCAATCTGCATAGCATATTTGTTACGTTCCGCAAAAGCATCTCCAACTGGTGGATAAATCATATTTGGAGGAGTACCTGGAATCGCTTCCAAACGTTCTTCTGTCTCCAAATCTGGCATTGCTGAAAGAAGAGCCCATGTATATGGATGTGCTGGTGAATAGAATACTTCTTCACTAGTTCCTCTCTCTACAATCTTACCTGCATACATAACTGCAATACGGTCAGCCATATTGGCAACTACACCTAAATCATGTGTAATGAAAATAATAGAAAGATTTCTATCTTTCTTTAATTTGTTAATTAATTCCAGAATCTGAGCCTGAATTGTAACGTCTAACGCTGTGGTTGGTTCGTCACAGATTAAGATATCTGGGTCAGCTGCAAGAGCAATGGCAATAACGATACGCTGTCTCATACCACCTGAGAACTCAAATGGATACTGACGGTAACGAATTCTGGCATCAGCGATACCTACTTCTTCCATAAGCTTAATTGCTTTATGTTTTGCCATCTCTTTTGTAACTTTATAGACTACGCCAGAAGCATTGTCTTTGAAGAATTTAATTAATTCATCTGTTTCCACTTCAAAGTCTCTGCTCTGTTCTCCGTTTAATAATTCATTATAATGAACAATTAAACGATCAATTGCTTCTACTATTGTTTCTTTTGCTGCATCTAAGTCTACCGCTGTAGAAGGGGTAACTTTCCAAGTTGGAGTCTTTCCTCTGGCAATAAGACGGTCATACTTCTTCTGCTGTTTTGCATGGTTCTTTGCAGCCTGAACATTCTTTGGAATGCCTTCAAAATAAGTTTTTACTGCCGCTTTAATCGTGCTTTCAAAAGTATAAGCCACACCATCTTTTTTGATTTCCAACTTATCGATAGAAGCTGCTACAGCTTTAATCATCTTATCCATAGCGTCTTCACAGGCTTTCTTATCCAGCGTTTCCGCTACAAATGGTGCACGATTCGCTTCTACTACCTTGATAGCCTCTTCTTTCAGAAGGTTATGCTTATCTGCACTATTTTTTAACGCTTTTACTACGTGACTCTTGAACTCATTCATATAGTTCTCGTTCATGTAGTTCAACATATAATCATTTAACTCAGCCACTGGCATATTAGGAAGTTCTTTGCCAGAGAAAGTTAAATAATAACCCATACTAAAGAAATCAGGCTCTTCCTTCTCCAACGCAACAGCAAGGATTGTCTGGATTTCTTTTAAGATACGTGCTGATTCTGTAAAGTCTTTTGCACGAACATCTTTTTTCGCAGCTGCTTTCAATTCTTTTGAAAGCGCTGTGATTTTTTCAGCATCTGCACCACTAACCACATATGGGTTTACTGTTGCAGCTGAAAGTCGCGCAATTTCTTCCAGAGTATATTTAGGGTCATTAAAGGACTTCTTTTCAATATAGAAAAGAACGTCTTCAATCTCGTCTGCTGCTTCTACTGCAGATTCTTTTGCAGTATTAAACGCCTGCTCCAATTCAATGTGTTTAAATTCAAATTTATCGAAGTTTGCACACATGTCTTTCAATGCTGGATTGTTTTCTACTGCCACCATCTCATCGCCTAATACAGCCAAAGTGCTATTGAACGCTTCGCGACAGGATTTCTGACGTGCTTCACCCTTTAAAAGCATAGCTTCTGTTAACTGGTTACCAATACGCATAATTGGATTTAAGCTTGATAATGGATCCTGGAAAATCATTGCTATCTTATCCCCACGGATACGATAGAATTCATCCTCTGTAATCTTGAGAAGGTCCATACCATCATAGATAATTGAACCACCTTCGATAATAGAGTTACCAGCTAAAATACCAAGGATAGCCTTGGACGTAACTGACTTACCAGAACCTGATTCACCTACAACTGCCAGTGTTTCACCCTCATGTAAGTCAAAACTAATATTACGAACTGCTTGTACTTTACCTGCCGGAGTACGGAAGGAAATTACAAGATTATTTACAGATAATTTCTTTTTCATCTTCTATTATTCCTCCGTTCCTCTAAGTGATGGGTTAAATGCATCTCTTAAACCATTACCAAACAAGTTAAATGAAATCATAAGCAATGAAATAAACACTGCAGGGAATAAGATAACATGTGGATATGTGGTCAGGAATGCCTGTCCTGATGACAACATACTACCTACAGATGTCATAGTTGGTGAGTCTAAGTTAACAATACCCAAGTAAGTTAAGTTACCTTCTGAGAAGATAACACCAGGAATTACAAGTACGGAACCTGTAACGATTGTACCGATTGCATTAGGGAAAATATGTTTAAACATAATTCTAAAGTCTTTTGCACCTAATGTACGAGCAGCAAGTACATATTCCTGATTCTTATAACGATAGAACTGCATACGTGTTCTAGCTGCCATTCCAATCCATCCTGTTAATACAAACGCAAACAGCAACGAAGGAACAACCCCCACTCTCTTAGCAAGATGCAACTGGAAAAGAGTTGTAACAACCATAAATGGTACACCATTCAAAATATCAGAAATACGTTCTAATACAAGGTCAATAACTCCACCATAATAACCTTCAATCGCGCCATAAATAGCTCCAATAAGGAGATTAATTGATGAAATACAAACTGCAAAAATCAAACTGAATCTTGCTGCACCACCAAGACGGGTAAAGATATCCTGTCCAAATGCGTTGGTTCCAAAGATGAAGCTAGCTTCATGACCATAGCGATACTGGAAGTAAGTATTCTTTAACACACGAACCTTGTATGATAAGGCACTGGAATCACCAGTTACCTGTGCATATTTTAAGGAACCATCATCTCCTTCAATACGAAGACTGTTGTATCCACCATCGTTGGCATTTAATTTGTAAATATTCACATATTCGCCATTTTTCAGTTTTGGTACACCTTTTTCATTACATTCATACCAGATATTTGCATCATTCTTTAAAGAATTGGTTTTAATCTTAGAAGCATCAACTGCAGGGAAAATTACTTGAATACCTTTTTCCACCTGCCATTTCTGTAAATCCGCATATTCTTCAGGTGTCAATGTAAGATACATCATACCATTCTTCACATAGGAATCCACACGAAGATCATAAAAAGTACCTGTAGCACTCTTATTCTCAGTTTCATAATCCGCTTTATATACTTCAACGATTGGAGAATAACCGGTTTCTTTTTCGATACCGAGCAAATTCAAGTATACACCTTTACTTACAGTTACATCTTCGCAACCATCCCAGCCTGCCCAGGCAAACAAATCCCATTTTGGCAATAATTTACCATACTGCAGATACATAGTATCGTTTGGACGGCTTGTATAATTGGTCGCACCAATAACTGGAGCAACAATTGCAAAAATCAAAAGCAATAAAATAATCCATGCCGCAACAACGGAACTCTTATTTCTCGCGAAACGCATCATCGCATCCTGTAAATATCCAACAGGCTTTGTTTCCAAACGTTTATCATGCAAGTTCTCACTGTCATTGCAAAACGCAAATTTCTCTTTTGGAATGTTCATATAATCCATATTATTCTGTTTCATATTAACGTTCCCCCATTCTAATTCTTGGGTCAATAAAACCATAACTGATATCCACAACGATACCTGCAAGAAGTCCAATTAAAGTATAAAATGCAGATAACAACATGAAGAAGTTATAGTCTAATGATGTAATCGAGTTTACATACAACTGACCTACACCTGGAACACCGAAGATTTTCTCAATAATAAGTGATCCAGAAAGGATTGCAACAAATTCACCTAAAATCATAGGAAATACTGGCACCATTGAGTTACGAAGGGCATGACGCACCGTTGCCTGTGAACGTGTAAGACCCTTGGTACGTGCCAAAAGCATAAAGTCACTAGTAAGTACTTCTGATAATTCTGCACGAACCATACGTGCAAAAGAAGCAATACTACCAAATCCCAGAGACAATACTGGTGGAACTACCGACAAGAACATTGAAAATGAAAGGTAATCACTACCAGGATTCATCTGAAGTGGGAATAAGTCTAATTTAAAACAAAGCACATACTGTACCAGTAATGCATAAACATAACTTGGAACAGAAATAAATACCATTACAAGGAAGGAAATGGTATGATCCTGCCATTTGTTTTTCTTAAGGGCAGCATAGATTCCAAGGGCAAGCCCAACAGGAACACTAAATAACATAGAATAAATGTTAACAATGATAGTTGCAGGAAGTTTTCCTACGAACACAGCCCATACATCCTGTCCACGGTAAAGAGCTTCACTAATACCCCAATCTCCACCAAAAACACTTTTCTGGAAAAAAATAACCAACTGAACCAACAGCGGTTTATTATATCCGAGAGCCTCACGTCTCTGCAGAATCATATTCATATCTTTACCGAACTGAGTAGCGTCAATTACTGGTAATAATTTAACCAAAATAAAACACATGGTTAAAATAACGAATAGCACGAAAAACATTAACGCAATTCGTTTCAAAACATATTTAAACATTCTAAATGCCTCCTAACTTAGTTCTATATTTGTACAGCCTTTGTATAAGACAAACAAAACACCATACTACAGAAGCTGTACAAATACAAAACCATAACCCTGAGAGAGAACTCTCTCAGGGTTCGGTTTATATCAAGTGTTTTATTTGTATTCTAATTTTCCGCCTTCTTTTTCAACGTGTGCAGCCCATTCAGCATCTGAATAGTGGTATGTCATATATTTAAGACCACCACGGCCAACACCGAATACATACTCTTCTGTACCGTATTTAATCTGCTGTCCCTTTAATGCAGCACTAGCATCTCCTGTTAAAGGAATCATGTCGTATGTGCTGAGGATTGCTCCTTCAAGACCTGCAAGGATTGCGAAACGATCTTCTGGGTTGTTATCAGCTGTACCACACTTAAATGATTTTGAATTACCATCTTTATCAAAGATTGTAATTTCCTGACCAGCCATTGTCATAGTCCAATCTAATACAGATGCTGTATATGTCTTGCCATCTTTTAATGTGATATCCCACATTGCAGCAGATGTATCCCAAGCTGGGTCATACTGATAATCAGCTGTTGTGTAAGCTTCCATTAATCCGTATGGATCAAGTGCTGAACCAGTCCAACCTACGAAGAATAACATATCAACCTGATTTGCTCTTAATGCATCAGCAAAACCATTACCTAATGTATTGTCAATTGTGAATCTTAATTTGCCTTCAAGTTTTGTTCCCTTAACAGCTTCTGTGTAGCAGCTTGAAAGGAAATCATATCCGTTCTTGTATGCCTGAGAAGTTGCGTTTGGAGTACCAATCTTGATTTCAATTACATCGTTGTCATCCATAAGACCTTCAGCAATTGCTTTGTCATAAGCTACGTTGAAGAGTTCTTTTGCTTTTGTTGGGTTATAACCAGTAATACTATCAATAGCATCATCAAGTGTAGCATATAATTTACCTTCACCGATTTCATCTGCTACGCCCCAGAATTCAGCGATAACCATCTTAGCTTCATCTGTTGTTCTGTAAGCAACACCGTTTTCAGGGTCAGAAATAATCTGGCTTGAGAATACACCAAATGCTGGGCTAGCTGTTGGGTCAGCTGCTAAAGCAAATGCGTTTCTATCTAATGCATAAGATAATGCCTGACGGAATTCTAATACAGTAATAATTGTCTTGTTAACGTCAGCACCAACTGCTTCCTGAGAAGCTTTTAATGCATCCATATTTGGGTTTAAAGCGATAAAGAATGTTGAATCGCCTTCTGTATAATATGTGAAATCAGATGCCTGATAATCTTCCATATCATCTACTGATAATCCGTATGAGTCTAATTCACCTTTTAAGAAGAGCTCTAATCTTGTAGAAGCTTCTGCAACAAGGTCAACTACCCATTTTGTTGTCTGGTAGAATCCAGCTTTTACATCATAGTGTAAATCGTTACGTTCAAATACATACTGTTTGTCAGCCTGGAAATCAACTAATTTGTATGGTCCATAAGACTTTGTTGTTGCAACAGATGTGCCGTATGTGTTGTTGTATACGCCATCTTTTTCTGTTTCACAAGCTTTGTATGTTTCTTCATGAACTAACCATGAGCTTGTTAAAGAATATAATAAGTAGAAGCCTTCTAATGGTTTTGTAAGTACGATAACTAATTTATCATCAGCTGTAGCAAAAAGACCAACTTCTGCAAAGTCCAAAGTTGGGAACTCAGCACCAAGGAAAGCTAATTCCTGCCATTCAATGTCAGCGTAAGCGCCGTTTTTCTCTGCGTATACTTCAACGCTTGGGTTTTTATCTGCATCTACACAGCCATGAGCACATGCTAACATAACTTTTAATGCATGAAGAACTTCATCATTAACTTTAACTACGCCATTAGCGTCTGCACCTTTTGTAAGAACTTCATAGTAATCAACATCGCCTACTTTGAAGTATCCAGCACCACCGTACTGTTCAATTCTGTTGCTTGACCAGTTACCGCCAGATTTAAGTTTAACTGCAACGTAATTTCCGTTTGGTGTCATATAGAATCCATCAGCATCTTTTGTCATCTTATCCATTGTGATGTATTCATCATCACCATATGCAGGAGAAATCATGTTTGTTTCGTATGCGTACTGTCCCTGGTAGAGATAGTTCTTAGCATTAACGATTTCCATGTTGCCTGAGTAAAGTGAGTCAGCTCTGTAGTTCTGAGCCTTTGGATTTAATAAAAGCTTAGCACTTGTTACGAAATCCTGAGCTTTGATAGCTGTGCCATCTTCCCAGCAAAGGTCGCTTCTTAATGGGATCTCCCATGCTAAAGCTTTGTCGCCTTCTTTAATTCCGTATTTTCCAACGTACTGAGATGTTACGTCTACAGGATTGCCAGTTGCCATCTGTGGAACTACTTTGTAACCATCTTTTGTTTCGTTGTAATCAAATGTGTAGAATCCTTCTGAGATGTAACCCAGAATTTCATTATCAGTTGCTGTCTGATATGTATGTGGATTCCAGTTTGTTGGGAATACAGTCAATGCTGTGTTATAAGTATAAGTAGCATTGTCCTGTGGATCTGTTGGACCCTGGCAAGCTGCTAATGATAATACCATAACGCCTGCTAAAGCCAAACAAAGAACTTTTTTGAGTGTCTTTTTCATAATATCTTCCTCCTAGATAATATATGCGTTTGTCCGTCTTCTTATTAGAAAAACAATTGTATCCAATCTTTCCCAAAAATACATTTGTTTGTCCGCCACGGACAACTGTTATTTCATTATACACGATTTATACAAAATGTCAACGCAAAATATGTATTTTTAGTACCAATTTACTATAATTTTTTCGTATATATAGTATAAATTTCGCTTATGAGCCCCAAATTGTAGCAAAAACCGTGATTTTTCGAGCATACAGTGCTCATAGTTGCGCAAAATTGCGCACTTTTTGGAGTATGTATTCGAGTGAAACACACACAATCCTTGCTTTTTGTCCGTGTTTCGCACTACACATAAATGCAAAAAAGGTTAGAACGAATAAACTCGTTCTAACCTTTTGTTAATCTGTTCTGCTTGTGCTAAACGCGCATCTTATGCGTTAGCCATCTGAGCTGCAACTTCTGCTGCAAAGTCTTCGTTTTTCTTTTCCATACCTTCGCCAACTTCGAAACGAACTACGTTCTTGATAACGATAGCACCGTTTACTGACTTAAGGTATGCAGCAACAGTCTGTTTTCCATCTTCTGCTTTTACGTATGTCTGGTCTAATAAGCAGATGTCTTTTAACTGTTTAGAAACACGACCTTCGATTGCACCATTGAAGATCTTGTCAGCTGCGATATTTGCTTTGTCTTCCATAGCTAAAGCTACAAGAGAAGCTTTTGCTTCTTTTGAAAGGAAGTTGAATAAGTAGTTCATATTGCTCTTCTTTTCTTCGTAGATAGCAACATCTTCTGCGCTCCATACGCCATCACATGCTTTTGCGATTAAAGCGTTTAAGATTGGCTTTGGAAGAGATGCTGGATCATTTAAAGAAGAATCAACGATGATTTCTCTCATCTTGTCGATTTCTTCCTGAGCAATATCATTTCTGCTGATATACTGTGGATTCATAGCTGCAACCTGCATTGCAATGTTTGTAAGAGCTTCTGTTACATCAGATGCACCATCAGCTGCTACAAGAACACCAATCTTACCACCTGCATGAAGGTAACTTGCTACACAATCACCAGATACTCTTTCAAATCTACGTACAGATAATTTTTCTCCAATAGTAGCTGTCTTTTCAACTAATACTTCCATAAGGCCGTTCATACCAAGAAGAGCTTCTACGTCTTCACCGTTCTTGCCACCATTTAAGCCTGATGCAAGAGCGTTGTCAGCTACTAACTGTACGAATTCCTGGAAAGTTTCATTCTTAGCAACGAAGTCTGTTTCAGAGTTAACTTCTGCAACAACTGCAACATTGCCATCAATTGCTACACGAGCAATACCTTCAGCTGCGATACGAGAAGCTTTCTTCTCCATCTTAGCTGCACCACTCTTCTTTAATACTTCAACAGCGGCTTCCATATCACCGTTTGTTTCGCCTAATGCTTTTTTACAATCCATCATGCCTGCGCCTGTTAATTCACGCAATTCTTTTACCATAGCTGCTGTAATTGCCATTTTTATTTCCTCCAAAATATAAATTTTTAATTTAATAGAAGGGTAAACCATCCAGCTTACCCTTCTGAATGTTCAATTATTCTTCTACTGCTTCTTCAACTACTTCTTCAGTAACTTCTTCTACAGTAGCAACTGCTTCTTCACCCTGTTTCGCTTCGATAACAGCATCAGCCATCTTGCCAACGATTAATTTAACGGCACGGATAGCGTCATCGTTACCTGGGATAACGTAATCTAATTCTTCTGGATCACAGTTTGTATCAGCGATACCAAGAAGTGTAATTCCAAGAGTCTGAGCTTCCTGGATACAGATTCTTTCTTTCTTAGGGTCTACTACGAAAATAGCATCTGGAATTCTCTTCATTTCTTTGATTCCGCCAAGGTTCTTTTCAAGTTTTTCCCATTCTTTCTTAATAGCGATAACTTCTTTCTTAGGGAGAACATCAAATGTTCCGTCAGCTGCCATTGTTTCGATTTCCTGTAATCTAGCAATACGTTTCTGAACTGTCTTGAAGTTAGTAAGCATACCGCCTAACCATCTTTCGTTTACATAGTACATTCCGCAACGTTCAGCTTCTGATTTTACTGCGTCCTGTGCCTGTTTCTTTGTTCCTACGAAAAGGATTGTACCACCCTGTGCTGCGATGTCAGAGATTGCATCGTAAGCTTCATCAACTTTACCTACAGATTTCTGTAAGTCGATGATGTGGATACCATTTCTTTCTGTGTAGATGTATGGAGCCATTTTTGGGTTCCATCTTCTTGTCTGATGTCCAAAGTGAACACCTGCTTCGAGTAACTGTTTCATTGAAATTACGCTCATTTTCTTTACCTCCATTGGTTAAAATCGTCCGCACATTTCATTCGCCAAAGTAACTGGCCGAGCATTGCCAGCACCGGCTTTGACATCCATATGCGTGTTTATTAGTAACTGGCTACAAAATTAGCCTTTGGTATCATATCACACCAAAGGCTAGTTTGCAAGCATTTATTTGTATTTTTGACAAAATTTACTTCTTTGTTATCATTTTCGCAATTTCTTCGTAGGTCATACCCTTTGTAATGGTATATGTGCCTGATCGAAGCTTGCCCGCATACTTATTATCCGCCAGATACTTTCTGAATTTTGAGGCACTGTCTATCATTCCATTCTCAAACAATTCATTGGCAATCATTCTTGGGGTATCACCCCACTGAATATGTAATACATACTGGGTAATCTCCACATGCTGTGGCGGTGTCTGTGTCGAAGGCTCTTCTGATTCTGTCGGGTTTTCACTCTCACTTGGTGGTTGTATTTCACTTGAAGATTCGCTTTCATTTGGAATCTCAGTTTCACTTGGAGTCTCCGTTTCACTTGAAGATTCAGTTTCGCTTGGAATCTCTGTTTCGTTTGGTTCTATCTCACTCTCACTCCCGCTTTGGGGCTCTCCCTCCGAATCAGAATCGTTTTCAGATTCCGAGGACTCTTTATCGTTATTACCAAACAAGCCACTTGTCGATTCATTTTCACTGTCCGGCATTACCATACCAAGTTCTATGGCTTTTTTAATAATCTCTTCGTCTGACAAGTTATTATTATGCATTACGCAGGATACCGTCATTATGATGGTGGTAATGATAATTCCCATTCCCAGACCTTTTAAGTAATATTTAAATCTCATGTATGTTCTTCCTTATATAAACCTAATACTAATCTGACTTCACCAAGTCCACAATCCAGAGCTTTTGCAATTTCCACATCACTTTTGCCCTCTTTATGCAGATTTAAAATCTGTTCATTCTTATTAAGGAAGACACTTTCCTGCGTTCCTTCCATTTCTTGATTCATCTGGTTCAGAGTTTCTTCTATATTAGTACGTGTAACATTTGGACGAACCACAAAAACAGGTTCCTGTTCCTTTACTTTATGAACAGTTTCTGTTTCTTCTGCAAGAATCACATTTTCCTGCTGTGGCTGTTTGTTGGATTTGGAGTATTTCTGAAGTGCACCTGCAAACTCTGTCATCTCAGCATGCTTATCATTTAACATACTATACAAAAACATAATCTCATTATGGGTTTTATTCATAGATTCCAGTACTGTATCTGAATACTCGCTGATTGCCATAATCTTTTCATTTGTTTCTTTTTCTAATCCTCGTTTTGTCACAGCAAGAGATTCATCAATAATCTCATCCACAGAATTTTCCACTTGTGTCTTTGCAGACTTTACCTGCTTGTCAACAATCATATTCAATTGCGTTTCGCTCATTTTGGAGATTTCCTGAATGTCTTTTTCTGAAAATCGTTCTTCCACAAAATAACTCCCCACCAGGAATGCCACGCCTATTAATATAAGTACAATTTCAACTGCTAACATTATTTTTACACCTTTACATCAAAACTGCCATTAGAGTGTTTCTTTACCACTCTACATTCAGTTTCTTCTTTTTTCTTGCTACCATTTCCCTTGCGGAAAAAGTATTCATTTTTCCCTTTTTCACGGGCATCCGCATGAGTATCTGGCTTATTACTATTCTCCGGATTCATCACCTGATGACGAAGCTCTTCTGTTCTTTTAGTAACCTGCGTCTGTGCATTTTGCTGCTCCACTGCAGGTCTGCTATCCTGTTGATGTTTTAGCATTCCAACATCATCAGAACGTTGCATAATTCCACTTATATCAACTGGTCTGATTGACATATGTTCACCATACCTTCTTTAGAAACCTATGGATTTAATCTCTCCATCCTGCTTTTTGAATTTGCAATAATTCTTTTTATCTTTGATATGCAAATTCAAATCAGAAATCGACAACACAACTCCTGGGAAAATCGTTCTGGTAACTGCAATGTAAGAACGATCTGATTCCATCATTTCCACATGAATTGCACGCATCTCATCTCGCATAGGTTCTAATGCTTCTTTTTTCTCTTTATATTCTGTGGCAAGATTCTGTACATACAACAACTTGTCTTTAGGAAGGGTTTCACCTTTTTTCAAAATCGCTGCGTAGTTATTAATAATAACTTTCATATCTTCCAATTCTTTGCCACGTTTTGTAACTTCTTTAGAAAGGTCCAGATATCTCTGTTTACGTTCTGGTTCAATACCAACTTCTAATGTGGTATAGGTTCCCATATCTGTTCCCGCATATTCTACTTCAATGCTTCGTCCAGCACGGATGGTACCACCGTTGATTAAACCTTTCTTACCGTGCACGCGAACTTCCCCTGTAGCAGACACATCACTATTTAAAATAGCTTCTGCCTCAACATATCCACCAGCATACACAGTTGCATTTTCAATGTATTTAGCCAATACATTCTTGCCTGCTCTAAGAACGCCTTTATGCATACCATGAATACCACGCTTAACAATAATCTGTCCTGCTGATTCCACATATGCATTCTCAACAACACCATCAATAATGATATCACCTGTTGCTTTTACAGAAAATCCCGCCTTTACATTACCTTTAATTTCCACACTACCGTTGTATTCAATATTGCCCACGGAATTATCCACATCCGCTGGCACCTGGAATACATTGGATACAAACACCTTACCATTCAGATAGTTTGCGTGTCCTGTAACCTCCGAATAGATTTCTGTGCGTTCTTCATTGATTGTAATATTATTACCATATTCAAGACGAAGTGGGCGCACGGTACGTGGCTTGATTTCATCACCAAACACGTTCATTCCAGGCTTTCCTGGGTCTTCTTTGTGCAATCTCGCAAGAAGGTCACCTGCATGAACATGACTAATCGTATTCAATTCCTTATAGTCAACACTACCATCCTCATTACGTTTTGGCTGAAGATTCTTGTTTGTATTGAAAAAATACTCAATCTTAGCATCTTTTCCATGTACTGGCTGTTGTCCTAATGCAATGATGTAATTATAACAATAATGTCTGTTCTCAAGGAAGTCCTTAATTACATTTTCATCAATACCAAATTTTACCTTGTGGAAGGCAAGATCACTGATAATGTCCTTCGCCTCCAGTTTTATTCCACCTGCAGATGGTGGATAAAAACGACAAATTACTTTCATTTTATCCAAAGATACATTAATATCCATAGATTCACGCACAGGTAACCCATCCCAGTCACCAACAATGACCACTGAGTCTGTTTCAGCGTTGGCAATTGCCGCATTTAATTCTTTGATATCATACTTTTCATATTTTTTAGAAGCCAAATATTCTGTCACTTCTGCAATGTTTAACATTGCGCCACCGTCTACTGGTGGATAGATGTGGAGACACGCATTTGTGCCTCTTGATTCAAGTTGAAAGTATTGGTTTCTCATGCAAAAATCCCCATATAATCGCCCATTTTTTTACGCATCTTCATCAAAGCCTTTGTGTGCAGCTGAGACACACGTGACTCTGATACCTCTAGAACAAGACTAATTTCTTTTAAGGTTAATTCCTCGTAATAATATAGTTCGATAACCCTTCTCTCTTTTTCTGTTAATAAATCTAATGATTCTATCAGTTTAATCTTTAGTTCCTCTTCCTCTACAACATCTTCTGGCTGTAAAAAACGGTTCTGACTGGCAAACTCCATAGTAGGTTCCTGCCCCTGTTCCTCAAACTCATTCAAGGAAACCACATTGGTAACCTTAAGTTGCGACTGCCAGTTCAATAATTCATCCCCAGTAACACCAAGTTCCACGGCGATTTCTTCATCAGATGCTGTTTTTCCTGTACGCATTTCCACATTCTTAATGGCTTCGTCAATCTTGCGCTGTCGCTGACGAACCGTACGAGGAATCCAGTCCATTTTACGAATCTGATCCAAAATCGCACCACGGATACGAAGACTAGCATAGGTTTCAAACTTGACATTTTTATCCATATCAAATTTGTCAATGGCATCTATTAAACCAAAAATACCATAACTAACCAAATCATCATATTCAACATTATGACCTAAGTACATGCTAAGACGACCCGCAACCAATTTCACCAATTGCGCATAGGCAAGGATTAATTGTTCGCGAATCTCTGGCGTAGGTTTTTTTTGATATTCACTCCAAAGTTTGTCCGTATCTACTGTCTTCATCTACTTTGCCCCAGGTTTCTACATTCCTTCTTCTTCGGATTCTTCCTCAGTTTCTTCCTGTTTTTCAGGCTCTTCCTGTGAAGTTTTTTGTTCTTCCGCAGATTCTTCGTCCTTTTTCACTCCGACTTCACCCATAAACTTATCGAGTACCATTCGAATAATTCCGCCCAAAACATAAAAAACAAGAAGAACTATAAGTAATTGTACTGTAAAGTCCAAAAGAGGTGTGCCTGAACTAAGGCCGATAAGACAATATACTGCTCCCGCTAAGAGCATAACAATAGCAGGCACATAATTTGTTCTCATATATATCCTCTTTTCTTAAATTGTTTTACTTGTCTTTCCAACTGCTTTAATATAAAAATCACCATTTTCACAATTCAGTTCTACAGTTCTACCATAATTAAGACCTGTATCTTCTGCAATCAATGGGATCTTCAGTTCTTTCAGCATTATCTTTGCTTCTTCTGCATTACGCGCACCAACATGTCCCATTTCAGACAGTCCGCTAACCTCGAACATTTTGGCCCCTCCAGCAATTTTTGCCACCATTCTTCTCGGTGATGCTCCCTGCTCTACCATAAGACGGTAAAGTTCACGAATTCCTGTGTCTCCAAACTTTGCTATGTTCTGGTTATTTTTTAACTTTGTGCTGTCAGGAAGCATGTAATGCACCATTCCGCCCAGTTTTAAAACCGGGTCATACAATGTCAATCCAATGCAAGAACCAAGTCCCAAAGTAATCAGTGAATCAGGCGCTTTGGCTACTTTCAAGTCTGCCATACCGACTTTCACAACGTTCCCCATACACTTCCTCGATTCTTACATGGTAATACCAAGCGATGATAAAATCTTACTATAGGAATCCTGTTCTGGCATTAAGATAAAATACCCTTGCATCTTAACGTCATCGCCAAATTCCGTTTCAATAAATAATGCATTGTCTCCATACTGTCCAAATTGAATTGCTGGTACGCTTAAAATTGCCGCTGCCATATCTACTGCAATATATGGAACAGATGGTTGAATTCTCAAATTGGTTAATGTGGATAATGCAGACAAATAAGATGCCGCAATGATATTTCCAATTTCTTTTAATGCAGACAGATCCATTTCATCAAATGGTTCATTGTATTCTGGATCACGCATCATAAGTTTATTAACAATCACATGAGCAGAATCCATTCTCATCAAAAACATCATACTTCCCGAAATGTCGTTACATACTTCCAGGAATATACCCACAACTGTTTCTTCTTCATCACAAATTGCTCCGCCTAACTGTGAAGCTTCCATAAGTTTTACATTTGGAACCTGCATATTTAATCTGGAACCAAGCATTTGTGCTATTGCGGTTGTTGCATTTCCGGCACCAATGTTACCGATTTCACGCAGAACATCTACGTACATATCATTCACATGGTCCAAGGTAAAATCACTCATACACCCTCCAAAATCATATATAGTGAGGCGTTAGCCTAAGAGCCTTTGCCTCACTATACAATTTATTTCTTTAGTTCGCTTCTCTCTCTTCAAGAATTGCACTAATCTCAAATAATGAAATTAATTCTTCGCCATTTTTACCAATACCATTAATAAATGTATCTTTGATATTTCTTGCACCCACTGCTGTCTTGTCAATTTCTGCAGTATTCAGTGTAATAACTTCACGAACCTGATCAACAACTACACCAAGAGAACCCTTCTCTTCTACTTTAAGAATAATGATACGAGATGCATCAGTAATAACATCATCCTCTAATCCCATTTTCTTACGAATGCTCATAACTGGAACGATTTCTCCACGAAGATTAATTACACCTTTGAAATAACTCTGTGCCTTAGGCACACGTGTAATCTTCTGCATACGAACGATATTGTCAATGTATCCGATATCGATTCCGTATTTTTCATTACCAATCTGAACAACAATATACTGTTTTGATTCTACATCCTGTGTTTCAATTCTATAATCAGCCATGTTCTTCACCCCCTGGTTACATTAATGTGTTTGCATCGATAATCAATGCAACTTCACCATCTCCTAAGATAGTAGCGCCACTAATTAACTTGTTACCGTTAATATATTTACCTAAGGACTTGATAACGATTTCCTGCTGTCCGATTAAGGTATCAACAACAAGACCTGCCATCTGATCACCACGTTTTACGATAACTACAGTTAAGTTTTCATCGCTTTCTTCTTTAGGTTCAATATCAAGAACCTTGTCAAGACGGATAAGTGGAATTACGCTACCACGAAGGTGAATTACTTCTTTTGCTTCTACATATTTGATTTCCTTAGCAGGAATATCTTCAATATTAGTAATTGACGCAAGGGCAATTGCATATTTTTCATCGCGAATTGTAACAAGAAGCGCCTGAATAATAGCAAGTGTAAGAGGAAGTCTTACTGTAAATGTAGATCCTTCTCCCAGTTTTGTCTTAACTTCAACATCTCCGCCTAAGGCTTCAATATTAGACTTAACAACGTCAAGACCAACACCACGTCCTGAAATATCTGTAATCTGTTTTGCCATAGAGAAACTTGGCATAAAGAGCAGATTTACAGCTTCTTTCTGTGTCATTACTTCTGCCTGTTCTGCAGTAATAACTCCACGTTCTACCGCTTTTGCTTTTACTGCTTCAACGTCAATACCATTACCATCATCGCCTACCTGAATGATAACGTTGTTACCTTCCTGGTATGCATTTAAGAAGATTGTACCAGTCTCTGGTTTGCCTCTCTGTGCACGTACTTCTGCACTTTCCAAACCATGGTCAGCTGAATTACGCAGTAAGTGCTGCAATGGATCACCAATCTGGTCAACTACTGTACGGTCAAGTTCTGTATCTTCACCAGTCATATAGAGTTCCATCTTCTTATTTAATGTACGTGATAAGTCACGAATCATTCTTGGGAATTTATTAACTACGCTTTCAATTGGAACCATTCGAACTTTCATAACTGATTCATGAAGGTTTGTTGTGATTCTTTCAAGATATTCAATCTGTTCATGGAAGCCCTGGCTTGTAAAACTGCCACCTTCTGTTGAACTGATAGATACAAGTGAGTTCTTCGCAATAATAAGCTCGGATACCTGGTTCATTAATGCATCTAATTTTTCAATATCTACACGAACTGTACGGTTAGATGCTGGCTTTGCAGGTGTCTGCTTCTTTGCATTATTAGCATTCGCTGTAGTTGTTGGAGCTGCTGGCGCTGCTGGTGTAGCTGCGACTGCTGGAGTTGCTGTAGCCTGTGGTTTTTCTTCAACACTTTCTTCCACTTTTGCAGCATCTAAATCCTTAATCTCTTCACCTACAACTTCTTCAATTTCTGACACGTTCTTAGCTGCAGCAATAATCTTATCTAATGGTTCAGATGTTGCTACACAGAAACTGAAATCTAACTCAAATTTTTCATCCTCAATATCCTGTGAACTTGGACGATTCACAATAATCTGTCCTAAGCCTTCTACTGCACGGAATACAAGGAATGCTCTAGCTGCCTTTAAGAGACAGTCCTTCTGAATATAAACAGTCACAGCGTATACACTCTTACCTTCTGCTTTTACGCTGGCAACCTGATTTTTCTCTTCTTCAGTAAAATCAATCCAAAGAACCTTTCTTCCATTATCATCAGCCGCTGGAGCTTCTTCTGCTGGTGCAGATGTGGCTGGAGCTGGTGCCGCAGCTGGTGCTTCACCATTGGCTTTTGCAATAAAATCGTTTAATTCTTTGATAATGATTTCATTGTCTTCTGTACCTTCGTCAGAACTTGCTTTTACATTTGCAAGATATCCATCAATAGCATCAAGGCACTTAAATAACAAATCGATCATTGCGCTATCTACTGCAATCTTATCACTACGAACTTCCTGGAATACGTTTTCCATATCGTGTGTAAGATGCTGCATTCTCTTAAAGCCCATTGTTCCTGCCATACCCTTTAATGAGTGTGCAGCACGGAATACTTCGTTAATCGTATCCTTATTATCTGGCTCTTTTTCCAATGTCATAATACAGTCGCTTAAGCTCTGTAAATGTTCACTACTTTCATCAATAAAAATCTCAAGATACTGACTTACATCCATTTTATTTTACCCCCACGTTCTTTGTGATTGTTTCAGCAACTTTCTCCAAAGGTACAACCTCATCCACAACGCCTGATTCTTCAATGGCTTTTGGCATTCCATATACTACACAGGTTTCTGCATTCTGAGAAATTACATGAATTGGTTTGTGATGTCCCAAAGAAAGAATTCCATTGGTTCCATCAGCCCCCATACCTGTAAGAACTACACAAACGATTTCGTCAAAACCACTCTTTGAAAGAGAATCATATGTAATGTTTGCACAAGGACGAAGACCGCCAATGGCAGGCATGTCATTCAGTGCAATTTTGTGGCTTCCATCTGGACATTTTACAACTTCCATATGTCTTCCACCTGGTGCTACATAAATGTGTCCCTTCTCTAATTTATCGCCATCTTCTGCTTCTTTTACAGCAATCGCACTAACCTCATTTAAACGGTCAGCCATTGACTTGGTAAACCCGGCCGGCATATGCTGTACCAATACCATTGGTGCATCCAGATCCTTTGGCAAATAAGGAATTACACTCTGTAATGCCTTTGGGCCTCCAGTGGAACAAGCCAACGCAACTAGCTTATTCTTACCAGATGCTTTTAGACGAGTAAAATTCGCTGGTTTTGAAGGTCTAACCGTTGTAGCGGCTGTAGTGGCTGGTCTTGCAGCACTCTTTACATACGCTCTACTGTTTAAAACTGCAGTTAAAACATCCAGTAATCGTTTCTTAAAATCCTCGCCTTTTGCCTCTGCGATATTATTTGGTTTTGTTACAAAATCAATTGCACCACGTTCCAATGCTAAAATGGTAACTTCTGCATCCTTGGTAGTAAGAGTACTTACCATAATAACATTAGCTTTGATGTTCTCTTTTTGTAATCTCTCAAGTAATTGCAAGCCATCCATGTTTGGCATATTAACATCGAGAACTACACCATCATAGGTTGTGGTTTTTAATTTCTCGTACGCTTCCAAACCATCTCGACAAACGTCTTTTGCCTGAAAATTACTATCTGAATTGATTATATCACAGATAACCCTTCTTATGAGTGCAGAGTCATCAACTACTAAAATGTTTTTCTTCATAATTAATCCCCATTTTCCTTCTTTCTTAACATTCGATCCTCTTCGAATACGAAACGAACGATTAAGTCCCTATCTTTCAGATCCTTGAAGTGGTATTTCGCTCTGATAACCTTCTTATCAGGAACCTTGTCCATTCTTCCACAATCAATAATCTCCGTAACCAGATACAGTGTTTGGTCCACCTTTTCATTGGTCAAACGGATGACAGATAAAACATAAGACCCAACCTCTAATTCTTCATCTGCCAAAAATTTAACTCCGCCACCACTAATATCAAGAGTATGGGCCAGTCTCTTCTCAGGAATATATTTTGGATTTGTAATCTCTTCAAACAAATCTTCTGTTGTTTCCATTTCCGAAACTTCTTTTGTGATTTTGTAGTAGTAAAAATCTATTGAGGTCTCAACTCTATAAAAATCACGGCGCTGATATTTCTTTGGAATAGAAATAATCTTTACAGACATCATGTAAAAACCATCTTTTTTATATCTGTCCAGCACCTTTGCTTCGCAGGTGTACATACCCTTTTGAGTATAAAAGAACATGGAGCATTCAAATCCTACCTGGAACAGAACCATTTTGCCGCCTTCCGTAGGCATGCCAATCTCCATTACATTTTCTCCAAGAAAATCAAAGACACTACTTTTATAAACTTTTCCATTATTTTGATGCAGATAAGTAATATCAATCTTATCGCCCGGACGTGCAAAATCTGTTATCGCCATAATGTTATCCCTTTATCCCTTAATTAGTTTTTTCGATTTAATAAATGCGAGAAAATCTGTGCAATTCCTCGATGCATCTGCACTTCATTATGAGTTCCTTCCAACAAGTTGGTTGCAAGAACTTCAAAAGCTTTTGCCGCATTCGAATTAGGTTCATGTAAAGAAACTGTTTTCTGTTGTCTTACTGAACGCTCCAATGCACTATCCTGTGGAATCATACCCAGATAATTAAGTTCTCCATCCAAGAACTGATCCACTACAGAATGCAGCTTATCGTAAACCATTCGTCCCTCCTCTGTAGACTGAACTTTATTGGCAACCACGTGAATTGTGGTTCCGTCTTCAATAAAGTTAGGGTTACGATACATTGCTTTTAACAATGAATATGAATCTGTTAATGAGCTTGGTTCTGGAGTTGTAACCATAAGTACTTCTGGACTTGCAAGAACAAATTCCAAAACCTGGTCTGAAACGCCAGCTCCCGTATCAATAATGATAACGTCAGCATACTCATTTAATTCCCCAATACTCTTTACCAAAAGCATAATCTGTTCACGGTAGAGATTATTCAAACCTAAGATTCCTGAACCTCCAGATATAAATCCAATGTCCATTGGTCCTTTTGTGATAATCTCCTGAATGCTCTTTCCATGATAGATCAAGTCAGACAAGTTGTACTGTGGAATTACGCCAAACATAACTTCCACATTTGCAAGACCAAAGTCTGCATCAAAAATAATAACTCTCTGACCTTTCTTGCGTAATTGGATTGCAAGATTAACTGCAAGATTAGACTTTCCAACTCCACCTTTACCACTTGTGATCGTGATAACTCTTGCAGCTTTAATATTCTTTTGATTTTGTTTCTTTATAACATTTCTAAGTTTCTGTGCCTGATCCATACTTATCGTCCTCCTAACAACTGTTTTACGATTTTCTGGGTATCAAACACTTCAATATCATCAGGTACATTCTGTCCATTTGTTACATAAGACAAATCTGCATCTGCATACAATTTGATGTTTAATAAGTTACCATAAGAACTTGTTTCATCTAATTTTGTAAAGATTAACTTGTAATCTGAGATTTCACGATAAATATCAACGATATCCATTAAGTCGTTATATTTGGTTGTGGCACTCAGCACAAGATAAACTTCTTTTCTGTAATCTTCATTAATACCATTTAAAAGTTTTTTGGTATCTTCTCTCTGCTGTTCATTTTTATGAGAGAATCCCGCTGTATCAACAAAGATAAGGTCATAGTCCATATATTTTTCAATGGCTGCATTAATCTCTTCTACTGAATATACAATGGACATTGGTGCATCTAAAATATTGGCATAAACACGCAACTGTTCTGTAGCGGCAATACGATAGGTATCCGCCGTGATAAAAGCGACCTTGCGGTTATATTCTACTTTATATTTAGAAGCAATCTTGGCTATCGTAGTTGTTTTACCTACACCAGTTGGTCCAATGAAAAATACCACATTAGGTTTCTTTCCTGACAATTCAATGGTCTTAGGCTGACCAAATTTTAAAATCAACTTCTGATAAATGTTAGGTAAAATCAAATCCACATTATTACCTGGACGAATAAATTTCTCTACTTCATCTAGAATCTGATTAACGTATTTTTCATGAACTTCATTCTTAATCAATGTAGAATATAAAATACGCACAAAGTTAAGTTCTTCGGAAGATGCTGCTTTACGAACTGGCTCCTCTGGTTCCACCGGTGCAAGTTTCTGTTCCAACATATCTGACAAACTGTCTAATCTGTCTTTGAACTGCTTCTCATCCACCATTGGATGCTCTTCCACCCTCTGAGACATCTCTGCCATAGTCTGACTAAATGGAGCTACTTCTCTCTCTGGCGTTCTCTCAGGACGAGGAATGTCAATTTTCTCATCCGCAGAGAGATTAATGTTGCTCATTTTTGCCTGAGGCATCAAAGCGCTCATAGGATTTGAAATAGTCGCCTTTTCCTCAATTGCTGCAGTTACTTCGTATGTAGAAGATTTGAACACACTAAGAAATCCCTTAGGCTTTACTTCTTTTACATTCATGATAACGGCACTTGGCCCAAATTCCAATTTTGCCTTTTCAATTGCTTCTTCTTTAGTTTTTCCCTGGAATTTGTTAATTGTCATTTACGCTGTCACCATCCCAACTGATTGTAATTCAACATTGGATTCCACTTCATTATAGGAAATTACAATTAAATCCTTGAAATAATCCTCTGTAAGTTTCTTAAAGTACATACGGACAATTGGCGATGTAATAATAATCGCGCTCTTTCCGAGACTTTCTAATTTGTTGATTTCTGTTTCCACAGAACTCATAATTGCTCTTGTCTTCTCTGGATCCAAAGTCAGGTAAGCTCCCTGCTCTGTTTGTTTTACAGAAGACATAATCTCCTGCTCAATCTTTGGATCTAAGGTTACCACGCTGGTTACCTCATTTGCAGGGAAATATTTATTGGAAATAGCTCGTTTCAAACTCTGTCTTACATATTCTGTCAAGACGTCTGTGTCACGAGTTCCATGTGCATGGTCTGCCAAAGTTTCAAAAATAGTAAGCAAATCTCTGATAGAGATACCCTCTGCAAGAAGGTTCTGTAATACTTTCTGTACTTCGCCAAGGCCAATCATCTTTGGTACAAGTTCGTCCACAAGTACTGGATTAGATTCTTTCAGGTTGTTAACAAGATTCTGAACATCCTGTCTGGTAAGAAGTTCTGCAATATGTGAACGAATAATCTCTGTAAGATGTGTCGCAATGATAGAAGGTGCATCAACAACAGTGTAACCCAAACTTTCTGCACGTTCTCTTTGACTTTCTGTAATCCATAACGCAGGTAAGTGGAAGGAAGGTTCAAAGGTAGGGATACCTGTAATCTCTTCTTCAACATAACCAGGATTCATTGCCATGTAATGGTCGAAAAGGATTTCTCCTTCTGTTACCTGAATACCTTTAATCTTGATAATATACTGGTTTGGATTCAACTGAATATTATCGCGAAGACGAATAATTGGCACAACAGTTCCAAGTTCAAGTGCAATCTGACGGCGAATCATAACCACACGGTCAAGCAAGTCGCCACCCTGGTTTACGTCTGCCAACGGAATGATACCATAACCGAATTCCAATTCGATTGGGTCCACTTGTAATAGTGAAACCACGTTTTCTGGTCTTCGAATTTCTTCTGCTTCCGTTTCTGCCGCAGCCACTTCGTTCTCGATATCTTCCTGTCCAAGGTTGTTCTCAATAAATCTTGCACCAACAATAAATACTGCACCAAGAATAATAAACACAAGGCCAAGTGGTGTTGCGATTCCAAGGAGAACCATTACTGCACCAACGATATAGAGTACTCTTGGAATACCAAAGAGCTGTTTTAACATGCCTTCAGAGAAGTCTGCATCTTTAGAACCCTTGGTTACCAGAATACCAGTAGATAAAGAAATAACAAGGGATGGAATCTGTGATACCAAACCGTCACCGATGGTAAGAATACCATACATCTCCAGAGCTTCACCAATATCTAAGCCTTGGCTCATCATACCTGTAATCAAACCGCCAACTAAGTTGATTAAAGTAATGATAAGACCAGCAACTGCGTCACCTTTTACGTACTTGGTAGCACCGTCCATAGCACCGAAGAAGTTAGATTCTTCCTGGATCTTTGTACGACGTTCTCTAGCTTCTTTGTCTGTGATTGCACCAGTATTTAAATCCGCATCAATCGCCATCTGTTTACCAGGCATAGCATCCAAGGTGAATCGTGCTGTTACTTCTGCAATACGTTCAGAACCTTTGTTGATAACAAGGAACTGAATCAAAATAAGTACAATAAAGACAATGGCACCAACCACAAGGTTATCTCCACCTACGAAGGTACCGAAAGTCATAACTACATTTCCTGGGTTACCATCTAATAAAATCAAACGTGTAGATGATACATTCAAAGAAATTCGGAAAATGGTTGTAAATAAAAGAATTGTTGGGAAATAGGACATATCCAACACTTCTTTTACAAACATAACGTTAAACAAAAGCATTAATGCAATACCAAGGTTTAACGCAAACAAAACATCTAATAAAAAGGAAGGAATTGGAATGATAAAGAATACGATAGCTGCCAACATATATATACCAACAGCAAGATCTGTCTTTCTTAACATATTTCTCCCTCCTCTCTTGTTTTTCTAATCAACAATTTTTACTTTATCCATAATTGCACAAAACTATGGATTTTTCATATGGTATACCATCGCAAGAACTTCTGCTACTGCCTGATACAGTTCTGGTGGAATCTCCGAACCAATATCAACGTTATGATATAACATTCTCGCCAATGGCTTATTTTCTACTATTTCTACGTGATTTTCTTTGGCTACTTCCTTAATCTTCTGCGCCAGAAAATCTTCACCCTTTGCAACAACGACTGGAGCCCTGCTTACTTCAGCATCGTATTTAATCGCAACTGCAAAATGGGTAGGGTTGGTGATAACCACGTCCGCTTTTGGAACATCCTGCATCATACGTCTTTGAGACACTTCTCTCATTTTCTGTCTGATACGTCCCTTAATCTGTGGATCACCTTCTGTGTTTTTGTATTCATCTTTTACTTCTTGCTTGGTCATTTTCATCTCATTACTGAACTTAAATCTCTGGTAGATATAATCAGCTAACCCAACAACAACATAGATGATACTGATTTTAAGGCCTACGTCCATAATAATCTCGCCCGTTAAAGCTACCGCCTGGCCTAGACTTATCTCATACAGAACAAATAAATTATTTGCTTCATCTGCAATAGATGTGTAAGCAATATAAATGATAACAATTACTTTCACAACCGATTTCAAAAGTTCAAACAAAGAATCTTTTGAAATAATTCTTTTAAATCCATTAATAGGATTAAACTTGGACAACTTTGGTTCCATAGGCTTTGTTGATACTTTCCATCCAACCTGGTATAAGGTAACCAAAAGTGTAATTACAAAACCAAACACAAAAAATGGCCAAACTATAAGCAAAAGTTCCAGAACAGCATTCGTTATCAATGTGGAAACCGCCTGAACAGAAACTCCCATTTGATTTACCTTGTAGAATTCTGCTATTCTTCCTAATGTTGAATCAAACAAATTTATCATTCGTTCACCAACATATCCAATGAAAACTTTTAACAAAAGAAACAAAACTACCAGTTCAAAAGCCTGGGTTAAATCCTTGCTTTTTGCAACCTTACCTTCTTTTCTGGCATCTTCTAATTTCTTTTGAGTTGCAGGCTCTGTTTTCTCTCCGCCTTCACCATCCGCAAACCACTGTAGGTTCAATCTTAATATAGTTTTTTTTGAATATTTATCGTCAATACATACCTTCAATGATCAAAACCACCATTGTCTTTATTTCATCAAACACCATATCTGCAACACTTGGGAACATAAAAATTGTAAAGAATAAAACTATAAATCCCACTAAAATTTTCAACTGAATACCAACTGAAAACATGTTCATTTGTGGAGCTACTTTGGCCATAATTCCTAGGATACAGTTGACAATCATCATTGTTGCAAAGAACGGTAAAAAAATACGAAATCCAATAACAAACAAATCCGTCATATATTTTGTCATGGAAACCAGCAAACCGTCCCACTCAAACACCGCACCCCCTAGTGGTACAACATAAAAAGAATCTACAACCGCACGAATTACATACAAATGTGTGTTAGACACAATCATAAACGCAAAAATGAAATAATAATATAGGTTACCCGTTACTGTAGTCTGAAGGCTCATATCCTGATTAAATGTTGTTGCCATGGATAACCCAATATCCATATCAATGATATTACCAGCAAAGACAACTATGGAACTACAGATATTTGCCGCAAACCCAATAAGCAATCCAGTAATTGCCTCTTTAAGCACAGCAATGCCATATCCAATTTCACTGACATAGTCCAATGTCGGATGTGGCACGAGTGGGTGTAATATAAGAGCTACAAAAAAAGACAAGCCTATTTTTGCAGGTGCAGGAACACCCTTCTGTCCGAAAAATGGTGCAACAAATACAAATGATGCAATACGAACCAGAATCAGTAACAGATATTCTAAATCTACCAAAGAAAAATCTAATTCAACCATTCTCTATCACATGCTCGTAAAATAACTAAAATTCGACCATAACTCCGTAATTAATTCCAGCATCGTGTTCAACATCCACGATCCAGCAAGTATCATAACCAGAAAAACTGCAACAATCTTTG
Source organism: Lachnospiraceae bacterium (assembly GCA_015057035.1). Taxonomy (GTDB): domain Bacteria; phylum Bacillota; class Clostridia; order Lachnospirales; family Lachnospiraceae; genus Roseburia. The sequence continues at coordinate 96,727 of SVFC01000001.1, read as the reverse complement.
GTACAAAGGTCAAAGTCTGTTCCTGAATGGATGTCACCGTCTGAAAAATACTGATGATCAAACCTACGATTAAAGCAGTTAACAGCATTGGAGCCGCTACTATTACAATTGTATAAATTGCATCACGTGCAATATCTAATACTGCATCCTGTGTAATCATTTATCTCAACCCCTTAATAAAACGTTCGAACAATATTTGCAATTACAAGATTCCATCCATCTGCTAAAACAAATAACAAAATCTTAAACGGCAAGGATATCGTCGTCGGTGGAAGCATCATCATACCCATTGACATAAGTACAGATGCCACAACCATATCAATTACAATAAATGGTATATAAATGAGAAATCCCATAATAAACGCTGCACGAAGTTCACTAATAATAAATGCAGGAACAAGTGTGGTGAATGGAACTTCATCAAAAGATTCATAATGCTCACCTGAGATATCTACAAACAACTGCAAATCTTTGGTCTGTGTGTGTTTTTCCATAAACTCACGGAATGGAATCTCAGCCAATTCAAAGACCTGTTCAGTCGTAATATCTCCATTATCCAACGGTTGAATAACCGTAGTATTTAATGTGTCCAAGGTCGGCCACATAATGAAAAATGTTAAAAATAAGGCCAGTCCTATAAGAACCTGGTTAGGCGGCGCAGTCTGTGTACCCAGCGCCGTTCTAAGAAAGTGTAGCACAATGATAATTCTGGTGTATGACGTAAGCATAATCAGGATTGCAGGTGCTAACGACAAAACAGTCAAAAGTAACAGAATACGAATAGACGCCGACATGGAACCCTCACCATTGTCTATACTGATGTGGATTCCATTGGTATTGTCATTCTGATCCGCCCCGGCATCAGCTCCCGATTCTGTATTCGAAGAAGCATACACCGTGGTTGGACTGGCAAATGAATATGCAATTGTAAAAAACAAAACACATACTGCGAAAACTACAGATGCAACGCAGTAAAACTTCTTAAGTTTGTTCATATACGTTTTACTTTTTGGACATTTTGTCTCTAAACTGTCCAAAAATCTCCTGAAATGTTTCCTCTTTACCAGTGGTCTTTTCTTCACGGAAAGAAAAATCTGTAAGCTGCTCTTCTGAAAGAGTGGCAAGATACTGGATTTCGTCCTTTCCTATTCCAACCACTAAGTACTCTGTTCCTGCTTTCACAAGACAAATTGCTTTGTTATTGCCTGCAGGAATTGATTCTATAATCTGAAGATTTTTACTCTTCATATGCATCTTCTGATAACCTGCCATCCATTTAGAACACAGGTAGGTTATCACAAGAATAAAAACAAAAATAAGTAATACACCAATCAACTCCAGAAAACTATCCAGCGATGATGATATTAATAATACCGCTTCCATACTAGCCCACTACTTTTTTCACAGCTTCTAATACTCGGTCCGCCTGGAAAGGTTTTACGATAAAATCCTTCGCCCCTGCCTGAATAGATTCAATAACCATTGCCTGCTGTCCCATTGCAGAACACATAATAACAGATGCATTTGGATCTTTTTCCTTAATCTTCTTTAATGCCTGAATTCCGTCCATCTCTGGCATTGTGATATCCATAAGAACTAAGTCTGGATTTGTTTCTGAATATTTTTCTACTGCGATTGCTCCGTTTTCAGCTTCACCAACTACATTGTATCCATTTTTAGAAAGGATATCTTTAATCATCATTCGCATAAAAGCTGCATCATCACAAATCAAAATATTTTTACCCATAATAGTGAATCTCCTTCAATTAATTATTGTTGCTGTGGCATTGCATTTGCATTAATAATCTCTGTAATACGTACACCGAAGCTTTCTTCGATTACTACTACTTCACCCTTAGCAACATATTTTCCATTAACAAGCACGTCAATTGGCTCTCCAGCGATTTTGTTTAATTCAATAATCTTACCTGGTCCCAAATCCAAAATATCAGAGATGGATTTGCTTGTTCTACCAAGTTCTACCGTTACTTCCAATGGAACGTCCATGATCAAATTGATGTTTTCAGGCTGATATACACCAACTGGAACATTTGTAAATGTACCAAACTGTGCTGGCTGAACATTTACTGCCTGATTCATCATAGGTTGCATCATCATTGGCTGAGCCATCATTGGCTGCCCCATCATTGGCTGTCCCATCATTGGCTGTGCCATCATCTCTGGCGCTGGCATTGGGGCTGGCGCTGGTGCTGGAGCTGGTGTTGGCGCTGGTGCTGGAGTTGGTGTTGGCGCAACTTCTTTTACGCTCTGTGTGTCCATTTCCATAGTACGTGTAACACCTTCACACATTTCCCTAGCAAATGATACAGGATATAACTGCATGATTTCACTATCAACCAAATCACCGATTTCCATTCTGAAGGTGATGCGAACGAATTCACTTGCAAGGAATTCATCAATAGAAGCTTCATCTATATTTTCTTTTAAGTCAACTAAATCTGCCATTGGTGGGCTGATATCGATTGTTTTGTTCAGCATAGAAGAAAGTGATGTCGCTGCTGAACCCATCATCTGGTTCATCGCTTCACTAATAGCACTTAAGTGCAATTCGCCTAATTCTCCACTAAGGTTAGTTCCATCGCCGCCCATCATAAGATCTGTAATAATCTTAACGTCGTCTTCTTTTAAAACAAGGATATTACTTCCATCTAATCCTACGGTATATGCAATACGAATGAAAACACAAGGTCTCTCATATGCTTCAACAATGTCTTCCCAAGTTGCATATGAAACTACTGGCGTAGAGATCTCAACCTTACGATTAACCAGAGAAAACAGTGTAGTTGCAGCTGTTCCCATGCTGATGTTCGAAATTTCCCCAATCGCATCCTTTTCACTATCTGTCAATCTGTCTTTTGCATCAATACTTGAGCCTGGTTCGCTAAGTAATGCGCTGATTTCTTCCTGAGATAATACTCCATCCATATCTATTGCTCCTCTCTGATTACTTCTGTAACCCTAACTGCGTAATTATCACCAGATGCACCCGGTAATGCAGAAAATTTTCTTAAATTGCCAACATACACATCCAATTCTTCTTCCACATTTCTGTCTAATCGAATGATATCTCCAACCTGTAACATTGAAAAATCACTTACAGAAATTGTACTACTTCCCAACACAGCCTTTACAGGAATCTGTGCCTTTCGAATCAGAACTTCGATTGCATCAGAATAATTGGTTTCATCATACTGTTGCATGTTTGCATACCAATATTTGGTATTTAATTTATCGATTACATCTTCCAAAACGATATATGGAAGACATATATTCATAAGACCTTCTACGTCACCAATCTTAACATTGATTGTGATAATCGCAATCATTTCACTTGGCGAAATAATCTGTGCATACTGAGAGTTTGTCTCAATACGTTCCAGTCTTGGCTGTATTGCCAATACGTTCTGCCATGGTTCGTGAAGCAGGTTCACACAGACAATCATGATTCTCTCAATAATCAAAAGCTCGATTTCAGAAAATTCTCGAACTTTGTCCATTGGCTCACCTTTACCGCCTAACATACGGTCGACCATTGCATATCCAAGATTTGTTGCCATTTCAATAATAATGCTTCCCTGCAACGGAGCAAAATTAACGATTCCTAACAATACCGGATTCGATAACGCATTGGAAAATTCCTGATATGTAACAGCTTCCGAATTCATAACCTCAATCTGCACATTTTTTCTCAAATATACAGGAAGGTTCGTAGATAAAAGTCTTCCATAATGTTCGAAAATAATCTCCAAGGTACGAAGATGTTCTTTCGAGAATTTGGATGGACGCGCAAAGTCGTAATCTTTTACCTGTTTCTCGCCATTATCTTTAATTTCATCAACATCTAACTCGCCACTACTGAGCGCGGCCAGCAAACTGTCTATCTCGTTCTGAGATAAAACATCACCCATTCTCTGTTCACCACCTATAAAGCAATTTAGTTAAATATAGTTATCAGTCGCTTGTAACAGCTTTACCAAAAGAAATTCCAATGACATATTCTGCGCCAAAGGTATTCTGAAGTTTCTTCAGAATCTCTTTCTTTACAGATTCTTTATCTGTTTCAAATTCGTCTTTTGTATAATTACCAATAACACTATCAATTGCATCCTTAATCAGTGTTTCTTTCTCTGAAAGAGGTGTTGTTCCACTGGATTCATAATTAACGCTTCCTTTGTTTATAGAAAGTGAAACCTGTAAAAGTGCGTATGCAGTTTTACCATCACTCTTCTTCAGGTTGAACGTCATATCTGCACCGCCATTAACGGAATACATTTCCACCTGATCTAATGGAAGATTACCAAGGCCTGTTGCAGAACCACTACTTAAATCCAAACTAATAGCATGACAAATTTTAGTAATTAATTCATTTGCAGCTTTTGCCTGTGGATAAATTGTAAACATAAGTACAGATGTCAACACGAGGTTTACCACCAACAAGGCTAAAATAATTACTGACATTAAATTTTTCTTCATAAAGCATTACCCCTCTTACTCTTCAATGTTTGAAGCATATGAATTATATATTTTAATTTCAACTCTTCGGTTTCTAGCACGTCCTTCTGCTGTATCATTACTAGCAATTGGAACATACTCACCACGTCCTGAAGACTTAATATTCGCTGGATCTAAGTCCGCATGTTCACGAAGATAATCTGCAACACTCAGTGCTCTGTACATAGATAAGACATTGTTGTTTTCATATCTTCCCGATGTCATTGGAACATTGTCTGTATGTCCTTCGACCTCAATAATGTTCTTGTTATATTTTTCAAGGACAATCGAAATCTTGTCGATAATCGCCTCTGCATCTGGTAATATCTCCGCTCTTCCTGACGCAAATAAAATACCACCGCTTAAATTCAATGTCACATATTGTGAATCAAATGTAATCTCTACGGCATTGCTGATTCCCAATTCATCAACAGCGCCCTGTATATCTTCTGCCATACCTTCAGATTCCTGTAACCCCGCTTGTGTCAGCTGGTCTTTCAGGTCTCCTTCTAAGCCGCCATCCTCGTTGTCTTTAGAATTGGCAAGTTCGTTATAATACGAATCCAAAAATTCCAACTGACGAATTCCGGCGCCAACCAAATCTCCATCTCCGATGCTGAGACTTCCATTTTGGAAAATACTCATGCTGGACTGAAGGGAAGCAATCACCATCTGGAACTTCTCTTCATTAACCGTTGACATAGAGAATAAGAGAACGAAGAAACACAGAAGTAAGTTCATAAGATCCGAAAAGGTGGCCATCCAAGGTGCCGCCCCCTTTGGTCCCTCCGCCTGTCTTTTCTTCTTTGCCACTATTCTTCACCTCCAAGACTATCCTGTCCTGCAAGTGCTTCACGAGCTGAAGGTGCAAGGAAGGATTTCAACTTCTCTTCAATTACTCGTGGGTTTTCGCCCGCCTGAATAGAAAGAAGACCTTCGATTGTAATTTCTCTCATAATCACTTCTTGCTGATTGTTCTCTTTTAATTTATTGGCAATTGGTGTACACAACCAGTTCGCAATCAGAGAACCATACAGAGTAGTAAGAAGAGCAACCGACATGTTAGGTCCAATAGATGAAGGATCATCTAACGTCTTTAACATATTAACCAAACCAATCAGAGTACCAATCATACCCCAGGCAGGTCCCATTTCTGCCCATTTCTCCCAGAAACCAATTACCTTACCATGTCTATCCTGTAAGCACACCAAGTCTGTCTCAAGAATGCCTCTTACAAGTTCAGGATCTGTACCGTCAACAACAAGCATAATACCCTTTTTCAAGAAATCATCCTCAATGTTGTTTGCCGCTTCTTCTAATGCCAGCAAACCTTCTTTACGTCCAACGTTTGATAATTCGATAATCTGACGAATCACCTGTCCTGGATCCATAACTTTGTCTTTGAAAGGCAGACTAATCGCCTTTAAGCCATTAATGAAATCCGCCAGTTTGTGAGCAGTTAATACCGAACTGATGGAACCACCAATGGTAATAAATACAGATGGCAAGTCGATAAAGTTACCAAACGCAGTAATACCACCGCTGGAAAAAATACCGAAAATTACCATTGCAAATCCTAAAATTATACCTACAAGAGATCCAACATCCATGTTATACACCTTCCCATAACATAATATTTTTTCGAGTGGACATACTTCGACCTAGTATGTCATATTACCCTTTATATGATTTTACTAAACTTTCGCTAACTTGTCTACTTTCTTTTGTCTAAAAATTGTATTTTTTGTAAAAAAAAGCACAATATTTAGTAAAAAAAATTGGGAGTGACACAAATCACTCCCAATTTTCAATTAATTTAAATATTATCTCTTAAGATTGATTAATTCTTCAAGTAATGTATCTGATGTAGTAATTACTCGTGAGTTTGCCTGGAATCCACGCTGAGTAATAATCATGTCAGTAAACTGTGCTGACAAGTCAACGTTTGACATTTCCAATTCACCAGTAGAAATTGAACTACCGTCTGCGATAATTTCAACACCGATACCATCAAAATCACCTGAGTTAAGTGTTGTCTGATAACAGTTATCTCCAACTTTCTCAAGACCAGAAGCATTTGAGAACTGAGCTACAGCGATCTGGCACAGAACAACAGTGTTACCATTGTCATAAGAACCAAAGATTTTACCGCTTGTATCAACAGAAAGTCCTGTTAATGCTCCAAGCTTTTTACCAGCACCATCGCCATCGATACCTTTTAAAGCACCCATAGTTGATGTTCCGCCGTTATTTAAGTTAAGACATGCTGAGAAGTCAACTTCGATATCTTTAAAGTTACTTCCTTCATTTACAGCATCTGATAATAACTGTTCAAAATTAAGCACGATAGAATCGTTTCCACCAACTGACACGAATTCACCATTATCTGTATTGAACTCTAAAATACAAGATAAGCCATTGGCATCATCAATCAATGGAACTAAGTCTGGATCCAATGCTTCGCCATTATCTCTTCTTACCCAGTTACCTACCGCATTCTGTTCAACTACAACCTGAGTTGGGTTTCCATCTGCATCTGGAATTGGGTCGCCGTTTTCATCACGAAGTGTTGCAAGGATATTGCCTTCTGCATCACGAACATACTGACGAACCATCTGATCATATGTAAGTGTAGTTCCACCTGCAGCCTGTGCTGTTGCATTGTATGCTTCCAAGTAGTCCTTGCCGTTAGAATCCATAAGGCTTGCTAATTCTACAGTATATTTACCTTTATCATTAGATTCATTTCCTGTTGAAAGAGGTCTTACTGCAAATTTTGCTGTGTATGAATATCCAAGGTCATCATAGAAGTTCAATGTCATAGCGTATCCATCATCACTTGTTACGTTAGCATCGTTTTTGTCCAAAATACCAGATACTGCACCAAGTGTTGTTGCTTCTGGAGCTGATGTCTGGTTTGCTGCTGACATAACCTGAAGTGGAGTTACTGTATCTTTTTTGATTTCTCCCGTCTGTGGATCTACCTGCCATCCCATAAGGGTGTAACCTGTAGATGTCATACAAAGGAATCCATTACCATCTACGTAGTAAGAACCAGAACGTGTAAAGAATGTGTTTGTTCCGTCACTTACGATAAAGAAGTTGGTTGATTCACTATCTGTTAATTTAAGGTCGAATGGGTTACCTGTTGTTTCAGCTGCACCAGCAGTTGTAATGCTGATGGTTGTTGCACCTGTAGAAACACCAAGACCGATCTGTTTTGCATTGATACCACCAACACCAGTTGCAGCGTTTCCGCCTGATGCTGAAGATGTGGTCTGGTACATAATTTCTGTAAAAGTTACGCGTGAAGACTTAAATGCTTCTGTGTTAACGTTTGCAATGTTGTTACCGATAACGTCCATTCTTGTCTGATGTGTCTTAAGACCTGACACAGCAGAATAAAGTGATCTCATCATAGTTAAATGACCTCCTATTATTTGAGCGTGTCTTTGTTTTCTTCTGTCATTCCGAAAACTTTAGCTTCCATAAGGTCCAGCTAAATAATAACCGCTCCGTCAATATTTGTAAAAATATTACTGTTGGTTTCTGTTTGATCCAATGCTGTAACTACCGTTTTGTTAGGTATGTTTACAATAAACGCAAGAGAATCAATTAAAACCAGGGATTCCGTAATCCCTTTCTCACTCGCCTGTTTTACTCCATTTTCCAGACGAACACTCTGAGAATCCGTAAGTAAAATATTCCTGTCATTCAGCCTGTTGGCTGCATGTTTGGAGAATTTTAATTCTGAGGATTCCATCACAGCTTCGTTTTGCTTCTGTCTCAGCACGTCCTCGAAAGCTACGTCTGACACATATGCTGATTTCGCATTCTGTGATTGATTCAGATATTGGTCTCTAATCTGTTCAATGGACAAAAACTGGTTGGATATCTGATTCATAATCAAACCTCCATAACTTATTTAGTTTTTGTTGTTATACTGTTTCTGGTTCTTTGGTCTGTTCCTGCTGTTTCAAAAGGTCAGACAATCGATCCTCATATTCCTTCAAACTCTTAAGTGAATCTTCAGTAACAAAGCGCTGCTGATATGATGTCATACCATTGTAAAGTTCTCTCAACTGTACAATTGCCTTTTCCCAATCCACTGTAAGATTTTCAAGTAATGGCAGCTGTTTTACCATATTTGCAAATGTGGTTGCAAGTGTAATACCTTCATAATATTCACCATCTGCAACTGTATCCAATGATGATAAAGGATACAATCCATCATTTACAGACAAGAAAACTTCTCCATTTTCATACATTACATAGTCAACTCTTCCGTCTACGTAATCAGTAATACCTGTGGTCTCACTTGTTACTTTCAAAATAACCTGTTTTCCAACAAGGCTACTTGCCATAGAATTGGATTCTGTCTCACTCATAGAAAGTGTTGCTTCTAACTGTGAGAAGGTTGCCATCTGTGCAACGTAATCTGTGTTACTAGTTGGTTCAAGAGGATCCTGATACTGCATTTCTGCACAAAGCAACTGTAAGAACTGGTCATATCCCAAAGTAGAACCTGTAGGATTGATTTTACCCTTCTTAGAATTGTCAGTATAATCATAGTTTAATTTGCCATTTTCTACTGGTGCAATAATTGCCATTTGTACCTCCTTTTGATTACGAACTATGCGGTAAAATCTATTGAGTTACCGTTATCTTTCATAATCTGTGCTACTAATGTTTCTTCTTCCGTCATAACTCCCTGTAAGTCGTCCAGAGAATCTACTGAAAGATTGCGACGTTTTGTTGTTTTTTCTTCCTGAAGCTGTTCATCTGGGCCCTTCTGATTCTGCTCAAGATTCTTCTCAAATTCATGAGACGCAACCGTTACTTCGATAGCATCGACCTTAACGCCTGCCTGAGTCAGGTTTTCACGAAGCGTTACCATTTGAAGTTCTAATGCTTCTTTTACAACTTCATTTGTCGCTGCGAATTGTGCGCTTACCACGCCTTCTTCTGAGGAAATGTGAAGGTAAATTTTACCAAGATTTTCCGGATTAATCTGCATTTCCATTGAAGTGGTATCTGGTGTCACAACAACTCTAATCTGTTCTGCAATCTGTTCCATAATCTGTAATGTATCCACACCAAGATATGAATTCAACTGCATCTGTGGCATTTCTGTAAACTGTCCAACTGGTGTTGGCTGACTTGTTACAAATACCTGATTCGAACTAGTTTCCTGATTCCATGTAAAATCATTTCCCTTGTTCTGGTTGTCAAAAAGAGATGAGTCCCTATTGTCTTTCGTGCCAGTAGCAACTTCTTCTACTTCAGAATTAACTGTTTTAGATTCTGTGGTTTCCGTTGATTCTGTAGTTTTCTCAACCTGAACCTTTAATCCTTCTTCTGCAGTTTCTGCATCAGTCTGTTCTGCGGTTACTGAAGATTCTTCTACCTTCTGCACGTTCTGCTGAGCCGCTTCTTCTGCTACATCTGTCTGTGTTACATCCATCTGTGCATTAGCATCTGTCTGTGCTACATCCTGTTGCATTGCACCTTCTGTCTGTACCTCTAACACCTGTTCAAAAGAAACTTCTCCACCTTCTAAGTTCATGGTTTCCATCATGGAAATAATCTTCTGTAATCCATCTTTGTCTACAGAAAACTCCTTCATCAAATTATTTGACAAAGTATCCAGCGTCTCCATTACCTTAAGAAAGTTCTCATCCAGTAACAGTTCTTCACCTGTGTTAATTCCTGTCAGCGCCATTACGAAAGCTACAAGATTCTGTGGGTTTAGTAAATCTAATACACTAAGTCCCATATCATCTAATAAATTACGGAGCATTTCTTCATCTACTCCATACTCTTCGCTTAGGGTGCCAAGAATCTCCTCTTCTGCCTGCTGTAAAGTTTCCTCTACCGCTTCATAATCAGCATTTGTCACATCTTCCTTGGCTGTTTCGATTCTGTTATCTTTGTAACCAAAACTCTCATAGGAATTGGTGATTTCCTGTGTACCTTCTGCCTCTCGGATACCGATTTCGGAAGACGTATCATCTACCCCCTGGCTTACAAGGTCAACAGACTGATTCATCATTGAAGCAAAAATCGCTGTTACTTCCTGGGCCTCTTCCTGCAACTTCTTCGAAACGTCTACCTGAACTGTTTTCACAGAGGAAACATTTAAAAGATTTGCTGTTGTCATGCAAGTCCTCCTTTCTTCAATATTTAGTTTTGTTGCGGCCAGTTATTTTTTAGGCTCCATTAATACTGTTAATGTCGCAGCATTTTTAGGATCCATCTTGGCCATAATATCGGCTTTGGACTGGACATCCATATTCAAGAGAATATTACATACTCTCTTGGTTTTTCCATCCTGAACCATTTGGTCAAAAATCGCTGCCGCAGATTTTGGAGGCATACTAGCGTATGTATTGACATCATCTTTGATTGCTTCATCATATACATACTGCTTTACAACCTCTTTATATAAAGCTTCTGCATTTTCCGGATCAATGCTTTCATAGAAGACTTTATACCATTCATATTCCACGCCCTCTGTTCCGAACACCACTTGTTCGTACCACTGTTCTTTGATACGCTCAAATTCATCCTGTTCTTCTTTGTAAACAGACAACGCAGCTATCGTATTCTGCAATTCAAGAATTGTTGCAGCGTCCACATCATTTTTTGCATATTCTGCATCCAACATAGCTTCTAATTCTTTGATTCTTGCGATTGCATCCTCGATAGTTTCAAACTGATATTCCGTACCGACCTCTTCCTCTTCTTCTGGAAGAATCAGATTCAAATATGGGACATCTTTTATAATTGGACGAAGTACTGTTGAACCAAACCCGCCCACGTCTAATTTTACAAGTAAAACAATAATTCCAAGCCAAATAACAATAATCAACAAGGTAACGAAAGCCAGTAAAATCTTACCACCTATACCTTCGCTTACTTCTTCAGTATTCTCATTATCTACTTTCGTCTTTTCTTTTTTCTTAAATAACGCCATAGATATCTCCCTACTTTGAATTGTAAGTAAAACTTACAAGTTCATCGATTTCTTTACTTTCGCCCTGCTTAAGTTCTTCCTTAAACTGCTCAAAGGCTTTTTCCCGAAGTTTCTCATGTGTCTTACGTTCCATCATAACTTCGTTTAATTTCTGTCTTGCTTCGTTAAGTTCTAACTCTGCCTTATGTACCACAATCATCTGCCTGCGCACTAGTGTCTTCATGGTGTTAACGTCTGCTCTTGCCTGAGTCACTTTCTTAACATCCAATGTTCCTGTCATAAGTTCCTTAAGCGCCATCTCATAGCCTGTACGACGGATGATGAGTTCCTGCAGTTTTTTCTGTTCTGCAAGGTACTTTTGATTGGCAATTCCATATGCAATTTTCGCCTGAGACTCCAGTTTTAACTTTACATCCAGAATATTTTGCATTCTGTACTTAAACTTTGCCATAAATCACCTTATCATTAATCCTCAAACAGCTGCTCTAACAGTTGGATTTCTTCTTCGAACAAAAACTTCTCATCCGTTGCCTGACATAAAAATTCATTCACTGCACGAATTTTCTTGATTGCATAGTCAATATCAGGATTTGAACCGCTCTTATAAGCACCAATATTAATCAAATCCTCCGCCTCACTATATGTAGCAAGGACATTCTTAAGTTTTCCCGCCAGTACTTTGTGTTCTTGGGTTGCGATACTGCTCATAACACGGGAAATACTCTGCAACACATCGATCGCCGGATAATGGTTCTTGTGCCCAAGTTTACGGTCTAACATGATGTGTCCATCTAAAATACTTCTTGCTGTATCTGTAATTGGCTCATTAAAATCATCACCATCTACAAGCACAGTATATAATCCTGTAATAGAACCTTTCTCAGAGGTTCCAGCTCTCTCTAAAAGTTTAGGCATTTCAGAATATACACTTGGTGGATAACCTCTAGTTACCGGTGGTTCACCAGAAGCAAGTCCAATCTCACGCTGTGCCATGGAGAATCGGGTTAAGGAGTCCATCATCAGAAGAACATCTTTTCCTTGATCTCTAAAATATTCTGCAATTGCTGTAGCAGTTTTTGCTGCTTTATTACGAATTAACGCTGGCTTGTCCGAGGTTGCTACTACTACTACAGACCTTGCCATACCCTCTGGTCCCAAATCTCGTTCGATAAATTCACGTACCTCACGTCCTCGTTCACCAATCAGAGCAATAACGTTAATATCCGCTTTTGTATTGCGGGCAAACATACCCATCAAAGTACTCTTTCCAACACCGGAGCCGGCAAAAATACCGATACGCTGTCCTTTACCTACCGTAATAAGGCCGTCCACAGCTTTTACTCCAAGTGGAAGAACTTCGCTAATGATTTCTCGCGACATTGGATCTGGTGGAAGTGCTTCCACTGGATATTTGTATGGAAGCTTGAGTTCATCCACATCTGTAGGTCTGCCAATACCATCTAGGGTGTGTCCAAGGATACCATCGCCTACCTTTACCTGTAATGGCTTACCGGTATTCTCAACAATACAACCTACGCCTATACCTTCTACTAAGTCATAAGGCATTAAAATCAGTTTGGAATCGCGAAAACCAACCACTTCGGCCATAGCATATTCCTTAAGTTCTTTGTCCAGATAAATCTTACACAAATCATTAAGTCTGGCCTGTGGACCAACAGATTCAACAGTAAGACCAACTACCATCGAAACTTTTCCATAACTCTTATAAAATTGTTTGTCTAATAGTTGCAAATACTTCTCTGCTTCTTTGATCACGATACTTCCCCAACTGTGTTAATCACACAGTGATCTGATATCTTTTTCGAGATTTGCCAATTCCATATCTATGCCACAATTGAATACGCCGGATTCTGTTTCGATAATACAATCCTCAGCACCAAGTGTCATATCGTTGACAATCTCAATGTCAATATCATTTCCAATCTTTTCCTTAATATCTCCAATACGAGATTCAAAAAACTTATAGTTTGCAGAAGAAACACGGATATGAAATTCCTTGCCAACCTCTACATTCATAAGTGTATTATGTACCAGATATAATAAAATCTGTTTTTTATTGTCGAACTGAATATTAAATACATGTCTAAAGACTTTGATAACGGCATCAATAATGTCTGATTCCATTACCTCCATCTTCTTCATATGTTCATCCTTCAACTGATGTTTCAATTCAATTAATTCTTCCTGCATGCGTGCCTTTTCATCAGCCACTTCTGCACGAAGTTTGGAAGAACCTTCGTTATAGCCTTCCAATTTGCTCTTTTCAAACAGCTTCTCCGCTTCCAAACGAGCATCGTCTGAAATACGAATAGCTTCTGCCTGCGCTGCTGCAACAATTGCCTCTGCTTCTGCTCTTGCCTGAGCAAGCAAATCTTCTGGAGCAATCTCAGGTTCCACATAGACCTCTTCTGCATTTAAACCAGCCAGAAATCCATCCAGAATTTCTTCACTACCTGGAACCATATCTTCCTGATATACTGGCTCTGGAGTGTTTATCGGAACACTTTTATTCACATATCTTTCATCTGCATTAATGATTCGCTTTCCATCCTGCTGGCTTACGACGAAACATTGTTTTAATAAATTAGACAACGATATCATCACCTCCGCCACGAGAAATAACGATTTCTGCGGAATCTTCTAAGCGGCGGATAATACCAACGATTTTCTGCTGCGCTTCTTCTACGTCCTTCATACGAACTGGTCCCATGAAGTCCATATCTTCCTTGATCATGGCTGCAAGACGTTTTGATAAGTTCTTGAATACAACGTTCTGAACTTCTTCTGTAGTACTCTTAAGAGCAAGTTCAAGATCCGCATTATCAACCTCTCGAAGTACACGCTGAATTGCACGGTCATCCAGAAGAAGAATATCTTCGAATACGAACATCTTCTTACGGATTTCATCTGCAAGTTCTGGCTCTTCAATTTCAAGAGATTCCATAATATGTTTTTCTGTTCCACGGTCTACACTGTTCAAGATGCTTACGATAGAATCGATACCACCCACGATTGTGTAATCCTGGTTAACAAGAGATGCAAGTTTACGTTCCAATACGCGCTCCACTTCCTTAATAACATCTGGCGATGTGCGGTCCATCATAGCAATACGTTTTGCAACATCTGCCTGTTTTTCAGGTGGCAATGCACCTAATACAAGGGCAGACTGACCTGGTGCTAAGTATGATAAAATCATAGCAATCGTCTGTGGATGCTCGTCCTGGATAAAGTTCAACAACTGGCTTGGATCTGTCTTTCGAACAAACTCGAAAGGACGAACCTGAAGGGAAGCTGTAAGTTTGGAAATAACGCCCTGTGCACGATCTGCGCCCAATGCTTTTTCCAAAAGTTCCTTCGCATAGCCAATACCACCTTCAGCAATATACTGCTGAGCAAGACAAATCTGGTAAAACTCCATAAGAATATCTTCTTTTGTCTGTGGCGATACACTTCTAGTGTTAGCAATCTCCAGTGTTAATTCTTCAATTTCATCTTCTTTTAAGTGCTTAAAAATGGTAGCAGCTTTTTCAGGGCCAAGGGCAATTAATAAAATCGCCGCTTTTTGTACCCCATTGTATGATTCACTCATGTTTTACTCCCAATCTTCATTGAGCCAGTTACGCAACAACTGCGCAACAGCATCTGGATTTTCGTCTACGAATTTTTCAATCATTATACGAACTTCGGATTTCTCGTTATATCCGATGTCTTCTAAAGCTTCCTGTGCCTCAGCAGTAGCTTCAAGCAATGATTCTACTGAAAGTTCTGGTTCTACTTCTTCTTCCTTCTGTGCTCTTGTGCTACGGAATACTACGAAGCCAAGGAGTACAAAGATAAGAACCGCAATGATAATCTGTGCATAATCAGAAATAGAACGTCCGTCTGTTTCTTCTGCTACAAAGTGTGGAACTTCATAACATACGAAGGTAATCTGACTTGCAGGGAAGCCTGTGGCATCTGCAATCATCTGAATGTACATATCATCTGCAGCAACCAAGCGTTTCTCACTGTGTGTGGCCTTAAACTGGTCAAAAGACATATCTTCAAGCTGACCTGTTGCTTTTAATACCACCTCATCATAAACAATCTGTCTGGTTGCAACTACTGTTGTAGAGCAGTTGTCATATGCAATGTTGCCACCTTTATCAATAATCTGAGTAACAAATTCATCATACTCATACAAAGTTTCTGATTCATCAATTACTGTATATCCAGTCTCACCATCCTGGAAAACATATGTAGTATCATCATTGGTATCTGTACCAGGCACACCGCCCTCTGTACCAATAGTGGATTCATAGCTATACAAGTGCTGTGAAGTAATGGCTCCACCAGTCATACCATTTGGAATACCTAACTGCTTGTTGTTCGTAATCTTCTCACTGAAGTCTACATCCACATTCATGGCAACTTCCACATTGGCAAAAATCTTAGAACCAACTAAAATGTCAGAAATCTCTTCCTTAACCAGATTCTCTAACTTCTGCATATATGACAACTGTGTAGATACCACTCCGATATTAGAATCTGCATCCGCACCGGAATAAATCATATATCCATCCATATCCATAATGGTAATGCCTTCGGTATTCTTGTTACCTAACTGTGCAGCTACAAACTGTGCCAGTGCATATGCCTGTTCTGAGTTCACTTCTTCATTGACATCAAGATATACCGCAGCTGTGGCTTCCTGTTCTCTTGAAAGAATCGTTCCATCATCCTTAGGCATCTGAATGTCCATTGTACAACCATCTACATAAGACAGCTGTTCAATATGTGTCGCAAATTTTTTCTCAAGATAATCTGCATATAATTTCTGCTTATCCGCTTCTGTCTGTGTAAAACTTCCGTTTACAACATTTTCAATAGAATATGGTGTTGTAGGAAATTCATTAGAACCAAGCAACATACAAGCAGCAGCTTCATCTTCTGCCGCAACACGGAAGGTTAATCCACCATCAACTACTTCATACTTGATTGTTCCATCTGAATCCAGAAGTTCCTTAATCTCAGCTGCTTCACTATAATCTTTGCATATATATAATGTCTGCATCGTTGGATTTGACATTACAACAGCCAAAATCACCAGCGCTATTATCACAACGCCAATAGAACTTAAAATCAGCACACGTTGTTTGTTATTAAATTTCTTCCACCATTCAAGAACTTTTTCCAAAAGTTTCTTCAATTGTTCCTGCATTTTTTCGTCCCCTTAAATTAAATCTGCATATTCATAATCTCGCGATATGCTTCGATTAACTTATCTCTAACAGCAACTGTGTACTGTAACGCAACATTGGCTTTTGTCTGCGCAATCAATAAGTCATGTGTATTCTCTGATAAACCTAACGCAAACTCGATTTCTGCCTGTTCCGCATAATTCTGTAAGTCATTAGTTTCATCAATAGCATGAATCATGCCATCCAAAATCGAACTAAAATCCCCACCCTTTACATCCGAAGATCCACTAACAGATGACAATGCATCATTGTACGCAGAATATATTGTCGTAATATCCTCGTCTGAAAGTTGAGAAAGATTTGATAAGTTCGATGTATTTGTTAAACCAGTTAAACTGGAAATACTTGCTAAGCTTGAAAGATCCATATGTTAATATTCCCCTTTATTTGCCAATAGATAAACCTGTAAGAGCCATATTCTTGCTGGCATCAAACGCGGTTGCATTTGCTTCATAAGCTCGTGTTGCATCAATCAGGTTTGTCATCTCTGTTACTGTATTAACGTTTGGATAAGAAACATATCCATTCTCATCCGCATCCGGATTCGATGGATCATATTCCATAATAAAATCTGTTGTATAATCTTCTGTTACAGAAGTAACCTTAACACCATTGCCAATTGCACGATTACGAGATGTAGAATAATACTCACTAAATGGAGTAATATCCTTCTCCTGGAAAGTTACAATCTTACGACGGTATGGTCCGCCACTCTCTGTAGATGTTGTATTAACGTTTGCAATATTCTCAGCAATGATATCTGTACGAAAACGCTGTGCTGTCATACCAGTTGCACTAATATTAAAAGCCTGAAATAAACCCATGTTATACTCTCCTTTCTATGCCCACTACTTCAACACAGTCTGTAATCTGGTAAATTCTGAAGTAATACTTGTGGTAAGAGCCTGATACTTAATCTGTTCGGAAGCAAGTTCCACCTGCTCTGTATCAATATCCACATTGTTACCATCTAAACGATATGAATAATTGCCATGGTCTGTATAAACCTCTGGATTTAAATTCCTCATATCAACGTCCTGTATTTTCTTGTCAAGGCTACTGTAATGGAATCTGCTAATCTCATTACGGAGTGCCGTCTGAAAATCAATATCCTGTCTCTTATACCCAGGGGTATCTGCATTGGCAAGATTGTTGGCAATGAGAGTCTCTCTCTTCCAGCTGGCATCTGCAGCCTTGTCCAGAATATTAATATAGTCAAAAGCGTTAGTTGAAATCATAGTTTCTCCCTCCTCGCATAAATAGGGTATGCTACTACATCATATTCATTATAAATTAATACGCGAAAAACTCAACCCATTTTGCAATATTTTGTTGAATTTTGTCGAATTTTTTTGCGCAACTTTTGTACATTATGTTGTAGTTTTGTGCAATTTTCCCCACAAATTCAAGTAAAATAGCAAAAAAGGAGCTTACCGAAGTAAGCCCCTGTATAAGCCCCATAATTTGGGGTAATTGTACACAATTTGTTAAAAATGCACAAAATATAGATTATTTTTCCTTTTTCATCCTCTCAATCTCATCGAAGATAACATCATTTACAACCTTAATATAGGTTCCTTTCATACCCGAAGAACGAGATTCAATGACTCCTGCACTCTCAAATTTGCGTAATGCATTCACGATTACAGAACGTGTAATGCCTACACGGTCGGCAATCTTGCTAGCTACAAGAATACCTTCTTTGCCGTCTAATTCATCAAAAATATGAATAATCGCTTCCAGTTCAGAGAAAGACAATGTTCCAATTGCAGATTTCACAATGGCAATCTTGCGTTGTTCTTCTGCATTCTCTTCATTCACAGAACGCATCATTTCCAGTCCTACTACTGTTGTACCGTATTCTGTAAGAATAATATCATCAATGTCATATTCACGGTCACTACGATATTCAAACAATGTACCAAGACGTTCTCCTGCAATATCGATTGGTGTGATAATCGCACGATATTTACGAGAGCCTTCCCCAAAACCTAAAGTCTCAAGGTTCACATTCTCTTTTGTAGACAAGATACCAAGCAAGCGTTCATTCAATGCTGGATCAATAAATCCACCCACTTCATCCACAATCAATTCTCTGATTACATCCACTCCATTACATACGCTAGAACCTAATACCTTGCCTTTTTTGCTAATTACAAGGATGTCTGATTCCAAAATTCCTGTAAGGACTTCACAGATGTCATTGAACACTACCTTAGTAGAGCTATTGTTGTGAAGAAGTTTATTAATTTTTCTGGTCTTATCCAAAAGTTGGACGCTCATTTGGTTTCCTCCTCAATACAAAATAAATTGTATACTGCGTATATGTGTGATTCTAACACAATTTTTCTGACAATTCAAGGAAAGTTCTTAAATTGTTTTATTTTTTATCCACTACGCAACCACACTGTTCATCCGAACATACAATTTTATTACCTTTTGAGATCGTGTATTTGCCGCAACGTGGACATTTTTCACTGGTAGGTCTTCCCCAGCTCATAAATTCACAATTTGGATGGTCAATACAGCCATAGTATTTACGGCCTTTTCTTGTCATCTTGATTACGAGGTCTTTGCCACAATCTGGACAAGCCACACCGATTTTTTCAAAATATGGTTTCGTACATCTACATGCAGGGAAACCTGGACAGGCTAAGAACTTGCCGTGTGGACCATATTTGATTACCATCTGACGACCACATTCATCACAAACTTCTTCCGATACTTCGTCTTCAATTTTAATCTTCTCTAAATCTTTTTCTGCCTGTTCTACTGCAGCTTCAAGATCTGGATAGAAGTTAGAGATTACCATTTTCCAGTTTACGTTGCCCTCTGCTACACCGTCCAGAAGTGTTTCCATGTTTGCTGTGAAGTTTTCATCCACGATGGTTGGGAATGATTCCTTCATAATCGCATTTACTACTTCACCAACTTCTGTTACATAGAGATTCTTATTCTCTTTTGTAAGATATCTTCTGGCAATGATAGTAGTAATTGTTGGAGAATACGTACTAGGACGTCCAATTCCAAGTTCTTCCAGTGCTTTAACTAAAGAAGCCTCTGTATAGTGGGCAGGTGGCTGTGTAAAGTGCTGCTTTGGATCTAATTCCACGAGAGAAAGCTTCGTCTGTTCACTAATAGAGTTCACTACCGTCTGTTTCTTTTCTTTCTCTTCCTCTGCCTCTACATATACAGACATAAATCCATCAAAATCCAATTTAGATGTAGATACATGGAATGTGTAATCTCCTGCACCAATGGTAACAGTAGTTGTTTCATATACTGCGCTTGACATTCTGCTGGCTGTAAAGCGTTTCCAAATCAACTGATACAAACGATACTGATCACGGCTAAGGGAATCCTTAACATCTGATGGCAGACGATTGATATCAGAAGGACGGATTGCTTCATGAGCATCCTGAATCTTGCCTGTATTCTTCTTTGTGGCAACCGCTTCTGCTTCGTATTCTTTGCCGTAGTTTTCCTGAATAAAGGTATGTGCCATTGCCTCAGCTTCATCCGAGATACGAGTTGAGTCTGTACGAAGGTAAGTAATCAAACCAACGGTTCCTTCTCCCTTTACATCCACACCTTCGTATAACTGCTGTGCAATACGCATGGTTTTTGAAATTGGGAAATTAAGAGCCTTGGAAGCCTCCTGCTGTAATGTACTTGTTGTAAAAGGAAGTGGAGCCTTCTGGGTACGCTGCCCCTTTTTTACGGAAAGGACCTTGTACTCTTTGCCTTCTAATTCTTTTAACACAGCATCCATTTCTTCTCTTGATGAAATGGCAATTTTCTTGTCCTTCTTCTCATGAAGTTTTGCAATCACTGGTTTTTTCTCGCCTTCTGGGAGAATAGACGCTTCTAATGACCAATATTCTTCTGGAATAAATGCATTGATTTCTTCTTCGCGGTCGCAAACAATACGCAGAGCAACCGACTGAACTCGTCCTGCACTTAAGCCTCTTTTTACCTTTGCCCAGAGAAGTGGACTAATCTTATATCCTACCATTCTGTCCAAAGCACGACGAGCCTGCTGTGCATCTACAAGATCCATATCGATGTCTCTTGCATTCTTTAAGGATGCTTTTACTGCAGACTGTGTGATTTCGTTAAAACTGATACGGCTGACATTTTTCCCGTCCAATTTCAACGCATGACATAAATGCCATGAAATTGCTTCTCCTTCACGGTCAGGGTCAGTTGCGAGATAGATTCTCTCTGCTTTCTTGGCTTCTTTACGAAGTTTTGCAAGCACATCTCCCTTTCCACGGATTGTTATATATTTAGGTTCAAAATCGCCCTCTACATCAATTCCTAACGAGCTCTTTGGGAGGTCTCTTACATGTCCATTAGAAGCTAATACTTCATAGTTCTTTCCAAGGAATTTCTTAATTGTTTTTACTTTTGCAGGAGATTCTACAATAACCAGGTATTTTGCCATCTTCTTGCTCCTTATCGTTAAATTCTACTTAAAAATTCTTCGAACATAATAATTCGTAAATGTTTCTTTTACCAATCCTAGAGAGTCCAGTTTCTTAAGAATCTCTAGCAAATAGGCAATGGAAAAGGAAGTTTTATCCACCAAGGTTCCAAGACCTATAGGGTGAAAATCTATCAAACTATACACCAAGCGCTCATCTTTTTCAAGTAAATTTTTCCGAAAATCTATTTGAGTACAAGTATTTTCTGCTATTATGTCCAAATCCGCAAGGAAATCTTCGACACTTTGCACAATGCCAGCACCTTGTTTAATAAGCTGATTACATCCGCTGCTAAGCTTATCTGTAATCCGTCCCGGAAGGGCATACACATCCCGCCCTTGCTCCATTGCAAAATCTGCAGTAATTAAGGAGCCGCTCTTCTCTTTTGCTTCAATGACAACCACGCAATCACTAAGTCCTGAAATGATACGGTTACGTAGTGGAAAGAAGGCTGGTCTGGGTTCCGTTCCTGGCGGATATTCCGAAATAATTCCACCTGTGTCTATGATTTTATTGTATAAATACTTATTCTCTTTCGGATAACAAACATCCACGCCAGAGCCTAATACAGCATATGTGTTTCCCTGCCCTTCTAATGCACCTTTATGGGCATCCGTATCAATTCCTTTTGCCAGCCCGCTTATGACCTGAACCCCATGCTCTGCCAGACATTTGGATAGATTTTGCGCAATCTCGCATCCATAGATACTTCTTCCACGGGCACCAACAATCGCTACCGATTTTCTGTTTTCCTCTGGTAAACTTCCTATGTAATAGAGTGCATATGGTACATCTGGAATATTCCGTAATTTTTCTGGAAAATTCTTCTGCTCCAACGAAACAAAGCCCACACCTTTTCCCATTAAATCGAACCATTCCTTGTCCACATTCCATTCCTTACGGCTTTTTATGATTCGTTGCACGTCCTCTTCTGTTAATCCATTGATACGTTTCAAATGGTTGATGGGCATTTCATATAGTTCTTCTGCGCCACAGGTGGTTTCAAGCAAATATCGCCTTTTTGCTACCCCGATTCCCGAAATATTATCTAGCCAGTATGCGTATTTCATGATTCTACACCTCCCCAGAATTTGCTATCCACATTTCTGTAGCAGATTGCTTCTGTTAGGTGTTTTAAACTAATAAAATGGGCTTCATCCAAATCCGCAATCGTTCTGGCAACCCGAAGAATTTTATGATAGGTTCTTGCAGTCAATGACATTTTAATGAAGATATTCTCCATATATCGCTTCTCTTTCTCTCCCAGAAAACAAAATTCATCTAATCTAGAGGCTGGAATATGGCTATTATGTAAAAATTCTTCGTTTTTATATCTCTCGCATTGTATCTGGTGACAAGCTAGAACTCTCTGCTGAATCACCTTGGACGATTCCCCCTGTTCTTTTCCCACCAGTTCCCGATAAGACAAGCTAGGGGCTTCCACACAGATATCTATTCGATCCAGAAGCGGTTGGGACACTTTATCAAAGTATCTCTTCAGAGAACCTGTTGAGCAACGACATTTTTGCATGTCAGGATAATATCCACAGTTACAGGGATTCATGGCTGCCAGAAGCAAAAAGTTCGCAGGAAATGTAACAGTTCCTTTTGAGCGAACCAGATGCACTTTGTGTTCTTCCATTGGCTGACGCAATATCTCCAAAGTCTTTTTCTGAAATTCCGGAAGTTCATCTAAAAATAGAACCCCGTTATGGGCCAAGGAAATCTCTCCCGGTCGTGGAACTGCTCCTCCACCAGTTAATCCGACGGAAGTTATTGTATGATGTGGCGTTCGAAATGGTCTATGTCGTATTAAATCCGTGTTATTAGATAACAATCCACAGACACTGTATATTTTGGAAAGTTCCAAACGCTCGCTTTCTGTAAGAGGCGGCAAAATAGTGGAAAGTCGCTCTGAAATCATAGTTTTTCCAGCGCCTGGTGCACCAATAAGAAGCATATTGTGCATTCCCGCCGCAGCAACTTCACAAGCCCGCTTAATTAGATTTTGTCCGGCCACATCTTTGAAATCTTTTTCTGTTTCTGCAAGCGTTTCTTCTATATTATATGTTACATTTTCGTATTCTTTCCCATTCAGGAAATCTACTACCTCCTGCAAATGAGAAAACGCATAGGTCCGCGCCTCTGATACAAGTTGTCCTTCCCTGGCATTTCCTATTGGAATAACATATTCATAAGCGTCTCCTAACACTCCATCCGATACAATTGGCAAAATACCATTCACTGGAAGGATTTGTCCATTTAAGCTCAATTCACCCACAAACATTTTTCCTTCACAGGACTCCCGGGATACTACTCCCAAGGATTTTAAAATGCCAATGGCAATGGGAAGATCAAATCCCGTCCCCGTCTTGCGAATACTGGCCGGTGATAGATTAATGGTAATTCTCTTGGCAGGCAAAATAACGCCGATACTATGTAGCGCCGTTCGAATTCTTTCCTTGCCTTCTCGGACTTCTGGAGCTAATTGCCCCACCATCTCAAACATTGGCATACCATTGCTCATATCCACCTCCACTTGGATGGCTTTGGTATGAATGCCTTCAAGACTTGCAGTTTTAATTGTACTGTACATGTTTTCTCCTGTTCCAATTATCTTGGGAAAACGCATGAAATATGCTGCGAAACATGCATAGAAAAAAAGATGAAATTATAATATCACAAACTTCACCTTTTTTCAAAGCAATATTAATTAGACAAAAGAGTTTTTAGTTTTTCTAATGCTTTTTTCTCAATTCTGGAAACGTAAGACCTGGAGATTCCCATACTCTTAGCAATTTCGCGCTGCGTCAATTCTTCCTCTCCAAAAAGCCCGTAACGTTTCTTTATAATCAGCGCTTCACGTGGCGAAAGCACCCGATCCATATGATGTTTTAAAATATCAACATCCCTATGTATTTCCATTTGCATAGCAACATCCACATCATCCACCAAAAGCACTTCCATAAGGTGAATTTGCTTCCCTTCTTTATCCGTACCAATTGGTTCAAAAAGCGACACCTCCATTTTTGTTTTTTTACTTCTACGAAAATGCATTAACAGTTCATTCTCTATGCAGCGTATGGCGTAAGTGGCAAAACGGTTGCCAAAATCATAATCAAAGGTATCTACCGCTTTCAACAAACCAATGGTTCCAATTGAGATTAAGTCCTCCATCTCTTCTTCGGAACTTTGATATTTTTTAGCAACATGTGCCACCAAACGCATATTGTGCAAAACCAACTCTTCTTTGGCGTTTAAATCGCCATTCTTAAGACGCATCAGGCAATCTTTCTCTTCCTGACAGGACAATGGTGTTAAAAAAGCCTTCACAGACGCACCCTTTTTCTTTGCTTTTTACATTCTATGAAAAGGCTTTGGTTTCTGTGCTTTTCCTACCAGAGAAAAAATGATATAATCACCTCATGGAACGAAAACTAAACTATATTATTACAGAAGAATTTCATAACAAAACCATAGAGCAATTCTTAAAATCAGAAGAATTTCCCCATCAGGCCATTGTCCAGCTAAAGAAAACTCAGGAAGGTATCCTGCGAAACGGCAACTGGGCTTATGTGAACGAGCAGTTACACGTTTCTGATAAGTTAGAACTGCATCTGGTGGAAGATGTGGCAGATACAACCATTCAACCAATCCCCGTAGATTTATCCATTGTATACGAGGATGAGGATTTAGTAATCATTGATAAAGCCGCCAATATGCCAATTCATCCTTCCATGAACCATCATGAAGGTACTCTGGCTAATGGATTACTGCATTATTATCAGTCGCAAGGACAGGCATTTACATTTCGCTGTATCAACCGTCTGGACCGTGACACCAGTGGTCTTACGATTGTGGCAAAACATCTACTCAGTGCAGGCATTTTAAGCCGTCAGGTATCTAACAGGCAAATTTCCCGCACATACCGTGCTATTGTGGAAGGTCTAGTAAATGATAACGGAACCATTGACGCACCAATCGGTCGTGTAGACGGCTCCACCATTGAACGTCATGTGGACTACGACCATGGAGAACGAGCAGTTACTCATTACAAACGTCTGACTTATGATGCAGAAAAAGATTTATCATTGGTGGAATTGCACTTAGAAACAGGGCGCACCCACCAGATTCGTGTCCATATGAAATACATTGGCCACCCAATTATTGGAGATTTCTTATATAATCCCAATTATCAGTTTTGTAATAGACAAGCCCTGCACTCTGCCGCTTTAGAATTCATTCACCCTGTTACAAAAGAGAAAATGCACTTCGCATCCTCTCTTCCAGAAGATTTAAAGTGCATTTTTCAAAATTTCTAATTCCATTTTTTCATAAGGGACCTTTTCCTTTAATATCTCTTGTTTGATATAGGAAAAGGTTTCTTTTTCGCCTTTTTTAGCCAGCATTTCTAGCATATATTCCAGAAGCGCTCTGGTATCTTCATGAAGCAGATAGTGATCCTTGCTGTTATTGTAGTAAATAAGTGCGCTAGCATCTGTATATTTTTCTTTTTGATAGTTCTTAGATGCGCATACTCTGTCCACAAACATCTCGACCACATATCGAAGTGGCATCTTCATTCCTTGAAGTCCCGTTCCTTCGCCTCCCGCACCGCTGTTGGCATAATCAATCCAATATTCCAAATGATGCTTGTTTCTGCCTTTGTGATGTAGCCATGCTGCAGAATAGCCCTTTTCCTTACGCTCGTAATTGGTTGGACTCATAAATCCTGCATAATATTTACATCCCGGCAAAAATTCCGTTGGACAGTATTTGGACATATCATGAAGCAGTCCCTGTTTATACAGTCCTAAACGGAAGCATCCCTCCATTACCAGCATTTTATGATTGGTAATGGTACAAAAATGTTTCCAAACTTTCATAACTTATTCCCTATTTCCCGCTTTTTCCTACTAAAAGGCAAATACTGTATGGAGCTAAAGTCACATACTGCTGGTCTTCTAATAATTCTTCTTTTTCATAAACAACCTCTGCCGAAGCAGAATCCATCTTCAGATACCAATCTTTTTTGGCCTTTTTCCCTGTTGCAAGTTTTGGCAACGCCAGGGATACCTCTTCTGAATAGAAATTATAACCAACGTACAAGTCGCAAACCACCTGTGTGTCGTCACCTTTTTTCACTTCGCTGGCATAAGCGCCACTGTAAAGCATTCCAAGGCTCTTTCTGCCTGGATCTAACTGTGAAATCCAAGCATATTCTCCGTGGAAGGATAAATCTGGAGCCCCTGTTGCACGATAATCATTGAATTTGTATGGTTGTTCCTTCGTCAGTAAGCTATGTGTTTTTCTAAAAGCAATCAGCTGTTTTAACACTTCACGATCTGCAGCTGTACGGGCAAATCCGCTCCAGTTCAGCCAGCCAATTTCATTATCCTGGCAGTAAGCGTTATTGTTACCTTCCTGGGTATTTCCAAACTCATCTCCCGCCTGAATCAAAGGGATTCCCTGGGCAAACATCAACATCATATATGCCATGTATGTTCTCTGTTTACGGATTTCACAGACATACTTCTTCTTGGTAGGACCTTCTATTCCATAATTGGTGCTTAAGTTATAGTCTGGTCCATCGCAGTTGTTTTCACCGTTTGCCTCATTATGCTTGTCATTATACATAAAGAGATCTGCCAGCGTAAATCCGTTGTTCGTTGCGATATAATTAACAAATCCCAATTCTTCGCTCTGCTTTTTCTGCTGATTAATAAATTCACGAATGTCGCAATCATAATGATTCAACAACTGTCTTGCAGGGTACTGGTATTCTGCCTTATAAATATAGAGATTCTTGTATTTTCTAGGATTTGATACCCCATAAAAATCTTCAGCAAAAAGCTTGGTTCTGCTCAAAATCGCATCCTGTACAATGCTTGTCATTGGAAGTCTTCCACCTAAAATATGGAAACCATCCACATGATATTCTCTTACCCAATAATGCAGAGCATCCATAATCAGGTTATGGTTTGTTTCTTCTGGGAAGAAGATTTCCAAAACGCATTCCATACCATTCTCATGTAGAGTTTTTATTAATTTTTTAAACTCAACGGAGGCTTTCTGTGGCTCTACAGCATAAGACGCCTTCACCGCAAAATAATTTCCTGGTCCATAGCCCCAGTAATTAATCTTTTTATCATTATTGTCCAGCACAACTGGCTGAATCATATCTGCTTTTTCTGTATCCCACTTCACATAGTCTGGAACCTGTGGAAGTTCCTTTTGTACAGGCATTTCTTCAAATTCATACACTGGCATCAGTTCTACTGTTGTAACGCCCAATTCCTTCAAATATGGAATCTTGTTCTTAACTGCGGTAAAAGTCCCCTTGGTTTTTCCTGCAGTCTTATTGCCCATAGAAAAGCCCCTTACATGAAGCTTGTACATAATCATTTCCGATTTGGAAAGTTCCGGACACTTATCCTCGCCCCATGAGAAGTTCTCTGCCAAAAATCCAGCAGACACGGTATTTCTCTTCTTCATGCGCTCTGCATCGCCCCAAATCTCTCTTCCTACAACAACTTTGGCATATGGGTCCAAAGATTCCACGCCATTTATTTCGTATATATAATTATAATTCTGTGGATTCATACCAGAAATGGTAATAGAACGCAGGGCTCCCAGACAATATTCTGCTGGAACTTCAACCACTTCTCTCTCCTGCGTTTCTTTAGATATCAGCACAATACGGCAAAGGTCTTCCTTCTCTCCTTCAAAAGTAAATGTAACCTGATTCTTTGCTACTGTTGCTCCAAGTGTGAGATAATTACCTTCTTTTACTACTAAATTCATAGATGCCTCCGTATTATATGTGTGTTATTTAGTATCTTGTATGTATAATATTATACCTTTTTTCCCAAGTTTTGTATACATCTTTTCTCATCCTTAATTGACTTTCCTTTTCTATGTTATTATAATTATTATGTAATATTATATTTAAAAATATAGGTGGACATATGGCTATACTACAGACAAAAGATTTGGCTGTCGGAATGATGGTAGCACAGGATGTCTATTCGAAGGCTGGACAGCTGATTATTCGAAAAGACTCCCTACTGACACGACAGATGATCGCACACTTAAAATACTATTTCATTGACGAAATAGAAATACATGACGGCGAGCTTCCGGAAGAGATTCAGCATGCATTGGAATCCCGTACCCAGATTGAGAACACTCAGCTGGATCGCATTCTGAAATCTCCAGAATACAAAGTATTCAAAAAAGATTATACCGCCAACGTGAATATGCTTCAGAACTCGGTGAATGACATTATTCTTAGAAACACCCCTGTCAATC
The DNA here is from genome assembly GCA_015057035.1 of Lachnospiraceae bacterium. GTDB lineage: Bacteria > Bacillota > Clostridia > Lachnospirales > Lachnospiraceae > Roseburia. The sequence continues at coordinate 68,180 of SVFC01000001.1, read as the reverse complement.
CACCAGAACTGATTGAACAAACCGTGCGCATCTTCAATAGCGGCGACAGTTACTTCTCACTTTTTGGAATGCTCCATTCCATGAAACAGATTGACGACTCCACCTTCGCCCATTCTGTAAACGTAGCTATGATTTCCCGACTGATTGGTAGTTGGGTTGGATTAGATGAAGAAGATTTAGATAATCTCACCCTGGCGGGTCTGCTCCACGACATTGGAAAATGCCAGATTCCGGATGAGATTCTGATGAAACCGAAAAAACTTGAAAAAACCGAATACGAATTTGTCAAAATGCATGCGCAGTTCGGTTATGACTTTATCAAAAATCAGGACTTGGACCGCCGTGTAAAACGTGCAGTCCTCCACCATCACGAACGTTGTGATGGCACTGGTTATCCATTTGGATACAAATTAGAGCAGCTTGAAGATTTTGAATGTATTATTGGTATTGCAGACGTATATGATGCCATGACAGCAGACCGTTGCTATCGCAGTGGCTTATGTCCATTTGAGGTAATCTCCTTCTTTGAACAGGAAGGATTACAAAAATACCACCCAAAATACATCACCACCTTCTTACAAAAAATCGCTAACTCTTACTTAAACAGCGATGTTCTGCTGAGTAATGGCGCTGTAGCTCGCGTGGTATATATTAACACCCGACTGACACGTCCAATTGTTCAGTTAAGAGACAAAACCTTTATCAATTTATTGGATCATCCATCACTGTATATCCAATCAATTGTATAGTAATCAAAATATTATATTGAACCGCTCATACCGAGCAGAAAGCGAGAACTTATGTCAGAAAAAATCACACCAGTTACAGAAGACGAAATCGATGATATTCGTGTTAGTTTAGACACAGATGAAGGCTCCATTGAATGTCGTATTCTCACCATCTTTGAAGTAGATCATCAGGATTACATCGCACTTTTACCATTAGATGAAAAAGGCAATGACAACGCCAACGGAGACGTATTCCTCTATGGCTATGCAGAGGACGAGCAGGGCTTACCTTCTCTCAGATACATCGACGATGATGAAGAATACGAGGCCGTAGCAGATCGTTACGACGAATTGCTTGACGAAGCATTCTATGATTCGATTGATGACTAAGAATACTTGTGAATTAGAATGCTTGTGAATTATTTTGGGCGTAGAAAGTGAAATCACTTTTCTACGCCCATTTCAAATTGAAATCCACTTTATTTCGTCTGGAAAGTTGGTTGTCACGGGTGTATTTACCCCACATTTTATATACACCCTGTTTTTTTACTTTTTAAAAGATTTATTATCTAATTTGAGACAAAACGGGTATATGGTACTTCTTTTTTGCCTGCACCCGCATTTTTATTATTACACTGGGTGTATACATTTTTTTATCAATTTAAACCCGCATTTTTATTTCATATCACAACTACGCTTCTTTTCTCCCACCAATCCTGCCTCGCGAACAAATCTAGACACATCGTTGGTTTTTCCGTGGATATTTTTCACGGAGCAGATGGTTAAATCGTGGATAGCACGGGTCATACCCACATAAAACAGACGGCGCTCCTCTTCAATATCTTTGTCGAGAAGTGCCTTTTTGTATGGCATAATTCCTTCGTTCACATCAATGATAAAGACAGATTTAAATTCCAAACCTTTGGCACTGTGTAAAGTAGCTAAAGTGATGGCATTTGGATTCTCATTCTTATGCTTTGCCCTCTCACGAAGTTCTTCTTCACATTCCTTCATATGTAGTTCCCATGCATCATAATTCTTGAAGCCTTTGGCACTGGCCTGAAGTTCTTCTAAAACATCAAACAAATCTTCTTTACTGATATTGCGATACTCCGCATATTCTGTTAGATAATCATCGTATCCGATGCCATGGCGGATGTAATTGATTGCAGCAAAAGGAGACATTTTCTCAAGCATTTTAATATCGTAATGGAGTTTTTCAATACGTTCTGCAATCCAAGGCTGGTCATCATACATCTTCTCCCATTCATCAAAAGCCACCTGGCTTTCGCACAGGGAATCTCTGCTAATGTAACGCTTAGGTTTGTTTAAAATCATAAGGAAATCCTTGCGTTCCCTGCTTCCACGGGCAATGTTCATATATGTACGAATATCTCTGGCAATCCAGTGGTCATAGAGATTCGGAATCTGGTCCCTGGTTTTAAAATCCACGTTGTATGCCATTAACTGCTCCATCAAAAAGCGCGGCTGAGTATTCGTACGGAAAAGTATAGCAATATCCGACAGATGATATCCTTTTCCTACCTGCTCATCTATTTTCTTTAGAATAAAGAGAATCTCATCCCGCTGGCTCTCAAAGGTTTGAAAAACGATTGGATTTTCTTTTGCACGGGATGCTTGTATCTTCTTTGGAAAACGCTCCTTGTTCTGTCCAATAAGACGAAGGGATGCATCTACAATTGCAGACTGACAACGATAATTGGTATCCAACTGAATCTGCTTTACCTTAGGGTAATCCTTCGGTACATGAAGCATAATCTCTGGCTTGGAACCACGGAAACGATAAATAGACTGATCATCATCTCCCACCATAAATAAGTTGTTTTCCGGCAATGCCAGCATCCGAACAATATCATACTGTATCTGGTTAATATCCTGGAACTCGTCTATGAGAATGTATTTATACTTTTTCTGCCATGCCTGCAATATGTCTGGACGTTCTCTAAATAGCTCATAGGTCATAGTCAGCATATCGTCAAAATCAATGAGTTTGTGCTTTCGCAAAAAGCCATCATATTCCCGATAAATCTTACGGAATACTTCTTCCCCACACTGAGTAGAGTAAAAATGCTCTAGGGGAATACGGGAGTTCTTAATCATACTGATTTCTGCAAAAATTCCTTGAATCAATTCATTTTCATCTCGGTAGTCCAGATTAAAATGCATAATCATTTCTCGCATGGCCTGGTGTTTTGCCTCATCAGTGATGATATTACCTGCATCAAAGTTATAGGCAAGTTTTAATACCATAAAGAAAATGGCGTGGAAAGTGCCAAACGTCACACGAGCGCTGTGATTTCCTGTTGTAGATATATTTTCACATACGGCTCCATTGGAAACCATGCCACTTGCACTCATTTCACGCTCAAACCGAAGTTTCATCTCATTTGCGGCTGCTTTTGTAAAGGTAATCACAAGAATATTGGACGGATTTACCCCGTGCTGTAGTATTAAGTTTTTGGTTCGTTCTACAAGGGTTTTAGTCTTACCTGAACCCGGTCCCGCTAAGACAAGCATCGGACCATCTTTGTGTTTTATGGCAGACAATTGTGATTCGTTAAATTTCATTAAGTACCTCGAAATTTTTTATCAGAAAAGAATATAAAGCAATTAGATTTTGCACTTAAATGTATCAAAAGCGCATACATTTTGCTAATCCATGTATGCGCTTTCAATGTTCATTCAATAAATATTTTTATTATTTAGAAAGTAATTCGATACCTTTACGAATACGTGCGATAGATTCTTCTTTTCCAAGAAGTTCCATCAGTTCTGTTGCACCACCAGGAGTCATCTGTTTACCAGATACTGCTGTACGGATTGGCCACATTACATAGCCGTTCTTAACGCCTTTTTCTTCTACGTATTTGCAAAGAGTTGCATATAATGCATCATTAGAATAATCTTCCTGTGCTTCTAAGATTGGAAGCATTTCTGTTAACACTTCAAGAGATGTCTCTGCATTGGTTTTCATCTTCTTGTGTGTGTACATTTCGATATCGTATTCTGGTAAAGTTTCAAAGAAATCAATGTGGTCTTTGATATCTGTGAATACTTCGATACGTGTTTTTACCATAGACGCAATCTTCTTGAGGTCTAAGTCCTTTGTGATTACCTCCTGGATATATGGAAGAGCCATCTCATAGAACGCATCAAAATCCATAGCTTTGATATATTCGCCATTCATCCATTTTAATTTTACATAGTCAAAAACAGCTGGTGATTTGCTGATTCTGGTGTAATCGAAATCACGAATCAATTCTTCTAATGTGAAGATTTCACGGTTGTCTTCTGGGCTCCAGCCAAGAAGTGCAATGTAGTTCACGATTGCTTCTGTTAAAAATCCCTGTTCAATTAAATCTTCAAAAGAAGAATGTCCACTTCTCTTAGATAATTTCTTGTGGTTTTCATCTGTAATCAGTGGCAAATGAATGTAAGTTGGTGATTCCCAACCAAATGCATCATAAAGTCTCTGATATTTTGGTGATGATGAAAGGTATTCGTTACCACGAACAACATGTGTAATGTTCATTGTGTGGTCATCTACTACGTTAGCGAAGTTATAGGTAGGATATCCGTCAGATTTGATGAGAATCATATCATCTAATTCTGCATTTTCTACTGTGATATCGCCGTAAAGTTCGTCATGGAAAGTAGTTGTTCCTTCGTTAGGAATGTTCTGTCTGATAACGAATGGCTTACCAGCTGCAAGGTTTGCTTCGATTTCTTCTTTGGAAAGATGTAAGCAATGCTTGTCATATACAGTGATTTCCTTGCCTTCTACTACTTCTGACTTTAATGTTTCGAGACGTTCTTTGTCACAGAAACAGTAATATGCTTCGCCTTTTTCAATTAATTCCTTAGCGTATTTCATATAGATACCAGTCTGCATACGTTCGCTCTGTACATATGGACCAACGCCACCATCTTTGTCTGGACCTTCGTCGTGTACAAGACCAGTTTTCTCCATAGTTCTATAAATAATATCTACTGCACCTTCTACAAAACGCTCCTGGTCAGTATCTTCAATACGAAGCATGAAATCTCCACCTGCATGCTTTGCAATTAAAAACTCATATAATGCAGAACGTAAGTTACCTACGTGCATTCTACCAGTTGGACTTGGTGCAAATCTTGTTCTAACTTTGCTCATAATTGTTCTCCTCTTATCTTCTAGTCTCTTATCTCAAGAACGTTTTCTAAAACGTCCTATATCTTCACAAGTCAAATCATTATATAACAATTTATTGATTTTATCAATAGATTTGTAGTATAGATTCCTGTAAAAAAAAGCGTCTGACTTATTGTCAAACGCTCTTATGATTTCGTTTAAGACGTAATTGTTTAATGACTTTACGAACTTTCTACACCAAATCCGAACTACGCACTAATTCTACCCCAATTTTTTCTAAAGCACGGGTAGTTTCTTCCACATCTGCAGTACGAATAACGATAGAGGCATCATTATTGCCAGTTGCTAACGCATACATATATTCGATATTCATTCCTGCTTTGTCGATTTCAGCAAGAATCGCCTGTAACTGTCCTACCTGATGAGAAAGTTTTACAGCAATTACCGGTGTTAAGTGTGCTGAAAAACCTGCTTCTTTTAGAACACTTTTGCATTTTTCCGCATCCGAAACAATCATACGAAGAAGCCCATAATCACTGGTATCTGCCAGTGAAAGGGACAAAATATTGATGTCATTTACTTTTATCGTTTCTAATACTTCATCCAAACGTCCTGTTCTATTTTCCAAAAATACAGATATCTGATTTAAAAACATACAAACCTCCTATACAAGCTTACGTTTATCAATAACGTGTACTGCTTTCCCCATACTTCTCTCGATAGTCTTAGGCTCAACCAGTTTGATTTTTGCTGCAAGGCCAATTGCCTGCTGAATAACGTGGGCAATCTTCTTGGTGAGATTTTCCAGTTCACTAATCTTATCAGAGAAGAACTTCTCATCTACTTCTACCTGAATCTCTAAGGTATCCAGATTGTTTACACGGTCAACAATCATCATATAATGTGGCGATGCTTCACCCATTTCAAGAAGCGCTGCTTCTACCTGGGATGGGAATACGTTCACACCTCGGATAATAAGCATATCATCGGAACGTCCTTTGAATCTGCTGATTCTCGCTAAGGTTCTGCCACATTCACATTTATCATAACTGATACTTGTTAAGTCTCTTGTACGATAACGAAGAAGTGGAATTCCTTCCTTGGTAAGTGTAGTAAATACCAATTCACCTGTTACACCTTCTGGAACTGCCTTCAATGTCTCTGGGTCGATGATTTCTGGTAAGAAATGGTCTTCATATACGTGAAGTCCCTTGTGATAAATACAGTCACAGGCAACACCTGGTCCCATAATCTCTGACAATCCATAAATATCAAAAGCATTGATATGTAATTTCTCTTCAATCTGTTTACGCATAGCTTCCGTCCATGGCTCTGCACCACAGATTGCAGCTTTTAACTTGATCTTGTCTAAGTCTCCATCTGCTTCTAAAGTTTCTGCAATATGTAACAGATAAGATGGCGTACAGGCAATGGCTGTTGCACCAAAATCCTTCATCATTGTGGTGAGTTTCTTAGTATTACCTGTAGACATAGGAACTACCGTTGCGCCAAGATGTTCTGCGCCATAATGTGCTCCAAGACCACCTGTAAAAAGTCCATAGCCGTAAGCAACCTGAATGATATCATCCCGATTTAAACCTGCCTGTGCAAAGGCACGGGCTACACATTCTGCCCATATATCAATGTCCTTTTTGGTGTAACCAACTACAGTCGCTTTGCCTGTTGTGCCGCTAGATGCATGCACGCGTACAATCTGAGACTGTGGCACTGCAAATAATCCAAATGGATAATTGTCACGCAAGTCATTCTTAGTGGTAAATGGAAGTTTTTCCAGGTCCTCGATTCCACGGATATCTCCAGGTTCAATTCCAAGTTCCTGCATCTTCTTGCGGTAAAATTCTACGTTGTGATACACTCTGTCAACTAATTTTACCAGTCGTTTGCTCTGGAGATTGTTCATCTCGTCACGACTCATACATTCTTTTGTTTCATTCCAAATCATTTCTCGTATCCTCCCTCATATCCTAACAAAAATGCCTGCTTATTCAGCTCAACTGTTTTTGGAGGAACTGTGTTTTCGATTACTCGTAGCCATGCCTCTTTTGAAAAATCCATATGTCTTGCTGCAACTCCGAGTACGATAATGTTAAACACTCTGGAATTGCCTAATTTAATAGCCTCTTCCATAGCATTTACACGATATACCTTATGGTCTTTTTCCAAATCTTCTAAAATATTCTCAGGGTATTCTGCCATTCCTGTAACTACAGTGATTGGGTCGATGCGATGTTCATTGACTACAATGGCACCGTCTTTTTTCAGAAAATGCGCATAACGTTTTGCTTCTAACATCTCAAAAGCAATAAGCACGTCTGCCTGACCTTCTTCTACGATTGGCTCTGCTACTTCCTCGCCATAACGAACAAAAGTAACAACGCTTCCACCTCTCTGTGCCATACCATGCACTTCTGAGAGTTTGACATCATATCCTGCATCAATGGTGATTCCACCTAAAATTCGGCTGGTAAGCAGGGTTCCTTGTCCACCTACACCGACAATCATAATATTCTTCGTATTTCCTTTTGCCATGATTTACACCTCCACCTGCTCGATTGCGTCAAACTTACAGATTCCAGCACAAAGTCCACAGCCATTACACATGGTTTCATCAATAGAGATGGTTCCATCTGCATTCTTGGTCAGTGCAGGACAACCTGGGCGTAAGCACATGCCACATTTTTTACATTTCTCTGGAAGTGGTCTGCAAACCTTGGTCGCCTTCTGTTTCTTAAGGAGAACGCAAGGTGCTTTTGTGATAATAACAGACACTTCATCTTTTGCCACTTCTTCTTTTACGATGCGTTCTAAAGCTGCTGTATCAAAAGCACTTACTTCTACTACATTCTTGATTCCTAGAGAACGACACAAATCAGGAATACTGATTGCAGGAACTTCCTGTCCCATAAGAGTTTTTCCAGTAGCAGCGTGATCCTGATGACCTGTCATACCCGTTGTTGAGTTATCAAGAATCATAACAGTTCCTGTGCCCTGGTTATATACCATATTGATGAGGGAATTCACCCCAGTGTGCATAAAGGTAGAATCGCCAATCACTGCTACCCAGTTCTTGATATAATCCTTGCCTTTGGCTTTTTCCATACCGTGAAGTGTGGAAATGCTGGCTCCCATACAAATAGTGGTATCTACAACGCTAAGAGGAGCAACTGCACCTAAAGTGTAACAGCCGATGTCTCCTGCAGCATGGATTTTCAGTTTGTTAAGTACTGAAAATACACTTCTATGAGGACAGCCTGGACACAGAATTGGTGGTCTTGCTGGCACCTGTGCAGGAGCTTTCGATACCACTTCTTCTTTTAACACTGCCTTGCGAAGCATATTGGCACTGTATTCCCCTTGTACGGTAAAGATTTCTTTTCCAATACATGGGATGCCCCAGGATTTAATCTGTTCTTCAAATACTGGCTCTAATTCTTCAAATATGTAAAGTGTTTCCACCTTAGAAGCAAAGTCTTCAATGAGTTTTCTTGGAAGTGGGTGTACCATACCCAGTTTTAACACGCTGGCATCTGGACAAGCCTCTTTTACGTACTGATAAGCAATACCACTGGTGATGAAACCAATCTTGGTATCCTTCATCTCAACTTTATTGATTGGCATTGTGCAACCGTCTTCTGCCATATCTTTTAATCTCTGCTCTACATATACGTGACGATGCTTTGCATTGCCTGGCATCATAACGTATTTGGCAGGATTTCTCTCGTATTCTGCATCCACTGGTTCACAACGCTCTTCCAGCGTAACCAATCCCTGTGAGTGAGATAAACGTGTAGTTGTTCTTAAAATGACTGGTGTGTCATATTTTTCAGATAAATCAAAGGCATATTTCATAAAATCCTTTGCTTCCTGAGAGTCTGAAGGTTCTAATACTGGCACCATAGCTGCTCTTGCAACGCATCTGGTATCCTGCTCATTCTGGGAAGAATAAAGGCCCGGATCATCTGCAGCAACTAATACCAAACCACCATTGACACCACAATAAGAAACGGTGTACAGAGGGTCTGCTGCTACGTTGACACCTACGTGCTTCATAGAAGCCATAGCACGAACGCCACTGATAGATGCGCCAATGGCAACTTCCATGGCAACCTTTTCGTTTGGAGCCCATTCTGCATAGATTTCTGGGTATTTTACAATATTTTCACTGATTTCTGTGCTTGGTGTGCCAGGATAAGCCGCTGACACCTTCACGCCCGCTTCAAATGCCCCTCTGGCAATTGCTTCATTTCCAAGCATAATCTTCTTTTCACTCATGTTTCTAGTTCCTTTCCTTTTAGCCCATATTCTGTTCCGCAATCAGGCGGTTTGCACCATATTTCTCACGAAGCTTAGGCTTTTCAATCTTGCCTGTTGGATTTCGTGGAATATCTGCAAAAATAACTTCATGTGGACGTTTATAACGTGGCATTCCTAAACAATGCTCGTCAATCTCTTCTTTTGTCATGGTCACACCATCTTTTAACTCGATAATCGCAGCCGCAATTTCTCCAAGACGCTTATCTGGAAGACCTATTACTGCTACATCGTGAACTTTATCATTCGTACGGATGAAATCCTCAATCTGTACTGGATAGAGGTTCTCACCACCACTGATAATGACATCTTTCTTACGGTCAACCAGGAAAATGAATCCATCTTCGTCTTCCTGCGCCATATCTCCTGTGAAAAGCCATCCATCTGCTAACACTTCGTTCGTGGCCTTTTCATCTCTATAGTAACAGGTCATAACACCAGGGCCTTTGACCGCCAGTTCTCCAACCTGTCCTTTTTCTACGGTGTTGTGTTTTTCATCTACGATTTTTACTTCCCAGCCGTAGCCTGCTTTTCCGATAGCTCCAACTTTGTGGATATTCTCCATACCAAGATGTACACAGCCTGGTCCGATAGACTCTGACAATCCGTAGTTGGTATCATAATCGTGTTCTGGGAAAATAGACTTCCATTTCTTAATCAAACTCTGTGGTACTGGCTGCGCACCGATGTGCATCAGTCTCCACTGTTTCAGGTCGTAATCCTCCAAGTTGACCTGTCCACTTTCAATGGCTTCCAAAATATCCTGCGCCCATGGAACTAAGAGCCACACAATCGTACATTTTTCCTTTGATACAGCTTCTAAAATAAATTCTGGCTTGGTGCCCTTTAAGAGCACTGCTTTGCTTCCTGACAAAAGACTTCCAAACCAATGCATTTTCGCACCCGTATGATACAAAGGTGGAATGCATAAAAAGACATCGTCCTTTTTCTGTCCGTGATGATTCTGCTCTACCATGCAGGAATGCACGAGACTTCTGTGTTTATGTAAAATTGCCTTTGGAAAACCTGTGGTACCAGATGAAAAATAAATTGCTGCGTAATCTTCGTCCGTCAGTGGCACCATTGGAGACTGACTGGAACAGTTGGCAGACAGGGAATTATAATCATCTGCAAAACCTGGACAGCCCTCGCCTACATAAATCAAAAGACGACCTTTGCTAATTCTGTCCGCGATTTCTTCCACACGTCCGATAAATGGATTGCTAAACACCAGAATGTCTGCTTCTGCAAGATTAACACAGTATTCTATCTCCTCTGCTGAATAACGGAAATTAAGTGGAACCGCCAATGCGCCTGTTTTCAACACGCCAAAATAGATAGGAAGCCATTCCAAGCCGTTCATCATCAGAATTGCCACCTTATCTCCTTTTTTGATGCCTCTTTGAATCAAAAGATTGGCAAAACGATTTGCCTTTTCGTTGAACACACCCCAGGTGATTTCACGGCGGTAGCTTGTCTTAGGACTTGGCTCAATCAATTCATATTCTTTCCAGGTTACCCTTCTGTCTTCCTTAATCTCTGGGTTAATCTCCACCAGACAGATATCATTTGGATATTCCCTTGCATTTCTCTCTAAAAAATCCGTAATTACCATAAACTTTCCTCATTTTCCCTATTCCTTACACTCGCAAAAGCAAAACTTTGCGAATATGAAAATTATACCAAATGAATTGTGTGAAATCAATAAAACAAGCTATATCAAAAGGCTATTGTAACTATAACAAAAATGCTGTCTCTCGTAACTTTTGCACGGGAGACAGCTTATAGAAAAAACTACTTATCAAAGGATGGGTTGAATGCGTAATAGTTCTTGCAGTCAAGCTGCTCCTGAACCATACGAAGCGCTTCACCAAAACGCTGGAAGTGGGTCACTTCACGCTGTCGAAGGAACTTAATTGGGTCGGCAACTTCTGGGTCTTTTACAAGACGAAGAATGTTGTCGTAGGTGGTACGCGCCTTCTGTTCTGCAGCAAGGTCTTCAAACAGGTCGGTGATTGGGTCGCCCTTACTCTGGAATTCACATGCGTTGAATGGAATTCCGCCAGCCGCCTGAGGCCAGATTGCACCAGTATGATCAATATAGTAAGCTCCAAGTCCAGATTCTTTTAATTCCTCTGCACTACAGCCTTTTGTCAACTGACGAACGATGGTAGCAATCATTTCCATATGCGCAAGTTCTTCTGTACCAATGTCCGTTAAGAGTCCTGCAACTCTGCGGTTATCCATAGAATAACGCTGAGACAAATAACGCATGGAAGCTGCAATTTCGCCGTCTGGTCCACCATACTGGCTCATGATAAATTTTGCCATGGCAGGATTTGGTCTGGTAATGTTAATCGGATACTGTAATTTTCTTTCATAAACCCACATACTATCTTACTCCTTCCCAAGGCAATGGCATATCTGCCCAGGTCCACTGTCCATGCATTGCTGCTGAAGTGGCAACCAATGGGCCATAATTTTCTTCAAATTTCATTTTTGCCTTTTCATACATTTCTACGGCTTCCTTAAAATAGCAAAACGCTTCTTCATCATCTGGATGTGTATCTAAATAGAGCTGCATATCCACTACGCAAAAGCATAACATCTGTACCCATTCTAACATCTGCATTCTATTCATCGTCTAGCCCCCTTTCTTGCCATATCCCGGGCCATAAATGGTTTTTCCAGTTCAGGGAAAAGGGTTCCAGCGCGAAGCGCCTGTGCTGGTTCATATACATCTCTTAAGTTCTGCCAAGGAACATATCCCATGGCAATTTCCCAGCGGTCACAGTCACTATCAGAGCAGTTGTTGCGTGGGAAATTGTCACGTGTATAATTCTCACGTCCGCATGTCTCATTGGTACGGTTATCGCGAGAACATTGTGTGCAATTTCTGTTGTCCATACATATTTCTCCTACATACTTAATACACTATATATTATGCTTTAGAACAGTATGGGTGCATAAGAAAAACACACCTGTTACGGTGTGTTTCCTTTGTTTATCTCATCTACTCTTGCCATAATGGTTCGAACCTGTTCTTGTTTTTCTCCAAGACTATCGATGTATTTCTCTACTTCTTTTTTCATGTCTTCAATGGCGGATAAGTTATATTCAATTCGTTCACGAAGCTTTTGTCTACGTGCAAATAAGTTATGTTTTACTTCTACCATTTCTCTAGGATCAACAATGGCATCTGCATAGTTTAACCATACTTTTGGATCATACAAGTTCATTGCCCCTAGCAGACGTACCAGACGTCCGTTAAAGTATTCCAAATCTTCATTGGTCTGCTTGAAAATCTCTCGTTCCTTGCATGCTTCAATGTACTGTTCATAATTATAGGTTAATTCCATAGAATTGTTGACATGGAATCGTTCGCAGGTATAATCCACAGCATTTTTGATATTGACGAATTTGATTTTCACGCGATTTTCCAAAGCAATGGCACGATTCAGATTTGCATCGCACTTTTTAATCTCCTTGGCACAATCCTGCATACGAAGCACAATGTATGACCCTGCGATTACTGCCAGAAGGGCTACAACCAGAAGAGGTAACAAATCCCATTTCAGCATCAATGACACTGCCGCAACCACAATGGCTGATGCACCAAATACATACAGCATGGTAAAAGACATCTGACGTAGAGTTTTTTGCTCTGTGGAACGTTCCTGACGAAGGACACTCCACTCAATCTTTTCTCCTGACAGACGATTCATATCACGCTTAATGGCATCCAGATATTCTTCATTAGCCTTCAATCTCTTAATGATTCCCGGCATTTCTGCTTCGTTATCATCTAACAGATGAAACATCTCATCTGTGATTCTATGGTCCGCATTCAGATAATCATTTCTGGCTTTGGTAAGTTTGGTCACGCTGGTAGCCACATCCACCAAGGTGTCCTTCTGCTGTCCCTCCAGACCTTCCACAATGGTAATATCATTAAAATATGATGTTACCTGCTCGTATTCCTCACGAACCTCTTCCATCCCCTTGGAGATGTCAATCATCTGCTCACAAAGTTCCACCACATAATGATTAATGGCCTTCTGGTCTGTTAGCATTACTGGCTGAATGGTTTCCTCTGCCACTTCGATATTTTTATTCTTTTTTCTTCTAAACAAATCTAAAAATGACATACTTAAATCCTACAAATTCTTCTATATTCTTCTTTCCAATTGAAAATAATACTGGAAATGGCTTTATGATACTCGTTTTTCTGTCCACTCTCATTCATCATGGCAATGGCTTCTAGTTTCTCTTCAAACTCTTTTGTTGCATCACTTCTACTAGCCACAGAGAGTTCTGTTTTAAAACGAGTAATCTCTTCCTCTGACAGGCCATTTGCTTTTGCCATATCATAGAAACCATCCTCGTCCTTTAGGCAACGATAAGCCATCAGCGCTTCTTTTAAGGACTCTTCGTTGTTATTCAGGTAATACGCTCTCTCATAACAATGAATGGCTTCCTGGAATAAGAACAGTCTCGCATAGGCAGTTCCAAGATTGTGCCAGATATTGCCTATCAGCTGTGGTGGCTGTTCGCCTGCATCATCTGCCTCCAGCAGATTCTTGTACTCATAAATACTGCTTAGGTATTTTTCCTTCTCCATGAGGCGGTCCGCACGAACCTTGTTGCATTCGAAGTCCGACTTCTCCTCCATCTCACGAATCAGACGTACCACTTCCTTGATGGTTTCCCGTGAACTATAGCCACATTCCACCAAAATCGCCAGCACAAACTCTGACAAGCGTCCATCCATCCTCAAAATATCCCGAAGGCGTTCTGCTAATTTTTCATTTTTCACTTCTTTTCCAACCCAAGTGCACAGTTCCTCGGTCATAAAGTCTTTTTCCAAAAGATAGGTGTTATTCTCGATGTAATAACACAATTCTTCCAGAGAATAGACATTCCAGGATATGCCTTCAATGTAATAAGGCAAGGCTGCAATTGGCTGGTTACAAAATAGTATTTCGCCCATTCTATATCTCCATTACATGGTCATGGTGTATCTCCAGACCTTATCTGTACTTCTATAGATTTCACCAAAGCCCAGATCTCGAATCTTCACTTCGATTTTCTCATCCGATACCGGTGTTGCAGTAATACGAAGTCTTGTGGTTCGGTCTGGTCTGCTTGGCAGATCTGTAAGTTCCAAGGTTTCGATTACTGCTTCACGGCTATTTGGCAACTGTTTCCAGAAGTCAATTTCGCCAGAACCAGATAAAATCACTTCACATTCGCCTTTGGTCTCAAACCAGTTCTTTCCCGCACTAATCAAGGTGTAGAAGGATAATTCTCCTCTGTCACGAATCTTGAGACTTAAGTTAAACTTCATCTCGTTTTCACCCATATAGATACAGTTCCAGTTTTCTGGGTTATCTCTAACAAAACCTGCATAGCAGGCCCCCTTAGAATACAGGTTGTTGCCCATAAAAGCTCGTCTGCCACGACAGATGTATGTAAGGGAATCCTTCATCCATCCGCCTTCAAACCCTTCTCCTACCAGGTAAACCGTAGTGATAATCTGATTTTCAAAGGCTTTCTGCAAGATGTGCAGGAATTCCTCGTCCTTTCTGTCATCCAGAGGCGTCTTAATACTTTCCTTAATGGAAACCACCTGTGGTGTGGTTCTGGTGTTTCGTTTTAAACCGTAGTAGTGAACATTTTTACCATCGTTTTCAAACAGATATACATCATGAATCCATAAGTTTTCTGGCTGACTCAACGCAAAGTAATAGAAACTCTCCTTGTGATCAATCACCATAAACTGTTCTGGCAAAAGCCCTAAGGTTGGAGCAATCTTCCAGAAAACCTCCATATTGCTTCTGGATAATCTCTCTACGGACAGAATCAATCGGTCACAAGAAACTGCGTTGCCCAGTTTCATTGGAAGGTCCATTACCTTCTTTAAAAACATAGCAAGAAGCTTCCATGCTTCATAGGTTTCATCCTCAATTCGGATATTTTCCCCATTGACCGCACGCTTTAAGAGGGAGTCCACGCAAATCACTTCGGAATTCTTGGCCATTTTTCTGGCTTCGTCTCCGTAGTACCACTGTCCAAGGGCTTTTCTCTTGGCAAGCAGGGTTGGAATCTGATAATATTCACTGCCTGCGATGGTGCTGACTGTTTCCGGTTCATCCATATTCAGTTTGTAATAGCTAATCATCGCATATCGGTCGTTAATATCGATTCCGACATAGACTTTCTCTCTTCTTTCCATGTGGGTGCCCTTCTATAATAGCTTAAAGATGTTCCGTGTTACATCCTCATAACCTGCATACTGCTTCATAGCACGGTACAATTCCTGCTCTTCCTGTAAGGTGTTGGAAATCAACATCTGATTGAGCAGGTTATATCGACTTACGTCGTTCTTGTTGTATACGTCATTGTTTACGATACGGCTGCTTTCTGTAACTTGAATCTCATTGTTATGCTCTTCACTGATGTAGTACTGCACTGCTTCTCCAAAGAACATAACGAAGGATTTTACAAAAATACCATCGTAAACGTCTAACATATCTTCTTTGATAAAGTTTTCCCCATCCTCATCACGGCTGTAATGCAACATGACGTGGCTGTGAGGATTGGTGCGATATTCCAAAAATACCTTGTCATACAGATGGTATTTCAATATCAGTTCCTGATTGAGACGTTTGTAGAATGCAAAATGCATATTACGTCTGGTGTATTCCGCCAGAAGCTCATCTTCTATGGTGAGCTGTTTGTCTGTCAGATTGACTAATTCGGAATATCGACGAAGTAATGCCAGTTTGCAGGCATCATTCAATTCCAGATTATATATGTATCTCGCCTGAATCAGTTCAAAAATATCATCATCAATGGTCTCGTTATCTACAAAGTAACGATGCGCACATTCTGTAATATATGCCAGAGTCACAAAATCCTTGCCACCTGCCTCGTAATAGTAGGCAAACACTGGCATTGTTTCATGAATGAGGTCTTCTGCATACATAGTCTGAACCAAAAGTCGTTCAGATAAATCAAACAGTTCAATCTCATAGTCCTGCGCGGCACACCAAAGACGTAACATATCTCTGGACGGTCCGCTAAAATGCTGGCATAGATATGACAGAATCTTGTCATTGTATTTTTTTGCACGGAATGCAGTCGCTGCCAAACGAATCAAAAATTCATCCTCTTCGTATTCAGTTCTTGTAATCATGTGGCTGGCCAGAGCCACCTTGGCTGCAGAACCGATTTGGTCGATACCGTATTCCATTACTTTTTCATAAGCAATCGCAAACAAGTGATTCTCCACAAGAAGTTCCATAGCAAAACGTCTGGTGTTCGCTTCTAATCTGCTATAGTCTGCTCTGGTCAGATACTCTTCTATCATGCCATCATAAGCATGTACCTGATAGAAACGTAAAATCTCAGGCAACATCTTGGATTTGTACTCTGCACTAATCGCCTCAGAGAACATCAGGATTCGGAAATGTTCTTTGTCCTCTGGTGCAAAGGTCAGATAATTCTGACGGGTATCAAAGTACGAAAGCAGATATGGAAGCTGCTGTGGAGCCAATTCCATACATTTCTCCAGATATTTATGGCTATCCATAAGGCTCTGAAGCTGGTGTGGAATACTTCCCGCAAAACGCTGTCCCTTTTCATCCTCAAAGACAATGACATATTCCTTGGAATACAATTGGAAATATGCTGTATTATCCACAATTGGAACAATCTGTGGGTCTTTTAACTGTCTCTGATAGATAATGGCTCTTACCATTTTTTCATCGAAAACCACAACCTTGTGGGTGAAGATAATGTGAGAAAGGGAACGAGCAATTTCCCCATTAATCACGCCCAAATCCAACATATCATCATAGACAACGGCCAGATTGTCATCCATATGACCTGCAATGATTTGTTCCATGGCAAATTTGCCCATAGCACGGCAATATCTCTGGTAAACCTCAGGATTTACAGTTTTCGAAGCAATGATGTTGTTGTACAGCACCGCCATTTTCTTATATGGAAGTCCACTGTCGTATTGGAAATACATCTGGATAATCTTAGGCACTGGCGCAATGCGACGCTCATCCATAGACATCAGATATGCCTCATAGAGGCTGGTAATACGCAGTTCTAACTCAATTCCTGTTTCAAACCAGTGATGGTATTTGTGGTCGTACTGCTGACCTTTAATCAGATAACTACAAATCACTCCCACATACTCCGGTTTCGGATTTGCTTCATAAGCTGCACAAAGCAAATCATATAATACTGGCTTAAAGCCTTTCTCTGTCTCCATAATCTGGAATATCTGAATGGCGATGTCCTTGGTGATGGCACGATGACGCACCGCCCAACGAAGCACGCGCACTTCAAACTCATCCAATTTGGTTAACAAGTATGGATCCTGCCAAATCAGATAATATGCCTCCAGGTACAAATATGGAGAAGAGCATCCCTTCATTACCCAATATCCAATGGATTTCAGTTTCAGGGCATTATTATTAAAATACTGTTCCTGTAAGAAGGTCAGTATCCAGAAACACAATACAGAATCAGGATTCTCGTGGAAAATGCCTTCAATCTCCTTGGTCAGCTTGTCCACGTAGGTTGGCTCACGTTCAATCAGAGTCATAATGTACAAGAAATATGCCCAGATTGGAGAACGTCTATCTAAC
Organism: Lachnospiraceae bacterium; assembly: GCA_015057035.1. GTDB lineage: Bacteria > Bacillota > Clostridia > Lachnospirales > Lachnospiraceae > Roseburia. Next base: position 50,301 of record SVFC01000001.1, on the reverse strand, counting down.
CATTCACGCTTGAACTCGTCCAGAATCCACTCTGCTTCCTGACGCTGACGATTGATAATCAAACACTGTGCCTTCATCAGCACATGCATTGGTTCTTCTGGTTCTAAAGCATGAAGATGATTCAATATCTCGATGGTTTCATTTGCCCAAACACCTGTCACGATACGTTTCAGACGGTATGCCTGATACAGTTCCATAATGCCAGCCTGACATTCCTTCTTCTGAAGTGTCATTGGCTCATCCTTCTGGGCTCTGTCTGACACACTGGCTACAATCTCAATGGTCTGAGTCTCATAAACGCTGGACAAAGTAATCCGTGCAAAATTCTTACCTGCATGCAATTGATTCACATCAACAAAAAATTCAAAACTATAAACACTTCCAATGAAATCCTCTGAACGAATCTTTTTCTTCTCAATTCGTACAAAGCCTTCCTCACAAGTGGCATTAATCTCAATGTAACCCCAGTTATCCTTCTTAATCTCGATGGACTCCTTGATGGTTTCTCTTAAATTGTAGAATTCTAAGGATTTTTTGCTTAGAGAGAAGGATACCTTATCTTTTTTACGAATTCCGATTAAGAATTCTTCCATATTCTGATTCGAAGGCTTCGCTCCCATGATTCCACGGTAAATCATGCCTTCCTTAATCTCGTTTTCTTTGATAATATTGGAAAAATCCTTGTGATAGAACAACTGGAACGCTTCGCTCCAGTTCGACTTGGCAAGTTGTGAAAAATCATAGAGATTCTTCACTGTGCCAATAGAAGTATCGGCATATTTCTTGGAAACGGACGCACAAAAAGAAAGGCTGATTTCATTCTGTTCACAAATAATGACAAAATCACCCTTCTCGGTCTGTCCTTCGCTTAAACCAAAGCTATGAAATTGATACCGAATCCGAACCGTTTCCCCTTCAAATTGAGGTGTCAGACATTCCATTCTTGGATTGGTGGAATACACAAGCCCGCGCAGCTTGACAGGATTTTCACTAGAAATTGTAAAACTCCCCTCGTAATCTTCCCCTTCGATCACCGTAAATGCAATCTCTTCCTCAGAAATCTGAAGCTGTGGTTTCGCGTATTCGAATTTGCCTCTGGCCAGTTGCTTAATTCGCTTACGCACTTATTTTTCCTCACTTCTAACGTCTTATCGTACGTACTAAAATAGATATAGAAATTATACCTTATTTTGGATGGTGTTGCAAGGGATAGTTACGTGGGTGTATGGGGTATTTGGGGTGTATGGGGTGCTTGGAGGAAGCGCCTGCGCGGGTGTATGGAGATTTTGGGGCTTGAAATGGCCTGCGCGGGTGTATGGGGATTGTAGGGCTTGAAATGGCCTGCGCGGGTGTATGGGGATTTTAGGGCTTGAAATGGTCTGCGCGGGTGTATGGGGAAACATGAGAGAAATACACCCGTACGAAGATGCGCTGAGAAATTACGCGGGTGTATACGCTCTTTGTTTCGTATACACCCGACAATTATAAGATTTACTTTGCATTTTTTATTTATTTTAAGCAAAAACGGGTGTACTATCCCATTTTTCTGTCTGCACCCTGGTTTCTCCGAAACCAGCGGGTGCAGGTGAATTTTCTTTATCTCACACCCGCTTCATTCCAAAATCTATAGATTTCCCCTTTATTTCTTAAAATCTATGGGTGTGGAGAAAAAATCATTTCTCCACACCCGCATAAAGAGCAAAAGCGTGTACGAGCTCAGAACTGCCCTCCCAACCAACTGCCGTTGCAAATTTATTGAGTATCTTACTAATAAATATGAATTAAAGACTTAATATGTATGAAGAAATGAGCCTTGTTATATGTTGAATCGTACCTTTCATCGTCGTCGGTACTTAGTATACATTATAAGCGGTTTAGATAATGCACATTTATGTGCAATTAGATAAACTGCTTATGATGGATACTTAGTATCCGTTACGTTACGATGAAGAGCGAAAGCGTGTACGAGCTCAACATATAACAAGGCTCATTTCATGAAATATAGAAAACCTATATTTTATTTATTAGTAAGATAATCATGAATTCCAGCGGCAGCGGCTTTGCCAGCTCCCATAGCAAGAATTACGGTTGCAGCACCAGTTACAGCATCACCACCAGCGTAAACACCTTCTTTGGAGGTTGCGCCAGTTGCTTCTTCTGCAACGATACACTGCCATTTATTGGTGTCTAAGCCTTTTGTGGTAGAAGAAATCAATGGGTTTGGTGAAGTTCCAAGAGACATGATTACAGTATCACATTCGATTTCGTATTCTGAACCTGGTACTTCTACTGGGCGACGACGACCTGATGCATCTGGTTCGCCAAGTTCCATTTTGATAATCTTGATGCCTTTTACCCAGCCCTTTTCATCTACAAGGATTTCCGTTGGATTCTGGAGAAGGTCAAAAATCACACCTTCTTCTTTTGCATGGTGTACTTCTTCTACTCGTGCAGGAAGTTCTGCTTCACTACGACGGTAAACGATGTGTGTTTCTGCGCCAAGACGAAGTGCTGTACGAGCAGCGTCCATAGCTACGTTACCACCACCAACGACTACCACCTTGTTGCCACGGCTGATTGGTGTTTCATAGCCTTCTTTGAAAGCTTTCATAAGGTTATTTCTGGTTAAGTATTCATTGGCTGAGAATACACCATTTGCCTGTTCTCCTGGGATTCCCATAAACTTAGGAAGTCCAGCACCAGAGCCGATAAATACAGCTTCGAATCCTTCTTCTTCGATTAATTCGTCGATAGTGATAGATTTACCAATAACAACGTTAGTTTCAATCTTAACACCAAGTGCTTCTACGTTAGCAACTTCTGCAGCAACAACTTCGTCTTTTGGAAGACGGAATTCTGGAATGCCATATACAAGTACACCACCTGCAGCATGTAATGCTTCAAAAATAGTTACTTCATAGCCAAGTTTTGCAAGGTCGCCTGCACAGGTAAGTCCTGCAGGGCCTGAACCGATGACAGCAACTTTATGACCATTCATTTTCTCTGCTTTTTTCGGTTTGATTCCATTTTTTCTAGCCCAGTCAGCTACAAAGCGTTCCAGTTTACCGATAGCAACTGGATCTCCCTTGAAGCCGCGGATACATTTTCCTTCACACTGGCTTTCCTGTGGGCAAACACGTCCACAAACTGCTGGAAGCGCGCTAGACTGAGAAATAATCTGATATGCTTCTTCGAAATTGCGATTTTTTACCTGTTCAATGAATCCTGGAATATTGATTGATACAGGACAGCCCTGCATACAAAGGGCATTTTTACAATTCAAACAACGGGAAGCCTCTGCTACTGCTTCTTCTTCGTTGTAGCCATAACATACTTCTTCAAAATTCTTAGCACGAGCGGCTGGTTCCTGCTCACGTACTGGTACTCTCTTTAAAACGTCCATTATTCGTCACCTCCGCAATGTCCGCATCCACCGTGGTGGGTGTCTCCTTCTTCATATGCAAGCTTTGCACGGCCTTCTGCTGTCTTGTACTGAGCCTGTCTTGCAATTGCCTGATCAAAGTCAACTAAGTGTCCGTCAAATTCTGGTCCGTCAACACAAGCGAATTTTACCTGTCCGCCAACCATAAGACGACATGCACCACACATACCAGTTCCATCTACCATAATTGGGTTCATAGAAACGATGGTTGGAATTTCCAACTTCTTAGTTAAAAGACATACGTATTTCATCATAATCATTGGTCCAATGGCAACACAATGGTCATAACGAACACCATCATTATAGAGTGCTTCTAACTGTGCGCATCCATTGCCATGGAATCCATAAGAACCGTCGTCTGTAGCAACGTATACATTTTTCGCAACGGCTTTCATTTCGTCTATGTAGAATAAAAGGTCCTTGTTACGGCATCCCATAATAACGTCTACATCAACGCCATGCTCATGGAGCCATTTTACCTGTGGATAGACTGGTGCGATACCAAGTCCACCTGCGATAAATACGATTTTTTTCTGCTTTGTTTCTTCTAAGTTCTCTTCTTCACATAGTTCTGAAGCACAGCCTAAAGGACCTACAAAGTCCATAAGCTCGTCACCTTCATTCAAATCCATCATACGAAGAGTTCCTGCACCGATGGTCTGAACAACGATGGTTACTGTTCCTGCCTCTCTATCATAGTCACAGATGGTAAGTGGAATACGCTCTCCGAGCTCATCTGTTTTTGCAATAATAAACTGTCCTGGCAGGCATTTTCTGGCAACAAGTGGTGCCTTAACATCCATAAGGATAATCTGATCTGCCAATTTTTCTTTACGAACGATTGGGTACATGTTCATTCCTCCTGTATATTATAAACTTTGTATTTTTTCGCACTAATAGTATAAATGTTATTTTAACACACAATAGAACCATTTTATAGGATTGATAAAAAAATATCAATGGTATTTCTTGCTATAAATCTTGAAATTTTGTATAATAAATTCGTCTTTTTTCTCATATATCTTATTTGGATTGTGTCGTCCAAAAGATTCATATAGTTTTTATATTTATATGTGATATTTAATATTTCTTCCAATGGAGATAAATCGTTGACAATATAGGATATATCCTATATTATGAAAGGAGAAATATTATATGCCTGTTATATCTAGGTTTTATGGGATTGTGATTATGATGTATTTCAAAGATAAAGAACACAATCCTCCACATATTCACGCTATTTACGGTGATTATGAAGGTTTGTTCTGGATTGCTACTGGTGAAATGCGTGATGGAACTATGCCTAAAAAAGCACAGTTACTGGTAAAAGAGTTTATTGAACAATACAGAGACGAATTATTGGAAATGTGGAATTCTCAAAACTTCCATGAATTAGAACCGCTTGAATAATTAAGGAGGACCGCTATGTATCATCTTATCAAGACAATTACTACTATAGATAATCATACCTTGCTTGCTGTTTTTCGTGATGGTATGGAGAAAACTTATGATATTCGACAATTGTATTCCGATTATCCTCAATTTAAAATATTGGAAGAAAATAATAGTTTATTTAAGCAAGTGCGAATTTCAGGGTCTGCAGGCTATGCTATCTATTGGAATGATGATTTAGATTTAAGTTCTGAAGAAATCTGGGCATCTGGTATCCCAACAGGAATCAAGCATCCTCTCTCTGACATAGAGCAGATGGCTGTAAATCTTACCTACGCCCGCGCTTCTGTCAATATGACCCAACGTGACTTGGGACAAGCAACTGGAATCTATCAAGGTGATATTAGCGACATCGAAACCGGCAAAGCCAATCCATCCGTGAAAACCCTTTCCCGCCTCGCCGAAGGTATGGGAATGCGGCTCAAAATTGAATTCGTTCCAAAAAACTAGCACTGGTAACTCAACTAACAAAACAATGGCTTCCAATCTCGGGAACAAAATCAACCGAGTTCGGAAGCCGTTTCTTGTTTCATACCGCTCTTATCTTAACACTCTAAAATTATCATTAGACAATTATAAAAATCTAGGACAACAAAATTCTATCATTATCCAACGCTTTCTTGGCATTCTCCTGGAATCTCACCAGCAAATCTTCCACAGACAAACCAGCACGCTCCTCCCCTTCGATATCCAGCACGATATTGCCACTGTCCATCATCAGGGTGCGGTTGCCAAGTTCCAATGCCTGTTTCATATTGTGGGTAATCATAAGGCAGGTAATGCCTCGCTCTGCCACAATATCTTTGGTAAGCTGCAGTACTTTCTCTGCGGTGGCAGGGTCAAGGGCTGCGGTGTGCTCGTCAAGGAGCAGAATCTTTGGGGTTACGAAGGTTGCCATAAGAAGGGTCAGAGACTGTCTCTGCCCTCCAGACAATAACCCTACCGGTTGTTTCATCCGGTCCTCCAGCCCCATACCAAGAAGCGCCAGCTGCTCGCGGAATTTCGCTTTGTCTTTAGCGTTGATACGGCTAAAGTACGCATTTTTCGACTTGGAGGAACGAAGATAAGCCAAAGCCATATTCTCTTCGATTGTCATATGCGGCGCTGTGCCTCTTAGTGGGTCTTGGAACAAATGGCCGATCACTCGGCTTCTGATATGGTCTTTCTGATATGTTATGTCCTCCCCGTCTAACATAATCAAACCTCTATCTACAAAAAAGGAACCTGTAATGGCGTTAAAAAGCGTAGACTTTCCCGCGCCGTTACTTCCTATAATTGTTGCAAAATCACCTTTTTTCAAGGTAAGGTTCACCTGATTTAAGGCGCACTTCTCATTGACGGTGCCTGGGTTGAAGGTCTTTGTAATGTTGCGAAGTACCAGCATGTTATTTAAATTGGAAGTTCTGCTGTGTTCTTCCTGTTTTGTTTCCACTTTACTCACAAGAATGACCTCCTTCCTCTTCTGCTAACATCTGACGGATAAATTCCTTATTCTCCGCTTTGGATGCACGTTTACTTTTTGCAAAATCCATCTGTTTTTTCACATAAGGGAATGCAATGGCAACTGCTACGATGATGGCAGAAACCAGCTTCAAGCTCTCCGCTGGAACATCCAGACGAAGGGCAATGGCTACGATAAAACGATAGAGACAGCTTCCCAAAATCACGCCTACAATACGTTTTTTGATTCCGCCCTTCCCCATCAAGGTCTCGCCAATGATAAGGCTGGCAAGAGCTATTGTTACCATACCTGTACCCAAGTTAATGTCGCAGGAACGGTTGTACTGCGCCAGAAGGCCACCAGAAAGTCCCGTTAAGGCATTTGCCACGCAAAGACCGATGGTAATCATCAATTTAGTGTTGATACTGGACGCACGCACCATGTCCGGATTGTCCCCTGTGGCACGAATGGAAAGCCCCAGTCGAGTATTTAAGAATACAGCAATCAATGCCGCAACTGCAATGACAATCACTGCGACGATAATGAGTTTGTACCAGGTTCCACCAATGGCCTCTTTTCCCCATGTAAAAATGGAATCGCAGCCGAACAGGTTCACGTTAGAGGAAAAGCCCATGACCATGAGGTTGATGGTGTAAAGTCCCGTATTAACGATGATACCTGCCAGAATGGAAGCAATGCCAAGCTTAGTCTGCAGGAACGCTGTTAAAAATCCTGAGCATACTCCCGCTGCCATTGCCGCAAAAAGCCCAAGGATTGGGTGTCCTGCGATGGTAAACATGGCACAGACTGCACAGCCAAGGGTAAAACACCCGTCTGTAGACAAATCCGCAATGTCCAATATGGAAAAAGATATAAATAACGCCAGCGCCACCAGGGAATAGATAAGCCCCAGTTCTAAGGCGCTTTGGATGATTGGTAAAGTAATGATGGAAGGCATAATATTAAAACTCCTGCTTTGTAACTGTCGTCTTCAGTTCTGAGCAACTGTCTTTGAAAATGTTGTAATCGATACCTAATGTGGTAGCGGTCTCGGTATTTACCATAATGATACCGTCATCTAAGGTTTTTACTGCTGTGGTTGCTGGATTCGCACCATTTACTGTCACGTCGATTACCATATCTGCTGTTAAGGTTCCAAGGTTCACATAGTTGACACCATAGCCTAAAAATGCGCCGTTTAATGCAAAAGAATCTGCGCCTGTGTAGTGTGGAATCTTGGCTTCCGTAAATTTCTCAAAAATAGATAACTCAGCTACCATAATGGTGTTGTCCTGTGGAGTAAAGATTGCTTCTACGCCCGCTGCTACTAAAGCATCAGCCGCTGCCTGTACTTCTGTGGTGTTAGTACCAGTTTTTTCCACTACTGTGATACCTTTGCCTTCGCAATATGCTTTTGCATCAGCGATGGATGCGGTGGATGAAGCCTGACCTTTGTCATAAAGCAAACCGATGGATTTGATATCTGGATTCTGCAATAAAATCAGGTCCATAATGGCTGCTGTGTCAATGGCATCAGAAACGCCTGTTACGTTAGAGCCTGGTGCATCGTTGCTTGCCACAAGTCCTGCACCAACTGGGTCTGATACTGCGGAAAATACCACCTTAATGTCTGTTCCTTCGGTAGCTGACTGCATGAGCACTGCGGCTGGTGTGGCGATTGGAACTACTACGTCCACATCATCTGCCACCACTTCTGCTGCAATCTGATTCAAGATTGTGCCGTCTGCCTGACCGTTATATTTCTGTACATCAATTGTCACGCCCAACTCTTTTTCCTTCGCCTCAATCTGTGCGATGATGGCGTCCTCAATCTGATTCAGAGATGCGTCATCTACGTATTTTACGATGGCAACCTTGTAGTCTGCATCCGCACCTGCATTGCTGTCGCAGGCAGTGATAGAAAAGGCTGCTGCTAGGGTTAAAGCTGCTGTGATGATTGTTGATTTGATGCTTGTTTTCATGAAAGTGTCCTCCTAATGGGTTATAAAATGTTGTTGTAACATTTCGAAACCAGTTGAACAGTTTGAATTAAGTGGAGTGATTTTTGAACGACGACTCGTGATATGAAAAAACCGCCTCAAACCTAGTATTAAACTAAGTCTGAGACGGAATATAAACTTATCTTCCGCGGTACCACTCATCTTGACGAAAACGCCCACTCTTTCATGTACTATCATACATGCCGACTTGATAACGGGTTCGGTTCCCGGTGCTCCCTACTATAGTTCAAAAGCACCCTCAAAAGTCCATTCAGCAAAAACATCCATACCGCAATCCCACCATCTGCGACTCTCTGTGATTTCAAGTTAATGCTTACTACTCTTTCTCAACGGTTTTTCATGTTGGTAGTAGTTTAACGCAATAAAGTATGTTTTGTCAATATAACCAGGTATCACAAAAAGGAATTTTACATATAACCGCAAATTATCACAACATTTACATCTTATTTCATAACTTTATCTAACAAAGCCTGATAACTATCTATAACATCATATACAACATTTTCTCCACTAATTGCTTTAAAATGCTCTCTCGCACAATGAAGTTTTGATTCTTCAATTAATCGAAGTTGCATAGATTTCATTGATCCTTTAGTTTCTGCAACAAAGTAGATATGTTTCGTCTCACCTTCGTAAAATGCAATTGCCCAGTCAGGATTATATTTTCCAACTGGTGTTGAAATATAAAATCCATCTGGGAGTTTTACATATACCGCGATCTCACTACTAATATCTAAATTCTCCGCAAATGCTTTTTCATTGTTTGAATCATAAACAATATGATCATATAAATGCTTACTTGTCTTCATTGCATTTACTCCCAGTTTCCCTTTAATAGTTGGGTCAGTGAAAATCGTAGTATCATATTGCTCATCAAGTACATTGTATGTAATATGTTCAATAATAGCAGTTGCCTTTTCATCGTTAATCAACGAGGCAGCTTTTATGATAAACTCTTCAGGATTATCCCTAAATTGATTAAACACATTTTTATCTATCCCTGACAGTATTTGAACAATTGCCTTCCTTGTCAGCCCAGTTTCATCTACAAGTTTACCAATCAAATCATATTTTACATTGTTATTAACGGAAATTTTATCTTTATCACCATAAGCCTTTATATCTTCTTTCTCTAGCAATATCATTGGAAATCACATCCGTATTCCCTTGTGCATCTTTAATAATCTTACCCATAAACAACTCTGGAGTCACTACTTTTGGACGATTACCAACTGCATCGGCTAATTCAGTCTGCAATCCTTTTGCAAAAGAATCATAACTTTCACTTGCTATTATAGTAAGAACATTAACATTATGAACTTCATTGCCTAGGACATTACTATCCATACGTTCTCCGTCTTGATTTACACAAAGTCGAAGTCCTCGTCCTACTTCTTGACGTTTTCTAACATCACTGCTACTTTGCTTTAATGTGCAAATTTGAAATACGTTTGGATTATCCCATCCTTCGCGCAACGCTGAATGAGAAAAAATAAAGCGAACTGGTGATTTCTTTGGATTTCTATCTAGAAGCAATTCTTTATTTTTCATAATCAGGTCATATGCATCAATATCATCTGAGATGGTTTCTTTTCTACCTAGTTTAGAATTCATCATCTTTCCTTTCGAATCCACAGAAAAATAACCTGCATGCGTAGAAGAAGGAGTAATCATATTCAAATACTTAATGTATTCATCCTCACCCAATTCTAATTGCATTGATTCCACTATGTCTGCATATTCTTCCTCGAACATTTCTGCATAAATCCCATTGAAAGGTTGACCTGCATTATCATACTGTTTGTACTTCCCAACTTCATCAATAAAAAATAAGGACAGAACCTTAATCCCCTTATAAAAGAGTTCTCTTTCTCGCTGGATGTGAGAAAGGATGGTTTCACGAATCTGTATACGGCGAAGTTGCTCCTCGCTGACCTTACCAATAACATCACCTGCATAAATTCTAATACCGTTCAAAAATTCAACAGAGTCATCTCGTCCATCAATCGTCTTAACTACGAAACCGTTTTTATATTCATCTAGATAACCAGAGTTGTCGTAAAGATTGAATCCGATGCCCACTTTCATTGACTTCTTACGAATTCCAGTTGCACCTTTGAAGTCAAACTGCAATGTAGCAGTCGGGTCTGCTTTGGAAAGGTTGATACTTTCCAGATACACATAACTCTCAGTTGCCGTGCTTCCAGTCTCTGTGATACCCTTAACGGCAATCTTCTTAACCAGTCGCTTGTTATATGCTTCCATAGCATCCAGACGGTAAATCATATTATAGATACTATCTGATTTATGGGTAGCAGAATAACGGAGGGTCATCAAAGGATGGAACTCTTTGAGTCGCTCCTTGGTCTGAGTTCCTTCAACAGACTGAGGTTCGTCAATAATCAGAATCGGATTAGTCTTGGCAATAATATCAATCGGTCTACGAGAACGGAACTCGTCCAGTTTCATATAAATTCTACGAGCATCTTTGCCTTTGGCATTGAATGCCTGAGAATTGATTATCATTACATTGATGGAACTGTCAGACGCAAAACGGTCAATCTCGGTAAGTTGTGCAGAGTTGTAGATGAAAAAGCGAACCTTCTTACCGTACTCTTCTGCAAAGTGTTCCTGTGTCATCTGGAAGGACTTATAGACACCTTCACGGATAGCAACAGAGGGAACAACAACGATGAATTTACTCCAACCGTAGTGCTTGTTCAGTTCATTATCTCACATTTTTTACCCATAAAAAAGGGACAGAGTTGTCAACTATCAATTTGTTCCAACTCTGTCCGGTTATAATCTCATTTTTATATTCTATTTCCTTTTCCTCCCAATCACATTCACCCACATCTCATCGCCACGACCACTGCGTACATCCCCAGTCACAAAGCATTCCAGCACCTGTACTCCTGCCTCATTCAGCAGTTCCGCTACTGTCTCCTCATTATAGTCACTAAAGAAACGTCCGTCTTTTTCACGTTCCCCATCGCCATATTTGAAAGAAGCATATAACTTGCCATTTTCTTTCAGTGCCTGCACCAGTCGTTTCATAACGTCTGGGAGTTCTGCCTTACACACATGAAGAAGAGAGGCACATGCCCAGATGCCGTCGTATTTATTAGCATCCGTCATTTCCTGGAAAGTCATGCATTTTACTTCTTGTCCGATGTGTTCGCTGGCGATTTTGCAGAGTTCTTCTGACGCATCAAAAGCCTCTACTTGAAAGCCTTTTTCCAGGAAGTATTTACTGTCTCTGCCGCTTCCACAGCCAGCATCCAAAATCAATGCATTTTGTGGTAAGTGTGCTATGAATTTTTCTAATACATGACTCATATCAGCGTTCTTGGTGTTTTCACAGAATTCCTGTGCGTGCTGATTGTAGTAATTAATTGTTTTGTCCATTTTGATATACCCATTCCTCGAAACCACAGTTTTTTGCAGAGCAATATACTGGGTAGATGATTGATGATAATTCATTTTGAAATTCTTCCAGACTCTGTCCATCTCGATAGAGACGGAATCTGACATCGTCGCTGTTTAAGTGCGCTTTGGCACATTTTTCGAACTCGTCATGTAGTCTGTCGTATTTTCCAATTAACTGATAAGATTCGTATTCTTGCTGACTTAGCAATGGAAAATACTTGTCCCAGGCTGGAAGACTGTTATTTTTGCTACTATTAATGTTGCTGGTGGTCGGATGCAAATTCCACATTTCATCGTGTGCCACATAAGACCATGGCACAAAATGGTCTATGGAGATGTTGTCTTTGGTGATATTAATGTTACCATAAATGTCGTTGACAGGACAGATTTCCAAACGCATTTTCCAGAATTTCTTCACCTTGTCAAGATTGCGCATCTGCGGTGGATACAGTTTGTCGGAGATGCCTGGCACACTTGGATTGCGTTTCTGCAAATATGTAATCATATTATACTGAATCCAGCCACGGAGTATCTCCTGATTGCGGATAAAATAGTTTTTCCATTCTGCGTTGATTCGCACGGTGGTCTGTAATCCCTGTATTTTATCAAAGTAATACAGAAGTCGCTGCTCACGATTGATTTTTTGCACTAGTTCTTCTTTGGAACAATCCCACTCTCTTCCTTTGATATCTGGTAGGAATGGTGCTTGCAGACGATATGGAACATTGTCTATCAACACCTTTTTCAAACGCAGGAATTCCTTATCCTGACATCTGGCTAGGAAATCAAGGATTTTGTCTTTTTTCTCAGAGGACTTAATCCCTGATAACTGCGATAAATATTTTACTGCTGCCTCAAGGTTGTCCTTCGGTCCGAGATTCAGGTGGTATTCCGTGACCATATACCACGAGTCTGCAATCATCTCATTCACCAGTTCTTCATAGGTTATCACGTCTTTGCCTTCTGTGATTTTACCTAGAAGCGCCTGAAACCAGAATAATTTGTAGCACTCGCTCTTGTTGTCAAAGAGACGGCTTAGGTATTCAGTTTGTAGGTCTGATGAGTATGGGAGCTGCATAATGATACATCCTTTTTCATTTTTTACAATTATAGCACATTATTTTATTATCTCATATTCTTTATATCAAAAAAAGGGACAGAGTTGGCACATTTTGGATTGTGCAAACTCTGTCCGGTCTTATAATATGCAATCTTTCCCTAATGCATCAACTGAACCGTTTCTACTTCACATAACAATGTGAGATACCATTCTGTATCACTATCTTTTTTCTTAAGTATGGTATATGCTTATATACGCCAAAAGGCTGCGCTTCTAATTGAAGCACAGCCCTTGTCTAACATTAATTATTATAGAATCCACTATCACTCATTTCAGTCCATTTAAGATACATTTCTTTATAATTATCTTTAATGAACTCACGGATAACTCTTATTTCCCTATCTGTTAAAATTCCGATATTTTCAATAATTGTATCTCCATTGCTCTTTACATAAAATTTTGCAGAGCCATGCTCTGTCATTTTCTTGTCGCTAGCATGAACATGCATCGCTTCAATAATACAATGTGAGGTATAATATAGATAATACCCGCACACTTTGTATTCATAGTATTTAGGCATTCTATTCCTCCATGTATTTGCAATTTCTTTTGTAATAATCCTGTACTATATCAAGTTCAATATCGTCCATACTTGTTTCTAGTACTTCGCCATTTTTCCTAATATATGCTGCTTTCGATGGTTTGTTAAGATTCAATACTTTCACATATGCTCCATCCATAGTAAAAGCATATCCATTAACAATCACATTTGCAGCATCCGCTACATCTGTAACGTTAGTCATACTCTATCCTCACTTTCTCTATTGGCGCCAAAAACGCATCTGCATCAAAATAGAGATTATCCAAGATTGGCACCAAATCAATATATTCTTCTACTGCATCTTGCCCTTCATATTTCGCCATGACGACAATATATCCATGATCCCACTCTCTTATTTCAATATATTTTTCTAATTTAGCAGAAGTTTTAAAACGAATATTATGCTCACCATATCGAAATGAAGTAAACTCACCCTGATGGCTCAATACAGCTTCATGTAACATTGTTTTCCCCTTTCGAAACAATATTTTATGCAAAACAAACAAGAAAAAAAGATATCATTATAATAACACAATGGGACTCTTCTCTCAAGAGCCCCATCAACAATTCTATTTTACTACCTCCCCAAACACTTCCCCCAATGACCCACAAATAAACAAATCATTTTCCTGATCCAACTTCACATCCAGAGGTTCCCGATTAATCACCACCAGATGCTTTCCGCGGAAATATCTCACATAACTTGCTGCAGGATATACCCGAAGAGAGGTTCCACCAATGATTAGCATATCTGCGCTGGCTATGGCGTGGATTGCCCCGCTTACCGCTTGATCAGATAGTGATTCTTCATACAAGGTCACATCTGGGCGAATCATTCCACCACAGTCGCATTTTGGTACTGCGTCTTTATTTTCAAACAGGTAATCAGAAGGATATTCCTTCTTACACCAGCTACAGTAATTGCGTAGGGTTGTTCCGTGAAGCTCATATACACGCTTACTTCCGGCTTTCTGATGCAAGCCGTCAATATTCTGAGTCACCACTGCAGTAAGTTTCCCCTGCTGTTCTAACTGCGCCAAAACCTTGTGGGTGATGTTCGGTTCCACACCACGGGCATCCATTTTCTGTCTATAATATTCAAAAAATACATTTGGGTGGTCAATCAGACAACTGTGGCTAAGAAGATACTCTGGGTCGTATTTCTCAAACTGTACGTCGTGCTGATTATATAAGCCATCCTTGCTACGAAAATCCGGAACACCGCTTTCCGTGGATACTCCTGCGCCACCGAAAAAGACAATAGAATCCGATTCCTCAATATATTGTTTTAGTTTTTCTACAGATTCAACCCAATCCCGTTCTCTTTCAGCCATTCTCTTCTCTCCTTATAATCCGCCAACACATTTCCAACTGCTTTCCAGTACGCTGGGCTATGGTCCATATGTTTCAAGTGACACAATTCATGAACTACCACATAATCGATAATCTCCTTCGGTGCCAACATCAGACGCCAGTTGAAGGTTAATTCTCTGGTGCTGCTACAACTGCCCCAACGACCTTTGCGATTCTCCATGGTGATGCCAGTATGTTCTCCTGGAATCATATCTGCATAATAATTTACACGACTGGTAATGTACTCAGCTGCCTGCTTTTTATACCACTCCTTGATGTGCTTTTCGATGTTGCGAGGTTCGAAGGAAGTGGTATAAAGCACAAGACGGTTATAATTCTGTGGATTCTCGTCAACTATCCCGCTAGTTCCCTCAGCCCTTACCAGTTCCACTCTCTTTCTCCCTGCCGCCACCAGTGTCAGCACATATTCCTCCCCAAGATACAGGAACACATCCCCACTCTGATAAGTGTGTTCTCGTTTCTTGCTCTGATGTTCTGCCACTTCCCTGCGTTTCTGGATAATCCAGTCTGCTTTTGCTTCTACGAAGTTGCGCACAAAGGCATCCGACATAAGCCTTGGGCCTCGCACTTCTACTGTTCCATCTGGCTGTATGCGCAGGCAAGCGGTGGTTCTCTTGCTTCGTTTAATTGTGATTTCTATGGTTTCGTTGTTATACTGAATCGTCACTATATTCTTCTCCGCTCATGTTTCTGTAAAATAATATCACTATAAAAATAATACCACTATTCCCTTACAAATTCTATTATTTATGTAAAACTATAAATAGAAACACACGTTGTTCCGTCCTGGAGCCGCGTGTGTTTTCTTATGCAAAAAAGCCAGGAGTAACTCCTGGCTTTTGACATTTTATTATTTCTCTTCCTTCTTCTCCGGGAAAATGATCTTAAACACAAAGAAGAACACTACCATGGAGATTCCACCCATTAGGAAGGTGGTTCCCAGGTTATAGATCCAGCCTGGCAGCAACTGGCTTGCCACTGCTACCCAGACACAGTTAATGGAATTCACCACGAAGGTGATTGCCACCCATGCGATAAAATACCACATTGCCTGGTACCATGGATTTCCTTTGCTTCGGAATGTAATGTTTCTCTGGAGTGGAAAATTAATACACTGTGCCAGGAAAGAACCTGCAAGCATTGCAATGAGATATCCCACACCACCGCCAATTACAACATTGCCAGCGGCATCATAGAGCACATCATAACCGATGGCATTCCATGTAAAATCTATGCCAAACAGACGGGCTGGAATTGCTGGCCAGCTCCATTCCATTCCTGCCAGACCAAGGCCTAACATATTTGGGAGAAACGCATAGATGATATACTGCACCACCGTTACCAGGTTACTGAAGATGAAGAATAATCCACCTTCTCGCACCCACTTCGATGCCTTTGGATGCTTCTGTTCAAAGTTGTTCCACCAATTTTTTAACGCATTCATTCCGTAATACTCCTTATGCCTCTACGGCAACTTTTTTCTTCTTGAATAACAAGATGCATAACCAGATGATAAGTCCTGCGGCTACCACATCCCAAGCAATCAGGATGAGTTTGTAGTATGCAAAACCTTCTACATACTGTACACCATGCACATATCCGTTCATACCCGCTGAATTCACAACTGTATAGAGAATATGGTGAGCTGCCTCTTTTCCATATCCCTGATATTCTGGATGTTTAGAAAGGTCAAATCCAAATAAAGCATCCATACCTACCGTCTTAAGCTTCGCATCTCCACCTGCAGCAAGACACTGTAAGGTTTCCATGTATGCCCCTTTACCGCCACCTACTTCGTAGTCGGTAAGAACGAAGCCCTTGAAGCCCCATTCCTCACGAAGCACTTCTGTAATCAGTCCATAATGTCCACCCGCCCAGGTTGCTCCGATACGGTTGAAGGATGTCATAATAGCTGTTGCAGCTGGTACTGTGGTAGTTGCCATCTCGTATCCTGTGATATTGCCATTTGCATCTTTGATAGCTTTATTGTAGTTGATTTCCACTGTATTATCAAGGATTGTCATTTCAAATGGTTTCATGTAAAGTTCACGGATTGCCTGCTCCTGTGAGAAAGTCGCAATGCCGTATTCATCACGATGAGTTTCCTGATCGTTTAATGCAAAGTGTTTGATAAATGCATACATACCCTTCTGGGCAGCACCATTTACCGTTGCTCTTCCTAACACGCCAGAGATAAATGGATCTTCAGAATAATATTCAAAGTTTCTTCCTGAGAAAGGAGTTCTATGAATATTCATACCAGGTCCATACCAGCCTACGGTGCCACTGTACAAACCATCTTCAGCCACACCACGGCCCATATCTTCTGCCAGGTCCACATTCCATGAACATGCAAGGATATACTGGGTTGGCCAGGTCATTGCACGAAGTCCATCGCCAATTGGCATTGAACCATGAGCAATAATATCATTCAGTCCTGCTGGACCATCTAAGTCTGTTACCTTTGGTTTATGGATGGATAACATTGCTGGTGAGCAGTATCCACTTTCATCAATGAGTTTAGAAAGTTCTTTTAATGTGATACGGTTTAATAATGCTTCCCAAAGTGGATCATCATAAGACAAACCTCTAAGGTCAATGAGTTCTACATCGTTATTTTCTGCAAATACATAATTCTTGTTATCCGTTCCCACTGTTGGATTTAAAGAATTGAAAGATTCTAATCTCTTTCTCATTTCTTCAGATAATGGATGGTAGAACTGTTTGCCACCTACTTCTGCTCTGCTGGCTACAGAGGAACCATAGCCATAACGTAAACCGTTCTGTTCCATCATCTTCCAGTTGCTTCGGGACAGATAGTTTGCATCTTCTAAATCTGCATCGTCAAACTGGTTTTCAATGTTTGCAAGTCCTTCCCCTGCCACTGAATAAGTTGTAGAATCATACTTTTCCTGATGATGTACACCAACCATAACAGTGCCTGCTGCAATCTGGCTATCGTCTGTTGCTGCGTCTACCAGAAGTTCTGTGTTTACTGTGGTATCTCCATCCTGTGAACGTGCCACAAGAATCTGGTTGATTGCTTCGTGGGCATTACTTGCTGCAGTAACATAGTATTTTCCTGCGTCAAGAATATATCCACCTTTACCACCGTTTGCATTTACGTCATAAGAAGTGAAGTTTTTCACATCAATCACAACTTCTACTTTTTCGCTGGCACCTGCTGCTAAAAGGGATGTTTTTGCAAATCCCACGAGGTTTACTGAGGCTTTTTCCACACCATTTTCAAAGTAAGGCGCCTGTACATAAACCTGTACTACGTCCTTGCCTGCACGGTCGCCAGTATTCTTAACATTGAGAGTAACTGTAATCTTACCATCTTTGTCAGCCTGTGACATGGTAAAATCAGACCACTCAAAATCTGTGTAGCTCAATCCATATCCAAATGGATAAGTCACTGTATTGGCATAATTGTATCTGCCTGCATTTGCTCTTCCTGTAACGATATCTTCATAACGGGTTTCATAGTATTTGTAACCTACGTAGATACCTTCCGCATAGTTTACATAATAGTAATGAGAGTTTTCGAATACGAAGTCTCCCATATTCTGCATTGCTGGAGAGGAGAAGTTATCGTATACAAAGGTATCTACGAGATGACCTGATGGTGAAAAAGCATTGCCTTTTTCATCGATACCAGTAAGCATATAGCCTAAGCCATAGGTACCAACTCTTCCTGCGCCTGGGAAGTTTACAACGGCTGTGATATTTTCATAGTCTTTTACCCAGCCAAGTTCCATGGCGTTGTTGCAGTTAACAAGAAGAATCACATTGTCAAAATTGTCATTTAAATATTCAATGATTTCTAATTCTGTTTTATCTGGTTCTAAGTAATGCTGTCCTGACACTCCTCCAAAAGCAGCCATATCACGGGCTTCATCGCCACCTTCGCCGCCTGTACGAGACAGAACAAACATTGCTACTGTGTTGTCAAAGGATTCTACCAACTGAGAATCCTTTGTGATTACGTTAAGAGGACATTCGTTGATTGCCCAGTTTAAGTCTGCACCATAGTTAATAACACCAGGGCCTCTCTTGTATTTTGAACCGTCGCCGCTTTCGTAGAAATTCCATAACTTTTCATTTACAAGAAGGCCTGCATTGGTCAGACCTTCTTTTAGATTTTTCGTAAGTTCAAAGGAGCCAGAGCCGGAACCAGAACCACCACTTACCAGATCCACCGAAGAGTGGCTGAAAATACTAAGGGTTGTTCCTTTTTCCAGAGGAAGAATTCCATTGTTCTCTAAGAGTACAATTCCTTCCTGTGCAATCTCTGCTACCTTGGATTCTTCATAAGCATAGAGTTCGGATGGGCTGTTAAAATCGCTCTTAACATAATTCACATCTGCCCCTAAAGTGTCTCCTGTGGTTGTTGCCTCAGATTTTCCGAAATATTTTTCAAAAATATTATCGAACTTGGTCAGGGCCAAAGTATTTAACACAATTGTAAAAACCAATAAAACCGCAATACTTGTTGTGATAATAATACTTTTTTTCTTTGATTTCATATCTATATCTCTATACTTTCCAATTATTTTGTAGAAAACTGGAAGTCACTTAATGTTACGTCTACAGATACTGTTGCACCTGTACCTAACTGGCTTCCGGTAAAGAACATTACGTTTGTAGCTGTGCCTTTGTCTGTGGTTGTATCATAAGAAACCACTACAGTAACAGTTGCACCTGCTGCTACTTCAATCTTAGATCCGCCCCATTCCATGTCTGTATATGCGGCGTTGCCATCTGCTGTTGCGGATACGTTTAAACAATCTGAGTTACCAACTTTTGTTGTTCCCTGAACGTCAACACGAATCGCTACCATTTCAGAACCATTGTTTGTTACTTTGAAACTAAATGTATTGTTTGCATTTGCTAAATCTGCTACATAAGAACCGATTGGTGCGTATGTGTTATCTGCACCTTCGTATTTTACATTAAGAACCTTAGCTGGTGCTGTTGTATCTACTGTATATCCGGCATTTGCCCAGAATGTTAATGCTTCTCCTTCCCCTGTACCTGGATTTGGATCCACTGGTTTCTCTGGGTTTGGATCTGCAGGAGTTTCTACTTCTCCATCCTGAGCGAATTTGATTTCGCTTACAGTAACATCGCCTGCATATGTATTCGCGTCATTTCTTGATGAGTCAATCATAAGCTGTAGTTTTTCTACAGAACCAGTGAAGTATACTACTGCTTCTGCGCTCTTACCTGCTGGGATTGTAAAGAAGGAGCCACCCCAAACAAGGTCTGTATATACTTCTGCTCCATCTAATGTTGCAGACTGGTTGGTAGATGCGTTCTGTGCACCGCTTGACAATAAAGCATCATCAACGATATTTACACGAACCTGTGCATCTGTTGTACCATTGTTGGTTAATGTAAGATGTAATACATTCTTAGATGCTGCTGCATCTGCAATATCCATTTCTACGTTTAAATATGAACTTCCGCCAATGGCATCATATTTTACATTTGCAGAATTGTTGTCGATTGCTACTGTATAGAGGTCTGTACTTCCAAATGTAGGAGCAATTGCTGTAACTTTGCTCCAATCGATTTCTACTTTTTCCTCTCCGCCCTGATCTGGTGCTGGTCCATTCAGTGGTGCACCTTCTGCTGTTGTAGAAATCCACTGATATTCACATCCATTGTCTTTTGTGTTGCCTGAGTATTTACCCATCCAGCCTTCCGCTTTCAGGTTACCGCACCAGTAGTTTGCAAGCATTCTACCTGGTGTTGAAGGTAATTTGTCTACAACCTTAACGTTAGCGCCTGTTTCAACGTTTTTGTCGGTAGTTACTTTGTATACTGGCTTGTCATCAACGAACCATGTGATGCTGTCTTCTTCCCAACGGAATCCATATTCATGGTATTCTTTGGATGCATCAAATCCGAGGTCATACATATATTCATTGCCACCCTTGCCATCAACGAAGAAGTTGAACTGTACATGTGTGGTGTCTTTTCCTAAGAATTCGATATCGATTTCATCATGTGGATTCTTAGAGGTGGTAACTGTGCCATCTTCATTGTATGTAATCTTTTCATCATATGGTCCTGTACATACAAAGAAGGTGCTGGCTGTACCGTGGTTAGCTGATGGTTTCATCTTAACTTCATAATCACCATAACCATAATAATTCTGTGTACGAGCTTCGCCTGCTGTATAGTGGTAGGTTACTTCCTTTTCATCTAACCATGCAGTCTTATCTTCTTTGGTGATACCAAGTTTTAATGTGCCATCTTCGTACTTAACATTGTTTTTTGTCCATACAACGTTAAATACATCTCCATTGGTCCATCCGTCGGACTCGAAGATCACACTTGAATCTACTTCTTTACTAAAGTCGATTACAGTTGTTCCCTGTGCTAATGTCTTGTCAGCTAATTCAATTACTTTTGTGCTTCCGCAAGCGGTAAGAAGTGTGCCTACCAGCATTACGATTGCCATACTTAAGGCAAATACATTTTTCCTTTTCATTCTTTTTCTCTCCTTATATAAATATATTTTAAAGCGTTTTTATTCGCTTGAAAACCCTATCCATTCATATTGAGCTGTAATTGGAAGGTTTTTCCCTTCAAACTTTCCTGCCCAATTGGATTTATAATCTGCCACATTCCAGAAGTTCATCATAATGTGTCCTGCCGTCTGTGGCATCTCACCCGTTACTTTATATACTGCTTTTCCATCCACATACCAGGTAATGGAATCTGGCTGCCAGTCAAAAGCGTATTCATGAAATTCTTCCGACGCATCAAATCCTAAATCATATACGTATTCATGTCCGCCTTCACCGCTGACAAAATAATTAAATTGTACTTTGGTAGTGTCATTCCCCAGGAATTCAATATCAATCTCATCCCAAGGTCTTCCGGTATATGTAAAGAAGGAAGTGATTACTCCAGAGCATTTGGCTGGTTTCATGCTGACAGAATAAAAACCATAAGAATATTGCTGATGGGTTCTGTATTCTGCTCCTACATAGTTGTTGTTTCTCTGATCCAGTTTCAAGGTCAAATGCCCGTCTGCAACGATTGCGTTGAGTTTGCTAAAGGAACAGTTAAACATTCCACCATTGCCTCTGTCGTTTCGTGCCCAGAAGCCTTCTGGATGCCCTTCTTCGAAAACTGCAATTTTCTCTTCTTCTGTTGTCCATCTATCTGGAATGTTGTCTAAAGGTTCGGAATTCGACGAAGCTGGGGTACATCCTATCGTTCCCAGTACCAAGCCCAAAATCATTCCTAAAATAATGAGTTTCTTGCTACGCATTCATATTCTCCAATTCTAAGATATTTACAGTATAAAAAAAGGAATGCCTATTCACAATAGACATTCCTAAACTGTCAATTTATTTCATATTTTGCACATTTATACTGGATATATCTCCAAACAGAATGCTCAGATGGAAAATATCATCCACGACATAGGTAGACAATTCTCCGCCGTACTTCTGCACAATCATTCGGATACTCTGCATTCCAAAGCCGTGCCACTGAGTGTCTCCCTTGGTCGTCTGAGGCAAACCATCTTTAAATTCAATATCTCCTGTATAATAGTTATCTGACTGAATAAACAACATGTTGTTTTTTGCTTTTACGGATAGGTTGATTACACGTTTCTCTCTTTCTTGAATCTTCATTACCGATTCCAAAGCATTATCCATAATATTACCAAACAGACAGTACAGGTCGCCTGCCTCCATAAAATCCAGTTTGGATCCATCCACCATACAGGACAAAGTAATACCATTCTGTTCACAGTACAAGCTCTTATCTGTAACAAATACATTTAAAAATTCATTACCCGTCTCAATGTTGGAATCATAGATTCGCACGGACTTTCTCAAGTCATCAATAATCTCTGCAGGCACATCCTTCTGGTCCTTTAATACCGTATTGATCTTGTACTTAATGTCATGGATTTTCACATTAATCATATCAATGGTATCTTTGGATATTTCATACTGTTTCTGTCCCTGTTTGATGGAATACTTCAAATACGCTACTTCCTGCATCAGCTCCCTCTCCAATAAGGCCTTGGAAGCCAGAATCAGAGAAATAAAACAGCAAATCGCAGAAAAAGCATTTCCCGTCTGTCTTAAGACATAGAATTCCAAAGAATCAAATCTATTCTCTCTTTCCACACACAATCTCGAAAAATAAATATCTTCAAAGGAACACAGGAAAATAGTAATCACCAGGGTTACCATAATCAGCGCTAACAGACTTCGATCCAACTTACTAGAGTGAATCTTGTTGGCAATTTTACGTATCACTGTTAAATACAACACTAAAATCACAACACTAATAAAGGAATAATATACCAAACGATACAGCACATTAAAGTTTCTGCCCCACAAGTCAAACCATCGTGCTTTTTCTCCATAACACCAAAACATCAAAAACAGTTTGTACGTCAGGTTCTGCGCGGCATAAGCCATACTATTACAAAACAGCACCACCCAGATGGAATCTTCAAAACAAATCTTGGCATGCAAGGTTACAAGCGCAAACAAAATCACATAAACGATTACTCTGCCCCATACCACATGACCAACCAGTGTATAAAGCCATGCTACTGGAAACGCCAAAGCAACAACTCCCACAAAGCCTGCAATAAGTCTAAACCAAAACTTTGGCTTGCGTTCCAGCTTCACAAAGAAAAAGGCACAGAAAATATATAGTTCCGTTAAAAATTCAAGCATTATACTACTATAATTCTGTAATACAGCACCCATAACTATCTTCTCCCCTCCGCTCCTGCAAGCCAGGTTGTTAATTCTTCCATAAATGCATTCTTTTTCGGTCTACTAATGGCAAGAATCTCGTTTCCTACCTGTACGTCATAGCCTTTTACACTGACTACGAACTTAGGATTTACCAAAAAACACTGATTACAGCGCATAAAACCATACTGTTTCAGTTCTTCTTCTACTTTAGATAAAACGCCTGTTACCTCAATTACATCGTCTACCAGATGATAATATAGACGGTGCTTTACCACTTCCACATACATCAACTTGTCAGTAGAAATACGACAAAATCCTCCCGCCACTGTAATAGTAACCTTCTGTTCCTCATTCATGGCATAAACGTCCAACGCCTTGCGGAACTTTAATTCAAAGTCATAGTAACTAACTGGCTTCATCAGGTAACCAACCGCATCTACTTCATATCCTTTTTGTGCGTACTGAGACAGGTTCGTTACAAAAATGATAGAAACCGTCTTGTCAATTTCACGCAAATCAAAAGCAACACTCATCCCGTTTTTCTGTGGCATTTGAATATCCATAAATACAACCGAATAGGTGGCCTGGTAGTCCTTTAAAAAGTCTACACCATTTTTAAAACGCACCACACGAAACTGTTGTCCGGATTTTTCCGCATATTTCTCTATGTATCCGTTTAGTAATGCAGCTGCGGAATCTTCATCTTCTACAATTGCAATATTTCTCATTCCTCTACTCCCTACGTTTTTTCTTATATTATACCGAATTACTAGCGAGAGAAAAAGCCCTTAATTACATGCCAGATGCCCTTAAAGGCGTGGCCATTGGCAATATCGGTAATTCCGTATACCATTTTCATATTTACCATTCCACCTGTCATTCGTGAAATCCCGCGAATTGGCATGTTATAGATAAATAGAATGTCTAAATTTGGGTCTCCCTTTTTCAGGCTCTTTTCCATTTGTCCGTTAAGCACTCGGTAAATCAGACGCGCCAACATCCCTTTTGCATAATAAAACTGACAAAATGCATCGTTAATTCCGATTTCTCCGCTCCAGCCACCTTCTGGAATGTCTCTTCCATAAAGTAATTGGAACTCTTCGTCTGTTACATCTGTAATATTACCTGCAAAATAAGATGGCATTTTTTCTAAGTCATAGCCTCCGTTATTTACCGTACCTGTTATGGCAATCTCTGTCTGAAGTTCTACATTATTGGCATTTCTACCAACCATAATAGAATAGGTTCCAGTTTCTACTTCCCAGGTATTGGTGCGAACATCATAGAAACGGAATGCCTTGTCATCTAAAGGAATCACAACTTCTGTTTCTTCCCCTGCCTTAAGCGCAACACGTTTAAAGCCTTTTAGTTCCTTCTTCGGACGGAACACAGTATTTGAAGCGGTACCAACGTAAACCTGTGGAATCTCTACCCCATCCACTGTACCCGTGTTTTTCAATGTAAAACGCACTTCTTTGTCTGTTGCACTAAGATTGCTGTATTCAAAAGTGGTGTAGCTAAGTCCATAACCAAACGGATAGGCTACTTCTTTGCCAACTGTGGTGTAATAACGATAACCTACGTACAAGCTTTCTCTGTATTCGCTGGTTCTTTCCTTGCTTGGATAATATGCATAGGCTGGCGTATCTTCATAACGCACTGGATAGGTTTCATTCAGTCTTCCCGATGGGTTTACCTTGCCAGTTAAAACACGAAGCATCGCTGATGCCCCTGCCTGCCCACCTAAATATCCATGCACAATGGCTTTACATTTAGATGCCCAAGGCATTTCGATTGGTGAACCTGCAGATAATATCACAACCACGTTGTCATACTGTTCTGTAAGTGATTCAATCAAAAGATTCTGGGCTTCTGAGATTTTCATATCGCTACGGTCTAACCCTTCGGCTTCCTTCACCTCATCCAGCCCTGCAAAAACTAAAACCACGTCCGCATCTGCGGAAACCTTGATTGCCGCCTCAATCAGCTTCGCATCTGGTTTTGCATTGCGCTCATACCCCTGTGAAAAGCTAATCATCTGAAGTCCGCTGTCATCAATACATTCTAAGATGGACTCTGGTGTTTTTGTAGGATTTACCAGAGAAGAGCCTGCACCCTGATATCGCGGATTTTTTGCAAAATCTCCAATTACTGCAACCTTAGTTCTTTCTTTTAAAGGAAGAATATGGTTCTCGTTCTTTAACAGAACGATGGCTTCCTCTGCCGCTTTTCTCGCTAATTCGTGATGTGCTTCCACATCAAAGGCTGTAATGTTTGCCTTTTTTGCTGCTTCATGAGTTGTAAAAATAACATCTAACAGTTCATCCAAACGCTGGTTTAACTCATCCTCTGTTAATACGCCCTCTTCGATTCCTTTTAGGATTTCTTTCTGTCCTACTGAACCTGTTCCAGGCATCTCCAAATGAGAACCATGTTTAACACCAAGGGCGTGGTCATTGCTTGCTCCCCAGTCTGATACTACGTATCCGTCAAAGCCCCATTCATCTACGAGAATTTCCTGTAACAGATGTTGATTCTCATTGGCATATACACCATTGATTTCATTATAGGAAGACATAATAGACTTAGGTTTTGCTTCTTTCACAGCAATTTCAAAGCCTGTGGTATAAATCTCACGGAAGGTTCTCTCATCTACTACAGAATCACTTGCCATTCTGCGCAGTTCCTGACTATTTGCTGCAAAATGTTTTGGACATGCAGAGATTCCAAGGCTCTGGATTCCCTTTATGTAAGATGCTGCCATCTTACCTGCGTGGTATGGATCCTCGGAAAAATACTCAAAGTTGCGTCCACAAAGAGGACTTCTCTTGATGTTCAATCCTGGTCCTAAGATGACGTGAACACCCATAGAGATAGCTTCTTCTGCCAATGCTCTACCTATCTCTTCTCCTAATGCTTCATCCCAGCTATTGGCAATTCCGGCTGCTGTAGGAAAACATGTGGCAGGAATACTCTGGTTGATTCCTAAGTGGTCGCCTGCTTCCGGATTCTGAGTACGCATACCATGAGGTCCATCGGACATCATCATAGATGGGATTCCATATTCTGGATAGTCCACTGTCTGCCAGGTGTTTTTTCCAGACATCATAAGTGCTTTTTCTTCCAGTGTCATTTTGCTAATAATCGCTTCGTATTTCAAACTCATTATGTCCTCTCCCTTATATGTTATAATCTGATTGTACCATACTTTTCTATTTTTGATTATAGCAATAAAAAAACGACTTTCCTGTGATTTTCACAAAAAGTCGTTTTTTAAGCACAAATTGTAATTGCTCAGGATGTTTTAGGTGAAATACACCAGTTCATCCTCTGGTTTTTCTGCTGGCTCAATGGAGATTGGGTACAGAACTGGGCCTTTTCCCTTATATTCCATTGCAAATTCCACACGTACCTCAGCAGTAATGGTAATCCATGATTTGTGTGGAATCTCTTTTTCTTTTGGATACTTACACTTGAATCCAATGAATGTAATATCATCCACACAGCAAGTCATTGCAAAACGTCCTGGAACCATCACACCGCTCTTAAGGTTGTCTGGATTATATACAAGAGCAAGGAATTTTACCTTTTTACCATTGTATTTCTTGTAATTGTCCACTGCATCCATGTACCAGATACCATAGTCAGCATCAGACAGTTCGATTACTTCCTGATTAATGTCAAATGGAAGTTCTTCCTCTCTCTCATCGATGCTTCCATCGGTTCTCTCGTACACAATCTGAGCTTTACGGTTTACCGTCTTAATCTGACGACGGAGTTTGCCGCGGTCCGTAGTGTCATCTGTTCTGTTAAAAATAACAACGTCTGCTTCAAATACCTGCTCCTGCATCATTGCACGCATATTGTTCCAGTAGGTATCAAATGTGGTGGAATCAACCGTTGCAAGAGCCTGTACCATCACCCATCCCTTTGGAAGCTTCGCTTCTAAGATGTGGGCAATCTCCCAGGTTCCGTTGTATTCGATGAATACCTGATCTGGTTTGTACTGGTCATTGATTTCTTTTAATTTTTCATCTGTGAAATCCTCTTCCTTTTCAATGGTCACCACTGAAAAATTCACAGTTTTCAGTTTTTCAAGGTCGTACTCCACATCCCCGTCTTCACACATAATGATTACGCCCTTACCTGCTTCTGCAAAGTCGTTCTCAAACAATGTGTCCTGAATGAGAGAGGTTTTTCCGCTATCCATAAATCCAGTAAAAAGATATACTGGAATCTCGCGATTTGCCATTTATTTTCCTCCATTAAGCGATTTCGAAGAGTTCTAATAATTTATGTTCGTCGATGTCAGTTCCGATGACACAAAGTCTGCCTGTGTAATCTGGCTGACCTTCGCGAAGCTCGTATTCGCCTGGAACCATATCGAAGTAGATCCATGTTCCGTCAGTGCTTTCAACCATACCCTTGGCACGAAGAATTGTTCCATATTCTTCTGTATCACAGAAGATTTTTAAGATTTCTTCAATCTTAGCACGGTCAAACTTGTGAGGTGTTTCCTTACCCCAGCTTGTAAATACATCATCTGCATGATGGTGATGATGTCCATGTTCGTGATCATGGTCGTGGCAGCCACATGTGCAGTGCTCGTCATGGTCATGATGGTGTTCATGATCATGATGGTGTTCATGGTCGTGATGGTCATGGCAACATTCGTGGTCCTCATCGTGATGGTGATGTCCATGGCAGCATTCATGGTCTTCATCATGGTCGTGATGTCCATGGCAGCATTCATGGTCTTCATCGTGGTGATGATGTCCGTGACAGCATTCATGGTCTTCATCGTGGTGATGATGTCCGTGACAGCATTCATGGTCTTCATCATGGTCGTGATGATGTTCATGCTCATGGTCATGGTCATGACATCCGCATGTACAATCTTCGCCATGTTCATGGTGATGGTGATGTTCATGTTCATGTGCGTGATGTTCTGCAAGAACCTTCATTTCAAGGCTATCCTGTCCTTCCATAACGTTAAGAATCTGCTTTCCATCAATAGCATCCCAAGCAGTTGTGATAATTGCAGCCTTAGGATTTAATTCCTGCATCTGTTTTACACAAGCTTCTAACTGCTCTGCTGTTGCATTCTGGCTACGGCTCAAGATAATCGTTGTCGCATGTTCAATCTGATTATTGAAGAACTCTCCAAATGCTTTCATCTGTTTGCTTGCTTTTAAAGCATTAACAACAGTTACAAGAGCGTTCAGTTTTACATCCTGCTCTTTTTCAATATCGATAACAGACTTCATAACATCTGATAATTTGCCAACACCTGATGGTTCAATTAAGATACGGTCTGGATGATATTTTGTGATTACTTCGTTTAAGTTTGTAGCAAAATCACCAACTAAGGAACAACAGATACATCCTGAGTTCATTTCTGTGATTTCGATACCAGAATCCTTTAAAAATCCGCCATCGATACCAACTTCACCGAATTCGTTTTCGATTAATACAATCTGTTCGCCTTTGAAAGCTTCTTCTAACATTTTTTTGATAAATGTTGTTTTTCCTGCTCCAAGGAAACCTGAAATAATATCAATTTTAGTCATTTTTCTATCTCCTTATCTTTATATAAATTTTTTCCTATTATTTGCTTTTTCACAACTAATTATTTTACAATGAAACACGCAAAATTGCAACTGTTGTAAATACATTCCCTATATAGTATCCTATAGGAAATCTCATTGCTTGCCCCCAACAAGCAATCTAGATTTCATAGTTCGATTCGAACGATTATCCATAAGTTAGTATCTTTTTTATCATGTTTGTTCTATGCAAGCTATAATCCCCGCTCAAATAATACGCGTCTTCTAAATACGTGTTGACAAAACACGTATAGATTCATACAATAAAGGAGAAAATATATGCCATTAACACCAAAAGAAATGGAACGTATATTACTGGCAGATGGATGGTACAACGATTCGCAAAAAGGATCCCATCGGCATTATAAACATCCAACAAAACCTGGCAAGGTTACGATTCCATTTCATACTAAAGATTTGAACGCCAAAACAGAACATGAAATATTAAAGCAGGCTCAAATAGAACTACCACCTCATAAGAAAGGGGGAAAATAATATGTTAACTATGTATCCAGCTTGTTTTTTTGAAGAAGATAATGGAGGATACTCTGTGATTTTTCCAGATTTAGAAAACGGCCATCTCGCTACATGTGGCGATAATCTGGAAGATGCAATGCTTATGGCCGTTGATTGTTTAGCAGGATATATTTATGATGCGCAAATAGATGGCGATGAAATTCCTGCACCGTCTTCTTTATCTAGCGTCAACATCAAGGCAATTGAAGACAAATTATACGAAGAAGGATGCCCACGTTCACCAAATTCTTTCGTCAACATGGTCTCCGTCGACGTAGCAGCCTACGCCAAAGAACATTTTGAAAAATCCGTCAAAAAGACACTAACCATTCCTGCCTGGTTAAACCAGAAAGCCTTAGAGCAGAACATTAACTTTTCCCAGGTATTACAAGAAGCACTTCTTGCAAAACTTATGTTATAATTCAAAAAGTGGCTGTTACACCATACCCTTATAGGTATCTGCAACAGCCATTTTTTACTCTTCAACTACCTCTAAATAACTACTAACACAATATAACACTTGTCCGTTATATTCTACTCTCGACCATCCTACATCCGTGTTAATTCCAGTTCGAACAATAACCTCTCCCTTAGTTAACTGTGCTACCACAATAGAATCTTCAGATGTTGTACTTGGGATGTTACGAAGGTTAACCACTTCCTTGGCAGTAACCTTCTCGTTTACTTCTGTAAACTGCGTTTTAATCTCCCCTGAATCTTCCTCTTCGGAATCCGATGGTGCTACCGTTAAATCTGTTGTAAGAAGACTAGACACTGCATAATACACCTGTCCCCTATATTCCACTCTGGACCAGCCAGTATCGCTTATTCCAGTACGAATGGCGACTTCACCATTTTGTAAGGTATACATTACCTTACTCTCTTCTCCCTGACTTGGAAAATCTCTTAAATTGGTGGATTCTTTGGCGGTAACCTCTTCTCTTACCTCTTTAAAATTCATAAGAGCATCAATATCGACTTTATCATCCGTAGACGCTCCTCCACCAATAGCGGTGTCCATATCAAAATAAGACACATTCAAATCTACTGAACCCTTAATGCCAGCAATCGATCCCTTATTGCTGTACTGCCACATAGCGTGAATGCCGGTATAGCCAGAATTCAACTCATCTGAGTATTTTCCTGTAATATACTGTGCCACCCAAACCTTGTACTTATCTTCAATGCGAGACATCTCCCAATGTTTTTCTTGCTCCATATCAAGCTTAGACGCATAAAACATTGGTGTATAGCCAGCCTTGGCAATGTGATTCATGAAAACCAAAGCCAAGTCAGTTCGCTCACTCTTGCTAAGCTTATACTGACGATTTCCCTCTTTTTCAAACCCCTCACAATTATATACTACTGGGAATGTAATCTTGTATTCTTTGATAAGATTAAGCACCCAGTCTGCCTCTTCCTTTGCTTCTGCCTCCGTTACAGCCGTGGAAAAGAAATAGGCGCCAACCTTAATTCCGTACTTATTTGCTTCCTGCAGATTATATCGGGCAGTTGGGTCTTCCTTGATGGTACCGTCCACAAGCGTACGGTTCCCTACACGCACTAAAACAAAATCAATTCCTGTATCTGCAACTTTTTTCCAATCAATGGTTCCCTGCCATTTTGAAACATCAATTCCATAACGCAGGACTTCCTTATTCGGTATAAAAATCTCAGGTTCTTCTGTTGTAGGTTCCGATTCAGTTTCAGACTCGGACTCTGTTTCGGTTTTCGATTCTGTTTCCGTTTTTGATTCTGTTTCTGTTACTGTATCTGATTCCGTTACAGAATCTGTTTCAGTCTCAATCGTCGATTCAGTTTCTGTCTCCGTCACCACTCCTGTTTCCGTCTCAGTTCCATATTCTGACTTCAGTTCCGAACTACTTTGAGTTTCTGAATCTTTCGTATTCGCATTTGAAGCATTCCCCCACAAAAGCACCAGACATGCGATAACAATCACAACCAATGCCAAAGCACAATACAGAAGTGCTTCTCTATTTTTCTTAGAAATGCATGTGATATAATTTTTCATAAATTCCTTTCTTCATCAGCAATTCTTCGTGTGTACCAGACTCAGCAATGCCTTCTTCTGTGAGCACCAGAATCTTTTCCGCATTCTGAATTGTAGTAAGACGATGGGCAATGACAAATGTAGTACGGTTCTTTGCAAGACTTTCCAAAGATTCCTGCACTACTTTCTCGCTCTCATTATCAAGGGCAGATGTTGCCTCGTCAAAAATCAGGATTGGTGGGTTCTTTAAGAACACTCTGGCAATAGACAGACGTTGTTTCTGTCCGCCAGAAAGCTTGATACCTCGCTGACCGATGTCAGTGTTATATCCCTCTGGGAAAGACATAATGAAATCATGAGCATTAGCATTTTTTGCAGCCTCAATAACTTCTTCCATCGTTGCCCCTGGCTTACCATAGGAAATGTTTTCAAAAATCGTACCTGCAAACAGATATACATCCTGCTGTACGATACCAATCTGATTGCGAAGGCTCTTAAGAGTCACTTCACGAATATCTACACCATCAATACGAATAGTTCCGCTATTTACGTCGTAAAATCTCGGAATCAAAGAACACAGCGTTGTTTTTCCTGCTCCTGAAGAGCCAACCAAAGCCATATACGCTCCTGCTGGAACTTCCAGATTTACACCGTTTAATATGGTTTCTGAATGATCATTATAGCGGAAGGTAACGTCTTCAAAACTAATGTCGCCTTTGACATCTTTTAATTCAACGGCATTTGGAGCATCCGCAATGTCAGGCTCCGTATTCATAATTTCCATAAAACGCTCAAAACCACTGTAGCCGTTCTGGAACTGCTCGGTAAAGTCAATCAGTGTACGAATTGGATCTGTAAACACTCCAATATAAAGCAGGAAGGTAACCAAATCTACCACGTTAAGACTTCCCTGGGAAATCAAGAGACTTCCTACCACAATAACACAAACCTGAATCAACGTTGTAAAAGAAGCAATTCCCGCCTGAAAACTTCCCATATAGAAGTAACTATTCTTTTTCGCAGATAAAAATCCATCATTTCCAACTTTAAACTTCTGATTTTCCACTTCTTCATTGGCAAAGGATTTCACCACACGGATTCCTGACAGGTTATCTTCAATCTGCGCATTGATTTCTGCGATTTTCTGACGATTGCTTCGAAATGCACTACGCATCTTTCGATTTAGGAAAAATGCATAGGTAAACATAAATGGCAAAACCGCAAAAGCCACTAAAGTAAGCACTGGATTAATGCCTGTTAAAATAATCAGCGCACCTGTGATTTTTAAAACTGACAAAATAATATTCTCTGGTCCATGATGCAAAAGCTCTGTAATCTCAAACAAATCCGTAGTAATACGGCTCATAAGCTGCCCTACCTTCTGATCGTCATAAAACGAGAAGGACAATTTCTGCATATGATTAAAAATCTCTGCTCTCATGCCATATTCGATTTTTGCTCCCATAACATGACCGTAATTTCCAATGAAAAATTTGCAGTAAAAATCAAGTCCAATCAAAACTACCAGTGCAATGCCAATTATGGTAATCTGACGAACGATTTCTTCCGCTGGAAGATAGATTAATGTACTGGTTACATATCGCACAATCAGTGGCAATGTAAGTGCAATACATGCCGATAATGTAGCAAACAGCATATCTGCCCAGAACATTTTCATATGTGGTTTATAATAGGATAACAATTTCTTTAAATTCTTCATAATACTACTCTCTCTTCTAGCTCCAATTACTTTTTCCTAACTAAGAATTAATTGTATCACAATTTTATTTTATGTCAAAGTTGCACACAATTTATTCTTGGATATTTTCTTGAAATCTTATAATAAAATCACTATACTATCCATATAAGGTTCCTGACTAATTTCTTAAATAATGCAGGAATGAATTTCGATTTAATTCACCAATTGGGAGGCATATTATGAGCGTAAAAAAAGATTACTATAAGAAACTGGCAGATACCGTAATCAAAGGTCTGACAAAACGACATATGGAAGGTCACTATTGCGAAACAGTTGAAGAAGCAAAAGAACTGGCAATGGCTTTGGTGACTGGTGGTTCTAGCGCTGCCTGGGGTGGTTCTGTTACATTAGATGAAATTGGAATCTTAGATGCTCTTCGCGAGCGTACTGATGTAACTGTATTAGATCGTTCCAAGGCAACTTCCCCAGAAGAAACCAAGAAGATTTTCCATGACTCTCTGTCCTGCGATTATTACTTTATGAGTTCCAATGCTATCACCCAGGATGGCGAGCTGATTAACATTGATGGCACTGGCAATCGTGTTGCAGCCCTTATTTACGGACCAGAAAATGTCATCATTCTCGCTGGTATGAATAAAATCGTAAAAACTGTGGAAGAAGGCGTAACCAGAAGCCGTGATATCGCTGCTTCCCAGAACTGTATCCGCTTAAATAAAAATACACCATGTTCTGTAACTGGTGTTTGCGGCAATTGCCTTGGAGATACTATCTGCGACCAGATTGTTATTACAAGAGCAAGTCGCGTACCTAATCGAATCAAGGTCATCCTTGTGGGAGAAGTATTAGGTTTCTAAAATCCAAAATGGAGTCCCTCTTATGGGGACTCCATTCTTTTATTTTTTCCCTTTTGACTTAAGAACAAATCGTAAAGCACCAATTATTACAATGATTCCCACAAGCCCGATGCCTACCCAAGTCATCAGTCGTGATAAACCACTATAATCTTCAAGAATCGCAAAATTTACATCATCATCGGTGAAGTCAAATATCATGTAACTTCCGTCTACTGTAAATTCACGCTCTGTCCATTTTCCATCAGTGTTTTTCACATAAAGTTTTGTGAAGGTTTTATTTACTTCTGACGGAATTAAGTAATGCAGACGCGTGACACCTGGATTAGAAAATTCCACTTTCCAGTTTTTCAGGAAAGATTCCATATCCAGTTCTTCTGTCATTGTAAGTATCGTATTTCTTGCAAAAACACCTTCTGCCAAAAGTACTGATAGATTATTTTCGGATTTGTCTGTTGCTTGAATTACGGTGGATTTCAAATCAAATATTGCTTCGTAAGTCTGATTAAACAAGATATGTTGCAGACTTTCAACAGAAATATACTCTACCGTTTCTGTTTCACCCATTCCAAGCACCTGCGAAGTTACTGGCGGAACGATTTTCCAGTTGTATTCTTCAACACTATCCACAGACAATACTGGGATCTCTGATTCTGGGAAGTCACTACCTACGGCAATTGTAAACTTCTGTTCATCCTGGTTCTGTGCTTTGAAACAAATAGTTACAACCTTAAGCTCCACCGGAAGATTTGGTAATGACAAAAACTCTTCCAAATCTGTAGGTTCCGTAACTCCAGTATAGATGATTCCATCAATACCACCAACTTCTCTTCCTACAAGATAATAATAATTTCTAATAACATCAGTATTTTCTATAGAAATCTGTTGTGCCTGTGAATCATCTGCCTCTTCTTCCAAGGTGTCTTCGATATATTCAGGCAGTTCTGCCATGTGTCCCAGAATTGCACCCGCTTTCTCCTGAAAAGCCGCAATGGATACAAAGGCATAGCAATCCTGCACCTTACGCCCCTCTCCAGCAATTCCACCTACATAACAGTCTCCGGCAATTATACTTTTACTACTACAATTGCGAATTACACCAAGGCTCTCTCCGGCAATTCCCCCTACATAATCTGCATTTAACGCATCTAGGTTGCCAGTATTCACGCTTTCTAGCACAGCACCTATCAGCATCTGTCCTGCCACACCACCGATATATTGCTTACTACCTTCTATGGTACCAAAATTCTTACAATCTCGAACTACGACGCGCATTTTATAAATAGCATGTAGTGACTCTGTTCCAGAAGTTGCAATATCTTCATATGCGTCCAGATCCGTTTCATCTGCCATCATTCCAGCAATTCCACCTACGTTAATCTCTCCTGTGATTCTGCCATAGTTGATACAGTTGGCCACTTTTCCAAGAGTGACTTCTTCTGTATCTTCCTCGGAGATGTCTTCTATGGTATATCCCATATGCTCTTCAAAAACCGACAATGTATCCATGATTTTTTCCAAATCATCCATGATCACTTCTGCCTGTTCTCCCGCATCTTTGGAGGTCTTACTTACAATTTCCTGAATGTTGGATATTTTATCATAGGCATCTGCAGTTGAATCACTAATTGTAGTAATTGCCTTAGACACCCTATCCCAATCTACATCTTCCAATTTGTCTAACATTTCTTTGAGATTCTCATACTCATCTTCTAGAGAGTCTTCGGAATCTGTTTTGTCTTTATTTTTTTCTAGTTCCTCAAGATTAAGTTCCTCAGAAATCACATCTAGGGCATCCTGAATCTTGTCCATATCCGCTTCCAAAGCATCTAATTCTTTGGTCAGTTTCTTATTAGATGTGTCAATCGTATCTGTAAGAACACTAATACGTTCTCCTAATACTTCAAACTGCTCAGAAAGAATCTGTAAGGAATCCTTTTCAAAAACGAGAACGATATTTGGCTCCATATGTCCAACGATACCACCGACTTCCTTACGTCCCCATATATTGGCATTATTCACGCAATCTGTCAGATACCCATTCTGGCTTCCTGCAATACCTCCTACGTTGTAGCCCATATTCTTATAGCCTACTACACCCTGATTGGTACACTGGCGAATGACACCACTACTGATACCTGCAATGCCACCAATGTCAGTAGCAATATCCACACGCTCTGTATTAATAATATTATCGAGTGTAATATCTTCCAGATTTACAGAATTCTGAACGGATTTTGTATTAATCTCCGCTTCATTGGTGCAGGCAAGAATCTGTCCCGCATTATCCCCAGCAATTCCGCCAATAAAATGACTACCATATACTTCACCATTGGTAGCACAACGATTGATAACGCCTGTAGACTCATTGTAGCCTACAAAGCCACCTACCTGCTCATATCCACTGACTGTGCCAGAAAATGTACAGTTTTGAATTACACCTGCGTTCTTCCCAGCAAAACCGCCAACTACGCTTTTGGTTCCATCTGGAGTAACACTACCTTCCAGTTTCAGCCCATCAACGATGGCAGTTTTCTGTAAATAACGGAAAAATCCCACTACAGAACCTTTGCCTATGAGTTGAAGTCCTTTGATGGTATATCCTTGTCCCACAAAAATACCGCCAAAGGTTGGAATTCCATCAAACTCTTCTCCGGATAAGTCAATATCCTTAGACAAAACAAAGGTTTTTCCAACACTCCAAGTATTTACACGACAATTCTCCACAAAAGCAAGAAATTCTTCCGCTGTGGCAAGGTATATCGCATCTTCTGGAATCTCAATTTTGATATCTGGAATTATTGCTCCAACAACATCATCCACATTCTCTTGACCATTTTCTGCAAAATATACTCCTGGCACCATTGTAAGAAACATACTGATGATAAGTGTAAGGACACCAATGCGACGAATTATGTTATTTTTCATTCCCTACACCTCCTTTTCCTTTTGCTTCTGTGATACTGCTATGCAAATTCAACGATTGCATATTTTTTAATTCTGCCTTGGCTTTCTCTACTGCATCTGGATCTTCTTCTAAAACCTCAAGGTCATCCCCTGTTGCAATCAACGCATGAACACGCCCATGTAATGCACCATTCACATCTGCATCCATATAACCTGCCACATAGCCACGTACTCGACCATTCACAAGCATTGTTCCAGTTTCTTCTCTTTCCCCAAGTTCAATTCCCTTCATTTCAAAACTGGTCTTTTCGATAATCTTATCTCCAAGCACTAGAATTCCAGGTAATACAAAGAGAACTAATCCCATAGAAATCAAGGTTCCGCGACCAATACAGCCTCCTAAGATAGAGATAACTGGCTGTGTGGAAATAACTGTCAATAATATTCCTGCAGACGCCATAATGGTTCCGGAAGTAAAAATTGTTGGGAATGCCTTATTCACAGCCACAACAATTGCTTCCATTGGTGGAAGTTTTTCCTTCAGCTCTCTGTAATGGCTGGAAATAACGATTGCATAGTCGATATTCGCACCCATCTGAATTGCATTTACCACCAGATAGCCCAAGAAATATAATGGTGTCTGGGTAATGGTTGGTACAGCAAAGTTGATCCAGATACTTCCCTGAATAACAACAATCAGTAGTACTGGAAGTCCAGCGGACTGGAAAGTAAATAATAATACTGCAATAACGAATACAATCGATAAAATTGTAATAATCAGATTATCTTTTGCAAAAGAAGCCGATAAGTCTCTGGAACTGGTTGAGTTACCAATGACATATACGGTATCTTCATAATGCTTGTCTGTAATCTCATGTATTTTATCAAGAAAGGCATAGGTTTCCTCCCCTTCCTCTGGAAGGTTTAAATACACCACCATACGACTGTAATTCTCACTTTGCAACTGCTCTTTTGCCATATCCAGCATATCAAGCATTTCCACCATTTCCGCCATATCGCCTTCTAATACGATACCGCTTTCATCAATGGTGTCTTTCAAGAAGCAGAACATATCAAATAATGGAATCTTTACGCCATCAACGCCCAACAACCGACCATATTCTTCTCCATCCATAATATATGCACTGTATAATACTTCTGCAATTTCGTAATCAAGTCCCAGTAGCTCTGAAAACTCGCGTGGAGTCAACGCATCTGTCAGCATATATCCATCCATCAGTTCCATGTTGGCAAGTCCCATGGTGGATTTTACTTCGTCGCAAGCTCCCAACTCTTCCAAAATGGCTGCCTCTGCCTCATAATTTCCTGTTGGCACCATAACCGCCACCATATTGCTGGTTCCAAAGATGGATTTTACTTTCTGATATGCCACCTGTTTTTCACTCATATTTGCAGTTTGTAAATCATTGTAAGAATAACAGTATGGACAGGCATTAGATAGGAAAAATGCCGCAATGATTACTACTACGAAAATTGGTGGAATAATATATCTTGTCTTTACTGCAAAACGTCCTATCATCGATACATCTGGCAATAATTTTTTGTGTTTTGTTTTATCAATAAGAGGGGTAAATAACATAAGTAAGCCTGGCATCAGTGTAAATACAGATAACAGACTGAGGAAAATGGACTTAATCAGCACAATTGCCATATCCAAACCAATTCCAAATTCCATAAATCCCAATGCAGCCAAACCGCTAATAGTGGTCATGGATGATGCTGTAATCTCTGGAATCGCTTTGGATAAAGCGGCTATACACGCTTCTCTCGCCGGCATAATCTCATGTTCTGCAGAATAGCGATGTGCCAGAATAATGGCATAGTCAATGGCAAGGGCCAACTGCAAAACCACTGCAACTGAGTCAGAGATAAAACTGATTTTTCCAATCATAAAGTTGGTTCCCATATTAAGAAGTGCCGCAATACCGAAAGTCAGCAACAAAACTGGAACTTCCATATATGCGGTAGAAGTAAGCACTAATGCAATCACAATGATAACCACTGCTACTACTAGAATCAGTGCCATCTGTTCTTTTAATTCCGCATTCTCATCGTAACCGACTGCAGTATCATAGGCCACGTCATATCCTGCTAGAATCTCCTTAATCTCCGCAAGTGCATTCATAGATGGAGTTTCCAATGGACCTGCTCCAAAGGTAATTGCCATCAAAGCATTGGCATTTTTATAATGCTCTTCTGTATTGTTGAATGTAACCATACTAACTCCGTCCACTTCAACAATCTCATCGTATAATGCCTTAGCATCATCATATGTAATGTTTGAAATCAACACACGGGCATCTGCTGTCGTAACGAAATTGTCATTCATGGTTTCTAACCCTTGACGAGTCTCTGTTTCTTCCGACAGATATTTGGTTACATCATTTTCTACTAACGTCCATCCCATCGAGAAAATGCAGAACACAATCGCAAAGATATAGAGCAAGAAAAACAAATTTCTCTTATCTACAATGATTGTGGCAATTTTCTCCATTATGTTGCCTTTTTCCTTCTTTTGTTCCATTTTACCCTCCTAATAATTGACATTTGTCACTTATTATGATAATTTACCCGTAGAAATTTGCCAATAGACCAAATTTTTATAAATGTAAATTAAACGACAAAAATCATTTTTTTGTCCATTAAATTTTATAAAATTTTTCTTAATTTATGAGTAAGGAAGCACTATGGAAAAAAAGTTAGATTTACGAATTCAAAAAACCTATCAGGCACTTCATAACGCCTTTACTATCCTATTAGAAGAAAAAAATTTTGAGGAAATCACTGTGAACGAACTCTGTGATGCGGCGATGATTCGAAGAACTACCTTTTACAAGCATTTTGCTGATAAATATGAATACTTTCAATTTTACCTGACAGGCATCAGTGAAACCTTCAAATCTCGTACCACTGCAGATGCACTTGCTGCGGATCCCCTGGCCTACTCCATTAATATGTTGCATGAAATGTTTCAATTTGTAAAAAGCCATAAAAAATTGGTGGACGGACTTCGCAATAGTAATATGATGTCATTCTTATATCAGTCTTTGCAGGATTTGATTGTAAGCGAATTAGGTAATGTATTTTCTACTCTACAGTCTTATCCATTAACCCCCAAAAATGAACTGATGATTTCTTTTTATGCCGGAGGACTTATTAACGTTGTTTACTGGTGGATGAATCATCCTGATGATTTGAACGAAGAAGAAATATCAGAGTTCCTTGTAAAAAGCATTGCTCCACCAACATCTCTTCCATCATAAAAAGCAAAACCTCCGACACTTTTTTCAAATGTCGGAGGTTATTTTTCTATAAATCTATTTTGCTTTATTACGTTTTAGAATTGCTAGTACGAACACAAATCCAATCACTGCAAATACTGCAAAAACAATAACAACGTCCCATGGGAAATCACCATCGCCAATATTCATCACAGGATTGCCACCGCCTTCTACCACGGCAATGTATCCCAATTCTGCTGTCTGAACTGTATAGAGATTCCCCTCTATGGTAGGTTCTAATTCTTTTACATTTCCATCTGTATCCGTAGCATAGATTACATACTTCTTACCTGCATCCAAACCTTCCTGTGACATTGGAATGGTTAGTGTATATTCACCTGATGGTGTTGCTTTATTGCTCATAAAATAGAGCATCAGCTTGTCTTCACTACATCCAAGAGTTTTAGCAATATTGCCAAAGGAAGTGTCTGCTTTATCCACCACTTTCAGGTTTAACTGAACCGTATTACGATTATCCCTAGCATAATCTGCCGTTGCAAAAATACCAGTAGTTGCATCCACAATGGTAATATTTCCACGTTTCACGGAATCACCTGCAATGGCATTTCCTAATGTTTCCAAACGACATCCTGCACCAGAAACTGTAGTTTTGATGCCTTCCACCTGGGTATAGACACCTACTGCACGAAGAGCAATTATTTTGCCAAGGTTTGGAATACCACTCTTAGCATCTCCAGGCTGGCGGGTATTGTTCATATAATATACGTTACTTGCCAGTTTTTCCCCTGCCGCTGCAATGATTTCTTCCTGCATTGATTCAATGTATGAGTAGAAATAGCCTGGCTCATACACTGCTCCCGTGGACTCTAACTTGCCACCCAATGCAGCAATCTGAGAACATTCCTTCATATACTGATGATATTTCTCTCTTAAACTATCGTTCTGATAGATTACATTGAACAGTGGATAATTCTTGTAAAATGCAGTTGCATTTGTGCTGTTATCCCAATTTCTCCACATTACATCCAATGGGAAGTTCGCTGTTGCCTCTGCAGTACTTGGATAGAAACAACCAAAACTCAAGTCATAATCCCATGGAATAATCATAGCCTTGCCCTGAGGATCCACATAAAGTCCATAGTTTTTAAAGCCATCAAACATATTGTCCATCTGGCATAACCAGCTATGGGTTGCAAAATATCTAAGAACTTCATCCACATCATAAATCTGATTCAAAAGTTCAATATATTCCTCACTATTGACGTCTATTTTCTTGCCGTCAAAATCTTTTCCCTCGTGAAGAGCATTGAGTTTTTTCACCCATCCGTAAACCGTTGGAAGCATATCTTCTACATCTTCTTTGGTATCCTCGTCACTCTCCCATAATGGATCTGGATTTTCTGCCAGAGAATCCTCAAGGAAATTAGTTCCTTCTGGTTTTACAAGATAGCTGCTCAGTTCATCGTCATCTACACCATAGTACTGTTCGAGAATGGATTCATCCATAGCCTCCACCATAGCATAAACGCCATAATACTGGTCGTTGATGTAGAGTTTCGCCAAACCATACTGTGGAGTTGGAAGTCCCATTTCGTCCATCAATTTCAGAGCAAAAAACTCCTTCATCATGGTCTTATCAAAGAAAAAGTTATTGAAACTAATCTTGTTACAGCCAAAGAAATCCTGTTTCTTGCCGTACTGAGCCTTTTTTATGTATTTTCCAAAGTTAATGGTAAAAGAAAATCTGTCACTGCCTGGATTGTCTGTGTAAGCATGCTCTAAGGTAAAACTTCCTTTGGTTTTGAACCCTACATATCCTAAAGTAGCGTCACCAATGGTAACACTTTCTGCCATAACATAAGGTTCTTCCACTGCGTTCTGAAGTACATAGTTTAAGTTATTCTCATCAATAGTAATCTTCACAATCTGAATATCTTCTTCTAGAAAAAACTTATTGTACTCTCCGTCCTTTGCCTTGCCCTGTGTTGCCTGATCAATCACATAATCTGCAGGTGGAGTATTATTTAGCATATCCTTTGTGATTTCTTTGTCTGAGGTTCCGTGAGTGATACGGTTTCCCCAATTTGGTGCCGCATCAAACAATTCCGCCGGAATCACACTGACCAATAAGATAATTGCCAATAAACCCACACCAATTTTCTGTATCATCTTTCCTTTATTCATCCCGTACTTCTCCTTTTCCCCTAAGGTGCTTCACACCTTATCTAATTCTATTATCCTAGAAAGTACAAGTTGATTAAAGTTGTTTTTTGAATTTGATGCAATTTTATTTCTGATGTGTCAATTTACGATGAAAAACAAAAATATGAATTGCAAGAAAAAACACAGAGGAAATAGAAATTACCTTATGCATTGCAATAATTACAGGAATTTCTTCAAAAACTATTCCAAAGATTCCGCTGGAAAAGGCTACAAGAATAATTCCAAGTACACCCCAGCGTTTCCAGTTCATTTTCTTTCGGTATGCGATGGTATGAATTGCACACAGAATCAAAAAGAAAACAGATACAAGCTTATGTACCATAAGCCCTGTTAACGGAACCATTATGGTTAGAACAAATGCGATTAATAATAAAATGTTTAAAACTTTTGAATTCACCAATACTCTCCTTTAAACGAAAAATCCAAGGTTAGTTAAAACTAACCTTGGATAGTGTAGCAAAACTATTTCATTTTTTCAAGTGTACCTAGCAACCAAATTTTGTCAATCCACACAACTTCTCAACCTATATCAACAGTCTTCTTTCGCGACTTCTTCGCCCACCAAGGTTACCGTCAGATACTCATGGTGTATCGCTGGTAAAAACTTCTCAAACACATCTGCTACTTTCAACCTCATACTAGAGGTATTGATGCAAGGATGGCAACCAAAGTATTCTCCTTTTAAAACATCCTCATCCACAAGAAGTTGCACGTTGTTCTCTCTATCATTCATTAGTCCCATGACACTTACTGAACCCGGAGTAATATCCAAAAACTTCTCCATATATTCCGCTGGAGCAAAAGAAAGTCTGGAACTATTTATCTGCTTAGAGATTTCCTTGGTCTTAAACTTCTTGTCCTCTTTGATCATTAGTAGATAAAACTTGGTTTGCTGTGTATTACACAAAAATAGATTCTTA
This sequence comes from Lachnospiraceae bacterium, assembly GCA_015057035.1. GTDB lineage: Bacteria > Bacillota > Clostridia > Lachnospirales > Lachnospiraceae > Roseburia. The sequence continues at coordinate 6,714 of SVFC01000001.1, read as the reverse complement.
CAAATCACTGCTGGCGCCAGCACCTCATCAATGGCAGCACAGGCTTCCATAGTATTAGCTTCATCGTGGTCTACCCTCTCATATGGAATTTCAAGTTCATCTAATAAATCATAGGTTCTGATTTCTTTTTCAAGGCGGCCTGTTATATCTGCTGGGCGGCCTTGGTGCAATTCTAACTTCATATTCTTCTCCAATTATCGATTTTTCCTAATGCTATTTATAATCATAGCAGTACAAATTACTATCTCCACAGATGTAAAAAAAGCAACTCCTAAGATAACTCCCGTCCACCCGTCAAAAAAACTAAGCATAAGGGATAAGAAAATCCATTCACCAACAATCAAAAATATGCTAATCAAAACAATTTCTGTCTTAGAAATCCGTTCCCTTTCCAGAGCCATTTTACGTTGAACCTCGGAAAACTCTGTCATTTCTTTTACAATCTCATCTGCAGAAGATGTTTCTAGATCCAATAATTCTAGAACTGTTATGCCTAATTCTTCTGCAAGTGTTTCTAATATAGCCACATCAGGGAAATTCACTCCTGTCTCCCATTTGCTAACAGATTTATCTGTCACTCCAAGCTTCTCTGCCAAATCTTTCTGAGTGAATCCTTTTTCTTTTCTATAATTAGCAATCTTAAGTCCAACTTGGATTTTATCCATATCATTTCCTCAACTTTCTTCTAAAAATCTGATGTCATTATAACAATTTCACAAGTATCTTGCACCCGATTTAAACTAGAAACACTATTTTTGAAAAAAAAAGGAACCTCGCTTATGCGAGATTCCTCTAAAATCCTTATTAGTTGAATTTTCTCTTTCTAGCTGCTTCAGATTTCTTTTTGCGCTTTACAGATGGTTTTTCGTAATGTTCACGTTTACGAATTTCCTGCTGAATACCTGCTTTTGCACAGTTTCTTTTAAATCTACGTAATGCGCTATCTAAAGTTTCGTTTTCTTTAACTACTACGCTTGACATCTAATCCTGACCTCCCTCCAGTTGTGGATTCAACTGTAAGGCAATAATAATTGCACTAACGTTATATATTTTAACAAGTATTTCTATTTTGTCAAGTAGTTTATAAGATTTTCAACGATATATTTTAGAAGAACGACTCGACACGTTGTTTGACCTCGTCTTATCTTCTAAAATATACCGCCGAAAATCATTTCACTCACGACAAAATAGACTGCTAAAATATATTCTCACTTACCTTACTTATCTTAAAGTCGTTATGCTAACATACCTTCTAACGCAACTTTTGCTTCTGCGATTGCGTCTGGGATGCCTGCTGGGTTCTTGCCGCCAGCCTGAGCCATGTTAGGACGTCCGCCACCGCCACCGCCAACTTTGACAGCAACTGCTTTGATTAAGTTACCAGCATGTGCGCCTTTTGCCTGTGCTCCATCGGTAGCCATAACGATAAGGTTGACTTTACCTTCACATGAAGAAAGAAGTACTACTACACCATCGCCAAGTTTTTCTTTGAGCTGGTCACCAAGGTCACGAAGGCCATTCATGTCTACACCATCAACACTTGTAGCAAGAAGTTTTACTCCCTTAACTTCTACAACCTGATCCATTACATCACCAAGTGCATCTTTTGCAGCTTTGCTCTTTAAGGATTCATTTTCAGAAGCCAAAGCTTTCATTTCTGCCATTAAGTGCTCTAATCTCTCAACGAGATTTGCTGGAGTTGATTTTACAACCTTAGCAGCTTCATTTAATCTGTTTTCAATATCCTGATAGTAAGCAAATACATTGCTTCCTGTTAATGCTTCGATACGACGAACACCTGCAGCAACACCACTTTCAGATACAATCTTGAATGCTGTGATTTCTGCTGTGTTTGCTACGTGAGTACCACCACAAAGTTCTTTAGAGAAGTCACCCATGCTTACTACACGAACTGACTCACCATATTTTTCTCCGAAGAGAGCCATTGCGCCACTGTTCTTAGCTTCATCTGCTGTCATAACTTCTGTGATAACTGGTGTTCCAAGAGCAATCTGTTCATTTACGATTGCTTCTACCTTAGCGATTTCTTCTGCTGTCATTGCTGAGAAGTGCGAGAAGTCAAAACGTGTTCTCTCGCCATCCTGATATGAACCAGCCTGCTCTACGTGAGTACCAAGTACTTCACGGAGTGCTTTCTGAAGTAAGTGTGTTGCAGAGTGGTTGCGGCAGGTTTTTGCACGTAATTCTTTGTCCACTATAAGTTCTACTTCTTCCCCAACAGAAATCATACCAGAAACCATCTGTCCGATATGACCAACTTTACCACCAAGTAATTTGACAGTGTCAACAACCTTGAACTCACCGTTTGCTGTGCGGATGATACCCTTATCGCCCTGCTGACCACCCATTGTTGCATAGAATGGTGTTTCATCAACGATGATTGTGCCGTTGTCGCCATCAGATAATGCTTCTACGATTTCTGTTTCTGTTGTAAGTACAGAAACTTTAGATGTATGAACTAATCTATCGTATCCAACGAATTCAGATGTGATAGATGTGTCAATTTCTTCATAAACAGTTGCATCAGCACCCATGTAGTTCGTTACTTTACGTGCGCTACGTGCTTTCTGACGCTGTTCTTCCATACAAGCCTTGAAACCAGCTTCATCATATGTGAATCCTGACTCTGCCAAGATTTCGCTTGTTAAGTCTACTGGGAATCCATAAGTATCATAGAGTTTGAATGTATTTTCTCCAGATAATACGCTCACGCCAGCAGCCTTAGTCTCGTCCATCATTGTGTTAAGGATAGCAAGACCCTGATCGATAGTCTTGTTGAACTTCTCTTCTTCCTGTGTGAGAACCTTGAAGATAAATGCTTTCTTATCTTCTAACTCCTGGTAACCATCCTTGCTCTCTGCAATAACTGTTTCAGAAAGTCTTGCAAGGAATGTTCCGTCGATACCAAGCATACGTCCGTGACGAGCTGCACGACGAATCAAACGACGAAGAACATATCCACGACCTTCGTTAGAAGGCATTACACCATCTGATACAAGGAATGTTGAAGAACGAATATGGTCTGTAATAAGACGGATAGAGATATCGTCTTTTTCGTTAGTCTGGTATGTCTTACCTGACATCTCACAAACCTTATCACGGATTGCTTTCATTGTATCAATATCAAATACAGAATCTACGTCCTGCATAACAACTGCAAGTCTTTCAAGACCCATACCTGTGTCGATGTTCTTCTGAGCAAGTTCTACGTAATTGCCTTTGCCATCGCCTTCAAACTGTGTAAATACGTTGTTCCATACTTCCATGAAACGGTCACAATCACAGCCAACCTTACAATCAGGTTTGCCACAGCCATATTTTAAGCCTCTGTCATAGTAAATTTCTGAACATGGGCCACATGGTCCAGCGCCGTGTTCCCAGAAGTTGTCACATTCGCCTGTAACTGGGTCACGATAGAAACGTGTGATTCTATCTGCTGCAACGCCAACCTTCTTATTCCAGATTTCGAATGCTTCATCATCTTCACCATAGATAGATGGATATAATCTGTCTTCTTCTAAGCCAAGAACCTTGGTTAAAAATTCCCAAGACCATTCGATAGCTTCTTCTTTGAAATAATCGCCAAATGAGAAGTTACCAAGCATTTCAAAAAATGTAAGGTGACGTGCTGTCTTACCAACGTTATCAATATCACCAGTACGTACACACTTCTGGCAGGTTGTCACACGGTTACGTGGTGGAATCTCCTGTCCTGTGAAGTATGGTTTCAGTGGTGCCATACCAGCGTTGATTAATAATAAGCTGTTATCATTGTGTGGTACCAATGAAAAGCTCTTCATTGCTAAATGATTTTTGCTCTCGAAAAATTCAAGATACATTCTGCGCAATTCGTTTACGCCTAAACTCTTTTTCATTTCAAACTTCCTCTATTTCTTTATTATTCTTTATTATTCTTCAGTTTCTTCTGTTGCCGCAGCTGCCTTTTTTGCATCAGAAGCTTTACGCATTTTCATTCCAACAAAAAATCCAAGTCCCGCGACCGCCGCCAAAACTAACGCAATCAAAATATACTGTAATACACACAATAAAAATTCCATAATCTTTACCTCCGTTTATTACGCAAAATACGCTCACAATATTATAACCAAAAAACTTCCATATTTCAACAGTTTTAACTACTCTTCTCCAATTAAAAACACCTGATTTTCTCTGGAAATGTCCATAACACGGTCTGCCATTCCAGAATTGGTGATTTTTCTCTTATACAAGGCAATCCCCTCGTAGTTTTGCCACATATGCATCGGGAAAACCAAATCTGCATCCGTTTCCTTCAGGAAATAATCAAATCCATCGTATTGATACTCTCCCATACGAGGATCCATTGGAACGAATGCCAGGTTGATTGGCAGATTCCTAATCTGTCTAATCTGGAACTTATAATTTCTTTCCTGGACTCCATTGGTCAATTCTCCTGCCCCAGCCCACTTCCAGTTCGACAAATCTCCTGCGTGGAAAAAGGTTGCCCCATTGGTTTCCACATAAAATGCTACGCCTGCATCAGTGGAACGTAGGGTTTTGATGTTTAAATCGTCCACCTGATACTTTTTATCTGGTGCCACAAAAGTCACACGCTCACGTACCTTTGGATCAATACCGTGCTTCGCCAGGAAATTCGGTGCAATACGAATGTCCTTAGAGAAAATGTATTTGATATTCTCGTATTTTTCTGCCCAACGAAGAATATCCATATCATAATGATCCTTATGACTATGGCTGGCAAACATATAAATCTTGGTATCTGGCTGATATTCTGGGATCTTGCCTGTAAAGGTAAATCCGTTAACCTTATCGCCATCAAAATAATCAAAAATTAAAACCTTATCATCTACTTCCACAAGAAAACAACTGTGGTGAATAAAAATAACCTGCATAGTACTCCAATCTCACTTGTCTGTGCCCAAATCTATATTTCGGAAAAGTCCCACTTCTTACTGAGCAGTTTGCTCACCCACTCAATAACTGGTCCGAGGGCTAATACCATAACAAACGTCACAACGCCAAGGCTTCCTCCAAACAACATACCAATCACCGTTACCAGCGCATCATATCCCATACGCACTACCTTAAATGGTACCTTAGGCAACCGCTGTGAAACAATCATCGGCATGGCATCATATGGTGAAGTTCCCATATTCATATCCACATACACTGCCACCGCAAATACAAAAATCACCAGTGCAGGAACCATTACCAACACCTTTACCACCCAGGAATCAAACAGTCCCTCTGGAAGCACTTGACCCCAAATCCACATGAAGAAGTCGATACTATATCCTACCAGATACATATTGGCCAGTGTACCAAAGCCTAAGTTTCTGCCACCAAAAATCACAACTACCACCAGCAACACTGTATTCAGTAACGCCTGCCAGTTTCCTAAGGAAATCCCTAAAGTTTGTGAAATAGAATTGTTCATCAGCGTACAAGGGTCAGTGCCCCAGTCTACCAAAAGCAACCATGACAAGCAAAATCCCATTACAATTACTGCCACTACCGTTGCAACCAAACGTGGCCAGAAATGTTCTTTTTCAAAAAATCCTGCGTATATTTCTCTAAATGCGTTTTTCATTCTCGTTACGTCCTTTTTCTTGAAACTTAGCCCATTGTAACACAAAAAAACACGATATGCTATTCTTTTTCAAAATAGCATATCGCGTAATATTAGTGTGGTTATTCAGCTAAAACGTTTGATACAAAATAATAACCATTTTCATGAGCTTTTAATGTGACAACATATTCTAGTTCATCTTCAACATAAAGATACTGTAATTTTACATTGCCATTTGCATCTTTGACGCCGCTCTTAACTTCAACTGGTGTATAGTGCGTATCACCATGCATACTATAATATGCATCATAATCTTCAAGATATACTAGCATATCTAGCTCAACCTTATTGGAATCCGCCAGTTTAATATTTGCATACTTGCTTAACATATCATCCATATAGGAAGCAGGAACCTTCTGAATATCGGTATAAATTTCTTCCCATTTCTTTTCCAAAAGAACCTTTTCTGCCTTAGTAACTTCTACTTCTGACTGATTTGGACAATCGTAAAACAAATCATACATACTAATGTCTTTTACATCTGTGTATGTACCGTTCAAAAATGCATTCACAATAGCATTCCCATCAACATTGAAGAACTGCTCGTTAAACCATTTCAATTCATCCTCGGTAAGTCTAGTCCAGCCGTCTTCTAATGGCTCACTTGGATTCTCTGACTCACTTGGGTCTTCTGACTGACTTGGTAACTGTGATTCTGGTTCGCTTGGATCCTCTGACTGGCTTGGCAACTGTGAATCTTGTTTATCTGATTCACTTGGCTTTACAGAACTACTTGGCTTATTCCCGTCACCCTGACTTGGTGTTCCGTTACATGCTGTCAGCATCATCGCCAGAACTAACATTGTGGCAATGCTAACTAATTTCAATTTTCTCATTCCCATTCTCCTTTAAAATACTATTTTTTGTTTTCCCCTTGATGTTAGTCTATCACTCATAGACCGCCATGTCAACAGAAAACAATAATATTTTTTACCAAATCCACACCACTGGACTTTTCGACATATGAAGCCCCAGTGAATCCTGTAATCTCATCGACACTTCATTCCCCTCAACTACCTGTCCATATGGAATCCAGCCCCATTCTAAGGCTTGATTGATAGCAT
>SVFC01000014.1 GCA_015057035.1 Lachnospiraceae bacterium | reverse complement strand
CCCGTCGTAAAGATGGTTCTTATATTAAATTTGATGAAAACGCAGCAGTTATTATCAAAGATGACAAAACTCCAAAAGGAACACGTATCTTTGGACCAGTAGCTCGTGAGCTTCGTGAGAAACAGTTCATGAAAATTGTTTCTTTAGCTCCAGAAGTATTATAGGAGGAACGAAGATGGCAAGTATGAAAATCAAAAAAGGCGATTTAGTTAAAGTTATCGCTGGTAAAGACAAAAACAAAGAAGGCAAAGTTATTGCCGTTAACAAAAAAGACAACACTCTCCTTGTAGAAGGTATCAACATGATTACAAAACATACAAAACCAAGTATGGCTAATCAGCAGGGTGGTATCGTTCATCAGGAAGGACCTATTGATGCATCAAACGTAATGCTCATTCACGAAGGAAAGGCTACAAGAGTAGGCTTCAAAATGGATGGAGACAAAAAAGTACGTGTTGCAAAATCAACAGGTAAAGTAATTGATTAATTTTAGGAGAGGAGGACAAACAGTTGAGTAGACTTAAAGAGATTTACGAATCCGAAATTAAAGACGCTATGGTGAAAAAATTCGGATACAAAAACGTTATGGAAATTCCAAAGCTCGACAAGATCGTAGTTAACATGGGTGTTGGCGAAGCAAAGGAAAACGCAAAAATTCTTGAAGCAGCTGTAAAAGATTTAGAAGCTATCACAGGCCAGAAAGTTGTTACAACAAAGGCTAAAAAAGCGGTAGCTAACTTCAAAATCAGAGAAGGTATGCCAATCGGATGTAAAGTAACATTACGTGGAGAAAAAATGTATGAATTCGCTGATAGACTTATCAACCTTGCATTACCACGTGTACGTGACTTTAGAGGTGTAAACCCAAATGCATTTGATGGTCGTGGTAACTATGCTCTTGGTATCAAAGAACAGATCATCTTCCCTGAAATTGAATACGATAAAGTAGACAAAGTTAGAGGTATGGATATCATCTTTGTTACAACAGCTAAAACAGACGAAGAAGCACGTGAATTATTGACACAGTTCAATATGCCATTCGCGAAATAATCAGGAGGGAATTTTAAATGGCTAAGACTAGTATGAAAGTTAAACAGCAGCGTAAGCAGAAATTCTCTACTAGAGAATATTCACGTTGCCGCATTTGTGGACGTCCACATTCAGTTTTAAGAAAATACGGAATCTGTCGTGTATGTTTCCGTGAATTAGCTTATAAAGGCCAGATTCCAGGTGTTAAGAAGGCATCTTGGTAAGCCGAGTAGAATAGTAAAGGAGGAAATATACGCATGGGCATGGTAACAAGTGATCCAATCGCAGATATGCTTACAAGAATTCGTAATGCAAACACTGCAAAACATGATACAGTAGATGTTCCAGCTTCAAAGATTAAAGTAGCTATCGCTGACATCCTTTTAAACGAAGGATTCATCGCTAAATACGACATCGTTGAAGAAGGAAACTTCAAAACAATTCGTATTACATTAAAATACGGCGCAGACAAAAACGAAAAGATCATTACAGGTATTAAGAGAATCTCTAAACCAGGTCTTCGTGTTTACGCTGGCAAAGATGAACTTCCAAGAGTACTTGGTGGTTTAGGTATCGCTATCCTTTCTACAAACCAGGGTATCATCACTGACAAAGAAGCTAGAAAGCTTCAGGTTGGTGGCGAAGTAATCGCGTTTGTTTGGTAGTATTTAAGAAACTAATTAACCTTATATATTTTATACAGGAGGTACGGGCATGTCACGTATAGGAAGAATGCCAATCGCAGTACCAGCTGGCGTAACAGTTGATATTGCAGAAAATAATCATGTGACTGTAAAAGGTCCTAAGGGAACACTTCAGAGAAGTCTCCCAACAGAAATGACAATCGAATTAGATGGCGCTGTTATTACAGTAACAAGACCAAATGATTTGAAGAAAATGAAATCATTACACGGTTTAACAAGAACACTTCTTAACAACATGGTTGTTGGTGTAACAGAAGGATATACAAAAGTTCTTGAAGTAAACGGTGTAGGTTACAAAGCTTCTAAAGCTGGAAAGACTCTTACATTAAACCTCGGATACTCACATCCGGTAGTTATGGAAGATCCAGAAGGCATTGAATCAACTGTAGCTGATAACAAAATCACAATCACAGGTATCGATAAAGAAAAAGTTGGCCAGTACGCAGCTGAAATCAGAGATAAGAGAAGACCTGAACCATATAAAGGAAAAGGTATTAAATATGCTGATGAGGTTATTAGACGTAAAGTTGGTAAGACTGGTAAGAAATAATTAAAGGAGTGGACAAGAAATGGTTAGTAAAAAATCAAAATCAGAAGTTCGTGTAAAGAAACACGACAGAATGCGTAATCATCTTGCTGGTACAGCAGAACGTCCTCGTTTAGCTGTATTTAGAAGCAATAACCATATGTATGCTCAGATTATTGATGATACAGTTGGAAATACACTCGTTTCTGCATCTACTCTTGATAAAGATGTAAAAGCAGAACTTGAAAAAACTAATAACGTTGATGCAGCAGCACATCTTGGAACAGTAGTTGCTAAAAAGGCATTAGATAAAGGTATTACAACTGTTGTCTTCGATAGAGGCGGATTCATTTACGCAGGAAAAATTAAAGCATTAGCTGAAGCAGCTCGTGAAGCTGGATTAGAATTTTAGGAGGAAGGCAAACATGAAACGTGAAATCATTGATGCTAGTCAATTAGAATTAGTTGACCAGGTTGTTGACATCAAACGAGTAACAAAAGTTGTTAAAGGTGGACGTAACATGCGTTTCACAGCTCTCGTAGTTGTTGGTGACAAAAACGGTCATGTTGGCGCTGGTCTTGGAAAAGCAGCTGAAGTTCCAGAAGCAATCCGCAAAGGTAAAGAAGATGCAATCAAGAACTTAATCAGTGTCAGATTAGATGAAAACCACAGTATTACACATGATGTAACTGGTAAATTTACAGGAGCTTCTGTTTTACTTAAGAAATCTCCAGAAGGTACTGGTATCATCGCTGGTGGTCCAGCTCGTTCCGTATGTGAATTAGCAGGTATCGAAAACATTCGTACAAAATCATTGGGCTCAAACAACAAGCAGAACGTTGTTCTTGCAACACTTGAAGCTTTAAAAACTTTAAGAAGCCCAGAAGAAGTAGCTAGACTTCGTGGAAAATCTGTAGAAGAAATCTTAGGTTAAGGAGGAATTGAAACATGGCAGATAAGAAAGTAAAAGTTACACTTATTAAGTCAACAATTGGTGCAGTTCCTAAGAACAAAAAAACCATCGAAGCATTAGGATTATCTAAATTATACAAAACTGTAGAATTACCAGATAATGCAGCTACTCAGGGAGCGCTTCGTAAAGTAGCACCATACGTAAAAGTAGAAGAAGTTTAATTAAGGACAAGGAGGTGCCGTGATGGATTTATCTAATTTAAGAGCAGCTGAAGGCTCAACTCATAATGATAATTTCAGAAGAGGCCGTGGACACGGTTCAGGAAACGGTAAGACTGCTGGTAAGGGCCACAAGGGTCAGAAAGCTCGTTCTGGAGCACCAAGACCAGGTTTTGAAGGTGGACAGATGCCATTATATAGAAGATTACCAAAGAGAGGCTTCAAGTGCCGTAACTCTAAGGAAATCATCGGAATCAATGTATCAGCTCTTGAATGTTTTGAAAATGATTCAGTTGTAACAATCGAATCATTATTAGAAGCTGGTATCGTAAAGAACACTAGAGATGGTGTTAAGATTCTTGGCAACGGAGAACTTACTAAGAAGCTTACAGTTCAGGCAAATGCATTCAGTGCAGGTGCTGTTGAAAAAATCGAAGCTCTTGGTGGAAAAGCAGAGGTGATCTAATGTTTGAGACACTTCGCAACGCGTTTAGAGTTAAAGATATTCGAGACAGAATTATTTTTACATTTTTAATGCTCATCGTCATCAGAATTGGAAGTCAGCTTCCAGTTCCTGGTGTAAACGGTGAACTGTTTTCAAGCTGGTTTCAGAGCCAGGCAGCAGGGTTGGGATTCTTCGATGCAATCACAGGTGGTTCATTCTTAACAATGTCCATCTTTGCATTGAACATCACACCATACATCACTTCTTCCATTATTATGCAGTTACTTACTATTGCAATTCCTGCATTAGAAGAAATGCATCGTGATCCAGATGGAAAGAAGAAAATCGCAGAAATTACTCGTTATGTAACAGTAGGTCTTGCGCTTTTTGAATCTTCTGCAATGACATTCGGTTTCTATAGAAGCGGATATCTTGTAGATAAGAGTGCACTTACAGTTATCAGCGTAGTATTAGCATTAACTGCAGGATCTGCGGTACTTATGTGGATCGGTGAACGTATCACTGAAAAGGGTGTAGGAAATGGTATTTCTATCGTGTTGGTAATTAATATCATCTCTCGTATCCCACAGGATATGGGTTCACTTTGGGATCAGTTTGTTGCAGGACAGACCAATTACCTTAAGGCTGCTATTGCAGCGGTTGTAATCCTTGTAATCATCATTGGAATGGTAGTATTTGTAGTTCTCCTTCAGGGTGCTGAAAGAAGAATTCCAGTACAGTATTCTAAGAAGATGCAGGGCCGCAAACAGGTTGGCGGACAGCAGACACACATTCCTTTGAAAGTAAACACAAGTGGTGTTATTCCAGTTATCTTTGCTCAGTCATTGATGCAGACACCAGTAATCCTTGCAAGTCTTTTTGGATGGGGCAAAGGAACTGGTATTGGAGCACAGATTTTAAAGGGATTATCTCAGGAAAACTGGTGTGATCCTAAAAATCCAATTTACTCAATTGGTCTTGTAGTTTACATCGCGCTTATCATCGGATTTGCATATTTCTATACACAGATTTCTTTCAATCCATTAGAAGTTGCAAATAACATGAAGAAGGCAGGTGGTTTCATTCCTGGTATGAGACCTGGTAAAACCACTAGCGATTATTTAAGTCAGGTACTTAACTACATCGTATTTATTGGAGCAGTTTTCTTAACATTTATTGCAGTTGTTCCAATTTTCTTCAACGGCGTATTCGGCGCAAGCGTATCTTTCGCTGGAACATCAATCATCATCGTTGTTGGTGTTATTATTGAAACATTAAAACAGATTGAATCTCAGATGAGAGTACGTTACTATAAAGGATTTTTAAATGACTAAAAGTACACTGGAGATATGGGCTTTTGCCTGTATCTCCATTAGTGCTATAAACTAGGAGATATAAAAATGAAAATTATTATGTTAGGGGCTCCTGGAGCAGGAAAAGGAACTCAGGCAAAACAGATTGCTGCAAAATATGAAATTCCTCATATTTCCACAGGAGATATCTTCCGTGCAAATATTAAGAATGGTACAGAATTAGGAAAGAAAGCAAAAGCATATATGGACCAGGGAGCGTTAGTTCCAGATGAACTTACTTGCGACCTTGTAATGGACCGTATTGCTCAGGATGACTGTGCAAAAGGCTTTGTTCTGGATGGTTTTCCAAGAACAATTCCACAAGCTGAAGCGCTTACAAATGCTTTAAACAAAATCGGTCAGGCGATGGAATATGCAATCGACGTAGACGTGCCAGATGAAAATATTGTAAATCGTATGAGCGGAAGACGTGCGTGTCTCAACTGCGGTGCTACATACCATATTGTATTCAACCCAACAAAAGAAGAGGGTGTATGTGATGCTTGTGGTAACCAGACAGTATTACGTGAAGACGATAAGCCAGAAACAGTGCAGAAACGTCTTTCTGTATATCACGAACAGACACAGCCTCTAATTAATTACTATAAAGAACAGAACATCTTAAGAACAGTAGATGGAACAAAACCAATGGACGATGTATTTTCTGACATTGTTGCCATCTTAGGAGAGTAATAATGTCTGTCACAATTAAAACCCCTCATGAGATAGAACTGATGCGTGAGGCGGGCAGGATACTTGCTCTTGTACATGAGAATCTGGCAAAGGAAATTCGCCCAGGAATGTCTACATTAGAAGTTGACAGAATTGGCGAGGAAATGATTCGTTCCTATGGATGTATTCCTTCCTTTAAAAACTACTGTGGATATCCAGCGTCGATTTGTGTATCTGTGAACGAAGAAGTAGTTCACGGAATTCCAAGTGGCAAACGCTTTTTGGAAGAAGGAGACATCGTAAGCTTGGATGCAGGTGTTATTTATAAAGGTTATCACTCCGATGCAGCAAGAACTGTAGGCGTAGGAGAGATTTCAGAAGATGCAAAGCTTCTTATAGAAAGAACACGAATGAGTTTCTTTGAAGGAATGAAGAAAGCAACTGCTGGAAATCATCTTCATGATATATCCAATAACATTGCTGCTTATGCAGAGAAGTTTGGATATGGAGTGGTAAGAGATTTGGTGGGACATGGGATTGGAAAGGCTCTGCATGAAGACCCAGAAATTCCAAACTTCAGAAAGTTATCAAGAGGAATCAAGCTTCGTTCGGGCATGACCTTGGCGGTAGAACCAATGATTAATGCAGGAACTCACGAAGTTCTTTGGTTGGATGATGACTGGACAGTTGTTTCAGAGGATTTGTCTCTGTCGGCCCATTATGAAAACACAATTCTCATTACAGAAGGAAAACCGGAACTGTTAACATTAACAGAAAGCGAAAAGGCTGCCGGATATTTGGATTTATTTTAAATCAGGAGGAAAAAAATAAGTATGTCAAAAGCAGACGTTATTGAAGTTGAAGGTGTAGTAGTTGATAAGTTACCAAATGCGTTCTTTAAGGTAGAGCTTGAGAATGGTCATCAGATTCTTGCTACAATTAGTGGAAAACTGAGAATGAATTTCATTCGTATCTTACCAGGTGACAAGGTAACAATTGAAATGTCTCCATACGATTTGTCTAAGGGCAGAATTATCTGGAGAGATAAATAAAAATAGTTATTGACTTTTGAAAAGTGGATGTATATAATGTTATACGGACACTTTTGGAAAAGTACCCGGAAAACGGGTCGCAACCCGTGAAAAATGGGGCTTTATACGAGAAAGGAGGATTTTGCTGTGAAAGTTAGATCATCAGTTAAACCTATTTGCGAAAAATGCAAAGTCATCAAAAGAAAAGGAAACATCATGATTATCTGTGAAAATCCTAAGCACAAACAGCGCCAGGGTTAATCCTTTTCACATGTCGTAAACACTACGACACAAAATCAATGTGTGCGGCTGTAGCACAACGAATTCGTTGGAGCTATTCACAATAAACAGACTGCAATCTGGTGGAACGTTATTATACCGAGTGACGAACCACGAATCTGCAAAATATGGATTGATACTTGTATGTGCACATTTCAGGGCGTGCAACCGCAGCCACATATGGGTTACATTCGGATGAAGGTATATTGTTGCAGTATACTGTTACACTATTAATCAGAAAAATTTTATGGAGGTTATACACACATGGCTCGTATTGCAGGTGTAGATTTACCAAGAGAAAAACGTGTAGAAATCGGCTTGACTTACATTTATGGTATCGGCAGAGTAAGCTCTAACCGTATCCTTGAAGCAGCTGGTGTAGATCCTAACACTCGTGTTAGAGATTTAACAGACGACGAAGTTAAGAAAATCAGTGCAGTTATTGACGAAACTCAGACTGTAGAAGGTGATTTACGTAGAGAAATCGCATTAAATATCAAGAGACTTCAGGAAATTGGATGCAATCGTGGTATCCGTCATAGAAAAGGACTTCCAGTTCGTGGTCAGAGAACAAAGACTAACGCTAGAACTAGAAAAGGTCCAAAGAGAACTGTAGCAAATAAGAAGAAATAAGTAACAATATTTTGAGAAAGTAGGTTAGTTTAAAATGGCTAAAAATGTTGCAAAAAAAGTAACTAAAAAGCGTGTAAAGAAAAACGTTGAACGCGGACAGGCACATATTCAGGCATCTTTCAACAATACAATCGTAACACTTACAGATGCACAGGGTAATGCTTTATCATGGGCTAGTGCTGGTGGTCTTGGATTTAGAGGTTCAAAGAAATCTACTCCATACGCTGCACAGATGGCAGCTGAAACTGCTACAAAAGCAGCTTTAATTCATGGTTTAAAGACGGTTGATGTATTTGTAAAAGGACCAGGTTCAGGTAGAGAAGCAGCTATTCGTGCGCTCGCAGCTTGCGGTCTTGAAGTTACATCTATCAAGGACGTAACTCCAGTTCCTCATAATGGATGCCGTCCACCAAAACGCAGAAGAGTTTAATTAGGAGGGATAGATTAAGATGGCAGTTAATAGAGTACCTGTACTGAAAAGATGTAGATCCCTTGGTTTAGAACCAAGCTATTTAGGATATGACAAAAAGTCAAATAGAAATTTAAACAGAGCTAATAAAAAAGTTTCTGAATATGGTCTTCAGTTAAGAGAAAAACAGAAAGCTAAATTCATTTACGGTGTATTAGAAAAACCTTTCCGTAACTACTACGAAAAGGCTGATAGAATGAAAGGCTTAACAGGTCCAAACCTTATGACTATGCTTGAGTCAAGACTTGACAACGTAGTATTCCGTTTAGGACTTGCTCGTACAAGAAGAGAAGCTAGACAGGTTGTTGACCACAAATTCGTATTAGTAAACGGAAAAGTAGTTAACATTCCTTCATACTTAGTAAAAGCTGGCGACGTTATCGAAATCAAAGAATCAAAGAGAACAACTCAGAGAATGAAAGATATCGTTGAAGTAGCTGGTGGAAGAATCGTTCCAGAATGGTTAGATTACGATGCAGATGCATTCAAAGGCACTGTTAAGAACTTACCAACACGTGAACAGATCGACGTTCCAGTTGACGAAATGCTTATCGTCGAATTATACTCTAAATAAGATTAAATTGATCCGATTTGTGCCATGGCAACAGCCATGGCTATCGGTCGCTTAACGAATTATTCTAACAACCAAACCCGAGAAGGAGGGAATTTGTAGTGTTCGATTTTGAAAAACCAAGAATTGAAATCGCAGAAATTTCAGAAGACAAAAAATATGGCAGATTTGTAGTAGAACCATTAGAAAGAGGCTATGGTACAACACTTGGTAACTCTTTAAGAAGAATTATGCTTTCTTCATTACCAGGCGCAGCTGTTAGCCAGGTTAAAATCGAAGGTGTTTTACATGAGTTCAGCTCAATTCCAGGCGTTAAAGAAGACGTTACTGAAATTATCATGAACATTAAGAATCTTGCTATTCGTAATAACAGCTCTACAAATGAACCTAAAACTGCTTATATCGAATTCGAAGGTGAAGGCGTTGTAAAAGCTAGCGATATCCAGTTTGATTCTGATATCGAAATTATGAACCCAGAATTAGAAATCGCTCACTTAAATGGTGGTGTTGATTCTAGATTAATTATGGAACTTACTATTACAAAAGGCAGAGGATATATCAGCGCAGATAAGAATAAGACAGATGACACACCAATCGGTGTTATCGCTGTTGATTCTATCTACACACCTGTTGACCGTGTAAACCTCACAGTTGAAAACACTCGTGTTGGTCAGGTTACAGACTATGATAAACTCACTCTTGATGTGTTCACAAATGGAACACTTGAGCCAGATGAAGCAGTAAGTCTTGCTGCCAAAGTTTTAAGCGAACACTTAAATCTTTTCATCGATTTATCAGATGCTGCACAGCAGGCAGAAGTTATGATCGAAAAAGAAAATGATGCACAGGAAAAAGTTCTTGAAATGAACATTGATGAACTGGAATTATCAGTTCGTTCATACAACTGCTTAAAGAGAGCAGGAATCAATACTGTTGCTGAACTTATCGACAGAACTCCAGAAGATATGATGAAGGTTCGTAATCTTGGACGTAAGTCTTTAGAAGAAGTATTAGCAAAATTAAAAGAATTAGGTTTACAGTTAAATCAGGGAGAAGACTAATCCTTAGTCTTTGAACTTATTTATACATCCCAGCTGCTTGCAGTTGGTAACTCAGATAGGCAGAACCGGTAAGCCCGAAGAGCGCGGCCTATGTCAATCCTAGAGTGGCACTCGCCAGCAATGGCATAACAAGACAAATGCATTCGGTAAGTAAGTCCAAAGAGCGTGGCCGGATGTACCACAAATGGAGGAAAAGAAAATGGCAAAATATCGTAAATTAGGAAGAACCTCTAGCCAGAGAAAGGCTTTATTAAGAGGTCAGGTAACACAGCTTCTTGCTAACGGCAAGATCGTAACAACTGAATCAAAAGCAAAAGAAGTTCGCAAAATCGCTGAAGGTCTTATTGCTATGGCAGTTCGTGAAAAAGACAACTTCGAAGAAGTTACTGTAACAGCTAAAGTTGCTCGTAAAGACAAAGATGGCAAGAGAGTAAAAGAAGTTGTAGATGGCAAGAAAGTTACTGTATACGATGAAGTACAGAAGACAATTAAGAAGGACCTTCCTTCACGTCTTCACGCTAGAAGAGAAATGCTCAAAGTTCTTTACACAGTAAAGGGTGTTGACGTAGTTGGAAAATTATTCGACGAAATCGCTCCTAAATATGTAAGCCGTAACGGTGGTTACACAAGAATCGTTAAGATTGGCCAGCGTAAAGGTGATGGAGCTTTAGAAGTAGTTCTTGAATTAGTTTAATAAGCCATAAAAGAGAGTGTTGAAAAACACTCTTTTTTTATTTCCTGTAAAATTTTGTATGTACAAATTGCTTTTGGAGTACTAAAATTAAAATGGAGTGTAATTTAGGATAGGGGTAATGTACATATGAAAAGAAAATGTGCGATTGTTTTAGCGGTTATCATGATGGTGACCATGTTGCCACAAACCATAGTGGCAGACACCAATGAAAAAGAAACCATACGTATCGGTTATGTGAAAGGTAATCCGTTTATAAGTATTGTAAATGGAACATGGGATGGGTATGGCGTAGAATATTTGGAAAAAATAGCCGAGTACACCGATTGGGAATACGAATATGTTCAAATTGAGGAAAAGAACGTAGAAAAAGACCTTGCAAACAAAGATATTGATTTTGCATTTATTACCAGCGGAAGACAAAATCAGTATGAGAGATTGTTGCAATCGGAGTTTTTTGTGGCATATGAAAATTACGTTATTTATGCACAGAAAGATGCGGAAATCTATTATGATGATTTTGAAGCACTGGACGAGTGTACCATAGGCATTGTGGAAAATGCTATCGATGAAAATGTAGTATATGATTTCCTAAAAGAAAAAAATCTGTCTTATGACAGTCGTATCTATAATAATCGCGAAAGCCTGCATGCAGCGTTGCAGGAAGGGGCTGTAGACGTAATATGCGACGGAAGTCTTCGACAATGTGAAGATATTCGCATTGTGACACGTTTTGGCACCATAGAATACTATTGTTTTACATCAAAGCAAAATGAAATCCTGATGCAGGAATTAAACAACGCTGTAAAACAATTGAAATATGATGATCCAGGCTTTGAAGGGAATCTCTACGAAGAATACTATGGACATAGCCAGGTTTCGGAAACGCCTATGTTCACAAGAGAAGAGGCAGAGTATATTGCGCAGGCCATGCCAATTCCAGTTAAGCTTATGGTGGGGTCTGTTCCATTGAGCTATTTGTCTGAAACTGGTGAACCTGATGGGATTTTTGTGGATTTCTTTAAGTTGTTAGAGAAAAAAAGTGGATTAACTTTTGATATACAGCTTGAAACGAATCCTACAGTGATGGAGCAATTAACAAAAGAATTGCCTGAGGGTGAGTATGTGATGTTGCGTACAAAGTACGCCATTGAAGCGAGTGATGCAATAGATGAGCTGTGTTATAGTATTCCGTTGATAGAGAATCATTTATCGTACATTCGAAGACGTGCGGATGTGGCTGATACAGGGCGATTGGATTATGTGTTTGCGGTTACCAAGGAAATGCATTATCTGGAACAGCTGCTTAAGTATTACAGTAAGGATTTTGAAGTTAAGTACTATAACTCGACACAGGAATGTTTGAATGCAATTGTAGATGGCGAGGCGGATATTGCAATTCAGGATGCGTATATTATGAATTACATCTTGCAGAAGCCTGTTTATGCAGAAACCTTGGCGGAGATTCCGGGCGATGACTGGGGCAACGGTATGTGTGTGGTTGCAGGAAAAGAAAATGAAATACTGATTAACATCATCAATAAGAGCATTCGACATATAACAAAAGCAGAAAAAGAATCAGTACCAACATTAGAGATTTTATTAAATCCATATCAGTTGACGCCAATGGATATCTTTTATCAGTATCGTGATATTCTAGGCGGAATTGTGGCGCTGACTTTGATTACACTTGTAATATACACGGTTCTAATTCGTAATATCACAAAAACACGAATTGAGATGAAGGACTACAAGAAACTGCAGAAGAAGATTCAGGAAGATGAATTAACGGGATTGTATAATCGTCCATATTTCTATCGCAGATCGAGAGAAATGATTAATGGGTCGAAAGAACCAATGTGCATTGTGCTAATGAATATTGTCAACTTCCAGATCGTAAACGACTTATATAGCATGGATGCAGGAGATATGCTTCTGATAGAAATTGCAGAGAGGTTAAAAGAATTAAGTGCTGAACATAATGTAATTGCGGCTAGATTTACAGGAGACAGATTTTATCTATGTCTTCCAGTCAAAGAATTCTATAGCATGAGTATGCCAAGACAATTTGCTTCAGAGCAGATTGATTTGGAGATTAAACTTAATTATGGCGTGTTCCTGATAGAGAACCAGAAGGAATTGGCGATTAGTGACATGTGTGACCGTGCGGCGATTGCGGCTCACAACAAGGAACGCAATGAGATCGAGTACATTCGTTATTATAGTGAAGAAGAGCATAATCAGATTCTGGAGTCTCAACAAATAGAGGCCGAGATGAAGGGGGCGTTAGCGGACAGACAGTTCTGTGCATATATCCAGCCTAAATACGATGTGGAAAAAGAGAGCATCATAGGCGGAGAAGCGTTAGTCCGTTGGAAACATCCTGAGAAAGGTATGATACCGCCATATAAGTTTATTGGTATTTTTGAACGTACAGGTTTTATTGTACAGCTAGATTATTATGTATGGGAAGAAACTTGCCGTTATATTGCAGAATGGAAAGAAAAAGGGATTTTCAAAGGTCCTATTTCGGTAAATGTTTCAAGAGCACATTTTTATAATCGAGAATTGCAGGACAAATTATTAGAGTTAATTGCAAAATACCGAATTCATCCATCGGATTTACAACTCGAAATCACAGAAACCATTTGCGCAGAAGATCATAATATTATTTATCGCAAAATTCAGGAACTGCGGGATTGTGGATTTGAAATAGCAATGGATGATTTTGGAAGTGGATATTCTTCACTGAATATGTTAAAAGAGATTCCGCTGGACGTTATTAAGATGGATTTGAAGTTCTTGGACGGAGCGGGAGATCAGAGAAAGAGTAGATATATTCTGGAGAGTCTCATTCGCCTTGCGCAGAACATGAGCTTAAAGGTTGTTGTGGAAGGCGTTGAAACCGAGGAACAGGTGATGTTCTTAAAGGGCATTGGAAATGTTCGTGCCCAGGGATATTATTATTCAAAGCCAGTGGATGCAGAGGAATACGCAAAAATGCTGGAACAATAAGAGAAACAATAGGGGCTGTTGCAAAATCCTACGATTGGGATAGTGCACGCCCCTATTTTTATGCCCCTAGACACAGCCCATAACGCAACGACTTTGGATAGAAAGATAGATTTTCTTGAATCGCTTTTGGATGGATGTTTTCGTGTCTTTTGATAGGCGAACATCCGTGGGCTGGCAGTATGTGCATCGGAGACTTCGTTGTAATTTTCAAGTACTTCTAGATATGCCTTAGAACAAAGTTGATATAAAAAACCGCTCTTGAGAACTCGGCGCAAAAGCAGCGCCTCAAACATTCAAGAGCGGTTTTACATTTTGTTCTAATGGCATATCAAGAAGTACTAAGAAAACTCCAAATAGTCTCTGATGCACATACTGCCAGCCCACGGATGTCCGACATTCAAAAGACATCGAATCATAGACAACATCCAAAAGCGATTCTTGGAAAATCATCTTTCTAGTCACGGAGTTGCGTTATGGGCTGTGTCTAGGGGCATATAAATAGGGCGTGCGAAACTCCATCACTGTGGAGTTTTGCAACAGCCCCGTTTAGTCTATGCACTATAATGAATATGGATCATTTTTGTATTTCGTAATGACCTTTTGAATTCTATCATATGGATTTAACAAGTCGCTGATAGAGGCATCATGATTTAATGTATCGATGATGTAAGCGATATATTTGCTCATATCACAGCTGATGTAGTACTCCTTGGATAACAGTTCAGGAGTCTGGTAGGTCAGGTTTGTGGTTACAATACGATAAATCAAACCTTCCTCATAAGCTTTGTCAAAAGAAGCAAGTCCATTGGTGAATAAACCAAAGGTAGAACATACAAAAATACGTCTTGCATTACGCTTCTTTAATTCTCTGGCGGTATCAATCATGCTTTCGCCAGAAGAAATCATATCATCAATAATAATAACATCTTTGCCGTCTAAATCTTGTCCCAAGAATTCATGGGCAACAAGAGGGTTGCGTCCGTCTACAACTTTGCTGTAGTCACGGCGTTTGTAGAACATACCCATGTCTACGCCAAGAACGTTGGACATGTAGATGGCACGAGCAGTAGCACCTTCGTCAGGGCTGATTACCATCAAGTGTTCTGGATCAATCTGTAAATCTTTTACATTCTTCAAAATGCCTTTGATAAACTGATAAGTAGGTTGTACGGATTCGAAACCACCACGAAGAGGAATAGCGTTCTGTACACGTGGGTCGTGGGCGTCAAAGGTAATGATGTTGTCTACGCCCATAGAAACTAATTCCTGAAGTGCAAGTGCACAGTCTAAGGATTCACGGGCAGAGCGTTTGTGCTGGCGGCTTTCGTAAAGGAATGGCATGATGACAGTAATTCTTCTTGCCTTTCCACCACAAGCAGCAATAATACGCTTCAAGTCAGAGTAGTGATCGTCTGGAGACATGTGGTTTTCGTGTCCGCAAAGCTTGTAAGTTAAACTCCAGTTGGTTACATCTACCAAGATGTATAAGTCTAAACCACGAATGGATTGATTGATGACACATTTTGCTTCACCAGAGCCGAAACGAGGAGTAGACACAGGGATGATATAACTTTCCTTGTGGTAATCCTTAAATGCAGCATCGTGCTGATGCTCGTGTTCGCGGTGCTCTCTCCATGTGGTCAGGTACTTGTCAACTTTCTCTCCCATTTTGGTACAACTTTTGGTTGGTAATAAGCCTAAGATACCGTTTGGAATAGTCTCTAAGATTCTTTCGTCGTTTGGCATGATGTCCTCCGTAAAATATGATGTTGTTAATTAGTGCTTTTGACGTTTTTTAATTCTTATATCATCACCAAATAGATTAATGATGGTGTAATTGCTGGTTAGTCTCGAATAGGTTCTTTCTGAATACATCTCTAAAATATCCAACGGTTTTAGGTTGCTGGATATGATAGTAGATTTCTGCCGTAAAATTCGTTCATTCACTATCAGGAATAATTGAGAAGTGGTGAAAGAATTAGACAGCTCAGTGCCTAAATCGTCTATAATCAGCAAATCACAATCGAAAATATTCTGGTGTGCAGCAATGGCATCTGCGTCCCGGTCAAACACACCTTTGCTCAATATATCAAATAATTGAAAGGCTGTAAAGTAGATAACGGAATTTCCGCGCTCTAACAATTCCTTGGCAACGCAATTGGAGAGAAAAGTCTTTCCCACACCGGTTTCTCCATAGAACAGGAGATTTTTTGGTTTATTGTCAAAGTCATTGATAAAATGCTGGCATTTTTCTACAGCTAAACGAACCGTATCCAAAGAGGATAAATTGGTGGTTGGATTGCGGTCTGTGTCTGAATAGTATTCGTAAGAAAATGTGGAAAAATTCTCTTTTGCCAAAATATTTTTGATATTGGACTGGGAATAAACCACATTGATAATTTCCTGCTTAAAGCAATGGCATTTTGTGCCATTTATATATCCAGTATCTTTGCAATCAGCGCAAGTGAACACTGGTTCAAGATAACTTTCGTCGTATCCATTGGAAGCAAGAAGTGCAGCCTTCTGGGCGCGTAATCCGGCCAAATTCGCTTTTAAAGAAGCTAGGGCGGAAGAATCACCGTCTAGCATTCTACGAGCGGATTCTACGGATATCTGTGCAATCTGGTCGTCTATTTCTTTTAAGGAAGGGATCTGAGCGTACAAAGCTTCCTGACGTTTCTGTGTAAGATGTCGGTTGGAAAGTTGACGTTCCTGATATCC
This sequence comes from Lachnospiraceae bacterium, assembly GCA_015057035.1. Classification (GTDB taxonomy): domain Bacteria; phylum Bacillota; class Clostridia; order Lachnospirales; family Lachnospiraceae; genus Roseburia. Next base: position 42,904 of record SVFC01000014.1, on the reverse strand, counting down.
ACGCATTATTTCATCATATTGTGCGTTGCTTAGTGCCATATATTCCTCCTAAAGGTAGGTGTGCAAAATTCTAATCAACAGATGTGGTTAGCCACAGTTTTTCCATCTCGTCAGCGTCATAGCTGCGTTGTTGGAAATTGTTGAATTTGTTTTTCTTATTGGAAGCGGTACTGGTATTAACAGTAGCGCTAGTGCGTTTATTCTTGTTGAATGACGCATCTAAAGATTCTACATCTTTTAAAGTATGTACATGGTTCGTATACCAGTTGGTAAGGATGGAATCGGTATATTCAAAACTAGGTTTTTGTGTAGCAGAGATGGTGCGCTTGCAAGCTTCCTGCACCAGTTCTGTATCAAATCCATATTCCTTGGTCCATTTGTTAACAAAGGCCATTTCGGATTCTGCGAGGTTACGTCCGCTGATGCCGAAGGCTTTCATAATGCTGTAATATGCCTTGGAACGGATGGAAACATGTTCTTTGGCTTTGGTAATGGTGTCAATGCCATTTTCAGACCAGCCCATGGCTACCTTGTCCATATATCGAAGACTAGAGTGCCCATTGGTAATACAGTATTCTACCAGATATTCAATGAGCTCCCCAGAAAAATGCAAGGTGTCATACCAGAAGAAAACGGTGTTCATCTCAGTGGAATTCAAAGGATGCTTTAAGTATGTCTCGATAATGAACAGCAGTTCAGATACTTCGTGATTATTACAGAAGTTTTGAACTTCATTTAAAGTATATTCGCGCTTCGGTGTAACAACTTTCTTAGGTGTTACTTCTGCAGAAAGTGTTTCAGTCGCCTCCTTGTCCACTTTCTTTGAACGGGAAGGGGATTCAGCTTTTGGGCTTCTTTCTACGAGAGGAGCGACTTCAATTTGAGATGTGGCAGGCTGATTCAAATCATGCAGGCATAATCCTGTCAGATTCTTGCTCTCGTCAAAAGACAAGGAGAGAACTCCTTGCTTCTCCCAATATTTCAAAGCACGCAAAACGTCCTTCTCTGTATGGTTGAAGAAATCAGCAATGTCGCTGATGGATACACTTTTACCATTGCTGTTCATGCAACGAAGAAGGTATAAGTATACCTTTACAAATTCCCCATTTGCATCCGCCATAAACTGATCTATGAAAATATTCGGTACGCCTACATAAGCGCAAGAATAATTACTACGCAATTCGATTGCTGCCATTTACTAAACCCTCACTTCTACAAAATAGACCACATTAACATAGTCTAGACTATGAGAGATTATAGCATACAAATTTTAGAATGAAAAGCCCAAAAAACCTAGGAAAATCAAGGGTTTGCGGGGCTTTTAAAATTGTGGATAATGTGGATAAAAATTACAAAATGCGACAAAATAAGGGGTTTCGGCCAAGAAAAAAATCCACATTTCCCGGGGGATAAAATCCCACAGGAAGATGTGGATAATGTGGACAACTATATTCCGAGTAAGGTTTCTCCAATTTCTACAACGTTTCCGGCGCCCATAGTTATCAACAGGTCACCGTTTACACAATTTTTTAATAAAAATTTTTCAATCTCTTCAAAAGAAGGGAAATAATAACATTCTGTGCCTTTTTCCTTTACTAAAGCTAATAAATCTTTGGAAGAAATGCCAATGGTGTTCTTTTCGCGGGCTGCATAGATGTCTGCCAGTACTAAAACGTCAACTTTCGACAAAATCTCTGCGAATTCGTGTAAAAAGGCCTGGGTTCTGGTATAGGTATGAGGCTGGAATACCAGAACAAGACGTTTGTGTGGATAATTAGCTGCAGCAGAAAGGGTTGCCGCGATTTCCGTTGGATGATGAGCATAATCATCAATAATGGTTACACCGTCTATCTGTCCCTTATACTGGAATCTACGGTTGGCACCGCCGAACTTGCGAAGTCCCGCAAGGAGAGCATCCTGTGGAAGCTCCATAAGTGTAGCGAGGGCGATGGTGGCAAGAGCGTTAGAAACATTGTGCATACCAGGAACATTGAGATGAACCTGAGCCAGAACTTCGCCCTGATGCATAGCGGTGAATACGCCACAGGCGTTGTCGTCAAATGTGATATTCTCTGCGTAGAAATCAAAACGGGAATCAAAACCATATGTAACCACTTTGTGTGGAAGGTTCTCGATTAATTCTTCGTAGTTTTCGATTTCACCATTGATGATGGTTGCCCCATCAGCGCGAGTGTTTGCTGCAAATTTCTGGAAAGAACAACGAACATCATCTAAGTCCTTGAAGAAGTCAAGGTGTTCTGCCTCTACATTTAAGATAATGCTGTATTTTGGACGGAAGTTCAGGAAACTGTTGGTATATTCACAAGCTTCTGAAATAAACACCTCAGAGTTTCCTACACGAAGGTTTCCGTTGATAGCAGACAGGATTCCGCCAACGGTAATGGTTGGATCTGTTTCTGCTTCCAGAAGAACCTGACTAATCATAGAAGTAGTGGTTGTTTTTCCGTGGGTGCCAGAAACGGCGATGGATTTGCTGTAATTATCCATAATCTGTCCAAGAAGCTGCGCGCGGGTCAGCATAGGAATGTTCATCTGTTTTGCGGCCTGCCATTCTTCATTGTCTTCACGAATGGCAGCAGTATATACTACTAAATCGATATCCGCAGAAATGTTGGAAGCAATCTGGCCGTAGAAGATTTTCACCCCTTTGGCTTCTAACTGAGTTGTGAGAGCAGATGCTTTTACGTCAGATCCGGAAATGGTGAATCCTTCTTCTAAAAGAATTTCTGCGAGACCACTCATGCTGATTCCGCCGATACCCATAAAATATACGTGAATTGGTTTGTTAAAATCTAATGTATACATAAAAATCCCTTCTTATTGTATTATTATCTTTTTATATTATACCCCGAACTAGACGATTTGCAAACAGAATGATATAATATAAATGTTAAAAGTAACCATTCATCGTTTCCGAGATTTATGAGAGGGGGCTTCATATGCAAATAACAGACGTACGGATTCGTAAGGTGGAAAAAGAAGGTAAGATGAAAGCGGTGGCTTCCATCACGATTGAAAATGAATTTGTAGTACACGATATCAAGATTATTGAAGGGGAGAAGGGGCTGTTTATCGCTATGCCTAGCCGCAAGGCTGCAGATGGTGAATATCGCGATATTGCGCACCCAATCAGTTCAGAAACAAGAACCAGACTTCAGGAGTTGATCCTGGAAAAATACAAAGAAATAGAGAATGAATAAAAAACACCCCACGCTAATGGCGTGGGGATGATTTTCGTCAGAGGACGTAATATAGAAAGGTTTATCAGATGTTTGTAATTGTAGGTTTAGGAAATCCAGGAAAGAAATATGAGAATACAAGACATAATGCAGGATATATGGCCATAGATGCCATTGCTGCAAAGTATGGGATTTCTGTGAAGGAGAAAAAACATAAGGCGTTATGTGGCACGTGTGTCATCGAAGGTCAGAAGGTGCTTCTGGTGAAACCGGAGACTTACATGAACTTAAGCGGCGAAAGTGTAGCAGACGTACTTAATTTTTATAAATTGGACCCAGAAGAAGAACTGTTGGTGATTTTTGACGACATTAGTCTTGCACCAGGCAATATCCGCATTCGCAAAAAAGGCAGTGCAGGTGGGCATAATGGAATCAAAAGTCTGATTGCCCATACAGGAACCCAGGGATTTATGCGTATTAAGGTTGGCGTAGGAGAAAAGCCAAGTGGCTGGGACCTGGCAGATTATGTTCTGGGGCATTTTTCAGAAGATGACAATAAGAAACTTGCAGAGATTATGCCAGATGTGATTCAGGCGGCAGTTCTCATTATGCAGGGTGATATTGATAAAGCAATGAATGATTATAATGCAAAGAAGCAGGAGTAAAGCGTGAAAACATTTGTACAGCCGTTGGAGAACTTAAATGGTTTTTCTGAGATGGTAAAATCGGCAACAAAAGCAAAAGGTCTGTACTCGATTACGGGATGTATAGACGCACAAAAACCGCATATGATTTACGCATTTAACAATGGCCTATGTAATAAGGTCATTGTTACTTTTAGTGAGCAAAGAGCCAAGGAACTCTATGAGGATTACCGCTTTTTTGAGCCGAATGTCGTGTATTATCCTGCTAAGGACGTGTTGTTTTATCAGTCAGATATTAGAGGCAATGTGCTTACCGCAGAGCGAATTCGTGCATTGAAGGCCATTTGTGAATTAGAAAGAGTAACCCTGATTACTACTTTTGATGCATTGATGAACACACAGGCCAGTCCTGATAAAATCTGGGACAGTGTACTGCGTCTTGCTCCTGGAGATGAAGTGGACTTAGAAGCCGTAAAAGCACAATTGGTTCGAATGGGATATGAAAAAGAATATCAGGTGGAAACTATGGGGCAGTTTGCCCTTCGTGGTGGAATCTTGGATATTTTTCCGTTGACGGAGGAGAATCCGATTCGAATTGAGATGTGGGGCGATGAGATTGATACCATTCGTTCTTTTGATACGGAAACACAAAAGTCCATTGAAAATGTGGATGAAGTTTCTATTTATCCTGCCTGTGAACTGGTTTTAACAGAGGAAGAAAAACAGGCGGGTATTCAGAGACTTTTGGAAGAGGCGAAAAGGACCTCCGATAAACTTAGAAAAGATATGAAAACAGAAGAGGCTCACAGAATGCTATCTCTGGCAGAAGAAAAAGCAGAGGAGTGGGGGGAACTGTCCATATATGCAGGAATGGATGCATATATGTCGTACTTTTCGGAAGAGAGAACAGGGCTTTTGGATTATTTCAATCCAGAAGAGACCTTGGTGTTTTTTGATGAACTGACCCGTTGTGTAGAGCGTGGAAAGCAGACAGAGACGGAATACTCTGAGAGTATGAAGCATCGCCTGGAAAAAGGCTATGTTCTGCCGGGACAGATTAAGGAACTCTTTATGGAAAGGGAGATTGTAGGTAAGTGCCAGCAGTTTTCCTGCATTTCTCTGGCGGCGCTGGACGCAAAAGCCAACGGCTTAAAGCAGCAGGGCGTCTTTGGAATTCATGTAAAGAGCGTAAACGCGTATAACAATAGTTTTGAACTTCTTGTAAAGGATTTAAAAAACTATCGTAAGAATCACTATAAAATTGTTCTTTTGTCAGGGTCAAGAACAAGAGCGAAACGTCTGGCGGAGGATTTGCTGGATGAAGGTCTGGCGAGTTTTTATACGGAGGATTATGACCATGACCTGTTGGAAGGCCAGATTATGGTGTGTTATGGAAAGGTTCATAAGGGTTATGATTATCCGATTTTACAATTTGCCGTAATTACAGAATCGGACATTTTTGGTGCGGAGAAAAAGAAGAAAAAACGCCATAGAACTTATGAGGGCGAAAAGATTGCCAGCTTCACAGATTTGAGCGTAGGCGATTACGTGGTACATGAGAATCATGGACTTGGTGTTTATAAGGGCATCGAGAAAATAGAGGTAGATAAAACCTTAAAGGATTACATTAAGATTGAGTATGCCAGCGGCTCTAACTTATATATTCTTGCTACACAGCTGGAGATGATTCAGAAGTATGCCGGCAAGGATGCCAAGAAACCGAAGTTGAACAAACTAGGTGGGCAGGAATGGGCTAGAACCAAGACTAAGGTACGTGGTGCTGTAAAAGAAATCGCAGGAGATTTGGTACAGCTGTATGCGCTTCGAGAAGAAAAAAATGGTTTCGTCTACGGACCTGATACGGTATGGCAGAGAGAGTTTGAAGAACTGTTCCCGTTTGAAGAAACAGAGGATCAGGTGACTGCCATTGCGGAAACCAAACGGGATATGGAAAGTACGAAGATTATGGACCGTCTCATCTGCGGTGACGTAGGTTACGGCAAGACAGAGGTGGCCATTCGTGCTGCTTTTAAGGCTGTGCAGGAAGGAAAACAGGTGGCATATCTGGCGCCAACTACCATTCTTGCTCAGCAGATATACAATACTTTTTCACAGCGAATGAAGGATTTCCCTGTGAGAGTGGATTTGATGTGTCGCTTTAGAAGTAGCACAGAGATGAAACGCACCATAGAAGATTTGAAAAAAGGTCAGGTGGACATCGTTGTTGGAACCCATCGAATTTTGTCGAAAGATGTGGCTTTCAAAGATTTAGGCCTCTTGGTTATCGATGAAGAACAACGTTTTGGTGTTGGTCACAAGGAAAAAATCAAGCAGATGAAAACCAACGTAGACGTTCTGACGCTGACAGCCACACCAATTCCTAGAACTCTTCATATGAGCCTGATAGGTATTCGTGATATGAGTGTTTTGGAAGAGCCACCAATGGACCGTCTTCCAATCCAGACTTATGTTATGGAATATAATGAAGAGATGGTTCGCGAAGCTATCAATCGTGAGCTTGCCAGAGATGGTCAGGTGTTCTATGTCTATAATAAGGTAAAAGATATAGATGATGTGACAACGAAGATTCAGGCGCTGGTGCCAGAGGCCAACGTGGCGTTTGCTCATGGTCAGATGAAGGAAAGTGATTTGGAAAAAATTATGTATCGTTTCATTAACGGAGAAATCGATGTGCTGGTTTCTACCACGATTATTGAAACGGGGCTGGACATTTCCAATGTAAATACCATGATTATTCACGATGCAGATAATATGGGGTTATCCCAGTTGTATCAGCTTAGAGGACGTGTGGGACGTTCCAACCGTACTGCATATGCATTCCTTATGTATCGTCGCAATAAAATGCTGCGCGAAGTAGCGGAGAAACGTCTGGCTGCTATGAAGGAATACTCAGAACTGGGAAGTGGTTTTAAAATTGCCATGCGAGACCTGGAAATTCGAGGTGCGGGTAATCTTCTCGGCGCAGAGCAGAGCGGTCACATGGAAGCAGTCGGATATGATTTGTATTGCAAGATGTTAAATGAAGCAGTCAAAGAAGCAAAAGGTATGGAAGTGGAAGAGAAGTTTGAGACTTCCATTGATATCAATACCAGTGCTTACATTCCGCCGACCTATGTGGCAAACGAAATGCAAAAACTGGATATTTACAAGCGAATTGCTGGTATTGAAACAGAGGAAGAAGTGGAAGAAATGCTGGAAGAACTCATTGACCGATTTGGTGAGCCACCAAAATCTGTACAGAATCTTCTGACTATTGCAAGGCTAAAATATATGGCACATAGTGTTTATGTTCGTGAAGTGAGTCAAAAGGGCGAGGAATTGAAATTGGTGATGTATGAGAAAGCGCCAATTAATCCTATTAGAATTCCACAACTGTTAGATGTAAACAAACCATATCTTAAGTTTACAGCAGATGCACAAAATCCATACTTTACCTATGTGATGAATGCAAATTCCCGGGAAAAAGGCAAGGATGTAGTGGAAATATTGAAAAATCTGTTAGAAATGATGCAATTTTTGCAGGAAAATGCCTAGAAAAAAAGAAAGTCCTTGCTAGATTGGGGAAAAGGCACTATAATATAATGATGATATTGTGACCAACTAGGTCTAATTTTAGGAGGAAATATGAAAGCATTAAAAAAATTAGCAGCTCTTGTGTTAGCAGGGGCACTTTGCATGTCCACATTTGCAGGATGTGGAATAAATCCAGATGACACTGCAGCAACACTTGGAGAACAGAAGATTTCTGTTGGCCTTGTAAACTTTTTAGCAAAATACCAGAAAGCAGCTATGGATGATTTATACGTTGGATATTTTGGTACAGGCGTATGGGATTCTGATATGACAGGTTCTGGTGTAACATTACAGCAGAGCTTAATCTCTTCTGTAGTATCAAACCTTCATGATTTGTATACTTTGAAGGCACATATGGCTGATTACAAAGTAGCACTTACAGATGAAGAAGTAGCAAAAATCAAAGAAGTAGCAGGCAAGTTCATGGCAGCAAACACAGAAGCAGCTTTGAAAGAACTTGGTGCAACAGAAGAATATGTTGTAGAAATGCTTACACTCTATACAATTCAGCAGAAGATGTATGATGCAATCATCGTAGATGTTGACAAAGATGTAAAAGACGAAGACAAGAACATGCGTGGTTACTCTTACGTAGTAATTAACCTTGAAAAACACATTGTTGATGGCAAAACTGTAAAATATACAGAAGCTGAAATCAAAGCATTAAAAGAAAACATCAACAAAGTTGCAGAAGCACTTAAGAATGGCACTAAATTAGAAGATGCTGTAAAAGAATACAAATTCGAAGTAGAAGAAGGTGCTTACAACGTAAAAGCTGGAGATAAGACCATTGATGAAGAAGTTATGAAGGTTCTTAAGGAATTAAAAGAAGGCGAAACTTCAGAAATGATCGAAGGTGATGATGACCAGATCTATTTCGTAAGAGTAGATGCTGATGTAGATAAAGAAGCTACAGAAGATAAATACGAAGAAATCATCGCAGAACGTGAAAGCAAGCTTTACAGCGATAAAGTAAAAGAATGGGAGAAAAATGATGGTTGGGTTACATACGCAAATGTAATTAATCAGATCGACTTCCACAACATCTTCACACAGGATGATGGTTCTACAGAAAAAGAAACAGGTTCTGAAAAAGAGACTGGAACTGAAAAAGGAACAGAAACAAGCACTGAAAAAGGTTCAGAAAAATAATGATTGCTAGAGATAATATTGTTTTGATTGGAATGCCTGGTGTAGGCAAAAGCACAGTGGGAGTGATTCTGGCAAAGGTATTGGGATATCAGTTTGTGGATGCAGATTTGGTAATCCAGCGGCAGGAAGGTAAGCTTTTGCGAGAGATTATTGAAGAGGTAGGAACGGACGGTTTTATTCAGGTAGAAAACCGTGTGAATGCCGGATTAAAGTGCAGCAAAACAATTATCGCTACAGGCGGAAGTGTGATATATGGCCAGGAGGCCATGGAACATTTAAAGGAAATTGGGACGGTAGTGTATTTGGAAGTTTCATTTCCAACATTGGAAAAACGTCTTTCGGATATCAAAGGAAGAGGCGTGGTTTTAAAAGAGGGACAGACTTTGTACGGCCTATATGAAGAAAGAACACCGCTGTATGAAAAATACGCAGATGTTCGAGTATCAGAAGAGGGCTTAAGTGTAGAGGAAACGGTAGAGCAGTTAGTAAACAAATTGCAAAACGGGAATAACATTTAGGGAAATATTGAATAATATAGAATAGGACATAGTTTGTTGAGGTAAGATAATGGATCAGTATGTAATCAAAGGTGGAAATCCTTTATATGGTGAGGTTGAAATCGGTGGCGCTAAAAATGCGGCTCTTGCGATTTTGGCTGCAGCTATTATGACAGATGAAACAGTTACAATTGAAAACTTGCCAAATGTTAGGGATATTAATGTACTTTTACAGGCCATGGAACAGATAGGTGCCAAGATTGAGCGTGTGAATGCTCACAAAGTGAAAATCAATGGTTCCTTCATTCAGGATGTAAGCGTAGATAATGAATTTATCCGTAAAATCCGTGCTTCTTATTACTTATTGGGAGCGTTGCTTGGAAAATACAAAAAAGCAGCAGTAGCTCTTCCAGGAGGCTGTGATATTGGAAGTCGTCCAATCGACCTTCATTTAAAAGGCTTCCGTGCAATGGGCGCACAGGTGGATATTGCTCATGGTCTTGTTGAGGCATCTGCGGACCACTTGATGGGAACCCATATTTACTTAGATAAAGTTTCTGTAGGAGCAACCATCAATATTATGATGGCGGCAGCTATGGCGGAAGGAAAGACAGTAATTGAAAATGCTGCAAAAGAGCCTCACGTTGTAGACGTGGCGAACTTCTTAAATAGTATGGGCGCTAACATTCGTGGTGCTGGTACAGATGTTATTCGTATCGTTGGTGTAGAAAAACTTCACAAGACAGAATATTCCATTATTCCTGACCAGATTGAAGCTGGAACATTTATGTTTGCGGCAGCTGCAACGGGTGGCGATGTAATGGTCAAGAATGTTATTCCAAAGCACTTAGAGGCTACTACAGCAAAACTTTTAGAGGTTGGATGTATTATCGAAGAGTTCGATGATGCCGTACGAGTAATTTCCAATGGTAGATTACAGCGTACACAGGTTACAACACTTCCTTACCCAGGTTTCCCAACAGATATGCAGCCACAGATGGCAGTAGTTTTGGGAATCGCAGAAGGAACAAGTACAGTAACCGAAAGCATTTTTGAAAATCGTTTTAAATACGTAGATGAACTTACCCGTATGGGTGCAGACATCAAAGTAGAAGGTAATATCGCTATCATCAACGGTGTGAAAAAGTACACCGGTGCAAGAGTCAATGCTCCTGACCTTCGTGCAGGTGCAGCTCTAGTTATTGCAGGCCTTGCGGCAGAGGGTGTTACCATCGTAGATGACATCTATTACATTGAGCGTGGTTACGAAGGTTTTGAAACTAAGCTTGCTGAACTTGGTGGAAAAATCGAGCGCGTATCCAGCGAACGCGAACTTCAGAAATTCATAATGAAAGTTTCTTAAAAAATAAGGGGTTGTTGTAAAATACCACATTCGGTATAATTGCGACACCCCTTTTCTATGCCCCTAAATGCAACCAATGGCACTGCGACTTTGGATAGAAATTCATTCTTCTATCCACGGAGTCATGCCATTGGTTGCATTTAGGGGCATAGAAAGAGGGGCGTTGCACATTTCATAGGTGTTGTGCAACAGCCCCTTATTTTATAAGATTCGCGTAATTTGAAGGTCTGTCTGGGTTGACAGATCTAATACTTCGCCATCGTCAAAGCGGACGATTGGACGAGATAAGCTGTTCTGGTTTAACATTACAATCTTGCAAGCACGACCATCGCTTAACATAACACGGTTGTTCTGGTATGTAGCGGCGATGCGATGCAGGAATACGTAGATGTACTTGGTATGGTATTTCTGGAAACCATCTTTTTCAAAGTTGGCAATTACCTGGAATGGACTAAGCGGCACACGGTATGCACGTGCAGCAGTCATGGCATCATATACATCGGCGATTGCAACAATCATAGCGAAGTCAGAGAGAAGCTCTTCTGACAAACCATTCGGATAGCCAGAGCCATCATAACGTTCGTGATGCATTAAAGCAGATTTTTTAATTCGCGAGTCGATGTTCTGATTACGAAGAAGTTCATATCCATATTTTGGATGGGACTTCACGATTGCAAACTCTTCATCGGTAAGTTTTCCTGGTTTGTTCAAAATCTCTTCAGGGATTACCAGCTTGCCAATGTCATGGAGAAGCCCACAACAGGTAAGAGTATCCAGATCATGTGGTTCCATATGAAGCCAGCGGCCAATCATTCGAGAAATCAACGCCACGTTTACGCAGTGAGCATAAACGGAATCGTTTAAAGAATGCATCTGCTGAATCATGTCAAATAATTCCGTAATAGTATTACGTGAAATGAAAAGAGGCTGAATGCTTTTTAGTAATTGGTCTTCTTCAATGGTGTAGGTTTTATTCTGTACTCCTTCAAACACTTCCTTCAGGAAAGAAAGAGCATGGGAATAATCCATTTCAAAATCGTGGAATTCGTTGGATTCTACAATCTTCTGAGAATGGGTTTTAGCTTCTTCTACACGAGTTTTAACTTCTTTTGGAGCATATGGCTCTGGTGCGGGTTCCGCAGTGATTTCAGGAATTGCATCAAGAGGAGCTGTGCTAGTGGTCTCCGTAACTACTTCGTTCGGTTCCTCCTCCACATCTACAACGGCATACTCGCAATTATATAATTTCATTTTGTTAATAATCTGTCTGGTAAGCGTTTCACCAGCAGGGGCAATTGGCTGTCCCAAAGGGGTAACAATTGCTTCGAGAGCAATCATGCCTGCTTTTAATTCTTTTGGTGAAAGTTTTTTAATCATACTATCCTCCATTGTGAGCCTTTGGAATAATTATATTGTACACAAGAATTATTGTCAATAAAATAACACTTGACAGACCGCATATAAAGGAGTATTGTTGCTCTGTAAGATTTCAAATTGCATATTGTGTTTTTCTCTTATTCAGAGTGATGGAGATACATAGGATCTATGAAGTCACGGCAACCCCAGCAACGGAAGGTGCCTACCTGAGCGAGTAATTCGAACAATAAGAGGATCGCTAATTTTGATAGTAGTAATCCGCTTATGTCGCATAGGCGGATTTTTTGCGCGAATAAGCAGAGAAAAATACAGACAACCACAGAAAAGGAGAGTATAAACAATGGAAAAATTATTATTCACATCAGAATCCGTAACTGAAGGCCATCCAGATAAAATGTGCGATGCCATTTCCGATGCCATTTTGGATGCTTGCTTAGAACAGGATCCAATGAGCCGTGTTGCTTGTGAAACAGCAAGTTGTACAGGTTTCGTGCTTGTAACAGGTGAAATCACAACAAAAGCTCAGTTAGATATTCCAGGTATCGTTAGAAAAACTGTAAATGAAATCGGCTATGACGATGCGAAAACAGGTTTTGATGGACATACATGTGCAGTTATGGTTGCGCTGGATCAGCAGTCAGCAGATATCGCAATGGGTGTTGATAAAGCTTTAGAAGCAAAAGAAGGACAGCTTACAGATGACCTTGATACAGGTGCTGGAGACCAGGGTATGATGTTCGGTTACGCAACAGACGAAACAGAAGAACTTATGCCATATCCAATTTCCCTTGCGCACAAGTTGGCATTACAGCTTACTAAGGTTCGTAAGGATGGCACATTAAAATACTTAAGACCAGATGGAAAGACACAGGTGTCTGTAGAATACGATGAAAATGGTGCTCCAAAACGTTTGGAAGCAGTTGTATTGTCTACACAGCATGATGAGGACGTAACTCAGGAACAGATTCATGCAGACATCAAGAAGCACGTATTTGACGTAATCCTTCCACAGGATATGATTGATGCTGATACAAAATTCTTCATCAACCCAACAGGACGTTTCGTAATTGGTGGACCACACGGTGACGCTGGTCTTACAGGACGTAAGATTATCGTAGATACTTATGGTGGATATGCTCGTCACGGTGGCGGAGCCTTCTCAGGAAAAGACTGCACCAAGGTAGACCGTTCTGCAGCCTATGCAGCACGTTATGTTGCTAAGAACATCGTAGCAGCAGGCCTTGCTAAGAGATGTGAAATCCAGTTATCTTATGCAATTGGTGTAGCACAGCCAACTTCTATCATGGTGGACGCATTTGGTACAGGCGTACTTTCAAATGAAAAATTAGTAGAAATCGTTCGTAAAGAATTTGACCTTCGTCCAGCTGGAATTATCAAGATGCTTGACCTTCGCAGACCAATCTACCGTGGAACAGCAGCTTATGGACACTTCGGAAGAACAGATATTGAACTTCCATGGGAAAAGACCGATAAAGCAGATGCATTAAAAGTTTATAAGAATTTATAGAAATTTCATACGTTTTCTTATATAGGTATGATATAATTAACCCGAAAAATCTTTGGTTTTTCGGGTTTTTTACTTCATAGGAAATGCCTAAAACTCTATACGGAGGATTGTTTATGAAATTAAAATCAAAATTATTAATATCCTTTTGTATTATTCTTTTTCTGCCAATTGCATTGGCGCTGATTATATCAGGGCTGTTCTTCCGAGTGCAGATGGAAGCCATTGCGGAAGGCGTTGTACTTCGTCCGGAAGTTCGAAATTTATTTTTTGACATTCTGTTTTCGGTTATTTTAATTCTGCTGTTAACAGCCGGGGTATTGGCTTTTTGGATGTACCAGAGTATCATTACACCAATTCGAAAATTGCAAAAAGCTGCAGAAAATATTAAGGAAGGCAACTTGGATTTTCAGGTAGAAACCGATGAAAGTGCAAATGATGAGTTAAATAACCTATGTGTCAGTTTCGAGGATATGCGGCGAAGGCTCAAGGAAAATGCCGAAGAAAAGATTCATAATGAATCGGAAAATAAAGCGCTTATCAGTAATATCGCCCACGATTTAAAGACGCCAATTACTGCGGTAAAAGGTTACGCGGAAGGAATTTTGGATGGTGTCGCAAACACGCCAGATAAGGTAGACAAATACGTTCGTACCATTTACAGTAAGGCAAATGAAATGGATACGTTGATTAACGAATTGACGTTGTATTCCAAGATTGATACCAACCGTATTCCATACAATTTTGCAAAGATTAATGTGGAAGAATATTTCCAGGATTGTGTGGAGGAAATTGGGCTCGATATGGAACATCGAGGCATCGGGCTTGCCTATTATAATTATGTAGATAAAGATGTAGTAATTATCGCAGATCCGGAACAGCTTCGTAGAGTGGTGAACAATATTGTGGGTAATTCTGCGAAGTATATGAACAAGAAAAATGGATTCATCAATATTCGCATCAAGGATGTGGGCGATTTTATTCAGGTGGAAATAGAGGATAATGGAAGCGGAATTCCAGCAAAGGATTTGCCATACATTTTCGATCGTTTCTTCCGTGCAGATGCATCCCGAAACTCTGCTACAGGAGGTAGCGGAATTGGATTATCTATTGTTAAGAAAATTGTGGAAGACCATGGTGGTAAAATCTGGGCCGCCAGCAAGGAAGATACAGGAACCATTATGTATTTTGTAATTCGTAAATATCAGGAGGTTATCAATGAGTAAAATATTAATCGTAGAGGATGAAGTGGCAATTGCTGACTTGGAAAAAGATTACTTAGAATTAAGCGGATTTGAAGTAGAAGTGGAAAATGAAGGGATGACAGGTTTGGCGAGAGCTTTGGCTGAAGACTTTGATTTGTTTATTCTGGACTTGATGCTTCCTGGAATTGATGGATTTGAAATCTGCAAACAGATTCGCGAAAGAAAGAATACACCGATTTTAATGGTATCCGCAAAAAAAGATGATATCGACAAAATTCGTGGACTGGGTCTTGGGGCAGATGACTATGTAACCAAACCATTTTCACCAAGTGAACTTGTGGCTCGTGTAAAAGCACATATGGCTCGTTATGAACGCCTGGTTGGTAGCAATGTAGTGGAAAATGATATTATTGAAATTCGTGGAATTAAGATTGACAAAACCGCAAGACGTGTGTGGATTAACGGAGAAGAAAAACAGTTCACAACCAAGGAATTTGATCTTCTTACCTTTTTGGCTGAAAATCCAAACCACGTCTACACCAAGGAAGAGTTGTTCCGTGAAATCTGGGAGATGGAATCCATTGGTGATATTGCAACTGTAACTGTTCACATCAAGAAGATCCGTGAAAAGGTGGAGGTGGATACCTCGAAACCACAGTATATTGAGACTATTTGGGGTGTGGGATACCGCTTTAAGGTGTAAGGACGTGCCTTGGGGCATGTGATGTGGAATTAAGTTAAGATGTTCTTGCAATAGTGCTGGTTGATTATTTGGGAGTTCAATGTTAAAATGGGTTAGGAATTTATCTCAAGGAGAAGCGGAAATGTTAAATGTATTAGTAGTTGTAGACATGCAGAATGATTTTATCGATGGAGCGCTTGGTACACCAGAAGCAGTTGCCATTGTCCCAAAGGTAGTAGAAAAAATTAAGAACTTTGATGGTACGGTGCTTTTTACAAGAGATACTCATACCAGCAGTTATTTATATACCCAGGAAGGACGTAATCTTCCAGTAGAGCATTGCATTAAGGGAACCGAAGGCTGGGAAATTCGTTCCGAAATCGAAGCCCTTCGTAAGACAGAAGCAATTAATAAGGTAACCTTTGGTTCGTCGGTATTGCCAGAGAGACTTCTTATGATGAATGCCATTGAACACATTGACAGTATTACTTTTGTAGGACTTTGTACAGATATTTGCGTCATCTCCAATGCGATGATTGCCAAGGCATTTTTACCAGAGGTTCCAATCAGTGTTGACGCTGCTTGTTGTGCAGGTGTTACACCAGAAAGTCACAAGAATGCATTAGAGGCAATGAAGATGTGCCAGATTAAGATTGAGAATGAATAAAGAGCTAATAGAAGGAGATGACTGATGAAGTTATCTCCTTTATACATATAGTGTTGCGTTAGAGGAAGAGACCATGAATTTAGAAATCATACATGAAGATAATGATATTATTCTCTGTCGAAAACCGGCAGGTATTGCAACCCAGACGAAACGTCTTGGACAGCAGGATATGGAGAGTTTACTGAAGAATTATAGAGCCAAAAAAGGTGAGACCCCCTATATTGGAGTGGTGCATCGTCTCGACCAACCGGTAGAAGGCATCATGGTGTTTGCGAAAAACCAGAAGGCTGCAGCAGGCTTATCCAAGCAGATTCAGCAGCGGATGATTGGAAAGCATTATTATGCCATGTCTGCTTCAATGCCGGTGGAGAAGGAAGGCGTATTGGAGAATTATCTTGTAACAGACAAGAAGAGCAATTATACCAGTGTGGTGGACACACAGATACCTTTGCCGGATCGGAGAGATGGTCGACAGGAGGCGCGGATAGGGAATTCGGATATTAAGAAAGCGGTTCTCGAATATAAGGTGATAGCACAGAAGGAAGGTTTGACGCTTTTTGATATCTTACTCCACACGGGACGCCAGCATCAGATTCGTGTCCAGATGGCCCATATGGGATGCCCATTGGTGGGAGATGAGAAGTATGGATGTGAAGAAGATAGATATGGTGAGAACGGTAAAGCAGTGGCGGAAGTAAGTGCTTCGGGACAGATGGATAGTAAAACAAGGAGAGGGGATGGGAAAACTTTGTTATTATGTTCCTACCGCTTGGAATTTGTTCACCCAACTACGGGAAAGAAGATGGATTTTTCTATTCAACCGAAGTGGGAGATCTTTGGGTAGAAGAGATACGGGTGTATGGCGCGAATAGGCGCTATACACCCGTGATTTTTGTGTTGTGGGATGAAAAAACTATTATATTTGAGAAGAACGGGTGTATATGGGGGATATTTTCTATATACCCGCAGATTGTGTGGATTGATGGGTGTATGGTGTGGAATCTATGTGTACACCCATAAGATGAGAATGAGTACCTGTTAGGAAGCGGATTTTATTGAAAAAGCGGGTATAGAGAAAAAAAGATGTGTATATACCCGGAAGATGGAGGAAGATGCGTGAGCGTGGGTTTTGGGGAAGGATAGAGTATTGCAGAGTGGTTCTTGACAATCTAGCCACTTTTGGGCTAAGATAAGTTGATATACTATCTTTTATTATAGAGGAGATTTGTTATGGCAAATGACAAGAAATTAGTAGAAGCCATTACTTCTATGGAGGAAGACTTCGCACAATGGTATACAGACGTTGTGAAAAAAGCAGAACTTATGGATTATTCATCTGTAAAAGGATGTATGATTTTTAAGCCAAACGGCTATGCGATTTGGGAGAGTATCCAAAAGCAATTAGATGCAAGATTTAAAGAAACAGGTGTAGAGAATGTGTACATGCCAATGTTCATTCCAGAGAGCCTGCTTCAGAAAGAAAAAGATCACGTAGAAGGATTTGCACCAGAAGTAGCGTGGGTTACCCATGGTGGATTAGAAGAACTTCAGGAAAGACTTTGTGTAAGACCTACATCAGAAACATTGTTCTGTGAGCTTTTTGCAAAAACAGTTCAGTCACACAGAGATTTGCCAAAGGTATATAACCAGTGGTGTTCTGTAGTTCGTTGGGAAAAGACTACTAGACCATTTCTTCGTTCTTCAGAATTCTTATGGCAGGAAGGACATACGGTACATGCAACTGCAGAAGAAGCAGAAGCTAGAACAGTACAGATGTTAAACCTTTATGCAGACTTCTTGGAAGAAGTTCTGGCTATTCCTGTTGTAAAAGGACGCAAAACAGACAAAGAAAAATTTGCTGGTGCAGAAGCAACATACACCATCGAAGCATTAATGCATGATGGAAAGGCATTACAGTCTGGTACATCACATAACTTTGGTGATGGCTTCGCAAAAGCATTTGGAATTCAGTATACAGACAAAGAAAATAAATTACAGTACTGTCATGAAACATCATGGGGTATGTCTACCCGTTTGATTGGTGCAATTATTATGGTACATGGCGATGATTCAGGTCTTGTGCTTCCACCAAGAGTGGCACCTACACAGGTAATGGTAGTTCCAATTCAGCAGAAGAAGGAAGGCGTTTTAGACAAGGCATATGAAGTAAAAGATGCCCTTGCAAAAGACTTCCGTGTGAAGATTGATGCTACAGATAAGACACCAGGTTGGAAATTTGCGGAACAGGAAATCCAGGGTATCCCAGTTCGTGTAGAACTTGGACCAAAGGATATCGAAAACAACCAGTGTGTAGTTGTTCGTCGTGATACAAGAGAAAAGACAGTAGTAGCATTAGATGAGTTAAATAGCAAATTAGCAGAAATCTTAGAAACTATGCAGGCAGATATGCTTGCAAAGGCAAAAGAATTCTTAAATAATCATATTTGTGATGCTCATAATTATGCTGAGTTCGTACAGAAAGCAGAAACACAGACAGGATTTATCCGTGGTATGTGGTGTGAAGGCTTAGATTGCGAACTTAAGATTAAAGAAGATACGGGCGTTACAAGCCGTTGTATGCCATTTAACGATCAGGAACAGATTTCTGATGTTTGCGTATGTTGTGGTAAACCAGCACACAAATTAGTATATTGGGGAAAAGCATACTAGAATGAAACTTTAGTCGGGGGACGAGATGTTTGAGAAGTACTTTTATGGGGTAATTGAACAAGCATGTGAAGGGACAATGAAAGAGGAACAGAGCGTTGTTATGGCTTGCTATAACAACGACTTTTCTCTGGATAGTCTTGATTGGATAAAACGTTATTCGGAAAGTTTGGATAACGTTTTTTTTACATGGAGCGAATATGCACAGGAGCGTATTGGCGGTGCCTATGATCCATTTTTGGATATTATCTGCACAATGTATAAAGAATTTGCATCTGAGGATTATGAGAGCTTTGATGAGTTCCTTACGCAATGTGAGGTATATGAACTTCATAGGGACGTTTTCAATAGTTATTATGAGACTGGCGTTTGTAAAAGAACGGAAGGTATACTGGCAGATGAGCTGGAGTATGAACAGGAACGAATGACGAACACCATTAGTTTAATGCTAAAAACGGTAGCGGCATATAAGCCAATCGTAGTGGTGATTAATCGTTTTCATTTGGCAAGTGAGAGTACAGCGCTGTTAGTTCGTTCGCTGTTGGAGAAACCATCGGAGCAGATTAGAATTATCTTGGGGTCCAGAGCCTATGCGAATCAGGGAGACAGAGAGTCTGATGTGATGATGTCTTTGGTAGGCATGCTGGAAGACAGAGGTAATGTATATCATATTGGAAGTAGCAAGGCTGCAAAAGGAATTACAGGCCACCCAGCTTCGGAGGAAGTGGTAAGTTTTGAAACAGTTCGACTTCAATTAAATAATATCATGGAGTTTTTGGATTATCGACAGGCGTATCGGTATTTTCAGGCAACAGAAAAAAGGACCAGATATGAAGGTATTAAGATTTCGCCTGCAAATAAACTGAGGCTGTATTTTATGTACGTTCATACGGCAATTGTTTTAAAGGAATTTTCTAAAGCAATTGATGTAATCGAAGAAATTGCTCGCATTGAGTTGCCAGAGTATGAGAAAGAAACAAACTATCAGTGCGCTTTCCAGATTGCAACCTGCTATATGTACCAGGGAAAATTGGATGTGGCAAGAAAATATGCGCTTGAAGCTAAGAATATGGCAGAAGAGATGCAGGATGAGGACCGTATATTTAAAGCGGAACTTTTAGCGGCTCGTGTGGATATGGCTGGATGGCACAATATTTTCTTCTGTGCAAAGGATGTGGAAGTGGATCCACATTTAATTGAGAAATTAATGCACTATAATTATCGCAATAATCTGGCACATACGTATATTTATGCTTTTGATAATCGACCAGAGATTGTAGCCAAAGCATATCGTTCAGAATCTGCGTTGGTAAACTTTAGCAATGGTATTGCTATAGCAAAGGAAATAGGAAATGAGAAACTGGTATATGATGCATATCAGAAAAACGTTATGATTGCGTCTACAAACGGTATGAATGAAATTGCTTTGCTATATTCTATCCGTGCATATCAGTTTATTCGAGACAATAATTTGCAGGCAGTAGGTAGAACCTTATCTGCCATAGGCTATAACTTAAGTGCACTTGGTCACATGGAGGAATCTGGAGAATTTTACGAACGAGCAATTAAAGTGTTTTACCAGTTGCAGCTTCCTGAGGACATTGCTGAAGTATGTTATAACTATTCTATGACCAAGATGGCACAGCAGCAGTATGCCATTGCGGAAGAACAGTTACAGGTGGCTATAAAGATTATTGATAGGTTACATTTGAACAGTTTGCGTGTTGCTAACCTGGCAAAGCTGTATGGCATCCAGGCGTTATTATCAACACTGCAAGGGAATCATCTGGATGCAGAACGTTATCTATTAAGCTGTCATCAGTTTTTAAGTTCTATTTTGGAAAAACAGGACGAAGAAACAATTCACGACTTTGAAAAGAGTGATGATGATGTATGCGTTTATCTCTTTGCAAAAGGGATGAATGAGATGGCGTTGGGAAATGCACAGGAAGCCTTTGATTATTTCGAAAAGAGCGAGAGATATTATGCGAAAGCAGAGGGAAATCTGTTTTTTATGCATAGATTATATCGTGAAAATCGTATGAAACTATTCCAGGAATTGGGAAGAATAGAGTTGTTCCAGAAGGAAAGTGTTTATCTGAAGCAGTACGAAGCAATGATGCAGGAAGATAACCTCTCGTTGCCGGAAGGTCTGTTGGAGGAAGTGCGTGATAACCTTGAGTTCTATCCGAATGTTTCTAAGATGGACATCGAGAACCTGGTAAGGCAGGAAGCGTTGGCTAAGGAAAATAGGCGTAACAAGCATCAGCTTGAGTTTATTTCCACATGGCAGAAGCAGTTGGATGTTACAGAAGGAAGAGTTGCAGAACTTGTAAAAAATTCTATTCGAATTTTCCTGAATCACTTTAACAATGACTGTGCAATGTATGTTAGATACGATAATGGAATTCCTCACGTTTTGTATAATGACACAGGAACGGTATTTACCATAGAGCGTTTAATGGATTTTGAAAAAATGATTTGGGATGCGCCAATGGGATTTGCGGTGTCTAAGATTAGTCATACATTTTTTGAGCACAGAGAGATGATTGATGTGTTTGGAGCGGATCAGATTTGTTCTTTTGCAGTTGTTCCATTCCTGCAGAAGGGGATGGTTACCAGTTATTTGGTTACATATGTAAAGATGAAAGACAACTGGCATGACTCTGTAAACCGTTATTTATTGAATGAAGAGGACCTGAATATTTACCGTCTTTTGTTCCGTGAATTGGGTCATGCAATTAATCGATTAGAATATTACGAACAAATGTCGGAGATGAATCGACGCCTAAAAGAAACTGCTACCACAGATACTCTTACGGGAATTGCTAACCGAGCTGGTATGTATGAACGAATCAAGAAGATGATTCAGGGATATGGCCAGGAAGAACAAAAAGGTGTAGGTGTTATGTTCATTGATTTGGATAATTTCAAACCATACAACGACACTTATGGACATGATATTGGAGACGTGGTACTTCGAGAGATGGCCAATATATTTAAAACTGCGGTGGGCGACCAGGGCTTTGTTAGTCGCCATGGTGGGGATGAGTTTATCATCATTCTCTATACCAGTAATAAGACGGAGATTGAGCGAATTGCAAAACGTATCTATCGTTTGATTGAAGCAGAGAGTGGCTTCGGAGAATTGATAGAGCATATTATCAGACGCAAGATTGAAATCGACGACAATCATAAGATTAGTTGTTCTATAGGAATTGCCACCTCGGATAAAGTACAGGGGGAAAAGACGGTAGAACAGTTGATTCAAAAGGCTGATAATTCGATGTACCTTGTGAAAGCAGAAGGAAAAGGAAACTATAAATTCGTATGAAAATGACAGTACCAGAAAACGTGAAAAACATCATAGAGGTTTTGGAAGCTCATGGCTTTGAAGCTTATGCTGTTGGAGGGTGTGTCCGTGACACACTCCTTCTTCGCGTGCCTGGAGACTGGGATATTACTACTTCTGCAAAGCCAGAAGAAGTAAAAGCTTTATTTTCCCATACCATAGACACTGGGATTGAACATGGTACAGTAACGGTAATGATGAATCACGTGGGATATGAAGTTACTACCTATCGTATTGATGGAGAGTATGAAGATGCCAGACATCCAAAGGAAGTGACATTTACTGCTAATTTGGTGGAGGATTTAAAAAGAAGAGATTTTACCATTAATGCCATGGCATATAATGAACGAAGTGGCCTTGTAGATGAGTTTGATGGATTGGAAGATTTAGAAAAAGGAATTATCCGTTGTGTGGGAGATCCGATGGAGCGTTTTTCTGAGGATGCCCTTCGTATGCTCCGCGCAGTACGCTTCGCCGCGCAATTGGGATTTTCCATTGAAGAGAATACCAAGGCTGCCATTCGAACATTGGCACCAACCATTGCAAAGGTCAGCGTAGAGCGAATTGCAGTAGAACTAGTGAAGATTCTGACTTCGAACCATCCGGAAGAACTGAGAACGGCGTATGAATTAGGACTTACAAAGATTTTTATGCCAGAGTTTGATGTGGCAATGGAGACACAACAGGTTAACATCCACCATATGTATACGGTGGGAGAGCATACATTAGTAGCGTTACAAAATGTGCAGCCAGAAAAAGATATTCGATTGGTGATGCTACTTCATGATTTGGGGAAGCCGTTGGTAAAAACCACAGATGAGGAAGGACAGGACCATTTCCGAGGACATACTCAGGCGGGAGCAGATATGGCAAAAAGCATTCTTCGCCGCTTAAAGTTTGATAATGCAACGATTGATTTAGTGTCAAAAATGGTGAAACATCATGATGACAGGCCGGAGAAGCCGAATTCTGTTCGTAGAATGTTTAGTGCTATCGGATTTGAAAATGTTCCAATGCTCTTGGAAATGAAACGAGCGGATTTGCTGGGACAGAGCACTTATCAAAGAGACAGCAAAATGGCTTTGGTGGATTACTATGAAGATCAGTACAATGAGTGTCTTAAGAATCAGACTTGCTTGACCAAGAAAGATCTAGTGCTGAATGGTAGTGATTTAATTGCCATGGGTATGAAGCAGGGAAAAGACATTGGTGTAGTAATTGATTTGCTATTTGAGGCAGTACTGGACGACCCAGAATTGAATCAGAAGGAAAAGTTAACAGAGTTGGCTCATAAATTTATGACCCCTTTCATATGATAGAAAGACAACGCGAATCATATGGAGGGGTTTTTTGTATAATCAGACGGAAAAGATTTTATCGCAATATGAATTAGAGATAGGACAAATGACAAAAGGAAGGGGATTTCTTGTCTGTGAGACAGACAAGGGGACAAAACTTTTGTGTCCGTTTAAAGGCTCCGGCGAAAAAGGCGAAAGACTGAAAAAATATTTGGACGCGTTGAAAGAACTGGGCTATCAAACGGAAACCATCTTCGTCAATAAGAATGGAGATGCTGTTACGGTGGATGAAGTGACAGGGGAGCGATTCTGGGTCAAAGATGCTGTAAAAGGAACAGAACTTAGCACTTCCCGTTTTGGAGAGATGATAGAAGCAGCAGGAATGCTGGCGGAATATCACAATGCATCTGTAAAAATAGAGGTGGAGCAAGAACGGATAGCTGGTCCGAATATCATAGATGCCAGTGTCCGTCACGCTAGAGAATTAGTAAAGGTGAAAAACTATATTCGCACAAAAAAGAAGAAACAAGAATTTGAACAAATCTACATGAATTGTTTTCAGGAAATGCATCAGATTGCAGAAAAGTCCTGCGAGATTTTATATAGGGAAGAAATGAATGCGCCAGTTTATATGATTTGTCATGGAGATTGTAATCAGCATAATATCGTTTGGGCTAACGAAGCCTGGAGATTAATTAATTTCGAAAATGCAGGGTATAACTGGAGTGTTTGCGATCTTGCAACCTATATCAGAAAAATGATGGAAAAGAATGATTGGGATGAAGAACTGGGTATGGCGTTGCTGCAGGAATATCACAAAACTCGCCCACTTTCACGGGGAGATTACCAAAAACTTTGTGGCCTATTGTTGTTTCCGGAGAAATTCTGGAAGGTGGCGAATCATTATATGAGTTCTAATAAAGCCTGGATTCCGGAGAAGGATGTGGAAAAATTGAAAAAAGTGATAGGACAGGAGAAGAATAGGTTAAAATTCGTGGGAAATCTGTTTTCAATTAGGATGGAATGAGTTATACTTATCCTATGAAAAAAACAATGAGATACAAAAAAAGAATTTATTTATTAGGAATATTTTTGATGTTAGCACTTTTGGTGGGGTGTGGTAATTTTGGCTCTGACGGAGGAGGAGAACAATCGGAAGACACACAACAGGACCTGCTGGAAGGCACAAGAGGATTATTCCTGATTTTAAGACATAACGTAGAGGGCAAAACGATTGTACTGTATTCCTATGAGAATAATCAGGAATATACATATCAGTATGATTTTTCTACGAAGTTTTTTGATAAATATGGAAAGAACGAACCCAAAGAGCGTTTTACCGTAGGAAGAGTCATTGAGCTGGATGCAAAGGACGAGAATGGTTTTTTGACGGGATTACACATTTCGGATGAAGTCTGGGAGAAGAAGGACATCATACGATTTGCGGTGAATATGGAAGAGGGCGTGTTCACTATCGGCGATGATAATTATTCCATTAAGAATAAAGTGGATGTGTTTTCCAATGAAGACAAAATTCAACTGACGGATTTGTGGGAAGAAGATGTTTTAAGTGTGGTTGGTTTAGGAAACCGTGTCTTGTCAGTGGTGGTAACAAGAGGGCATGGGGAATTGAAATTGGTTAACACAGAGTTGTTCAAGGATAGCCTGTTTAATTTTGGGGACCAGATATTTGACAAGGTATCAGAAGGCTTGGTTATTCATGTCCCAGAAGGCACTTATGATTTTACTGTTGCCAAGGATGGATGGGGTAGCACAACGGAGATTACCATTGTCCGAGGAGAAGTGACTGAAGTGAATCTGGACAGTATCAAGGGTGACGGTCCGAAAAAGGGCAAGGTAACCTTCAGTATCAATGTAGAAGATGTTAAGGTGCGTATTGATTATAAAGAAGTAGACCATTCTCAGCCAGTGGAATTGGTGTATGGTACTCACGTGTTGGAAATCTCGGCTACAGGATACACTAGCTGGAGAGGAAAAATTGTTGTGGGAGCAGAAAACTCTACTATTGAGATTGAACTTGTAGAAGAAGATACAAGTTCAGAGGATGACAAAGATACGGAAAAGGATACGGAGAAGGATACAGAACCTAAAAAAGAGAACGCATCCACAAACACATAAAATCTAAATGTCAAATGGTAAATTTAACAAAATTTTAGGGAATTTTTTGTAAGAATTATACCTATGAAAAAGCCCGAAAATATGGGATTTTGCCTTGACAAATGGGGAAAAAACAAGTATATATATATTTAGGTAATTTGGGGAGAAAACTCGAATTATTATATATGAAAAATCCAGAGGAGGAATTTTGACATGAACAAAACAGAATTAGTTGCAGCTATGGCTGAAAAGACACAGCTCTCTAAAAAAGACGCTGAAGCAGCTTTAAAAGCATTTACAGAAGTTGTTACTGAAGAATTAAAGAAAGGTGAAAAAATCCAGTTAGTTGGATTTGGTACTTTCGAAGTTTCAGAAAGAGCAGCTAGAGAAGGAAGAAACCCATTAACTGGCGCTACAATGACAATCGCAGCTTCTAAAGCTCCAAAATTCAAAGCAGGAAAAGCTTTAAAAGACGCTATCAACTAATTAAATGTTGAAATTCACTGCCGTACCTTTGGGTACGGCAGTTGTATTTTTCTAGGATGATATCCAGAGAAAGGGAAAATATGAGATTAGACAAGTTTTTAAAGGTCTCCAGATTAATTAAAAGAAGAACTGTTGCCAATGAAGCTTGTGATGCAGGCAGAGTTAGCGTGAATGGAAAAGAAGCAAAGGCTTCCGTTAACGTAAAAGTAGGTGACATAATCGAGATAGCTTTTGGTCAGAAAACGGTGAAGGTTCGAGTGTTGGATATTCAGGACACCACCAAGAAGGACGAAGCAAAAGATTTATTTGAATATATATCATAAAAGTGCAAGCCTCCTAATATAGTAGATATATAGGAGGTTTTTGTATGGAAGAAAAAAATGTGGTCAGTAAAGTGCATAAGATTCAGATAACGAATCGCAAAAATGGTAGTTTTACAGGAATATTGGACGTGTTATCTTTTGACATCAATGAAATCTTGCTGGAAACAGAGCAAGGAATGCTTCATGTAAAAGGGAAAGATTTGCATGTAAATCGCTTGAACCTGGAAAAGGGAGAAGTGGATATTGAGGGAATGCTAGAAGCTTTTTCTTATTCTCAAGTTCCGCTTAGCGTGAAAAAAGGCGATGGTTTTTTAGGAAAGATTTTCCATTAATTCAACAAAAGGTTGAAAGAATAAGAAAAAGTATGTAGAATAGAGGTACAGAAGGAAGAAAGAGGTACCGAATGAGTAAGAAACGTAAAGGAAGAGGACTGAATGCAGGAACAGTTAGTATTGTGTTTATTGTGCTGGTGTTCGTAGCAGTTATGTCTATCCAAATCTATAAACTAAAAGAAAAAGATGCTCTTCTGGCAGATCGCGAACAGAATTTGCAGGAGCAGTTAGAGAACGAATCTCAGCGAGGGGAAGAGATTGAAGAATTGAATCTCTATACGCAGACCATAGAATACATAAAAGAAATTGCGTATAAACTGGGAATTATATCGGAAAATGAAATCATTTTTAAAGAAAACGACGAATAAAAGCAATTCGTCGTTTTTTTTGACGAAAAATTCTGGGGAACACTCCCTTGGTTTGACAAAGAAAACGGAAATAGACCTCTATAATCAATGAAAAAGAAAATGGAGGTTATTATGAAATTACTAGGATTTGTAAAAGAAGTTGGAAAAGGTATCTTGGCCTTTCTTAGTGGAGCGGTTGGCATTATGGGATGTTATCCAATTTTGCCGGCGTTTTTTGCTGCATATAGTACCACGGAAAATGCATCGATTATGGTTGTTTTGGGGAGTCTTGCAGGAATCGCTGTTTTTTTGCCCCTGGGGATGATGATAAAATATGTCTTTGTGTTACTGGTTGTGGCAATTGCCACAAGGTTGTACCGATGGATGAATCACGGGTGCAATGTGTGGGAGTCTGGGCTTTTGGCTGCGGTTGCAACATTGATTATGCACTTTGCGGAAAAGTCTTTCCAAATCACAGGCTTAGACATGGTGCTTCTGGGAATGAGTGAAGCATGCATTGTTTTCGGAGCTGCAATAGGAATATATTATCTTTCTACACTGCCTTTTTATATAAAGTGGCACATAGACGCCAAAGAGGTCAAACCCTTTGAAATGGTCCCTGCTTATGGCAGAGAAAGGGAGAGAATGGAGTCGCTGGCTTATGCTGTGAATGGCTTATCGGATGTGTTTTTGTCCATGAGTCAGCCTAGGGAAAAGATGATTACAGAGGAGGTAGGAGTGCTGGAACAGGAATTGACAGGAAAATTATGTGCGGCCTGCGATACCTGCGCTATTTGCTGGAATGAAAATCGAATGCGTAGACAAGGCGGAATTCGTGCACTACTGTATGCTGTGATTAATCATTGTGAAAAAGAAGAGTTGCTACAAAATTCCTATGTGGAGGAGTGTGCTCAGTATAAAAATATGGTGGAAGAGGCGATTGCTGCATTCTCGCGATTGGAGTTGAACCATGCCTGGTATAATCGACTGCAGGAAAATCGCTATATGATAGCAAAGCAATTAGATGCCATGGCGGGGCTGATGGAAGAATGGGTTGCATCTCGCATAAATCTGGACAAGCAATATACAGGATTGTTATCCCAAATAGCTCTGGAAGCCAGAGAAAAGGGGTTGATTGTGGACAATCTCCACATCTATGAAGAGAATGGACGGCTTTGTCTGGAGGCTTATGTGGCAACGAAATGGGATGGTGGGATTCCCACGAAGCATTATTTGACAGCGGTGGAAAATGCCTTTCATAAATCGATGCGACTGGGCAAGGATAGTAAAAATATTTTGACTCAGGAAGGGGCTTTTGTGGTGGTCTATGAGGATACAAAATTCTATGGGCTACAGGGCATTGCGGAAGAAAAGAAAAATGGTTCTCCAGTAAATGGTGATAACGCATCTTTTTTTGCTATGGACGATGGGAATTATCATATATGTCTTTCGGATGGTATGGGTTCAGGGGTCCGTGCAAAACAGGAAAGTGAAATGGTGGTGGACCTGTTACAGAAGTTTATTGAAGCTGGATTCCGCAAGGAAACGGCCATAAAGCTAATGAATTCTGCAATGGTTCTTCAAGGGGAAAATGATATATATTCCACTTTGGATTATGGTGTGATTGATATGTATACTGGGGAACTGGAACTCATTAAAATTGGTGGTGCTGCTACATTTATTAAGCGAGGAAATGAAGTGGAATGCATTGATGAATGTAGTCTTCCTGCAGGTGCGGATGTGCGAATGGAAGTAGAAAGTGTGAAAAGAAAACTTCAAAGTGGTGATTTTCTTGTAATGGTAACCGATGGTGTGATAGAATATCTTCATGTTAGAAATCCAAAAGAAAATCTGGCGGATATTATTAGTATGATAAAAACGGATAATGCAGGCGTGCTGGCAGAATCTATTTTGGAACAGGTAATGTTTCGAACGGGAGGATATGCTATGGACGATATGACGGTGTTAGTAACGGGCATTTGGGAGAAATAATGATTCAAAAAAATATACAGAAGATGATGGAAGAATGGAATATGGTTTCCCCAGGGGATGTGCTGCTGGCGGCAGTGTCTGGTGGTGCGGATTCGGTATGCTTATTGCTGGCACTTGTGGAGTTACAGCAATTCATGCAGTTTTCTCTGGAAGCAATCCATGTAGAGCATGGAATTCGTGGAGAGGAATCCTTGGAGGACCAGCGTTTTGTACAGGACTTATGCGCGTCTTTGGGTGTGCCATTAACCTGTGTGACGGTGGATGTGCTAGGGTTTGGCAAAGATAAGGGGCTCAGTGAGGAAGAAGCCGCAAGAATACTTCGTTATGAGCAGTTTTCCCGTGTCGCTATGCAAAAGAATGCAAAGGTAGTTCTTGCTCACCATATGGAGGATAATGCTGAAACCATTTTGTTTCAAATGATCCGTGGTAGTAGACTGACAGGGATGAGTGGGATTCAGCCTGTGCGAAAAGATGAGCATGGAGTTATGTATTTACGCCCAATGCTTCGAGTGCATAGGGAAGAAATTGAACATATGCTGGCACAACGAAATCAGATACATCGTACGGACAGCACCAACCTGGAAGTAGATTACAGTAGAAACTATCTGCGCAGGGAGGTTCTGCCAAAGCTTGTAGCAGTCAATGAACAGGCAGTATCACATATGACTGATATGGCTGGATATATGTGGGAGTTGAACGATTTTCTGGAAGGAGAAACGGAAAAAGCATGGGAGCGGATGGTGCGACAGCACAAGGCAAATGGAACTGTATGTAGTATAGAATTAGAAGTGGAAAGTTTTCATAAATTGCATTCTGTGGTTCAAAAAGAATTGCTGATGAAGATGATGGTTCAACTGGCGGGAAGCCGCAAAGATATTACTTCAGGAAATGTGATGGATTTGTTAGAGCTGTGTCAGAAGCAGTCAGGAAAAGAGGTGCATCTTCCATATAAGATGATGGGGAAGAGAACCTTTGATAAGCTTGTGCTTGCGAAGGAAGAGACATTGGTGGAGCCGGTCGTGACTGCCTCCGAAGTAATTTGTGTGTCTTTTGAAGAGTTGGAGAGCCTTCTCTTAAGTGGAGATGTGAAAGAGGTGGTCCTGGGAGTCCCTCAGGAGTGTTTGAGAATTCGTGTTTTGGGTTATAATAAGTCAGCTATGGAAATTCCGAAAAAAACATATACGAAATGGCTGGATTATGATAAGATAAAGCAAGGTTTTTCCATCAGAGTTCGCAGGGAAGGTGATTATTTCATTAGTGATAGTCAGGGACATCGCAAAAAGCTACAGAACTATTTTGTGGATGAGAAAATTCCTGTAGAGGAGCGCGACAAAATGTGGGTTTTGGCACAGGAATCATATGTGTTGTGGTTAGTAGGTGGACGTATTAGTGAAAACATCAAAGTAACAGAAAATACACAGGTAATTGTAGAATTAGAGTACATCGGAGGAAGAGAAAATGGATTTTACAAAGAAACATAAGATTTCAGTTATGATTTCAGAAGAAGATATTCAAAAACGTATTGCGGAAATGGGTGCAGAGATTACAAAACGTTTTGAGGGTGAAACGGTTTATTTGGTATGTATTTTGAAAGGCTCTGTATTTTTTACCACAGAACTTGCCAAAAAGATTGAACTTCCAATGGAAATGGATTTTATGACAGTTTCCAGTTATGGTGCAGCAACCGCTTCTTCAGGTGTTATTAATATCAAACAGGATCTGACGGGAGACATTGAAGGAAAAAATGTTATTGTGGTTGAAGATATTATTGATTCCGGTAATACTTTGAGCAGATTGTTACAGTATTTCCAGAGTAGAAATCCAAAGACACTTACCCTGTGTACATTATTAGATAAGCCAGACCGTCGTGTGGTGCATGATGTGGTAGTAGACTACACCGGATTCGTAATTCCAGACAAGTTTGTAGTTGGATATGGACTTGATTGGGATCAGAGATATAGAAATCTTCCATATATTGGATTTGTGGAAGAATAGTAAGGAGAAAAGAGTTGAATACAAAGAGAAAGAATCATAGTTTTCAGGGCTGGGGTATGTATGTCCTGCTAATCCTATCATTTGTTTTCGTGTGGTACATTACAACTATGCCGAACAAAATGACCACTATTACAGAAGCGGGCTTTGAAGCTGCGTTGGAATCAGGTAATGTGGAAGCAGTAAAAATCACACAGAATAAGGAAGTTCCAACAGGTAGTGTGACTATCCAGATGAAGGATAAGTCCCAGGCAAAATTATACGTTTCGGACGTGAATGAGATTCAGGAACTGATGAAGCAGCATGAATTTACCAACTATGCGTTGGTAGATGTGCCTACAGAGAGTTGGCTGTTAAAGCTTCTCCCATATATTATGATTTTGGGAGCAATGTTTATTCTGTTTTTGATTTTGACAAGCCATTCTGCACAGCAGGGTGGTGGCAGCAAGATGCTAAACTTTGGAAAAAGTCGTGCGAAAATGGCTACCAATGATGAGAATAAGGTAACCTTTGAAAAAGTGGCCGGTCTTCGTGAAGAAAAAGAAGATTTGGAAGAGATTGTGGATTTTCTTCGTGCGCCAGGTAAATATACAAAGCTTGGGGCAAGAATCCCTAAGGGAGTTCTTCTTGTGGGACCTCCAGGAACCGGTAAGACGCTTCTTGCAAAAGCGGTTGCAGGGGAAGCGGGAGTTCCGTTCTTTAGTATATCCGGTTCGGATTTCGTTGAAATGTTTGTAGGTGTTGGTGCATCCCGTGTGAGAGATTTGTTTGAGGATGCCAAGAAAAATGCGCCTTGTATTGTTTTTATTGATGAGATTGATGCGGTGGCAAGACGTCGTGGCACAGGTATGGGCGGCGGACATGATGAACGTGAGCAGACATTGAACCAGATGCTGGTGGAAATGGATGGCTTCGGAGTGAATGAAGGCATTATCGTTATGGCTGCTACAAACCGTGTGGACATTCTTGACCCAGCGATTATGCGTCCAGGTCGATTCGACAGAAAGATTGTGGTTGGACGTCCTGACGTACTGGGCAGAGAGGAAATCCTGCAGATTCATGCTAAGAATAAGCCACTGAGTGATGATGTGGATTTGAAACAGGTGGCGCAGACCACTGCAGGTTTTACTGGAGCGGATTTGGAAAACCTCCTGAACGAAGCTGCCATTGTAACAGCGAAGGAAAATCGTGGATTTATTACACAGGCTGATATTAATAAGTCCTTTGTTAAAGTTGGTATCGGCACAGAAAAGAAGAGTCGTGTCATTTCCGACAAGGAAAAACGTATTACTGCTTATCATGAAGCGGGACATGCAATCCTGTTCCATCTGCTTCCTGATGTGGGGCCTGTGCATACAGTATCTATTATCCCAACAGGAAACGGAGCAGCAGGTTACACGATGCCTCTTCCTGAGAAGGATGAGATGTTTAATTCGAAGGGACGTATGATTCAGCAGATTATTGTTGGTCTTGGTGGTCGTGTAGCAGAAGAACTGATTCTTGCCGATGATGTAACCACAGGAGCGTCCCAGGATATTAAGCAGTGTACAAGGATTGCCAGAGATATGGTAACCAAATATGGAATGTCTTCTAATGTAGGCCTTGTGTGCTATACAAATGAAGATGATGAAGTATTTATCGGAAGAGATCTGGCTCATACCCGTAGCTACAGTGAGAATGTGGCAGAATCTATTGATACAGAGGTAAAGGGAATTATCGATGATGCTTATGCGAAAGCAAAGAGTATGATTGTTGAGCATCGCGATGTTTTGGATTCCTGTGCAGAACTTCTTCTTGAAAAGGAAAAAATTACAAGAGAAGAGTTCGAGGCATTATTTAGTTAATGGTGTTTTCAAAAACCGGGCAAAGATTTGTCCGGTTTTTTGTGTATATTTTTGCGCAAAAATGGACATGCTTTTTAAGAGGGTAAAAAAGTGCACAAAAAAAGTGTTAAACTTTTGTAAAGTTTGTGCACACTTATCTGTGGAATAGTGATATTATAATCAATGTAAAAACCCCCCAATACATTATATAGTTTTTACTAACCCCATAGTAAAAATACCTTCTCCTAAAAAGACAGCAGATCGACGGCTGTCTTTTTTACTTTATATAGACAAATATTAGATATAAACAAATATTAAGACTTCCTGAAGATTTTTCGAAGAGGTGTTTAAATCGGTGGCAAGGGTATTGAAGCGGAAAACAGATGCTGTTACAATGCAGAAAACATCCTATGACACAGATTTTGTGTGCGATGTAAACGGACGATTCGTTGGGAGGTTGAATGAAAAATGAAATCTACGATGATAAGAAAAGTAGACAAGAAAAAAAGGGACAGAAAGTCATTGAAAAAGTTTCATATAGAAAAGAAGAATTGGATGAAACTGCTTCGCCTTGTGGGCTTGATGGTAGGCGTTATATGTTTGTTGTTATTTTGGGCGCCTTTGACAGTGGCGGGGATTTTAAATCTTGGAAACATTACGGGAATCGTTCTCTCTATAATGTGGATTCTTTATATGATATTTACCCCTGTTGTGCACAAACTGATAGGAAAATGGTGGACCTTGCGTTTGGCTAAGGTTCCAATGGCGACTACGGGAGTGCTACTGATAATCTGCGCTACGCTAGTTGTGGTAGAAAGTGCTTGCATGGTTGGTGCCTGTATGAAGCAGGGGACGGAAGCCAGTACTGCTGTGGTACTAGGATGCAGAGTATATGGAGAGCGGGCGAGCCTGTCCTTGGTAGAGAGATTGGAAGCTGCATACGAGTATCTGATGGAGCATCCTGATGCGGACTGTGTAGTGTCTGGTGGACAGGGGCCGGGAGAAGATATATCAGAAGCGGAATGTATGTATCGTTGGCTAGTGAACAAGGGAATTGATCCTGAACGCATATATAAGGAAGACAAGTCTACTTCCACAGAAGAAAACATTGCTTTTTCCAAAGAAGTCATTGAGAAAAATGGACTGTTTGAGAAAATAGTAATTGTAACCAATGAGTACCATATCTATCGCGCAGGGATGCTTGCAGATGATAACAAAATGGTGTGGGGCGCGAAACCTGCACAAACTGCCGTATGGTTATTTCCTACCTATTACGTGAGAGAATTGTACGCTATTTTGGCAGAGTGGATTCTGTATTAAAATAAATTGGAAAAATAAAAAAGGTACTTGTAGATTTCGTGAGGGTATGCTATACTCTAACCTTGTCAGGAGACAATATGGGCAGATTCCCGAGTGGCCAAAGGGGACAGACTGTAAATCTGCTGCAAATTGCTTCGGTGGTTCGAATCCACCTCTGCCCATTGAATTGCCGGCGTGGCGGAACTGGCAGACGCGCAGGACTTAAAATCCTGTGGTGGCGACATCGTACCGGTTCGATTCCGGTCGCCGGCATTAAAAACACCCCATCCAATAGGATGGGGTGTTTTTTAATGTCATAAGTGCAAGTTCCATGTGGTCGCCAGCAATTTATTTTCTTTTCTTAACATCTTTCTTAATATCTTCCACAATCTTGACTCTTGCAGTGGATTCTCTCTCTACCAGTGATGGTCTAAGAAGAGAACGGCTGATTGCAATATGAAGAATCAGGGAATTTAAAATAAAGTAAGCATATTTTCCTAATTCATTTCTAGGCTGTGCAATAGTGGTTAGTGGTGGCTCTGTTGTAGCGGAGATTGGAATGTTATCAAACCCCACAACGCTAACGTCTTCTGGAACCTTGTAACCATTTGCGACACAAGATTCAATAACACCTTGAGCCAAAAGGTCGCTACCACAAACGATGGCGGTTGCGCCTTCTTTTAAGAAGGTAGGTACGTGGTAATGAGCACTGTCGGCTACGAAATAACCACGGGCCATCATGTTTTCATTGCAATCTACGTTATATTCTTTGATTGCATCTTCAAAAGCTTCCTGTCTCTGATCTGCAACGAGAGAGTACAGGGAACCATTCATAAATGCGATTTTCTTGTGTCCTAGATTTACCAGGTGCTCTACAGCCATATGAATGCCTTCGTAACTGTCAGTTCCAAGGTATCCTACGTTAGGATTGCCGTTAATAAAGTTATCTAGCAATACGGTTGGCATAGTAGTGGTCTTTAACTGTTCCATCCAAGGATCCTGTAAGGCGAGGCCCAGAATAAAAGCTCCACAGTAGCCGTGCTTTAACAGGTAAGTATCATAGCGCTCTTTTTTCTGAAATTCTGGGGTGATTGTGACAACGGTTACATCCCATTTGTGCTTGAATGCATTCTGCTTAAAACCCAACACCAAATCGTAACCGAAGGAATCTAATGTTTCGTAATCCATGTTTTCCACAAAAAGGCAAAGCTTACGGAATTCTTCCTTTTTAGACCTTTTGGTACTATATCCCATTTCTACAGCGGTATCTAATACCAGCTGGCGTAAATCTTCGCTAATGTCGCTGGCACCATTGAGACCTTTGGAAACGGTACTTATGGAGATGCCAAGGCGGTTTGCGATATCTTTAATTGTAGCCATTATGATGTCCTCTTAATCTTTCTATGTCCAGTGAATGAATAAATTACATACAATCTTTCTTCATTATATAAGAGTTTTCGAAAATTCGCAATGGTTATACGAATGTTTTCGAAAAAAAGGTGGGCGAAAAAATAGGAGCGTTATATACGCCCCTATAAGTTTTATTTATTTAGTTTAGTGTGGTTAGTTAACATCTGCTGAATGCAATTCTGGAAATAGAGACCAACGTGTTTCTGATCTTCTGGAGAAAGTTCTGCAAAGGTAACTGGATTGCCGTATTCAATAATAACGTTGCCTTTTTTCGCCCACGGGAAAGAATCTTCGAAGATGTGGTTGGTTCCTGTAATGGCAACTGGAATAATCTTGCATCCTGTCTTCTGAGCAATCTTGAAACTTCCGTCCTTGAAAGAAAGGATGCTGGTGCTATCTTCTTTATCACGGTTTCTGGTTCCTTCTGGGAAAATGAAAATGGAGATGCCGCGCTTTACTTTATCAATCGCGCTTAAGATCACCTTCATTCCCTGTTTTAAGTCGTCACGATTTAAAAATTCACAGTGAAGACGCTTCATCCAGGCGCGAAGCGCTGGGACTTTTTTGATGCTGTCTTTTGCGATAAAACCGGTTAAACCAGGACAGCGTGTATAGGTTAATACGATGTCTACCATACTTCTGTGGTTTGCCACATATAAAACAGCTTCATCCTTAGGAACATTTTCTTCGCCAATCCAGGTTACTTTTGCACCTGCCAGAAAACCTACGCCTTTTAAAATGAACTGAACAATGCGTAACTGACACAGATCAGTGGAGCCTGGCGCAAACTTGTCGATAATCCAAAAGATGCCCAACAGGATATATCCAAACAGAAGAAATCCAATGATTAATGTAAATGCTAATATTGTTCTCATGAGATACCTCTTATGTAAAATTATATTTAAACATAGTCAAGTGTTATTTACACGAAAAATATTATACCCACATATTTGAAGAAAATCAATGTTTAAAAAGATAAAGAAAATATTAAAAATCTAAATATATTGAGATATTCGGTACTTAAGTACCATTGCTAAAAGTTTAACGCTTTGCTATACTAAAGCCATAAAGCGTGCTAGGAGGAATATTATGAAACAGCAAGATATCTCAAAAGTTAGAGCTTCTGTAAGCAAACAATGTGGAAACAGAGTAATGATACAGCTTGACCGTGGACGTAACAGAGTGGATATTCAAAAAGGAACACTTCAGAAAGCGTACCCAAGTGTGTTTACCATTTTGGTGGATGACGAACAGGAGAACAATCCTCCACAGTTATTATCTTTCAGTTACACGGATATTATTACAAAAGATATTCGCATGATGCTTTGCTAAATGCATAAAATCTCTTTGCTTTGAATAAGTATTGATATACAGGCATTCGAAGTAGGGGGATTTTTTTATGCGAATAAAAGCAGATGCATTTACGCAAATAACCATTGATGACGACTATATTATCAGAGATAACAAACCAGATGTGCTTCGTGTGATATATAGCAGAGGGGATATTGTTTTAGAAGATATCAGAGTAGGTAATGGCAATGTTTGGTTGACGGGCAAGTTATTATTTAAAAGCTTATATCAAAGTGATGATTCGAGAAACAGTCTGGATAGTGTATTGGGAGAAATACCTTTTCAGGAGAAAGTGGTACTGGAAGGTGCCACAGATGGAGAAGAGGTTTTAGCGGATGTAAGTATTGAAGACTTATCTGTAGGAATTATTAACTCCAGAAAACTTATGGTTCGAGCTGTGCTAAATATTGATGTGAAAAGCATGGACGAGACAATGGATTACATAGCAGAGCCATATCCCGAGGGAAGGAACTATCAGCAAAAGACACATGAAATATTGCTATTAGAACAAGTGGCCAATGTGCAGGATGTATTGCGTGTGCAAAAAGAGTTGCTGTTGCCGAATTCTCGAACGAATATAGGCAGCATCCTTTTTTATCAGGTGGATTTTCGCAATCAGGATCACAGACTAGAGGAAGATAGATTGAAAATACAGATGGATGCCCAGGTGATGGTGCTTTATCGAAGTGAGAGTACGGGAGATTATGAATGTTATGAAACGATGGTTCCAATTGCGGGAGATATAGAGATTCCAGGTGCTGTGTCCGGCGAATGTTTTTGGGCAAAAATCATGCCGCTAGAAATTGCGATAGAATCGCGGGAAGATTATGATGGGGAAGCCAGAATGTTTGGATTAACTCTAGCCTTGTCTGTTGCAGCACAAATATATCGAGAAGAGGAAAAACAGATGCTGGTGGATGCCTATTCGCTGGAAAAGGAATTGGTAATTCATAGAAAGCCAATTGTGATTCAACAGCTTTTGATGAAGAATTTGTCTAAGGTGAGACTGTTGGAGCAAGTGAGTCTGAATGCAAATCAGGAACGTATTTTGCAGATGTGCAGTTGTAGTGGCAGTATCACAGTTGACAGAGTACAAAAAGAGGAAGAGGGAGTGAAGATAGAGGGAATTCTTACAGTAGAGGCTTTATATAACACTTCGGAAGATACTTCTGTATATGCACACAATAGTAGTCAAATTCCTTTTGAACAGTATATTGAAATAGATGGAGTAACGGAAAATACAGACGTATGGACAGATGCCC
Source organism: Lachnospiraceae bacterium (assembly GCA_015057035.1). Taxonomy (GTDB): domain Bacteria; phylum Bacillota; class Clostridia; order Lachnospirales; family Lachnospiraceae; genus Roseburia. The sequence goes on along the minus strand of SVFC01000014.1, from coordinate 4,947 downwards.
AGATTGAACAATTGCAGGTGAATTTGTTAGATAGTTCTGAGTATGAGATTAAGGCGGTTTTGCAAATCTGTATTATGGCAATTGATAATCGGGAAATGGAGAATATCGTAGAACTGGAAGAATTACCACTGGATATGGAAGCGCTTACCAGACAACCTGGAATGATTGGCTGTGTGAAAAAAGACGGAGAAGACCTGTGGGATATTGCAAAAAAATATCATACAAAAGAAAGTGATATCCTTGAAATTGGAGAAAAGGTATTGGTTGTAAAACAGGTGCATTAATGATAGAAAACAGACTCTTTAAGAGAGTCTGTTTTTGTGTTATAATAAGTAGTAGTATGTCGACTGGAAACCCAAACAATGGAGGTTTAACGTGAAATTATTTGATAAAAAGAAATCCGTACAACTGTATCAGGCAACCGCGACGGTACTTGTTTTTGCATTATTATTAGGTGTGCCAGTAACGAGTGGCGAATTATTCTATGCCACATTAGAAGATAATAAAAATCAGGCTGAGAGTGAGTTAGAAGGCGTTAATAGCGAAATCGAAGGTATTCTCGGCGGACAGGAACAGACTCAGGTGGAACTTAGTGAAACAGCAGAGTTGTTAAGCGAGCTTTTGGCAGAAAAAGCAATCTTGGAAAAAGATATCGTAGAAACACAGCTTGAGATTGATATAACCAATCTGGCGCTGGATGATGCAAAACTGAAGGAAAAGCAGGGACATGAGGCGATGATTGCCCGTATTCAGTATATGTATCAGAACAGTAACAAGTATTCTATCTGGGATGCGATTTTGGATTCTGACAGTCTGATCGAGTTCCTGAATAGAATGGAATTTATTGCCCAGATTCATAAAACAGACAGAGAATTAATGGCAGAATATACGGCTACAGTGGAAAAGGTACAGAAACTGGCAGATAATCTGGACGCTAAAATGGACAACCTTCTGACGATGCAGGAAAACTATGAGCATCAGCAGGAGTATCTGGAAGTTGTCATGGCAGAGTTAAAAACAGATATGGAAAGCTATGAAACTCAGCTGGCTGCAGCGGAAGCAAGAGCGGTAGAAATCGCGGAGTACATAGAAGAACAGAATCGCTTAATCAGAGAAGAGGAAGAACGTAAGCGTAAAGAGGAAGAAGAGCGCAAGCGTAAAGAGGAAGAAGAACGCAAGCGTAAAGAGGAAGAAGAGCGCAAGAAGAAAGAAGAAGAGGAGCGCAGGAAGAAAGAAGAAGAGGAGCGCAAGAAGAAAGAAGAAGAGGAGCGCAAGAAAAAAGAGGAAGAAGAGAAGAAGCGCCAGGAAGAGGAAGAAAAGAAGAAACAGGAAGAGGAAGCTGGCAAGAATTCCGAAGCAGAGAAAGATACAGAGAATGAAAAAGAATCCGAGAGCGGATCTGAATATGTAGACCCAAATCCGGATGTTCTAACAGGAGAAGATGTGGTAGCGTATGCGTTACAATTTGTTGGGAATCCGTACAAATGGGGCGGCAATAGTCTGACCGAAGGCTGTGACTGTTCCGGATTTGTTAATCTGATTTATAAGCATTTTGGTTTCAAAGGGGTGCCGCGTCAGTCTCAGAAGTTTAAGACCTATGGTGTGGCAGTTAAGTATAGTGAGATTCAGCCTGGGGATATCGTGGTTTATCCAGGACATGTAGCTATTTATATGGGTAATGGCTTAATTGTTGAAGCGCAGAATAGTAGGAACGGAATCACATGTACCCGTAGCGTAACAAGTGGAACAATTACGGCGATTCGTCGTGTAATTGGATACGAGGAGAGAAATTAGTATCAATGGAAGTTTTTTGGAAGAGTGTAAAAAAATACAGGGTGTTATGGATTTTTTCCCTTGGTATGCTGGTGTTGGCAATTATTTCCCTGGGGGAAAGTGGTAACAGGCAATATCTGGTATATAATGAGTCCCTTGATGAGGTAGTCGCAACCGTACAGGGAGAAGAGATTACGTTGTTGGACTTTGCGGTTTATGTGGCGCATCAGGAGGCGGAAACCCATAAACAGGCGGTTATCTATAATCCGGATAATACAAAGGAATACTGGGGGCTTCATACCAATGGACAGTTTGTCCGTGTGGCGGCAAGAGATGCGGCGATTCAGATGGCAATTCATGATGAATTGTTTTATCAGTTATCCAAGGAATTTAAGATTAGTTTTTCGGAGGAGGAACTTCAGGTTATACAAAAGGATGTGGATGACTTTTGGTATGATTTGACGGATGCGGGCAAGGAAGTCAAGCTTGGTATAAGCAAGCAGGATGTCTATGACGCATTATATAAGATCGCTGTAGCAGAAAAATGTCAGTACATCTATGCCAATAAGGATGGCAGGGATTATGAGGATTATGATTTTGCTTCAGAGGATTATCTGGAGTTTTTGCGAAACTACGAATATTCGGTAGAGAATAAAGTATTAGAGCGTATTCATTTTGGTTATGTGACGTTGGAGTACTAATCGAATGGAATAATAAATAGTAATATTGTATGTAGAAAGAAGAAATAAAATGGCAGTTAAGATTGGCAGAAATGATCCATGCTGGTGTGGATGTGGGAAAAAATATAAAGTGTGTCACGAGGCGTTTGATGCAAAGATTGCGCGTTTTGCAGCACAGGGGCATAGAGTTCCTCCCCGTGATATTATTAAAACACCAGAACAGATTGCAAAGATTAAGGAAAGTGCAAAGATTAATATCGCAGTATTGGATTATATTGAAGAGCATATTCATGCAGGTATGTCCACTGCAGAAATCGACAAAATCGTATACGATATGACAACCCAGATGGGTGGAATTCCAGCTCCATTGAATTATGAAGGCTATCCATATAGTGTGTGTACTTCTGTCAATGAGCAGGTGTGTCACGGATTCCCATCTGAAAATGTGATTCTAAAAGAGGGCGATATCGTTAACGTAGATTGTTCTACGATTCTGGATGGATATTTTAGCGATTCTTCCAGAATGTTCTGCATTGGCGCAGTAAGTCCTGAGAAAAAACGTCTGGTTCAGATTACCAAAGAATGTGTAGAATTGGGCCTTAAGGAAGTGAAGCCATGGGGATTCCTGGGAGATATGGGGCAGGCAGTACATGACCACGCATATAACAATGGTTATACCATCGTACGTGAGATCGGCGGTCATGGAGTAGGTTTGGAATTCCACGAAGAACCTTGGGTTGGCTATCATACCAAGCGTGGTACAGATATGCTTTTAGTGCCAGGTATGATTTTTACTATTGAACCAATGGTGAATATGGGCGGTGTAGAAATCTTCATTGATGAAGAAAATGATTGGGAAGTGTATACCGCTGATGGCAAACCATCTGCACAGTGGGAGATTATGGTGCTGGTAACGGAAGATGGTGCGGAAGTGCTGAGCTGGTAGTGCAGGCAATGGATTCGAGATAGAGTTGTGATTGTGAAGGAATAGGAAGAAAGAGTGGTAATCTAGATTATGAGTAAGGAAAAGAAACCGCTTACAAAAAGTGAAAAGCGCGTCATAATCATTATGGTAATTGTTGCGATTGTGGCAGCAAGCATTTTTGGAGTACTGATTTATATCAATGATTATTATAAAGCAACAGAAAAGGCACAAAAAGCGATTCTGGGCAATGAGTTAATTGAAGTAAGAGAAAAAGACAATTATTATCTTTTGACGCAGAAGGTCACCAGTTCTTATAGAGGACCGGCAGAAGGTCAGGGAATTATTTTCTACCCAGGTGGCAAAGTGGATGAAGTGGCCTATGCGCCATTGATGCTGGAATTAGCGGAGATGGGCTACGATGTCTATATTGTAAAAATGCCTGCAAAGCTGGCGATTTTAGGCTCCAATGCTGCAGAAGGTATTATTGAAAGCGCTACAAATATTACGGAGTGGACTATGATGGGGCATTCCCTTGGTGGAGCTATGGCGGCATCTTTTAGCGCCACACATGATGAAGAAATCGACAATCTGGTGCTGTTAGCAGCATATAGTATGGAAGATCTCTCGGGGCTGGATATGGATGTATATAGCTTCTACGGTAGTGAAGATAAAGTTCTCAATATGGAAAACTATGAGAAGTATTACAACAACCTTCCAGAGGATATGGTGGAAACTATTATTGATGGTGGCAATCATGCTTACTACGCACATTATGGGGAACAGGATGGTGACGGTACTGCTACGATTACCAGAGAAGAGCAGCAGCAGACCGTGCTGGATATTTTCTTAAGTGCGGAGCTGGGAATCGGAGAAGAATAACAGATTGCCATAAAGGTGGCAGGGGAAAGGAATTTTAGGATGCTTGAGATCGAGCGCAAGTTTGTTATGCAGGGATTTCCAGAAGAGGTTCTGTCCGCTGAGGAATTTGAAAGTTTAGGTTTAGAGTTGCTTCGGGAAGTAGAAATTGAGCAAGGGTACCTTAGCGTAGAGCCTGAGGTGAGATTACATGGTGCAAGAGATATTTCCACAGGAGAAGAAAATTATCGCCTGACCTTAAAAGGCGGAGGGACTTTATCCAGAACAGAAGTGATTACAGATGTAACTTTGGATTTTTACGAGGAAGCTAAGAAAATGCTTCCAGGAAAAATGATTGAGAAGTTGTATCATAAATATCAGTTTGGAAATTGGATTTTGGAAGTGTGTCATGTGGATGCAGGAACAAAAGATGAATTCTATTATGGCGAAATCGAGTTTGCCACAGAAGAAGAGGCGAAAGCCTTTGAACCACCAGCTTTCCTTAGTATGGAAGTGACCTATGATGAAAGTTGTAAAATGAAAAATTATTGGAAAAGAACAAGAAATGTATAAAATAAGGGGATTGTGAGAGTGTAAATTATTTTGTGTAAACCCTCTGGATTGATGAAAAATATCAGATGAGTTTATAAATTTAACACGTAACTATCCGTGCCTTGATTTTGGCACAACATATCCAGGCTGTCAATCGGCAGC
>SVFC01000013.1 GCA_015057035.1 Lachnospiraceae bacterium | reverse complement strand
ACTGTTTGTCGAACGGGTGTGATAACCCTATTGGAATTCCGTCAGGCCAGTTGCTCCCCTCATTATATAAAAATAAGTGCAGATGTTTAATAACATCTACACCTATATAGTACGAAATTGGAATTTGTGCGTGAGCAAGCTTGTCTTGCGAACCTGTGGCACGGAGTATATTGGGCCTCTAACCGACCGTTCATCCCTTTTCTCCATCTAGTCGGGTCCACTTTTTTCATATAGCCCAACTACAGCATACTTTTTGACATTTAGTCGGGTGGTCATTTTAACTACTCCCCAACTAAATGCAATTTATGTACTAGCAGTCGGATATTTTTTTCTTCCGCAAGTCCATCTACCCATATATATCCTCTTATTTTACCTACTATTTCTCACTTTTTTATTTCCAGTTGGAATAATAATTTTTTTGATGCCCAACTGTTACATTTTATTATCAGTGTAGTCGGGTATGTTTCCTTTTTTGAATCCAACCTAATCTGTTATTTCTTAAAATAATGGGGGCATTCAATAATTTATCTCAACAAATTCAAGTTTATATAACTCATTATAAAGTACCCCACAAATTTACACAACATCATTTCAGTGAACACCTCGAATCCATTCCGCTTCGCTCCACTTCTTCTCGGTGTTCGCTGAATGCCGAGTAAATATCGATGCTTGTATTGTAGCAACTCACGCTACGAAACTGCCGGCAACATAAACATTGATGAGTAATATACGCATGAAAATATCTGCTTCGCAGATGACGGAGCGTTGCTCCTACAAAACAAAAAGAACACCGCTTATCCAAGCAAGCTTGGAACGCGATGTTCTTCTTGTTTTTATATTTTCATGCTTAGTCTATGAAACTAGCATATCATTCATTGGATTACTCCTCTTGCATATTTGCAAGCTTCTTCGCCTGATCCGCTGCAATACAAGCATCGATGATATCCTGGATATCTCCGTTCATAATCTTATCCAGCTTATACAGAGTTAAGTTAATTCTGTGGTCTGTACAACGGCCCTGTGGGAAGTTGTAGGTACGAATCTTTTCAGAACGGTCACCAGTACCAATCTGGCTACGGCGGGCTGCTGATTCTGCATCCTGCTGTTTCTGGAGTTCTAAGTCGTACAGTTTTGCACGGAGAAGTGCAAATGCTTTTTCTTTGTTCTGAAGCTGTGACTTTTCTGTCTGGCTATAGATTACGATACCTGTTGGGTAGTGGGTTAAACGAACTGCGGAGTCCGTAGTGTTAACGCACTGTCCACCGTTACCAGACGCACGCATTACGTCGATACGGATGTCTTTTTCATCAATCTGTACGTCTACTTCTTCTGCTTCTGGCATAACTGCTACAGTAATGGTAGAAGTATGGATACGGCCTGCGGATTCTGTTTCTGGCACACGCTGTACGCGGTGTACACCAGATTCGTATTTCATCTTAGAGTATGCGCCCTGACCAGAAATCATGAAGTTTACGCTCTTCATACCACCGATACCGATGTCGTCCACTTCGAGGGTTTCTACTTTCCAACGCTGGCTTTCTGCGTAGTGCATATACATACGATAGATTTCTGCTGCAAAAAGAGCTGATTCATCACCACCTGCACCTGCACGGATTTCCACGATAACGTTCTTGTCGTCGTTAGGGTCCTTTGGAAGAAGAAGAATTTTCAGTTCTGTCTCGAGTTCTTCAAGACGTTTCTTGGAATCGTTTAATTCTTCTTTTGCAAGCTCACGCATTTCTTCATCAGATTCCATTTCAAGCATTTCCAGGGAATCTTCGATATTCTGCTTCATCTGTTTATATTCTTTGTATGCTTCTACGATTGGAAGAAGGTCGCTCTGCTCCTTCATTAATTTGCGAAAACGGTTAGAATCATTTGCTACATCCGGTTCGCTTAATGTATTCATAAGTTCTTCATAGTGATGAAGTAAATCTTCTAATTTATCAAACATAATTGTCTCCTTATATATAAATCTACATTTATACCACAGTTATTCTACTAAAAATTTCCACAAATTGCAATCGTTACAATCCGCCAACCACAACCCTGTCATTTCCAGCCAAATCCTTCACTACTTTCACATCAGAAAATCCTGCGTAAGTCAGCATGTCAGATACTGCCTGTCCCTGGTCGTGACCAATCTCAAATAGAATCTTTCCATTCTCTTTCAAATACTTACGGCAATCCTTCACTATCTTTCGATAGAAGAAAAGGCCATCTTCTTTACCGTCTAATGCCTGGAATGGCTCGAATTGTGCTACCTCTGGCATCAAACCGTCAATAACGGCTGTTGGAATATATGGTGGATTTGAAACAATCACATCATAAGTATCCGTTACCATTTCAAATAGATCGCTTCGTTCAAAAGATGCTGAAACACCATTTAACTTGGCATTTTCCTTGGCCACAATCAGTGCCTGCTTGGAAATGTCAAAACCATGACCTTCCAGACCCGTTACATTCTTCAAAATACTAATAAGAATGCAACCCGAACCGGTACACATATCCATGACCTTCATTCCTGGTTTAATGACTTTGAGCGCCTCTTCCACCAGAGTTTCTGTATCCTGTCTTGGAATCAGCACTGCTGGACTTACCTTAAATGGCAATCCCATAAAATCCTGTTCTCCAGTAATATACTGCAATGGCACATGTTCTGTACGTTTTTTCAGTACGCTCTCATATTCGCTGGCCTGTTCAATTGTAAGTTCTTCGTCCATATGGACATAATAATAGGTGCGATTTATTTTACAAACCATTGCAAGGAGCAGCCACGCATCATTTTTTGCGTCAACAATCTCTGCAAGGTTTAATACTTTTTCGCCTTTTTCTAGTGCTTCACGAAATGTCATTTATAAGTTTTCCTTTTGCCATGTTTTCCAGTCAAACACTGCTTCTACAGAAGCAATTGCCACTTCTATCATATCATCGTCCGGCTCTTTGGTGGTAAGCTTCTGCATCCAAAGTCCTGGCACACTAAGAAGGTTTACAAACCAGTTATCAAAGCGACCTGCCAAACGGATAAATTCATAAGATACTCCTGCAATTACAGGAATCAGTAATAATCGAATTACAAGTTTTAATAATCCTGATTCTACTTCAATAAACATAAAGAAAATAATACTAATCAGCATTACAATCAGTAAGAAACTGGTACCGCAGCGTTTGTGCTGTTTGGAACTTTTTCTTACATTTTCTACATTCAGTTCCAGACCATGTTCAATACAGTTGATGCATTTGTGCTCTGCGCCGTGGTACATATAGGTACGCTTGATGTCTTCCATCAAAGAAATCGCTCCCACATATGTAATAAAAATACACAGTCTAACCACACCTTCGATTAAAGCAATCACAAGATGTGACTCCACCTGCAACACATTCTGAACAAACTGGGAAATAAGGTATGGCACAACAAAGAAAATACCAACTGCCATAACAATAGACAGCACAACAGTGCCTCCCATGGCAGCACTTTCTTTTTGTTTTTCTTTTTCCTTATATTCCTTTTTCTCTTCCTCTGTCATGCCTTCCATTTTCTTAAGTTCTTCTTCATCTTCAAAAAAAGAAGCAGAATGAAACAGAGTTGTCATTCCAAGATACAAGGAGTCTACAAAGTTCAAAACTCCGCGAATAATTGGAATATTTTTAAAAGTTTTATTCTTAATTGGTCCTGCATAGTCAAAGACCTGTACATCGATTTCTTTATCTGGCTTACGAACTGCCACAGCATATTTGTCGCCATTGCGCATCATTACGCCTTCCATAACAGCCTGTCCGCCAACACCTGAATACTTCATATTGTTGCACCTCTAACGATAAAAAAGGTTGAGATTTAATAACCTCAACCTTCTCAGTAGCTTATAATTATTTAACGCCGTATTTCTTATTGAACTGTTCAATACGTCCACGAGCCTGGCTAGCTTTCTGCTGTCCTGTGTAGAATGGATGGCATTTTGAGCAAATTTCTACGTGGATTTCTGATTTTGTTGAACCTGTAACGAATGTGTTACCACAGTTACATGTAACAGTTGCCTGATAGTAATCTGGATGGATTCCTTCTCTCATGATTTTCACCTCTTTATGATCTTATCGTTTTTATAGTTGAAACATCTCTTTACACCCGTATACCCGATCCGTATATGATGCTTACTACAAGAGACGACACGTTACGTCCGTTTACATCCCGATAAACAGCTTAGTTATAATAACATATCTATTCTAGAAATGCAACACCTTTTTTATAACTATTCAAAATAGTTTAGAACATACGCGTTTTTCTAATCTGGTCGATAAATTCCTTATTGTTCTTGGTATGTGCAAACATATTCAAGATAGTTTCCACTGACTCCTCTGCTTTCATGCCATTAAAGGCTTTACGCATAATCTCAATAGCTGCCATCTCTTCCTCATCTAAGAGCAGGTCATCACGACGAGTTCCCGACTTCACAATGTCAACCGCTGGGAAAATACGTTTCTCAGAAAGTTTGCGATCCAGTACCAGTTCCATGTTACCTGTTCCCTTGAATTCTTCGAATACTACGTCATCCATCTTGCTTCCTGTATCAACAAGAGCTGTTGCAAGAATTGTAAGACTTCCGCCCTCTCTCATATTTCTGGCAGCACCAAAGAAACGCTTTGGCATATGAAGAGCCGCTGGGTCAAGACCACCTGACAGAGTACGTCCACTTGGCGCAACAGTTAAGTTGTATGCTCTGGCAAGGCGGGTAATACTGTCAAGGAGAATGATTACATCTCTCTTGTGCTCTACAAGACGTTTTGCACGTTCGATTACCATTTCCGATACACGTCTGTGGTGATCTGGAAGTTCATCGAAAGTAGAATGAATTACCTCTACATCAGAGCCCTGTACAGATTCCATAATATCTGTAACTTCTTCTGGACGTTCGTCAATTAATAAAATAATTAAATGCATTTCTGGATTGTTCTGTGTAATAGAATTCGCAATCTCTTTTAACAGAGTTGTCTTACCAGCTTTAGGCTGTGAAACAATCATACCACGCTGTCCCTTACCAACTGGGGCAACCAAATCCACAACTCTCATGGCAACACTTGCACCTGGTCTCTCCAAATGAAGTCTCTCATTTGGGAAAATAGGTGTCAAATCTTCAAAGTTTGGTCTCTTAGGAACTTCTTCTGGTTTATATCCATTGACACTGCTTACATATAAAAGGGCTGCAAATTTTTCGCCCTGATTCTTTACGCGGATACCACCACGGATAATATCTCCTGTTTTCAGTCCGAATTTACGAATCACTGCTGGTGCAACGTAGATGTCATTCTCACCTGGAAGGAAGTTCTCGCAACGGATAAATCCAAATCCATCTCCCATAACTTCAAGGATGCCATCTGCCATCTGTCCGCTGTCTAAGCTGGTATTCTCTTCACGAACTACTGAAGGCTGATTATTTTCTCTCTCATTGGTATATGAACTACTTGCATTGGCAGCTTTGTCTTTTTCATCCTGGGCAAGCATAGCTTCAACCACATCTTCTTTTTTCATGCCTGTAAGCCCTTTGATACCTCTTGCTTTTGCAAGGTCTTTTAAAACAGCTGCGGAAAGACTTTCATATTTTTCTCTCATACTATCTCCTATTCAACTCCATTTTCCTGGGAATATTGTCTGATACGACTAACGATCTTTGATTAGCCCATTATACACCACATCTTTTAAAATAGGAAGACCTTTTTCTTGATTTGTATTTTTAGGAGTGCTATATTCGTGTATATGTAAGATTTAGGAATGATTGTTAGGAGAACTATTATGAATCAAATGGAAAAAGCGTTACAGTGCCACGAAGCATGGAATGGCAAGTTAGAAACCACCGCAAAATCAAAAGTGAACTCCCGTGAGGACTTGGCAATTGCCTATACTCCTGGTGTTGCTGAGCCATGCAAGGTGATTGCACAGGATAAAGACGCTGCCTACACCTATACCTGGAAGGCAAATACCGTGGCTGTCGTTTCCGACGGAAGTGCCGTGCTTGGTCTTGGAAATATTGGGCCACACGCCGCTATGCCTGTTATGGAAGGCAAATGCGTTCTATTCAAGGAATTCGGCAATGTAAATGCAGTTCCAATCTGTTTAGATACACAGGACACAGAGGAAATCATCACTGCTGTCAAAAATATCGCCCCTGGGTTTGGTGGCATTAACTTAGAAGACATCTCAGCACCTCGCTGTTTTGAAATCGAAGAACGCTTGAAAGCAATGTTGGACATTCCTGTGTTCCACGATGACCAGCATGGTACTGCCATCGTAGTCCTTGCAGGCATTATTAACGGACTTCGCCTCACAGGAAAATGCAAAGAAAACTGTCGCGTGGTAGTGAATGGCGCTGGCTCCGCTGGAATTGCCATTACAAAACTCCTGCTTCGCTACGGATTTACCAATATCATTATGTGTGATCGCGAAGGCATTATCAGCAAAGACTATCCTAACCTGAACTGGATGCAGGAAAAAATGACTGCTGTTACCAACCTCTCTGGTGAAAACGGCACACTTGCAGACGCACTGAAAAATGCAGATATCTTCGTAGGCGTTTCTGCTCCAAACATCGTAACCGCAGATATGGTTGCTTCTATGAATAAAGACGCAATCCTGTTTGCTATGGCAAATCCTGTTCCTGAGATTATGCCAGATGTGGCAAAAGCCGCAGGCGCACGTATCGTTGGAACTGGTCGAAGCGACTTCCCAAATCAGGTGAACAACGTAATCGCTTTCCCAGGCATTTTCAAAGGTGCTCTGGAAGGCCGGGCAAAACAGATTACAGAAGAAATGAAACTGGCTGCCGCAGAGGCTCTAGCTGCACTAGTTTCCGACGAAGAATTATGTGATGACTTTATTATGCCAGAGGCTTTCGACCCACGAGTTGCGGATGTGGTAAGCCAGGCAGTGAAGGCACATATCTAAAAACCTATTATGTACTATCCACTATAAATAATATGCTAGGAGAATTCGTATGCAGATTCCTACACATTATGGAGAGAAAAGATATTATTCTTTAAATGAATATTGTAAACAGGAATTTGGCGACAAGGTGTACCGCCTATCTCTTAATGCAGGCTGTACCTGTCCGAATCGTGATGGCTCCTTGAGTTACGGCGGATGTGCTTTTTGCAGCGAAGGAGGTTCTGGGGATTTTGCTACTTCCTACAATGTCTCTGTTACAACACAGATAGAGGAAGCTAAGAAACGCATTCAACAGAAAACTGACTGCAATAAATTCATTGCATATTTTCAGGCATATACCAACACCTATGGCCCTATTGAGCATTTGAGACAAGTTTTTACGGATGCTATTTCCGCTGATGAAATAGTTGCATTGTCTATTGGCACACGCAGTGACTGCCTCCCAGAAGATGTTTTGAATCTTCTAGAAGAATTATCCCAAAAGAAGCCTGTATGGGTGGAATTGGGGCTTCAGACCATTCACAATGGCACCTTGGAAGCAATGAATACACATACTACTGTAGAACAGTTTGACGCAGCTGTTATGAAATTGCATCGTCGTGGCATTTCAGTGATTACTCACGTCATTCTTGGACTTCCTGGGGAAACCCGTGATATGATGTTAGAAACCATACAACATGTCGCAAGTCTTCCTGTGGATGGAATTAAGTTGCAGCTATTACATGTATTAAAAAATACTGCCCTTGCTAAAATGTACGAAGCAGAGCCATTTGATGTCTTTTCGCTTGAGGAATACTGCGACTTTGTCATCGACTGTGTAGAACAATTACCACCGAACATGGTAATACATCGTCTCACCGGGGATGGCCCACGAGCACTTCTTATCGCCCCACTATGGAGCACGGATAAGAAACGCGTGCTGAATACGATTCAGAAACGTTTTGTAGAAAGAGATGCCTGGCAGGGAAAATATTATACAGAAAAAACATTATGATATTTTTATAAAAACATATTTCTGGATTGAAAAAAATCGGAAAAACATCTATGATATTAAAAGCAGAGATGCATAGTAGAAATATAGAAAGAGGTCCTATATGGCAGAACCATTTACAATATACAAACTTACAATTTTATATATGTTAGACAAGGCAGGATTCCCACTATCTAACACCCAGTTATCCAACTTTTTCCTAGAACACGATTACACAGACTATTTCCGTGTACAGGAAGTAATCGGTAACCTGGTGGATTCTGACTTAATCTTAGCCGAATCTACCCATTCCAATACCCAGTACACATTAACAGCTGCTGGAAAAGAAACCCTGGAATTCTTCAAAGACAAAATCACCGACGCTATCACTCAGGACGTCATTCAGTTCTTTGAGGAAAACAAAATGGAACTTCGCCAGGAAACTTCCGTTATCGCAGATTATTACAAAACCACCGCCCAGAACTACGCAGTTCGCTGTCAGGTCCGCTCAGATAACAAGTCTCTCATTGACTTGACCTTATCCGTTAAGACTAAGGAGCAGGCGGAAGCCATATGTAATAACTGGAAGAAACAGCACGAAGAAGTTTATATGCAATTACTTGATCAATTGTTGAAATAGTAAAAGGATGCCCGAGGTGGCATCCTTTTTTGCATTTCAGCCGTATATGCTTCAAAGTCGCAATTTGCGACTTTAAAAAACTTTCTAGAATTTCATCCTTTGTTAACTGAAACATAAAATCTTCTGGAAATCTTGCAATATTACGTTTCACTTGTTCATTTAAGCGTTTTACTTCGTATCCATAAATCTCTGCCATAGTATTCCTCCAATCTTTTCCCATAGGCTCCTTCCTATAAACCTAATAGAATTTCATCCACATGAAATATACGAAAAATAAGTAAACAGACGACGGTTTACTTTAAAATATATAGTTATTTCGATATTCAGTTATAATAATCAATTGGAATATCCTTCGATTTGAAGTTGATTCTAATAGACTTGATAAGATTAAAAATTATGTAGACGAGATTCTATGTTATCGTCTGTTTGTAAGGACATTATAGTTGAAACCATGGCAATCTGCAAGTGAAAATAAAACTCCACCATAAATACAAAGCGTATTTTCGCTCTATGTTTATGGTGGAGTTTTGTTGCTCCAGATGTTGTTGAACGATACACTATTTGGGGTGGGGCATTCAACACAAGATGGAACTTCGCCAGGAAGCTTCTGTTATCGCAGACTACTATAATACTACTGCACAGAACTATGCGGTTCGTTGCCAGGTTCGCTCTGATAATAAGTCTCTAATTGACTAGACCTTGTCAGTTAAGACTAAAGAGCAAGCAGAAGCCATCTGTAATAACTGGAAGAAACAGCATGAAAAATTGGGAAGTTCACTTGAAAATGAACTTCCCAATTTTTTATTTTACAATCTCATTTAATCCAATAATGTCTCCGTATTTGTAATTTGCTTTTACCTTTCCAGTAGAAACACAGTCAACTATAGAAACAATATTATCCTTATAAGCACTACCCTTTGCTTCTCCATTCTTAAATCCACCAAACAATCCAGCTACATTAGCTTTACCACTAATATCTGCGCTGTTAATACAATCATAAATGCTCCAATCTAATGAACCACTTATGCCACCTACATCACCACATGCATAACCAACAATACCGCCCACATAGTTTCCTTTTCCAACAATCGCACTAGCATTTTCAAATTTTTCAAATGTAACTGTGCATGGCTTACAACCATTATCCCAGAAATACATAACCCCACCTGCGATACCACCTACGTAAGAATTTCCAGATATATTTCCTAAATTCTTTAGTTTCTTAAACGACGCACTCGCTTCTGATGAAGTTATTCCAGAACCCGTAATCGCTGCTCCAAGTTCAAAATATTCCATTACTCCACCAGTAAAATCGCCACCACCAGTGTAATTAATATCAACATAATTAGTGCAGTTCTCAACACAGGGTCCTCTTCCGACCAAACCACCTACATAAGCATATTTGCTTCCATTTTCCAAATAGTATCCTGATGCATTTAACTGTGAATTTTCATTATCACTGTTTTTAATTACATAGGTCGAAGTATGTCCGGCAATACAACCAACATATGCTTCCGCATTAATGATTGAATGATTGACACATCCATCTATTACAGAACCCGAGGTATCACCTTCTGTTCTGCCAACAATACCACCCACAATATATCGGCCAGTAACATCTCCATTATTTACACAATCTATAATAGAAACTACAACGCTTCCTCCAAAACCAGATGCTTCAGAATTAATATGTGACATAATGCCACCTGCATAATCCTCTGTTCCCTTAAAACGGCTCTAATGTTAGTCAAGATTGCCACACCATCTTCTGGCTCACTTGTTAATCCTGTTAAGCGGATGTGAGGCAGTCTATTCGTTTCATAATATTTAAACTCAACACCACCCTTGAAGTCGATCAAATAAATCTGCAATTCTTTTGGACTATATCTGTAACAAGCTCCTAAAATTAAAGCATGTAACAGGTTCGATTTACCAGAACCAGTTCCACCGATAACCAATGCATGCGCAGCACTGTCGCCTGTCGTCGAAAACTTAACACTCTGTACGTTTCCACCATTTTTACCGATTGGAACCTCAATAAGTTTCGCAAACTCAAATGGTTTCTTACCAATACTATCTGACTGGTCAAACATTTCCTGCATTGAAATACTTGTAGATTTCTGCTTCTCGGCTTTAAATTTAAGAACTTCATACACTTTTGATGCAAAATCATCAATCGGTAATGTTTTTAATGGTGTGAAGGATTGCTTCTCATCAATTACGTATCCTCAAAATTTTCTCTATGCTTTCTTATAAAAAAAGTCAACCAAAAGCTACTGCTTTTGATTGACTTTCATGTCACATCCTAATTTCTTTCACTTCTAGAAACTCAAACAAAACTCTGTGAGTTCAAATCGCTCTATTATCCTTCGATATACATTGCTCTTTTTTTTCAAAGCAGTGCTCTCAGTTTTATCTGTATTTGCAAGGAACAATACCGACTTATCCGGATTAACTCGTCCAATCACAAATAAAACATGCTCCGTCTCTTCAAAATATTGCTCTGCACTCAATATTTCCTCTTCTTTACAATCTCCAACCCGATAAGAAGTATTATACACATACTGCGATTCTTCTATTGAAAGATTAACATTGGCAAGAATAGTTGCCTGAAATTTATCAAACAAACTTTCTCTTAGCCCGTTCCAACCACCAAAAGAAGTTTTCAAAACCACTAACCCCATTCCTTTATACATAGTAGGTTCGCCCTCAAAAAGAATAAGCCTCTCTTCTCTTGTCTTCGACTCATACATATAAAAGAAATAGGTTTCACCACTATTTAACAAAGAAAACCTTTCAACTGTTCCCACTCTATGTTGGTCCGGTTGAGGAATTTCAGATACAAGTGGCAACGTCCCCGGAGGCGCTGGCTGTGGTTGCTCTTCAACTGCCTCTGATTCTTCAGCTGTCTCTGATCCTTCAACTATCTCTGTTCTTTCACCAACTACTGTTGTATCAATAGAATCTGTCAATTTTTCATAAGACTGTTCTTCTGTACCACTTTCCACTTCTTCATTGTTGACGCCACATGCCATTAGGACTAGAATTCCAACAAAGAATAGTAGCGATAAAACTTTTTTCAGCATATCTCCTTCCCCCTTTAGTTATCTTATATATCCACATTCATATATCCAACTTTCAGAAACCGACATCAAACGAGTATTATGCCATCCTGTTTGAACATAGTAAGTAACTGGTCGCGATGTATTATTGTACTCATATATCATACCATATATTACCACAGTATGGTTATATGGTGCAGAATATACAGTTGCCATAGAAGCCATAACAGGTTTTCCCGCATTAAGATATTCTTTAATCTTTGCATTCGCATTACTAGGACTTGAATACACGGAATAAAGCATATTACCAAGACCATTTCTTTCCAAATAAACATGAACGCCCTCTAAAATATCACGAATAAAAATACCACCCCATGTGTTGCTTCCATAAATTCTCGAACACAAGTAGTCGTGAAACTCTTCATTTGTTCCTGATCCATCACGATGGTTATCTAGCACAAAATCATCATTTACAAACACATCGTAATATCCTAGTAATATGCACGCTGCAATAACCGTACATGTTCCATCTACATTCTCCGCATATTCAGTCAAGGACTCAAAATAATCCTCTTGGACGACCACACTTCGTAATTCTATTGGAGAAACTCTAGAAGCATCTTGCTGAATTACACTTCGGCTTTTCTCACGCACCATATGTTCTGAACGAGATAAAACTTCTATATCTTCAATCGATAAACATTCTCCTGATATTACACTGTGATATTTACCATCACTCTCATAAAAATAATTTCCCGGACCGGAATAATAAAACCTCTCATTAACCTCTAGTATATGAAGCCATTCAACATCCTCATAAACTGCCTCCATAAATGCATTCGTCTCATTATAGAAAATCGCATATCCAGCTGGTTCTAATCGATATAATGTATAACATTCCTCTTCATCAATCAGACTTCTCAGCGTTATATTCTCTTTAATTGAGTATTCAATCTCTTTATTAGGCGAATACTGATTTATCAAAAACTCTGTATTTTTAACATTTAATCTATTCAGTTCTTCGCTTGCATTAATAACTTCAACCATAGAAAGCAGCATAATCATGGATATAAAAACACATAACATTTTTTTCATATATAATCCCCCATTCCATTTGCATATTTCAAGATTAGCCTTTGTTTCATCAAACTCTCATCCTATTTCAAATCCAACCTCCCTTCTCCTCTTCTTTTTCTTTCATACTCATAAACACGTTAAAATGATTAACTGGTTACAAAAAATCCCCTATTTCTTCTGAATACTATATCCAAACTTCCCTAGTTTCTCCCCCATCGCGAAATACTCTCCATGGGAATACATCACCAGCCCAAGCTCATTAATCAAAAACTTTCCTGTCTCGTTCATATGCGTTTCGTCCACAGTAACACTAACAACTTCTGCGATGAACATATGATGCGAGCCAAGTTCCTTCTTCTCCACCACACGGCAGGCGATATTCACAGGGCTTTCTGCAATCGCAGGAACACTTACACCTTCTACTGAAAAAGGTGTAAGGTTCATCTCCTTGAATTTATCTTTATCTCTGCCGCTTACCACACCGCAATAGTCACAGGCTTTTACCAGTTCCTCTGTGGTCAGGTTAATGACAAACTCTCCGGTCTCTTCAATCATATGATAAGAGTATCTTTCCGGTCTTACGGATATGGATGCCATCGGTGGGTTGGTACAGATGGTACCTGCCCACGCAATGGTGATAATATTTGCTTTTCCGTTTTTATCTGCTACCGATACCATAACTGCCGGTACCGGGTTTAACATATTGCCTGCTTTCCAGGTTTGTTTTCCCATATATTAAATCCTCATTTGATTTCTTCTTTTTGTAATTTCACACAGCAATTCCTATTTTCGTAATATTCTAAAATATCTTCTCTGCACCTAAAAATCTTACTGTATCAGAATCTTACTGTATCCGGATCTTCTCCATTTCCCGCTTCAATTGCGCCACATGTGCTTCTTCCATCTCTGTTAACGGAAGGCGTAAGTTCTTCGTCTGAAAGCCCATAAGCTCCATCGCTTTTTTCACCGGAATCGGATTCACTTCGCAGAATAATGCATGGATAAAATCCATATATTTTAACTGTAATTCCACTGCGCGTTTTGGATTGCCCTCCAGATATTCCATAACCATGTCGTGGGTATCTCGCGGAGCAATGTTGGACAATACCGAGATGACACCGATGCCACCCAAGGCTACAATCGGCACAATCTGGTCGTCATTTCCCGAATACACATCCAGATATCCTTTGCCTTTGTGAATCAGATCTGCCACTTGGGTGATGTTGCCACTGGCTTCTTTTACTGCCACAATGTTGACAAATTCTTTTCCAAGAGCCACTGCTGTATCTGGCAGCAAATTGACTCCTGTTCTGGACTGTACATTGTACATAATGATAGGAACATTCACTGCTTCTGCAATAGCCTTGTAATGTTCATACAAGCCTTTTTGCGTTGCTTTGTTATAATATGGTGTTACCACCAAAAGTCCTTGCACACCTAGTTCCTGTGCTTTTATAGAAAATTCCACTGCAGTTTTAGTGCAATTGCCCCCACTTCCTGCAATGACTGGTACACGGCCTGCCACCTGTTTGACGGTAAATGCAATGACAGACAGTCGTTCCTCTTCTGTCATGGTTGCAGGTTCCCCTGTGGTACCGCATACAATAATCGCGTCTGTGCCTCCAGCAATCTGATATTCAATCAAGGTTGCCATCTCGTCGTAGTTCACACTTTTGTCCTGTCGAAACGGAGTAATAAGAGCTACTCCTGCTCCTTTGAACAATGGCATAGACGATACCTCTTTTATAATTTAAGATTTGGATTCTCTTTGATAATCTCTTCTATCAATTCTCTTTCGTCCATATGGTATTTCACACCTTTGATTTCCTGATAGTCCTCATGGCCTTTTCCTGCTAGTACCACGATATCGCCATCCTGTGCATTTTCCATACAATAACGAATTGCGTCTTTTCTATCTGGCACCATCACATAAGCACCATCTGCCTTTTTCACACCAATCAAAATGTCATTGATGATATCCATTGGTTCTTCATCACGAGGATTGTCAGAAGTAATAACCGTCAGGTCTGCCAGACGGGATGACACTTCACCCATTTCAAAACGTCTGGACTGAGAACGGTTTCCTCCACAACCAAACAAACACACCAGACGTGCTGGATTATATTCTTTAATGGTGGTGAGCAAACTTTCCAAAGACATGGCATTGTGAGCGTAATCAATCATAAGTGTATAGCGTTTGGTTACAGGTACAATCTCAATACGTCCTTTTACACTGACATTCTTGAGTGCCTTCTGAATAGCTTCTATTGCCACGCCAAAATGATGACAGATTGCGATGGCAGTCAAGGAATTATATACGCTAAATGCACCTGGTACATTTACTTCCACTGCAAAATCTACCAATCCCTTTGCATGATATTTCACACCAAGAGAGCCACCGTCTTTTAACAGTTCCACGCCTTCTGCACGAATGTCATTCTGCGCTCCATATCCAAAAGTCTCTACTTCACAGGTATGACCTTTTAAAATACCATCGATATGTTCGCTGTCGCCATTGAAAATACCAAGCTTACACTGCTGGAACAGAAGGCTCTTACAGTGCATATAGTCATCAAAATCCTTGTGTTCGTTGGTTCCAATGTGGTCTGGCTCCAGGTTGGTAAATACACCAATATCAAAATTGATTCCTGCCACACGATGAAGCATCAGTGCCTGAGAGGATACTTCCATAACCACTGCTTCTAATCCTGCATCCACCATTTTACGGAAACGTTCCTGAACCACATAGGATTCTGGTGTTGTATTAGCAGACGGAATGTGTTCGTCGCCAATAATAGATTCTATCGTGCCAATTAATCCTGTCTTGATTCCAGCACCTTCCAGAATGGATTTTACCAGATAGGTGGTTGTTGTCTTACCCTTTGTTCCAGTAATACCAATGGTTTTCAAACTTTCTGCTGGATAACCAAAATATGCTGCAGCCAGATAAGCCAAGGCTTTTCTACTGTTTTCCACCTTGATATAGGTAATTCCAGGAACGGTTTCTACGTCTTTTTCCACAACAAGTGCCACTGCACCCTTTTCCAAAACCTCTGGAATGAAATCATGAGCATCTCGCACTGTACCAGAGATACATACAAAAATGGAACCTTGCTCCACCTTTCTGGAATCATACACCAGTGTTGTGATTTCTGTGTCCAATTCTCCTGCCAGCAATGTATAGTCTAGTTTTTCAACTAATTGTCTAATCTGCATCTTACAATCCCCTTATTCATTATATTCGCCAGAGAACACCTCGGTAGCTGGTCCTGTCATAAAAACATGATTGGTGTCTTCATCCCAACGAATTACCAAGTCACCACCTACTAAGTGCACCAGCACTTCTCTATCGGTAAGTCCTTTTAAAATGCACGCAACTACTGTGGCACAGGTTCCTGTTCCACATGCCCATGTCTCTGCTGAGCCACGTTCCCAAACACGCATATCTGCCTCTGTACGAGAAATCACACGCACAAACTCTGTGTTAGTTCTCTTTGGAAAACGTTCATGATGTTCAAATAGAGGGCCATATTTCTCTAATTCAAAGTCTTTTACTGGAGTATCAATAAAAACTACCGCATGTGGGTTGCCCATAGATACACAAGTCATCTTCCATTCTTTGTCTCCTACCTGAATTGGCTCATCAATAACCACATCACCTTCAGCCACTACTGGAATCTCAGCAGGAGCCAAGATTGGCTCTCCCATATCCACGCATACAGTTGCTACTTTACCGTTTTCCACATTCAATGTGAGATACTTAATTCCTGCACCTGACTCTACCGCAATGCTTGTCTTATCCGTTAAACCATGGTCATAAACGTATTTTCCAACGCATCGAATTCCATTGCCGCACATTTCTGCCTCTGAACCGTCTGCATTATAAATACGCATTGCAAAATCTGCGATCTCTGATGGTCCAATAGTAATGAGTCCATCGGAACCAATCCCAAAGTGATGGTCACTTACTTTAATAGACATCTCTGCAGGATTGTCCAATTTTTCTTCAAATAAATTCACATAGATGTAACCATTTCCACATCCATGAAGCTTCGTAAATTTCATTAGTTCAACCTCTCTGTCAGTGTTTTCATAAGCGCTGGAATAAACTGTTTCTTGCGAGAAACCAATCTATCCACAATAACACTGTCCTCCATTTCACCACGCCATACAAAGGAATCTTTGACCAATTCCTCCGCAGATTCTCCACAATATACCAAAGTGGTACTTTCCGACATAATATCTGTTAGCATAACAAATACCATGTCTAATTTCTTCTTTAGTAAAATAGATGGAAGCACGCTCTTAATTCTGTTATACACCTTTTCTAATTCCGACTGACTCATGGCGCTTACCTGTGCTACGCCACAAGAAACATCGTTTAAACGAAAGATTTTAAAATCCTGATTTAATATTTCCTCTTCCGTCTTGTGTTCAAAATCACTTCCTGCTTCAAACATATTAAGAGCAAAAATCTCAATCTCAATATCTGCAATCTTTGCCAATTCTCTCGCTGCCTGTACGTCTAATTCTGTACAGGTTGGAGAACGGAACATCAAAGTATCTGAAATAATCGCAGCACATAATAGTCCGGCTATGGTTGGATTGATTTCTACGCCTTTTTCCTGATACATCTGATAGATAATCGTAGATGTACAACCTAATGGCTGGTTACGGAAATATACAGGTGCAATTGTTTCCAATGCTCCTAATCTGTGATGATCTATAATTTCTAGGATTTCTGCTTCGTCAATATTCTCAACTGCTTGGGATTTTTCATTGTGGTCTACCAGGATTACCTGTTTTTTCTGTGTATCCAACAGATTTCTACGGGAGAAAATACCCACGTAGTTCTGATTCTCATCTAATAATGGGAAGGCACGATAGCGAATCTTCGCTGTTGTCTCACGAACTTCATCCACATAATCATCTAATTCAAAGCACACAATATTCTCTTTTGTCATAAAGTATTTGATTGGAATACTCTGGTTAATCAGACGTGCTACCGTATATGAATCATATGGACTACTGATGATTACTACTTCACGTTTGACCGCTACGGTCATAACCTTCGCACTTATCGCCTGGCCATTTGTAATAATCAAACAGCTACATCCTTCTTCGATGCAGGCAAGCTGTGTTTCCTCATTATCCCCAACAATTACTAAATCGTCTGGTTCCATAACAGCTCTGGTTACTTCTGCTGAGCCAGTTGCAACGATTACTTTTCCTCGGATAAAATAACCATGGTCATTTCCTGTGATGACTGTTCCAGCCAAGGTTTCCATAATGTTTTTGTACTGGGTTCTGGCTGTGGATAGGGCTGAACTGTCATATACATCCATATAGGATTTTGCAATATCTCCAGTTACAATTAATCCTTCCAACTTATTGCGGTCATTGACAACAGGAAGGGTTACAACCTTCATCTCTTTCATCAGTTCCCAGGCTTTTTTCATGGAAATCTGACCGCTTACGCCCATTGTTTTGGTATAAACAATATCCTTTAACTGTGTTCCAACATTTTCGATATAATCTGGCTCTTCCACACCAAAGGTTTTTAACACATATGCTGTTTCCGCATTGACTTCGCCTGCACGTTTTGGAATATAGTTATGTTCACTGTCTATTTTATTTTTTAAATCTGCATATGCAATTGCTGCACAGATAGAATCTGTATCCGGGTTCTTATGTCCCACTATCCAAATATTCTTTTTATTCATACTTATCTCCCATTTTGTCTATTCGTCAAAAAAGGACTGTCGAATGTTATCGGCAGTCCTCCCTAAAACTTATTCACCTAACAACAACTGGAAAACGCCCAATTCATAAAGAGCTAATGCTGCAAGTCCTAACATATTTAAAATAGTAAGAATAATAATTGCAACGGAACATTTATGAACAGAAGATACTCTCTGCTGAACTTCATCCACCTGATCCATCTTAGCTTCCATACTCTTAAACAAATCTAAAATGTTACGGTAACATTTTACGTTCTCTACGTGAATCTTCTCAGACAATTCTGTCTTCACTGTCTCTAACTGTGGAGTCAGTGTTGCCAGCAAATCTCTTAATTCGTTTAATTCTTCAATCTGCTTCTCACTTAACTGACGAGTCTCAGTTAATTCTCTTCCTACATTATCATTTACAGAATTTACAATTGAATACCCGATTTCATCCATTTTAGCAGATACTTTGCCAATCAAAGAATCAATCTGTTTTGTCATCTCTTCTGTGATTCCATCTGCCTGACGCTGACGTTCACTTAAGATGCTCTCTAATTCTTTTGCTTTTCCTTCTCTTTCGTCTACAATATTCTGAAGTTCAGCTACTTTTGATTCCTTTGAAAGAAGTAAACTCTGTAACTGCTGTGCTTTCTCACGAAATTCATCAATCTGGCTTAATAATAAATCTTCTCTTTCCACTTCTCTGTTCGTCCTTTCACGCTTGAATGTGCGGTCAAATGCAGTCACTGCATCTTGCTTCGGCTGCTGTACCACAGGTTTTACATATGCAGTTTTCGTCGTGCTCCGCTGCGTGTTTGTGTATGTTTTCTTCGATTCACCACCACCCAGCAGTCGCTTTGCAATTGTTTCCAACAAGCCTGCCACAAGCGTTTCCTCCTATTTTTACTCCATTATGAATAATTGTATCATTTACCTAAAACTTTTGCAACTATTCCAACAAAAAAGAACTGTCTAAAATTATATTTTTAAACAGTCCTTTTCCTTATTTAATAATTACTTTAATGGATATTTTTCTGTTAATTCTTTTACGATTGCACGTGCCTTATCTGCTCCCGCTTCCCCTTCTTTAATCATTGTGGCAATTGCTTCCGCAATTTTATCCATATCTTCTGTATTCATACCACGTGAAGTAACTGCTGGAGTTCCAAGACGTACACCACTTGTCACAAATGGAGATTTTGGATCATTTGGAATGGTGTTCTTATTACATGTGATATTGACAGAATCCAATAATTTTTCTAATTCTTTTCCTGTCAAATCATAATTGGTAAGATCCACAAGCATCAAATGGTTATCTGTTCCGCCTGATACAAGCTGAATATCTCTATCCATAAGGCCTTTTGCCAGTGCCTGTGCATTATCGATAATTCCCTGCTGGTACACCTTGAATGATGGGTCTAAAGCTTCCTTGAAACATACAGCCTTCGCTGCAATCACATGCATCAGAGGTCCACCCTGGATTCCTGGGAAAATAGCCTTGTTAAAGTTATATTTATCCGCAACTTCCTGGCTGGAAAGAATCATTCCGCCTCTTGGTCCGCGAAGAGTTTTGTGCGTTGTTGTTGTTACAACATCTGCATATGGGATTGGGCTTGGATGAAGTCCTGCCGCAACAAGACCTGCAATATGTGCCATATCTACCATAAGCACTGCGCCACAAGCGTCCGCAATTTCGCGGAATTTCTTGAAGTCAATGGTTCTTGCATAGGCAGAGGCCCCAGCAATAATCATCTGTGGCTTATTTTCCATAGCGATTCTCATAACTTCGTCATAATCGATATAACCTTCATCATTTACGCCATAAGGCACAATATTAAAATAGGTTCCAGAGTAGTTCGCTGGACTTCCGTGTGTTAAATGTCCGCCATGGTCAAGGTTCATACCCATAATGGTATCTCCATGTTTCAACATAGCAAACTGCACTGCCATATTTGCCTGTGCACCAGAGTGTGGCTGAACGTTTACATATTCACAACCAAAAAGTTCTTTTGCACGTTCTCTTGCTAATTCTTCAACTACGTCTACACAGCCACATCCGCCGTAATATCTCTTACCTGGATATCCTTCTGCATATTTGTTGGTCATTACGCTGCCCATTGCAGACATAACCGCCGGGCTTACCCAGTTCTCTGAAGCGATTAATTCGATGTGACTATTCTGTCTGTCAAATTCATCCTGAATCGCTTTTGCTACTTCCATATCCACTGCCTGGATGTCTTCCATTGTGTACATATTCGTAGTCTCCTTTCGCCTATTCGTTTTCATAGTATTTTCATCACAACTCTTATTATATATGAGAAGTATGACAGACGCAAATAGTAAATAAGTCTCAGTTATAGGGATTTCTTATAGGTGATATAACTACGAGAAAATAAAAAGGGAGAAGCCATAAGACTTCTCCCTCGATAATATACTTTATGCAATTTACCTCACTGTGAAGACTAAACCGTCGATTTACTCTTCGCCAGCATATAATGTTACGAGTTTCTTTAAGTGTTCGTAACGATCCTTAGCGTTTGCTTCAGACTGAGCGAATAATTCAGCAGCTCTTTCTGGGTTGAACTTAGCAAGTGATGCATAACGGTTTTCACCCTTAAGGAATTCCTGATAATCGCCTGTTGGCTCTTTGCTATCAAGGATAAATGCGTTCTTTCCAGCAGCTTTAAGTTCTGGATTGAAACGGAAGTTATGCCAGTAGCCAGATTCAACAGCAAGTTTTTCTTCTGTCTGAGCTTTGCTCATACCCTTCTTGATACCATGGTTAATACATGGAGCATAAGCGATGATTAATGATGGTCCTGGATAAGCTTCAGCTTCTGCTAATGCTTTTACAGTCTGGTTCATGTCAGCACCCATAGAGATGTGTGCAACATATACATAACCATAGCTCATTGCGATACCAGCAAGGTCTTTCTTCTTAGTTTCTTTACCGCCAGCTGCGAACTGTGCAATAGCACCAACTGGTGTAGATTTAGAAGACTGTCCACCTGTGTTAGAGTAAACTTCTGTATCGAATACCATTACGTTGATATCTTTACCAGATGCAAGGATATGGTCTACACCACCGAAACCGATGTCGTATGCCCATCCGTCACCACCGAATACCCACTGAGATTTCTTAGATAAGTAATCTTTTTCTTTGAGGATTTCGTTAGCTTTGTCGCATCCGCATGCTTCTAATGCAGCAACTAATTTATCTGTAGCAGCACCATTTGTTACACCGCTGTTGAATGTATCATTCCATTCAGCGATAGCAGCTTTAACGTCATCATTTGCTGTTTCAGCAAGAACGTCTAATTCAGCTTTAAGTCTGTCACGGATTGCTCTCTGAGCAAGTAACATACCATAACCAAATTCAGCAGCATCTTCGAATAATGAGTTAGACCAAGCAGGACCCTGTCCTTTCTTGTTAACTGTATATGGTGTAGATGGTGATGAGTTACCCCAGATTGAAGAACATCCTGTTGCGTTAGCAATGTACATTCTTTCACCGAATAACTGTGTAATTAATTTAGCGTAAGGTGTTTCTCCACAACCAGCACATGCGCCTGAGAACTCAAGTAATGGCTGTTTGAACTGAGAACCTTTAACTGAAACGAGTTTGAATTTTTCGATAACATCTTCTTTATCTGGAAGAGTAACTGCATAATCGAAGTATTTCTGTTCATCAGCATTAGCTTCGAAGTTCTGCATTGTGATAGCCTGTACTTTGTCTGGACATACGTTTACACATGATCCACAACCTGTACAGTCGTAAGCAGATACAACGATAGCGAATTTGTAACCTGGCATCTGAGTCATGTCTTTCATCTGCATTCCTTCTGGAGCATTAGCAGCTTCTGCTTCTGTCATAGCTACTGGACGGATTGCAGCGTGTGGACATACATATGAACACTGGTTACACTGGATACATTTTGTAGCATCCCAAACTGGTACATCTACTGCGATACCACGTTTTTCAAATGCAGCTGTACCAGAAGGTGTCTGTCCGATTTCGTATTTCTTTGTAACAGATACAGGAATTGTGTTACCCTGCTGAGCGTTAACTTTAGACTGGATGTCTTTTACGAATTCGATAGCATCAGCTGTACCCTGGTTACCGATTTCTTCGCCAAGTACTGTGTCTTCACAGTTCTTCCAGCTTTCTGGAACTTCAACTTTAACGTAAGCTGTAGCACCAGCATCGATAGCGTCATGGTTCATCTTAACGATGTCATCACCCTTCTTAGCGTAAGAACGTGTAGCTGCATCTTTCATTAATTTCATAACTTCTTCTTCTGGAATAAGTTTTGTTAATGAGAAGAATGCTGACTGGAGAACTGTATTGATACGGTTTCCAAGTCCAATTTCTTTACCAATCTTAACACCATCAATGATGTAGAAGTTGATATTGTTTTCAGCGATATATCTCTTAACCTGTCCTGGAAGTTTTTCATCTAATTCTTCTACTGTCCATGGTGTATTGAAGAGGAATGTACCACCTGGTACTAAATCCTGAACCATGTTGTATTTGTAGATGTAAGCTGTACAGTGACAAGCTACGAAGTTAGCCTGTGAAATAAGGTATGTTGAACGGATTGGAGTATGTCCAAAACGTAAGTGAGAAATAGTAACACCACCAGATTTCTTTGAGTCATAATCAAAGTAAGCCTGAGCATACATATCTGTGTTATCACCGATAATCTTGATAGAGTTCTTATTAGCACCTACAGTACCGTCAGCTCCAAGTCCCCAGAACTTACAGTTGGTTGTTCCAGCTGGAGTTGTCACTGGGTTTTCTTTTACTTCGAGAGAAAGGTTTGTAACGTCATCGATAATACCGATTGTGAATACAGGTTTTTCTTCGTTTCTAAATACAGAAATAATCTGTCCTGGAGTTGTATCTTTTGAACCTAAGCCGTAACGACCTCTTGTAATCTTAACGCCGTCAAACTTGCTTCCACGAAGAGCTGCACAAACGTCAAGGTATAATGGTTCACCGATAGAACCTGGTTCTTTTGTTCTGTCTAATACAGCGATAGACTTAACTGTTTCTGGGATAGCATCGATAAGAGCTTCTGTAACGAATGGTCTGTAAAGACGAACTTTAACAACACCAACTTTTTCTCCCTTAGAAACTAAGTAATCAACTGTTTCGTCGATTGTTTCGCAAACTGAACCCATAGCGATGATAACTTTTTCAGCATCAGCAGCACCATGGTAGTTGAATAATTTATAATTTGTACCAATCTTAGCGTTAACTCTATCCATTGCTTCCTGAACTTTTGCTGGTAAAGCGTCATAAGCGCCGTTACAAGCTTCTCTTGACTGGAAGAAAAGGTCTGGGTTCTGAGCTGAGCCCATTTCACATGGATGGTTAGGATTTAATGCGTTCTTACGGAATGCATCGATAGCTGCTGGATCTACCATTTCTTTAAGATCAGCGTAATCCCATGTTTCGATCTTCTGGATTTCATGAGATGTACGGAAACCATCGAAGAAGTTGATGAATGGAACACGTCCTTCAATTGCTGCGATGTGAGCAACTGGAGTTAAGTCCATAACTTCCTGTACAGATGATTCACAAAGCATAGCACAACCTGTCTGACGGCAAGCGTATACGTCTGAGTGATCACCGAAAATGTTTAATGCGTGTGTAGCTACACAACGAGCAGATACGTTGAATACACCTGGAAGTCTTTCACCAGCAACCTTGTAAAGGTTAGGAATCATAAGTAAGAGACCCTGAGATGCTGTAAATGTTGTAGTTAAAGCACCTGCTGTTAAAGAACCGTGTACTGTACCAGCTGCGCCTGCTTCAGACTGCATTTCTGTTACCTGAACGGTCTGACCGAAGATGTTCTTTCTTCCGGCTGTTGCCCATTCATCTGTTGCTTCTGCCATTACAGATGAAGGTGTGATTGGATAGATAGCTGCAACGTCTGTGTAAGCATAAGACACATGAGCTGCTGCGTGGTTACCATCCATAGTTTTCATTGAACGTTTCATGGTAATTCCTCCTATAAAATTTATGTTCAAATATTAAGTGACAAAATATATCCCACAATTCCCGCAAGTATACATTGTCTTTACTTTATAATATAGGAGTTTTGTCCTAAAAAATCAAGCGAAATCACGATTTCTTTTGTATTTTTACCAATGCAATGAAAAACACTTGCAAAAACTGGTATTTCGGGTAAAATAGATAGCGGTGTCTATAAATACATTTTAATAAGAAGAACTGCTTTTGCGGTTTCTATGGAGGACATATAGCATGATAGCTGCTAGTAATATTACATTAAGACTTGGAAAAAAAGCACTTTTTGAAGATGTTAATATCAAATTTACAGAAGGAAACTGCTACGGTTTAATCGGTGCCAATGGTGCTGGTAAATCTACATTCCTTAAAATTTTATCAGGACAGTTAGAACCAACCAACGGTGATATCATCATCACCCCTGGCCAGCGTCTTTCTTTCTTACAGCAGGACCACTTTAAATACGATGAGTTCCCTGTACTTGATACCGTAATTATGGGTAACAAACATCTCTATGATGTTATGAAAGAAAAAGAAGCCATCTACATGAAGGAAGACTTCACCGATGAAGATGGTATCCGTGCCAGCGAATTAGAAGGTGAGTTTGCCGAAATGGATGGCTGGAATGCAGAATCTGATGCTGCTACTCTCTTAAACGGTCTTGGTATCGATACAGAATACCACTACACATTAATGGCAGACCTTCCAGGCGCATTAAAGGTTAAGGTACTTCTTGCACAGGCATTGTTTGGTAACCCAGACATCCTGCTCCTCGACGAACCTACCAACCACTTGGACTTAGACGCCATTGCATGGTTAGAAGAATTCTTAATCAACTTTGAAAATACCGTAATCGTGGTTTCCCACGACCGTTATTTCTTAAATAAGGTTTGTACTCATATCGCAGATATGGACTACGGCAAAATTCAGCTTTACGCTGGTAACTATGACTTCTGGTATGAATCCAGCCAGTTAATCGTTCGCCAGATGAAGGAAGCCAACAAGAAGAAAGAAGAAAAAATCAAAGAATTACAGGAATTCATTTCCCGTTTCTCTGCGAACGCTTCTAAATCAAAACAGGCTACTTCCCGTAAGCGTGCACTTGAAAAAATCCAGTTGGATGAAATCAAACCTTCCAGCCGTAAATACCCATACATCGACTTCCGTCCACAGCGTGACATCGGTAACGAAGTTCTTACCGTGGAAGGCATTTCAAAAACAATCGATGGTGTTAAGGTATTAGACAACATTTCCTTTATCGTAGGGCGTGAAGATAAGATTGCTTTTGTTGGTGGATGCGAACTTGCAAAAACTACACTTTTCAAAATCCTTGCCGGTGAAATGGAACCAGACGCAGGAACCTACAAATGGGGAATCACCACAAGCCAGGCCTACTTCCCTAAGGACAATACCGAAATCTTTGATACCAACGATTTAATCGTAGACTGGTTAACAACCTACTCAGAAATCAAAGATGCTACTTACGTTCGTGGTTTCTTAGGAAGAATGCTTTTTGCTGGTGAAGACGGCGTTAAGAAAATGCGCGTCCTTTCCGGTGGTGAAAAAGTACGTGTACTTCTCTCCCGCATGATGATTCAGGCAGCAAACGTTCTGATGTTTGACGAACCTACTGACCACTTAGACATGGAATCCATCACCGCTCTTAACAACGGTATGATGAAATTCCCAGGCGTTATCCTGTTCTCATGTCGTGACCACCAGGTTGTTCAGACCACAGCAAACCGTATCATCGAATTCCTTCCAGACGGAAGCATGATTGACAAGATGACAACATACGACGAGTACCTTGAAAGCGACGTAATGGCTCGTAAGCGTACCGTATATAATGTAAATCTTGAAGAAGAAAAAGAAGACTAAAAAACAGGAGACTGTTGCCCAAAACGAATATCTTGGCACAGTCTCCTATTTTTTAGTTTATGAGTGCACCGTCGGCAGTGTAGTTGCCCTGGGACACGATTTCCATAGTAATTAAATCCGTCACGATTTCGCTATAGCTTCCGTCCGCGTTATAGGAGCGCTCCACGAATGTGTCATTCTCCTTAACCTCTTGATATACCAAGTGATAATCATTACGGTCATATACCTTCTTAACAAATGAGCCATCCACGTTAAAAATGTAACTGTAAATCTCCTTGCCATCCGCCAAATTATAGTAGGTTGTACTTGTGAGATTTCCATTAATCAAAACACCATTCTCTATTATTTGAGTAACATGCTCCGAAATTGAGATTGCGTTCTCATCTATCAGATAGTTGCCCTCTGCATCCTTCGCAGGCTGTCCATGTTGATCAAGCAATGGAATTGCTCCGCTTGGAGAATAAACGAGGGAAAAACAAAAATCTTCTATCATTTGACGCGCTTCACGTTCAACAATCAGCTGTCCCTCTTCATTATAAATCTCAGCTCGAATTCCTCTAAATGTATCATCAAGCTTCTCATAATCCATAGTAACCATTACCTGAGCAGTTCCCGCATAGAAATAAAAACGTTTTACGGTATTGCTTGCGCCAATATAACTATCTGCAACCGGTTCCTGTTCACTAATCACATATTCACCATGTGCATCATCAATCAGAAGATAATAGTCTCCTTCACACTGATAAGTAAAATGCTTTCCTCCGATATTCAATTCACAAGATGTGATATAGCCATCCTTGTTCGTCTCATAGGAGAGGTTCTCATTCTGAGGTGGATTGTTAACGATAGGAGCATCATTCTGCGTCCCATTGCCTTCGCATCCAACCAGCATCAGCATCATAAATACGAGTAACACACTAATCTTAAACTTCATATTTCCCTCCGTTAAATCATACTAAATGATATCGTTAAAGATACTTCCTGTATTATGATTATTTGAGTAAGTCGCATCCTCTGTATAAGTGTTTGCCTTATTTGCTTCGGTTTCTGCCTGGTTCGCAACCATTGCAGACTTCACAGCAATCTTGTATGCGAAAGAAGCCGTTCCTTTGAAGAGAGCTTCCACATTGTACATCTTTGATGCTCTAAAGGTATCTTCGTTAATAGATAACGTCTTATCCTCTTTGTCTACGCTGATACCAATCTTTTCTAACTTAGATGCATAGTCATCAGTAATATTCTCAAGCGCCTTTACTGCATTCGCAAGACCTTCTGCTTTGGAATTCTCAGACTTAATAATCAAGTCATTGTAACTCTCAATGAACGCTCCAACTTCTTCTAAAATTGCGTCTACATCATATTCGCCGTTAATATCATTGAATAAAGTTCTGTTCTTGTATAAATCTACACCAACTGCATTC
The DNA here is from genome assembly GCA_015057035.1 of Lachnospiraceae bacterium. Lineage (GTDB taxonomy): Bacteria > Bacillota > Clostridia > Lachnospirales > Lachnospiraceae > Roseburia. Next base: position 32,153 of record SVFC01000013.1, on the reverse strand, counting down.
AAGTTATTAGCACTGTCTTTGATTTTTGCAATAGTGCTCGCAGCATCCTTAGAAGTACTGCTAGACGCATTACTTCCAGCGGCTGAATGATAAGAACCACTTGCTGATACCTTATCAGCCACGAAATTGTTGATTCGTGAGGCTTTTGCACCAATCTGGTATGCAAAAGATCCAACTCCACTGAACATACTCTTTACATCTGCAATGTTGGATTCTAAGAACTTCTCCTTATTAATCGACAGTGTAAAATCACTACCACTAATGGAAATTCCAAGTTTATCAAACATATCCGCATATTCCGTTGTGGCATTAACCATACTTGCGCCCGCTTTAGCAATAGAATCCGTTTCAGCAGAACCAACAGCTTTTACTGTTTCGTTATAATCTTCAATGAAAGCATTTACTTTTTCATAAATAGCTTCCATATCATATTTGCCGTCTGCGTTCTTTACAAATAAACTCTTGCTTCCATAAAGTGCCTGTGCGCTTTCCTTAAGCTCTGAAGTTGCATCCTTGATAGAACGAAGAGTCTGGTCTGTATCATCGGTATCGTTCTTGGAATTGGTATTTTTGTCCTCCTCTTCCATTGCATAATACGCCTTCATAAGTTTTCCATAGGAACCATTACGAATAGTGTTGTAATCAATTACATTGATCCCATACAAACCATCCATCGCTGTAGAATTGTTGTTACTTGTTGTTCCCAAACTTGAAAACAAAGTGTTCATTGAATTTCCGTCATAACCATTAATGCTTGACATAGAATCGCTCCTTTCTTCTGATATCTACTCCTTTAGATATCTGGTATCTGCCAGTCAATGGCCTCCAATCCGTTGGAAGTTAAAAAATCATTGGTCTGGCTGAAGTGTTTGCATCCGAAAAATCCACGATAAGCAGATAATGGACTCGGATGAGGTGCCTTTAAAATTAAATGTTTTGGATTATTTAACATTGCAATCTTACTCTGCGCTGGTCTTCCCCAAAGGAGATATACCACTGGGCGGTCAATCTTATTCACCTCACGGATAATTGCATCGGTGAACTGTTCCCACCCTTTATTCTGGTGAGAATTGGCCTGATGAGCACGTACGGTAAGAACTGTATTTAACATCAGCACGCCCTGCTTTGCCCATTTTTCCAGATATCCGTTATTTGGAATCTTACATCCCAAATCCGATTCCAACTCTTTGTAGATATTCTGCAAAGATGGAGGAATCTCTGGCTGATCTGGAAGTACAGAAAAACATAATCCGTGCGCCTGATGCACATTGTGGTAAGGGTCCTGTCCAAGAATTACAACTTTCACCTCGCTTAACGGAGTATAATGCAACGCATTAAAAATATCCTCCGCTGGTGGGAAAATTGTAGTTTTTGAATATTCCTCACGAACAAAATTATAAAGTTCTCTGTAGTAAGGCTTCTTGAACTCTCCATCCAGAGCCTTTGCCCAGTCATTTGTAAGCATTGCCATAGTCTATCACTTCCTATATCGGCAAAATATGCCGATTCCATTAGCGTCTTACGGATACACCGCGTTCTGCCAAATAATTTTTCAAATCTTTAATCTCTAATTCCTTAAAGTGGAACAACGACGCTGCCAAGGCTGCATCTGCACATCCATCCGTCAAAGCATCATAAAAATGCTCCTTGGTTCCTGCTCCACCAGAGGCGATTACTGGAATGGAAACATTTTGGGAAATAAGTTTGGTCAACTCAATGTCATAGCCAGCCTTAGTTCCATCACAGTCCATGCTAGTCAGGAGGATCTCTCCTGCTCCCATCTTATCAGCCTTCATAGCCCATTCGATGGCATCTAAGCCAGTATCAATACGTCCACCATTTTTGTACACGTTCCAACCGCTTCCATCCTCACGTCTTCTTGCATCAATCGCCACAACAACGCACTGACTTCCGAAACGGTCTGCCGCATTACTGATTAGCTCAGGTGTATTAATTGCAGAGGAATTGATAGAAATCTTGTCGGCTCCTTCACGAAGAAGCACTTTAAAATCTTCTACGGTACGAATACCTCCACCAACAGTAAACGGAATGAATACCTTCTCTGCTACGCGACGCACCATGTCCACTACCGTTCCTCTGTTATCAGAAGATGCGGTTATATCAAGGAACACCAACTCATCGGCTCCTGCTTTATCATAAGCAGCTGCAATCTCTACTGGGTCTCCTGCATCAATTAAATTCACAAAATTCACGCCTTTAACAACGCGTCCACCATTCACATCCAAACAAGGGATAATTCTCTTTGTAAACATACTAGCAACCTCCCTTGATCTGTGTAAAGTTTTTCAAAATCTGAAGTCCCGTCTGACTACTCTTTTCCGGATGGAACTGACATGCAAACACATTGTCTTTTTCCACAGAAGCATGAATGCAGGCACTATAATCACAGGTTGCTTTCACGATGGACTCGTCTGCAGCCTTAAGATAGTAAGAATGCACAAAATACACATATGGATTTTGTTCCATTCCAACAAATAATCTTCCGTTATTCTGAAGTTCCAAGGAATTCCATCCAATATGAGGGATTTTTAATCCTTCTTTGTCCGGAATACGAAGCACCTGGCCATCTAAAATATGCAAGCCTTCCACTCCTTGACTTTCGTCACTTCCTTCAAATAATAACTGCAATCCCAGGCAAATACCTAGGAATGGTGCATGTTTATCGACTACCTCCCTAACAACCTTGTCTAACTCATATTTCTTAATCTGTTCCATGGCTTCACCAAAGGCTCCCACACCCGGCAAAATCACATGATCAGCAGACAGAATTTGGTGAAAATCTCTTGTAATCACACTTTCCTGTCCAACTGCTAACAAGGCCTTCTCCACGCTCTTTAAATTCCCCGCATTGTAATCAATAATCGCAACCACTTTTGTCTCCTCTTTGCTGCCTATTCTACGACAATTCCTAATTCTTCATAGATTTTGTAAAGTTCACGGGTATATTCTGCCCTATCGCGTTCTGTCAAAGAATACAACTCAAGGGCTTTTTCATAGGTCAAATTAAATCCATCTTCCAATTCCCTTGTGATACGATTCTTCATAATTTCCATTTCATCTACACAATCAAATGTTAAAGTATTTTCTTCATTTACTACAATTCTTCCTGCTGCACTAATGAGAGAATCTAATGCTTCTGCTTTACGATCATGTTTCATAAACACATCATATTCTGACAACTGACTATGAACAGTTGCGAGCGTTGAAATCTGTCCCTGAATCATCATATCTTCTTCTCTAATCGTAATGCCTGCAATTGCTTCTGCAGCCTGACTGTACTGCCCTAATTTATACAATTCTTTTGCCTTAGACAACGAAGAACTATAACTAATCAAACCTGTTCCAAAGAATACTAACACAAAGATAGAAACTGCAAGTAAGCACACAAGTGCCACTGGTCCTTTTGGAAGTGGTGGTGTATCATCTTTTACCTTTGGTTTCTTTTCTTTCTTAGGCTTTGGAGCCTTTGCTTTCTTAGGTGCCTTTGGTTTTGGTTCTTTTTTCTTCTTTTCTTTCTTCTTTCCTTTGCCCTTAGAAGTTTCTTCCTTTTCAGCTACCTGAGCATTATCCGCTTCTGCAAAAAGAGAAAGAATATCCGCATTTTCATCTGATAATTCTACTACACCAGGCATTTCATCAGGAGTAATGGAAACAGGTTCTGGCTTTGGCTGAGTTTCCTCTTCTTTTCCAAATAAAAGTGCAGATAATTTCTCAAGAAATCCTTTCTTTTTCTCTGGTTTAGCATCTTGTTTAATGATGTCTGCATCTTCCTGCTCTGCCATTTCATTCTCTGCGAAAGCTGCAAATGGGTCTTCTCCCTCTACCGGAAGATTATTATCATTCTGCGCAAACAACTGACCTAAGTCCGACAAATCGTCTGTTCCAGCCAAAAGCGAAATTAAATCCTCTTCGCCCATCTGGCTTAAATCAATTGGCTCGTCTGTGCCGACAGCACTTTCTGCGGCAAGATTTGGTTCAGCAAACACTTCCTCAATATCAATTCCACTAAGTGCCAGTTCTTCTAAGGAAATCTCTTCTCTATCTGATGGCTCATCCATCACCGGCTCAAGATGCTCCTGTTCATCAGCAAAGCCGCCACCTAACATACTTAATAAAGCATCCTCTTCCGTAATATCCATATCTGCCTCTTCAAGTCTATCCTCTGGCTGGATATTATTCTCTTCAAACTCTTTAAGAAAATCATCAAAATCGTCGCCCGCAAGTTCCTGTTCAAACTCCATCAAAAACTCAGCCTCTGCCTTCGCGGTATTGCGAGTTACCTGCGCTTCCTCCACCTGTACTTCTGGCTCATTCTTGATTTCATCCACAAAAATATCCTCTTCCGTGAGTTCTTCGTGGCTTTTTCCGCTACTAACAGAATTTAATAATTCGTCAAGATAATTTTCTGCTGATTTTGTGCTCATATAGTTTCTCCGTAAACTGTATTTTTAAAATGCCATAAAGGGATGTGACACGAATCACATCCCTTACTGAATTTGTACTATTTTGCGCCTGCAATTAATTTATCTACTGCATCAACTAACATTCCGATTTCAGGTTTTGTCAGCTGAGCATCTGCGCCAAGCTGTTCCCCTTTTCTTCTCATTTCTTCATTTACTAATGAAGAGAAGATAATAAGTGGAATCTTCTTAATTGTATCATCTGACTTGCAGAGTTTAGTAAGTCGATGTCCATCCATCTGTGGCATCTCGATATCTGTAATGATAAGCTGAACCTTATCTAAGAGATTTCCAGCATTCTTCAATTCACAAATCTTGTCCCAAGCTTCCTGTCCATTTCCTGTTACAATTAAGTTCTGATATCCCGCTTTTCTCAGACAATCTGTAATTAATTTGCTAAGAAGTGGTGAATCTTCTGCAACAAGAATTGTAGAATCACTTCTATCTCTTTCCTGTAAGTTGTCAATATCTGTCACTCTAAGACCTGTTTCTGGGCTAATAGAAGAAACAATTGATTCAAAGTCTAAAATAACAACAAGTCTTTCATTCATCTTGATAACACCTGTTGAAACGCTAGTGCCATTAGACCCATTAATTGTAGAATCTGGCTTAATAATTTCTTCCCAGGAAACTCTATGAATTCCAATTACCTGATCTACATGGAACGCAATATCAAGTTTGTTAAAGTTTGTAATGATGAATAAACCTTCTTCCGTACCATCATCCATTCCAAGGCATCTTCTAAGATTAATAACTGTAATCATAGTATCACGTGGCATAAAAATGCCCTCTACGCTTGGATGTGTGTTAGGTACTGGTGTCACCTGCTGGTACTGTAAAATCTCACGAATCTTCGCTACATTGATTCCGTAATGATTGTTTCCCAGTGCAAACTCCAATATCTCTAATTCGTTCGTCCCTGACTCTAAAAGAATATTAGTATCCATAATTATCCTCCCAAAAACATCTATATATCACATTATAACATAATGTGTCATAATTTGTGTATTTTTTTTGAATTTTTTTACAATTTCACAGGTTTTGTTGTTTTGCCATCCAACATCTCGATGGTCGGGTTCGAAATCTTCGTTGCATCTGCTTCTTTTACCTTAAATAAAAGGATTACATCTATACTTTCTCCCGCTTCCACAGTTCCAATATACGCAGACAATTCATTACTTAAGAAAGGATATCCCTTTGACTTAGCCACAATGGAACCGCTTGTCAATTTGAACACTATATTCTTGCTATAATTATCAATTTCTATCGCTTTGTCTGCGTTGTTCTTCATCTGGAATTTCAATACATAAAATGTAAATCCAACACCAGCTTCTTCAGAATATGCTGTTCCCTCTTTGATGTGGTCTGCAGTATAGCTTTCCTTATACACCAGCGAAATTCCCTTAGGAAGATTCATTGCTTCTCCTACAGACGGATCCTTATTCACTTCTCCCTGATTTGGTTCTTCCGTATCTCCTGGTGTCTGGGAGTCATCTATCTCAGATTCATCCTCTGCAACCTCAACGGAAATGCCATCTTTCTGATAAATATTATGCTTTGCCACAAAATTCGCAGCATATTTAATAATCAGTGCTTCCTCATCTGCAGTTAATTCATATAACGAGGTTCCGCAACCACTTAAAAGAAGTGATATACACACGAGCCCCATCGCTAAAAATCTTCTGTGCTTTCTCATACCTGCTCCTGTTACTTTCGTACTATATAGTTATAGTAATCGTACCACATTTTAGTCTGTAATACAACCATTTTCCAATTCTAACCAGAATTCTACCCCATTTGTCAGATTTCTTACACCGCAATCCTGATGCATAGATTCCATAATGGCTTTCACAATGGACAACCCGACACCACTGCCACCATATTCACGGGTTCTGGCTTTATCCACTTTGTAAAATTTCTCCCAAATCTTATCCAGTTCATCCTCTGGAATTGGTTTTCCCGTGTTAAACACACAAATGCGGAGTACTTTTTCCTTCTGCTCGAAATAAATATTAATTTTCTTTTCTCCATCTGCGTGATTGATTGCATTGCTGATATAGTTTGTAATGACTTCTTCTACTTTGAAGGCATCGCCCCAAACATAGGCCTCCTGCGTCTCATCAAAAGCTATCTCTATGCCAGACTGTTCTGCCAAAAGTTTATTCGCCTGAACTAATCCCGAAATCATCTCACTTATATTAAATCGGCTCATTTCCACCAAATCATTACCAAATTCCAACTGATTTAATGTTAAAAGTTGTTTTACCATGCGATTCATCTTGTTTGCTTCGTCTACAATGACTTCGCAATAGTAATCTCTGCTCTCTGAATCTTCACTAATTCCGTCCTTCAATCCTTCTGCATACCCCTGTATCAAAGCGATTGGTGTTTTTAACTCATGAGATACATTCGATAAAAATTCCTTGCGCATCTCGTCAATCTGTTCTTTTTTTGCAATATCCTGTTTTAATTCATTGTTGGCGTTTTTCAGGCTTGTAATCGTCTTTTCCAATGCATCCGACATTTCATTCATATGAGAACCAAGCTCTGCTACTTCTGCACTATCCTGATTCTTTGGCTGATATTTCACCTCGAACCGCAAATCAGACATTGCTCTTGAGATATCCGTCAGCTCCTTAATTGGACGCGTGGTATTTCTTGCAATAACAAAAATCACAATAATGCTAACAACCAAACCAAACAAGCCTGTCGCCAGGAAAAAGCGATTTGTAATGGCCGCACTCTCTCGGATACTTTCCAACGCAGTTCTCATATATACGTAACTGCCTGTCCCAAGTTCTCCCCACAACACCAGATATTCCGCCTGGAGTCTTGCATCAATCTGATGTACCAGTGAATAATTCTCCCCTTCTAAAATCGTCTGGTTTTGCGTGAAGTAAATATCAGGAAATGGATTATTCCATCCAGGATGCTTTTTGTCATTATCGTATTTCAAATTCTTGTCCTGAATCATCTGTTCCAGTTGCTTCATCAGAGACTGTACGTCCTGGATAGATGCCCGCACCACCTTAGACTCCGCATCAATGACCAAAACACTAAAGTTACTATTAGAACAAAGTCTTTCAAAAGTGACATCAAATTCTTCCTCACCCAGAATCTCTTCTTCGTATGCGTTTTCAATCACTTGGAACCCCGTAAGCAACTCCTGCTTTTTCTGATTCACATAAAACTCCTCCAAAAACAGGTGATTCAATATCCAACCAAGTCCCACAATTCCACACACAAGCAAAATCATCATAATTGTTAATTTTATTGTTAAAGAAGTCTTTTTTTTCATAAAACGCTCCCAGTTTTCAACTTTCTTCCATCATACCACGAATTCTTATTTTTTAAAGAGAATACACAAAAAATTCACAGTTTATATTTTCCCCTTTTATTGTATAATAAAGATAGAAAAACCTTGGGGAGGTACGTATGAAAAAGCAAATAAAACCTATTATTTTCATTATCATCAATGCACTTCTGGTATTTAACCTGTTGTGCTATTTTGGCATTCGCTCTATGTGGTCCGGAATTATTCGCTACACTTTTGAGCCAATGCCATACATCTTATTGTTCGTGCTGACCGCCACCGCTCTTGGCACAACAATGCTTACTATGAACAAAAAATATCCACTTATTATGGCTATCTGGGGTGGAATCTTAGACGTGTTATTCCTGGGATTGGATGCCTATATCATTTCTCTGACCACCGAAGCAACCCACTACTTTATCCGCGAATTTTCTTATGGATTACTCTATGTAGGCATTATTGCACTTCTTGTATTTGGATGCTGCTATGTTTCCAAAATGGAATGGTTCCAGAAAAAATGGATGCCTTCTGTACTAATGGTAGCGTTGTTTCTCATTGGACTTTTCTTTGCCTTTGATATCACACTGTTCAACGGAATCGACCGTACCCCAGTTGTCTATGCCGTAGAAGACACCTATCAGATTACTTTTACCACACAGGCCAAAGGGGAAGCCTGGGTGGTCATTGACGGCGTAGAATACAATGACACCTATGCTGGATACCGTCAGGCTGAAAGTACGATTCATAAGATTTCCGTTCCAATGGAAATTTTGGACAAGGCAGGTTCTTATACTGTATACACACGTGCTATGCTACTCCGTGGACCATACTGTTCTCTGCAAGGACAAACTATCAGCCAAACCTACAACTGGAAAGGCGTGGACACTTCCGACGGTTTGAATTACTATGTTCTTTCTGACACACACAATACCAGAAAAACTCCGCTGGCAGCTGCAACTTATTTTGGGGACAAGCTCGACTTCCTGATTTCCTGTGGTGATAACGTAAGTTGGATTGACCGTAAGGCTGACCTTACCGAAATGCTCTATCTTGCCAGTGATATTACAAAAGGCGAGGTCCCTGTTGTTTATGCTCGAGGAAACCACGAATGTAAGGGTGTTCTTGCTCACGAATTTTATAGATATGTAGGTGCAAAAGATGATAAGTTCTACTACACCTTCCGTATTCAAAACATCTGGGGAATTGTCCTTGATATTGGGGAAGACCACGGAGATAACTTCGTGGAATATTCCGGCGTTGCCAAATTTAACGATTATCGTCAAGAACAGACAGACTGGTTGGATGAAGTTATCGCCAATGCCGAAAACGAATATGACGCCGAAGGTGTGGATTACCGCATCGCAGTATGTCACATTCCTCTGACTATTAAGTATACCAATGACCATGCTGGTGATTACAAGGACGAATGGCTGAAACGCCTGAATCAGATGAAGCTCACTATGTTATATGGTGGACATGTTCACGAGTTGTGGTTTATCGATCCTTCCTTTGAGGATGGCAGCACCCTTACTCAGGTAAAAGAATACAGTGGCAAGGAAAAGGGAAATAGCAAACGTATTATGACAGACGCCACATTTCCAGCGATTCTTGTTTCTAAACGTGGCGAAGAACAATCTCCTCTGGACCCTGAAAAAATCTTCGACACTGGATTTATTGGTCTGGCAGTTACTGTGGAAGGCAATGAAACTGTAATGAGATATACTGACGAAGAGAAAAATGTATTAGATAACATCATCTCTCCTTGGTTTAGTGACATCAAGTATGGTAACGAAATACGAGTACCAAATATAAATTAAACATTTAAACATAGGAAAAGCCTGTGTGTTTTGGAAAACTTTCCGTAACACACAGGCTTTTTGCTATATAATTCCTGTAATAAAGATTTCAATTCCGATAGCGATTAAAATCACACCACCGAAGATGGCCGCTTTGTTTGCAAGCTTGGTTCCAAACTTCTTGCCAATTACAAGACCACCTACGCATATAAAGAATGTAATAATTGCAATAATTAAGGTACTAACCAATGCCATAACTAACTCATATTCTGCGATAGTAAAACCTACCGAAAGGGCATCAATCGATGTGGCAATTCCCTGGACAATTAATGCCACAAATCCAACTCCACCTTTGCCACATTCGTCTTCTTCATCTTTGTTTTGTATTCCTTCTATCAGCATCTTTCCACCGATAAAAGCCAACAAAATTAAAGCAATCCATGGAATCAGTATCTCAAAAGCCTTGAAGTACTGCAAAATTGTATGAACACAAATCCAGCCTATCATTGGCATAAGTCCCTGGAATACAGCAAACACACCTGCAATTCCAAGAAGTTTTTTCTTCTTCATACATGGCTCATTTAAGCCGTTAGCTAAAGACACTGAAAACGCATCCATAGCAAGTCCTACGCCTAACATGGCGCTATTTACGAAAAATAACAGATCCCACTCCATTTTTCGTCTTCCTCCTGATTTGTTTAATTTTTGACCCTATTACATAGAAAAACCCAAGCACAGTCGCGCTATGCTTGGGATAATTTCTGAAAAAATCTAGACTCCATGCATAGTATCACCTCTATACATGAGTCTCGCGATTTAAAACAAGCCAGGTTCGAAAACCAGTATGTTGACTTGCTACGATACACGCTCGCTACTCCCTCATGGGATTTTCAATTGTTTATGACTATAGCACTTGCCTTTCGTTTTGTCAACTAATTGCTATATTTTTCCAAATACCACAACTGGCAATCGCCACCCCAGTAACTCCACTGGGCAATGTTGCCTCCATTTGCAGTGCTCCAGTTATATACATCCAGACATGAGTTCCCTGATGTAACACCTGTAAGGATTGCATATACACCAGTTTTTACTTCCACAATCTTGAATTTCTGGTTGCTTGCGCCATTGAAAGAATACTGCAGAATATTTGCACCATCTGCTGTACTTCTACCTGATACATCCACAACCTTGGTGTAATTGGAAGCACCTGTATAGATGTAATAATAGCCATCTCCTGCATCTACCAGTTTAAATCTCTGTGCGGTATTGGCCAGATACTGCCACTGCTGAATATTAGCACCGTTTGCAGAGGAATTGTTGGTTACATCAAGGTATTTTCCACTGTAGTAACTCTTGATGTAATAGGTTCCTGCCAAAGAGCTACTTGAGTTGGAACTGCTTCCTGAAGAAGAACTGCCTGAAGAGGTTTTGCTTGCAGCGCCGCGAATGTCATTGAATACATACAAGGATTTCATTGCTTTTCCGCCCCAGTCAAACAGAGTCATATTATCCCATGATGTTCCCACATCTGAAGTTGAATAATACTGTACAGAGCTGCTATATAAACGTTCGTAATTACCAGAAGATGATGAAGCCCATCCTGAACCACAGCTTCCCCATGTTGAACTATTTACAGCAATCCACGCTGGCTCCCAGTAGAACGCGCCAAGACCATATCCCCATTTAGAAGAGTTTACTTGCGCAACTGCTGCGAAAACGTCGCGCAATGCTTTTGCCTGGCCATCTGCTGTAACTGCATAATCATAATAGTTCATAGAAGAAGAACTTCCAATGTTGTTGCCTGTAGAATCCGCATTATTAAATGTATGTGGATATCCAGTTTCAGCAACCAATACTTTTTTGTTATAGGTCTGTGCAATATAATTGAGATTTGTTGCCAAATCACTTGTTGATCCGTGCCACATTGGATAATAAGATGTTGCAAAAACATCATAGTTTACGCCCATTTTATTTAAACATTCTGCATACCATTTGCCATGTTCCAGAAAATCTGTAAAGTGCAATACCTTTAACATGCTTCTGCCATATGCTTTATTAATATCATCTACTGCATAACATCCCTGCTGCATTAAAGCTGCAACACCTGATGAAAGGTCCCAAACACCGTCATAGGAACCACCTACGCCACACATAGATCCATTGGTTTCATTTCCGATCTGAACCATTCCAACATTTACACCATAGTCTAATAATTCTTTCAAACTCTGATAGGTAAAGTTGTAAACTGCATCTTTTTTGTAAGCAAGACTATAATCCTTCCAAGCCTTTGGAGCAAACTGTTTTGCTGGATCAGCCCAGAAATCAGAGTAATGGAAGTCGATAAATACTTTCATTCCTGCATCTGTTGCTCTCTTACCAAGAACTTTGGCATTGTAAAGGTCGCAGTTTCCACCGCCATATCCCTTGTATGGTGATGAAGAATCGTATGGATTATTCCAAATACGAATTCTCACGTAGTTAACGCCTGCACCAGCCAGAATATCAAAAATATCTCCAGAGGTTCCGTCCAAATAATAATAAGATGCTCCTGCTTTCTCTAATGCTGTTATCGCAGAAATATCTACACCTCTAGCAAAATCACTTGGCATATTGGATACCTGTGATACCCCTGAAACAGAAGTTGCAGCTTCTACAACATCAGTTTCTGTTGGTAATCCTGCCAATGTCTGACACAACGTAATTGCCATAATAACTGCCATCGCACCAGCGATAAGCTTCTTATATAATTTTCCCTTCATATACTTCCTCTCCTTTAAGTGTGACCCCTTTGCGCAATCGGTTGTCTTTTGGTAATTTAAGTATATCAAGGCGCCTTCTCGGAAGTCAATGCGTCGACTTTGATATAAATTTTCTGCCATTTTCAGTCAACTTTACTATATTTTCAAAAAAATAACCTCATTTTGCGCAATTGTAGTATTTATTGCGCAAAACGAGGTTTAAAATCCTTGTGCAAATTGACATATTCGTATTATTTTTCTTCAATCTCTGCAACAGGCACTACCGTTGCATCTGGAGCCTTTAACGTATTTTTTGCTACGTAAACCAGCGAAGCCACATCAATGATTGCTTCAATAATCATAATAATTCCTGTAAATCTCCATAAGAATTCCACTGTATCAAATGGATTCTGAAGGATTACAAAACCAAAAATCACTGAAAGAACTGCGCTAACACCTGATAAAATCCATTTTCTCTTAAGGCGTAACAAGTCGATAGACCACTGAACCTTGCCAATACCAGAAACAATCATAAACACACCATAGATAATGGTCAAAATCTCCTGTGCGCTGGCAAACCATTCTGACTGGAAGATGCAAAAAGCACCGCCAAGAAGTGCAAGTAAACCAATAGACAAATCCTGATGAATCACTGCTTCTTCAATATGAGTGGTAAAATACTTGAACACACTAATCATTCCATAGATGCATAATAAAATACCTGAACCAATTACGATTCCAGAGGTAAAGCCAATTGGATTCACCAATAATAAAATACCCACAAAAATCTCAAATAAACTAATTACAATCCCGTTTCTGTTTTCCTTGATGCCCTTCATAATATTTTTCTCCTTTAGTTGTAATATGTATATATTTATTGTTCTCTGCACACACGCTTACACTTCAATCAGTTCGTATTCGCGACTGCCATATCCCAATTCTGCCGCAGCCTCAATGGTATGAATACCATTACGGCTCTCAATTCTCTCAATAAGATGTGGCTTGCCTGGGTCAGAACATGCATATACCAGGTCTACACAAGCTTGGTCGATGGCAATTGGATCTGTAGATACCAGGATTCCAATATCTGCAATACATGGGTCTTCTGCCACTGCACAACAGTCACAGTCCACACTCATGTTTTTCATTACATTTACATAGATAATCTCACCTTTGAAGTAATCGATTACACTACCTGCTGCATCCGCCATAGCCTCCAGAAACAAATCGTGGTCTGCGCGCCAGATATTTTCTGGAACTCCCGCTCCATGAATGTTGGCTTTTCCATAGGAAGATGCCACACCAATAGACAACTGCTTGATTGCTCCGCCATAGCCTCCCATTGGATGTCCTTTGAAATGGGACAATACCAACATAGAATCATAGTTTACAATGTTTTTTCCTACAAAGTTATCCTTTAACACCTTGCCATTTGGCACATCCAGTTTCAAATCCGGACCTTCTGCATCCAATAAGTCCACTGTGAAATATTTGTTCCAGCCATGGTCATAGATGAGTCTTCTATGTTTTTCCGTAGTATTGCGCTCTCCCTCATATGCAGTGTTGCACTCTACTACAGTTCCATTTACATATTCTATGATTGGACGCCAGAATTCTGGTTTCAGGAAGTTCTGGTTTCCCTTTTCTCCAGAATGAAGCTTGACTGCTACCTTGCCTGGCAATTCCTTGCCAAGCATCTTGTAGAGTTCCAACACCTTTTCTGGTGTGATTTCTCTTGTAAAATACACTTTTGCTGCCATAGCAAATCCCCCTTATAGAAATTCTCCTTCATGCTTTTTAAAAAACTGATAATATGCTCGTACATTATCCAATTCTGTCCAACGTTTCACATCTACAGGATTTTCATCCAAATCGTAGATTTTTGCCCCTCTCATAGACAATAGGAATGGCGAATGTGTGGCAATAATAAACTGACATCCAAAGAACCGTGCAGAATCTTCTAGAAACTGCAACAATTCCTGTTGTCTTTCTGGCGAAAGACTATTCTCCGGCTCATCTAACAGATACAATCCATTTTCCTGTATCTTCTCAGAAAAATACATAAATGCACTCTCTCCATTGGAATGCTCACGGACATTGTCTGGAAGATTGGCTCTGATATACGCCGACTTGGACTTGGTACGAATCATATTGGCATTCTTAAGCGCTTCAAAATCCTCCATAGAATGCCACTGAAATCCGTCTTTTCGTATCTTTTTATAGTCCAGCACTAGCTCTTCCCTCTTCTTGTCGATACCCTCGTTGAATCCGCGAAGGTCCAACATATAATCAAACACATCATCACTGGTGATGACTCTGCTATGTTCTGGGATTTCCCGTTCCACTTTATAAGTACACATATCTGTATAATCCTCAAAAAAGTTCGAACGATTATATAGTGAACCTCTCTGAAGATTCAATTTCTCCGCAATAACATTTAACGCTGTTGTTTTTCCAGAGCCATTACCACCGTACAGGATGGTAACCGGTGCAAAATCAAGCATACGAAGTCCGTGTTTTGACACTACCATAAATGGATAAAAAGTATCATAGCATGTTCTTTTTATGTCGTTGATAAACAATTCTTCTTTTAATATATCTGGAAATTCAAAATGCGATAAATAAATCATTGTTCCTACTTCTTAATAAAATCTTTATATGCCGTCTCCACATAAGGTGTTGGGTTACACTGGGTCTTGCTGTCAAACACGCCGCCTCCAGTTACGTTACCAAACATCTCTCCCCAACCACCGTAATAATTCAGGTATTCACGGAAATCGTTGTAGTGATTGTGGGTATAAAATACATACACTTCATCCTGCTCGTAGATACCATTTCCATTCAAGTCCTGACGGGCATACACAATACGCGCTGCCCCACGGGTAATCTTGGCTCCATCATTGTAGATACTTCCACGATATCCCGGAGTCTCTGTTCCTGTGGTTCCGATATCGAGTTCCCAATACTGCAGGCTACCACCGCATCCTGAGATATTAGGAAGCTTTGGCTCGTATGGATATTTGCTGGTATCGCCCTTGAAGTAAGAGTGATTTACGCGAAGATATTCTCCCCAGATACTACTCCCTACTTTTGTACTCTTCTTAGAAGTGTAGTTGGCAGGAATGTTATCCTTGGAACCACCAAAGGCATACATATATGCTGCTACTTCTTCCAAAGTAATGTAGCCGCCGCCTTTGTAAATCTTCATAACCTTTTTGCCATTGGCATCTACAACCACATAGGTGTTGCCATCGTCTTCGTAATAGTTGCTGGTATTGCGGATATATTTGCCGCCCTCCATTGGACGATTGGTTGCATCCTGCGCATACTGTCCTGGCACATCCAGTGTTCCTGATAAAAAGCCATGTTCTGAACGATACAGGGCATCCTCTAAACAATTTGCCGGCTTATAGTTTGCATAGAATTCCTCTTTGGACATGCCCTCATAAGGGTCTTCCGTAGGAATCTCAACAATCTCTTCGGATTCTGTTTCTGAGCCTGAATTTAATTCATTTCCACTATTGTTCTGGTTTGCAGGAGTGCATGCCGAAAATGTAATGGAAATGAGCAATAACAGGGTTAGTAATAATGTATATAACTTATTGTATTTTTTCATATTACTCCTTGGTTCTTCTCGTTAAATACTAAGATGAAAATCTAAAATTTGTTCATATTATATTGTATCACAACTAATGTAAAATGGAAATAAAAAACAGGAAGCGCTTTTCACTTCCTGTTGAAATCTTTTATTCATTTTCTTTACGCAACTGTTGTACTGTTTCTAATGGCAATCCGATTCTCCTAGCTATCTCCTCATCAGATAAAACATCAAGCAGATTAATAACAATTTCAAATTTCGCTTCTTCACGGCCTTCTTCTTTCATATCTTTTATAAAAGCTTCTTCATTAAAATCAGTTAATACATTTGCCATAATCTCACCTCGATATTTCTCAAGGAACTCCACCAATCTGCCTTCTTGAATACATTCATCCACCGCACGATTGACCGCGTCCTTGATATTGCCCATTTTCTTTTTATATACTCCTACCTTGCTACTATATTGTAGCATTTTGCCTTTTAATTATCAATGAGTTTTATATGAGCATATCGCATTAACAACCAATTCGGTGGCACTATCAAGAAATGACATATACTCTTCTTTGGACATACCAACATACGGATATGTAGTAGCTATTTTCTGTGGCATATATCCCATAACTTTGATTTTGCGTGGAATCGCATTCTCCGGCAGATAATCTAAATAATCAGGAAAAGTTTCAAGTCCAATGATTTCTGTAAGGTAACCTGAGTCCGGATGCGTGTCTAAGTATTCTCTTTCCAACGAATAGATATCTCCCATTCTTTCCCTGCCACTTATCAGCATCTTTACAGAATCCCAAGTTTCTGGCAAACCGATTGCTTTTTCTCTCAATTCATCACATGACTTTATTCTTTTCCAAGAAGCTTTGACTCTGTCTTCGTCACGTATCACCCTCTGAAATTCTGCATCGGTTATCAAATGTGCATAGTAACCCAATAGGAAAGACTCCTCCTGAACAGAAGATATCTCTTTCTTTTCGATATATTCATGTAAAAATCTATCGCAATCAGCTGCTACTTTTCGCCCTGCTGTCATCCAATGAGTTACTTCACGGGACGGCGTAAAGCTTGTCCAATCTTCGTTTTCCACATTACAGTCAGGCGCAATATTTCCGACACAAAATTCATGCCTACAGAGATTAGGGATTTTTTCCAGTACTCTGTCTGCAATTATCAAATGGGTAACCCAAGTTGCCATAATAAGCCCTCCAAAAACACTTAACGCATTGCATTTCTAAGTTGTTCAGCTACTTTAGCCGAATATTCAAATGTCCCTTCTGGATATTTCCATCCAAATCCATCATTCTTATATCTAGGAAAAACATGAAAATGTCCATGCCCGAAGTCACAAAATTCTCCGCCATTTTGCATAATACTATATCCGTCTATATGGTATACTTCTTTGAATGCAGTAACAACTCTCTGAGCCAACTCAACTATTTCAGTTAAGATATCTATTGGCATATTATCAATTGATGCTTCATGTATCTTGGGAACAATAAGAACATGCCCCTCATTGATTGGGTCAACATCTAAAAACGCGATAATATTTTCTGACTCATGGATGATATGGGCCTCTGCCTGCTTTTTAATTATTTTGCAAAAAGGACATTCCATAAGAGTCGCCTCCTTAAATTGTAATTTAAACCTTTAAGAATGCATTAACTAATGCAAAGATGTTTATTCCGTTAAAAATTAGCAATGCTATAACACTTAACCTATAAACTATCGTTTCTCTATTCGTATTAACGCTAGATTTATATATCATCTTCATAAATAATCCGAAGGCCACTACCAAAACGCCTATTAACAACAACATATATTTAACGCCATATTTTATTACATGTAAATCAGCATTGTAATGAACAGGAATTGCCATTGGTAAAAAGAACATGCTTATAACCTCTGAAATCAAAGGCAAAAATGTTAATATGTTTAATGCTGTTTCTTTTTTCATTTTAAATACCTCCATAAAATTAAACTAATACCTTTCTCGCCAATATTTCGAACTAATTGTTTAATTCAAGATTTACAATTCCATTCTATCACATTCCACCCCAATAAAACAGTTCCATTTTCTCTAATCGATTATGTCAACTATAGAAGCTATTCACTAGAACAACAATTCTTTTTCGAACTTGCGTTCGCCCATCGTTGGTGTTATAATACTATTTAGTAGCAGAATTGCTACTGGCAATCGTGATACAGGGTGGTTGACCTCCATTTTTACATAGAATGGAGGTGATGCTTATGAAAAGATTTGACTTTAAAGACCTTATGTCTTTTGGCATGTTCATTCTAGCATTGCTGACATTCATTTACTTGATTTGTCAGTAACATAACAAAAACCTTCCCTGTTCATTGTGAAGTGAACCCCTTTTGTTAGACAAAACCAAGTCTAACGAAAGGGGTTAATTTTATGTCCGGCGGAAAGAAAAAATATACCACAGATTTAAAATTTGAAATTGCACAAAAATATCAAAAGGGAAATGTAAGCCTTAATGATTTATCAAAGGAATATGGCATAGACGAATCCTTAATCCGTGAATGGAAAGATGCATATTCAAAACACGGTATTGAAGGATTATGTACTACCTATGGAACTTATACTGGTGATTTTAAAGCAACTGTCGTAGAATATATGCATAATACAGGAGCTTCTATACGTCAAACCGCAGCACACTTTAACATTCCTACTCGTGGTTCTATTGCGAAATGGGAAAGAATTTATTATGAACAAGGAAAAGAGGCCCTATATATCGATAAAAGAGGACGGCCAAGGAAAATGAAGGATACAAAAAAGAATACTCCTAAGCAGAGTAATATCGAAAAAAATGAAGATTTATTAGCTGAAGTACAACGTCTTCGTATGGAGAATGCATATTTAAAAAAATTGAATGCCTTAATTCAAGAGCGGGAAAAGTCGGAGAAAGAGACAAAGTAGCTGTCATTACTGAGTTAAGGCAAGAATTTAAACTGACAGCATTATTAGAGTATGTCGGAATGCCTCGAAGTACTTACTATTATTATTTGAGGAAGTCAAAGGAAAGGGATAAGTACGCCAGTATTAAAGATGAAATAAATTCTATCTATCATGAAAATCAGGGACGTTATGGATATCGTAGAATCACAATGGAACTTCGCAACCGTGGTTACAGAATTAATCATAAGACTGTTCAACGATTGATGACCGTCTTAAAATTAAAATGTATGGTTAGAATAAAAAAGTATCGTTCATACAAAGGAGAAATAGGAAAAGTAGCTCCAAATCTTATTCAACGAGACTTTACAGCAACTGCTCCAAATCAAAAGTGGACTACCGATATCACGGAGTTTTCTTTATTTGGTACAAAGATTTATTTATCTCCAATTTTAGATATCTTAAACTTTTTTTCCAAAAATCTTATCGCAGAAGATAGTGAATTTTCTTCCTTTCCACTCCATCCACATATCCTTGCAAAATCCATAGTACGGTCAGAAAACCACTTATCCGTTATCTCTCCAAGCGGTGATTCTCCTGGTTTACCAACCAAAAATATATCCATCACACCACAAATCGCACCTGAGCTTGCCGCCAATGCATAATCCAAATTATCGCAGGTCGGCTTAATTTCCTGGATAGAATTCATTGTTTCCTCAATCGAATATAATTCTAATTCAGCATGCTCTTTTGCGCTTTGAATAGATGATGTAAAATCAATACTTTCCTCGGAAATAGTAATTTCTACTAATAAATTCTTAGTATTATTATCTATCAACGTATTTCTCAATTCTTCTGCTCCCATTTCTTCTCTTTCTAATAAATCCCTTCTCATTTATATTCTCAACCCAATATTTTATTTTTACTCGATAGATAAATTCTATCAAAAACGCACTAGTTTATCAACACAGCATATTACGTTATGGTTTTAACATATTAATACTATACTTTATTGTCTCCAATAAAAACACCTAGAATAATGAAATAGCCATCACTATTTCTTTCCATATTTATTAAAAACACCTATATTATCAGTATTTTTTCATGCTGGCTGGACTTTTTCCTTACCATGTCGTCGAATTGTTAATAGAATGGATGGACTTGGCAAGCCTAGGGCCCAACTCGAATCATTTTCGTTCTAATCCGGCCCAGACTCGTGAACCTGCGGTTCACTCGCTGACTGTTTAGGGTCATATACAAGACCTATGAGATATATGTGTATCGATTTAGGACGAGCAAGGTCGCCTGAAAGAGTCCTTTCAGGCGGTTGGCTAGCGCCAACAATCAAAAAGGCACCATGTGTGTTCACGGAAGTAAACTTCCATCACACACATAATGCCTTTTCTACCTTGCTCTATTCAATTGCTCTAATCGGGGACTTATTCTAGGCGTTCTCGCTCTCAAATCGATACCCAACACCCCATACAGTCTTGATACATTCCCCTTTTTCACCCATCTTTGCTCTCAGTTTCTTTACATGAGTGTCAATGGTTCTGGCGTCGCCAAAATAATCGTAATTCCACACGCCGTCCAGAATCTTGTCACGAGACAGGGCGATTCCTTCGTTCTCCATGAAGTAATCCAGCAATTCAAATTCCTTGAAACTTAGATCAATCTTCTCTCCATCGATGGTAACCATATGAGAAGATTTATCAATGACGATTCCACCAACACTTCTGATTTGTGAGCCTTCGCCAATCTTGTTTGCGCGACGGAGGATTGCCTCAACGCGGGCTACGAGAATCTTTGGCGAAAATGGTTTTGAGATATATTCATCTACACCCAATTCGAATCCAAGAAGCTCGTCCTGTTCGTCGGATTTGGCGGTGAGCATAATAATTGGAAGTTTTGATGTCTGGCGAATTTCGCGGACTACGTCCCAGCCGTTCATACGTGGCATCATAACATCCAGAATCATAAGGGCAATATTCTTTTCAGCGTAGAAAACGTCCAGTGCTTCTTCACCGTCAGCGGCTTCTAAGACTTCATAGTCCTGACGAACCAGGAAGTCCCGAACCAGTTTTCGCATACGCATTTCATCATCTACAACGAGAATTTTGATTTTCTCCATTTTTCTATCCTCTTTTCCAGTAGCATCTACATATTTCATTATCATTTTTATAAAAGGGAAATCCTAAGATTTCCCTTTATCACACTGATACTACTATGAACTTATGAAAATAATGTGAACACTTCACAAAATTCAAAAAACATTTCACTCTACTGAGCAGAATCGCCTTTCAGAGCCTCTTCTCTCTCAGACAATTCCTCTTCCCATTCCTTCAGGGTGTCTTCTTTTTCCTTCAGGTCATTGCTCCATTGCTCGTATTTATCGATAAGTTTATTCTCATAGTTTATGATGTTGATGTTATCGCTACTTACTTCTGCAATGACAAACATTCCCACCACAGACAATCCGAATACAATGGCAAAAAACAATGCTACGTGGAAGGCCTGTTTGTAACCGCCTCCCTGTTCTACACGGGCATTCATTTTTTTCACCGGATGGAAATTCGTCTTCTTTTCACGGGTCTTTACAGGACGTTTTTTAGGCTCTTCCTTAGGTGCCGGCACAAAAGATGCCACATCAAGCACTGGAATATCTTCTTTTTTCATGCCAGAAGCAAGGAGTGCTCC
This sequence comes from Lachnospiraceae bacterium, assembly GCA_015057035.1. Classification (GTDB taxonomy): domain Bacteria; phylum Bacillota; class Clostridia; order Lachnospirales; family Lachnospiraceae; genus Roseburia. Next base: position 10,607 of record SVFC01000013.1, on the reverse strand, counting down.
CTGTAATTCCATAAGAAAACGTAGTCCCACTGGTGTTTCAAAAAGTTTCTGCTGGAGAATCGTTGTGTACAGTTTCAGCACAGATTCCTGCGACTTTAAATTGCTCTTTTCTTTTATGAAACGGACGCCCTCTTCCTCTTTACGTGCTTGGGCAGCCATTTCCTCATCTTCAAATAAAAAACCACTAACGTTAATCATCTTTTGCTCCTAACGTAAATCTTGTCTCCTGCGGAAGTTATCTCGTTCCGCCAATTCACCAGTCTGATACAGGTGAATAAGTTCTTTTAACTCGTCAATGCGAACGTGCATCTTTTTACCAAAATCGGTGTCGCCTACCAGCACACGTCTGTCCATATATTCTACAGCTTCCTGCTTAGACACGATGTCCATTTCCTTGCGGATTGCTTCTTCGGAAGAAACAAATGGCTCGTGAGCAGACAGGGTCAGGCCATAAGAGTTGAAGGTCAGTGTGTAGCCTGCGATACCAGTCTTGCTCTGATAAGTCTTAGAAAAACCACCGTCGATAACGATGACTTTACCATTGCTCTTAACTGGGCTTTCCCCAGAAATTCTGCGTACTGGCACATGTCCATTGATGATGTGCATATGCTCGCCGTCCAGACCGAATTCCTTCAGAATCTTGTCTGCGATTTCTGGTTTATCAATCAACTTATAATAAGCATTTTTACTTTCATGATGCATTTCTTTTTCGTCTAAGAAATAGCGTTCAAAGGTTGCCATTTTGTGACGGCCATAAATTGGTGAATTTGGAGCAGTCCAAATGTACCAGATAAGGTCCATACCTTTTTCTTTTTCTGCTTTATCTTTAGAGAAAAATGCCTTACGTACATAAGATTCCAGCACATCATATAATGCCTTACCACTATACTCTTTGCCGTAAATGTTAACCTTGGCAAACTCTCCATTCTTTTCCATTGGCACACAGCCGTGGTATAGAAGGTTGCCATTGTATACTTTGTACATGCTTCCCTTTTTCAAAAGGAATTTTGCATGTTTCTGTAATTTTTCACAGTGAAGGAATGACGACTGCAGACGCATCATAACTTCCATCTCATCTTCTGTCAGTTCATATGGATTCTCTGGATCTACGGTTGGCAGATTCATATCCTGCATCTTATATTCTACGCCATCGATTTCCACAGTGCCTTTTTCGTAATTAATCTTGTGGAGACGACAATGCTCTTCCATGCCATATTCTGGCCATTTCTGGATTAACTGACCTTCTAATTTGAAACGAATGATTGCGATGGCCTTGTGCATCTTACGCACCATTTCATTTTCGATTCTAGTGGTGTTACTATTGTTGTCCTTCTGAACGAAACGGTCACATGGGTCGTTCTCATAGATCTTCATAGCAAGGGTTGCCAATGGAAGCATATTGATGCCGTAGCCTTCTTCTAAAAGGTCCAGATTGCCGTAACGGATACTTGAACGGATAACCGCAGCGATACAAGCCAACTGTCCCGTTGCCGCGCCCATCCATACGATGTCGTGGTTGCCCCACTGAATATCCACAGAATGATAACGGCACAGTTCGTCCATAATCATATGTGGCGCAGGTCCTCTGTCATAGATATCTCCAAGGATATGAAGATGATCGATAACAAGACGCTGAATCAGCTCAGACAACGCAACGATAAAGCTCTCTGTCTGTCCCAGTTCAACGATGGTATTTACAATTGCTTCGTAATAAGCCTCTTTGTTCAGGACTTCCTGTTTTTCTGTAATAAGTTCCTCGATTACATATGCATAATCTATTGGTAATGCCTTACGCACTTTGGAACGGCTATATTTTGAGGATACAATTTTACACACTTCAATCAAACGATACAAAGTGGTCTTGTACCAGCTTTCCATATCGGTCTCGTGTTTTTTCACTAATGCCATTTTTTCTCTTGGATAATAAATGAGTGTTGCAAGAGATGTCTTGTCTGCATTGCCTAATGTATGTCCGAATACGTCGTCGATTTTCTTGCGCACCGCACCGGAACCGTTACGAAGCACATGGGAAAATGCATCATATTCGCCGTGGATATCGGAAAGGAAGTGTTCCGTTCCTTTTGGCAAATGCAAAATAGACTGCAAATTGATAATTTCTGATGATGCAGAACTGATTGTTGGATATAATTCCGCTAAATGTTCATAATAATGATTGTTTTCTAAATTCAAATTGTAACCCCCATAGAAATTCCATTCGCCCCACAGGGCAGATTTCTTCTAAATATACTTTACCCAAAATACATATAAAAATCAAGTGCATAAGCACATTCGGTAAATATTAACAGAACATTTATATTTTGCAAAAGGAGCCTCTATGAATCCAGAAATCATTTTATCTGAAAGTTTAGAATTACAGGAAAAATTAGTAGAAATCCGCCGTCACCTCCACTCTCACCCTGAGTTAGGCTTTGATTTACAGGAAACCTATCAATTCGTACACGATCAGCTCGTGCAGATGGGCTATGCTCCGCATAAATATGGAAAAATGGGATTAATTGCGACGGTGGGCCCTACTCCAAAACACAATGCTCACAACATCATTCTTCTCCGTGCAGATATGGATGCTCTTCCAATTCAGGAGGAAACACCACTTGATTATGCATCAAGTAGTGGATGCATGCACGCCTGTGGACACGATATGCACACTACTATGCTCCTAGGCGCTACTGAACTATTGAAAAAACATGAAAATGAATTAAAAGGACAGGTTGTACTCTGTTTCCAACCTGCAGAAGAGCTCTTAGAAGGTGCAAAAGATATGATTGAAGCAGGTGTCCTTCGTGATACCACCCCAGACGCAGCCCTTATGATTCACGTAACTGTTGGAATGCCTTTTGAAACTGGAACCGTCGTTGTCTGTGATGGTGGAGTTAGTGCACCTGCTGCCGATTATTTTGAAATACACATTCAAGGAACAGGCTGTCATGGAGCTATGCCACAGCTTGGCGTTGACCCTATTACTGTTGCATCGCACATCGTAACAAGTTTACAGGAAATCCACGCAAGAGAACTCTCTATGTTTGATGATGCAGTTCTTACGATTGGTTCTCTCCACGCCGGAAAAGCGGCAAACGCCATCCCTGATACCGCAGAGCTCACTGGAACTATGCGCGCCTATGATGAGGAAGTTAGAAACTTTATTAAAAAACGCATGGCGGAAATCATCTCAAGTATAGCAACTACTTTTCGTGCAGAAGCAACGCTGGAATTTACTTCTGGCTGTCCTACTCTGTTGAATGACGCAACTCTCTCCCGTGATGTTTCCACATATATGAAAGAACTCTTAGGACCAGAGAAGGCATTTACAAAAAATGAACTTCTTAGCAATAACAAGTCTACAAAAGCCACAGGCTCAGAAGACTTCGCCTACTTCAGCCACGAAGTTCCTTCCATTATGCTTGCAATCGCTGCTGGCAACGCTGACACAGGATGCAATTATCCATTACACCACCCGGAAGTAACCTTTGATGAAAATGTACTAAGTATCGGCAGTTCCGTGTATGCATATAATGCGATGCGATGGTTGTCAACTAATGAAGAAGGATAAAGTATTCATTCTCATTGCTTTGCAATAAAATAAAACCAGCCCTCTATAATAAATAATCATCACCGACTTTACGTAGGACGGAGGAGATGATTATTTATTATAGAGGGCTGGTTTGGGATTCTATTGTAACATAATGCGAATGATTTCTTTATCCGTACCACTCATTCCTTGAGAAGCTAATCTTCCTACATTCGCGATCGTATTTTCAACACCCTTGGTTACAATACCATCTCCACCATAGAACTGACTGCCATTCTGGTACATCTCATAGCCTAAAATACCGCTTTCTACTGCCATAGCAATCTTTGCTGCACAAGACGATTTTGCACCATCACAGATAGTTCCAGATAAAACCGCCAGAGCATTTACGATGGTGTGGGCAATTTCTTTGAATTTACCACCATTAAGATATGCAATTCCAGCGCCACATCCACAACCTGCACTGATAGCACCACAGTATGCGGACAGACATCCAATACCCGTTTTTAAATGTGTGGTAATAAGGTCAGATACTAACACTGCGCGAAGAAGCTCTTCATGGCTTTTTCCCAGTTCTCTTGCATAAACCACCACTGGAATTGACGCGGTCATACCCTGGTTTCCACTACCAGAAATAATACAAACTGGCATCTCACAGCCGTTCATTCTGGCGTCAGAACCTGCTGCTGCAAAAGCACGGGCTTTTTCTGGAAGACTACATTCGCCATTCTTATAAATGATTTTACCAATGCAAGCGCCGTAATCGTTGGTAAGTCCTTCTTCTGCGATTGCCATATTGCACTCAATCTGGCGCTCAAGAAGTTCTCTTACATCCTCAATGTCTACTTCATCTGCAAAAGCAACAATATCTTCTACATTCAAGAGTGTACGGTCTGTTTTGATACCACCATCCTCTTCTTCCTGTTCGTTGCGAAGTAAAACCTGTCCATTTTTCTCCACATACACAAGATTGGTATGACGGTCTAAAAGACGAACACGTACGTCTTCAGATTCATTCTTCATCACAAGGACAATTTCAAAAATGTGTGTGGTATCTAATTCTTTTACTTCCACTGGACAGTTTTCCATCATGGCCTGCATCTTAGGAATGTCTTCGCTATTTAAGGCAGATAACACTTCCAGCACCAATTCTGGTTTGTTGGCTACAGTTCCTGCGATAACTGCTGCTGGAATTCCATGCATGCCACCAGTGGCCGGAACTACCACACTCTTGGTATTTTTAATAATATTTCCACTAAGGTTAATCGTGATGGAAGTTGGCTCCTGTTCCATGTAACTGCGTGCTACAGATGCACTGTATGCAATGGCGATTGGCTCTGTACAGCCCATTGCCAGACGCAACTCCTCTTTTAAAATATCACAATATGCCTGATAGGTTTCTTTTGTAAGACTCATTTGTATACTCCATTATTATTTTTATATAACAATATGATTTCATTCCTTGGTAAGTATATCACAGAACGCAAGGAAAAAGTATCTTTTTTCACAAAAATAACATTTTTAAGGCGGAGTTGAATCATTGCACAAAAAAGAGACCTCTATTTCAGAGGCCTCTTTCGATATTTATAAATTATAATACAATAAACGCACAGTTAGTTGCTGGAATCTCAAGAGTTCCAGTTGCTTTTACTGGGTCTAAAGCTGGAAGTTCATCGTTAGCACCAAGTACTAATGGATTTCCATTTAATGTCATAACGCGAGCACGAAGTTTTCCTTCACCTGCAAGCATATATACGTCTGCTTCTTTTGGAAGTTCTACGGTTGTTGTTTCGTTAGAGTTGTTAACGATTAAGTATGCATAACCGTCTTTTCCGTCTTTACGTGAATGAGCATATACATGTGCTCCTTCAGAAACTGGACCACAATCATATACTGTAGAGCCCATGATTCTATTCCAAAGTAATACTGCGAAGTAGTTTGGTCTTGGAACGAATGTGCCATGTTTTAAGAAACCATAGTCAGAAGATGCAAGTGTATTGTGGAAGATGATACCATCTGTAACTGATGCGAATTCGCCAAGTTCATTTAAAGTACGTGGTACATCAACATAAGTAGAAGCCCATGTATTGCCGCCGCAGCCAGCGTCACCTGATTCTGTTACCCACATCTGTCCGCCAGGAACATATTTGTCACGTTTTGGAACATACTGTCTTGCGCAATGTGCAGCAATTCCTAAGTATTTTTCTGTAAGAGCTGCTTCATATGGCCAATGACCGCCCATAGCTGCACCACGTTCTGAAACACCATTGTAGTAGTGATAGCTGAATACATCCATTTTAGATTTGTATTCGCCTAATAACTGCTCTGTTGTAACCATTTCAAATCCGGCAGCCATTCCACCGCCAGCGCCATCGTTACCCATACCGAACATATCAACATCACCTACTGTACATGGTCCAACGAATAAGCAATCTGGATAGTTTTCTCTAAGCCATGCACCGAATGCATCATGGTCACGAGCATGGTCTTCTGCTGTATATCCTACTGGTAAACCAGAAAGTGCAATTAAGTTTGGTTCATTTGTGAACTCCGCTGCAGAAATTGGAACACCATGTTCAATACTTGTGTCCATAAGTAATTTTGCCTGAGTTGTATCCCATGGTTCATCTGCTTTATGGTTACCTGGGCAGTTTGCAAAAGAAACAAGTAATTTGCCATCTACTGCTTTAACAAAGTCAAGAAGGTTAATCCACTGTTCCTTTGTAAGAACGTTCTGATAGCCTTCTGGAACAGTGCCATCTGCATATTTACCTTCGAAATCGTAGTATGTCTTGTTAGCCCATGTTCCAGATACACGTACCCATGCTGTACCAAGTTCTTTTGCAAGTTTGATCAGTCTAGGATTGGTAGTATCGATTGGGTCATACCACTGCTGTAAATTACCCATATTGCTCCAGTCTTTGATAACTGGGAATTCTTCTGTACCATCTACCTGCGCTTCTGTGTAGGCTTTCCAGAAAGTACCACCTGTTACTTCTGTCATTTCCACATTGTAAGATACGAGACGTGGATCAATCTGACGAAGTGCTTTTAATTCTGTTGGATTCAGTTTTACAAATTTGCCCATAGTTTTTCTCCTTTTATTTTATACTTTTATAAACATCTTCTATTTTCTTTGAGATGTCTTTTTTCGAAGTATCCATAAATTGTGTGGTAATTATATATTGTATTTTACCACTCAGTCCGTTTTCTAATGCCATCATTCCTTCAGTAATAAGTTCTGTTTTGATTAAGTTCCATTTCTTATCAAAATAGTAGGTTTCCTTAACCGTATTCACTTCATTCTCATTTGATGTGGCTTCTTGCGAACGGTCATATGTAACCATATACCCATCTGTCTTTTCCTCAATGGAAATATATTCATCTTTAAATGCAAAGGTCTCCTTGTCAATGGTTAAAAACCAGCTTTTAAAAGCCTCTAATGACTGAGGGGTTTGTGTTTCCACCCACTCTATTTCATCTGGTGTTCTTGCCTGTGAAATGTATTCCATGATGTTATACTTCACTCCATATATGTACATATTATCATTCTGTACATTTTCCACATAGAACTTTTCATCACAATAATACAGCTGTTTTTCTTGCTTTAGGGTAGTAACACCATTCATGGTTTGTATGATTGTCTCTTCAATATGATGGAAGTCTTTATTTACAAGTTCTTTCTGTATCGCGTTATTAAATCTCTCTATGTTGTTTACTTCAACAATCGAACATGCCGTTAAAAGAACACACATAACACCTGTTAGAGTCAAAATAATTCTTCTCATCTTTTCTATCCTCCTATACATGTCACGCAATATAACACAATTTCCTACCAATCATATTATAACAAAAAAGTCCCTCTCAGTGAGAGGGACAAATATGGGACAAGTGTGACACTCTGTTCCAATTTTTCATACTATGTTTTTAGTGATTTTTACTAACACAAAATCGTCAACTCAAAGAAAACATTTCTTTTACAAGAAGACTCATCTCTTTCTCCGACTGTTGCATTCCAGCATGGTGCCAGGAAATCAGCATTGTCATAATCGCAGAAATATATCCTGTGTACTTTAATTCTTTTCCCGAGATTCCCTGTTTCAAAGGTTTTGCCTCCAAACGTCCATATAACCGGTTAAGCATCAGTGGGCTTAATCCGTTAATCTCCAATACGTCCAGTAAATACTTTTTCGACTTCCAATAGGCAAAAAAGCCTTCCAGATCCACCTTTACTTCCAGATACAAAAAAGCCTCTGTAATCGCTTCGTCAATCACTGCTGTCAGTACATCTTCTAGGGCATCATAATAACGATAAAATGCCTTGCGGGGCGCATCCATCTTCTTGCACAAAGAAGTTACTGTAATGTCTGAAAACTTCTGCTTCTCCATCATGGAAAGTAACGTCGTTTGAAAAAGTTTCTGTCGTTCTATGGATTTTTCCGTTTTACATACTTTATACATTATGCTTCATCCCACAATCCCTGGAAGAATTTACGTGCTTCCACGGCATTTTCTGGTTTAGTATCTTCCAAAGTTACATGCACATAAGGTTTCTGTTCTTTGATGAATTTGACAATCTGTGTGTAGTCCATCATACCAGTACCTGCTGCACAGGAAATCATCTTATCGCCTTCGATGACAAAGTCCTTGATGTGAACCATAGCTACATCTTTGCCAAGCAGTTCGATTGCTTCAGCGATGATTTCTTCACGCTGTTCGTAATTCCACATATCAAGCAAGTTCACTGGGTCAAAGATAATCTGAAGATTTGGAGAGTTAATGGTATCTAATACCTTTCTTGCTCTCGCTGGTGTATTTACAATATGTCTGCACACTGGCTCAATGGCAAGGATAACCCCCATCTTCTCGGCATATTCCACCACTGGACGCACATTCTGAATAAAAATATCCAGTGCCTCGTCTGTCCAATTGGCTTCCTCTGTAGCATACTGTTCGTTTACCGCACCTGTTTCTGTTCCTACAACGCCTGTTCCCAGTAAGGACGCAAAACGAATGTGTGCCAGATAACGGTTGGTTATCTTCTTCAGGCTTTCCTGATTTGGATTAGCAAGATTTAAGTAGCATCCCAATACAGCGATGTCTAAATCGTTCTGAGCAAAAATCTTCTTTAAATACATAGCAAAACCTGGGGTTAATGCGCTGTCATCTACAGAATATTCTGAGATTACTTTGGTAAGTGCCATATGTCCGCACTTAAAGCCCTGTGCATGAGCCACCTCAAGTCTATGCTCTAATGTTCCTTTTTCAATATCATGTAATCGAATTCCAAGTTGCATATTTTTGAATTCCTCTCTTTTTTCTACTTCTCCCAATTTTAACAAAAGACGTTGGTATTTTGCCTATATATCGTAAGGCACCACCCTTCTAAATAATAATATCGGCTGTCGCCCATATACATAATAAGATACGGAGTTATACATAAACAAGCCGACGTTAAGCAACGCGTGGAGGCGTTTTATGTATAACCCGTATCTTTTTAGTTCTTTCTATTCGACAGCCGAGATATTAATTAGCTTGGCTGCTTTCCGATATATGCTAAAATACCACCATCAACATATAAAATGTGTCCGTTTACACCGTTAGATGCTTCAGAAGCAAGGAACACTGCTGGTCCCTGTAATTCTTCTGGCTGTAACCATCTGTTAGCTGGTGTCTTAGCACAGATAAACTGGTCAAATGGATGTCTACTTCCATCTGGCTGAATCTCACGAAGTGGAGCAGTCTGTGGAGTTTCAATGTATCCAGGTCCGATACCGTTACACTGAATGTTGTACTGGCCATATTCAGAGCAGATGTTCTTTGTAAGCATCTTTAAGCCACCCTTAGCAGCTGCATATGCAGATACTGTTTCACGGCCAAGTTCTGACATCATTGAGCAGATGTTGATGATTTTGCCATGTCCTTTTTTGATCATTGCTGGGATAACAGCCTTAGATACAATAAATGGAGCATTTAAGTCAACATCGATAACTTTTCTGAATTCTTCAGCACTCATTTCGTGCATTGGAATACGTCTGATGATACCAGCGTTGTTTACTAAAATATCGATTACACCAACTTCTTTTTCGATCTGTGCTACCATAGCATTTACCTGATCTTCGTTGGTAACATCACATACATAACCATGAGCCTTGATGCCTTTTTCTGCATAGTTTGCAAGACCTTTGTCTACTAACTCCTGGTTGATATCGTTAAAACATACCGTTGCACCAGCTTCTGCGTATGCAGATGCAATTGCAAAACCGATTCCGTAAGAAGCTCCTGTTACAAGAGCAACTTTCCCCTCTAAAGAAAAACTTGTCATTTTTCCTTTCTCCTTTCAATTGTCCTCAATGTACTGATTATATCATGTTTCTAAGTAAATTCCTAGAATTTAAAATAATTCTTAGCGTTGTAGTAGCATACACCCTGTACGATTTCTTTTAATGTATCGTAGTCTTCTGGATATTCGTTCTCTTCTACCCATTTTCCGATTAAGTTACAGAAAATACGTCTGAAGTATTCATGACGTGGGTAAGACACGAAGCTACGGCTATCTGTAAGCATACCCACGAAACGAGCAATCATTCCAAGGTTAGCAAGGGAAGTCATCTGACCTTCCATACCATCACGCTGATCGTTGAACCACCAGCCTGAACCAAACTGAATCTTACCAGCTACTTCTGAGCTCTGGAAACATCCAAGCATAGTTCCAAGTACATAGTTGTCCTTTGGATTCAATGTATAAAGAATTGTCTTAGGAAGAACCTTATCATATTCTAAGTTATTTAAGAATGCAGCTAAATCTTCTGCGATGCAAAGGTCGTTGATTGAGTCAAAGCCTGTGTCTGCGCCAAGTTTGTCATACATTCTTCTGTTGTTGTTACGAAGTGCACCGATGTGGAGCTGCATAGCCCAGCCAAGACGTGTGTACTCTGTAGCACAAACCTTTAACATCTCTGTCTTGAATGCGTCGATTTCAGCCTTTGTCAGTTCTTCTCCAGCCATACGTTTGTTGAACGCTGCTTCTGCATCGCCGATACAGAATGGAACGTATTCT
>SVFC01000002.1 GCA_015057035.1 Lachnospiraceae bacterium | reverse complement strand
GTTCAATGGGACCTACAGGGCTCGAACCTGTGACCCCCTGCTTGTAAGGCAGATGCTCTCCCAGCTGAGCTAAGATCCCATGTTCGTCGCCGATTTTGTCGGCGACTTGATTAGTATAACTTGTACAATGACAATTGTCAACTACTTTTTTATATTTTTTCTTCTTTTATTTTTCTGGTAGATTGTGAGATTGAATACACCATACCTGTAGAGATAACATCCCCAATAGGCACGAAGCATAATAGGGTAAGCAATGTTGCTTTTCCTTTGGTTATTCTGTCTTGTTTCTTCAGATGGCGTATCACTCGAACTGTATATAGTGAGGAGGCAATCATGTAAAAACAACAGATAACAAATAGTATCAGATAAACTGCCCAGCCAAATGCCACAAGAATCGTAAACAAAAACGCAGGAAGCAGTACCAGAGCACTTATCATATTCGTGAAATAGTATGGAATATGAACCAATTTAATAATAAGGCTCCATACTGCCAAATCATCGTCTTCTATACGGTAAAAGAAGGCGTAGATTATATTCAGCAAGCCTACAATCCCAACTCCACATATAAAGACAATTCCCTCATTTATTTTGTTTCCACTCAATTGTACAATCAAGTTCTCAAAAAAGCGCGACGTATGAGGCCATACCATCAACAATATAAGCGGAAAATTTTTAAAAAACTTTTTCATATCATCACCCTCTATTGTAAGAGTCTCTCCACCACTCTCACAGTATCCGCAGCATCCTTGGCGTAGGCATCGGCGCCGATTTCCACCGCGAAATCCTCTGTAATGCAAGCACCACCAATTACAATCTTTGCCTGACAGCCACGCGCCTTGCACAAATCCACCACGTCCTGCATACGCATCATAGTGGTGGTCATAAGTGCGGATAAGCCAATAACTGCTGCATTTTCACGAATGGCTGTTTCCACGATAACCTCTGCTGGAACGTCCTTGCCCAGGTCGATAACTGGATAGCCGTAATTTTTCATCATAAGAACTACGAGATTTTTTCCAATGTCGTGAATGTCACCTTTGACGGTGGCGATAATTACGGTAGGAAGTGTTTTACCACTATCCTTTTTTTCCAGAAGTGGCTCCACATAATCAATAGCTATTTTCATTGTATTGGCGCTTCGAATCAGCTGTGGCAGGAAGTATTTGTTGTCATTGAATAGCTGTCCCACGTAGTTGATGGCAGGAATCAAATGCTCGTTGATAATCGCTTCCGCTTTCATACCTGCAGATAATTCCGCCTGTACCGCCTCAACAATCACACTGCCATTGCCTTTTACCACATCACGGTAAATTGGATGCCAGCTATTCTCTTCGTCAGAGTCTACACGATTCATTTTTGCGATGTAGTTCACGTCCGCGTTTGGATGGTGCAAAAGCATATCCGCTGCAAACATAGCGTTCATCAGCTGTTCTTGACATGGATTTGCAATGGCCATAGTGAGGCCTTTTGCCATTGCCATGGTAAGGAAGGTGCTGTTTACGGTGCCACGTTCTGGTAAACCAAAGGAGATGTTGGACAGACCACAAATGGTTGGAAGCTGTCTATCATTTTTACAGTAAGCGATTGTGTCAAAACACTCTACGCCTGCTGCCACATTGGCACCTACTGTAGTTACCAAACCGTCAACAATAATATCTTCGTGAGCAAGACCATGTTCCATGGCTTTTGCATAAATCTGCTCTAATACGTCTAATTTTTCTGATGCATTTTCTGGAAGTCCCTTGTCGGAAAGTGGAAGCAAAATGAACATTGCTCCGTATTCTTTTGCAAGGGTGAGCATGGCATCGCATTTTGCTGACTCTAATGAGATAGAGTTAATGAGAGCACGTCCTGGATATGCTCGAAGGGCTGCCTCCATAACGTCTATATGGCTAGTATCCAATACCAATGGACAATCCACGGTGGAAGATACTTCATAAATCACCTCTTTGGTCATGGCCAGTTCATCAATACCACTCATGCCTGTGTTGATGTCAAGAAGGGCTGCGCCGCCTGCTTCCTGTTCCATGGCAAAACGGCGAACCATATCCATTTTTCCTTCGCGAAGTTCTGCCTGAAGGGCTTTCTTGCCAGTTGGATTAATACGCTCACCTACTACCAGGAAATTGCCCTCTAATTCTACTTCAATCAGTTTACGTTCAGAAGTTACAATACGTCTATGCTGTTCAAGTGGCTTATGAATAGACATTCCTTTTACTGCCTCTGCCAAGGCTTTTACATGGGCAGGTGTGGTACCACAACAGCCACCAACCAGGGAAGCACCTGCCTCGATAAGTTTACGTCCGGTGGAAGCAAATTCCTCTGGGGTCATGCGATATACTGTTTCCATGCCATCCAGTTCTGGTAAGCCTGCATTTGGCTTAGCAATCAGCGGAACTGTGGCGTATTCAGCCATTTTTTCCACGATTGGGACCATGCCTTCTGGGCCAGTAGAACAGTTTACACCTACAGCATCCACACCCAAGGACTGTAATACATTAATGGCAACCTCCGGTGGTGTTCCATACAAGGTTCTGCCATCATCGTTATAGGTAAGGGTTGCCATAATTGGCAAATCTGACACTTCACGGATGGCAATCACTGCTGCACGACATTCCTGCAAAGACATCATGGTTTCTACTACAAACAAGTCCACGCCTGCGTCTGCAAGAAGACGAGCCTGTTCCTTATATACTTCTACAAAAGTCTCGAATTCCACGTCTCCGACTGGATATGGAATCTGCCCGGTCATAGTCATATCTCCAGCAACGAGAACTCTCTTGCCACTCGCCTCATTGTGTGTGGTTTCACAGCCGGTAGCAGCAACCTCTTCTATTGCTTTTTTCGTCAATGCAACCAAGGCTTCATTCAGCACTTCAATCTGATTTTCCAGCCCATATTCTGCTAACTTGATACGGTTAGCACCAAAAGTAGGCGCATAGAGAATCTGCGCACCTGCTTCGATATATTCTTTTTGAATGCGAACCACCACTTCTGGATGCTCAATTGCCCACTCTTCCGTGCAGGCATCCACCGGCATTCCTGCTTTCATCAGGCCTGTTCCCATAGCACCATCTAAAATGATTGGTCCGTTTTCTAGTAATTGTCTAAATTCCTGTTTTGTCATCTTTTGCTCCATTCAACGAAATATCTCTAGCCAATAAAACGATTTTCTTATATAATAACCTATGTTGTAATGATTGTAAAAAAGTTTTTTAAAAAAGGATATTTTATGACAGATATTAAACTTGTTGCCTTGGATTTGGATGGAACCTTATTCAATTCCAATGGAAAAATCACAGAAAAAACCAGACAAGAGATAAAGAGAATTACAGATCAGGGAGTACATGTGGTAATCTCCACAGGTCGCCCATATAACGGCGTTCCTTTTGAACAGATTAAGGGACTTGGCATCGATTATGCCATTACTACTAATGGTGCAGCAATCTACCAGATTTCCACTAACGAATGCATCTATGAAAACTGTATGGATTTTGACATTGCGGGACCAATCATCGAGTTCCTGGTAAGCAAGGAAATCCACATCGATACCTATATTGACGGAGAAGGCTATACTCTGGAACGTTGTCGCAAAGACCTGGTACGACTTCCGCTGGAAGGCGCCATGAAAGAATACATTCTCGCTACCAGAACTCCTGTGGAAGACTTATACAGCTATGTACGTGACTGTGGCAAAAAGGTCCAGAAAATGACTCTGAACTTCTATCCACAGCCAGACGGAACTCGACTTCATCGTGAAGAGGTTCGTCTTTTCCTTGAAGCAAACCCAGCCATTGAAACAGTATGTGGTGGCTTTAGCAACCTAGAATTTAGCAAAGCAGGCGTGAACAAAGGAGAAGGGCTTCTTCATCTGGCAGAACTTCTGTCCGTTCCTGCAGATGCTACTATGGCAATTGGTGATTCAGGTAATGATTACTCTATTGTAAAAGCCGCTGGTATCGGTGTTGCCATGGACAATGCTTCTGATGATATCAAGGAGATTGCCGATTACATCACAACTTCCAATGAGGAAGACGGCGTTGGTGTTGCAATTGCCCACTTCATTCCATAAACTTCTGTGGCACTGGGCCTTTACAATGTGCCCACACGCAACAATTGAACAGACTTTTTTAGTACGTCTACGGTTTTATCCACATCTCTTAAGGTAGTATCCCTGCCCATAGAGAATCGTATGGTTCCGTAGGCGTATTCTTTTGGCACTCCAAGGGCTTTGATTACATGAGACACACTGGTGATGCCAGAGTTGCAGGCGGAGCCTGCCGATGCAAAAATTCCTTCTTCTTCCAGCAAAACCAGTAGCGCAGTTCCCTGCACATCCCGAAAGGAAAAGTTCAAGTTGCCGGGCAGACGTTTTTCCGGGTGACCATTTAGTCTGCTGTCAGGGATTTCTCTTAATACTCTTTTTGCAAAATAATTGCGGAGGCCAACCAGCTCCCTACTTTTCCTTCCCATTTCTCTCGTGGCAAGGGTGAGCGCTTTCGCCATTCCCACGATACCTGCCACATTTTCCGTGCCTGCACGCTTTCCTTTTTCCTGAGCTCCCCCATGAATGAAGGACGGCAATTCCACGCCTTCTCTCACATATAAGAAGCCCACACCTTTCGGTCCGTGGAATTTGTGTGCACTAGCACTTAACATATCAATTGGAAGTTTTCTCACAGAAATCGGAATCTGTCCGATGGCCTGCACCGCATCTGTGTGAAAAACAATGTCTTTTCTATGAGCCAGTTTTCCAATCTCTTCTATAGGCTGAAGGGTTCCAATCTCATTATTGGCATACATAACAGAGATCAATGACACCTTTTTGTCCTTATTGCTAGTTCTCTCATGGTCTCGCAACAATTGTTCCAACTGGTTTAAGTCTACGATTCCAGTCTTATCCACATCCAGATAATCTACGTGATACCCCAGTTCTTCCAGATATTCGCAGGAATGCAGTATGGCATGGTGTTCAATCCTAGAGGTGATGATTCGCTGTCCAAAACGCTTTCTCTCCCCTGCTGTATTTTTCACTGCCCAGTTGTCGGATTCACTGCCACCTGAGGTAAAGAAAATCTCAGAAGGCTTTGCCATAATACTTGCAGCCACCTGCTCTCTTGCAAGTTCTATTGCATTTTTCGCTTCCACCCCAAGCTCGTAAGATGTGGAGGCATTTCCGTATTTTTTTATAAAATACGGTTCCATAGCATAGGTCACTTCTGGCAGCATCTCTGTTGTAGCAGCATTGTCGAGATATATTTTTTCTTTCATATATTGCTCCTCCCCACATATACTTTTAATAAAGCCCACCGGAGGTATTTATCATTTTAAATCAAATCAAAAAACACCCCTTAGTTCTTGGAACCATCCTACTTACGGGAGCAGGTATCATAAGCAGAATTCTGGGCTTCTTTTATAGAATATTCCTCTCAAGAACCATTGGTGCCAGCGGACTGGGGCTATATCAACTAATTTTTCCAGTATTTACCCTGTGCCTTGCCATCTCTGCCAGTGGGATTCAAACCGCCATTTCCCGCTTCGTGGCGTCGGAAGAGAACGGGAAAAAATTTTTTCACACGGGATTATTTTTATCTGTTTCTTTATCCTTGATTTTTAGTGTGGGAATCTATTTCCTTGCACCGTGGATTGCCTCAGATTTGCTAAAAGAACCACGAACAGAGGAGTTGCTTCAGCTTATGAGTTTTTCTCTTGTTCCTGCCTGCATTCACTCCTGCTTTAACGGATATTATTATGGCAGAAAAAAATCCACCCTCCCATCTGTTTGTCAAATTACAGAACAGTTGGCAAGGGTGTTTGGAACTCTGTTAATTTATCAAGTGTTGTCTAGTCAGGGATTTCCTTTGGAACCAATACATGCGGTATGGGGACTGGTGATTAGCGAAGTGGCTGGACTGTTGGTAATCTTAACCGGATATCTGGGAAGCGAACATAATTTTAGCAATTCCTTTGTAGATTCCGTTACACAACCTTATGACATCACCTCTTTTTCGCATAACATAGGAAGGTCTCTTGGCAGTACCTTGTCTCCACTTCTTACCATGGCATTTCCATTGACTTTAAATCATGTTCTAATGACCTTGAGTCACAGCATTGAGCATTTACTAATTCCTCAGAAGTTGATGGAATTCGGTTACACTTCGGATGAAGCACTGGGACATTTTGGTATTCTCTCAGGAATGGCTATGTCTGTCATCTTTTTTCCTGCGGTAATTACCAATTCGCTATCTGTTTTATTGCTTCCTAGAATCGCTGAAGCAAAAGCCAGTGGTGATAGCAATCAAGTTATAGACACCACAAAAGGAGCTCTATGCTGTGGATTAGCAATGGGCTCTCTATGTACCTTTATTTTTTTATTCTCATCCGAATGGATAGGCAAGTACCTTTTTAACGATCCATTAGCCGGATTTTATGTTCAAATTTTAAGCATTCTCTGTCCGTTTATGTATACTTCTCATTTGTTAAGTAGCATAATAAACGGATTAGGGCATGCAGAGGTAACTCTGGCATGTAACTTAAGTGGCTGTGCCATTCGCATTTCGGCCATATGGGTTTCTGTACCTATCTATGGTATGTATGCATACATTATTGCAATGATATTATCCCACGTAGTTACCCTGATAGAACTAATCGTAATCCTTCTACTGAAATACAAAGGCACGATTTCAAAACCAAACGTAGCTTAAAGCTACGCTTGGTTTTTCATTTTTTTCATCATTACCAGTACTAAAAGGAATATTCCAAATAGACACCAGATTCCACCGGAAGGCAAATCGCCTGTAGGAACTATATCTTCCACCTCTTTTTCGATACCTTCTACCGTGATGGTAATATCCTCAAATATGTTGTTAACCGCATATACACCATTTGCATTTGGTTCTATAATGGTTCCATCAACCTTAACTACAAAGTTATCCGTAACAACATATCCCTCTTTAATTTCAACCTTGAACAAGAAACTACCGCCATATGTAACCGTTGTATCTGATAATGCAGTGATTGTAAATCCATCAGTTTCATCTACTTCTGGAAGTCTTACAGTATATTGAAGATTTCTTGTTTCCTTGTTACCACCGAGTACCGTTGCAACATCATAGTTTTCAAACTGAACCTTGAGCATACCATTAACATCGCTGTCTGTTGTAAGATACATATCCACAAGAGATGCATCTCCTTCTGCAACGAATAAATCCCATTCTGCCTGGTCTCCAAGCAAACTATTTGCAGGGATTGTCAAGCTCTGTCCATTTGTTACCACGCGAAGTTCCACTGCACCTTTCGTTCCTGCTGGAACTATCTTATTGGTATAATCCTTTCCATCAATATAAATAGCAAGAGAAACATCTTCTGCACGTACCATTTCATTAACAAGTTGCATATCATACTGAGTTCCACATGTTCCCAACTCATTCTTCGCATATACAGAAAGTTTTTGACTATACTTCGTCTTATCCATTGAGACAGTGATTTCAAACTCACTATTCTCATCTACTACCACACTACCGGCAGCAACATCATCTAAGAGTACATAAACGATTGTTCCTGGATCACCAAGACCTGTTACCGTAACTGTCTCGCCAAAAAATGAGCCTGTATATGGACTACTTAACTGTAAACGAGGAGCCGTTGTTTTTACATAGAAACGATATACAGAGACAAAAGCATCTCCATTCTCATTGGTTCCAGTTAAAGTAATATTATGTTCTCCATCCTCTAATGCGGTTTCCTCTGTTGCCCCCAGACGGATGGTAGAAGTATTACTTGCAGCAAATTCGCCTGTCTGTGCACCATCATCAAGGCTCCACTGACCACTTACTGCCATATCTGCATTAACCACAAAATCCACCTGACTTGTTGTAACATAGTCAATTGTGTCTGTAGCGCCTGTAGAATCTGCAAGATTTGTTGCATTTTCTGCTGTGATTGTAACGTTTGGCTTCACTGGTGCTACCATAAGGATTTCGTCGCTATATACTTCTTTCGAAAGCAATTCATTGCCCTCTTCATCCTGATTATATGCCACTACACCAATTCGATAGGTCTTATCCGCTGCAAGCCCCACGGTAACAGTCTTTTCTGTCACATCATTTCTTCCCACAGCTTCTTCTGCTGATACAACATTTCCCTCTGCATCAACATAAACAACTGTTTCATACTGTCCACCAATGGTAAGTGTTGTAGGCAATGTTCCATCCTCATTAGCTTCAATCCATTGATTTCCAAGCGAAGACTCAATCCACTCTGTTGCGCCACCTGCTTCCTGCTTTTCATAAATAGTAACAATGTATCCGTCTGCAATAGCATCTGATGCTGTTACATCCGCATCAATACTATAATCTCCACCTAAAGTCACACCATCAATCGTAGGCGCACCCGGCTGATTTGGATTTACATAATCAAAGCTTGTAGTACCATCTACAATACTACAGATACTATTTGCTTCGCTATTGGCAACAACCTGAATTGTATAGTTGCCACTTGGAAGGGAACCTGGCACCTTAAAAGTAACAGAACCACTAGTAGCATTTGCCAAACCACCAGAAATAACAGCATAGTCCTCTGTCTGATATAAAGGATAGCTATTGCCGTCTTCATCAATAGCATACGCTGATAATGAATCCATATCTTCTAACTGATATCCAGTCCACTCTAAAGTGATTTCATCATTGCTATCATTGTATGTATAGGCAACAGTATCCATAGATGCCATCTTTGCCATCTCATACAATGTTACGTCTGTACCTACCGAAGAAACAAGCTTCCAATCATGAGCATAGTATTCCTCTTCTGTAATAGAGATACTTACAGAAGCCTGTTTATTTTCTTCATCGTAGGAGAAAATTGCATTCGCATCTGCCTGTTCTTCCGCATTTTTAGAATTATCTAACCACTGAAGAGGATAAACTACCGTTTCATCATCTACTGCAACCAGTTTCAATCCTGCATTGCTGTTAATCTCTCCTTTTGCAATAGCCTGAGCTTCTTCAAGGGTGTCTGCTGTGTATTTTACATTAAGCAAAATATCACGAGCTGCCTTATATCCACCAAGGGAAATCGTATGACTCATACGATCTACACTGCTTGTAACAGATGTTTCTAGTGCCGTTGCATTTGTACCAAGGCACATATATATTGTTTCCCCGGTCTTTTCATCGATACCTACTGGTGCCGTCAATAATGCAATTGGATATGTTGGTTCTGGCGCATCGTATTTTCCGAAGCCAAAATCCACATCTCCACCCCAGTAATAGGTAACGCCCATATCAATTCCAATTACCTGAAGTGCACCCCATACTTTATCTGGATTTAAGCCCAGTGATGCACTACCGACTGTAATAGAACCGAATAGCGGAATATCTGGTGTTTTTACTGATGCTGTTACGAAGCCTTCCCAGAAAAACTTATCCGTTTCATAGTTTTTCTCTAAGGCAATATATCCGCCTCCTTCTATGATATCAAGAATATCAACCGCCAAAGACGCACGTAACTTTAATTCTGGATACCAATAGGTAGATAAACCAAGTCTGTCAATCAAAGTAATTCCACTAACACCAACTTCTGAGAGTTCAACGGAAAAACCACGTAAACCAAGTTCCAAATCAGCTCTTGCTTCCAATACAGCAAACAAAGCAAATTTTCCTGAAAGCAATAAACTAATTGGTGGAACTTTACTAACTGCATATATTGTATCGTAAACGTTGTCGATTCCACCACCAAGTCCTCGAATCCAGAAAATACCATGGGCATCCACGTTAATACCTGGTGTGGATCCTTCCACGTAGAAATAAATCTTATCAACTCCTGGTACGCCACCGTATGCCTTCTTCAGAGTAAGAGCCGCCTCGATTTTAAGTGCTACTAAATCCGCTTCTCCTTCAATTCCAACCTGCCAATAATCCAAAGCTGGCAGAATTTTTAAATCTAAAGTTCCATGGATTTCTGGCATACCATCAACATAAGAAGGGAGCCCTAACTCTATAGCAGCAGCAAATCCGATGAAACCTCTGCTACCAAAGATGATATTATCTACATAGAGATTAAGTGTACCTCTCTGTGCTTCTCTCCAAGCCGCTTGATCAGCACGATATTTACCTTCCATATCCCAAAGCTGTCTCGCTGTATAATTTTCCTTCGCCAGCTTAATTTGTGCTGCTTCCTTGGTAGAAAGCTGTCTTCCACCCCAGTCAAAGTTCTTTGGAAGTAAGAAACTTGGTGATAATTGTGCACCAAAAGAAACGATTCTTTCCTTTGGGGTTGAATCAGTTACACTACCTGGTTCGGTAGCAATCATACCGAACTCACAATATCTAAATTCAAATACCATTCCCGCCAATGTCTGAGCAGCACTTGCTGCGCCTGGCCAAACCAAAGTAATTGCATTGGTATTTGCTGTGACATTTTCAACATCGGTTACTTCTGAGCCATCCTGCTTATACTGAAGCAGAGTGTTTAAATTGCCATTTTCAAATGGAGTAATGGTACAAACTCCATCCCAAATTTTGGTATTAGCTTTTGCTGTATATAACTTTCCATCAATATCTATAAAGATACTCTGGGAATCCATTCCGTAATCTTCGATTAAAAGCGTTACAATACCTTCTTTTACATCTATTACGTTACTAATACTAATTGATCCAGTAACATTACCTAATACGTCCTTCTGAGTAGCAGCCTTAACTTCCTTGATATTTCCATCCTCATCATACTCAACACCAAAATTGCCACGGAATTCAAGATAAACCGTATTATTAGGATCCGTTACTTTCTCTCTATACTCTTTTTCTGTACCATAGATGCCCACTTTATATTTAGGATCAGCCTCCGTGAAATCTTCCGCTTTTTCAATGGTCACTACGCCATAGGTTGGCTGAACATACTTCGGTTTACTTGAAACCTGAAACTGCAGTGCTGTAGCCGTGGTATCTTCTTTTCCTTGTTCCACCCAGTCAAAAATCACCTGGTAGGCTCCTGGAATCATCTCTGTATCAACGACCAACTGCATTGAATTGTGTGTGCTATCTACAATCACATTTTTTGAAGGAAGCACTACATCATCTCCACCTGCAACCGGACGCAGAATAGTGGTATATGCTGTTGTATCCTTCAATAAACCAATGTTTTGTCCCGAAATATAAATATGACGTGTTCCTTCACAATATATTACCTGTGGGGAAATCGTGTGAAATACAACTACTTCACCTAAAACACCTGGACAAAACAGATAGAACTCTCGACTTCCCAGAAGATTTGCTTCGGTAAGCGCAGTTCCTTTATAACACAATACTTCAAAACGTCTATACTCACTCGCAGGAAGCTGAGTTACATTAAAATAGATGTCAAATGCTGCCTCTTCTCCTGGCTGAATATCGCTTCTTACTTCTGTATAGTTGGAATCTGGTTCTCCCAGATTATCAAAGTTCCAATCCTCATAAGGTGTTACATTATTCATAGTTTTTACGACTAATGTAATATCTTTTAATGCCTCTTCTCCAATATTTTCTACAAGAAGCTGAAGCTTGATGTCTCCTTCTCTTCCATTTTCCACTTGGGAAACATACGCACTCTGATCTTCATTAAAAGTCATAGACGCTGGCAAAGAAGAAAAGTTAATTGCAACATCTTCATTCTCACTTACGGACGAATTGGAGTATACGCCGTAATATGTGGACATATTCACTGTTGCATCCTTTGCCACAGCACCTAAATCGTAATACAGTGCATATGCACTATCTGCAGTCATATACTGCGCGTTGTACTGATTGGTAAAATCCAGGGATGGATCCGGTGTAAAATCAAAAACACTTGAAGCAAGACTGTTCCAGTGTCCAAATGCTACTTGGTATGGTTTGATCATTTCTCCACCAACTGCAACGTCAACGGTATATGCATTTACTCCTGGAGATTTTGGATCGTCAATTGCAAATAATGTATTATTGTATGCATGCTCTCCTGTATTATCCAAAAGCATTTCATTAGTAATAGATGAATATTCATTCAAACTATTTGGCACCTGATAATATCCATAATCTTTATCACCAAGTGCAGTATCTAACATAATACGGATTTTTACATTTGCCACATCGTCACTGTTTGTTGTAACAGCATAATTAATGGATACCATTCCATGCTGTGAAGCAGCTTCATCCAAAAGTCCTAAACTCTGTGTAACTGTAATATCCTTGACACTCCATGTGGCAACGATAGAATTTCCCGTTCTGGTAATCACTACATCAGAACTATCTAATCCTAAAAAACCATAGTCGCGTCCAAATATATAATCTTCTACGCTTCCATCTGTACGAGTAACACGGATAGAGGTATAAGAAGTATCATATTCCGCAGATGGATATAAAAGATTCTTGTTATCATCAGATTTCTCCAATTTATTTCCGCTAACGGTGGCTATTAAAAAGCCACCGTTGTCGGTTGAAACTGTTATCCCCATATATTCATCTGATAATTTTACTTTTTCTGCACCAGCCTCGACTTCACTTCCATTTGCAAGCACTCTTTCATCCGCATACAGCATAGTTGGAACTGCAGTAACAAGTGTAACTGCTACTAAAGCCATTGCCAGCATTCTCTTGAATAATTTTTTCATTGCTACCTCCTAAAATAGTGCATTATTCTTCCACGTAAATCACCAGACGATAGGTATCTCTACCCTGAGTTGTTAACAGAATTGTATAATAACCGGCCTCTGTAAGCTCTAACGTCATATGCTTCTCTGTTTCTTCGGTATATCCCGTAAGAATATTTGCATTATTTTTCATTTGGCCAAGGGATTTAAGACCTTTTCTCCACTCAACCTTATATGGCTCACCGTTATGTACAACCGTGATCTCCTGAGTGCCCGCTGAAACAACAATTGTTTCATCTCGTTCTACTCTTATTCCGTTCACCTGAACAGAAATCTCTTCTCCTTTAAAGAAACGAATCCATCCTGTTGTGGACGCAACATTTCCTGCTTCGTCTTCCACGTAATATGTTACAACATATGTGCCCGCAACCTGTACGTTTGGAATTTCATATCGGAATACCAAGTTACTAGCTACCGTCTCATTATCAGATGCAACATAATTATTTCGAAGTAATTCTTCTAACTCCTCTGCTGTTGCCTCTAAAGAAGCAGACACCAGATTTTTGTTCAACAAAATAGTTGGTGCCACTCTATCCTTAATTGGAATCTGAAGCAACTGCACCATTGCCAGATTACCATATTCGTCCATTGCCTGAATGGTTGGATATAAGCCTTCCGCATCTTCTTCAATGACAATCTCTGTCCAAACACCTTCTCTTACGTTCACCCCTGCTGTATTACCATTCAAGGTAACTACAGAGGCTCTATTGGTTTTCACATAAAGCGCATCTCCAATATCTACCTGATAGGTGGCTGGATCAATTATCGTAGCATCACTAGCACCTGTACTAAGCGCTAAGGTCAAGTCTTCTGTAATTAATGAAGTAACATTAGTGGTTATTGTGCTAATATTTCCCGCTTTATCACTAACCTTAACCGAATACTCATCATTCTTACTAGCAGTAAATTTGTAGGTTGTACCAACCGATCCATCTGGCCATGTAACAGTTTCGTTTGCAGTAATTGTTACATACAGTTTTCTGTGGTTGCTGCTAAACTCTGTCTGCTTTGTAAGCTGCGCTGCGGTTTTATCTATTGTCGTAATCGCAGGCAAGTCAATTGTATTAGTCAAAGAGCCACGAATCGCATCTGTCACTTTCAAGCAGATTGCTTCAGCATTTTTCTCGTAAATTACAGTAACTTTATTTTCCAAAAATACAATGGTTACGCCCTCTGGTGCTAAGATGCGATTGCCCTCAGAATCCACTGGATACACCGCACCCACTGGTTTTGATAACTCAAACTGTGCCGTAATATTCTGATTGGTATATTTATTGCTACCATAATTAGCGGACCACTGGTTTGTGATAACCTGTGGAATTCTATCATCAAATTCTGTTATGTAAACAATTACAGAGCCTTCCACTAACTGTCCACAATACATATAAGAATAGAACACAGCTACACCATCTTTGTAGTTCTGTGAGAATGACATATATGGCATTCCATAGAAACTTGAAGTTGCATCCATCTCAATCTGTGCACCAGTATTAGTAATAGTCAAATCTGTTACACCAGCAATATTTGGATTTGTAAGGTATACCCTTACCTCATCTCCGTTCTTCGTCAATGTCTGTGTCACGGTTGGAGCTGGCGCCTTATCTCCCAGATTTGTTATATTAAAATACAGCGATGTAGAATTATTCTTACTATCTACTAGGTGAAGAACAAATTCTGTACTTGCGGTAATCTGTAAGGTGCGACCAACAAGACTTACACCTGCAATTGCATCACTTGCTCCTGTTGCATAATCTGGAGCCCCTGCGTCTTTGTCTTTTGCGATAAAGGTTTTCACATCATTTTCATCACCAATTTCTAATGTGAAAATAAACTTTTCTGCAAAAGCTACCTGACTAACCAAATCATCTGTGCTGTCATAAATATAGTCTGTTCCGTAAATTGCCTCATAATTTGCAAAGAAGGAATTACCATCCTCCAAAGTCTCCTTACGCGCTTCATCCTCATATAGGAAAGCGCCATCCAGGAGAATCGTCTGATTCTGGAATTTTGCAAAACCTGTTACCGCTACGTCTGGGTTATAGGTATCTTCTACCACTTCTTCTGGTTCCTTTAATGTAATAGGAAGAACAACCTCTACCTCTTCTCCTACAACACCAACTATATTCACATAATTGGTAAAGGTATAAGTGGTCTCTCCACCAGGAACAAAGGTAACAGATGGTGTGAGTCCAGTCTCAAGATCCTTAAGAGGTGAGCCATTTTTGTCTATCAGTGTTGCAGTAACCTCTCCTATGTAGGAATTATCCGTTTTATCAACTGCATGCTCACTATAGCTCCACACAATTTCTGGCTCAATTGGGTCATTATGGATATTCTCTACATCAATAACAATTGTCTTGAAAGAGCCATCCTCATAGGTACATATAACTTCAAAATATCCGTTATCCTGCATAACAATCTTAAGTTCAGAGGTATCTTCTCCAGTTACCTCTGCTACAGAAGGAAGCTCTGTATTTGGACTAATCGTAAAAATACCACCATCACTGGTAATGATAATTTCCACTGGATCAGCTGTCATCTCTGTGGTAGAGATGTCTACCAGCGGATCCGCTGGCATGTCTGTAATCTCTACGTCCAGTTCATAATAAGTACCAAAAATATCAACAAAACCTTTGGTGTAGGTTCCGTTGGCATATACTGGCAAGCCAAAACTGCATTCGTATTCATCCATAATACCTTCTGCAAACAAATAGGTATTCGCCAAAATCCATGCTTCGCCAACCTCCGGCGTACCGTCCTGTACAATAGCAGGTTTCTCATTTGGAGCCGTTACGGTAAAGGTTTGAACTGCCTCGTTTCCTTCTGCATCTACAGCAAGTTCATCCCCGATATAGCCCTTAATCACTACCGTATGGGTAATCATCTCGCCTTCTGCCTTAGAGGCATCATAAGGGAATTCCATATCCATCGAAAAGCCATCATAGGATACGATTCCCGCTGAATTAATTACCGGTTTCCATGTATCCGTTACGTCTTCAAAGAAACATTCTTCCTTTTCATCAACCGTAACCGAAATCTTTTCAAATACTTCCTTTGGATAATTTTCTCCAAAGTCAATGCCATAAGAGGAACCATATCCGTATTCCTCACCCGGTTCCACTATGGTCGCGTCCAGTTCTCCAATGTTGCGCACCGTTGTAAAACAGGTCATACGCGGAACACAGCCTTCTTCCAGGCCGACTCCCCAGTCATCCTCATTCCAAATAGGGTAGCCATACGCATCTTGCATAGTTTCTCCCACACTGTAATCACGGTTAATAATCGGATAATAGCTGTATGCATTACCAACCGCATCTACTACCATAAAGAATTCAGCAACACCCTTTTCCATGGTGTATCCTTCTGCTCTGGAGTATTCTACGCGAGTACCCTCCAGACCTAGATATCCATAAAGTTCCTCGGTTTCAATTGGAGTAGAACCATTTGGATCCACTTTCACATATTCCCATTCCGGATTTACCGTATCGCCATTATGAATTGCATGGTATACCGTAATGGCACCGCCTTCAGAAAATGCGCTATCTACTCGGAATGCATAGGATTTTGCCAAAATTCTTTGATATTCGGTTCCTACAATTTTACGAACATAATATTCATCATAAATATAATCTGTAATGTCAAATGCATTCTCCATTGCATAAGACACTTCTACTTCTGGTGCTTCATCATATAAGTTAATCTCAAAGGTATAGACTGGTGAAATTCTTCCGTTTTCCAAGCGCAGCTGATAACAGATTACATTTCGCCCCTGTTTTACCTTAAAGGTATTCCAATCTAGATTCGCAAGAGTCTCTGCGCTGACAATAGCCTCCTCTGCCATATCCAAAACCAACTCTGCCTGTACAAACGTATCTTCAATAATTACGCTTTCAAATGCTCCATTGATATTCCACTCGATGTCTTCGCTACCTTTTTTACTAGCTTGATTCCACAGACGGATGCCCGAAACCTTACCTAGGGTTTCTCCCAAGAGCACGGTTCCATTTGTTTCCGCTCTTAAAGTAATCGTTACCATACCATCGAGTCCAAGTCCATTGGAAGTTGTTCTTGTAAACGCTGGCTTACCATCTATGTAAACAATTGTTGGCTCATGGGAAGAAGTTGCAACCCCCACATTAACCGATGTCAGATAGTCTCCCTCTGTTGCCTCTTCGCTAAGGTCGATCTTAGTTCTATTATCCTCGTGGTCGTAAGCACCTAATACCTCACGGTCGTAACCAATTACGCCAAACTGTTCTGGTAATGCATCATTGTCTACTAAAAATAAGGAAGTGGTATATTCCTGCATTCCGCCATCCTTTTGGGCAAGATAAATCACCATAGCATATACGCCGGTTTCATATCCTCCGTCTTTGTAAGGAACTGCCACTGACTGCTGTGTATTACTCATAAGCGCAATATTATCGCTTACTACGTCTGTGGTAATATTTCCATTGGCATCTGCTTTTACGATAACTGCATAAGAATTTGCGAAATCCACATCCGCAATATTTAAGGATGGCAATAACTGGTTACTAATAGTAAATCCATATTTTATTCCCGCAAAATTCTGATTAATCTTGTAGTAATCCACACCATTTTCAGATGTTCCACTGATATTCAGCACATTCCCTGCACTATCTTTTACATCTGTAAAAATAATGTTATGTACATCGTCCCGTAGGCATGTATATACCATTTCTATTTTACGCCCAGTTTCTAAGGTTGTATCATCTGGGTCTGCCAACAGTGCATCCTCTAGTGGAGTTAAATCCTCTGCCGATGCTGCAAACTGGATATTTAACACTCCGTAATAATTATCTATAGGCAACGTAGTTTTTTCGCTTGAAACAGAAGCATACTTTCCTGTGTTCTCGTCAATTTCCACCTGATACCACTCTGCTACTTCTGCGTCCAGTAACGTATAAGACTCTTCCATAAAAGAGGCACTATCAAATACTCTTACATAAGAGTTTTCTCCTACGTTTACAATAACCCTGGTATATCCACTTTCGCTACCATCGCTAGCTACTGATTTGAATATTTTGATATCGCTGATTCCTCCAGCCTTTTTATCATCATATACAATCTCATATCTTGCATTGACGCGTTCTACATTGGCAGAAAATACATTTTCTTCCGAACGATATTCTGTAATATTTCCCGCCTCATCAATTGCTCTTACGCAAAGCACTTTATTCACATCGGTTGCAACATTTCCCAATGAAAAATCTACCGAAGCAGTAAAATCTACTGTAGTACCAGATGTTACAACAATCCAATTGTTCGCCGTTGGTTCTTCCCCAATATTAACCCACTGGTAAGACAATTCTTTCACTGCATTTAAGTCACTTGCCACCAAGCTTGCTGCAAACTTCACGTTATTGACATTTTCATCTGCTTCATCTCGTGTAACCTCTACTGCCTGTGGAGTTACAACCAAAAGTGGTGCCTTTCCATCAAGTCCCATATTACTTAAGGTTGTTGCAGTAACTGTGGACTGATTATTTTTGGCATCCGATACCATAAAATCCAAATTGAACAGAATAGAATCTGAAATCTCCACCTTTTCAGCCGCATTCAAATACAAATGCAGATAATAATTTCCTGAAGACATAACTTCAAACTCTTCATACTGTTTTGCACTGGTAATAGCATTTGCTTCAGACTCAAATGTAACATCATTGGCATCCCTGGTAACCGCAAACTGCCATTTTAAGTCAGCTACATCTACACTTGATGACACTGTAAAATACTGTGTTACAAGTTTTCCATCGGATGTAAGAAGACCTGCTCCATTTCTTAAGTCTACGTCATCCCCGTCGGAAATATAAATTGGAAAAACATAATATTTTTCACTATTGGTATCAATCTTAGTAACCACATTTGCTCCAATAGTAACCTCTGGCCCTGTACAATCCACTCCAATCTGTTTATCTGGATGTGCCCCATCAATACTTCCATTCATTTTATTATTGCTTGCATCCACAAGATTTTCGCTACCCACCAATTCTCGTGGTTTAATCGTTCCCTGCATACCTGCTTCTAAAACAACAGGCGCAAATACTAAGATAGATACGCGTTCCGCATTTACTTCTTCCGAAGTCTGAATGGACTGCAACTTTGTAGTAATATAATTACCTTGTGCATCTTTTACATCCCATACCAAATACACATCATCCTGACTAGCACCATCAACAAGGTACACTCTTTCGGAAAGCTTCAGATTAAGGCTTACCTGATCTCCTACGCCCGCAAACATATCTGCTTGCGCAATTTCTTCATCTGTATCGCTCTTAATCATACTTCCACTCAAGACAGAAGATACTGCCGCTGGTGCCACTGCATCCAAATAGAGTTTTGTCTGACCTTTATATTCCAGTACCTCTTCCAATTCTACTGGATTCCCTGCCATATCTGTAATTGGAGAAGTAACTGTAAGCTCAGTTTCACCTACACTTGTCACCAATGAATAGTTCTTCTCCTCAGAATGATCTTCTACCACAATAATTCGCCACTCTTGGTTTAAAAGTTCCTCAGCGGATTTCATATCTTCTGGAATATTTCCTTCTGATCCATAAACCTCAATAAGTGCCGCTTTATCCAATGCTTTGAAGCCAATTTTCCCCTCAGAATTATTCACTTCAACGGCCTCAAAAATAGCTGTAACGGCATTTTCTTCTGATTGTTTTAACTTTGGAACCAAAGTGAGTTTCAACTGAAGGTTTGCCAAGTCACTCTTTGTAATAGAATAATTGGCTGGTCTAATCTGTTCACCACAGTCTACCCAAATAGCTGGCGCTCCATCTATAGCTGCTATGGAAAAATTAGCATTATCTGGCATATCAAGATCTGCGAACACTAACATCACATCATAGATTTCATATATTCCTTCGCTAAGAACCCCGATTTGTCGTTTGGACATATTAATCCAATCAGATTTGATAAAGCCTGCTTTTTCGTTGGTAGAGTAACTAATCCCAGCGTTTGCAGCTCTGTTAGACTTTGTATAAGCCAATCGCATACTAATTTGATCCTTCTGACTATATGCCGCGAAAACGCTACCTGCATATGGTCTTCCCAACGTAACCGCAAAAGAATACATTGGGTTATTGCTAACGGTTGGCCCAAAACTAGTATAATTATTGCCTAAAACAGAATACACACCTGTAAAGGATTTCTGTGCTACTTCATACCCTGTTCTGTTGGTTGCATAAGCATTCGTTCCTAACTCATACCAGCATCTGTTTGTCTCATGATATTGTTTGTAATAGGAAGCATCCTCTGCAATCTGCTCAGGCATAATATGAAATCCCTGAAAACTTGGCATCTCTAGCACTTCTTCACTTGCTTGTGTAGGTTCCATTCCATCCCAGTACACATAACCAATTAACATCGCAAAAATAAGAACAATACTAATTCCTCTTTTTCGATATTGTTTCCAATTTTTCATAATTCGAGTTACATATCCCTTTCCCATAATTTTATTCCTTTCAATCCTTATTTTTCAATAAATCGTAAAATGCTTGCTCTGTCACATTTTCTACATATTCTTTAAATTCTTTTAACACTCGCTTCCCGATCCTGCGATAGTTCATTACAAGTACTTTATCAAGTGTCTTGTCTATAATTTCCT
Organism: Lachnospiraceae bacterium; assembly: GCA_015057035.1. Classification (GTDB taxonomy): domain Bacteria; phylum Bacillota; class Clostridia; order Lachnospirales; family Lachnospiraceae; genus Roseburia. The sequence goes on along the minus strand of SVFC01000002.1, from coordinate 171,427 downwards.
CCGGAACATTGTATATTCTTAAAACTGTATTTATTGCTCCAGCAATACGCACATTGAGTGGTGCGGAATCGCCTGTCGTCATTAGTGTTGCATATTCTATCCCTGACACCAAGGTCTCCGCCTCTACAAACTGTTCCTCTGTCCAGTTTATGCAATATTCTGAAAAAAGTTCTTTTGCACGCTTTGCATCATTTCTTCGAATGATCTCTAAGGACAATGCACTGGTATATGCAGAGATATAAAAATTCTTCGCTTTCTCATCCTCTTCACACATAGATGCCATCGCCACAAGTTCCAAGGCCAGCGCCATTATGGAACTCTTTCCACCAGAAGTTTCATCCTCCATCATCTTCCACTGAAACTCACATAACATATCAACCAGTTCTGCCAAAAGATGCTCCTTTGACGGAAAGTAAAAAGTGATATTTCCTGTACTCATATTCAGTTCATCGCTAATTACTTTAATAGAGGTATTAGAAAATCCCTTCTCAATAAACTTTTTCGTTGCAACCTGAATTATTTCTAATTTTGTCAGTTTTGACTTGTCAATTCGAGCCACCACGAATCCTCCTTATTTATGTTATTTCATGATATACTTTCCCCATTTTTATACTTTCTAATTTTAGCACGCATGCTAAAATTTATCAACAAATAGATAGTCGTTTTATACAAAAAAAAGCGATGTTGCAAGAATCTTGCACATCGCTTATTTCTCATATTGAATATGAACTAAGAAAAATCTTAAACACGTGATAAATATTCACCTGTTCTAGTATCAATCTTAATCTTGTTTCCAATTTCTACGAATAATGGAACCATAACTTTTGCACCAGTTTCTACGATAGCTGGCTTTGTAGCGCCTGTTGCTGTATCGCCTTTGAAACCTGGTTCTGTATCTGTGATTTCAAGTTCAACGAACAATGGTGGTTCAACTGCAAATACGTTACCATTGTGTGAACATACTTTACACATTTCGTTTTCTTTCACGAATTTAAGAGCATCGCCTACAGATTCTTTTGTTAAAGCAATCTGTTCGTATGTTTCTACGTCCATGAAGTTGTAGAAATCATCATCGCCATAGAGATACTGCATATCTTTTCTGTCGATACGAGCTGCTGGGAATTTTTCAGTTGGACGGAAGCTTGTTTCTACAAGACCACCACTGATAATGTTACGTAATTTTGTTCTAACGAATGCTGCACCTTTACCAGGTTTAACATGCTGAAATTCTACTACCTGACAGATATTTCCATCGTATTCGATAGTCATACCGTTTCTGAAATCTCCTGCTGTAATCATTCGATCTTATCCTCCTTAATTTACGGGTAAACTCTCATCCAATAGATTTTACTATAAAGAATCACATATTTCAACCTTAAAATGCTTGATTTTAAGGATTTTTCGCACTTTCTTGCCTATAAAAGAGCTCTTATCGCTCTAATTCATGAATCATATCGATACGTGTCTGGTGTCTTCCACCTTCGAATTCTGCTTCCAAATATGCCTTAACAATGTCTTTTGCAAGCTCACTTCCTACAATACGTGCACCAAAAGCGATAATGTTGGCATTGTTGTGCTGTTTTACAAGACGAGCAGTTGCAACGTCAGAACATACTGCAGCTCGAACTCCGTGAATCTTGTTGGCAGCGATGGAAATTCCTACGCCTGTACCGCAGATTAAAATACCACAGTCGTAATCTTCTTCTACTACTGCATGTCCAACCTTTGCTCCAATCTCTGGATAGTTACAGCTGGCATTGGTATCAACGCCAAAGTTCACAACTTCGTGGCCCAGGCTCTGTACATAAGCCATAATCTCGTTTTTTAACTCTACCGCTGCATGGTCATTACCGATGACTATTTTCATTGTCTCTATTTCTCCTTACTTCATAAGATTCATATCTTTTTTTTGTTATTGGCGCTCTATTATTACACCTTGGAAGATGACTCATATTTTGGTCCAAATACTTTTCTCGCGATTTTATAGAAAAACAAAATTAGTTTCTCTGGAATTCGCTTCAGCACAATCTGAATCTCTTCCTTTGGATGAATTGGTTTCACCAAAATGGTACGAATTCCTGCGATATTGGCACCCATTACATCCGTAAAAATCTGGTCGCCAACAAACAAGGTATTTTCCTTGGTGGTTCCCATGATTTCCATGGCCTTACGGTAATTCTTTGGCAATGGTTTTCCTGCCTTGTAGATGTAATTCACCTGCACCACATCATTGAACATTTTTACACGTGGCTCTTTGTTGTTGGATAACAGCATACAGGAATATCCTAACTCCTTCAAATGAGCAAACAATTCCTTGGCACGCTCATCTGCAGGTGCCCCATGTGGCACCAAAGTATTGTCCACGTCGAATATGACAGCCCTGTAACCATCTTTATACAATTTATCAAAATCAATCACATAGGTGGAATCTAGATATTCCCCTGGAAAAAATATTGCCATTTTAACCTCTTTCAACACATAAAAAGGAAGAACCTCTATGTAAGATTCTTCCCCACATCTCTTATAAAATAAAGTTCTCGCCTGAACGTAGTGGCATCTCTGCTGCATTTTCCTTGGCAGCTGCATATGAAGCTTCTCCCACGAAATACTGATACTGCTGTAAAATCTGGTCTTTATCCAAATCAGAAACCGCTTTTGCCACATCCAGTGTATTGATATCTGAATCTTCCCCTTTGAGCTCGTAAGTCTCACCTGCACGATATTCCTGTGCATAATCGTAAGATGTATAGGTCTGCTCTAACTGAACGGACTCATCAATCTTAAGATCCGGTTCTTCTGGCTGCTGCATATGTGCTTCCTTAGAAGCCATAATCTGCTGGTTGCGCAGTTCATTTAATCTTATGGAGTTGTATGAATAGATACCCGCAGTTGGGCTCACTCCAGAAACGTTCATTCTATCTCCTATAATGCTTCAGCACATTTACTGGAGCATCTTCTTTAATTCATTCATAAAAGTATTTACGTCTTTAAATTCACGATATACAGACGCAAAACGCACATATGCAACAGAGTCTAAGTCTTTTAACTTATCCATAAGGATCTCGCCGATAACAGAACTTGGGATTTCCTTATCTTCTCTATTGAAAATCTCTGTCTCTACTTCATCAATCAGTTTGTTAATCTGATCAACTGAAATTGGACGCTTATGGCAGGCACGAAGAACACCGCCTTCAATTTTAGAACGGTCATACTGTTCACGGATATTATCCTTCTTGATAACGATGAGCGGAATAGTCTCAACCTTCTCGTATGTAGTGAATCTCTTACCACAATCATCACACAGACGACGTCGTCTTATGCTATTGTTATCATCCGCTGGACGTGAATCAATAACCCTTGTATTTTCGCTGCTACAAAATGGACACTTCATAGTATACCTCCGCTTCTGCCTAGGTGTTTACCTTCTTCCACACCTTGCACATTACATAGATATAAATAGTATAACTTTCCAGCAAAACATTGTCAACTAGGTGGCACTAAATTTTGTGTCTCATTTCCTCTTTTAAGTTCACAAGCACTATATCTGGTCCTATCTTAATAATATCGCACCATGGAATACAGAACTCAAACTCCCTTCCAAAGCATCCGAGGTATCTTCCCGGTCCTGGAACAATGATGGCACAAATCTGACCACATTTCTCATCAAATTCCAAATCGCGAACGTGTCCTAAAAAACAACAGTCATTGATGTTGATTACTTCTTTGTCACATAAATCAAGAAAACGCATAGAAAACCTTTTTTTGATATTATATGAAAAAACTTCGCAAATGTGTGGATACATAATATATCGGCATTTACGAAGTTTTCTTTAAGACTGCCAAATAAAAAAAGCCACAGATATGCTTCTACAAACAAGTTTGCACGCATATCTGTGACTTTTTTAGTAGTCTTAAACATTGAATAAAAACAACATTACATCCCCGTCTTTTACCACATATTCCTTACCTTCTGTACCAACAACACCTTTGGTCTTGGCTGCAGAAAGGCTTCCATATTCTAACAGGTCTTTGTAGTTTACAACTTCTGCTCTGATGAAACCTCTTTCAAAGTCGCTGTGGATTTTTCCAGCTGCCTGTGGAGCCTTGGTTCCTTTCTTGATAGTCCAAGCTCTACATTCATCTTCACCAGCAGTTAAGTAGCTGATAAGACCAAGTAAGCTGTAGCTTGCTTTTACTAACTTCTCAAGGCCTGATTCTTTTAATCCAAGGTCTTCTAAGAACATTGCTTTTTCATCATCTTCTAATTCAGAGATTTCCTGTTCAATCTGAGCACAGATGACAAATACTTCACTGTTTTCAGCTGCTGCAAGTTCACGAACTGCTGCAACGTGAACATTGCTTGCTCCATCATCTGCCAGGTCATCTTCTGCAACGTTTGCAGCGTAGATGGTTGATTTCGCAGTTAACAGGTTATAACCTGCATACCAAGCCTGCATATCTTCATCTTCTGGAATTTCAAATGTACGAGCCATTTTTCCTTCTTCCAGATGTGCCTTGATTGCTTCGATAAGTTCTAATTCTTTTGCAAGAGTCTTGTCCATACGAGCCTGTTTTGCAACCTTGGCAATACGGCGCTCTAAGATTTCGATATCAGAGAAGATTAATTCTAAGTTAATAGTTTCGATATCTCTTACTGGACTGATGTTGCCATCAACGTGAACAACGTTAGCATCTTCGAAGCAACGTACTACGTGTACGATGGCATCTACTTCACGAATATTGGCAAGGAACTGGTTTCCAAGTCCTTCACCCTTGCTGGCACCCTTTACAAGACCTGCAATATCTACGAATTCGATAATCGCTGGAGTTACTTTTTTTGTTTTATATAAATCTCCCAGAAGTTTGATTCTCTCATCTGGAACTGGCACGATTCCCACGTTTGGGTCGATGGTACAGAATGGGTAGTTTGCAGATTCTGCTCCTGCCTTTGTTAATGCATTGAATAATGTACTTTTACCTACGTTTGGTAGGCCTACGATACCTAATTTCATTTTTCTATCTCCTTTGCTTTGATAAAGCCGATAAATACTATACCACGAAGAGAAAAAAAAGTAAATCAATTGAGTCAACAATGATTACACTTTTCACAGCACACTTTCCTATTCTCCCCAATAATCAATTGTCTCTTGTGATGTTGTATCAACTCCAAATAAAAGCCACATAAAGTCCTCCTTTTCATTGTAGATATTGATAACTCTGATAGCATCACCCTCAATATCATAAAAAACATAATTTTTTGATACAAATATGTATCGATAGTCGGAAGGCACTCCAAACATAGCCTCAACAGATGGCCCTTTCTTCTCGTTTGTCTCAAGGCCACGAATCGACTTCATGATCTCTCCAACTATCTCCTTTGCTTTCTTGCTGCCATATTGCGTAGTTATTGCACTTTTCATATCACGTAACTTGTCAGCCGCATCCGGAGTATATTTAATTCTTTTCAATCCTATACCCCCAATTCCTTTTCAAGGTCGTCAGCATCAATCCAGCCTTCTTTATCAGCTCGTTCTTCTGCTCTCTTTAAGTCCATCATAAGAAGTGCCACGGCCTGCTCTCTAAGAGCTTCTTTACTGTTTTGTGTTACCAAAAATGGTAATCCCTCTACATTGATTGATTGCTGTATAAAGGTATTAAATGCATCTGTTAAAGTCATTCCGGTTCTTGCGTAGATTTCTTCAACAGTTTTCTTTATTTCTGAATTTATTCTTACTTGGAAAGTAGAATCCTTTGGTGCCATTGCTACATTTAAAACATCTGCCATAAAAATATTCTCCTCCTTTTTTCTTTAATATATCATCCAGTATATATTATGTCAATACATTGTCATTACAATTCGTCTTATCAGAAAACACACAAAGAGGTTGCCCTCACGGACAACCTCTTTACAAACTTCAATATTCTTTTTTCACTATTTCAGAGCTTACTTCTTTGCATTAATGGAAGTCTCTTTTTTGCTGTTCCTTTAAGCCTTGTAACTGGTTATAAGAAGCCAGATTTTGCAACAAGGTTTTCATTGCAGAGTCTAAATCGCTGCCCTCTGTATAATCCGCTTCAAACATCCAGTCAACACGATCTTGCTCTAACAACTGTGCCGCATTTCTGTGTTTTCCCGGATTGTAAAGAGCAATCGAATGTCCACCGGATTGCTTAACAAGCTTCATACATGGCACGTCTGTTAAACCATCACCGATATAAATCATATTACTAAAGAAAACACGTTTCTCGCTATCAGGCTGTGAACTATTTAATGCTACATTATTACTGATGTCCAAAACGCCTTTGTTGATTCGATAGACAAACTGTGTCTTATTTGTGTAGTTAACAGCCAGCTTAGGCCAAATCGCTTGTCCATCTTTATACATAAATTCACAGGCATATATTTTTTTAAAATGTTTTGCTATACTTGTTCCCTCAATAATTTCTTTTAGTCCGGAAGAAAGAACATAGTGTTCTACTTCAACTCCGGCTTCATCTGCATAGCGATTGATTCGGTCAAACCAGCCTTCTACGCCCGGATGGTATTCCACATCCTTGCCGCAAGCTACAAGTGACTCTCTTGTCAGCGGGATTCCTGTTTCGTGAGTCTTGTTAATCATGCAATACATATAGGCCAGAATGGAATCCATCTCCTCAGTAGTGGAAACCACATTAGACCACTGCCAAAACTCCTCTGCTTCCATGCCCACACTAGGGATAAATGTATATTCCTGCATATCTCTTGTACAAAGTGTTTTATCAAAGTCATACATAATTGCGACAATCGGTTTTTTCATGTTAACCCCTCCCAAGTTCGTTTTAACATATTTTATACAACCATTATAACAAATGTCAGGGACTTTTGTCCTTCTTTTGCTTAAAATTTTAAATCAGGCTTTCTCCCCTTCATTCGCTTCTTCCATTTCAAGCTGCTCCACGCCAAGACCTTCCTTTATGGCATAATAAGCTCTCTGCTGCTCTTTATTTAATTGATCATAATAGTAATTGCTCGCCTTTGCCACTTTTAAATCTATACTACCTTTCTCAATATAGTCTCTCGCAACGAATGTATTTTTTATGTAGACATAGTCTACATATCCTACTCCCGAAGTGTCCCAATCTTCGTAATAACTTCAATCAAAAATCTTTCCACTTCTTCATTCTTATTCTTTGACTTCATCATCAGATGAATGGAACCACCAATTAGAAAAGAAATCAGCATCTGGTCTTCTTTGGGATAATAATTTCGGATTCTTTTTTCGATTCGTTCTATCAATTCATCCATTTTATCCTTAAAAACTATACGCAGCATATCATTTTCCGATTCCAATACCGTATGCATGCCATTGATAAATCTCTGTGAATCCATTAACATCATATCGATATCTTGAAAATTATTCAAAAAATTATCCAACACCTCTTGTTCTAATTCCTCAGATAATTCATATATATCCTGATAATGATTATAAAAGGTTGTCTTATTCACCATTGCTTTTTCACACAAGGCATTTACCTTTATTTCCTCCAAAGAGTGTTTTTTTCTAAGTTCCAAGAAGGCATCTCTTATATTTTTCTTTGTTTTAATGACTCTTAAGTCCATGCTTTTCGTCCTTTTCTCAACTCTTTCTCTATTTTGGTTGAATATCCAACCTTTTAAAAAATATGTATGTGGAGTTTCTCAACTCTCCGTTGTATAATCTACCCATAGTATAAATCAAAAAAAATTATGATGCAACAGAAAGGGGTAGTTATGGCAAAGAACTTAAACTTAAAAACGGCAGAGAATTTAAAAACTCTTCGTACAATTGATTCAAAACTTTTGTCCTACAACATTGAAATGACAGAAGTAACTGGTGGTACATTCTGGAAAGCATATACCAAAGGACAGATTGAAGGAACAGAAGGATTTCCACTGATCAATTTCGGTAAAAAAGATGAAATGCACCAGTGGTATGACCCAATCGACTCAACAAATCCACGTCTTATCAAGCTGGCAAAAGAACTCGGTCCTGTATGGATTCGTGTATCTGGTACATGGTCTACAAAGACTTATTATGACTTTACTGGACATACAAACGGTGTTGCTCCTGAAGGCTTTGACAGCGTTCTTACAAAAGACCAGTGGACCAACTTGCTTGACTTCGTAAAAGCAGTAGATGGCAAATTACTTATCTCTGTAGCAAACTGCGAGGGCATCCATGCTGCAAATGAACCATGGCAACCAGAGCAGGCAAAACTTATATTTGATTTTAGTAAAGAATATGGGGTTCCTATTGAAGCTGCAGAATTTATGAATGAGCCAAACCTCTTGGCATATTCTGGTGCTCCAAAAGGATATACTTTTGATGATTTTATTCGTGACCAGGACATTTTCACCAAATGGGTACATGAGAACTACCCAGAATGTTTAGTCGTAGGTCCATGTTCTGTGGGCTGTGGTAAAATGGGTAAAATTGATACCGAAAAAGGCCTTATGAAAAAGCTTACCAGTTCTATGGCTACCATCAACCTTCTGAAAGGTTCAAAAGAAAAAATGGATGTTTACAGCTACCATTATTACAATGGTGTGTCTGGACGTATTACAACCTTGCCATTTGTACATTGGTCACCAGCAAAAGCAGCTAGCGAAGCTTACCTTGATGCTGCTCCATACACAGCAAAAGCAAATGTTCCATATCGTGATGAATATGCTCCAGGAGCACAGATGTGGGTTACCGAATCTGGTGACGCAGGCGGCGGCGGATGCGAATGGGCATCTACATACCTGGATGTTTTCCGTACATTAAATGAACTTGGAACTTTCGCAACTATTACAGATGGTATCATCTTCCACAACACACTTGCTTCATCTGACTATGGATGGCTGAAACATGGCACATTTGAGCCAAGACCAAATTACTTTGCAGTACTTCTTTGGAGCAGGCTCATGGGCACAACTGTATACGATTCCGAAATCGCTATCCAGGAAGGCGCTCACGTATTCTGTCACTCACGCAAAGACGGAAAAGATGGTTGCGTATACTTAGTAATCAACAACTCTCGTACTGATACTACCACCGTAGAATTACCAAAAGAGGCTCTTCGTTATACACTTTGTGGTAATGGCAACCTCCGTAATACTTCAATCTACTTAAACGGCAAAGAACTTACATTAGGCGAAAACGACGAACTTCCTGCAATGGACGGCGTGGCAGTTTCTGGTACAATCGAACTTGCACCAGGAACATGTACATTCTTGGTAATGTAATTTCAAACCTTATACATAAAAAACTGGAAGGAATCCTTCCAGTTTTTTATATTTACTCGTGGAGATATGACATATCACCTAGTTTCAACTTTATTCTTCTACCGTATACACTGACACGGTCTTCTCCTCTAAATCATAAGAAACCCTGATATTACTATTGTACAAGGTTCGTGTATTGACATTTGCAATACCATAGTCCTCAACGATTCCCTGGGAAAGCATATCTATCATTTCAAAAATCGCAGTTCCATGTCCCGTAATGGCAAATCCTCCTTCCGGAACGGCAATCTCAAATAAGGTATATCCGATTCCACCAGACGCCCAGTCATTGGCATATCCTTCCAGGAGGCTAATTGCTGGGTTAGTCTTATAATTTGAATAGTAAGGGTGTGCATAATAGCTGGTTGAGTTTGGTCCGCCGTAACCACTCAGTGGATGCATTACGGCATATGCAATTCTTCCCTCGCTATCAACCACTACATAATATCTCCAGTTGTTTCCAAGCCAGTTCCCTGCACCAGTTGCTATGTCTGTAACCTCTCTAAACTTGGCACCCGCTTTGGTCCACAATGCTATGGCATCTCCGCCAGCATCACTGTCTACTGTCTTGACTTTCAAACTTGTAGGTGCATCAGGATTAGCCTCTGCCTCACTTATTTCTATGTTCAAAAGTTTCTTTGTTGGATCATAAGTAAATTTGCAGTTGCTAGCAGATGTACCATCATAAATAAAGTTTTTCCCATCCGGACTGTAGAAACCGCCCTTCCACGCAGGACTGGTGGATGTATTGAAATCTCCAGTAATCTGGGTATTTTCCTTTGTCAGTCTTACACCATTATAAGAAAATACAATGTTGTTTCCATAATTAAAGTTATAGGATACCGTATAGTTCCCGCTAGCATTGTCATATTCTGCTGTAGAGTCAAAGGTTCCACTATATTCCAGTCCCAATTTGCTGCCGTCTTCTATGCAGGAAATGGTAGTAAAATCAAAATCTTCCTCGAAGCAATATACGTAAGATTTTCGAAGCATATCATTGTTAGCAAACAAGGTAGAAAATCCTGTCTGTGGACCAAAACCTAACACGATTCCATCCATCTCTACTTGAAAATCCAGTGTATGAGCATGCCCTGCAAAAAATGCAACGGTACTTTCCTTTTCCTTCATAGTCGCAAAGAAACCTGTATTAACATTGGTAGGCCCCTCGTTTTTTACACCTTCCATTTGACTAGGAGACAATTTCTGTTCAATTACAAAACTTGCACCATCATTGGAAAGGGCTGCTTTGTATGCCGTGTAATATTCAGGAATTGGAATGTGGGCAAATACCACAGATGGCACTGTTCCCTCGCCTTCATACTGAGCGTCTAATTTATCTATCTCCTGCTTATACCACTCAATCTGACCTTCGGTAATGGAATCATAAGAGCTTATAGCACTGTTGTAAGTACCTGTATCCATGAGAATCACTGCACCCACAAGCTTCGTTCCATCGCTGTTAAGCACAGAAATTAAAAAATTGCCATAACGATTGTTTGCTACTTCTACATATCCACTATCATATAACAGATACTCTGCATCGCAAGAATCCAAGTATTCGGACAGGGATTTTTTGTTATATCCCACGGTAGCCATCTCCGCATCATGGTTACCATACACAAAGGTCCATGGGGTTTTAAAACCTTCCATAAAATCCACAAATTCTTTTAATTTAAGCACACCTGTGGACATAATATTATCGCCAGTACAAATAATTAAGTCAGGCTTCTGTGTATCCACGATATACTGCATATATGCCTTGGTACGTTCTGTTCTGTTATTATGGTAGCCACTTCCTTCTGTTCCAAAATGCAAATCTGCAAACTGGGCAATTCGAATAGGTCGGTCTTCCGGCATAGTTACTGTCATAATTTTTTCCTCCGGTATCTCTTCTGTTGATGTTGAAGTTTCTGTTTCGATTTCGGTGTCAGACTCCATTTCCGTCTTAGAATTCTGTTCCGTTTGATTATTGCCGTTGTTTTCTCCACATGCAACAAGTAACATCGCCAACGACAAAACAAGTAGGCTAGTTACGATAATTCGTAATGAATTTTTCATATGTATCCCCCCTAATCTCTCGACTCAATTACCAGCAGTACACCTTCTTCCACCTGTACTACCGCTTTATCTTCCACAATCTCATTGCTAATGCCAAGGGAAGAAAAACTCTTCACAACCGCCTTATCCAACGGATACTTAAAGCCTTTCAGCGTAACCCCCTTTGCATCTCCCGCAAAAGGTAAGATAGACACAAAATCCCCAAACTGTTTTTCTCTTTCTAACACCAACTCCGACGAAATCATTCGCACACGGTTATGAGCATCCACCAATTCTATCTCCACATTACATCCTAAACCAATGCCCAGCAAATGCACATTCCCCATTACATGGTCCAGTCGTGTGCCTGTGCCACCTAACACGGTAATGGATGTGGCACCACGGCGGATTGCTTCGCGAATGACGAACTCTGTATCTGTGTCATCCTTAATCGGATTCAAACGTAGAATCTCAGTTTTTTTATCCTTTTTCCACGTTCCTTCACAAGAAGCATCCTCCATCCCTTCACCCACGAAATGCTCATAAGCTTCCTGTCTCACGGAATCAAAATCCCCAGCAATGACGTCTGGGACAAGTTGATTACGGAACAGAAATTCCATGCCAGAATCTGCCACGATTAATAATTCATATTTATTCTCTTGCAACCACTCCAGCGCAAAATTATCCTCAATGTGACCGCCTGATATAATAACAACTTTCATATTTTACCTATTTTTCTTTCATCTATATTAAAATTACGTCTTTTATATTTTATAGAAATTCTCTATAAAGTAAAAAAGCCCTGACAAACATCTTGTCAAGGCTTAGTATACCACAATTCTCTATGAATTTAAAACATGCAAAAATCTATGAACGTTTTCTTCAATCTCACCGTTAAATACAGCGCTGCCTGCTACGATCACGTTGGCACCAGCGTCTAAAATCTGCTCTACATTTTCCAGTGTGACACCACCGTCTACTTCGATATCTACCTTAAGTCCTTTTTGATCTACGATTCTCTTAAGCTCGCGAACTTTATCCAAAGTATATGGAATCAGTTTCTGACCGCCAAAACCTGGATTTACTGTCATAATCAGTACCATATCGACTTTTTCCAACACAGGCACGATTTCTGATACTGGTGTTGCTGGGTTAATGGAAACTCCCGCAAGCAAGCCTTTTGCCTTAATCTCATCAATGGTTCTGTCCAGATGAGTACAAGCCTCTGCATGAACCGTAATGATGTCTGCGCCAGCTTCTACAAAGTCATCAATATAACGAATTGGTTCTTCAATCATAAGGTGAACATCGAACATTCTGTCTGTACATTCACGAATAGATTTAATCACAGGCATTCCAAAGGAGATACTTGGGACATATGCACCATCCATAACGTCGATATGTACATACTGAGCACCTGCTTCGTCCAACTGGCGAATCTGTTCTCCTAAGGTTTTAAAATCTGCAGCTAAAATAGATGGTGATAAACAGTTCATAAACTTCCTCTTTTCTTACAAATTCTGTGTAACCACGCCCAATTTCCCAAAAGCATTTAATACTTTCGAATCTGTTTCATTTCTTCATATAGCAACACATAGTTGTCATAGCGCACGCGACTGATTTGACCTTCTTCCAAGGCATCCTTCACGCCACATCGTGGTTCGCTGATATGGCTACATCCCTGGAACTGGCAATATGGTTCATGTGGAACAAATTCAGGATAGCATGTCCACAAATCTTCTTTTTCAAATCCTGGCATATCCATGGAACTGAATCCTGGTGTATCCATAATATATGAATCGTCCCCTAATGGAATGATTTCCGAATGACGGGTGGTGTGCTTACCGCGTTCAATCTTCTGACTGATTTGTCCTGTTTCCATGCAAATCTCATCCTGCAACTGATTCACCAGAGAAGATTTTCCCACGCCGGATGGTCCTGCCACTGTGGTAGTTTTTCCCTTCAGCAGCTCCTGTAAAACATCCAGATTAATCCCTGCTTTTGCACTGGTAAAAAGAACCTCGTATCCTGCAGGACGATAGATATCCTCCAGTTCCTTTTGTTGTGCTTCATCAATCAAATCACATTTATTAAAGCAAATGGTTACAGGCACCTTCTGATATTCCATCATGCACAAAAAGCGATCCAAAAGATTAAAATTTGGATCTGGCTTAGCCGCTGCAAAAATAACCAGCGCCATATCAATATTAGAAACAGCTGGACGAATGAGTTCATTCTTACGAGGTAATATGGCTTCCACGTTACCCTTTTTATTTTCCTCATCCACCACAACAATCTCTACATTGTCGCCTACTAATGGTTTGATTTTTTGATTTCGAAAGGCACCTTTTGCCTTACATTCATAAATTCCGGTTCCTACTACGTGAACGTAGTAGAAACCGGAAATTCCTTTAACAATCTTTCCTTGCATTGTTTACCTATTATACTTCTGGTGTCACTGGTTCATCTGCAGGGTCATCTACCTGTGTTCCTGCATCTTCGTTCTGTGAACTCTCTGTTTCTGAACTTTCTGTCTCTGATGGTTCTGGTGTTACGTCTGTAAAGTTTACAGTTTCACCTGTATATTTATCCGCCATAGCCTGAATTGTTGGTTCTGCATCTGGTGTACCATCGCCATCTGCATCTGCAACCTCTTCATACCATGTTACAACAATGTATCCAGAATCAACTTTTAAGTCTCCAACTGTAATAACAAATACACTGCTTGTAATCTCAATTCTGTCAGTAACCTCTTTCAGAATCTGATTGTTTTCATCATATAATACATAGGTATACCATTTTGCACCTTCAGGAATTTCAGACTGGAATCTCTCTGAATACTCATATACCTTCTCTGCTGGATCACCACTTACTGGGTCATCGGTAGATGGATCTTCCTCGTGAACACTAACTATAATCTCTACTTCACTACCATAATCCAATGTTTCCCCTGCCTGTGGCACGTTAAGAACTACATCTTTTGCTTCATCCTTAGAAACATATTCATAAGATACTTTTACTGTAAATCCTGCCTGCTCTAAGATATAAGTTGCAACCTTAACATCCATTCCAACCAAATCACTTGGTACTGTTGTTGGTGCTTTACCCTTACTAATGTAGATAGTAACTTTTGAGCCCTGTCTCACAGATGTTTCTGCTTCTGGTGTCTGTGAAGAAACGAGATCCTTCTCAATATCATTGCTGAATTCCCAGTCTACCTCAACTTCAAATCCATGAGCAATCAAGGTCTCTCTTGCTGTCTGTTCGTCCATTCCCACAACATTAGGAACTTTTTTCTTGACTACAATATCTTCTTCTCCGGCAATAGTTACATGAATTGTAATTCCAACCAAAACAGTTGCACCCTCTATTTCACTCTGACTTAAAACGGTACCATCTGGCTGGTCTGTGGTATCATCACGAGCGATAATGTTCATCTCTAATCCTAATGATTTTAACCACGCTCTTGCACGTTCTTCATCTAAGCCAACAATATTAGGCATTTCTACATATTCTTCCTTGGTTGTTGGTTCTTCTGTAGAACTTGGCTCTTCTGTTGTGTCAGATTCTGAAGTTCCTGGGTTGGCTGTACCGCTTACTGGTGGCTTTGGCTTAGAAGGCTCTGTATCTCCAGGCTGGAATAACTCTAATACACTTGAGCCTAACCAGATAATCACACCAACAATGGCAATTGCAAAAAGAATCAAAACTACATTGATAATTCTATCTACAACAGGATTCAAAAATCCCTTATCTTCATCATCATCGTCATCCAAATCATCGTAAGCATCTAATTCATCATCATCCTGAGTATTTGCAAAAGCATTTTCTTTTTCCAAATCAGCTTTTGCTGCAGAATTCTGGATTGCTTCTAATTCTTCTCCACCAATTACGCGGGTCTTTGCTACTGTTGCTGGAGCAATTACAACAAAGTCTTCTTCTGGGTTCGCAAGAGCCTTGCGTAAATCTGCCAGGAGTTCTTCGATGGTCTGATATCTGCGATCTGGATTCTTCTGTGTTGCCTTCAACACAATCTTCTCATAACTGATTGGAAGTTCTGGTGCATACGCACTTGGTTCCACCATTTCTTCCTGAAGATGCTGAATTGCAACTGAAACAGTTGTGTCTCCATCAAATGGAACACGACCTGTTACCATCTCATACATTACGATACCAAGAGAATAGATATCGCTTCTTCCATCTACAAAGCCATTTCTAGCCTGTTCTGGAGATGCATAATGAACAGAGCCCATTACTTCTGCACTGATAGTATTAGAACTAATCGCACGGGCAATACCAAAGTCTGTTACTTTTACCTTGCCTTCTGTAGAAATAATTACGTTCTGTGGTTTAATATCTCTGTGGATAATTTCTTTGCTGTGAGCAATCTCAATACCTCTTGCAACCTGAATTGCAATACTGGTTGCTTCTTTAAAAGATAACTGTCCTTTTTTCTCAACGTAGGTTTTGAGAGTAATTCCTTCTACGTATTCCATTACGATGAAATGTAAGCCATTTTCGCTTCCTACATCGTAAATATTAACAATATTTGGATGCTCTAAACCTGCTGCAGACTGTGCTTCTGTACGGAACTTAGTAACAAAGTTCACATCCTCAGAAAATTCAGCCTTTAATACTTTAATTGCTACAATACGACCTAATACATGGTCTTTTGCTTTGTAAACGTCAGACATTCCGCCTGCGCCTACCTTGCTTAATATCTCATATCTCTCTATCAAGAACATTCCATTCTCTAACATACTTTCACCTCTTCATGAAACGGTTTAATAACAACGGCAGTAATATTATCAGCTCCGCCGTTATGATTTGCTTCCTCAACTAATGCCTTGCAAGCGCTCTCTACACTCACATGTGTCATTATAACCTGATGAATTTTATCATCTGTAACCATATTGGTCAAGCCATCTGTACAAATAAGTACCGTGTCTTTGTCATCAAGCTCCACTTCAAAGAAGTCAATCTCGATCTTTTTATCAGCGCCAACGGCTCTGGTGATGACATTCTTCTTCTCATGGGTTCTGGCATCTTCTGGTGCAACTTCCCCTCGTAAGACCATTTCCTGTACATAAGAATGATCTCTGGTAATCTGTTCAATTTGTTCGTTGACTACGTACAATCTGCTATCACCTACGTTGGCAACATGAAGCTTATGGTCGATAATTGTCGCCACAACAACTGTCGTACCCATGCCCTGTTTCTCTTGATTCTCGCTGGCTTCAATCACCAATATCTCGTTTGCTTTCTGAATAGCCTCACGAAGCACACGCACTGGATCATTCCATCTGCTTCTGGCCACTGACGCCACAATACGCTCCACAGTATATCTGGATGCATACTCGCCTGCCTTATGACCGCCCATTCCGTCACAAACAATATATAGATTTGGTAATTTTCCAACGGCTGTATCTGATGAAAAACAGTAGTCCTGATTAATTGTACGCAAGACCCCTGTGTCCGTTATGGAAAACGTCTTCATTCTTTTGTAGTCCTTTCTCTATATCTCTTTCGAAGCTGTCCGCAGGCACCATCAATATCCCTGCCCATTTCTCTTCTAATAGTAACATTTATACAGTTTTTTTCAAGTTTATTTTTAAAAGCTTCAATAACTCCGGCATTAGACTGCACATAATCCCTTTCCTTAATCGGGTTTACAGGAATGAGATTCACATGACAATTGATGCCTTTAATCAGTTTTGTCAGCTGTGCGGCATCTTCGTCTGTGTCATTTACGCCACCCACAAGACTATACTCAAAAGTAATTCGCCTGCCAGTTTTGTCAAAATAATATTTGCAGGCATCTATCACTTCATGGATATCATATTTGTTTGCCACAGGCATTAGAGATAAACGCTTCTCCTGGTTTGACGCGTGCAATGACAACGCCAGAGTAATGGCCAATTGTTTATCCGCCAGTTCACGCATCTTTGGCACAATCCCACAAGTGGAAACTGTCAGGTTTCTCTGGCTGATATTGATTCCGTTTTCATCTGTCAGAAGTTCAATAAACTTGAGAAGATTGTCATAATTATCCAGGGGCTCTCCCGTTCCCATAACAACCACATTGGAAATACGCTCACCGATATCTTTTCCAATCTGGTATATCTGGTCCAGCATCTCTCCTGCTGTTAACCCACGCACCAGTCCATCTAGGGTAGATGCGCAGAATCTACATCCCATTCTGCATCCTACCTGGGAAGAGATACATACGGAATTGCCATGTTTGTAGCGCATCAAAACGCTTTCGATTACATTGCCATCTTCCAGTAAAAATAAGTACTTTCTGGTTCCGTCCACCTTGGAGATCTGAACCTCTTCTATTTTCAAAGCGGTGAGATACGTCTGTTCTTCCAGGGTTTCTCTTAATTTTTTTGAAACATTGGACATTTCTTCAAAACTATCCACTTGTTTTTCATGAATCCACTGATATATTTGTTTTGCGCGAAATGCCTTTTCTCCAAGTCCTTCCATAAAACTAATCAATTCCGAAAGGTTCATGGATTTAATATCTATTTTTGTCATAAAGATTTCCTCTTAAGTTTGGCTATAAAAAAGCCATCATGATAGGTCTCTCCAGGCAACATCTGTTCCTGAGACACCAGTTCAAATTCTGGATGTTTGTCTAAAAACCAGGCTACATTTCCCTCGTTTTCATTTTTATGAATAGTACAGGTACTGTATACCAAAGTCCCACCCTTTTTCACATAACTCCAAACAGTATCTAGAATCTCTCTCTGAAGCTGCACCAGGTTCTCCTGTTTCTCTGCAGTCATTTTATATCGAATATCGGTTTTCTTGCCAAGCACACCAAGGCCAGAACAAGGCAGGTCGCAAATCAACACATCTGCTTTTCCCACGGAAGCCTCATCTAAGATGGTGGCATCCATCTGCACTGCCTTCATATTGGTAAGACCATGACGCTCTATGTTCTCTTCGATGAGAGAAACCTTATACTCGGTTAAATCTCTGGCTTCCACCATTCCTGTCCCTGACAGTTTCTCTGCCAGATGGGAAGATTTGCCTCCAGGAGCCGCACATACATCGATAATGTAATTCTCCTTTTCCGGAGCAGCTGCTTCTGCCACCATCATGGAGCTGATGTCCTGCACGTAGAAAAGTCCTTCGTTAAAGCTCTCCAGTCCATTCAGATAGTCGAAGCCTTCTATTTCAAAAGCATAATCCAAATGCTGCACCGGATGAACCGTAACGCCTTCTTTTCCCAGGCGCTCTGCAAGTTCCTGTGGTGTGATACGAAGCAAATTGGTGCGAATCGTAATTGGTTTTTGCACCAGGAAACTTGCACAAATCGCTTCCGCTTTTTCAAAGCCATAGCTTTCCATCCATTTGGATGCCATCCAGGCTGGAATAGAATAGGTTACCTCCAGATAAGACACCGGCTCGTGCTTTGGATCTGGATAATTAAGGTTTACCAGGTCTCTTGCAATATTGCGTAGCACTCCGTTTACAAAGCCACGAAGCTGTCCGAAGCCTCGCTTCTTGGCAAGTTTTACTGCCTCATTACATACTGCTGCATCTGGAATGGAATCCATGTACTTTAACTGATACACACTCATGCGCAGAAGATTACGAATCAGTGGCTTCATTTTCTTTACCTTTACCTTGGAAAAAGAATTGATGATAAAATCCATCTCCAGCATATGCTCGATGGTTCCTTCCGCCAAGCGGGTAAGAAATGCTCGTTCCTGTTTCTCCAGATACTGATATTTATTTAATACATCTCGAATCACAAGATGGGAATACTGGTCTTTTTCGTTTACTTCTATAAGAATGTCCAATACCAGCTCTCTCACACTGACTCCATTAGTCATTTCGTCTTCTGCCTCCAAATAAAATCACCACACGAAGCAACTGTAAAATTGCCGCTGCCGCACTTGCTACATAGGTTAAGGCTGCTGCACTTAACACCTTTCTGGCATGTGGAACTTCTCTTTCGCTAAGTATCCCCTGATTCTCCAGCATAAACAACGCACGCTTAGATGCATCAAATTCCACTGGAAGTGTCAAAAGCTGGAAAATAACAGCAAAGGAAAAGAGAAAAATTCCTGCGTTAATAATCCACTGAGAAGATTCTGAATTGATCAGGACACCTAGAATAATAATTGGCCACGCCAGAGTAGAACCAATGTTTGCAACAGGAACAAAGGCTGTTCTAAACTTCAGTGGTGCATATCCCTGCATATGCTGAATAGCATGTCCGCATTCATGGGCTGCCACCCCGATAGCTGCCACAGAGGAAGAACCATATACTGTATCAGACAGGTTTAACACCTTCGTTGATGGATTGTAGTGGTCTGTCAAATTACCAGCCACATGTCCTACCTTCACATCATAGATTCCTGCAGCATGTAGGATTCTCTGAGCAACTTCTGCCCCTGTTATTCCTGACATACTTCTATGATTGGCATACCTGTTGTAAGTTGATTTGACATTTGCTGATGCAATCAGGCAGATAACCGCACCAATTAGCACCAGAAAATAGGTTGGATCCCAATAAAAGAACATCTATATACCTCCGTCTATCTTAAATAGGTCCCTGCCTCCACGCTATAACCACGTAAAAAGGCATCTGTTTCCATACGTTTTTTGCCTTCCAACTGAACTTCGAGAAGTTCTAACTGGCCTTCCCCAGTCTGTACCAGAATGCTATCCTTGGTAACCTTTGTGATTCTACCAGGGCCATAGGAACTGCCTTCAGCAATTACCCTGGCCTTCCAAATCTTGAAGGTTTTCCCTTCCAAAGTAGTATACGCACTTGGCCAAGGGTTTAAACCTCTAATTAATCTCTCGATTTCTACTGCAGAACGGTTCCAGTCGATTTCGCCAAACTCTTTGCTAATCATAGAGACATGGGTTGCTTCCTCATGATTCTGTGGTGTACGTGTTGCAGTACCACTTGCAATCTGCTCTAATGCTTCCACACATGCTTCCGCCCCCACGATTGCCAACTTGTCGAATAATCCGCCACCAGTTTCGTCTTTTGCGATGGCCAATTCTTTGATCAAGATAATATCTCCTGTATCAACACCGACATCCATCTGCTGAATTGTAACACCTGTTACTTCGTCTCCATTGATTACCGCCCACTGAATTGGTGCAGCACCACGATATTTTGGTAAAATAGAAGCATGCACATTGATACAGCCATACTTTTTCATTTCCAAAATACTCTTTGGAAGAATCTGTCCAAAGGCTGCTACTACAATAATATCTGCATCATATTTTCTCAAATGCTCTACATTTTCTTCCAAACGAATTCTGGTTGGCTGGAACACTTCAATGTTGTGGGCAAGGGCACATTCCTTCACTGGAGTGAACTGTAACGCGCC
This sequence comes from Lachnospiraceae bacterium, assembly GCA_015057035.1. GTDB lineage: Bacteria > Bacillota > Clostridia > Lachnospirales > Lachnospiraceae > Roseburia. Next base: position 150,739 of record SVFC01000002.1, on the reverse strand, counting down.
GCTTCTCCCCTTTGGCTTGTCTGGCTGAGTAACAACCAGAACTACCTCGTGTCCTGCTTTGATAATTGCTTCTAATGTTCCCACTGCAAAATCAGGGGTTCCCATAAAGATAATTTTCATTCTTATTCCTCTACTTCTTCGTCATAGTTTACATCATAGAGTTCACCCTCTACTTTTTCCACGTAGATGTGTCCATCCAGATGATCTAATTCGTGACAGATGGCTCTTGCAAGAAGCTCTGTACCCTCTACTTCACATTCATTCATTTCTTCGTCGAAGAAACGGGCAACTACGTGATTTGGGCGAGTTACCTGTCCTGCTTTTCCTGGTACACTAAGACAACCTTCAGAACCTGTCTGTTCTCCATCTGCAGAAACGATAGTTGGGTTAATCATAACGATTGGGCCTTCTCCCACATCGATTACCACAAGTCTCTTTAAAATACCTACCTGAGGAGCAGCAAGGCCAACGCCGTTTGCTTCATACATCGTTTCAATCATATCATCGATTAAGTCTACGATTTTTGGAGTTACCTCTGTAATTGGTTTGCATACTTTGCCAAGTACTGGGTCTCCCTGAACTCTAATTTCTCTTAATGCCATTTTTCTATTTCCTCCTTAAAAACCATTCATAGGATTAAAATCAAACTGTACGGATACATTCTGAAAATCCTTGTTATCTCTTATGTACCATTCCATCTGCTCCTTCAAAAGAACCAGATTCTGATACTCTTTTGTCTTAATATATATTACCTTGCGATATACGTCATTCACTTTGGATATAGTCGCATTGGCAGGACCAATTAACTGTATGCGCTCCCCTTGTAAGCGTTCCTCTGTCTTCAACGTTTTCTCTAAATGTCCGAACACTTTCTTGGTGGCAAATTCTAACTGCCCTTCCTGCTCGCTGGTACACATAATCACCAACAGATTCCAAATCGGTGGATAGGACATCAGCATACGATATGTTACTTCCTGCTCATAAAAACTCTCATAATCCTGTTCCTGGGCAGTGAGAATCGCATAATGCTCCGGATTATAGGTCTGGATAATAACATCTCCAGGCTCATCGCCTCGTCCAGCTCTTCCTGCTGCTTGAGTCAATAACTGGAAAGTTCTCTCTGCTGCATGAAAATCGCTAACGTGCAGGGACATATCCGCTGCCAAAATTCCCACAAGGGTTACATTAGGAAAATCATGTCCTTTTACAATCATCTGCGTGCCAATTAACACATCTGCCTCCTGATTCGCAAAGGTCTGCAGGATTTCCTCATAACTATCCTTAGTTCTTGTGGTATCAAAATCCATACGAAGAACTCGCGCCTGTGGAAAACGCTCCTTGACGATTTGTTCAATCTTCTGGGTTCCGGCTTTAAAGCCGCTGATGTATTTGGAGCCACAGCTTGGACATTTTGTCGGTGCAGGCTCTTCATAACCACAGTAGTGACACACCATCCTGCCATTGTTGTGCTGGCTTAAGGACACATCACAATGTGGACATTTAACTACATAACCGCAGGAACGGCAGGACATAAATCCCGCAACACCACGACGGTTTAAAAACAACATCATCTGTTGCTTTTTATTTAATCGGTCTTCCATCAACATCTGTAACTTTTCACTTAAAATAGAACGATTTCCATTTTTAAGTTCCTCACGAAGGTCAATTACCTCACAGGTTGGAAGTGGCTTTTCCTGCACTCTCTGAGTCAGTTCTAAAAGCTCATACTCGCCCTGTTTTGCGGCATAATAACTATCCAACGAAGGCGTCGCTGAGCCTAGTACTACGCTGGCGTGATTCATTCTTGCCCGCTCGATTGCTGTCTCCCTTGCGTGGTAACGAGGAACGGTTTCACTCTTATAGGAAGTTTCGTGTTCCTCATCTATAATAATCAGCCCCAGATTGGAAAATGGCGCAAATAACGCCGAACGAGGTCCAATCATAATATCAATATCCCCATTTTTGGCACGAAGATACTGGTCATATCGTTCTCCCGGAGACAATCTGGAATTCATAATGGACACTTTGTCACCGAAACGATTATAAAAACGCATTACCGTCTGATAGGTCAGGGCAATTTCCGGAATCAGAACAATGGCCTGTTTCCCCATAGCAATCGTATGTGCAATGAGTTCCATATACACTTCCGTCTTACCGCTACCTGTGACACCTTTTAACAAATAGGTCTTAGAGATGCCTTCATCCATATTCTCTGTTACCTGGTCTACCACTGCCTGCTGTCTTTCATTCAGCGTTAAATGATACCCTTTGCTCTCCAGATGATTTACTGGGTTACGATATTCGGTAGACACATCAATGGCAAGAATTTGTTCCTTTTCCAATGACTTGATTATAGCAGGTGATATGTGAAGTTTCTGTGTTACAAGGGTGTAATCCAATTCCATCTCTTCCATTAATTCGCGAAGAAGCTTCGCCCTTGCAACTGTACGTTTATTTTCCTCGTATTTTGCCAGTGTATGTATTGCCTCTTCCCTGCTTAATAATAGCCGTAGTGTTTTTCGCTCAATGGCCTTGGTTTTCTGCTTGATTGGAATCACCGTTTTCAAGGCCTGATTCATAGTTCCGCCATAATTTCGGCGCATCCACGCCGCTAAGGCAATGAGCTGTGACTCAATTGGCACACTGCCTTTTTTGATGTTGTGCAGTGGCTTCAATCTGCTTTCCTCAAACTCTACTTCATCAGTCACTTCCACCACATACCCTGTAATATTGCGATGTCCAAAGGGAATCTCTACCAAAACCCCTTCCTTCACTTCCGACTGAAGTTCCTCTGGGATGAGGTATTGAAATGTTTTATCCAGTTTTTCATGAGAAATATCAACAATTACGTTGGCGTATTTTGCCACAATTTCACCTCGTCCTTTATATAAGTGCATACTTATCAATATTATATGACAAAATAGAGAATAATACAAATAATTTATGCTCTGGAGGGAATATGCGCGGGAAAAATTTTATATTATGTGGCCTGGCAGGCTGGTGCATTGAAGTTGCATTCACTTCATTTAATGCTTTAAGAAAAAAAGACAAAAAACTAATGGGACAAACCTCTGCCTGGATGTTTCCCATCTATGGGCTTGCTTCCTGTATCATGTTAGTTTATCCCAAAATCAAACACTGGAATATGGCACTGCGCGGGCTGCTCTACGGCTGTTCTATTATGACAGTAGAATTCCTAAGCGGTTCCCTGCTAAAAGCCATCGGAATCTGCCCTTGGAACTACGACGGATGCAGATTTTCCATCAAAGGTGTCATCCGTATGGACTTTCTCCCGCTATGGGTAACCGCAGGGCTTTTTTATGAGCAATTTTTACTGAGATTAGAATCCGAGGAAAAATAGTTTAAGATTTTGTTAATTCCTTGACATTTAGGGCAAAAGTGTTCATACTTCTATTATAGTTTTTTGCGAAATACCAATGAAGAAAAAGGGGAATTTATGAACACTTCGACAAAAAAAATGATTAAAAAAATCGTAGGATTTCTTCTGCAGGGTGCTGTTATGTCCTGCTTTTATATTGCACTGGAACTTTTATTCCACTTCATGCAGGAACTTGAGGTTTCCAGCAGAATCTTATATCCTATCGTATTTTCCGTGCCACTTGGCTTTATTTTAACTGCGCTGTTTTCTTTCTTCCCAAGAAAGGTAAACGTTGTGCTTAGCACCATTGCCATGGCAATTGCAGCTATCTGGGCTTGCGTACAGACCTGTTACGCTCAAGTATTCCAGACATATATGGAAGCCAACAAGATCTTTATGGGTGGCGATGTTGTAGAGAACTTTGGCGAAGAAATGAAAGATGCTATCATTAGTAGCATTCCTAGCATTTTAATCTTTACCGCCTTAGTTGTAGTTTTTGCATTGGAATTAGGCTTACAGATCAGACCTAAGAAAAAACCAGTTCCAATCTGTTTAGTCGGTATTGTATTTGCAGTCTTATTGCATTTTGGATGCTATGGCCTCCTTCATATTGAAGGCAACGGCGCTTACTCTCCAATCTCAATGTACAAACAGAATCCTGGTATTTTAGATAACAATATGCAGAATTTTGGTTTGATGACTTCTCTTCGTCTGGACTTAACTGGAATGTTTTTTGACCGTCCAACCACACCAGGCGAAACACCTTTCCAAAGCGAAAATGTTGATATTTTAAATCCAGTAAAACCTTCAACCCCATCAGAATCTACCACAGATGAGCCTGGTACGGGAGAACCGACTACTGGCACAGAAGGTGATATTGGTACAGAGCCAACAGAACCAGTTAAACCAGAGAAAACAAAAAACACTTTGGATATTGATTTCTCAGCACTTCTGTCTGGTGAAACCAATTCTACCATTTCTGCAATTCATCAATATGTGCAGGCACAGCCAGGTTCCAACATCAATCAGTACACTGGCATGTTTGAAGGATACAACCTGATTATGGTCTGTGCTGAGAGCTGGTCTTCTTATATGATTACAGAAGAGTTAACACCAACACTTTATATGATGAGCAACAATGGTTTTGTATTTAACAATTTCTACGGAACCTTCAAATCTGTTACAACCAATGGTGAATACGCTTTCTGTACAGGACTTATGCCAAATACTGTTGGTAAGACAGATGATTTGAAAAAGAATTCCACATTTATGTTGTCTATGGACAAGTATATGCCATACGCTATGGGCAATGTGTTTAAGTCTTTTGGTGCCAGCACTTATGCTTACCATGGCAACAACGGTAGTTATTATGTGCGTGAGCAAACACATCCAAATCTTGGATACGATGTTCTTCGTTTCCGTGATGCAGGATGGATTAATGGTGTTTCAAACAAATCCGAAAAATTAACTTTTACCACTGGTCGTCCAACCTCTGATGAAGAGTTGATTCTTCAGACTATGCCAGACTACTTAAATAATCTGGATGAGAATGGCAATGTAAAACAGTTCCACGCATACTACATGAGTTACAGTGGACATCATCCATACTATGACGTAACAGAAACAGATAAAACAAGAAACCCACAGGTATTCCAGAATCGTGAGATTGTTGATCAGCTTAATGTTAGCGGCCATGTAAAGGCTTACATCGCTGCAAACCTCGAATTAGAAAACATGATGAAACAGCTGCTCAAAGGCTTAGAAGAAGCAGGTTGTTTGGAAAATACAGTTATCGTTTTGACCAATGACCATTATCCATATGGCTTAACTGACAAAGAATTTAGAGAGCTTGCATCCTTTACTGGCAAGAAAATCGCATCTACCTATGGCATCTACGAAAACTCTTTTATCTGCTATAACGCAGGTATGAAGGAAAAAGTTGTTGTTGATGCACCTTGTTGTACAGTAGATATCATTCCAACACTTTTGAACTTATTCGGTGTTAATTACGATTCAAGACTGTTAGCTGGAACTGATGTATTAGATTCTAATTCTTTCCACGTTGCAATGCTTTATAACCAGAGTTTTATCACTGACAAGATTCAGTACAATACCTCAAACGGCAAGATTACTTATCTGGTAGACAAAAGCGAAGTACCTCAGGAATACGTTGACGCTTGCATCAAGTATGTAAAGAACAAATTTGAGATTTCACTCCAGATTGTGAGCAACGACTACTACAAGATTATCTACGATTCATTGGAGCTGACAGAACCAACACAAACTGAATAACATAACCCCAAGGGCTCCTTTCGTGCTTACCGCACCGGGAGCTCTTTTTATGTCCTTTTTACCTAGTCCCCACCAGTCCTTTCCATAATGCACACACCACGAATTTGGACTGATTATTAGAATTTCTCGAAGTGCGTTTTTGCTGGAAGTTTTCGTGTCTTTTGATAGGCGAACATCCGTGGACTAGGAGTATGTGCATCGGAGACTTGGTTGTAATTTTCAAGTACTTCTAGATATGCCTTAGAACAAAGTTGATATAAAAAACCGCTCTTGAGAACTCGGCGCAAAAGCAGCGCCTCAAACATTCAAGAGCGGTTTTACATTTTGTTCTAATGGCATATCAAGAAGTACTAAGAAAACTCCAAATAGTCTCTGATGCACATACTCCTAGTCCACGGATGTCCGACATTCAAAAGACATCGAATCATTGACAACAGCAAAAAACACTTCTTAGAAATTCAATAATCAGTTCTCTGAAGTGGTGTGTGCATTATGGAAAGGACTGGTGGGGCGAGGAAAAGAGAGAATATATAAAAAGAGCTCCCGGTGCGGTAAGCACGAAAGGAGCCCTTGTAGTCAGTATTTATTTTGCGCGTCTAGCTGGGTTAATGTATTTTTCTTCACAGTACTTGCAACGGTATACTTCTTTGGTTGGATCTGTAAGAAGGAATACCTGGTCTAATTCCTGCTCGATCGATGTGATACATCTTGGGTTTTTACATTTGATAACGTTCTTTACTTCCAGAGGAAGAGTCAGGGCTTTTTTCTCAACGATACGATCGCCCTTTACAACGTTTACCGTGATGTTGTGGTCAATGAAACCTAAGATTTCAAGGTCAAGAGCCTCAAGAGGACATTCTACCTTGATGATGTCTTTTTTGCCCATCTTGTTGCTCTTTGCGTTCTTGATGATAGCAACAGTACAGTCCAGTTTATCTAACTGCAGGTCATGATAAATCTGAAAGCTCATTCCTGCCTGAATATGGTCTAATACAAAACCTTCATGAATTCCACTAATATTTAACATATGACACCTCCTAGACTTCGATGCCAAGCAGTGTAAGAATCAGGGCCATACGAACATATACGCCATACTGAGCCTGTTTGAAATATACTGCTCTTGGGTCATCGTCAACTTCAACTGCGATTTCATTTACACGAGGAAGTGGATGAAGCACTAACATATCTTCTTTTGCCTGAGATAATTTCTCTTTGTTCAGCACATAGAAATCTTTTAAACGGATGTAATCTTCTTCATTGAAGAAACGCTCTCTCTGTACTCGTGTCATATACAATGCGTCAAGTTCTCCAATGGCATCCTCTAAACGTTCAACTTCCTGGAATTCGATATCATTTGCCTTTAATACATCTTCACGAATATATTCTGGCACACGAAGTTCTTCTGGCGAAATCAGGATGAATTTTACATTCTCATAACGCGCTAATGCATGGATTAAAGAATGTACGGTACGTCCAAATTTTAAGTCCCCACATAAACCAATTGTTAAGTTGTCTAATCTTCCTTTTAAGGAACGAATTGTAAGGAGATCTGTAAGAGTCTGGGTTGGATGCTGATGTCCACCATCACCTGCATTAATTACAGGAATATCAGATTTAGAAGCAGCTACTAATGCAGCACCTTCCTTTGGATGACGAATAGCGCAGATATCTGCGTAACTTGAAATAACACGAATTGTATCAGAAACACTTTCACCTTTTGCGGCAGATGAAGAATCCGCTCCTGCAAAGCCTAAAACAGAACCACCAAGGTTTAACATGGCAGCTTCAAAAGAAAGTCTTGTTCTTGTGCTTGGTTCGTAGAAACAGGTAGCCAGTTTCTTTCTCTTGCAAGCATCTGCATACTTATCAGGATTGTTCTCAATGTCGTTGGCAAGGTCTAAAAGCTTGTCCAACTCTTCCACCGAGAAATCCAATGGACTAATTAAATGTCTCATTTTCTTCCTCCTTCTGGTTTACACAATTTTTTCTATCATATATCAATTATGGCCAAAGTGCAAGAGAAAATATCATTGCATTTTCATGTTTTTCGAGTAAAATATGTTATATAAGCGAAGCCGTGGCAATTTGCATAATATGCATATCTTTGCTCGCAAAAACATATGTATTTATATTTATAAAAAGGAGAAATATTATGGCAGAACAAAACACTTATCAGGTAGATATGGATACCACTCCTGTGTATCAGGAAAGAAAACGTTTATTATTCTTTGGTCTTCCATGGACATTTACAAAATACACTGTAACACCTTCTCTGTTAACTATTGACAGAGGCTTCCTTAATACTGTTCAGGATGATTGTTATATGTATAAAATCCAGGATGTAAAATTAAACAAATCTCTCTGGGAACGTCTCTTCAAACTGGCAACCATCATTTGCTACACCGGTGACGTAACACATCCTGAGATTCGCTTAGAACATATCAAAAATGCAGATGCTATTAAAGCCTACATTTTGAAAACCTCTGAAGAAGCAAGAATCAAACGCCGTACATTAAATACTATGAATATCGATGCCCACAACTGTGATGCTCACGATGATGTAATCGATAGTTTATAAGACTCATACAAAAAAGACTCTAAGAATACTTAGAGTCTTTTTTATTTACTTTACTATATTCCCATTTTCATCAATCACCGTTTGGAATTCCTCAGAGTATTTGTTCAGATTGGAAATAACCGTCTGTGCAGCTTCTCCCTCTAAAACAATTGGACAATAATCATTTCTCTTGGTTGTGGATGAAAGCTGGCAAGGAATAACTTTACCATCAATTTCTGGCTGTAATACGCCATCTACAAAAGTAAATTTCGCCTGGAAAATCATAGTTTCTTTTTCTGCAGGATTCTTACTTCCTCCATAACAGAAACTGCCCATACCATGGACAATATATTTACCATTATAGACTTCTATCCCCTGTAACACATGAGAATGACAGCCTATTACCAAATCATATCCCATGTCGACACACCACCTGCCTAGCGCTATCTGATCTTCGTTCTCTTCATGTCCTCTGTGTTCACCCCAATGATTAGCCGCAATCACAATATCGGCACCCTGTTCACGAAGTTCTTTCAAGCCATCTTCGAGCCATTTATAAACCCGCTGTCCATCATACACTTCGTTAACCGACACAAAGCCAATTTTAACACCTTTTACTTCATACATGCCGAGTTGATTGCCCCAGTCACCATTTAAGGCATAAGCGATTCCTGCCTCTTTCATAGTTTTTATGGTATCATTCACACCATCCATTTGATAATCCATAATGTGATTATTTCCAAGGGTTACCGCTTCCACAGAAGCATTCTTTAGAATGTTCACATACTCAGGTTTTCCTTTGTGATTCCATTCTTTAGCTTCTCTGATATTCTCTGATTCTGTTAAGGTACCTTCAAAGTTAACAATTGTAAAATCATCTTCCTCAAATATGTGTTTGACATTCTTAAGAAAATAATCTACGCCATACTTATCATAATACTCGTGAAAAGATTTAGAATATGTGTGTTCCTGATTTGTACCAAGGGTACAATCTCCTACAGCACTGATAAGAATCTCTGTGATTTCAGGCTCCGGAACATACACTTCCGACTCGGTTTCCGTGATGGTCTCCGTTTCTGTTGTGGTTTCAGTCTCTGTGCGATTCTCTGTTGCTGTCTCATTTGCAGACTCGGTCTGTGTATTTTTCCCATCCTGATACTCTGGTGGCATTGTGGAAAACCATGCACAACCTGTAGAAAAAACCATTGTTAACATCAAAATCAGACCGATTGATTTCTTTTTCATAGCTAACCTCATTCATTTCTTATAACATAAAAATAACTGCCGCATTCTTGCGACAGTTACATTATACAGTTATCTTAACAAGGTCTGCAACAACAATTGCAGAACAGATTTAACATAATCATTTTCCAACACCAGCTACTACCTGAGTATGGTCTCTCATAGACATTTCCTCTTGTGGTATACCACGTTCCACCATATTCCAAATGTTCCTGGAACTGGCGATACTGAATATTACTTGGTTCTAATTCCACCGCACGGCGAATATGTTCTAAAGCTGTAGCCGTATTTCCGACGCCCTGGTTTGCAATGGCACTATAATAATACCATCTTCCTTGTCGCTCATTAACAGGAATATCATTTAAGACGTTCAACGCCTCTTTATAGTATCGATTCTGAATATAGTTATAGGCTGCCTGCATCTTGCTAGATTCTTCCTGATAAGAAGAACGGGCGCCGCCATAATATCCGCCACCAAACCCAGAGCCAAAGCCACCATAGTAACTTCCGCCATAGCCACCACCGTAGCCATTCCCATAGGAACTTCCATAATCACTGGTTCCCTGCTGCTTTTCCTTCATAATCTGGTCATAGGCCTGCTGAATCTGTTTAAACTTTTCTTCTGCCTGATCCTTATTCGGATTATTCACGTTCGCATCAGGGTGATAACGTCGGCTTAAATTGCGATATGCTTTTTTTATTTCGTCATCGGATGCATTGCGGGATACCCCCAGCACCTGATATGGATCCATCATTTTTGTGTCCTCTTTTTCTTTTTCAGCTGCAGGTACTCATACTTGGTCCACACACCTGAATATAAAATATTACGTAATATATCTGCATGTTGCAAAATAGGCAGTCTTTCAAAAGACTTGGCACATTCTGCCATCATGCTGGTCATCATTAGTCTGCAAAGCGTTTCAAAATCTTTTTCATTTTGTTTCTTGAGATGTCGAAGTGGATTATAACGATTTTTCTTCTCGTCCTTGTCCACATCTTCGTAGGCATCCATCATATAGATAAACTTGCCCATATAGTATCCCAAGGTTTTCAGTTCCTGATACCACTCATCCTCTTTCCACGCCATCAGTTCTCCTAGCATATCGCCGGTGATTCCTGCAACGATGTCGATGTTCTCTTCGCCTTTTTTCTCATAGGCCGCGAGTTTTTCCATATATTCTTCTATGGCTTTCACCTGTCTAGGATACTGCTCCGCAAAATGCTCATAATCCTTACGAATCATAGACGCAAGTGTCATCTTACCATAATTTTTGTCATCTTTCCAGTCGTCCACCAGATTATGATATGCTAACATCACATTGATTGCTGAACAATAATCAGACACCTCATTTTCAAACGCTGTCTGCTTTTTCGTCGGATGCATTGGGCAGGTAAACAAAGTTTCCTGATTTTCCAATTCATATAGCCCTGTCAGTAAAACAACAACAAAAGTCATATCATAGCTAAGTAGCATCTGCCCCTTCATCCCACAGTTGTTATGAAGTCTCTGACACAAACCGCAATAATATGACTGATAAATCTTCTGATTTTCTTCGGACAGTTCTGACTTATTTACATTAATGTAGCCAAACATATTGCCTCCAAATTCTAGCCTCAAATAGTTAAGAACGTTTTACAAATTCCTGTCGACATTTTGGACAGGTGATGCAAATCTTGCCGCGTCCCTTAGGCACACGGACCTTCTGTTTGCACATTGGACAACGGAAAAACCGATAGATTTTTCTCTGCTCCCATTCCTGCTTTCTCTTGTTCTTCTTTATTGCCATATCATACCGCCAGTTGCAGAACTTCTGGTTCTCCACTGAACGCTTTGGAATATTCTTTGAAAAAATACGAAAATAGGTGTATATCAGTAGTGCAAGGGAAATATAATACAAAATTGTCCATCGGGTGAACATAGAAATAATGAGCAACACTATTGTCACCGTATTCAGTGTTTTTCCCAATTGGTCTACGCCATTTCTTCCCTGCATAAATCGCATAAATTTTTCTCTAATCCGTTGTAACCACATACTCTATCCTCACTTCTATCATTGTAGAAAAATATTCCTTTTAGCATATTACAAGGGTTTCGATGGTTAGTCAATGGAGGTATTATCTTTTTAGGAAGATTTTATACTTTCATAATAAATGTCGCGCAGAACTCTCTGCGCGACATCCTCTTATTATGAAACTTAAAATTGTCGCAGAACGATAAGCCGGGTTATGTCGTTGGGTGATCATCTATCTAGGACGACTGTTACCAGCCGCCTCAAGCGACCTACCTAAAGCTAGCGGGCCACGTCATTGCTTTGCTTTGGTCTTGCTTCGAATGGGGTTTACATGTGCCCTCTCTGTTACCAGCGAGGCGGTAGTCTCTTACACTGCCATTCCACCCTTACCACATATGTGGCGGTATATTTCTGTTGCACTTTCCTTAGAGTTTCCTCCACCGGCCGTTAACCGGCATCCTGCCCTATGAAGCCCGGACTTTCCTCACCTGCGGCCTTTCGGCACTTGCAGCCGCGATCACCTGTCCTGCGAATTTATACTATACACACTTGCTTTAAAAAATGCAAGTTTTTTATTCTGGAAGAGTTAATCCTAGTTCTTCCATTCTCTTTAAGAATTCCTCTTTTGAAACTCTACACTCTTCTAAGGCTTCTTCCAGGGACATTCGCTTTTGAGCGACAAATTTACAACAAATATCAAGTCGTCCTTCCTCGCGTCCGATTTCCTTAATCATCTCATCATACTTTTCCTGATCAAATTCTGTTAATACCACGTTTTGTCCCTCCCTTTTCTGTTTCGATAAAACATCTGCCAAAACGCCTTCTGCAATACAGACCTCCATTGCCTGATTAATTGCATCTGCTAAATTGTTACTCTTATTATACTCTTTCACTTTTTCAATGAAAATAGTATATTGCTTCAATATGTCGCATTTTTCAAGGAGGTCATGATTATGCCCTGCATTAATGTTTATCATTGCCGCTGTCCATTCAAAATCCCCACTCTTATCTAGTACCTCAAAACAATCTGACAGTCGAAGCTTTACAGAGTCTTCGTCCATCTTACTGTGAGGACCATTATAAAATACAATATATTTGGGATTTGGAATGCGAACTAACTGAGGACTGTAAATTTTCTCATTGTCCTTGATGATTTCACGATATAAATCGGCAAAATACAAGAATCCTCGCAATGGCATATTGGGATTATAACTACTCTGATGTTCATATAGATTTAATGATGCTCCAACTAAAAACGATACATCGTCTTTCATTTTCATATACACCACATCTTCTAATGTTGTATATTCAAATTCATCCTCCATCGTATAAGAACTACCATTGATTGCGTTGTATAGACTTAACGCATTCTCTTTGCTTTCTCCAAATATCTTACGAAATAAAGAATCCTTATATTTTTTGTTTGGTTTAATTTTGTTTGTCATAAATACTCCTTCCTTTATGGAAGGAGTCCCAATGCTAGAAAAAAAGACACTATTATAATAGCATATAATAGTGTCTTGGGACAAATGTTATTTCACTCTGAATATCAATCAATATATTCTATCGTATCCACAATATTTACATAAGGATAATATGTCACTTTTATTGTTCTTTTATCTTGCTTTAATTCATTATACATATCCCTTGTAATCTCTATTGTTACGGTACTGCCATCTTCTTTAGTTACTGTAAGTCTTCTCACATCTAGGAATGAACGCCTTACAACATTATCCTTAACCTTATACTCCGAGCTCACAACGATTTCTTTTGGCGCGTTGAACGCTCTTACTGTCTGCAAACTAAAATAAGCACCTATAATACTCAGCGTTGCCATTATAACAACGGCAACAATAGATTTTACATCTATTTTTTTTGCAGAAAACAGAGTCACAACTGCAACTATTCCCAAATACGCAAAAACAAGCGCTATTCCTCCCCATTTCATAAGATTCTGGACGAGTCCTGTCATACCAGTTTGCATAGGCATTAAAACTCCAACCAATGTTATTGCTACAATACAAAACAAGATAACCAGTTGTATTTTATTCATATTAAATCGTATTTTCTTTTCCATATATCCCCTCCTTCTCGCTTGCTTTGAGATTAGCTATTTATAGCTTGGGTCAATATATTCTATAGACTCTACCCAAGTTGCATACGGATAATATATCTCTTTAATAGGACGCTTTTCTTGATATAATCTCTTATACAAATCTACAATAATATTGATTTTTACTAGACGTCCATCGTCCATATTTACAATAATCTCACCATCAGAAGACCTTCGATATCTACTATTATATTTTACTTCATAATCCAAACATACAATAGTCTTTTTTCAGAAAAAACTGCTCTTACTGAATTAAAAACGAAAGCTGTGCAAGCCGTAAACAAAACTACCACTACTATAAGTTAACACTAATGATTTTAATCCTATTTTCTTTGTTTTATTACCATAGAGATGGTAGTCCTATTATACACAAACTGAGTAACACTGTACCACCATATCTCATAATAATCTTAATTAATCCCATTTTCCCAGACAGCAAATGGCCCCCAAATCCAATCATAGTTATTATAAGAACTATAACTACTCCCTCAAATGCAAAAGCCATTATTTCCTAAATCGTTTTGTATTACTTTCCATATAAGCCATTCCCACAACAAAACATTAAACTAAAAGATTCATTTTCTCTTGTAAAATCTTATCAGTTTCACTTTGATATCCAACAAATACAACTTGTTCAATATCTGTTTTATTAAACAAGAATGTATGTTCATTGTCAAGATGACCTTCCGGATATAAACACGCCACATAATCATAAATTTGTCCCGTAGACATAGCCCTCTGCATCCTTCCATAAATCATTATTTCTTTAGTCCCATTATGTAATCTCACAACTGTTCCAATTGGCAAATATTCTTTCATATTGCTTGTTCTCCTTTATAATTATTTTGTGACTCAAATTATCTTATTGATATTACAATTAATCTTCTATATTTAAAATTTCTTTCAATATCCCTTGCGCATCGCCATGTACAATTGTGACAAACTTGTTATCACTGTATGTTTTCAGTAAATACGTTCCTTTGGGGCACCTATATATCGCATTAGACTCATTTTTACCTTCCTGATTTTTTTCTTTATATATTACATTAATTACACTTTTATTATCTAACGTAGCTCCAAGCACCTCATCCAAAGCATCTTGTTCTATTCTAAGAGCAGCACACATTTTTTCAAACATACATTTATTTATTTCGTCAAAATATTTAATCAATTTCCCCAAGTCTCTTACTTTTAAAGATATATTAAATGACTTATTCTCTCGTAGAGTTGTTACATCAATTTCCAATCTTTCACCTAGAAACTCATACATATTTTGCGCATTTTCATAATATATTGTAAACTCTTTACTTTCTTTTTCAAATGAAATTGCTACAATTCCATCGTGCGATATCAAAAATAATTCTTTGGTTTTAAAATATTCCCCGACCCTTGCCACCAAATCAAGTTTTTTTACATACTCATTGCACACTCGTTCAACAAATAATATTTCTGAATTAAAACAATATTTATTATCACTATATGTACATAACTGCTTTTCACAAAGGCTTTTTATCAATTTATTGTCAAAATCATCAATAATTGTGTTAACCTCGTTCACTGATAAATCAGTTGCGGAAAAAAACAACAAATTTTCACTTTGAATGATACTAGCAATTGTAATTAATTCCTCTTGGGATAATAATAATTTCTTCATTATACTTAACTCTCCTTATGACAATTCATCTACCACGAAGTTATCCATGATGCAAATGCCGCACCGGAATTCGTTATCCAATCTAGTGTTTCAGCCGTTGAATCCTCAATAGTATTCCATGCATTTTCTATAGTATCTTGCGCCCAATTAACTACATTTTCTGTAGTTGTAGATACATTCTCCATTATGTCATTTGCCGTGGCCGTGGTCCAATCCCATACTGCAGTTGATGCATCAACAATAGCATTTCCCACTACATCGGCCGCCTCAGATGCATAGTCTGCAATCCACTCTTTAATACTTTTATCCTCCACTTCTATGTTTGCAATATAATCCACTGCTAGTGAAGCTAATAATCCTGCTGCGGCTCCGACAATAATCCCCATTGGCCCCGCAACAGTTCCAGCTGATGCCCCCTTTGCACCTGCACTAAGCATTTTTGTAGCGATCCACATTGCGAATTGCGAAGCCTTATCCTCTGCGAAGGCAACTATTACCTCTGATGCAACGCCTCCTGCTTTGTCTGCTAGTGTTTCATTATTCTCATCAAAAATTTCTGATAAGCTACCTGTCAATACACTACCCTTTTCAAATACGTTTCCTACATTTCCCATCCATTTTGACAATTCGTTCAACTTAGCATAATTATCCATTTGAATGAGTAAATTCGTTAGTTTTTCATTTTTTGCAACATTTTCAAGTTTATACCACGACGCTATTCCGTCAATTGTTCCACCCGCAACGCCTTTAATCTTTAATTTTCCGTCTTCAACAACGTAATATGCATCTTTCAAATAAGGACTGTTTAATAACATTTCTTCTATAGTTGCATCAGCCGCAGCCTTAAGAGCTTTTATCTTTTTATCGGCTATGTTCGATTCACTAGCAATAGTCTCAAACACCTGGGACACCGATGTCGTGCTACTAGATACATAACTATATGTAGTACTACTTCCTTGCCCTAGTGTTACACGAAACATAGTGCCACCACCTGAATGATTTGGTGTCGTACTACTAGAATACAGAAGTGTACAGGTAGTGCTCGAATTTATCGAATATGTAGTACTTGCTGAAGTGCTACTTATTATTGCCGTTGTAGATGCCCCACCATACGATACAGTCGTGCTACACGTTGTAGACGCAGTTGCTGATGAATAATTTACCGTTGTACTACTTGTTGTGGAACTAACTGCTGTACTTGCAGTTGTACTACTTGTTGCCGTAGTGCTCCCCGTTGGTGTTGTGCTACTTACACTTGTGGTTCCTCCTACATATGATGTTGTTGTACTTCCAATTGGACTTACTGTCATTTTCCGCTTCTCCTTTGTATCATATATTTACATCTTATAATTAAACAAGGTGTTATTGCTTATAACCTTTCGTTTTAGGACAAAATAATCTTTTATCATACTCTTTCCATCTAGATATACTTGAATTGCCCACATGCCTTCTGCAACCCTGCCTAACATTCGTTCAATATGGTTTTTAAAAACCACTCTATAATCTTCTAAATTTCCCTGATGTCCTATGCTACATTCCTCAATCTTATAAATTCTTCCATCAGGTTGAAAACATATCAAAGTAAGGCTATGAAGTCCTTGCACGTTATGGACATCCACACTAACATATATATCTAGCGGCCTATCATATACAAATGTTGCTTTTTTCAAAAATATATTTTCCTTTGCGTTGATAACATTAGAAATGTTGTAGTTCTGCAACTTAGGCACCCACGCCTTAACGTCTCCTGGCACTGACCAAGTTTCCCCGTGTTCATCTATCGCATACGCACCTGCTTGAGGATCGTTTAATCGAATAATATGATTTATAACAAACTTGTATCGCAATACAACATCTTCTACTTCTACACACCAATTGTGCTCTATAGAATCGAACTTCATCTTTGCACTCTTACGTATTCCGTTTTCATCATAGTATTCCGTTTCTACATACGAAATTCCATAGAATTCCTGTGAATACACATATCGCACTTCTATACCTCGCCTAACAATTCATCCCATATTTTCTCGTATTTTCTAACCATAATTAACGCAGAAAATTTCTCAAGATTTTGTAACAATATAGCTTGCTGTTTCTCTACTTCCTCGTTACTATCCTTCATAAATAATTCTATCTGCTCTTCTAATTGTCCCTCGACATATGGATTAAACATATATTTATATCCCTCAAGAATTTCTGCTAATCCTCCATTGCACGAACAGATTACCGGCAATCCTCTTTGCATAGCCTCTAACGCAATATAGCCAAATGGTTCATACAATGATGGGATAATCAATGCATCAAGAGAATCCAAGAAATTTTCTTTTCGCTCTCCTACACACCAACCACAAAATTCAACTCTATCTTGCATATTTGCTCCTTCGATGTATGTAAGAATTTTCTCAACATAGTTTTCATCATTTTTAGGGCAGGCAAGACGCAGTTTCGCATCAATATTTGTAAGAGCCTTAACACACTCAAGTATGCCTTTTCGATAGTCAGTTCTTCCAATATATCCAAACGTACTTCTACTCTTTAAATAATTCGTGTTTTTCTCTTTTGTATTCGAAAAGGTAATACCATTATGAACGACTCTTATTTTTTCTTCAAAATGAGGGTATATTCCTATTAGTTTTTCTCTTTCTGCCTCTGATACACATACTAATATATCTGCTATATTACATAGTTTTTCAAACTTCAATCGTATGTCATTATTTCCACCAAATGGGTCCCATACTGGCGGCGGCTCAGGTGTTGGTACAGAATGTATAACATACACTACTTTTTTATTCTTTATAATCTCATCATCTAAAATTGAAGCAAATTCATAGAACTGAACCACAAGCACATCACACTTAATTTCTTTAAGTTTGTAACTTTCCGCGTGGTTCATTATCAGAATATCCCTTTGCTCCATAAAGTCCGACACTTTATAATCATCTAATGGTGAACCTAAACTCATATAAATAAATCCCGTGTCTGGTCTACGATAATGATACAATTCATTCATATATGTACCAGCACCACCGACAACACAATTTCCAAGTTCATTATTAATATGTACCACACGATAATTGTTGCTAAAGTTTAGGTTAAACATATATCTTTTTCACTCCCCAAAATAATATTGTTCTTCTTTAATACATATAATTCTCTTTCACTTTCACACTTCACAAAAACTACTGGAAATACATTAATATCACTATGGCTACATTGCTCCCAGAAATTCAAAATAAAGCAACCGCTTTCGCCTTCTGATATGAGTATATCTCTTGTCGCTAATACACGTTTTGACTGCAACCGAAACACAGTGTCTTTTGCTATTTTCATTTTTTACCCTCTCCTTATACGATATAATTTCATAGTACATTTTCATCATTATGTATTTCCACATAACTTACGCAAGCGTAGGCAATTTTCGCGCAAGTGCTTTTGGCGGCCATAAAAATATCGTAGCAACATTGCAATTTCTGCAATAGCTTGCTACGATATTTTTTAGTTCATTGACATGCAGCTAATAATAAAATAACTACATATAATAATTGATATTCTATGCATTAAACATAATCATTAATTTCATTTAATGCTTTTCTAATTGCAAACAATAACTCTCTTTGATGAATAGATTCCCCGTTCTTATTAACCTTAACCTCTATTTTCTTTTCCGAAATTGTATCTTTCATTATTACACTAGCATATGCTGTTTTATGCTTAAGATAAACTCCTTTTCTCCAACACATGTCTTTCCCATTGACATTAGCTATATATTGATGAATTTTAACTATAAATCTAGTCATAACCCCCGCTGGCATAAAGTCATAACAATATATAATACTTATACACGCATTAGCACTTAAATCCCATTGTTTTGGATAATCAATTGATGTATTCTCTAAAAGTTCTGCCACCAAGTACCTCCCATTTGCAATTTCAAAACATAATTGAAATTTTTCCATTATTTTTAACAAAAAAATGTATTTATCTTCTGGGTATATTTTTTTGTTTTTCCAAATGTTTGGGAGATCCTCTAAATGTAATACTCCATTTCGCTTTTTTAAAACTGTTTCTTGCGAATCCAGAATTTTATATACAGCCGAAGTTGCCCACTCTGGCGACAAAATTACTATGCTTTTTAAATATGGATCATCTTGATAATGTAGAATCACGCCTAAGTCATGTAAATACTTGCTTAAGCTGTTACCTTCTTCTCGTTTTATACTATATTTCTTACATATCTTGACATATTCTTCATATGTAATATATTTTTTAGTCTCACTTAAATGCTCTATTTCCATTCGAACATCATACCATGACTTGATCCATCTTTCTTTTGTGATTGGCAAATTACTGGCTAGCTTTTTAATAAGCCCCTTTAATCTAGGAATATTAACATTATCTTTACAACTTATATCTAAAATCATTGTAATTTGAGGATATTTTTCTTTGTACTCCTTGAAATCAATTCTATTTATTCTAGTCACATTTTTATCGCATTTATTAATACAAATAATAATAGGACTATCCTCTGCAAAACTTTCAATTGTTTTTAACCAATAATCAATTCTACCATATTCCTCCTCCGCTCTTGCGTCCCACACAAAAACATATAACGAACGTTTGGTTAAAAAGAACTGATGTGTAGAATGATATATTTCTTGTCCTCCAAAATCCCAAATATTTAATGTATATTCTTTTTCATCTACATTATATGTCCATTTTTTTACATCTATTCCTTCGGTTGATTCTTTTTCCTCATATTTGCCACTTGTAACTCGTTCAAGAAGACAACTTTTCCCGACACTTCCTTGTCCCACAATAATCATCTTTGACTCGTTGAAAAAATAATTTCCCTCTTGTTGCTGTTGTTTACATATATAAGAAATCAAATTATATGTCTTTTGGTTTCTCATTTCCTTAGGTATTTTATCTTCTAAAGGTGTATCTGTAATTATAAAGTTCTTTAAACTCTTGAGTTCTAACAAAGTTTCAGGAATCGTTTCAATTAAAGAATTTGACAAATATAATGTTCTCAATTTTTTTAGTTCACCGATTTCATCTGGTAAACAATCTAATTTAGATCCTGTCAAAAAAATTTCTTCGAGTTTTTTCATTCGACACACCTGTCTTAACTGTTCACGCGTGTCGCATTCAATCCCAATTGCCCTAACACCTTTATTAATTAAATTATCCGGAATAGAACTAAAATCACACCCAAAACAATCTAAATATGCCAATTTAGGCATATTCTTAATCGCTTTCGGTATCTTAACATTTTTAAGATTACATATAGATAATGCCTCTAAATTAACTAAATTAGATATTTCTTCTGGTATTTCCGTAAATGTATTATTATTTTCTTCAAGCGTAATCCAATTCCCAATAAATAACGCTTTTAAAGACTGTAGTGACCACAATTCTGCTGGCAATTGCTCAACCCCACAATTCGAAATATCCAACATTGTCCAATTATTCTCTTTAGCTTCATTTATCAATTCCAGCAATTGTTCACTATTTAAAGCATTATAGTGTCTTTCATAATTTAAAGTTTCTCTTTCGTCCCTCCTACATTTTTAGTATTATAGCACACTTTTTTGAGGAAGAAATACCAGATAAGGTACCATATTATAATCCGAAAATCAATTTGGCTAATTCATAAATAATTTCTACCATTTTTATCCCCCTTCCAATAACGTATCTTGTCTTTGGTTACGGGATAAAAAATGTAATATTTTAATTTTAAAGTAAATATCACTTGCGTGTACGTTATTGATTTTCGCGCAAGCGATAGATTTATTGATCCATATATCTCGAAAAGCAGCTCGACCCGGTCTCTTCGCGACCACTCGCCTCTATCGAGGCGATGGCTCTCGCTGTTTGGCTAAACGCCAAACTGGCCCAATAAAAAAATGACGATAGTCCAAGCAAGCTTGCTATCGTCATTTTTTATTGTTCCGCTTTTCTAGATAGTTTTACACATTAAAGCAACTGCCGCCCACAAATTCACGTACCAATGAGTTCTGTGCGATGCCTTCTGTTGGAAGTGGAAGGAAGTAATCGAGGAGCTTCAAGAGTCTCTTAGCTTCAAGATATTCTTCACTGTCTCTTGGAATCTGGAATAACAATGGTTCTGCATAAACCTTAAGTACTGCCATTTCGTATACGAGAGCAGAGTTAAACATTACGTCTGCACTGTCCTGGAATGGGAAGATATATTTTTCTTCGCCACGTCTTACGGATGCCCACATGCCGAGGGTTTCCTGAGCGGAAGTACCACGGGTTCTGGCGTCACGGACAATACGACGAAGGAGACGTCCATCTGTGGTTGGCAGTGGATTGTGTTCGTCGATATTGAGCTGTGTTAATGCGGAGATGTAAATACGGAATTTACTCTCTGCTGGAAGTGTATAAGACAGTTTGTCATTTAAGCCGTGGATACCTTCGATTACAAGGATATCGTTTTCGCCTAGTTTCAACTTCTTGCCACGGTATTCACGACGGCCTGTTTTAAAGTTGAAGGATGGCATCAGGATTTCTTCGCCATTTAAAAGTGCTGTCATATCTTCGTTGAATTTTTCAACATCAATTGACTCTAAACATTCGAAGTCGAATTCACCGTTTTCGTCTCTTGGGCATTTGTCACGGTCAATGTAGTAATCGTCTAATCCGATTGGATGTGGATTTAATCCTTTTGCACGCAACTGGATAGACAAACGGTTAGAGAAGGTTGTTTTACCTGATGAGGATGGTCCTGCAATCATAACAAACTTCTTGTCGTGGGAAGCCGCAATCTGCGCTGCGATGTTTCCGATACGTTCTTCCATTAATGCTTCCTGAAGAAGGATGAGTTCGTGTCCTCCGCCGTGAGAGATTGCTTCATTTAAAGCACCTACGGTACCTACACCTAGCATCTGGCTCCACTTCTTAGAATCCTGTAAGGTATGGAACAATTTGCTGGATGTTACAAGAGGTTCTACCACAGAACCATTCTTGTTCGGGAACATAATGACAAATCCGTTTTCATAGAGGTCCAGGTCAAACCATTTGATATAGCCTGTACTTGGTACCATGAATCCAAAATGGTAATCTACAAAACCATCTACAGAATAGAGGTTCACACGGGAATTTCTACGATATTCCATGGTGAGTTTCTTATCGATTAATCCAAAGCCTTCAAACAGTTCAATTGCTTCGTCTCGATTTACATTGTATTTTTCAATTGGATAATCCTGTGCTACAATACGGAGCATTTCTTCTTTTAACATCAGAATGTTTGCTTTGTTCAGTTCCACGCCTTCCATACTACAGAAGTACCCCTGTCCCAAGGAATGGTTGACACGAATCATTACATCATTTTTCCAAAGATTGTTCGCCGCTTTCTGCATAAGAAGAACTGCACTTCTACGATAAGCACGTTTTCCGTCTTTGTCTGTCATTGTGATAAAGGAGATTTCCATATCCTTTTTCACGGTTTTATTCAATTCTCTGAGTCTGTGATCGTGCATAACAAGCACAATCTGGTCCTTATAAAATTTTTGATATTTTTCCGCTAGGTCAAGGAAGCGAGTGCCTTCAGACACTCGCTCGCTGTATGACTCTTCTGCGGAAATCTTAATAGTTAAATTAAATTCCTGCATTTTTGATTTCCCCCAAAATAGTATATGCTGATTCGTTTAAGGATATTTCTTCCAAAACCTGTTGTTTACGAAGAGTTATCGCTTCCGAATCAGGCTGCTTTTCTAATTCTTTTAATATCATATTCAACTGTTTGTGCTGCTTTACCAGATATTTTCGAAGAGATGGATTGCCGTTCTTAAGAAGAAGTGGTCCATACATGTCACATGGCAATATGGTTTCTTCTGGCAAAAATCTCCAGAAGTTATCCTGATCGACTGGCACTACCTTCATCATTGGATAGTACTTGCCGTCTTCAATGACCATATCCTCATCGATAATCTGGAAAAGATGTTCACGGAGATACTGGCGTACCCTTGCAAGTTCCGACTGTGGCTGCAAAATCAGTTCCTTTGCCTGTCTGCAAACATCCAAGCCTTCGTTTAAAATATGGATTACCAAATCTCCACCCATTCCTGCAATTAAAATGGAATCTACTTCGCCGGCTTCCAAAGCTTCCACTCCATCCGAGAGCCGTGTTTCTATGTAATCTTCCAGCTGGCACATAGATATATGTTCCTGGGCACGCATAAGCGGTCCCTTGTTTATATCCATTGCAATTGCACGTGGGATTTTCCCCTGCTGAACCAGTGCGATAGGCACGTAACCATGGTCTGTTCCCACATCTGCTACAATGCTTCCAGGGGTTACCATGGTTGCCACTGCACTCATTCGCTTTGATAGTTTTATCATATTTTACTCTAAGTAATCTTTTAATTTACGGCTTCTGCTTGGATGGCGAAGTTTACGAAGAGCTTTTGCTTCAATCTGACGGATACGTTCACGGGTTACGTTAAACTCTTTACCAACTTCTTCAAGAGTACGAGCGCGTCCATCTTCTAAACCGAAACGAAGGGTAAGAACCTTCTGTTCACGTTCTGTTAACGTTCCAAGAACTTCTTCTAACTGTTCCTTCAGCAGTGTAAATGCAGCTGCATCGGCTGGTACTGGAACGTTATCATCCTTGATAAAGTCACCAAGATGTGAATCTTCCTCTTCACCAATTGGTGTTTCCAGGGACACTGGTTCCTGGGAAATCTTAAGGATTTCACGAACACGGTCTACTGGCATATTCATCTCTTCAGCGATTTCTTCTGGAGATGGTTCACGTCCAAGTTCCTGAAGGAGCTGTCTTGAAACACGAATTAATTTGTTAATTGTTTCTACCATATGAACTGGAATACGGATAGTTCTAGCTTGGTCAGCAATTGCACGAGTAATTGCCTGACGAATCCACCATGTTGCATAGGTAGAGAATTTATATCCTTTGCGGTAGTCGAATTTCTCAACTGCCTTGATAAGACCAAGGTTACCTTCCTGAATTAAGTCAAGGAATAACATACCACGGCCCACATAACGTTTTGCAATACTTACTACAAGACGAAGGTTTGCTTCTGCAAGACGTTTCTTTGCTTCAGAACCAAGGTCAACATCTTTCTGTAAGTTTTTGATTTCTTCTTTTAATTCTTCTGCCTCAGCCTCGTCTACTTCTTCCTCTTCAATACGAGACTTCATAATCTGGATTTTTTCAGTTGCAACTGCACCTGATTCCATTTTCTGAGCCAGTTCGATTTCTTCTTCTGCACTAAGAAGTGGGACTTTACCAATTTCTTTTAAGTACATACGAACTGGGTCTTCCACGCTAACGCCGTCTGGAACAGAAAGGTCGATTTTCTCAACTTCAACATCATCGTCTTCCATAATGATGATTTCATCATCGTCATCATCATCGCTGATTCTAAGCACGTCGATTCCATTGTGATCAAGGTAATCGAATACCAATTCCATCTTTTCAGCATCCAGTGGCATATCCTTGAAAAAGTCATTGATTTCCTGATATTCCAGAATGTTTTTCTTCTTTTTACCAAGAGCAAGTAACTCTGTGAGTTTCTCCTGGAATTTAACTTTTGCTTCTTCTGCGTCTACAACTACTTCTACTTGCTGTTCTTCTTTCTTCTTTGCCATTTTGATTGTCCTCTCAGGTTATTTATTATTTTGTCCTTAATTAATAGAAATATGCAATTTTTCCAACTGCTGCAGTGCTTTGCGGTCTTCCAAATACTGCGTCATAGCATTCATGTCCAACGTGTCCATATGCTCACTACGATAGTTGATTGCGTTTTGCTTAATACGAATAATGGTTTCTTTCAAAGCCTTTTCCATATCGCTTTCCTTTTCCACCTCATGAATGCGAGCATTGAAAAGTCCTGCGACCTCCTGTTGCTCCTCGCCATCCATAAAACCGCTGATGATTTTGGCCGGATTCGCTTTGCCCTCGGTTTTGTACTGCTCATAAACCGTAGTGGCAACCTTGTGGTACAACTCCTCCGTAAAATCCTCTGGTGTAATGTGGTTCGAAACCGTTCTAAACAAACGTGGATCTTCAATGAGCCATGTGAGAAGCAATTTCTGAGATTGCTTCATGCCATCTTCTTTTTTCTTCTTCTCATGAGTTCCTTCTGTTCGTTGTACAGGTTTTGGCGTTACTCCGCCTTTCATAGCGAGGTTGTTCACCAGTTTTCGTAAGTCATCAAAACTTATCCTATATTTCTGCGCCACAGCCTCTATGTAATTGTTCCTCTCTAATTCCTCGGAAAATTCCAAAAGCCGTTTTGCTACTTCATTAAAAAATGCAGTTTTTGAAGTCGGGTCGTTCATATCATAATCATTTTGCAAAATGCGAATCTCAAACATAAAACTGTTCTCGGCGCTATCAATTCGCTTCTGGTACTCTTCTGCCCCAAGGGCTTTGATAAACTCATCCGGGTCCTTATATGGCTGCATATTAATAATCTTGGTTACAATTCCATATTCCTTCAAGATTGGAATGGCACGAAGGGCTGCTTTGGTTCCCGCCCCATCGCTATCGTAGGTGATATACACTTCCTTGGTGTATCGCTTCAACAGATTGGCATGTCCACTGGTAAGCGCAGTTCCAAGAGAAGCCACCGCATTGTCAAAGCCTGCCTGATGCAGTGCAATGACGTCCATATATCCCTCGCACAAAAGCAACTGGTCTTTTCTAGTGCTTCGTGCAATATTTAATCCGTAAAGATTACGGCTCTTATCAAAAATCTTCGTTTCCGGAGAGTTTAGGTACTTCGGCTCACCCTCGCCCATAACTCGTCCACCAAAACCAATGACGTGATTGTGCACATCCATAATCGGAAACATAGCACGATTCCAGAACTTATCATGACCACCTCGTACCTCATCAAAGGTAACAAGTCCTGAGCCTTTTAACACCTCGTCGCTATATCCTTTGCTCTTCAGATACTTGTACAAATCATCGCTATACTGGTCTGAGTATCCCAAGCCAAACTTCTGCATAGTTTCATCCGTCAGCTCTCTTTTCTTAAAATACTCATAGGCTCTCTCACCTCTTGGATGTCGAAGCATCGTATAAAAATACTTTGCCGCTTCTTTATTAATCTCAAGAAGCAACGCTCTTTCCTCTGCCGCTTGTTTTTGCGCTGAGGACATTTCATATTTTGGCAACTCCACACCCACTCTATCTGCCAAAGTCTGCATCGCCTCTCCAAAGGTGAAATTCTCATACTGCATCAAAAAAGTAAACACATTGCCACCTGCCCCACAACCGAAGCAATGATATATCTGTTTATATGGACTTACAGAAAAAGACGCGGTTTTTTCATTGTGAAATGGACACAGCCCCGTGTAGGTGTTTCCTTTTTTCTGAAGGCGCACATAGCCGCCAACCACATCCACGATGTCATTTCGCGAACGGACTTCTTCAATTAATTCATCTGAATAAAAAGCCATATGTGCCTCCTTTCATTTTAGTACCCGTCAACGGCCCACGCCTCTGGCAGGAAAAATTCACTAAACTTGGTAATCGCATACTGGTCTGTCATGCCTGAGATATAATCACAAAGCACACGTCCCTTGTCCTCTCCCTCATCATACATACGAAGGTATTTTGCAGGAAGAATATCAATATGCTCAGAATAGTAAAAATACAACTGTTCCAGCATTGCTTTTGCTTTTTCTTCTTCCCCTTTTGCGATTGGGTTCTTATATACATTACGGAACATAAATGCACGAAGTTCTTTTAACGCCTCTGCACATTCCTCTGACATCTTAATGTCATCCTGTCCCATACTATTGATAATGGTGTTATGAATCAAGAAGTCCAAACGGCTCTTGGTGTCATAACCCAGTGTTTTTCTAATCTCTAATGGAATATCTTCTTCGCATAATAACTGTGCACGAATGGCGTCATCAAAGTCCGCATTCACATATGCCACCTTGTCACAGATTCGAACAATTTTTCCTTCTAAGGTATGTGGCATAGCACCCGTCTGGTGATTTAAGATTCCATCTCTTACTTCCCAGGTAAGATTCAGCCCCTGACCATCCTTTTCCAATTTTTCCACAATACGCACACTCTGCTCATTGTGCTTGAAACCGCCCACATAAATCTGATTCAGGATTGCTTCCCCCGCATGACCGAATGGAGTATGTCCCAAGTCGTGTCCTAACGCAATCGCTTCCACCAAATCTTCGTTGAGACGCAGTGCTTTTGCAATGGTTCTGGCATTTTGCGATACCTCCAACGTGTGAGATAATCTGGTTCGATAATGATCTCCCTTAGGGGTTAAAAACACCTGAGTTTTATTCTTCAGGCGTCGAAATGATTTACTATGTAAAATTCTATCACGATCTCTGGTAAACACAGGACGGATATCACACTCGGCTTCCTCTTTATCCCTGCCCTTGCTGTTCACACTAAGGCAAGCATATGGACTAAGTGTTTCTCGTTCCATGGCTTCAATTCTTTCTCTTATTGTCATATTCCTTCTCCTTATGTTAAGTGCAAAGAATAGCCTACATAACTAATATTCCACGCTGAAAGTGAAATTCCTTTTTTTATTTTAAAATTTTTCGACAAAAATTGAATGCAAAACGAACTCTTCCCAAAAACTCGACAATTTCTGTCAAACTTTAGGCAAAAAAGGGGACAAAAAAACTGCCTTCCAAAATTGGAAGGCAGCTTCATTCTTTTTGTGTATTCTAAAGTCTTATTTTAAAACTTTAAGTGCTACAAGAATTGCAAGGATGATACCGATTGTGCAGTATAATCCTAAAAGTCCACCAACTAAACCACATACAAGATTAATAATTGGAATAAGTGCTACAATACCGATTAACCATCCAACTACAAGATCGATTAATGCATAAATGATAATTGTGATGATTAAACCAACAACACCGTTTGCTTTAAATGCGTGTGGCCAAAATTTCTTAAGTAAATCCATAACGATTCTCCTTTTCGTTTTTCTTATATTTTATCACTTGTGAAAGAAATGTCAATAAATTGAGAGAAAATTCTAGGAATAAAGTACTAGTCAAACCACTTCCAGATAGGCTTCTTATATATCATCTTAGGTAGCTGATATAGTTTCGACCAAGGATACCATTTCAGCTCATCTACTTTAATTATCTTTTCTCCAAGTGCCTGCAGACGCTCATCTCTCTCCGCCTGTACTGGGTCTGGTTCCACCTTGAACACTTTCTCTTCAACCTCTACCACCTTGTACTCCGAACTCCATTGATTCGTTTCCACATAGGCAAACTTCTTACTCTCAATGTCAAGAATCAGAATTGGGTGTTTCACTTGTTTCGTTTTGTCATTGTACATACTTGGCTGCAGAAAAATCAAATTGCCATCGTTACTTACAGAAAAATTATCGCAAAAATTCATATCTTCTGTAACATTTAAAACCACTTTGGGATTCTCTTTATTTTGAAGAATTGCAAGAAATCCTTGATACGACATCATTCTCACCTCAGCAATCGAATAGATACAGCACAGCGTATCCGTCTGAGGAATCTCAAAAAACTCATCATACGCATAATGCACTGAATTGTGATTTTCCCATCGTGGCAAGGATGTAAAATCAAATTTCCAGTCTGTAGTTGTTCTCCTATCCTCAATTCTCATGAAAGCCTCCCCTTTCCATATGTAGTATTCTTATGGGTATTGTAGCACTATTTACTTCATATATAAACATTTTCCAGCCGTTTCTACATTTTAGGTTTAGTCGGTTAACCGATACTTCATCCAGGAGATGGGGTGAGACGGATTAAGAAAAATGTCCAGTGGACCTTTTTCCCGTCGAACCGACCGACGAAGCCACTCTGTGGCGAGGAGACCTTGAACCCCGGAATGCAAAGCATTCCGTGTTCAACGGGACTCCTCGGCATAAAAAAACGACCTTGACGTATAAACGTCAGGGTCGTTTCTTTTTCATGCAGGAGATGGGACTTGAACCCACACGGTATTGCTACCACTGGCACCTGAAGCCAGCGCGTCTGCCATTCCACCACTCCTGCTCAACGTTAACACGATACCATAACCGTTGGAAAAAGTAAAGTAGAATTTAAAGATTTTATAAATAGAACGCGCTCCATTTGCAAAACTATAGTCCCCATTCCTTAAGAAGCCATTCATTACGCTTTCTCAACCACTTACGATAGTATTCAACGTTTTCTTCATATGTCATAAACGGAAAACGTTCAAGCACCAGCCCATCTGTATATATCTTTGAAACGTCCCATCCCGCTTCCCCATAGTTACGCGATATAGATTCTCGATATGTTTCAATGGTTGCATCAATATGGTTCTTTCCATTCACATTGTCTTCATAAAGATTGACAAAAACATCCTGATATTCCAAAAATTTTTGGTTTACGATATTCTGGAACTCCTCTATCTCCGTGAGTGCCCCAAACCATGGCATGTTAACCGCATGGAGCCCCGCATAACTATTGCCCCAGTGGTCATGCATATTAGCATAATAATCCAACCGATAATTACCTGCGGACAAATCAAAGTCCCAAACCGGTCCGCCATAAATCTTTCCGTCCTTTATATGAAAACGGGTAGAAGACGTATTCACATCAACATTTCTGAAAAATTCCTGCACAAGATAAAAACTAGCCATAGAATCGATATCAAAATATTTTTCAATCTCTGTCATATCCTTGCTAGCAAGTGCTTTTTCTGCTTTTTTTACAAAATCCTCCACATAATCAAACTGTTCGTTAGTAAGGTCATCAAGGTCAGGCTCATTAATCGCAAACTTAATTCTGTATCTTCCTGAGAAAAAATACTGGCTATTTTCATCCTCTGGATTAAGATCCAGTTCCAAAAGGAACTCATTCTTGGTAGTGTCAATGTCCACACGTGTCTCTCCTACCTCAATAGGATCCACCAAAAGATATGTTCCCTGGAGCACCTCATCCACATACACATCCACAACCCTGTAGTCTGGTGTATAAGGCACATTCAATTGCTTAGCTATATCAAAGGCAAACTGATTGCGAAGCAGAGTCTTTTCAAAACAATTTGCCAACAAAGTCCATTTCTTGTTTGCTCCCATTCCCAGGACGTCTGTCTTTGTCGAAAATTTAATATTGTAAGGTTTCTTGTGTCCTGCAGACGTAGAATTCCCTCTTATCTTGATGGTAGACGCATCATCACGAATCGTTTCATGCTTTCCACCCTTCTCATCAATAATGACAATACTACAGTTTGTGTAGCCTTCCGTAACGATCTGCTCTTCATTGGTATATATCAATACTTTAGGAACATCGTATGGCCTCTCTATTTCAGGCGTACTAATAATTGGAATAATTATCGCAGCACAAATCCCCAATATAACCATCACCAGAAGCCCTAAAATAATTTTTTTCTTCATTAGACTTTTCCCTTTCCAAATACTCCTTTTGAACCATCATAGCACTTTATCCTTGGCTTTTCAATTCTTCAGTTTACTACAAACTTGATAGCCAAATTAAATCGTCATTTTTTAGCCTGAAAGTAATACAAAACCGCTCAAAAATATATATAGAAATTTTTTGCTGCAAAATACCCACGTTTTCTCCGATTTTAAGGGTATTTTGAATGAATTTTTCTCTATATATATTAAATAGCAAAAAATGACCTAAAAATGAGATGTTTTTGGGTATTGCGAGACAATTTTTTCGTATATATATTTTTTCAAGATGGGGCGCTAAGCGGAGACCTTAAATCTTGGAATACAAAACACAATTTGACGCTTTTATCACAGAAAAAAAGCGTGGACTTATCATCCGCGCTCATTATCTGCATGTCTACTTTTCTTCCACGTTCAGGTCGTTGATTACAATTGACTTAATCGCAGACATTTCCCAGACTTTTAAGAAAAAGCAGCCTGAAACTCTTTGTTGGTCAATAAAAATTTTACAAACAACCAAGATGCCATCATCTCTTGTGGATTTTCTTTTTTCATAATACAAAAATCTGGCCTCTCTGTGTTAACCTTGCTGATTGGCAACGAATACACATATCCATGTCCATCACCATATTCTCGTCCCTGAGCAGAAAATGCACTTGCACAATCATCTAACTCCGCCTGTGAAAATCCACTATCAGTGTCCTTCATAAGCTTATCTAACGCAATAACCATTTCCTTTTCAATATATCCTTCCATCTGTTCCGGACTACAACACACGATATTCGCCCTGTTTTTCTCATTCGACATTGTAGTCCAAGTATATATATCTTCACAGGTTCCTACTATCTGATGTTGTACATTAATCATTGGATACATTTTGTTAAATTCCACAATACATGCATCTAGCACATCCCAGTATCTGCTGGAAAATGTATGATCGAACTTTATGGTTATCATCTCTCCATCATATCCACCCTCTGGAACTTCAAACAACAAAGGATTGCTTTCCCCACCAGAGCCACTACCGTTATTCGCTGAATCACCTCCAGCATTGTCAGCAGGGCCCATGCATGCACATAGTGAAACACCTAGTGCTGCCACCAATAAAAAACTCAAAATTCTCTTTTTCATATTCTTCTCCTTCCTAGCTTTACACATAATCCCCTTGGAAATATTATACCCCCATCCTCCATCAAATGAAATCCCCATTTTTTCTACCCAAACACTCATCGATAAACGCGGAAGATGGGACTTGAATGAATTTGTACCTCAAAAAAACACGATAGAAAGGGCTTTTCAGCACATCATCTTCAAGTGTAACAAAAGTGTAACAAACTTCCGCAAAACCCCATATTCAAAAATCAGTTAAATAACTCTAATTTGCATGAATGTCCCGAATTATCACAATCTAAAAATATTTCCAATAGTGTTAAAACTGTTTCATTCCCTAAATTCTTCTTACTTTTCTCATAATTAGTCCATTTAATAATAATTGGTTCTTCATACTCATGTACTCCAAATCCACCTCTTAATAAATCATTAAAGGCATCTAGATTATGTCCCGTTTTCCAAGATAAATCTTTAGTCAATAACTTATCTATCTCTGCATAAAAACCTTCTAAATCATGGAAATTATTACCATCTAAAATAAATTCTTTCATTTTCACCTCTGCAAAATTGGACTATCTTAAAGAAACCTATCTAATGGATGCTGTTTATACCAGTCTTGTAGCCACATTTTATTACCTAAACTTTCAACTAAAATGTCTTTATTAATAACATCTTTAATTTCACGTAAGGCCATCTTTCGATATTTATTAGGATAATTCATCACTTCTAACATATGATGTGCAACTTGACAACGTATTTTCCAATCATCATGTAAAAGTAGTTTTGCAAAATCTTCTTTATATTCGGGATATGTATTTTCAATATCTTTTGCAATTTGGCGATTTGCATCTGCTAATTTATTGTTCCTTTTCACTTTACGCCTATCACCAAAATCATCCAATGTCATACTATTTATTGTTTGTAAATTGTTTAAATATGTTTCTATCAAATCCATACTTTGCCCCCACTATCTATCTTTCCCTAAACGATTTTAATATATCTCTGTTTATAATTATATCACGCTTTAACACATGAACAATCAAATTTTATTCTGTTTTCTTGATTGTGATGTAAGTCGTTTCAATTCCACGCTCTTCATCTTTTACCTTTTTAATCTTCACAAGGTCTTTATGCTTGGAAAGAAGCAACTCCATAAATTTCAAATCTTCTTCAAATAGCTTTTCACTCTGTGGCTTGGCTAGGCTCTTGCTGTACAAATATCGGTGCTGGCCTTTTGACATGGTAATTAGTTCTTTGGTTATGTACTTTGTGATGTAGTTGCTCACTTTTTCAGTGTTTTCTATTTTGGTGGCGGTAGTGAAACCATATTTGAAACTACGCTTATTGATGTTATAGATTTCTTTCCCAGCGGAAGATGGGGTGAGGTGGAAATAGAAAAAAGGTCCGGTGGACCTTTTTCCCACCGAACCGACCGACGCAACATTTTCAGCGGAAGATGGGGCGCTAGACGTCCTGTGGACGTCTGTTTAGCGCCGACCGGTGCACGAGGTCCGGGGGACCTCGGTTTTGCACCGACCGAAGTGGAACGAAGAGCGAAGCGAAGACCTTGACCCCTGGGGGCAAGGGTCGCTTCGGTACTGAAAAAGAAAAAGACCTAGGCATAAGCCTAGGTCTCTTCTTTTTCAATGCGGAAGATGGGACTTGAACCCACACGCAAGCAATATGCACAAGATCCTTAGTCTTGCTCGTCTGCCAGT
The DNA here is from genome assembly GCA_015057035.1 of Lachnospiraceae bacterium. Taxonomy (GTDB): domain Bacteria; phylum Bacillota; class Clostridia; order Lachnospirales; family Lachnospiraceae; genus Roseburia. The sequence goes on along the minus strand of SVFC01000002.1, from coordinate 117,249 downwards.
TCCGACACTTCCGCATATGCGTCACGAGAATCTCTCGCGACGACTTGATTATAATATCAAATGATAAATTGATTGTCAATAGATATTTTTATTAATTTTAATATTTTTTCCAAGGCCTATAGATACATCTTCTCAAATTCCTGTACAGGCATTGGCTTACCATAATAATATCCTTGAATGAGTTTGACATTCATATCTTTCAGAGCTTCTAACTGTTTCTTCTGCTCTACGCCTTCCACACAAACAGTAACACCGATGGTCTTGGCAAGTTCAGAAACCATCTTAACAAAAGCGCCGGAGAAATCGTCTTCTGCGAGATTTTCTACAAAGCAGCGATCAATCTTAATTACGTCGATTGGCATCTTGCGGATATGATTGAGTGAAGAATAACCTGTACCGAAGTCATCCAGAGCAACTTTAACCCCAAGGGATTTTATCTGGTCAAGGATTTTCTTCATACGGTCCATATCATTGATTGCAAGGCTTTCCGTCACTTCCAAGGTAACGTTCTTAGGATTAATGTTCGTTTTATCCAAAACACGTTTTACTTTTTTCACAAAGTCATTCTGTAGCAACTGAATTACAGATAGGTTTACGTTAACCTTATAATCAGGATGACCACAGTCGTTCCAGTACTTGCAACGTTTTACTGCCTGATACAGAACATGCTCACCGATAGGATTGATTAATCCCAGATATTCTGCCAATGGAATAAAATCATTTGGTGGAATAAATCCAAGCTCACTGGAATTCCAACGAACCAATGCTTCTGCTCCGCAACATGGATTGCCAGGTTTATCCTGGTCAATGATTGGCTGATAATATACCTCGAATTCGTTGCAGGCATTCATTGTAGCACGACGCATATTCTTCTCTAAATCGAGACGATAGAAAGAGGTATCTTCAACTTTTTCGTTGTAATATACAACGCGGTTTTTCCCTTTCTTCTTGGCAGTATGAAGCGCCATATCTGCTTTACGAATCAAGTCATCCACGGTATTCGCGTCTGTTGGGAAACATACCACGCCCATGCTCATGGTACAGTAGTAGTCCTCGTCCTTTAAGAACCAAGGTCTGTCAAAAATGGCGCGTAGATCTTCACAGATGCGCTCTAATTCCTTGTAAGAATCGCCTTGCACAATAACACCAAATTCATCTCCACCAATACGATAACAATTTTCCTGAATATCTGTTACACGGGAAATATTATGAGCAATGGCCTTCAGTAGCACGTCGCCGTACTGATGACCCAGACCATCGTTGATGTTCTTAAAGTCATCCAGGTCAATACATAAAAATGCCCCTTCTTTGCCTGTTGCTTCTGCATCACGGATATATTTTTCGAGATCTTTTTCACAACGCATACGGTTGTAAATTCCCGTTAATGGGTCGTTACTAATCTGACTCTCGATTTTCTTCTGATATAACTTCTTGTCTGTAATATCGTAAATAGTACCAAGACATACTTTTCTGCCATCCACCCAGGTAATCTGCGTCTGGTTAGCATCCAGCCATCTTCCGCTTTCTGTAACATAGTATTCTCTTGGTCCAAACTCACGCTCTGGGCGTGGATTACGGAAGAACAATTCATTCAAACGTTCCTCTGCATCAGACGCTACGAACATGTTTTTAAATTTCTGGTTCATGTAGAGAACACTTTTTCTATCGTAATCTACTACATAAATGCTACAACCTACGTTTTCCAAAATTGCTTCTAAGGAAGCAAAGGAACCTGCCAGTGAATTCTTGGTAATTCGCTTTGACAAAATGCTCTGAATTACACGTTTGATATCACTGATAAACTTAATGTCATCTACTGTCCATGTACGCTCTTTTTCAAATTCATACAGACAGAGATACATATTATAATGTCCATTAATCTCGATTGGCTGGAACACACCCGCCAACACATGATACTGTGTGAAAAAATGCTCCAATTCTTCTGGCATCATAGAGTCAGAAGATATCATATATGGTTTTCCATCATAGAATGGAACCATCTGCTTTGGCTGTCCATCCAAACGATTGCCCAGATTCCAGTTGCGATTTGCAGAGTATTCACAAAGCACATCAATATGCTTTCTGTCTGCATTTTCACGAATCAGACATCCACCTTCGATTTCCAACACCTTACAAACTTCCTGAATGATTTCATCTGCAAGCTTGGCAAATGCATCTTCTGAACCCAGGAGACGTACCACTGAAGTCATTGCCTCACTACGATACATCTGTAATTTGTATTTTTCTTCTGAAGCCTTGGACTGCTCCATAGCTTCCTCTGCCAGAATCTCATGTTCCTTAACTGTGAGAAGCTGTTTTGACACTTCCTCCAGGAAGGCAATCGTTCTGTAAAAACGTTCCTCGCTGGTTCTATGTATGTACTCTGGGATTTCGTCTTCCGGTTTCACATATTCATCAATCACCGCAGCCACAACCCAGACCAGTGTAATGACACCTTCCACTCTGGTGATTACACTACATAACTTCATATAAGGTACAGGCAATGGTTCCTCCACAATTGCCTCCACCTGGCTGACTTCCACACTTCTTAACAAACTGTTGCAAGCATTCTGTGGAAATCGATCTATAAAAAATTGCTGTGCCTCTTCGCAATCCCCAATCTCTGTCAGCAAATTGCGTTCTCTATCCAGGCACGCCAAATAAATATCATTTGCATTACAGAAATGATTCTGTAAACGCTGTAGTAAATCTGTATCGATCAGACTTTTGTTCATTTCTTACCCCTTGTAACTTAAAATTAATAAATAAAAATCATTCTTTGCCTGCAGGCAGGTTTCCTGTAAAAGCGAATATTCCTTATGCAAACGCAGTTGTTTTTTTACAAATCCAATTTCGTTAGTATACATTACAAGAATTGCTTCTTTTGCAAGAATTTCCTTGGACTTTTCAAAAAAGTCCCTATAAAAATCATCCATCTCCTGCTTTGATTTCTTGCCTCGAAGTGGCATATTTGTCACGATTTCATCAAACAAATAGTCGTGTTTGAAATCAAAAAAGTCACGATGAATATAGTTGATTTTCTTCTTCGCCAAATCCGTATTCTCTCTGGCAAAAAGAATTGCATCTCCAAAGATATCCGTTCCATACATCTCTCTGGCCGGAACACGCTCATCTCGCTCGATTAGCATTGTACCAACCCCACAGAAAGGGTCCATAATCTGAGCGTCTTCTTTCAGATAAGGTGCAGCAATCTCCATAATGAGAGCCGCCGTAGAAGGATGAATGGATGCCGCAATGGCATTCTTACGATATGCAAAACGGTTACTCTTAATGGTCGACAACGCAACTCCTACGAAAAACTCTCCGTCTTTGTTTGCAATCATGCGAAGTTCCACTTCATAATCGCTGGTGGAGTTAATCAGTTCTCCTTGAGACAGACGCTCTAACTCTGCAGCCAGTTTCTTGGTAAAAGCACTACGTTCTTCCAATTCAAAAGCACTCTTACATTCGATTCTAAAATAATAACTTCCCTGTTCTTTATGAAGCCCATTCAAAATTCCCAGAATGTTGGAGTTCCAGATCTCCTGCGCACAGGTCACTGGATCCGCAGGGAAAAATCCTTCCTTTTGTAATGGGAATATCATCTCCCTGTACGTACGAAGCTTCATAAGCTCTGATAAATGTTCTGTCTCAACCAGAACCCCCAGTGGATGCACCGTGGCGGTTCCACAGGTAATGCTTCTACGTACGGTTTCTCTCTGACTACGATTGGTCATAAGAATGACACTTACCTTTTTCCCTTTGATATCAGCAGTATGACGGGTAATTCCCTCATACTGAATGATAATTTCTCTAAGCGCACGAATCTCTTCGTCCGTATGCTTGCGATTTTCTGGCGTCACTTCACTGCTTAACAGATGTGCTAAACTATCCTTCAATGCTTCTATCTTATCTGCCACATCCAGCTGGGCTAATGCTTCAAGATAAGATGCGCGAACAAACAGTGTTGTTTCCTGCACATAAGCATCATAAAGTTCGGAAGTTGCATTCTGATATGCTAAATCTCCCAATAACAAAGCTGCATTTTTTCTGGTTTTTGCATCATCTGAATGAAGGAAGCTGAAGAACAGTGGCTCCTGTTTCTGTACCACAACAAGCAACTGCTTTTTCTCATTTTCCTCTTTTATCAATTTACGCAAATCACTTAAGTTTGCTCTGACATTTTGATTGTCCTGTAGTTCTCTTAAAATTTTATCCAAGAGTTCGTCCTTTCAATTCCAGCGGGCTTATTTTACCCACAATTATTTTGCGTATTTTGTGTCTTTTTGTCGACAAAACAATTATAGAGAGGTAATCTTCTCTCTCATGGCTACGCCAGTTGGTGTTGCTGCCAAACCACCGGTACCTGTTTCACGCACATTCTCTGGCATATTTCTGCCGACTGCTCTCATGGCATCAAACACTTCATCTGGTGGAATCTTACTAATCATTCCCGCCAAAACCATATCGCAGGAAGTCATAGCATTCACTGCCCCTACCACGTTACGCTTAACACATGGTACTTCTACCAGACCTGCTACTGGGTCGCAGGCAAGTCCTAACAGATTCTTCATTGCAATTGCTGCCGCATGGGCGATACCTTCCGCATCAGCGCCATTTAAATATGCGATCGCGCCTGCTGCCATAGAAGATGCCGAACCAATCTCTGCCTGACATCCGCCTGCTGCACCTGCCAAAAATGCGCGATGTGCAATCACACCACCAATTCCAGCAGCAACGAACATCGCCTCTGTCATCTGGTCATCGGTATATCCTTTTTCTTCCTGTATGCTGATAAACACTGCTGGCATAACACCGCAGGAACCTGCTGTAGGAGCCGCAACAATTCGCTTCATACAAGCATTGGATTCCCCCATTTTAATCGCGCGCTCAATGACACGTCCGATAAAATCACCACAAACCAGTTTTCCAGCCAGACGAGCATCATGAACCTTCTTGCCATCTGTTCCAACCAGTCCGCTTCGTGACATCAGGTTGTCTTCGTATGCAGCATCTGATTCTTTCATAACCAAATACATATGTTTCATTCTATCAAATGCTTCTTCTTCAGAAATATCCAATTCCACACAGTCTTCCTTCATAACTAATTTCCAGAATGGAAGATTCTGTTCTTTTTCCGCAGTAATAATCTCTTCTAATGATTTATACATAATATGCCCCCTAGTCTTCCTTCAAACTGAGATACGTAGCTTTAACAATTCCTTTGAATCCTTCCAGCGCTGGAATAATGTCCAATGGAATCTCCTTGTCACACTCAATGACCATAACCGCATCTGCCCCTCTTGCAGAACGGTATAACTGCATCGTACCAATATTAATATTCTCTTCTGCAAGGAATGTGGTTACCTGCTGAACCTGACCAGGAATATCCTGATTACGGATAATCAGCGTTGGATAATCTCCACTAAAGCTTACGGATAAGCCGTCAATCTCTCTAATTTCGATACGACCGCCACCTACGGAGCAGGCAACCACCTCCTGATGTTTGCCACCAACACCTGTAAGAACCAGTTTTACACTGTTTGGATGTGCATCGCCCAAATCGATTGGACGAAACTCATAGATTAGTCCTCTTTCTCGCGCTACGTCAAAACTATATGGGATACGTGAATCATCCACTGGCATTCCCATTAAGCCTGCTAAAAGCGCTTTATCTGTACCATGGCCTTTTCCTGTTGACTGGAACGAACCATGAAAATAAATAATTGCCTCTTGTACCTCTTCTGTCAGTAACTTTCTAGCGATGTTACCAATTCGCACTGCTCCCGCAGTATGAGAGCTGGATGGCCCTACCATAACAGGCCCAATAATATCAAATAAGTTCATACCCCACCATCTCTTTCTGTTATTGTTTCCCCGTTTTGTGCTTTTATATGCCCACAAAAAAGCCCTAGTCCCCGACAATAACGTATCATAATTAGACAACCTTATCATACCACAATATGTTGTAGTTAGCACCCACTTTTTTTCATTTTGGCATAGGAAATTGGCACTAGGTCATGTGTCTCTTTTTCTAAAGCAAAAACTCCCGCAGAATTCTCTGCGAGAGTTTCTAAAATCACGATGATTCTATTTATACGATTACTTTTACCCAGCCTTCTGGAGCTTCTAATTTGCCCATCTGGATGCCTGTTAATGTTTCATAGAGTTTCTTGGTAGTTGGTCCCATTTCTTCCATTCCACTTGGGAAGCAGATTTCGGTTCCGTGGTCGTTAATCTTGCCAACTGGCGAGATAACTGCTGCAGTACCGCAAAGACCACATTCTGCAAAATCTTTTAATTCTTCTAATAATACCTCTCTGTGTTCTACTTCCATTCCAAGGTATTTTTCTGCAACTACCATAAGAGAACGTCTTGTGATAGAAGGTAGGATGCTGTCTGATTTTGGAGTAACCAGTTTTCCATCTTTTGTAATGAAGATAAAGTTTGCACCACCAGTTTCTTCCACCTTGGTTCTTGTAGCTGGATCCAAGTACATATTTTCATCAAATCCCTGTTCATGTGCATCTACGATTGGATACAAACTCATAGCATAGTTAAGACCTGCTTTGATGTGACCGGTACCACATGGTGCTGCTCTGTCGTAATCTGACACACGGATAGTAAGTGGCTTAGCACCACCCTTGAAGTATGGTCCAACTGGAGTTACAAAAATTCTAAACTGATATTCTGTTGCTGGTTTTACACCGATAACAGGATTCGTTGCAATCATATATGGACGGATGTAAAGTGTCGCACCTGAACCAAAAGGTGGCACCCATGCCTCATTGGCCTTTACAACCTTCTCTACTGCGTCAATAAATCTCTCTACTGGAAATACTGGCATTTTCAAACGTTCACAGGAATCTACCATTCTCTGCGCGTTTAAGTCAGGACGGAAACATACAATGTGTCCATCTTCTGTGGTATATGCTTTTAAACCTTCAAAACAGGTCTGCGCATACTGGAATACACCAGCACATTCATTTAAGGTGATGTTCGCATCTGTGGTAATCTCTCCATCATCCCATTTTCCATCTTTATAATTGGACACATAGCGATAGTCCGCCATCATATATCCAAATCCTAAGTTTGCCCAATCAAGGTTCTTTTTTTCCATAATATATTCCTCCACATCTCGGCTCAGTCGTATCTTTGCTGCCGGCTGGGTCAATTTAATAATTTCAAATCTGTCTCATATTTTATTACAAAGAATAGCGAATGTCTATAATTTCAATGCAAGTTGGTTATGGTAAAAATTTATGTGTTCCATAACTAAAGTTGTGTACTCGTAAGGTTTATCATTCTTGCCCACTATAGCCCAACCTGTAATTTCAAAATCCTATTCCTGAAGCAATTTTTCAATCGCACCAATAAAATAAAGCGAGCCAAATGCTACTGTTTTTTCATTCTTCTGTACTTTTGTCACCGTAGAATTCTGATTCGATACCGCTTTGTTCGGCAGTAATGGGCGAATCACCTCTTCCATATTATTCACGAAACGCGCTTCTACACCCTTGCTCCTGATGCATTCCGCCAAATCCTTAGACTGCAATGCACGGTTGCTCTCTGGGGTCACTGTTACAAAATCAATGGCCAATGGCAGTAATGCTTCAATCATTTCCTCATAGTCTTTATCTGCCATAACCCCCATAATAAAGTGAAATTTCTCATCCGGATACAGTTCTCGTAGGCTTTCTCTAAGCGCCCACACTCCATTAGAATTGTGGGCCCCGTCAATCATAAAAAACGGATGCTCATTAATCAGTTCCAAACGGCCTTTCCAAAACGCGGTACGGATGCCCGTCTGGATAAAGTTTTCCCTTTCATCCGCTGTTGTAAGCAGAATTCCTTCTTTGTTCCATTTATCAAAAAGTACTCGCGCAGCCAGTGACGCCAGAGCTGTATTCTCAATCTGATATGTGCTTGCCACCATTTTGGTTGAAATACCACCTACATAACGGCAATCCTCGCGAGATAGCTTGTAGATAGCAGTTCCTTCTGGAATATGCAGTTCTCCTGCACCTTCTTCCCACTGCTGTCTGGTTTGAACAAACTTCACCTGTCCCGCTAAATTATTGACTTTTGCAAAGTTTTTCAACAACACCTCTAACACCTGTGGCTGTTGTTCCGTGGTAACCACAGGACATCCTGGTTTCATAATCCCAGCCTTTTCCCCTGCGATTTCCTCCAACGTGTTGCCTAGTATCCCCATGTGATCAAATCCAATTGTAGTAATAATGGCCACTTCCGGAATTCCTAAAGCGTTGGTGGAATCATAGCGTCCGCCAATCCCAGTTTCCATTACCATCAGGTCACAATTTTGCTCTTTAAAATAAAGTACCGCCATTGCAAGACAATAATCAAACATTGTCGGTGACAACTCAAATTCCATAGACAGGAGCTGATTGCCAAGGCGTGTTACATCCTCTTTTGATATATACACACCGTTGATACGAATGCGTTCTTCAAACTCCACCAAATGAGGCGAAGTGAACATTCCAATCTTTTTGCCCGTTTGCTCTAATATCTTACACAAAAAGGCCGTGGTTGAGCCCTTGCCATTGGTTCCGGCTACATGAACAAAGGGAATGCCGCTCTGCGGATTCCCCAACTGTTCTAGCATATGTTTTGATACTTCATATCCTGTGTGTTCTCCAAAACGTCTGGCGTTCTGGATGGTGTTAATTACTTCTTCGTAACTATATTTCATCGTACAATCTCTCATTTATATCTACATATCTAATACATAGCATATACATTCTTTTAGCATACTTTTTTAATCTTACAGCTGAAAATATGCAGTCATTGCATTTTTCAAAGAATCCATATCTGTTGCTGCCATTAACTCTCTGGAAGAATGCATTGCAAGAAGTGGAATACCAATATCCATAGTTCTAACTGGTGTCATAGTAGATGAGATTGCTCCCAAAGTACTACCACCACGAACGTCAGAACGATTTACAAATCTCTGGTATGGAACCTTCTGGCTATCGCAAATCTGGCAGAAGATACCGATGGTCTCTGCGTCCGTTGCATAAGACTGTGAACAAGCCTGCTTAATGCATAAGCCTTTGCCTAAGACTGGTTTGTTGGTAATGTCCATCTTACCAGCTTTGTTTGGATGTAAACCATGCGCCACGTCAACAGATACCATCATGGCACCATACATAGCACGTTCTGCATCTTCGTCATTGCCACCAAGACCCTTTACAATACGTTTTACCATATCGTGAAGAAGAATGGATGCAGCCCCCTGTTTTGTGCTGGAACCAACTTCTTCGTGGTCAGATAATTCAATCAGGTTAATACCGTTTGCTCTTTCCCCATCGATAATTGCTGATACCAGACCAGAGCAGGAAGTTAAGTTATCTAATCTTGGAGCAGAAATCAATGTGTCTTCCACACCGATGTACATTGGCTCTTCCATAAGAAATACGCTTAATTCGAAATCCAGAATATCCTGTACATCTACTTGTAGTTCTGAAGCAAGGAATTCCATAAAATACTTGGTATCTTTCTTCTCTTCAGAGAGCACGTCTAATACAGGCATCAAATCTGTCTGGTTGTTAATCTCAACGCCCTTATTCACTTCACGGTTCATGTGAATTGCCAGATTTGGAATGGTCATAACTGGCTTTTCGCTACGATACAATACCATCTTAGGTTCAAATGGATTGTCACTGCGAAGAGCAACACGACCTGCCACACCCAGTGGTCTGTCAAACCAAGTATTTAAAATTGGTCCGCCATAAACTTCCAGGTTTACCTGTGCATAACCATTTGTAACAAAGTCTGGGTTTGGTTTGATTCGCATACATGGATAATCTGTATGGGCGGCTGCCATGCGAATCATGTCCGTAGGCTTATATTCTTTACCAACAGTAAATGCCAGAAGAGCTGTTCCATGGTGGTTCATTACATACTTCCCACCTGGCACCAGATTCCAGGCATCCTTATAATTTATCTTCTCAAATCCTGCTTCTGTAAGACGGTTTTCACATTCTTCCACACACATAAAAGGTGCAACGCCTGCACGAAGCATATCAAATAATTTCTGCTGTTCTGTCATATTTATGTCCTCTTTTCTTTTTCAAAGTGGTTTGCGTTCATTCTACCACACTTATTTTCATTGTGCCATATAATCTGCTAGATTATCCTAATGTTTTTTGCTACAATGTTGTTAGATAAAATGATGTTAAAACCCGTAGGAGAACAAAATGATAGCATTAGAACTTACTGATGTAAAAGATTTTATGAACAAGCTTCTTCGAAGCGAAATATTTGATCATTTTCTGATGCAGGAAGCTGTCATAACCAGCGCTGCCACATATACCATAAACGGACAGATTACCAAAGGATTTTACAGTCCTGAGGAATTAGAAGAACTTCACCTAAACGGTTGTCGTTTTCTTCCATTTTCCATGCTGCGAGGCAACTGCTTCGACCTAATCAAAGGCAAGAAAACCCCTTCTGCTTTTCGCTTTGTGTTTTTACTGTCCCCTGACAACATGGAAAAGACCATAACTGCTGTGGGAAGTAGTTACAAATCCGCTGATATTACTGGAATGTATATTAATCTCAAATACCAGAACCAGTTATTATCCCTTACCACAGGCATCGCCTATAATATCTTTTCCACAGATAAAACTCTAGAAAACGAATGGGACAAAATGGTTATGAAATTTTTGAAGCAAAATGAAATCGCATTTGAAGAACTGTCGTAAGGCTTAATCTTTTAGGGGGTGTGGCATATCCACATCTTCTTTTTATTCCTCTAATGCCAATTCTCTATGAAAATATTTTAATGTAGAATATTTATATCTTCTTTCAAATTCTTTTTCAGATATCACTTTTTTCCCTTGCACATAATTGATATAATCCTCCACGTACTTTAATACTTCTCGTTTGATTTTTTCAAAATTTTTAATTGTTTCATTATACTCGTCATTATCAATAATGGCGTCTTTTGTATCAAGATACTCATTCTGTCCTACAATAATTATTTTTGTATAATCCAAGCCCGACTTATGTTTTTTCGAGCGCTTGGAATAACGAAAATGATATGCATATTTATGCGCAACTTCACTTCGATAAGGCACCGCAACAAAAAAGTTGTAGTGCGTTTGAAAAAGCAAACAATTATATGCACGATTATTCTTTTTTAAAATCTCTGTATGGGATTGATTGAGATAATTACTATAGAACATAGGAGTAAGCTTGAGAATTTGATAGTCATTCTCTGGTAACTGCATTCCTTCTCCTTATGTATGAAAAGAGAACCGCCTAAACGGTTCTCTAATTGTTCTTCATCACTCGGTCACCTTTTATTTTACCGTCCTGTCGGAACCGTCACAGGACTCATCGCTCGGTCATTTTTTATTTTACCGTCCTGTCAGAACCGTCACAGGACTCATTTATGATGAAGTGAAGTAAGACTACTTCTAATGTTATTATATGTTGTATTCTGTAAGAAAACAAGTGTACAAATTGTACAAATTACGAAAACTCCACCATATTCTTGCGATACCACTTTGGAATCAGATTGTTCTGACAGCGTGGATTCTTGCGCTCCTGAATCGCAATATGCTCGAAATATTTTCCCCATAAAACTTCAAACTCATCCCGTCTCTGAGACACATCAATGTGAAAATCCTCGCCATACGCAAAGAAACTCTTCTGAAAAGCCGGATGTACCAAAGCCATCTTGCGACGGGAATCATAGATAACATAATGCTGATTCGGCATACGGTCTTCAAAATGCTCCATAACCTTCGGCAATACGTTACACTTCGGCTCTACCTCACTATATAGGAATTTTCCCAAATCATGAAAGCGCACGAACCCACTAAATAGATGTGCTTCATTATCCACCTTGCGAGACAATTCCATAATGCGCATAACATAAGGATCTGCCAGCGCTTCTGAAACACGAGCCCCCATAGGGAACCCTTTGATTAGATAGCCAAGGGCAGCATCCCCTCTATCCAATGCAAAATGGCACAGTGCGCTCATAATGTTCTGGTAAGCGTGATAACTAATCTTGCTCTGAATACTGGACAGTGTCTTCTGGGCTTTATTCAAATCAGTTTTTACCTGAATCTCTCTGGCAAACAGGTTCACATTCAGATTGTCTCCAATGGCAATAGAGATATCTCCATCCTGAAATTCAGGCATTTTATTCTTTTCCACAAAAGCATCATAGATTGCTGTAAGAATCCCTTCCACGGAATCCTCACACTGCAAAATCAAAGAGGGATAATTGCTCATAATGTGTTGTTCCTCCATCTGGTAAAAGTAATTGTGCTGGCTTCTCACTATAAATAAGCTGTCTGGTGATATAGCCTTCCTCTATTGGTGTGTGGTACATCATGCGACCTTCACAAGTAATAAAGTACAAGGCGCGTTTTAACACCACTCCCATTTTCTTAATATCATCAAACCCCAACTTCGCATGACGACGGGCAGCTATAATTCGTTTTGCGCTTTTTGTTCCAATTCCCGGCACTCGTAGTAGCGTATAATAATCAGCTTTGTTAATCTCCACCGGAAACTGCTCCAAATGCTGTACTGCCCAATCACACTTCGGGTCAATCAGCTCATTGAAATTCGGTCGTTTTTCCGACAATAATTCATCTGCTTTAAACCCATAGAAACGCAATAGAAAATCCGCCTGATACAGACGATGTTCCCGAAGCAGGGGCGGACCTTCCCGTAATGCTGGAAGAGTTTCATCCTGATTCACATTCACAAAGGCCGAATAGAAAACGCGCTTCATCTCAAACCGATTATATAGTGCTTCCGACACTGACATAATCTGGTAATCCGTCTCCCCTGTGGCACCAATAATCATCTGGGTACTCTGTCCCGCTGGAACAAAATAACGGTCGAAGCGGGTGAGAGTTGTCCTGCCGCTTCCACCTATTCCATAGGCTCCCGGCATTTCTCGTATAACTTCTGGCTTCACATTTCCACTTGGTAGATATATACCACCTGGTATATCCGACGCCTTTTGGTTTCCTGCAGCACTAGACTCCTTCTGATTCTCTGTCTCATCGATTTTCCAAGCAATCTGTGCTACCTGCGCAGCTTTCTCCCCCTGTAACACACCTCTGGCACTCTGATAATCACATAACTTATCATAGCTGTCTCTCATCTCCGCCAGTTGGTTGTAATATGTCTTCTCATCCACCGCCATACGACTTTTCATACTAAGGCAACCGTGATTATAGCGACTCTCCTTGATACCATTCTGAATCTGCCGCATCGGTGTAAGAATATTCTGCCGCACTTTATTCGGTGCCAATGTCCGAAGCCCATCTGCTGTTGGCAGTTCCAGGTTCACACTCATGCGGTCCGCCAGATAGCCCACCATCTCCACCAAATCCGCAGACGCTCCCGGAATTCCCTTAACGTGAATATATCCATTAAAATGATATTTTGTTCTAAGCAAGAAAAGAGTCTCATACAAAAGTCCCATGGTATAATTCGGCGAGTGAATAATTCCCGAGCTTAAAAACAGTCCTTCGATATAATTTCTCCGATAAAATTCCATCGTCAGTGTACAAACTTCTTCTGGGGTAAAAGAAACACGCTTCACATCATTAGAAGATCGATTAATGCAATACTGGCAATTATAGATACATTCATTAGTAAACAGAATCTTAAGCAAAGAGATGCATCTTCCATCTGCAGCAAAACTATGACAGATGCCACAGCCTGCTGCACTTCCCAGATTCTTACCATCTCCCTTGCGCTCTACACCACTGGAAGTACACGCTACATCATACTTGGCGGAATCTGCTAGAATCGTCAGTTTCTCCATGATAGATTCCCAACCAGAAGAATCTCTAGTTACACATAAGTTATTGCCGTTTACGCTATATATACTTGAGGATTCCACATATATCTCGTTACTCAATCTTCTCACCTCACTTGATGCTCTAGAACATATGTTCCTTTTATTATATTATCACAAGAACATACGTTTGGCAAGATGTAAAAAGGGGCTGTTGCACAACACCTATGAAATGTGCAACGCCCCTCTTTCTATGCCCACCAGACACGGCCCAGGACGCAACTCCGTGGCTAGAAAAATGAATTTCTAAGAATCGCTTTTTGATGTTGTCTATTATTCGATGTCTTTTGAATGTCGGACATCCGTGGGCTGGCAGTATATGCGTCAGAGACTATTTGGAGTTTTCTTAGTACTTCTTGATATGCCATTAGAACAAAATGTAAAACCGCTCTTGAATGTTTGAGGCGCTGCTTTTGCGCCGAGTTCTCAAGAGCGGTTTTTTTATATCAACTTTGTTCTAAGGCATATCTAGAAGTACTTGAAAATTACAACGAAGTCTCCGATGCATATACTGCCAGCCCACGGATGTTCGCCTATCAAAAGACACGAAAACATCCATCAAAAAGCGATTCAAGAAATTCTATCCTTCTATCCAAAGTCGTTGTGTCATGGGCCGTGTCTGGTGGCATAGAAAAGGGGTGTCGCAATTATACCGAATGTGGTATTTTGCAACAACCCCCTTCACATCTTATATATCCTACAAATTCCCTATGCAATTCCCCCATGCAACATAGATGGATAAATGATAAAACTTACACCGCCCAAAACTACATTTAAAACAAGTGTCATAATCAGTCCCATTTCGAAACCGCCAAGCATCACGCCAATTACAATGGCTACAACGATGAAGATAATCACCACGAATTTGAGCATCATCTGGATAGAGGCCTTTACCATCTCCATAGCACTGGCTGGGAACAATGCTTCCAGTAATAAACCAACACCAGAGAGCATGAAGTCCATGGTTACCAAAACTGCAAACCATAGAAACATGGTAACTGGGTTGATATCCATCACAAGCATAGAAATTATCATTCCTGGAAGAAGGTCCATAGCCGAAGCATAGCTTCCTGCCATCATGGCGAAGAACACCTTTTTGTATGGACTTTCAGGCACCAAAAAGAGCCAGTTCATGGAAGTTTCCTGGGCAATTGGATTACCATAATTACGGAAGAATAATACTGCCATCAGAATTACACCCGTAATTGTAAAATCAGAAATCTCTAGCACTTTTGTATTGAGAAGCACCATACCTACACAGATGGTTAAGTACCAAAGCATTGTATTTGTTACAATTCCGAATTTGGCCAAACGTCTGCGGACTATGAGTTCCTTAGCAAAGAAGGTCTGCGCACCTAACGCCTTGCCGAATAAACTGCCTGTAGTTTCTTTCACCTTACGTTTGTCTTTTTTGGTGGTACCATCTGCCTTGACTTCTACTACTTTGCGATTCTCTGCCACTGCCAGCATCATATCTTCTCTTGCTTGGGCTCCTGCCATGGCATCTTCATAGAAGTCAGCCTTCATATGCCAGATAATATATACAAGTCCGATCATGCCAGCAAGACTAAGCACAAAGTACAGAAGTGTCATCCCGAGATTGCCATTGATTGCATGAATAACAACGCCTTTTAACCAACCGACAATTGGAATCAAACGTGTCCATTCAGATGCAAGACTAAGTTCTAAGGTTTTCCACACATCCATTCCACAGGATACGAAAGTCACTCCCACAACTCCCACAACGAGAAGTGCAATTCCAATCAGTACTGGGGTAACGAATTTCTTAATCTTAGGATAGGTTGCTGTCAATGTATATGTTCCTACAGAAAATAGTTTCTGGAATACAAAGGCAACCATAAGTGCCGCGTAGATGATCAAACACGCCTCTAAAGGCACCCCTACATTTAAAAC
Source organism: Lachnospiraceae bacterium (assembly GCA_015057035.1). GTDB lineage: Bacteria > Bacillota > Clostridia > Lachnospirales > Lachnospiraceae > Roseburia. The sequence continues at coordinate 101,477 of SVFC01000002.1, read as the reverse complement.
CAGATTCGGAATCTGGAACAGCAAATAGAGAGACCCTGTAATGATTCCCAGCATCTGGAAGGTCAGTCGGAACAAGAGAACTGACTGAGGCTTCATAGGTGCTGTAAACAAGAAATTCACATCTGCCATTACGAAGATATCACTACCCTGTTTCATGCCAGAACGGGCACCAAAGCCCAGAATCAATAACACGATTACAAAGGCTGCCGCCTCCACCACAAGAAGCAACTGGGCAATGTCCTCTTCCGTCATCTCTTCATAATAGAAGATAAAATCTCCGTCTTCATCATAGTAGCCCAGGTTCTGATCTAAGGCATCCTCATAATATATAAAGTTACCGTTTTCATCATAACCGCCCAGTCCCTCTTCGTACAAATCATCGTAGAATAGGAACTTGCCATTTTCATCAAACATTCCATACTCAGGGTCGCCATAACCTTCTCTTGAAGTTTCATCGCCCTCTACTTCCGTAGACAATTCATCTTCAATTACCGTAGTAAGGACACCTGCTGCAACACCAAAAATCACTCCAATGCCGAAAATTGCCGCAATGACAATAATAAACGTGCTACGGAACATCTTCTTAATGGAATTTATGAAGGTATGAAATGCATAATATCCCCACAATTTCATACGCTACACCTCTTTTCCTTCTTCCTGACCTTCGATGACAGGCTCGCAATCCTCTCCACCTTCTGTGATCTCGAAGAAGATATCCTCTAATTTCTTGGTTCCATCTGCAGTTTCTTCTTTTGTCACTGCTGCAGCGAATTTTCCATCCTTCATAATGTAGGTGGTGTCCCAAAGTTCCTCAATGCTGTCTATCATATGGGTACTAATGAGAAGGGAACATCCCTGCTCTTTTAATTCCACAAACATTTTCTTCAATTCTTTGATGGCATGTGGATCAAGACCGATCATTGGCTCATCAAACAGAACCAGCTTAGGTCTCGGCAACAGGCCGCAACAAATACTAAGTTTCTGCTGCATACCCTTGGACAACTCATCACCAAATTTATTTTTCTTATCATCTAAGTCAAAACGTTTTAAGAGTTCTTCCTTGTAATCTTCATAATCAGACAGCTTGTATGCTCTGGCGATGAATTCCATGTGCTCATTTACCGTGAGGTTTGGATAAAGAGATGGAATCTCTGGCACGTACCCCATAATACGTTTTGCATCAAGAGATTTGTTGGCATATCCGTCAATAGAAATCATTCCCTGATATTTCAAAAACCCCATAATACATTTGATAATGGTGGATTTACCAGCTCCGTTTGGTCCCAATAATATGCCGATTTGTCCATCTGGAAGTTCAAAACTAATATCGTCATTTGCCACAACTTTGTGATATTTCTTTGTGACATGGTTTACTGTTAACATCTTCATTCCTCCTTGAGTTAAAATCATTTTTTCATAGTTGCATTTTAGCACACTAAAGTTTTTGAGTATATACTCTTTTTCTTAAGATATCCTTAAAGTTCCCCTACATCTTATGCTTCTGCTCCTGGTCTGTGCATATCCATCTCCTACTTCACATATGCATAATAAAAAAGTCTTTAAAAAATGGAAACCAATCAAAAAATAGAAACCCTCTTTCGTGCAGCCTTAGATGCTACACCCGAAGAACGGGAAAAATCCGCCGACTTGGCTATCGGCTTTTTCCCAGAAGAAGACCTGTGGGAGGTCATCGTAAAATATTATGGCAATTTGTCGGATTTGGCAGAAAAATACCCACAACTTCAAACTGTAGAATTACTAAACAATTATGCCATATTACGAATTCCTGAAATACTGATTGATACGGTTGTGTCAGAAGATATGATTACTTATATGGAAAAACCAAAACAATTATTTTATGAAATCCAGGAGGGAAAACGAGCCTCATGCATTACCTCTTTGCAAACCAGGGAATCCTCCCTCACCGGGCGGGGCGTGTTAGTGGGAATCATTGATTCTGGGATTGACTATACACACCCAGATTTTCAAAATCCAAATGGCACAACACGAATTCTCTCCCTTTGGGACCAGACCATTCCGAGCAACACTGTAGCAGGAAGCCCTCCTCCACGGTATCCTTTTGGAACGCTTTTTACTTCAGAGACCATTAACCGCGCATTGGAGGCCACAAATCCCCAGGAGCGTTTTGCCATCTGTCCCAGTCAGGACTTGTCGGGACATGGTACTCACGTGGCAGGCATTGCTGCTGGTAATGGTAGCGCTTCTAATGGTATTTATCGAGGTGTTGCCTACGAAGCCGACCTGATTGTGGTGAAACTGGGAATTCCCGGACCAAATAGTTTTCCAAGCACGTCGCTTCTTATGATGGCGGTGGATTTTTGCGTTCGAGAAAGTCTTAGCCGAAATGTTCCATTGGCACTGAATTTAAGTTTTGGTAACACTTATGGTTCCCACAGTGGCAGTTCTCTGCTGGAAACTTATCTGGATTCTGTGGCAACCCTTGGACGCATCTCTATCGTAGTTGGCAGCGGAAACGAAGGAGCAGGCAACGGACATACCAGTGGGCAATTATCAGGTAACCAATCCCAAACCATTGAGTTTAGCATTAGCGATTACACCACCTCATTAAATATTCAGCTTTGGAAAAACTACTGGGATGAATTTATGATTACGCTATCTCCTCCTTCAGGCACAGGAATCACACTTCCCTCTTCCTTTGGAACATGGCGTTATTCTTTTGATGAAACAGATGTCTATAGTTATAATGGAGAGCCGACTCCCTATAGCCCTTTTCAGGAAATCTATCTGGACTTCTTACCACGGGATACTTATCTAACTGCGGGAGTCTGGACCCTGCATCTGACTCCTCAACAGATTCGAAACGGCAACTGGGATATGTGGATGCCCGCCACCGCAATTCGCAATCAAACCACCGCCTTCCTTCGCCCCACCCCAACCACCACTCTGACGATTCCTTCCACATCTTCCCGCGTGGTTACCGTTGGCGCTTATGACTCTAGGCAAAATACCATTGCCTCTTTTTCTGGCAGAGGCTATACCTGGAATAATCAGCAGATAAAACCCGACCTGGTTGCCCCAGGGATTGATATCATCTCCTGTGCCCCAGGCGGAAGTTATATCAGCAAAACAGGCACTTCTATGGCCACACCTTTCGTCACTGGTTCCGCTGCACTTCTAATGCAGTGGGGAATCCTACAGGAAAACGACCTCTTTTTGTATGGAGAAAAACTAAAAGCCTATCTCATAGATGGCGCAGGGCGTCTCCCTGGATTTTCCACCTATCCGAACCCACAGACTGGATGGGGAACACTATGTGCTTATGACTCTATTTTCAGGTAATTTCTACCTTTTACAGTTTTCTTGCCCACGATTTCATGATGTGATATAATATTTTCCTAACGAAAGATTATGGAGCACATCATGAAAAAACGCCGATTACAACTTGCCGCAAGAATATTCCTTGCCTCACTAGTTTGTTTTATATTGCTTCTTGCATATTTTAATCATCCAGAAAACGACGCTCCAGCAAGCGGAACCGAGAGCGGTTCTGTCTCTTCCGACAGCGGAAACTCAGAGTTGGAGAGTGACCATTCAGAGTTGGAGAGTGATATTTCCGAGGATGAAAGTAAAATCCCTGAAACAGAAAGCGAAACAGAAACTCCAGGTTCTAGTCAGGAGCCTGAGGACAAAAAAGAATTAAGTTATCTAGAACAATGTGAATTGGACTATGTGGAACCTCCGGTGAAACGCGACCTGGAACAGGCATTTGAGAAAATCCGAGAAATGTCTCTGTACTATCCACTTCTCCACATTGTCTATGACAATCGGGAACAATATAATATTTCCCTCATTATGGCGCTGGCAGGCAATCCTGAAATGACCGATTTTGCTGCAGGATTACTCACAAGAGAACACGTAGTAACCGGCGGTTTCCGTGATGATGAAGTACCAGAAGATTATCCTCTTTTTCTGCAATGGGATATTCGATGGGGATATATGCCGTATGGTTCCACCGGCGGCAATATGGGTAGTTCCGGCTGTGGCCCTACCTGTTTGTCTATGGCAGTTTTTTATCTGACTGGTGACAGAACCTGTACTCCAGATGTCGTAGCAAAATACAGCGAAGACCATGGTTATTATATAGAAGGAGCCGGCACTGCCTGGTCACTGCTGTATGACTATCCAACACTTCACGGACTTACTTCCGTTGCAGTTGGAAGAAGTGAATCCCGTTTCAAATCCGAATTAGACAAGGGCAATATCCTTATCTGCTCTGTAAGAGAAGGTAATTTCACCACAGGTGGACATTTTATCCTAATCTATGGATATGACGAAAATGGCTTCAAGGTAAACGATCCAAAGTGCATCTACCGAAGCCGATTAAGCTGGACTTACCAGCAAATCAAAAATGACATCAAACAGACCTGGTCCATAGGAAAACCATAAACAAAGGCTGCCACCAATGCAAATTAGCGTTGGCGACAGCCTTTACTTTTTATTATTCTTTAATTCATGTACAACTCATAAAACTTGTCCATTGGTTCAGGACGTCCGTAGAAATATCCCTGTACTGTCTCACAACCTAATTCACGGAGAATCTCTACCTGCTTTGCAGTCTCTACCCCTTCCATAACTGTTTCAATGTTCAGGTCCCTCAACATCTCTAAGGTGTGTTTTAGCACTGTCTTATTTTTCAGATTGTTCTCCACATCCAACAGAAGGGAGCGGTCAATCTTAACCGTATCAAATTCAAACTGCGTTAACACCGCCATATTGGAGTACTTCGTACCAAAATCATCCATAGACACCGAGAATCCCATACTTCTCAAGGATTTGGCAATGTTATTCACTACCAAATGGTCCATACTGCTAATGGTTTCTGTAATCTCAATTTGGATTAACCCTTCTGGAATAGGGTACGCATCATAAAGTTCTTTGATTTTTTCAATAAGCGCCTCATAAGTTAATGTATTCTTGGAGAAGTTAACCGAGATTGGAACTACCTCATTTCCTTCCTCCATAGCTTTTTTCTGGAATTTAAACACCTCTTCCAAAACAAATAAATCAACTAAATGAATTGCACCTTTTTCCTCCAGAAGCGGAATAAAAAATGCTGGAGATACAAATCCTCTCACTTCTTCATAAAGACGAATCAAGGCTTCCCCACCCACTGTTTTCTCAGAAGTAATATTAACCTTAGGCTGGATAAACACACGGAAATTGCCGTTCGCTATCTGTGATTCCACATCCTCTGCAATTTTCTTGGTCTGTTTTCCATCATGATTATTATCCGCAGCGAGACGTTTTTTATCCTTTTCCTGATAATCCTGTGCTATACGGATTACATCCGCCAAATCTCCATCTGCAGTCCACGAGTATCCTAAACTCAATTCTACAGACAAATCAGACATCTGTTCCCTAAAGTAGTTTACTAACTTCTGGAAAGAATCCTTATCAGTGTCATGACAGATTGTCATAATCTGATCTGCATCATAGCGGAAAATGCTATATCCTCCAAATACTTTTTTGAACAGTGTCGCTACCTCTACCAGACGTTCATTTCCGCTTTCATATCCCAAATCTCTGTTGATTTTACTCAAACCATATATATCAGCCGTGAAAACGCCAAAGTTTTTCTTAAACATTGGCCCAAACTGAGCTTGCCACGCACCAAAATATGCTCTATTCCACAAACGCGTCAGCATATCATGATTGATTTCATAGTCCTTATGGTCAGATAAAGACTTACGAAGCAAATCCGTAGTAAAGAAAATACCAATACGATTTAAAATCTGATAATCATCTGCATGATGGCGAGGATTGATAATCAATAAAACTCCAACGAATGTATCTCTCCTTGCCAATTTGATTCCAAGAGTATTATGAACAAATCTCTTTTCCAATTCTTCAATCAGGTCTAAGTTTTCCAGCAATTTCTGCTCAATATGACGACGACGCATATATCCTTCGTCATCAATAAGAACTTCCATCTTCGGAAATACCCCTTCCTTAACAGATTCGTGTATTCCCTCAATAATCGCCTCAGCAGAATTGCGATGATATTCATATACATCTTTATATTCAGAACCTTCTTTGCTGATAATTGCACAACAATCCGCATCGTAATATTCATTCAAGATGCGTAACACTTTTGTATAATCTACATCCTGGCTTTCCGTGTTGTGAATCACATCCCAACACTTGCCAATGGCATGTTGTCGTTCTAATTCCTGCTGGAAGCATTTCTCCACATGAGTACCATCATTCATATCCATAATGGAGGTCATGCGCATCGGCTCGCCTTTCCAACTTACAAAACGGCTCTGTAATATGAATTTACCATCTGGAATATATTTGTTCAGTCCTTTTGCTTCGTCTTTACTTAAAGCTCGAACACGACTGGTATGTAACTGGCACACGTCGCATTCCTTACAACGTCCCATCAGGAGCTTATAGCAAGGAATCTTCTGAATATCCTTTAATGAGACGCCCATCTTCTCTCTCAATGGACGGTTGGCATACAGGATTTTCTTCGTGGTTGGATCCGCAATAATACGATAGTCCAACATCTCATCCAATGCAATTTCCTCTTCAGAAAGCACGTTTTCCTGCTGAAAAACTGTAATCAACTCTCTCTGTTTCTGAGGAAGTTCTTCTGCAAAAACAATCTGATTTTTACCATTGTCTTTTACGAAGTACAAAGCCTCATCGGCTTCAAAATATAACTCCTCATAACTACAGATACGTCCGCCACTTCTTGCTGCACCAATGGAAACAGAAAAATCTATCCCTTCCTGAGATTTCTTCAAACCGTCCTTGATACGCATACAAATAGCTGCTGCCGTTTCCTTGTCCCAAATATTGGCCAAACATACTGAGAACTCATCTCCGCCAATTCGTCCGGCAATACCATAATCCTTAACTGTCAGCTGTAATACCTCACCCACCTGTTTGATAATGCTATCGCCAGCATAATGTCCGCGAGTATCATTAATCAGTTTGAAATTATCAATGTCAATCATCAGAAACAGAATGCCATCTGAATTCTTACGGATTAAATCTTTTGATAAATCTTCATAGGTTTTATGATTATATGCTCCCGTCATAGAATCACGTTCTGCCTGAGAACGAAGCAGATCTGTAGCCAGTTTTTCTTTGTGAATCGAAATGAGACGGGCTCCTATTTTCGTAACCTTACGACTGGAATCCGCCACACTGACCAAATACATTCTGTGCCACAGATGTTCCCCTTTATCATTTAAAAAACGAATATCAAACACTCGGCTTAACGGTTTTTGTAAACAACGGGCAAATTCCTTATAGTAAAGAGCGCGGTCTTCCTCTGCAATGCGTGAAATCATCTTGTCACCTTTGTTAAGATAATCCTGCATAGTCTCCTTCACCGCAAATCTACCATTGCTAATCACAGACAAGGTTGCCTCGTCTGTTTCACAATCGTACTCAAAGAATTTCTCCTGATTCAATTCCGCAACAACTCTCATAATTGCAAGTTGTAATTGCTCATCATGCTGTTTTTCCATTGCTTTGTCTTTTGTATCCTGCATACAAACGCCCCACATTTATAATACAATTAGTTCATTAAAAAATTGTTTTAACTACCTTTGGCAAATCAGAGAATGCATCAATCTTGACAACTTCTGCATCAATCGTTCCAAATCCATATGCCGCATGAATGAATTTCACTCCTGCTGCCATGCTAGAATCATAATCTCCCTGAATATCTCCCACATATACCGCATCTTCTGCTGCGATTCCATTGCGCTGACAAATCAGCTGAATATTTTCTGCTTTTGGCTTATCGTTATTACCATAACATTCGATATCTTCCACCAGATCATGGAACTGATAATAATCCAAAAAGGCTTCAATATATCCTGCCTGGCAGTTACTTACAATAAATAGACGATAATCTTCTTTTAAGCACTCCATAGTCTTCCGAATCTCTGGATACAATACCCCGCCATGCTCTCTTAAATAATCATTTTCTTCTTTGCAAGCCAGCTCTAATAACGCTTTTCTCTCTTCGCCTTCTACTTTATCAAAAAGAATCTCTGCAATCTTGTCCATGGTTTTTCCCATAACGCTCTGCATATCGGCTTCATTAATTGGTTCTCTCTCATAGCCGAATTTCTCCATTGCAATATTCCACGAAATTGCCACATTATCTGCAGAATCCCATAATGTACCGTCCATGTCAAAAATAATTGCTTTTTTCATCTCATACTCCTCTTATAGTAAAATACTATCAATTTCACATCCGTAAAGATTATTTTAACATATTGTAAATACAATTACTATATTTTTATCTCCATTGACGCAATATTTTTTTGTGTAAAAAAGGACATTTTAGTACCACAAACCCATAGGTTTCTGCTATAATATCTTAAATGTATTATTATTTAGGGGGGACTTATAAATGGATTTTTTTGCAACAGAGTATTTGTATTATATTCTGCGTATTATTTGCGCAGGTGTTTGCGGTATTCTTGTAGGCTTTGAACGACAGTATCGTTCCAAGGAAGCGGGTATTAGAACCCACTTTATGGTTGCCTGTGGCGCGGCCCTTATGATGGTTATTTCCAAATACGCTTTCTTTGATGTAATTTCTGGAGGAATTGTTGCGGGAGCAGACATTCGTCTTGATCCGTCCCGTGTGGCTTCCACCATCGTCAGTGGTGTAGGTTTCCTGGGTGCAGGTACTATCTTCGTTCACAAGAATACCATCACTGGTCTTACCACAGCTGCTGGTCTTTGGGCAACAGCTGGTATCGGTATGGCATTCGGCAGCGGTATGTACTTGGTTGGATTTGTCATTACAGGCGTTATGGTTTTATCACAGATCCTTCTCCACATGAACTTCAAGTTCTTACGTGGTAGCCGCATCAAAAAACTTATCATTACAGGAGTAAACCGCGATGACTATCAGGCACATCTGTCAGAGTTCTTACTCCAACACAAAATCAAAGTGCAGGACACTCGCATTAAGAAAAATGCCGACGGTACCCGCAACTACACGTTCATCATCGATACTCCTCAGAAAATCGGCGAGGAAGAAATCCTCTCCTGGATCGATTACGAATGTGAAATCACACCTTATATCTAAACTACAAGAGGTTGTCGCATCTGCTCCCGCAGACCGGCGGCCTCTTTTTTCGTGCCCTCACTGCTACACCTAAAAACACTCATATTTCTAAAATACACATCGTCGTGGTTGTCGATTAGTTGATGTCTTTTGAAAATTTGAGCAATCCCTGGGGTAGTGTATGTGGAACTGCGGAACTCTTCCCCGAAGTTCTCCTAGTTGTTCTTAGTGGGGCAGATAAGCAAAATGTAAAGCCCACCTTGAGTGTTTGAGACGCTGTTTTTGCGTCGAGTTCTCAAGGTGGGCTTTTAATATCAAATTTGTTTATCGCCCCACTTAGAACAACTGGAGGTTTTCGACCGAGTCCGCAGGCCACATACACTACCCCCAGGATTGTCAAATGTCAAAAGACACAACAACATCCCACGACGATGTGCATTAAGAAATATGGTATTTTTATGTGAATCCGCAGTGAGAGCACGAAAAAAGAGGCCGCCGGTCTGCGGGAACAGATGCGACAACCTCTGTAATGTTAATGTATTGTGTGATTTACTCAGCGTCATCAATGGCTTTGCCGATGTCGTGGCGCATATATTTGTTGGCGAAAGAAATCCAGTCGGTAGCTGCGTATGCTTTGGCACGGGCTTCTTTCAAGTCGTCACCTGTGGCAGTGATACCAAGAACACGTCCACCGTTGGTTACGATTTCGCCGTTTTCATTGAATTTGGTTCCTGCATGGAAGCAGAAATAATCTTCTTTTCCTTCGAAGTTTTCAAAACCAGTGATTGGAAGGCCTTTTTCATAAGCCAGTGGATAACCGTCAGATGCGAGAACTACGCACACTGCTGCTTTATCTTCGAATTCCAATTTCAGAGAATCAAGGGTTCCGTCAATACAGGCTTCCATAACATCAATGATATCGTTTTTCAGACGTGGAAGAACTACCTGAGTTTCTGGGTCACCAAAGCGAGCATTGTACTCTAACACCTTAGGTCCATCTGGAGTAAGCATTAGTCCAAAGAAGATAACTCCTTTGAATTCGCGTCCTTCTGCTGCCATAGCATCTACTGTAGCCTGGTAGATATGTTTCTGACAGAATTCATCCACTTCTGCTGTATAGAATGGGCTTGGAGAGAATGTTCCCATACCACCTGTATTTAATCCTTCGTCTCCATCTTTTGCACGTTTGTGGTCCTGTGCAGAAGACATAATCTGAATTGTTTTTCCATCTACAAAAGACAATACAGATACTTCACGACCTGTCATAAATTCTTCTACTACCATAGTATTACCAGCAGTTCCGAATTTCTTGTCTTCCATGATTTCTTTTACCCCTGCAAGGGCTTCTTCTAAGGTGTTGCAAATCAAAACACCTTTTCCAAGAGCAAGACCGTCTGCCTTCAATACGATTGGCATCTTTGCAGTCTTTAAGTATTCAATGGCTTTTTCTGGATTATCAAAATTCTCATAAGCTGCTGTAGGAATATTGTATTTTTTCATTAAGTCCTTGGAAAATGCTTTGGAGCCCTCTAAGATGGCTGCATTTTTTCTAGGTCCAAATACTTTTAAGCCTTCTGCTTCAAACGCATCTACCACGCCACCAACCAATGGATCATCCATTCCGATGATGGTAAAATCAATGGCATTTTCTTTTGCAAATGCAACCAGTTTATCAAATTCCATAGCACCAATGTTGACACATTCCGCTAAAGAAGCGATGCCTGCATTTCCTGGTGCGCAATATATTTTCTCTACTCTAGGACTTTTTGCTACTGCTGTTGCAATGGCATGCTCTCTGCCGCCACTACCTACGATTAATACTTTCATATTCGTCTCCTACTCTGTCACTACTGCGTGTCCGTCCACAATGGACACTCTGCCATTTGCAATGGCATCAATGGCCTTAGGCAAGATCATCCACTCTGCCTGCTCCATAACGCGGCGCTGTAACACTTCTGGTGTGTCACCATTTTCTACTGCTACGGCTTTCTGGAAAATGATTGGACCTGTATCAGTTCCTTCGTCAACGAAATGCACGGTTGCACCTGTGACTTTCACACCACGTTCCAAAACGCCTTCATGAACCTTCAATCCGTAGAAACCAGTTCCACAGAAAGATGGAATCAGGGATGGATGAACGTTGATGATGCGATTGCGGTATGTCGCAATCATTTCTGGTGGGATTACAACCAAGAAACCAGCCAAAACCACAAGGTCTACTTCATAACTATTGATTTTCTCCAAAAACGCCTGATTAAACTCAGCGCGACTTTCATATTCCTTTGGCGAAATGCAGATGCCTTCGATGCCATGCTTTTCTGCACGTTCTAAGGCATAGGCATTCTTATTGTTACTAATTACTACAGAGATTTCTGTATTGGTGATTGTACCATTCTCCACCGCATCAATAATAGCTTGAAGATTGGTTCCTCCACCGGATACGCAAACTGCGATTTTTAACATAAGGTTACTCCTTTTTCTCCGTCAACAATCTTACCGATTACGTATGGTGTATCACCAGCACTTCTCATAGCTTCCATAGCTTTGTCTACATCTGCTGGATCTACACAAACCATCATACCGATACCCATATTATAAGTATTGTACATCATATCTTCTTCTACGTTGCCCTTCGTAGCCATAAGCTTGAATAATGCTGGAACTTCGTAGCTGTTCTTCTCGATTACAGCGTGTTTTCCTTCTGGAAGCATACGTGGAACGTTTTCCTGGAAACCGCCACCTGTAATATGGCTACATGCTTTTACAGTAACACCTGCCATCTTTACAGCCTTTAACGCTTTTACATAGATTCTTGTTGGAGCGATTAATGCTTCTCCAAGAGTTTTTCCTAATTCATCATAATATGTATTTAATGTCTCTTCATCCATATTGAAGATTTTACGAACCAATGAGAAGCCGTTGGAATGAACCCCAGAAGAAGCCATACCAATGATGATGTCGCCGTCTTTTAAATTCTCACCAGTGATGATGTCTTTTTTATCAACAACACCTACTGCGAAACCAGCAAGATCGTATTCGTCTTCTGGCATAAGACCAGGATGTTCTGCTGTTTCGCCACCGATTAAAGCACATTCTGACTGGAGGCAGCCTTCTGCAACGCCTTTTACGATGGTAGCGATTTTTTCTGGGTAGTTCTTACCACAAGCGATATAGTCTAAGAAAAATAATGGTTCTCCACCTGCACAGGCGATATCGTTTACACACATAGCTACTGCGTCAATACCGATGGTATCATGCTTATCCATAACAAAAGCAAGTTTTACCTTGGTTCCACAGCCGTCTGTTCCTGATACCAAAGTTGGTTCTTCCATGTCTTTGATTTTGGCAAGAGAAAATGCACCTGAGAATCCACCAAGACCACCTAACACTTCAGGTCTCATTGTTTTCTTAACGTGCTCTTTCATCAGCTCCACTGATTTGTAACCAGCTTCAATATCTACACCAGAACTCTTGTAATCCATTATGTTTTCCTCCTGTATTTGAAAGTAAGTTTCCTAAATTCTACACCTATAGTATAACCTTAGCGCCTTCTTTTTTCCAATTATATATTGTAAAGTTTATGATTAGAGTTGCTTATAACGTCATCTTCGTTGTTTATTATATCTTATAAGCATCATCTCATCCGCGCCTACTTCATCGGTGTCTCCAACAAATCTTCCACCTCACAGCCAAGCGCTACCGAAAGTTTATACAGGGTGTGCCCCTGTGCTTTGTCGATATCGTTATTCCTCTGCTCATACATCTGAATGGAGCGCAGGCTTACCCCTGATTTTACCGCCAGTTCATTCTGTGATAATCCTGCTGCTTCTCGGATTTTTTTAAGTTTTGTCTCTCCTTGGATTCGACTCATTTTTTCGTCCATAGCATCATAGAAGTGGCGAATATCCATCTCATGATATGGATGATACATGCGAACAATCTCCGACATTTTTACCTTCTGGAAAATATCTTCAAAACGATATCCTCTGCTCCATTGATAAGAAGCCAGTGCCCAACCAGCCCAGTAGTCTGGGGTTTTATCCATTGGCTGTACTGCTTCAATGAATAGTTCCTGATTATAGACGCTATAGGTAATATTTCGCGCCAGTTCAATTCCAGACATCCCACCAACTACAGAAGGGTTGCCTGTCTCAAATCTCTTTGCATAACCCGATTTCAAAAACAATTCTACAAACCAGTCAATGTTATGGTTACAATCATGCACTGCATAATCAAACATTGCGCCCAAAGTTTTCTGGGCATCACTCAGATACAATTCGCTGTATGCGTGGGTCATCGTTTTTCATCTCCTGTCTTATGATATCTAAAACAAACACATCATCTAATAACCTTTTTGAAAAAACAACTTCATTTCGATAGCTTTGTCTGGCACCCAAATCACGAGACTGGAATTTCGGATAATAAATATTTCCTTCTACGGGCATTGCCTCCACAAACTGCAATCTTTCAAAAGCCTTCTTGGAAACAAGCGCAACTTGTTCCCCCAATTTTCCTAAACGTAACGCTTTATTTAACCCCCTAAGCGGCAAAGTATTGCTTACAAATCTTTCTGCAAATGAGAAATAAGAATCATCTGCTCTGTAACCAATTACTACATCATATTGCTCTACATTAACGGAGAAATTCTCTATGATATATTCCCTTGCCATATTAGAAATATCGTTGTCTAAGTGAAAAATCCTGTTCTGAAGCAAAATCGCTATCCAGTTTAAAATAGTATAATCTTCACTATTTAGGTTAAGCACCTTTAAATCTGACATATCCAGAGTATACATATTCACGAAACCGTCTGTCTCGTTTTTACATGCCCATTCCTTTGCAAGCTCTATATCTTCCGTGCAATAAAAGCCCTGTCCATAATCATTATGCCTTTTCCCTGCCAGCAAATATGGATTTTGAACTATATTTTCTGACCCGTGATAAATCGTGATTGTTTTCATATTGCTCTCCTGTATCATTGTAATGTTACACTTTTACTATATCATCACAATGATAGTTCGTCAATAAACACAAAAAGCTGAAATCAAATTCCCTGTCTCACAAGGAAATTCAATTTCAGCTCATTCTAATTATTTATTAAATTGTTACATTTCGTCCAGTGGTTTGTTTAATTCTTCTGTTCCAGCCAGCACAAAACGTCCATCACGAATGATGTCTTCTTTGCTGCCATCTGCCTTGATTACAGTGATGTGGGCAAGTTCATCATATGGAATGGTAATATCTGTGTGACAGTTGAAATATGCCTTAGCTGGGTCTGTTTTGCGAAGTGCAGACACTTCGTTTTCACGAGCAATAATTGCTTTTCCATCTGGATTATAGGTCATATTGTCTTCGTCATACTTGAAGCAGGTATCGCCTACTGCAAAGTGTGGACCTGTTTTCTCAGCGATAAGAATTGGTAACTTCGCTGCAATGTCATAAACACGAGCCATGCGGTATGCTGTGGTGTTAGTACCAATTGCAAACTCACCCATTGGAAGAGTTTCGTGATGCATTAAAATGTTGTCACGAATGTATTTTTTGTTCTCTTCTTCGGTAGGGAAGTTGGTACAGGTATATTCTGTAATCATACCGTCTACAAAATCAATCTCCAGATTCAGGAAATTGTAATCTCCGAGGTATACCTGGCTTACATGAAGCTTACCTGTGGTTCCCTTTAATGTTGGAGAGGTAAATACTTCACCAACTGGGATATTTACGTCAGCTACGCAGTTTTCAAAAGCTGTTTCTTTTTCAGGATTTTTCAGTTCTGGAACAGTTACATAGAGGTCTGTCTTGTTGCCATTTGCACCTAAGATATGCACCTGTTTTCCTGTATCTAACACGTCGATTAATTTCTGCTGCATATCGCGATAGAGAATGTAATCCAAGGTGTTGAGTTTCACTGTCTCTGCAAAAATCTCTTCGTATTTTTCACCAATCTCAGCAATTGGATATGCAATAATGGTAAAGCTTCTCTCTTCGCCCTTAATGTACTGGTTCAACAGACGGCTGGTTTCGCTTCTCTCATATACAGAAAGCTCCTGCTGTTTGTCAGAAAGCTTGATTGCTTCTTCAATCGTCTTTGGCGAGAATGGCTCTTCTCCAAACACTTCGATAACAGCTGGACCAGCATATCCTGCTAATTTTTCTTTGTGTTTTTCATAAGAAGTACGGTATACTTCTAATTCTCTTTCTACATAAGCCTTATCAAACCACAATGCTCTGTCATCCTTGTGATCATTGCTATACTGCTTGTTTGCTGAAGTTGAGTAAGGTCTTAAAATAGGCTTTAAGTTCAGTTCCGCAAGATTTTTTACTGCTTCTCTTGCCATCAGTTCAAAACCGATTGGGTACATAACGGTAGCAACGGTCTTCTTGTGAAGTGGTTTCCCTGCCACTTCAAAACCGATACGGAAACCTTCGGTATAGGTGGTAGCCATAGCCTTAATCTCTTCTGGCTTGAGGGAATTCAAAAACTTCACACTTGCAAGTTCATTTTCCCCAACATAGAGTTCATAACGGTACAGATAATCTGGTTTAGATAAGTCTGCTTCCATAAGGATGTCCAAATAGTAATCGTAATCCGGATTTGCATAACGAGCAACCCAGTCTTCGATTACCACTTCTGTATAGTCATGTTTGAAGGAATAAAGAGCAGATTTCACAAGGGCAAGATCCACATCCTCTTCTTCAAAATAATTAAATACTTCCACAAAAAGCTCTGAATAGATGCAAAGCTCCATCAGATTGCCTTCATAAGCAGACTTTAATGTAGAACGAATCTGTGTGTAAATTGCAGACAACATCTGTCCTGCTTCCTGTCCCAGTTTTGCTACTGCATAAACTGGATTAGCATAGCTGGTTTCATAGTTTTCCACGCAGATATCTTCATAGATGCTGGCATTTAACTTCTTGCCCTCTTCTGCAGAAATTGTGACAAGTTTGCCCGCCTGCGCCATATCTGCGATTGCATATAATTTTACAAGATGCGCTGCTGTTCTGGCAAAATACTCTGCTGCATTCCCTGCAGTGGAAGCATCTTTTGCAATCTCTTCCACGCGTTCACGAACCAGTTCGTAACGCTCTAAAACTTCTTCATTTGATTCTTTGATTAACTCTAAATATTTCATTCTTTATATCCTTTTCCTTCTATCTCAAAAATCCGATTACATAAGTGCCAACCCAGCCAACTGCTGCCAGGAAGGACGTAAGTGTGGCCAATCTTGGAAAAAACATAAAAGAGTCTTCCTCTTTCAAGGTTGTCACTGCAAAGCCAAAAGTAATCACCGACATAATCATGGCAATCACTCCCACACTTCCAAAATACATATTGAGACCTCCGTCTCCCTTGTAAGCCATATAGATAAACGCAATATACAGCCCTAGCCATACGCTACCGCCAAGAAAAGAACCGATGGCTCTCTTGGAATGGGTTTTCTCTGTGAATTTATAGATTCTTCTTCCTGCCATGGCAAGCCCTCCAAATCGCCAGTAGGATGATTCCACAAATGCCACCAAAGGTATTTAGTAACAAATCATCCACATCAAAACTTCCTACTTTGGTTATTAACTGTACTACCTCTGCAAAAAGACTCATTTCCAGACACAACAAAATGGTAAGGAGTACGCTTTTGCATCGTTTCACCAACACTCGTAAAAAAATCGCCACTGGCATAAACACCACAATATTACCGATAACATTGGTAATGAATAAATACCAGTTGCCTCTGTTCATTCCCAGATTGTAATATCGCCCAATCTCTTGAAACAGAGTCAGATTGTAACGATATTCACCTTCTCCGAACTCTGCCCGACCGAAGTAACTGGAAAAAAACAACAGATAATTCAAGAAAAGCAGGTATGCTATAAAGCATACCCACAAAATTCTCTTTTTACTTTTCTTATTTACAGCCATACTGCTCGTAGTAAGCGTCAATTGCTGATTTGATTGTATCATCGATTACCACTCTGCCCTGGCATTCGCGATTGTATAAATGTTCTACAACTTCTTCCATTGTAACAATTGCACGAGCTTCAAATCCGTAGGTTTCTTTGATTTCGTCAAGAGCGCTCTTCACTCCGCCAAGACCAACTTCCATACGGTTTAAGGAAACCATAAGACCAACGATTTCTACATCAGCTGCGCCTTTTACCTTTGGAACAGTTTCTTCCATAGATTTACCAGAAGTTGTTACGTCTTCGATCATAACTACTCTGTCACCATCTTTGAACTTGCTGCCAAGGAAGCTTCCCTTATCAGCGCCGTGATCTTTTTCTTCCTTACGGTCTGAACAGTAACGGATTTCTTTTCCATATAATTCGCTGTAAGCGATTGCAGTTACTACTGCAATTGGAATTCCCTTATATGCTGGTCCAAATAAAATGTCAAAATCATCCCCGTAATTATCGTGGATTGCCTTTGCATAGTATTCGCCTAATCTCTTCAGCTGTGAACCTGTTACATATGCACCAGCGTTCATAAAAAATGGAGATTTTCTACCGCTCTTGAGAGTGAAATCACCAAACTTTAATACGTCACTTTCTACCATAAATTCAATAAATTCCTGCTTGTATGCTTCCATTGTCGTGTCTCCTTTATATATAAATATATTTTTGCTCATAGTTAGGTTTAGTGTAACATAAGGTTGGAAGTGGGGCAAGTGGGAAAGAGAGAAAGTGATTCTTCAAAACATTTCTTTCTATCTTCTTCATTAATCAAGTGATAAAAAGGTCCCATATTTAGCACAACATCAAAAGTTTCATCTTCGAATACTCTCATATCTGTTGCATCTAAAACTCTTGTGTCCATTTCATATGGTTTATTTTTTGCTACTTCCTTGATAACTTCAATATGTCTTGGTGTAATATCTGTGGCGGTAACCTCATGCCCTTTATCTGCAAGATAAAAAGCATACACACCCGTTCCGGCTGCACAATCAAGAATCTTTTTCTTATCCACTATCAATTCGTCCAAGGCTCTTATTGTTGTTATAAACTCGATTCTACGAGCATTGTTTGTGGATAATCTTTCTTCTTCTCTATAATTTTCATAACTTTCAACTACATAATTTTTCATATAACTTTTCTCCCTATAATATCAATTCAATTATTCTTTCTGCTACTTCGTTAGTTCTCATGTTTGTTGAATCAATACTGGGGTAATCGTACACATCATAAAAAGAAAATGTATTTTTCAATCCTCTTTCAATTCGAGTTCTATCTCTTCCGTCCTTTTCTGCGCGATTTATGTTTTCTTCTTCAGAACATTTTAAAATAATTATCTTTCTTCCATTGTTCAGGATTGTCTCTAATGGCATCTATAATGAGTTGTCCCACATCCGAAGAAGTATTCCCTGTCGGTTGAGGTAGAATATTCATATGATTGTACAAGATTACACCTCTTATAAATTGTATTTTTTCTTAGTTTCACGGATTAACGCTCTATCATTACCCAATCTTCTATGAAGAATATCTTTCACCCCGTATTTAGTAAGATAATCATATTCTTGAGCTCGACTTACCGCTCTCCAAAAGCAATCATCTGAATACATTGGAATGTCAGATTCCAGCGCCATTTTGAGCCCCCATTCTCTCATCTCATTGATTGTATCAATTACTTCTTTAATTTCTGGGCTCTCTGTGACTTTATCTGTCCATGTACCTGCAACTGCTTTAATCGTTCCAATACAAATTCGTCCCACATCATATAATGGGTCTTCAAAGGCAAATACCAAGTAAACACTGCTCTCTAGGGTTGCTTTTCCTGTTATAGTCTTACCTTCTGTACTAGCTGAATAGGTCAATTCTGATAAAACCAAATTCTCCGCCTTAAAAACAGGTGGATTCTTTTCATATAGTTTTTCAGTTTTTGAAAACGTAGCATTATCAATAAACACTATTTCTTGTGCATCCTCATCAATCTGCATAATTCCACACAAAGATTTTGTGCGGGAGAACTCTTGTAATTCTTCAAGGTTTCTTTCTCTCATTTCCACAAACTCGTTGTATTCATCTAATGTCAAACTTGAACATTTTCTCTTTATCTTAATATTTACACTACCATTAAACTGATACACCCATTTTGAGGAACATTTTTTGCATAAATGGTTCCCGTCTTTTAATTTTTTACCAAATAATCCTTTTTCGTTTCCACATGCTGCACAGAATTTTTTTTCAAATAATCCCATTTTTTTCTCCTTTTCTTTTGTTATAATAATATTAATAAAATTTGAACCACAATAACCATAACTACAAATACAATATTCGATATAATCAGTGGCATTTTTTTCTTAGGTAATCCTTCCAGATCATCTTCACCTTGTTCTATAACCCGTTTCTTTGCACTATCAATTATTACAGTACTTCTACTTTCATAAATATCTAGTGCAACCCCTTGCTGATTAGAAGAATGTGTGTAAAAAGACTCCTTGTGCGATGCAGGTAATTTGTCATTAACCATCAACATATTAAATATGGTCATTTCATTATTATCATCCAGTGCTGCTATACCATATGTTCTAGAAAGAACATTTGTAATACTGATTTTAATTGCATTTGAAGCTCCGCCTGATGCATTCATAAACTTTTGATCAAGGTTCCCTGATTGCAAGTTGTCTTCCATAATTTCTTCAACCGTTTTCCCAACTCTGCTTGCCTCTTCTAATACAAAATCCGAAAACTGCTTTTGATTCCCAGCATAAATAGCTGCCCCTTTTGCAACCGCTTCATCTGGATCTTGTAATGATGGGATAACACCATAATCTCTTTCAATCATTGTGGCAACCTGTGGCATTTTTGAAGATCCGCCAACCAAAAGCACTTTGTCGATTTTATCAATCGGATATCCTTGCTTTTCTGCTACACGTAATACATCATCTAACAGGTTTTTAGTTCTATCTAATAAATGACTTGTTATTTCTTCATATTTTTCTCGAGTCAACTCCTCTCGGAAACGACCTGCCGGTCCATTAACAGAAATTTTAACAGACTCGCGCGCCGTTAAAGCCTTTTTCCAAGTTTCCACATCTACATAAAGCGCAGCCACAATCTCTGGATCTTCGGACAAATCTTCCTCATATTCTTCTTCATATCGCTCCATCACATAATTCATTAAGGCTTCATCCCAGTCTTTTCCACCCAACTGGTCATCTCCTCCTGTACAAATTACTGATATTTCTGTACCAGCGATATTCATAACGGTAATATCGAATGTACCTCCACCTAAGTCATATACAAGGACTGTCTCTTTTTTCTGTCCGCCTGAAACCCCGTAACTAATGGCCGCTGCAGTTGGCTCATTATAATGCTTTTTTAAATAGTAACCAATTGACATCTATCCACTATTCTGGAACCACAGAACAATGGAATGCTATTTCTAAAAATATGAATTGGATGCCATCTTCTGGTTTATGTGTAATCCACTGCACCGACGGAGACATTACTCCATAAAATAAGGGCTGTCGAAATTCTTTTCGACAGCCCTTATTTAGCGTTATGTATTCCATTGAATTAATTCTCAAATTTTGCAATTACTTCTTCATTCGCCTTCATAGCGTCTTTTTCCATCTGAACTCTCTGAGCCAAAAGTTTTTCTCTAATTTCAGGATGGCTTACACCGATAATCTGTAACGCAAGCCATGCAGCATTCTTGCCTCCGTTGATTGCAACGGTTGCTACAGGAATTCCTGGTGGCATCTGTACAATAGAATATAGCGCATCCTGACCATCCAAAACAGAGCCAGAAAGTGGAACACCGATAACTGGAAGCACTGTCTGTGATGCAACTACTCCAGGCAATGCCGCTGCCATACCTGCTGCTGCGATGATTACTTCTGTTCCATTCTTATTGGTTTCTTCGATGAATGCAGAAAGGCCTGCATGGGCACGGTGTGCAGAAAGGCATCTCACATCTACCTGAACGCCATGATTTTTCAGGATTTCTACTGCTGGTTCCACTTTAGGGATGTCACTTGTGGAGCCCATTACGATAGCAACTCTCATATATTGTATCTCCTTTTACAAAGCTATAGTTTATATGCAAATTTCCTATCCAATATATTACTTGATTATGCGGGGTTTGACAACCATTTTGTGCATTACACTTTTTTGAATAATAACAAAAAGGGAGGAACAATTCCTCCCTAGAAAAACTCAAACACTTCTTCTCCCCCATCCGTCTTCACACAGAAATCGCAGTTGCGAATCTCTTCCTTTACGCCCTGGTTACGAATCACTTCTAATATCTTACTTTCCACCTGAGCACTTACCCAGCGAAATCCCGTGTGATTTGTTTGGCTTGTGGTAATCAGTTCTCTGATGACCTCATCAGGCACCGCCTCCGCTGAGGCGATCCCGTATCCATCTAACACCTGAAGGAGCGTCGCTACTCTGCTATGAGGATTGTGTATGATTGCCAGATAATCTTCCACTGTCAGATCATTGGTGTTGACCTTCATTGCAATACGTCCTACTATCTCTGGCATCATCCCAAAGTCAATCAGGTCCTCATCGGAGATTCTCTCTTGATTCCCATCCAAGTTTCGCACCGAATCTTCCTGTTTTTCGACAATTCCTGTACTAAACCCGATGGTTCTCTTATTCAATTGTTCTCTCTTTTCCTGGCGAATACTTTCAAAAGCACCCACCATGGCAATGGAGAGATTATCGATGGTATATTTGGTTTTAAATCTACGGTCCACCACCTCGTATTCTCCCTCCAAGAGTTTCAGCATCTCGCTTTGCATCTCCTCGGAAACATTGCTCCCTGCTGCGGAATAGGATGGTTTGCACAGCTTGTCTGCCTCGTCCAAAACCAGAATGTCTAAGTCTTCGGATAACATATCTGTCATCTTGTAGCTTCCGGACCAGCCATCCTTAGAGAGACGACTTCCGTCCACAACCTTCACCCGGACGACGTCCCCATATAGTTTTGACACCCATCGAAACACCTCGGTTTTTCCTGTACCACTGCCACCTGCAACCAGGAGATTACGCACCGGAAGTTCCGGATGCATGCGACGCATCACATGATAATACACAAAATCTGCCACCGCTCGAACCAGTTTCTGCTGTCCAATAACATATTCACTTAACTGTGCCTCAATGGTTGCCGGAGTATTTTCATTCAAAAATCGTTGCCCCGCCATCAGAGCCATCATCTTCTGTTCTTCCATACTGCACCTCCCACCCTCGTGATAGGAGTATTATACTTTGTTGCAGTTCTCAGGAAAATGAACCTGTAGTTTAAACAGCCTTAATTCTGATTTTCACTTCTTCCAGTGGCACATCCCACTGCATCATCCACACAGTGATTTCTTCACCTGCATGATTGCGATAGTTTTGCTCCACAATGCGTTTGTCTGTGAAGGCATCACACGTCACCATATATTTTCGATTAGAAGTTTCTAAGATAAATGCATCTTCTAGTTCCTCAGGGCAAATTGGTGTCACAAAATTCTCCGTTGCTTGACGTCCTTCTTGTAATTTAAAAACATCCAGAATCACCAATCCACCATCTTTCGCACGCAAGAATACATTTCTAAGGATGCTCTCCTCCTCTTGTAAATCATAAGCTTGTGCTATACTCATTGTCACCGAATCTTCCATCTGATTGAATTCTGTGGCCCTGTATTCCTTACCTGCCTTTTGACCATTTCCGTCAATGCTTGGAACGCTATGTCCCACGGAAGAACAGCACAGATTTTCATAACGCCCTTCTCCAAAATATTCCCTGGTATACTCCCCCGCACCCAAATCTGTCAAAAGTAGGTTCCCATCCGCGACATACATCACGCTTCCCACATCATTGTGATTGTGTGGTTCGTCATTATGGCCACCTTTGATAGCAATGGCACTGTTAGCTCTGCGCATGATTGCCCATTGTGCATCTGGGAAGAAATCCATAGAAGTTCTCTGATTGATTACTGCCTCCTTAGAAAATGTGCACTCATTCATAACCACATCTATCTTCGTGTTTTTTTCGCTGTACTTCTCCAGATATCTTCTCGTCCACTCTA
Organism: Lachnospiraceae bacterium; assembly: GCA_015057035.1. Lineage (GTDB taxonomy): Bacteria > Bacillota > Clostridia > Lachnospirales > Lachnospiraceae > Roseburia. The sequence goes on along the minus strand of SVFC01000002.1, from coordinate 78,374 downwards.
TATCTCTGGATAACGTCGCATAACGATAGCAATCATCATCCCATGGCCCGGCCGCCAACGACACCTCTGGAAGTTCCACCCCATCAAAACTCATAGCCATAAAAGTCTGCAATCCCAATCGGAATTTTTCCTGAACATTTCCATCAGAAAAAGAAATGGTATATCCTCCCGGCAGGTAGCACTTTTGCAAAAACACAACTATTTTCTCCAAGCGAGAATGTTCTAACAAATCTCTATCACTTCCTGTAAACCGCTGTAGCAAATCACAAAAAGCAAAATAAAACGTCAGCCCATAAGTATAATAAGATGGCCCCTCAAGACATACACCATCCTTCGAAAAACCTTCCAAATAATACGGAAGATTTTCCGTAACACGGTTCACGATTTGTTCTAACAGTTCTGACATGTTGTTATCCTGTAACAGCCACAAAGCCGCGCATCCAATCGCACCATTGCACACGGCGTTCCAGTTCATTTCGCACTGCTCCCAAAATGCATATGGTCTTTTCGACCTTGCAAAAGGCATCAGCACTCGACGAAGAACCTCCTGCTGCACCTGACAAACAGTCTCTTCCGACAAATGGTCTCTATGTATCTGAGAAATTTCCGCCAGATAAAATGCCGTCTCCGCCGCAAAAAGGTCAATCGTGTTTTCCCAACCATCTTTACTACGGTCTATGTGAGCTGGCAAAGCCCAGGTGGTTTCCCTGCAAATGTCTTGGATCACGAATTCCAATTTCTGTTCAAATTGTTTCGCTAATTCTCCATCCCTATCAGCCGAAACTCCACCAGCAATCGCTAACACTGACAAGAACTTTCTTCTCTCGAAATACACCCTTTCGTATTCCAGACGATTTCCAGTTTTTTCATATAAAGAGAACAATTCCTCTGTCAAAACTGGAAACGATTCTAAACTCAGCCGTCCCGCTTCTTCGCAAATTTTTCTTTTATATTCAAAAAAGAAATTCTCTACCATATGTAAAAATCTTTCTCCATAAGCCTTAAAATCGCTTCTGTATAAAAATAGTCTCCATAAATAATGGATACTCCACTATTGTCTGCCTCATCCTGATGATATGCAACTCTGCCATAGTAGAGGATGCCATCTTCCTCTTCCTTCCAATTGCAGAAATGCTCATCCATGGACATAAGAATCTTTAAAGCCGACTGTCGGTAAAAATCCTTCTCTTCTTCTGGTACATACTTGGCAATTTCTAACAAGCCACAGGCTGCACAAGCTCCAGCTGTAGAATCATAAATCACCGGTTCCTCTGGAGCGCGAAAATCACAAAGAGGCAGATAATCTATCTTGGACACATTTTCTATAAAATAATGTGCACAACGTTTTGCCGCTTCTAAATACTTATCTTCTTTTGTATGAGAATAACTGATTGCCATTCCATATAAGGCCCAGGACTGTCCTCTGGACCAGGATGAGCCCTCTGCATATCCCTGTCCTGCAGGTTTTTCACATACTTCTCCTGTATTAGGATCTAGAATCAAAATGTGATTTGAAGAACCATCTTCACGCAGGACTTTTTCCAAGGTCGTATCAGCGTGAAGTTTGGCAATAGCCGCAAACCGAGGATCATCAAATTCTTCCGTTGCCCAATATAAAATAGACAGATTCATTAGACAGTCTACAATCATCCAACCTGCCATATCCCAATTCCACGCACGGATATATTTTCCTAAAGGATTAAATCTTCCTGCCATAATATTTGCTGCATGGTGTCCACGGACCTTGGATTTTTGCTCCCCTGTCAAACGATAATCCGCTACTGCACTATGCATCCACATGAATCCCACATCATGATGTAAACCTTCGAATTCTTCTAAAGCTCTGTCCAGACGTTCTTCTGTTATACGAGCTTGGTCTTTGTATTGTTCTTCCCCTGTGGCATGATACATCTGCCACAAAATCCCTGCCCAGAATCCATTCGTCCACCATGCAATGTCATGAGTCCCCCAGTCTTCTGTATATCGCCCATTCTGCGCAATATAAGGAATCTGTTCTCCTACTCTAACACTGGTTGCAGAGATTTTCTTTGTTAATCTTGTGAATGTATCTTCCAGCCATTTTCGTTGATCCTTTGATAAAAAATCCTGCATATTCCCTCCATACATTTATACTACATTATCTCTCACAAACTGTTTTCGCCGTATTCGCCAGATACTTAATCACTTCCACCGGATACGCCCCAACAGCTGTCTCTCCTGTTACCATCACGCCCCATGCTCCATGATATACCGCGTGGAATATATCTGACACTTCCGCTCTAGTAGGCACTGGACTATGCTCCATAGATGCCAGCATCTGAGTCACCACAATGTATGGCTTGTTGTATTTCTTGCAGGCTGTCTCAATGTCCTTCTGCACTTTTGGAAGCTCCCACAGTGGCATATCATTTCCCAAGTCTCCTCTGGCAATCACAATCACATCAGCCTCAGGAATAATAGAATCCATATTGGCAACACCTGTGCGGTTTTCTATCTTGGCAAAAATTTTCAAATCTTCTGCGTCATTTTCTGCTAAAACCTGACGCACTTTTCGCAAGTCCTCGCCACTTCTGACAAAAGGCTGCATCAATGCTGTGACACCATATTCTTTTGTCAGTTTAATATTAGCAATGTCGTGATTCGTTAAAACGGGCATCTTAACATCCTTGTCCACAATTTTGATACTCTTGTGAGAACACAGAACGCCTCCACGAAGAACTTGCAAGTCTACGCAGACTTTTACCAGTTCTTCTCCATAGCCACTGTCTTTTCCTTCACCAATTGAAACGCCTATATACTCCTCAGAAACAGCCTTCACCAGGATCTTGCCATCGTCTAACAACACTTCGTCGCCCATAACAAGCGCCTGAAGTACTGGCAACGGAACCGGTATTACAGTTTCTGGACCTTCTGTTTCAGGAACAAACGCTTCTTCCCTGGAACAAAAACGAATTATTGCATTTTCCTCCAAATCTGCTGGAAAATCCAACTCCCCTACTCGAAGCTCTGTGCCCTGCATATCAATGAGAATCTGTGGCTTTACTCCCGAAGAAACTGCCGCATTATGATAAGCTTCTATATACTTCTTGCTGGCAGGCAAAGTTGTATGAGACAGGTTGAGTCTCATCCCTGTCATACCCGCAGCAATCATCTCTTTTATAATATTTTCAGTTCCACAGGCTGGACCCATGGTCGCAAAAATCTGTGTGTTCATACGCACATCTCCCAAACATTTTTCTTACATTATACGCCCACAAATATCTAGACTTCAAGATAGACATTTTCCAGCAAAAGTGCTATGATTTTTCTATAAAAAACAGGAGGTAAAATTATGAAAAAAATATTTACCCGCGCAATTACATTATGCCTGCTGCTTGCTATGTCAGTTGGCTGTCTGTCCAGTTGTGGGCTCGGTGGCAGCGCACCAGACTTAACTGGAACAGAAAAGGCAAAACTCCTTTTAGCAAACCAGCGTTTAGACTCTTCTGTTTTAACAGGCAGTCTGAATATGCTTACCAATAGCGACGGTTCACTGAACGCATCTTTGGTTCTTCCAAATGATGACTTATATGCAACCCTTGGTGGCATCTCTATTCAGATTCTCGAAAAATTGGGAACCTGCAACAAAAATGGAGACACCTATGAATGGAAGGCTTTCGATGATTATTGCAACATCGATTCCTTTTTCGATTCCTATATGGCAGCAATTGAAGGCTCTGTAGAACAGGCCTCTGCCATGATTGACCATCTAAAGACAGATGTAAACGTAGTAGAAAAATGGGTTGGATATCAGGATGACCCAACTGCATATATGCTCTCAGTAGAAGGCTCCACAGATACCTTATATGAAAAATTTGAGGGTGGATACCGCATGTGTAAACGTACCACCAACTCTAAAGCAGAAAATGTATATGAATTGTTCTACTTTGGTGATACCTCTACCGGTGTGCCTGAAGATGTTTATGAATCTATGGTTTATGTTCCTGGAAAAAGATATGAATTCTCCCTTGATATGGGCGAACAAATGAACCTTTATCTGGTTTTGGAAAAAATCGACGGCGAATGGAATATGCTTTGCATGTCTGCTATGCCTACACATGTTAATGTTACCAATCTTGTAACCACCAAGGATATTACATACGTGTATGACTATATGGTTCCAAAGAACAGTTCAGAGCCTCTCAACGCTGTACTAAGCCTTGCAACCGCAAATCGTGGATGTGACTTAATTCGTATTTATGACAATACATTTACCATGTTCCTGCATGGATATAAAGGAATTAACTCCATGAAGGTAACTGCTTCATCCAATGACATATTCTCTTCCGATGGTATGTATGGCTCCAATGGAACCGTAATTCCTTCCATCGTATTGTCTAATGGTTCCACCATCGAACCATACCAGACAATGGCAAATGACACTGTTACCTACTCTGCCGGAGTTGCTGGCGTTTATGCAGACGGCTATATGCTGACTGCAGATTTCCAGGTTGCTGGCGACACTATGTCAGAGCGTTTCAATAATTACAAAGCCTTTTTAGCAGAATCAGGCATTACCTGTAAAGTAAACATTGATAAGTTAATGTCCTATGCAGTAAAAGGCGAGAAAAAACTTGGAACCTTCCTTGATTCATACAAATGGAACGGTTACACCATCAATACATATTCCAACATTACAAAAGCCATTGGTGTAGAAAAAGAAACATTTAAGACTTATGCAACTATGTATAATGATGTAAAAGATAACGAATTCGTGGACTTAAGCATCTACAATCAAAGCGCTATCGATGGCATCAATTTTGCTGTAGTCGATACCTTCAGCAAAGGCACCTTAACCTGGAACGACGAAGCTGGTACTGTTACCGTAAGCGATATGTCTATGACCATCTCTGATAAAACTTTATTAGAAGCTGGAACTCAGTACACCATCGTTATCGGCTATGCACAGAAGGACCCTGAGGACTCATCTAAGTATGACCCTTGTTCTATCTGCCCACTGTTGTCCGAGAACTACACCTTCACCACATATTCGGAAGGCGATAGTTTCACCCTGACACAGAATGCTACCTTCAATGCAACTACCGAATTCGACACTACAGGCTTTGACTTAATCGCCTGTATCGTAACTTCCGATGGAATTCGCGTAAGTGAGATAATCCCTGTACAATAATAATAGACTTTAAAAATGGGTTGTCACAAATGCTATATAGCACAAGCGACAACCCTATTTTTATGTCTAGTATACAATTTCCTAACTAATTTCCGGCACTCTCGTATCCTTTTAATCCATAATTAAAGGTTCCATATGCGATACACCAGAACACAACAGCGATAATCACTTCTGCTCCAACCACCCAGGCATCTCCTTTTCCAAGGAAAAAGCTTGCTGGCAAATATGCCACAAAAGCAAATGGAATCACCCAGGTAATGATAAACTGGATGGCTCTGTGATAAATCTCCGTTGGATATTTTGCAAACTCTGCCATCTCATAGGCAACCTGCAAGAATGGTCCGCTCTGTTTGAGCCAGAATGCCAACGCTGCGAAAAACAGTTTGATTGAGGTATAAATCAATGCACCTGCGAAAACAGAAATCACAAATAACAACACATTCATTGGAGAAAAAGTTGCCACACCTTTTATAGTGGATATTACTACCAGAATAGTTCCGATTAGCAATTCGCCCAAAGCATCCGGCTGTAGTTTTTCCGCAATTACCTGGAAAAACACGTTCATTGGTCGAAGCATATAGCGGTCGAATTCTCCGTTAATTACCGTACGCCACGCCACCAACCAGATGTTGTCTGTCAGCAGATGATCAATACCTCTTGGAATCTGGGCGAAACCGTAAATGAAAATCAACTGATCCAAAGTCCAGCCCTGCAAGGTTGGAATCTGCTGGAAGATCAAATATAAAAATATAATTCCTGTTGCCTGCGTCAGGAAAAATCCTAAGAGTCCCATGAGGAAGTCCACTTTCGACTGCAACACAACTTTAAAAAACTGTGCAATCAGTACACGATACAATCGCCAATATCTTTTTAACGTATGTAACATCTTTCTTCCTCCTTTCTAGCCGCCTAACACTACCAGTCGCTTGGTTACTTTTTTCCAAATGATGCTTCCCAACACGTACAGAAGCACAACCCAGATAGCCTGTCTTCCCAGTGCCCATGCCAAATCCGCACCTTGGTATTTTCCAAGGTAAACCATAACTGGCGTATACACCATAGAAGAAAATGGCAGAAAGTCAAACACCTTCTGTACTGCCAGTGGAAACAAACTGATTGGTATCAATTGTCCTGTTAAAAAACTCAGTAGAGCGTTTTTTGCCATTCTAAGCCCAAATATGTATGTAGTGAAAAACGCAATCATTCCAAAGCAAAAATCAAACAACACATAGATGAGAAAGCTCATCAAAACGCTGCACAGATATAGTACTAATGTGAGTGGCGACACCCATTCCATTTTCAACACAAAGACCTTATAAAGTTCCAATCCAATCCAGATAAACACACCTGGCACCAGAAGCTTGTAAATCATATTTCCAAAAGCCCTTGCAATCAGACTGGTACGATAATCAATCGGCTTAATCAGGTTGGTGGCAACTCTGCCTTCCACCACGTCATAACCCACCCAGGTAGATACCGAGATGGATACCATAGCAGTAGTAACATATACCATAAAGATATAGACTACCATCTCATCCTGTGTAAGCCCACCGATGACTCCACTCTCACTACTTCCATAGATTGCCATCCACAAGAAATAGCTGATGAAGGAGCTAAACAAACTAATAAATGCCCATAAATAAAATGCCCCACGATACGCCAACTGGGTCTTTACTTCATTGGCAACAAAGGGGAGATAGGTTCGTAAGTATTTTCCCATATTAGTTGCCTCCGTTGGTTCCGTGATTGTAAATCTCTTTCACGATTTCAGCCAATTCTGTCTCCTGTAATTTAATGTCCGTAACCTCAGTTACTTCCATCACGGCTGACAAAATCTGTGGAGCTTGGAGTTTGTGTTTGTCGAAGGTGACGATATAGGTTTTCTTATCTGAGTCAAGTTCTGCAGTGTAAACCACTTCGACTTCGCTGGTTCTGCAGTTTTCATTCATTCGCCCCTGTCCCCCAACGAGTCCAAGTGCTTCTCCTAGGTTAAGGTTCTTCACTGCCTCTAAGTCTTTCACTTCCATCACAACTTTACGTTTGGAACCATAAGTATCCTTTAGATGTTCCAAAGTACCATCGTAAATCTTCTTTCCTTCGTCGATAATAATAATTCTACTACACAACTCTTCAATATCACCAATATCATGAGTTGTTAAAATAACCGTGGTCTGGTATTTTTCGTTAATCTCTTTTATAGCTTTGCGAATATTATCCTTAACCACAAGGTCCAAACCAATGGTAGGCTCATCCAGATACAGTACCTTTGGATTATGTAACAGTGCTGCTCCCAAGTCTGCTCTCATACGCTGTCCCAATGAAAGAGTACGTACTGGTTTATCAAAGAACTCCTGTAATCCCAGCACTTCGTTTAAGAATTCCATCTGGCTCTGGTACATTTCATCCGAAACATCATAGATTTCCTTTAAAATGGTAAAAGATTCACTGAGTGGCAAATCCCACCACAGCTGAGTTCTCTGACCGAATACTACACCGATATTCTGAGCATTTTCTTTTCTATTTTCACTAGGATTAAGACCGTCTACAAGGCACTCTCCCCGAGTTGGTGTCAGAATCCCTGTCATCATTTTGATTGTGGTAGATTTTCCTGCGCCATTACTTCCAATGTATCCTACGATTTCACCTTTCTTAATAGAAAAAGAAATATCATCCACCGCAATCTTAGAAACCTTCTCATTTGAAAAAAGCCCTTTGATTGCGCCTTTTAATCCTGGATATTTCTTTGGAGAAACAAACTCCTTGGATACGTTTTTTACTTCTATCATAACTAGTCCTCCTTATATCTTCATATGATATATATTTCACTTATCTGTGCGACTATCTATACTTTATGACGATGCTTGTTGTATTCTTTGGAAAACTTGCTGATTCTCTTCATCATGGCATTTTTCCTATCTTTAGAGAAAGACGCCTCCTGTTGCATTTCCTGATAAGTCTGCCAACGCTTCCTGTCTAAAGTCCCATTCTCTAATGCGGCTTTAACGGCACATCCCGGCTCCCTGTCATGTCTGCAATCCGAAAACTTACAACAAGCAATCAGATTCTCCACATCTTCAAATGTGGTACCAATTCCTTCTTCGATTTCTCCCACCACTAATCGACGCATCCCAGGTGTATCAATAATACGACCACCACCTCGAATTATAGTTCCATTTGGAAGTACAATCGACTCAGGAATGTCCATACACTGCTTATAGGTTGTGGTGTGACGCCCCTGAGCATCTGTTTCTCGAATCCCACCCGTCTGCATGGTTTCTTTTCCCATAATCAAATTCACAAAAGACGATTTACCAACTCCGGAAGAACCTAATAACACACTTACGTTTCCTTCTTTGAAAAAACCTTCCATCTCTTGAAAACCTTCTCCCGTAACAGAACTTACACAATAGCAATCCACGCCGATTGCCACTTCATTTACCTGATTTACATAAAAATCTTTGTCCTCACATAAATCTACCTTCGTCAGCACAACTACTGGTATCCCACCGCTCTGCCAAGCTACTGTCAAGTAGCGTTCTAACTTCGTAATATTAAAATCCTTATTCAACGACATCGTGATGAACACATAGTCAAAGTTTGCTGCCACTGCCTGGTCTGGCAATCCTTGTGTAGCGTTCAATCTTAAAAACACGGTTTTCCTTGGCAATACTTTTGTGATTAAACTATCTCCAGAAGAATTATACTGAATCTCCACTTCATCTCCTACCGTTGGAAAATCCACTATTTCTCCCGTATTATAAAAGCAGGAAGTCTTTAATCTGGCGTACTGTGTTTCGTTTTCAAATAAAATTTCATAACGGTCACGATGAACCGCAGTAACTAATGCATTATTGTTATTAAAATTCATTGTTTTTCTCCTTAATACATATACTTTTTGCTTCATCCTTGGTTACTTCTTTGATACTTTTTCTTGTATATGATTCCCGGAGAAATTATCTTCCACAAACAAAAAACCGAGCTACAACTTGAGCTCGGCTTCCATAAACATTATGTTATAAAAATACCGTGATATCCAAAGATACCACGGCACTCACATCAATATTATATGCTACTATAGCTTCGCTCCGAGGTAATCATATACAGTTTTGCAATCTCTTTCACTTGTTCATTCATTCTATTCAACATATTACAATTACCTCCTTTTTTAATATTCAATCTGTTTTGAGTGTAGTCCTTGCCCCAAAAGTTGTCAAGAATTTTTTCGAGATGTCTTGAAACTATCTCACCGCGCCGATCAGCTCGTTGATATCCTTCACACCATATTTGCGCATATAAGCTTCGATTCCAGCCACAATCTTCTCGGTTGCTCTTGGATCCACGAAGTTTGCGGTTCCCACAGAAACCGCTGTTGCACCGGCAAGAATCATCTCGATAGCATCTTCTGCAGTTGAGATTCCGCCCATACCAATGAGTGGTAATTTTACTGCCTGCGCTACCTGATAAACCATACGCACAGCGATCGGATGAATGGCTGGACCAGACATACCACCGGTCTTGTTTGCAAGGACAAAACTTCTACGGTTAATGTCAATCTTCATACCTGTTAAAGTATTGATAAGTGACAAGCAGTCTGCTCCACCAGCTTCTGCTGCACGAGCCATCTCTGTAATGTCTGTAACATTTGGAGAAAGTTTCATGATTACTGGCTGTTTTGCAATTTTCTTGATGTCACTTGTGATTGTTTCTACCAGCTTAGGATCCTGTCCAAAGGCAATACCACCTTCCTTAACGTTAGGACAAGAAATGTTGATTTCTAACATATCTACTGGTTCATCCGCCAGTCTTTCCACAACTTCAAGATAATCCTGTGTAGATTTTCCACATACGTTTACAATAATCTTGGTATCGTACTGTTTTAAGAATGGAATATCTCTCTGGCAGAACACATCAATACCAGGGTTCTGAAGTCCAACAGCATTCAACATACCGCCATATACTTCAGCCACACGTGGAGTTGGGTTTCCAGCCCAAGGAATATTGGCAACACCCTTGGTTACTACTGCACCAAGTTTATTTAAATCTACAAATTCACAGTATTCTGCACCTGAACCAAAAGTTCCTGAAGCAGTCATTACTGGATTTTTTAATTCTACACCACAAAGGTTGACACTTGTTTTGATATCACTCATTACAGTTCTACCTCCTTTGCGTTGAATACTGGACCTTCCTTACAAATACGTTTGTTGTTAACGTTAGTATGGTGGTCTTTTTCTTTTGTCTTACATACACAAGCAAGGCAGGCACCGATACCACATGCCATACGCTCTTCCATAGACACATAGCATTCCATATCGTTTTCTTCTGCATATGCTTTTAACGCACGAAGCATTGGTGTTGGTCCACAAGCATAGATCACATCCGCATCTAAGCCGTTTGCTTTGATTGCGTCGATAACGTTGCCTTTTGTGCCTGCGCTACCATCTTCTGTTGCGATGATGGTATCGCAAACCGCTTCGAAATCATCTAATAAGAATAATTCATTACGATATCCAAGTACTGCTGTTTTTTCGCATTTTAATTCTTTTGCCAACTGAAGCATTGGTGGAATACCAATACCACCGCCGATTAAAAATGCTTTTTTCTCGCCTAATTCAAACCCGTTACCAAGAGGTCCGAGTACTCGAACTTCATCGCCCGCTTTCATCTGAGAAAATTCCTTAGTTCCAGTTTTTTCTCCAGTCACACGATATACCAGACGTAGCGTTCCTGCTTCTCTGTCAATACCACAAAGGGAAATTGGTCTTGGAAGAAGCTTGGTTCCGTCATTGCAGTACAGCGAAATAAACTGTCCTGCTTTTGCATGTGCTGCGATATCTTTTGTCTGAATTGTTAAATCGAAAATATCTGTGGCAATCTCCTTCTGACTAAGGACGATGGCCATTTCTTCGAACTTTGTTGCCATAAATATATCTCCTTATTTGAATTAAGCTGTCGCACAAATATCTTGACTCATATCTGGTATATACAGCAAAGAAAAGGCGACGTTAAGCAACGCGTGGAGCCGTTCTTTGGCTGTATATATCAGATATGTTCACAACATAAAATGCGACAGCTAGTTATATTTGATAATTATTTGGTACCAAGTGCAGAAGAGATGTCATCCACCATGTCGATAACAGCCTGGCGAGAAGCATCTGCAAAGTTTTCTTCTGTAATACCCATTGCTTTATATTTATCCTGCTTGTAAGCTGCAATAATTCCACGGGAAGAGTTTACGATTGCACCAAGTCCATCTTTATTGAAGAAGTGAACTAAATCTTTGCCCTGTCCACCCTGTGCACCGTATCCTGGTACAAGGATATAGCTCTTTGGCATAATGTCACGGAGCACCTTGCCCATTTCTGGATAAGTAGCGCCAACTACTGCACCGACATAGCTATAAGAATCACCCATACAATCAGCGCCCCATTCTGCTACTTTTTCGCCAACCCATTCATATAATGGACGACCGTCAATGATACGATCCTGGAATTCACCAGAAGATGGGTTTGATGTTTTAACAAGGATAAAAATACCCTTCTTCTCTTCTTTACATACGTTTACGAAAGGCTTGATACCGTCTGTACCAAGATATGGATTCACTGTTGCAAAATCTTCGTTAAAGGTTGAGTAAGATTTGCTTCCAATCTGCACTTTTCCAAGGTGTCCTACTGCATATGCCTCTGATGTAGAACCAATATCGCCACGTTTTACGTCGCCGATAACAACAAGGTCTTTTTCATGACAGTAATCAACTGTCTTCTGGAATGCTTTTACACCTTCTACACCAAACTGCTCATACATAGCAATCTGTGGTTTTACTGCTGGAATTAAATCATAAGTTGCGTCTACAATGGCTTTGTTATACTGCCAGATTGCTTCTGCTGCACCTGCAGGAGTTTCGCCAAATTCAGCAAAGGCTTTTTCCTGAATATGCTTTGGAATGTAATTAAGCATTGGATCTAAGCCAACTACGATTGGTGCGTTAGTTTTTACGATTTTGCTTACAAGTTTGTTAATCATGATGGATTCCCTTTCTATTTTCTAGGATATGAAAAATCAGCACAAACGTAGGCGATTTTTGCACATCCGTATTATATACATGCTTCTAAGTGGCTTCTGTAGGCTATAGATATTCCACATCCTCTAGCCTTGATATACTACCCTACCATCACAGATGGTGCATACCACCTTGCCGGTAACTTCTCTTCCATGGAAAGGTGTATTTTTTCCTTTGGAAGCGAATTCGCTCTTGTCAATCTTATAGGTTGCATTTGGATCAAACAGCACGATGTCTGCCACACGGCCCGGCTGAATGTCGCCCTTATCCCAGTGCATTACCTGTGCTGGATTATAACTCATAGCCGCCGCCATCTGCATTGGTGTAAAAATACCACCAAGTACCAACTCTGAATAAGTAAGACAAGCCGCGGTTTCACTGCCAACGATACCGAATGGAGCCTTCTGCATAGAGTTACTTTTCTCTTCCTCAGAATGTGGCGCATGGTCTGTAGAAATTACTTCCATAATGCCGTCTTTCAAGCCTTGCTTCAATGCTTCCACGTCTACCCTGGTACGCAGTGGTGGATTCATCTTGAAATTGGTATCTGTACTGTCTGTAATATCTTCTGATGTTAAAACAAAATGATGTGGACAAACCTCTGCTGTTACTGGAAGTCCTTCCTTTTTCGCTTCTGCAACCATTTTTACAGAATCTGCTGTTGAGCAATGACACAAATGAAGTCTTGCACCAGTTTCTTTTGCCAGGAGAATGTCTCTTGCAGTAATCACATCTTCTACTGCATTGCTGATGCCCGGAAGTCCCATCGCTTGGGTTGTAGCGTCCATATTCACCACACCACCATTCACAAGGTTAATATCTTCACAATGGGCCAGAACCACAATATCTTCCTTGGCAGCAATCTTCATGGCATCTCTGTACAGGTTAGAGTTCATAACCGACTTGCCGTCTTCACTAATTGCAGGACATCCTACACGAACCATATCTTCAATGTCAGCCAATTCCACACCAGCCTGTCCCTTAGTTACTGCACCTACCTGATATACGTTGATGCAGTTTCCTTCTTTTGCTTTGTTGTGAACATATTCTATCACTTCTGCACAATCAGCAGTTGGCTTGGTATTTGGCATCGCCAAAACCGTTGTGTAACCACCACGAGCCGCTGCTGCCATTCCTGTTAGGATATCTTCCTTGTGAGTTAATCCTGGATCACGAAAATGGACATGTAAATCGATAAATCCTGGCATTACCCATAAACCATTGGCATCGATAACTTTATCTGCCTTATCTGCAGCGTAATTCTTATCTTCCAGATTTGCTTCAATTGCCACAACCCTGTCATCTTCAATTAACACATCGGCAATCTGGTCCATGTTGGTGGCTGGGTTTAAGACTCTGCCGCCTTTAATCAATGTCCACTGTTTTGTCATAAATATGATTCTCCTATCCACACTTATTTTCAACATCTATATCTGACGCAAACCTCTCACAACCAGACATACTGTTTCACATCCTATTCCGTCAAGCTCTGCATATACGCATCCATCGCTTCTGCTACAATTTTAGAATACTTCACTGCTTCTACAACTGTTCTAGCGCCTTTTACAACGTCACCACTTGCAAAGACACCTGGAATTGAAGTATGACCCTGTTCGTCTGTCGCAATCAGTCCACGGTCATTTGCCTTTAATCCCTTGGTTGTATTCATAAGTTTATTTGCAGGTCCCTGGCTGATAGAAACGATAACGCTATCTGCTGGATAAAGTGTCTCTGTACCTTCTACTGGAACCATTCTGCCTTCTTCATTTTCCACTGCATCAACGAAAATCACACCATCATCTGTGATTTCCACTGGCATCTTACAATAATGGAATTCTACACCTTCTAACTCTGCGTACTCGAATTCATGCTTACTTGCTGCAACAGTTGGAGTTACAGAGAAACATTCTAACTTGCGTACACCATGTCGAAGTGCAGTACGTGCCACGTCCATAGCCGCATTACCTGCACCGATTACGATTACGTGATCTCCAAGATGGAAACTATCTGGACTATAGAGGTAATTAATACCATAGTGAACGTGTCCCAAGGTTTCCCCTTTGATTTTCAATGTATTTGGACGCCATACACCCGTACCTACGAATACTGCTTTGTAACCATCACGGAACAAATCCTCAATAGTAATGGCCGCACCAATACTGGTATTTGGACGAACCTTAATATCCTTTAAAACTAAATGGCGGTATTCAAAGTCATCGATTATGCTCTTTGGAAGACGGAATTCTGGAATTCCATATCGAAGTACACCACCAATTTTATCTTTTCCTTCAAAAATAGTTACCTGATAGCCTTTTCTTGCAAGTAAAACCGCAATAGTCAGACCTGCTGGTCCAGAACCCACAATCGCAACTCTCATGCCATTGGACTCTGCTGGGCCTTTGGTCATCTTGGAGCTATAGGTACTTGAAATATAATTCTCAATGGCGGAAAAATGTACAGGACTGCCTTTTCTTCCGAGCACACAATGTCCCTCACACTGGTTCTCATGGTTACAAACAAGACTACATACCGTTGTCAGTGGATTGTTCTCAAATAACATCCAGCCAGCTTCATCAATCTTACCTTCCTTCAGCAAAGAAATAACCTTTGGAATTGGTGTGTGGATAGGACATCCTTCCATACACATTGGTTTTCCGCAATTCAAACAACGATTCGCTTCATCAAGCACATGATATGCCATAAAAATACCCTCCTAGATTTTAGTAAAAACTCTTCCCTCTTTTGTATCCATAAGCTATAACCAAATCTTGCAGAAATTGCAGATTTGATAACTCAAAATATACCAAGATAATTCTACAATAAGATGCTGTATATGTCAAAAGACATTCTATGGAAAAATCAGGCGTATTTGAGAACTTTTTCAGTAGTATTCCATTAAAATTATGTCCTTTCATACATAAATTCCATATATTCATAAATCTCTTTAAAATCAATGACACATTCATTATCAAAAATTGCCACTGGCACCTTCATCTCAAACGTATACATCTCAATCTCACAACCCCATTCCTCACTTGGAGTATAGACGGTAATATGTTTCTTGTCTGGATCTATAATCCAGTACTCGCGAACCCCCGCCTCCATATACTTATTAAGTTTGATTCCACGATCCTTTTGCTTGGTAGATGGAGAAAGAACTTCAATTACAAGGTCTGGCGCTCCATACAATCCTCTTTTTAATATCTTGCCTCGGTCACATATTACAATTACATCAGGCTGAACTATAGTTCTGTTATCACAGTTCAACTGTACGTCCAATGGTGACATCACAGGAATGCATTTACCCGCTTTCTTCATCACATAATTCGACAGACGACTATATATCTGTCCGATAATTACCTGATGTACGAACGTCGGTGCAGCCATATCATATAGCACTCCATCTATCAGCTCCGCACGTATCTCATCTGGAAGTTCATAATAATCCTCTGTCGTGTATTCTCCCTGTCGTTTTGCTCCATAAGCATGCGCTGTCTCCGAAACACGTAATGCTTCCTTCGGCTGCAACACCTTTCCTAAAGCGAGCTTCGTCTCATAACGAGGAGCCTTCGTAATGCCTCCCAGTACCTTCTGCACAGTACTTAAAGGAACTCCTGACAATTCTGCAATCTGTTCATAGGAATATCCCAATTCATTCTTCTGTTCAATCATCTCTTCTATTGTCATAACTGCAGCCTCCTTGTGATTATGTATTCATGCAATACTACATTTCTACGTATCCACATTGTACCACCTCTCGGTTGCATTATCAACCATTTTCTATCCATATTTTATATATTTTCCATTTGTTTTTCTTATCATCTATCCATTTGCTATCCATTTTATTTCCATTTATATATTTTCTGCACGTATACAACGTAATGTGACCGCAATGCGAACATAATATGAAACGTAATGTAAAAATCGTAACATAAGAAAATAAAATTCCATCTTCAAATAGAAAAACTGGAATTTACTCTTGCACTCCCTCACCGAATCGCTCCCCTAAAAAACCGGGTGTAAAACGACGCATTCGCTTCTATACCCGTTTGTCTTTTAAAAAAGCTTAAGATGTTACCTCATTAGAGGAACAATAGGGTGTAGATTCACTTCAGAACATATACACCCGAATTTTCACTAAAAACATGGGTGTCACAAAAAATTTCTTTTCTCATACCCAATCTCACCTCATTTCTCATAAAAAAACTATAAATTAGGCAAAAACAGGGGTGTATAAAGAAAAACTTCTCTATACACCCCTGTTTTCAATTTCAAAAAGTGGTTAATCTATTTAGAAAACACCCTGTTTTCTAAATAGTTTAACAAATTCTAGGCAATCCCTCGCCTTGCAAGACTTCCAGATTACGAAGCCCACCGATACGAGTTCTAAGATGTAATTTTCCTGTAGAAGAACCTGCTTCCAATTCTCCAACATATCCTACAACACAGGCATCCTGTCCGTATTTTGCACCGCGGATTGCCGCTACCGCAGCTTCTGCCTGATCAGCTGGAACTAAAGCAACCAGCTTACCTTCATTTCCCATATAAAGTGGGTCCAGTCCAAGAAGTCCGCAGAAGTCTTTTACCTGCGGAGTTACTGGAAGTTTTTCTTCCTGAAGTTCAATCGTTGTCTTGGAACCAACCGCCAGTTCTTTCAGAACGGTAGCAAGCCCACCACGGGTAATATCACGCATGGTGTGAACGTCAATTCCTGCTTCAAATAATGCTTCCACAATTTCTCCAAGTGGTGCATTATCACTCTTAATGTCGTTAACAATTCCCATACGGGTTCCAAGAATGGCTGCGTGATGGTCACCAATGTTGCCTGACACAATCACGGCATCCCCAACACAAACTCTCTCTGCTGAAACTTCTCTATCTTCCGGAACAAATCCCACACCTGCAGTGTTAATGAAAAGTTCCCCATTTCCGCTGACAACTTTGGTATCGCCTGCAACGATTTCCACCCCTGCTTCACGGGCACATTCCGCCATAGAATGTACGATTTCCTGAAGCACAGACACTTCTAATCCTTCCTGTAAAATAAATCCACAGGTGATGTATTTTGGTTTCGCACCTCGCATCAGAAGGTCGTTCACTGTTCCGCAAATGCACAGACGACCAATGTCTCCTCCTGGAAAAGTTACAGGCGTAACAACAAAACTATCTGTTGTCATTGCAATTCTGCCTGCACCTTCTACCACAGCGCTATCTTCCATTTTGTCTAATGTATCGCTTGCAAATTCCTTTGCAAATATTGCTCCAATGAGTTCACTGGTTGCAGCACCACCGCTACCGTGAACCATACTAATTCTTTCTTCCATATTGTATCTCACTTTCTAAACCTATCTGTCTAGATTATTAAATTTCTCTTTTGAGGCATTTCATATCATCTCTAAGTTCACAAAATGCCCCGTCTTCCAACCTTTACATCGTAACATATGCCGAATGACAGCTGCCCTCCGTTGAAACCATACATGCTCCCTGAGGAGTCAACGGCTTACATACCTTTCCAAAAAGCGGACACTGCTGTGGTTGCATCTTACCCATCAGAATCTGGTCGCAGCAGCAAGCCTTATTACGCTTGTTATCTTCATTCAGCCCCTGGCTTCCTGCATCATATTTTGCATATTCCGGACGCAGTTCCATACCTGTCCCCGGAATAATTCCCATGCCACGCCATGCAGCATCCGAAGGAATAAAGTACTTTGACACCAACTGCTGTGCTTTCAAGTTTCCTTCCTCTGAAACAACCGATGGATAGCAGTTTCGTACAAGTTTTTTTGACTCAGAACCACTGATCTGCACATCCACATTTGCATCAATCTTCAGTTCACAAGTTTTCTCACATTTCGATTTTGCACCTGCAGTCTCAACTAGCTCACACAGAGCCTCTAATATCTCTTCTCCTTCAAAACCAGATACCACAAAAGGGATTCCATACTTTTCAGCCAAAGGAGCAAACAACTTACTTCCTGTTACCGCCGCCACATGTCCTGGTGCAAGATACCCCTGAATGGAAGCACCATGCTCGCAGAGATATTCAATGACTCCCGGCATGGTTTTTAAAGCAGTTAAAAGTTTTACGTTTTCTATATTTTTTTCGATAATCTCTTCTAGCAAAAGTGCATAGACTGGTGTGGTGGTTTCGAACCCTACCGCAGCAAAAACGAAGGTTGTGTCTGGCTCTTTTTCTGCCATAGCAAAAATGTCCATTGGTGAATACACCATTACAGCGCGGCCACCCTGACCTGAAACTTCACTAAGGCAATATTTGCTGCCTGGGACACGAAGCATATCTCCAAAAGTTACCACGCAGGTATTTGGAGTCAGTGCCAGTTCTACAAGTTTGTCCACATAAGCTGTAGGTGTTACACAAACCGGACAACCAGGACCAGAAATCAGCTGAATCTGTGGAGATAAAAGACCACGAATTCCATTTTTGGAAATGGCTGCGGTGTGACTTCCACACACCTCCATAATATGAAGTTTTTCACCACTATAATTCGCCAGAAAATCGCGCATTTCTGCAAGAGTTCTCTTTTCCATCTTCCCAGTTCTCACTTTCTTGCATCTTAATTTTGCTTTTCACACATACCCAGCCATACATCAACTTAGTCGAATGCTTTCACATCATTCATCAGTTCTGTCAAATCCGCCGCATCCTGTTGGGTTACTTTCTGAATAACACAGCCCGCATGTACAAGCACATAGTCGCCCACTTTTACGTCTACAAGGCCAGCTCTTGCAGTCACCTGATTGCCGTTAAAATCAACAACTGCATCTCTATCATTTACTTCAATTACTTTGCCTGGTAAAGCTACACACATATTTTTATCCTCAGCTTTCTATCTATATTTCCACATTTACACTTATTTCTCAAATGTCGCTAAATACATCTGTCCCAAAGCAATTCCTCCATCGCCACATGGAACTTTTTCGTTAAGGTATACGTCCTTGCCCATTTCTTGCAATCGGCGCACAATCGCAGAAGTTAAAATACGATTTAAGAAAGTGCCACCACTCAGCGCAACCTGGTTTACAGCCTTTCCTGATAAACTCTGTTCTTTACAAATTTTCTCCGCCAATTCTACAATAGCAGTTGCAACCGCCTGATGAAAGGCATATGCCAAAACTTCTTTGGAATATTTCTCTCTTAGGTGATACATATCCACAAGCAATTTTACACCATTTGCTTGCCAGATACCATCTATTTTCACGCATTCCACATGTAGAATATTGTCTATGTTTTCCTCAGAATTATGGGCAAAGTGCTCATTTTCATAAGCGATTTTTCCCTGATGAGCAGCCTGTTCCAGTTTAATTGCACATTCCCCTTCATAGGAATTGTAATGACAGATATCTAAAAGTGCGGCTGTCGCATCAAATAGACGCCCCATTGAGGAAGAATATACCGTATTGATATTCTGCTTCCAAGCAGCTTCCTGGAGCATATAATTTTGTGGCATACTCTTACTAGTCACACTAGAATCCGTTTCATGGGCTCCCATTTTTACAAGCTTCTCAAAATATGCCTCAACTTCCAAATTGCGTTCTCTTGCCTCAAGCATATAGCAGAACAATGTCAGATCCGCCTGTTTCGCTGACGCATCTCCACCCAACAATTTTACCGCAGAAAAATGCCCCAGTCTTGTCATTTTTTCTTCTTCGCATAACAGGAATTCACTTCCCCAAATGGTTCCATCCGTACCGTATCCTGTACCATCGCAGGCAATGCCTAGAATCTTTCCTTCTAATCCATGTTCTGCAATTACAGATGCCACATGAGCATGATGATGCTGAATCTGATGCAATCCCTCATGCACCTTTTCCCGTTGCACTTCCGTCAAAGCTTCCTGCACAGATACATATCCTGGATGCATGTCACAAACACTGCGCTCTGGATGAATATCTAACAGTTGTTCCATACGTACCTTTCCTTGTCGACGGCTCTCCATACAACGCACATCATCCAAATCTCCAAAGTACTGACTCAAATATACAAGTTCATCTCTTCCAAAAGCAAAGGATGCCTTCAAATCTCCACCTGCTGCAAAAACATCCTTTGACAAAGAACGCTTCATCACAATTGGTTCTGGAACAAGACCTCTGGCGCGACGCAGAAGTTGGATGTACGAACTTTTTTCCTTTGCATCATATGATTTCTCCAAATCTCCACCTATATCCGCGCCTTGAACCACCACCTGATAAATGGAATCATCCAGCGAAGTCAAAATCTCACGATTATGGGTTAACATAAAATCTATTCCATTGCCCAAGTGCTTTATCATCTCTTCATCGGAGATAATGATTGGCTCGCCACCACGATTTCCACTGGTCATAACCAACGGTCCTGTTTCCTCCAACAGCAAAATCTGTAAAGGATTACAAGGAAGCAACGCTCCGATACGATCGCTTTCCCCACAAATCTCTGGAACAAAATCCTTTTTCTTTTTCAATAACACAATCGGTCTCGCAGAAGACTCAAGTAACTGCTGTTCTTCCTCCAAAACCTCGCAATATTCTTTTATTAAATCTACATTTAAGAACATAACCGCAAAAGGTTTTTTATCACGATTCTTAAAATCTCGCAATCTCATAGCCGCATCTGAGTTCATTGGAGAAAATGCAAAATGAAAACCTCCAATGTCTTTGATTGCGCCGATCTTGCCATTCTTTAAATCGGTAATCGCCTGGGCAATCGCTTGATGCTGATTTGTAATCTCTGTCAAAATTTTAGAAGCCTCACCTGTGATTTTCTGCTCCACAGTCACTTTCTCTGCATCAGCACACGCTACATACTTTAATTCCGGTCCACACTCCTGACACGCAATGGTCTGGGCATGACGACGAATGTTTCCTTTTTGCGTATATTCTTCATAACACGCATCACACATCTGAAATTCATCCATCGTAATTGTCTCACGGTCATAAGGCACCGCTTTCTGAATAGAAAATCTTGGTCCACAAGCCGTGCAACTAATGAATGGATAACGATATCTTCTATTCTTAGGGTCATGCATCTCTGCCACACATCGGTCACAGGTAGGCAAGTCCACTGGAAGAAAACGTCGTAGTTCACGAGTGCTACCACTTTCTACTATTTGAAACCGCTCGAATTCGTGCATCTGACTGTCGTCGTATTCACTCACATCTTCTACTTCCAAACTATCTATCCTGCATCCAGGCAATTCTCCATTTTCAGACACCAAATTCAGGCGATGAATAAAAGTATCCACCGCCTGCTTATTTCCTTGGATGTTGATTTCTACTACACCACCCAAATTCTTCACTTGTCCTGCTAATTGTAGTTCTTCTGCCAGCTCTGCTACAAAGGGACGAAAACCAATTCCCTGCACCAGACCTGACACTGTGATTTTTCGTGTCTGAATTCCCATAGGTATAAGCTCTCTAACAATCAAACCTTTAGTTTTTGTTCTTTAAAATTATACCCTCCATCGACCACTTCGTCAACGAATATCAAAGCTTCCCCTATGCTTTTCGCAGTCTATTCTTACCACAACTTTACCCGTTGCTTTTATCTCATAAGTACCTGTTTGGATATTTTCCTGTGCAAAAATCACATTGCCATTCTCGTCCCTAACCTCAACATCCATACTACCTTCTTCAGAAGTAATCACAACGTCAAAACCATCCTCATTTTCTGCCACCCATAGGTTACGCTGTATAAAACCATTAAAATACTGGTAGCTTGCAGACCAATGGCTTCTTCCCTCGTTTGACACATACATCACACGAGTTCCAGAACTAATCGTCCCTACTCCACCAAGGAGTCCCCACATTGCAAGCCCCATAACAACTGCAATGACAACTAGCACAAAAATGCTTTTCTGAGGTGCAGCTTTCACCCTTGGAGCTGGCTTATCACCATATTGATGTTTTCTGCCTAACACATAAATCGGAACAAATAATCCACCCAGAAAAAATGTCAACAACACTACCAACAAAACGCCTGGTATATCGTAACCTATAACTTTTTCCAGTAACACATATATCATTGGAAAAACAACCATCCCACTGGCTGACCACATACGAAGTGCTCGCACAATATATGGCCAGTTGTTGTTATTAAAGCATACCCCTGGCATATTTATATGCAACACGCCATCCACGTACACATTGATTTTATTTTCATCATAATAAGACGGAAGTTTTTCTTTAATAAACAACCAGATATACGCTCCGAACAAAATACTAAGCCCAACGACAGGCAATAATGGTACTAGGAAAAAATCCCAAATCTCGCTTAATCGATAGAGGCAATACATTTCCACACATGCTACGAATACGCATATCAGGTAAATCAGCATATTTCCCTTGCGTTTTCTGGAGCGTTCTTCCTCTGACAATTCGATGACTGTTTTCACCAGGTCATCTGCACGACTTGCATCCATACTTTCTGGCGCATCCATCCTTTTACATTCTAAAAGTTCCGTCACCGTAACTCCCAAAACTTCCGCCAATGGCACTAAAAGGCTCACATCAGGAATGCTGTGTCCTGTCTCCCACTTGCTCACTGCTTTATCCGATACGTAAAGTTTCTCTGCCAGTTCTTTCTGTTTAATCCCTTTTTCCTTACGAAGCTCTGCTAAAAACTCTCCAAACTTCTCTCTGTCAATTTCATACATAGGCGTCTCTCCTTCTAGTCATAAATCTATTGTACGATTTTATGGTATGTTTGGGTAGCAATTTTTTCAACCGATTGGCAGTAGAATGTTACCAAATATGGTCAAATACAAAAACACCTCAGCCTGCCCATTCGCATACTGAGGTGTTCTACATACCACTCACTAATTCCATCTTAATAACTCCTGTTCCCTATATCCTCTTTCATATGAATCCCGAAGGTATTTTTCCTTCTCTTCGTTGGTCTTCTCACGCTTTTTCGCCGTAGACTTCACTTCCTCTTTCTTTCGCTGAGGGTCATGTCCTGCCATCTGACTTGCATACACATGGAAAAAACCATTGCTTGCACTTGCAGCGTTGTTTGAATAGATATAAGTAGGCACTCCGCCACTATATTGAATACTTTGCAACATCCTTGTTCCTCCTTTCCGCCATCCTGTAGCTGTGCTCCTATACACTTCTTCAACACATTTTCTATTTTATATTATAAATATCGGCATTTTCGCCAAAAACTTAAGATTTTTCCTATAAATAATGTACTTGCGCCATTCCCGTAGAAAAGGTATCCTTTCATTGATAGTTTTACTTAAGGGAGAATCAACTATGAAAAATTGTATCGTAGCACAATCCGGCGGTCCTACTGCTGCCATTAATGCCAGTCTCGCAGGAGTCATCTCCGGCGTTATCAACTCCAACGAGTACGACACACTCTATGGTGCTTTAAATGGAATTACCGGAATTCTGGATAATCGCTTGTTAAACCTTTCTAAGATTTTTTCTAAGAATCCAACTATGCTGGATCAACTAATTTTAACTCCAGCCATGCATCTTGGTTCTTGTCGATATAAATTACCTAATTACAATGAAGATGCATCTGTCTACCAGCAGATTTTTGCCTTTTTCCAGGATAAGGAAATCGAAGCCTTCTTCTATATTGGTGGTAATGACTCCATGGACACAGTAGACAAACTTGCAGCTTACGCTCAGCAAATCGGAAGCTCTGTCCGCATCATCGGCATACCAAAAACTATTGATAACGATTTATGTGTGACCGACCATACCCCAGGCTTTGGTTCTGCCGCAAAATACGTAGCATCCAGTTGCCTTGAGATTGCACACGATTCCTATATATACAAGGTAAAAAGCGTTACCATCATCGAAATTATGGGACGTGATTCCGGTTGGCTAACTGCAGCCAGTGTACTTGCAAGAAACGGCTACAGTACAGCACCACATCTTATCTACTTTCCTGAACGCGCCTTTGACTTGAATGAATTCTTAGAAGATGTCAAAGAATTGCTGACCAAACAGCACAATGTCATTGTAGCAGTATCTGAAGGCATTCGTGACAAGGATGGCAACTACATTAGTGCTTCCACAAAGACGGTAGACACTTTCGGCCATAGCCAGTTATCTGGCGCTGGCAAGACATTGGAATATTTCTTAAATCAACATTTAAATATTAAGGTTCGTTCCATTGAGTTAAATGTTCTCCAGCGTTGCGCTTCCCATCTGGCATCAAAAACCGACTTGGAGGAATCCTTCCAGTTAGGTGAACACGCTGTAGATTTCGCGGAAGCTGGTAAAACAGCTGTGATGCTTACCATCAACCGCATCAATGATACTCCATATGCTGTAGAATATGGTTGTGTTCCGGTATGCGAAGTTGCCAACAAAGCAAAGGATGTTCCTCTTGAATTCATTACAACAAGGGGCAATGACTTAACCGACGAGATTATCACTTACCTAAAACCATTGATTCAGGGAGAAATGCCAGTGACCTACGAGCAGGGCATTCCAACTTACTTACCTGTGGATCATTTATTATTCGACTAATATACTTATAAATATAACAAAAACACAAAAAAACCTTAGACAGATTCTGATGCTCATGCATCTATCCGTCTAAGGGTTTTTTAGTTCCCTCATTATTACACTTCCATGGTCAAACTTCACTATATAGAGTTTCCACTATGAATAACTTCCACTATGCGTAGAAGTCCTGTCCATCACAGTAGATGGCATCCATTTGTTCCATATACTTCTCCTCGTATTTCTGTCTTTCCCACGCAGACACTTTTCTCTCCGGTGAACCCCTCCGTCTCTCATATGTAGACACTTCCTGATGCAGATTCAACCTTTGCTTTTCCAACAGTTTCCTACGAAGCGAATAATTAAAACTCATCCCGCTTGGCATTCCCAATGTCTGCTGCATCCGCAAAAATTCCATATGTAATGTATTTTCCCGAAAAGACAAATCATAGCACTCCTCCGATACCACTGCATTTCCATCTAACGTCTGCACCTTCAGGGTATAAAATCCATCCTTCATGCACCAGCTTGGAATCGTAAGACTCTTCCCGCCAGTTTCGTTTCTCTTCCCCACCCCTAGTAGTCGTTGACACCGATCCACAAGAATCAGATTATAGTCATACTCTTCCGGTAAAAAGTCCAAACTTATGGTAATATCGAGGTTATATTTGTCCGCCATTGTTGCTATCTTTGGCATAACTACCTCATCTTTATTTTTCTATAATTAAAAAGCGAATTATGTAAAATCTCCGTGATCCTTCACATAATTCGCTCCCTGCAATTCATATATACTTTATATCGACATTAATCCTGCTAAAATAAAGACGTAGGGTTTATTTTCTTTAAATGTCATATTTTTTTAACAGCATATCTAACGCTTCTCGAAGCAAAATCGCTTCCCCTACACCTTCTCGCTTCGAAAGCTTGGTCAGGCTCTTTAACTGGTCATTGGTATAGTGCGATGTCTTTGGAATCATCTTCTCCTCTCTTGCAAGAGCAACCTTATTGGAGCCATTGACTTTTGCGCGGAACAGCGCGCTCTCTGCCTTACGAATCAATTCCTGTACTCTGGTAGCATCTTCAAAAGCGGTTGCAATACCGATGGAAATCGTAAGAGGTTCCCCGTTTGGCAGTTTGATGTCATAGCCACGTCTCACTTCTTCTAAAAATAAAAACACATCTTCTTTTTCCATATCCCCATTGAAGATAAAGCCAAATTCATCTCCGGCAATACGATAAATGGTAGCACCTGGCACAAGTTTAGACTGCAGATATTTACCAGTATCAATCAATACCTTGTCTCCGCACTCTCTTCCAAACTCTGTATTAACACGCATAAACTTATCGCAATCTGTCAGCGCAATAATAATAGAACTGCTTCCTTCCGCATCTGGCTGATTCATTAAATTAACTAAATCAGCCTCAAATTTTTCCATAGTTGGAAATCCTAACGCTTTGTTTACTGCTGCATGTTTTGGATCGTTCATATTCTTCCCCCTTAATTCATCAAACTTTTTTACAATTAATTTTGGCGATATTATTTTCAAAATAATATCCACAATCTAATATATAAGCCCATCCGTATGATTTGTCAAGTATTATTTCTAAAATAACATTCCATTTTCTTTTTATAATCGCCTTGCAACCGTTAGTTGCTAAAATTTCCAAGTCCACTTGGTAGACATTTGCTTTTACATTTGCTAACATAATCCCATAAAATGTTCTTGCAAGAACCAATGGAATAAGGAGACTTTGAAAATGAATTTAGCTGAAAAAATTATCACTCTTCGAACAAACCACAATATGTCTCAGGGTGACCTTGCAGAAAAACTAAACGTATCGCGCCAATCCGTTTCCAAATGGGAAACAGGTGCAAGCATACCAGACTTAGAAAAACTGATTGCTATGAGCGAACTGTTTCAAATCACATTAGATGAACTGGTAAAAGGAGATGCTGAAGGTGGTCCAGATGCCGAGCAGAACACCAATTCTAACTTATGTAGTGATGGGTGCCCTCCTCCACAAGTAATCTACGTACAAACGCCTGTGGAAAACACCAACACTTCCAGCACACAGCGAACTGTAGGCTTTATCCTTTTGGTGACCGGCATTCTATGTATACTATTAGAATTTCTTGTCCCTGCAGATGGTATATTGGCATTTCTTGGGGTATCTTCCATACTCTGTAGTATCGTTTGTCTAATAGCCAAAAAGAATCCCGGGCTCAAAATTGCCTGGGCAGTTGAAATATTTATGTTCATCTTCACATTTCCGCGCGGAATATTTATGAACACCGGCCTCTTTACCATAGCTGGATTACTAACACTTGGAACTTGGTTATTTTTACCAATTCTTATTTTTATAACTATAAAGAAAAAACGCAAGGGAAAATAAATCCCTTGCGTTTTGTTTACTCTGAATCTGCAATTTTAATATCAATATTCACACCCGAACGGCTATCTGTCAATGCACGGATGGCCTCTTCTTTTGAGATCGCTCCGCTTTTCTCTTCATCCTCTTCATCCACAGATTTATACTTTTTCCTATCCTCGTTCTGCTTCATGGAACCAAGATTTTTCGCAGCCTGATACATCTCCATACTGTGTTCCATCAGTTTATTCTCATCCTTTGGAGGCACAATATCGCCATTGGCAATCCTGCGGAAAATCGTCATGATCTTTGACATATCATTCGTATGCTCTGCAGCCTTCTCATTGCTTTCACGCATTCTTTCCATTTCTTCCTGGAACATCTTCATCTGGGACTGAGAATATTTCTGATTGTTGGAATTCTTCTGCTCTTCTGCTAACTTCTGCAGCCCAGCTTCTGACAATTCTAGCTCAACTCCCTCTGCAGCATCTGCATCTGGAACCACACTTCCCCCGGATTCCACTCCTGACAATTTCACATAATTCTGCGAAAAATCATATTTATTTTTAATCTCTTCCTTGATTCCTGTTGTATTCATATATAGCCCTCCTTGGCATAATGAAACAATATTTCCCCTATATTACCTATATCGGCTGAATCTCGGGAGAGTTAAGTCTTTGGCAAAACTTCTTTTATCTCACTTTCACTCCAGACACAATATACATCTGGTCCGTAGACACTTTCACATCCACATCAAAATACGCCCCAAATAATAAAGCCAAATCATCTTCACTCATAAGTCCATTGGATACTTTTGCTGCAGGACCTGCATGATGGGAATCCAACTGCTTTCGGCTCATACTATGAGCAATGGTAAGTCGACCACCCTGTTTCAAGCGAGAAGCCAATACTTCAATCAATTTTGCTGGATTTGGAAAGTGTGGAAAGGCATTATATACCATACACACGTCATAATCGGATGGTAGATTTGCTTCTTCCACGTCTGCACAGAGAAATTCTATCTTTGTATATTTTTTTACACAAGAAGCATCTTTTCCTGCATCACATCCCATGCTAGCCTTTTTTTCATCGGAATCTTCACTAAGGAATTTGTCCTTCGCAATCTTAATCATCTCTTCCGAAATGTCCACTCCTGTCACAGAAGCCACCTTGCGTTCCACATAATCCGGAACCAACACCCCCGTACCACAAGCCACATCCAGAACCTTCACTCCGGCGACAACACCTGCTGCATCTAGAATCGCTGTAATCTTATCTTCCTCTCGAATCTGTGCCTCATCCCATCCAGATGCAATCTCATCAAAAAATGCAATGACATCCGCTTTATCAATGGCTTTTCTCGACAGCACATCTCCTATGGCCTCCACCCACTCAGATTCCATAAAATCAATGGTCATTTCCTTACCAGCATCCGTTGGATTTCCTGGAGTGCCACAGATTGGACAATCATACATCAGGATTCTCTTTGGAAAAAGCTCATTGCATTTTGGACAACGAAGCATCACGTCTGTTTTTCGAACTGTCAGTTCCGCTCCCTCGCATACTGTCCCGATTGCAGCCTCATCAAAATATTCTTTCACAACTTCAAAGGTATATCCTGATGCTTCACCAATCAAAAGCTGTAATTTATTCACTTTATTATGTCCACGTTCACGACACAAATCCTGAGCATGCTCAATCATCTGTACCGCACCATGATATTCGTGCATGTGTTTTTACTCCTCACTATTTTCTAAATTCTAAGTTATCCCTCATAAAAAACCATCAGCCTAGTCCCATAAATTTAGTTCCAACTAATTTTCCATCACAATAGAGGCGCATATTAACGAAGCCCATTTTTGCTTCTACCGTGACTTCTCTCCCCTCGCAATACACTGTTCCCTTCAAACAAAACCTAGTCGCAACTATCCATTCATATTTGTCAACTATCCTATTGTTAATCACAAGCGAACACAATTCTAGAGAATTACACACTTGGATTAAATTTCCACAAATACGATGTTCCAGTTTTACGTCTCCTACTCTACCTTTACGCGCTAACTCTTGCAAACGTGTAAACACAACAATCAATACCACGCAAAAGACTATCAAAATAGGCAAACAAATCATACCAACAATTTGATTTCTCTGATTTGTTTCAATATAATCTGCCAAACTTAAAAGCACTGACATATCAGATTTCATTTCGCAAATATCATATGTATATTTTTTGTTTGTACTTGGCCTGAAATACACTTTTATAACCGTATTTGTTTGTAACGCCTTCAACGCATTCTTATCCATTTTTTTCTGGGTAATATTATTTACCCGAAAAGGTTCTTCGTATTCTCGGAAATATATTTCATAACTATACCCACTCTTTCCCGCAGGTTTTTCATCGTATTTCTCAAATGTAAGTTCCTCATAATGTAACTCACTGTATTCCACTTCAAATTCCGGATAGGATTTTATACAGTTAAAGAAACAAAATATAAATAATCCCATGCTTGCAATAACCACACATTTCAAAAGCACAAACACCTTACTGTTCATAAATTCTATCCCCCCTTTGCTATAATTAGGTACCAACCAGCCCAATCTCTAGCCTATACCTAATTCTAACACATATCAAAAAAAATACCCACACCCAAATCCCAAAGATTTAAGTGTGGGCAAAAATTCATAACATTCTCCAAACTAAAGTTTTCACCGAAAACTCATTACGCTTCTGCCTGCATAGAAATTGCTTTCTTAGGACAGCTGCTTTCACAAAGGCCACAGCTTACACAAACATCCTTATTTAATTCCCATGTCTTAGAGGCTCTGTCCACAGTAATTGCTTCCTTAGGGCATTTCTTTGCACATAATGTACAGTATACACAATTGTCAGCATCCATCTTAGGATACTTCTTAGCTTCTACTGGTTTGTCATAGGTAGCCACTGCCTTTTCAGCCATTGGTTCCTGGTAGCCAGGTACAATGTGAAGACATTTCTTAGGACATTTTTCTGTACAATAACCACACTGGATACAATCGAAACGATCGATAGACCAGGTGCTTCCTGCGCGGTCAACTTTGATTGCGCGAGAAGGACAGTTCATAGCGCAAAGGCCACAAAGAATACAATCTTCGATGGTGATTTCTACGTGTCCGCGGCTTCTTTCTGGATATACTGCTGGTTCAGCAGGATAGTTTCTTGTTACAGGCTTAGAAAAGAGGTTCTTTAAGACTGTACTTTTAAAATTCATAAGTGCCATACAACAAAACCTCCCTTTCCTAGCGTTCTGTACAACTGATACATGGATCAATTGTAAGGATTAATAATGGAACGTCTGCAAAATCTGCTCCCTTTAATGTCTCTAAGAGACCTGGGATATTAGCAAAGGTAGGAGTTCTAACTCTCATTCGCTCTAAGAATTTGCTTCCGTTTGCTTTGCTATAGTATACAGCTTCACCACGAGGCTGCTCTAATCTCATGAAGTACTCACCGTTTGGATTTCCTTTTACGATAGTAGAGATTTCACCTGCTGGAATCTTAGCGATACACTGACGAATCAGGTCAATCGCCTGGAAGATTTCACCGATACGAACTTCACAACGTGCAAAGCTGTCACCAACTTCACTTGTAACGATTTCCATATCAAGATCCTTATAAGCAGCATAGCCTGTAGTTCTCATATCCATCTTGATGCCTGAAGCACGTGCAAATGGACCTGCTGCACCAAGGTTGTGAGCCTGCTCTTTTGTAAGAACACCCACACCTTTCAGACGAGATTCTACGGTATAGTCAAAAAGGAATGTCTTTTTGATTACTTTTAATTCTTCTTCGATGCCGTTTACAACATCAAGCATAACTTTGAACATATCGTCGTTAATGTCTTTTAAAACACCACCAACTTTGTTTACAGAGAAGATACATCTTCCGCCTGTTGTAAGTTCGAATACGTCAAGAACTTTTTCTCTCATTCTCCAACACTGGTAGAATAAGCTTTCGAATCCGAAGCCATCTGCCAGAAGTCCAAGCCATAATAAGTGGCTGTGAACACGAGAAAGTTCTGCCCAGATTGTACGGAGGTATTTACCTCTGTCTGGTACTTCTACGTTCATAATATGTTCTACGGATTCACAGTAACCCATACCATGCATAAAACTACAGATACCACAAGTACGTTCAATAACGTATGTCATTTCATTAAAGTCTTTTTTCTCTACGAGACTTTCCAGACCTCTGTGTACAAATCCAATAGAAGGAATTGCTTCAACAACTGTTTCGTCCTCAAGAACTAAGTCAAGGTGAATTGGTTCTGGGAGAACTGGATGCTGAGGTCCAAAAGGTACAATACTCTGTTTTGCCATCGCTTTTTCCTCCTATTTCTTAATAAATGGTGCTTCTTCGTTAATACGATATAACTTATTCTGGTAATCCAGGTTAATCATCTGAATGTTTACACCAAATAATTCTTTCATTTCATTTTCATATAAAAATGCATATGGATAAAACTCTGTAATACTGCAAACTGGTGTCTCTTTATCAATTACAAGACGAAGGTTTGTGTATTCATTGGTATCATCATTTGCAAAAGAATAACTTAAGTGAAGTTTTTCTTCTGAGTAAGCACAGCAAATCTGAGAAAGACGAAGTCCCTGGTTTTTAAAAGCCATAACATGTCCCAACAATGTGCCGTGTTCAATTTCTACAAGTACATTTCCTGGATTCTTAATTTCCATCGCCGTTCTCCTTTCCTTCTGCCTTCTCAACTACTGCTTCTATTTTTTCTACTACTGCTTCTACAGTTTCTTCAATAGCTTCCACTTTTTCTTCCGCTGCTTCTACAGCATCTTCAATTTTTTCTACAGTTTCTTCTATAACTTCTTCTACTTTTTTAGCCTTCTTCTCAGCTTTCTTCTCTTCTTTTTCCAGTTTATCTAATTCCTTCTGGATTTTGTCCATCTTGTCTGCTTTTTCCTGCCATAAAGCAATGGCTTTTACAATACCATCAATGATAGCCTGTGGTCTTGCAGCACAGCCTGGAACATAGATATCAACTGGAATTGTGGTGTCAGCACCACCGATAATGTTGTAACATTCTTTGAAAACACCACCAGTACATGCACATACACCAACGGCTACTACAACCTTTGGTCTTGGCATCTGATCATATAACTGTTTTACAATTGCCTGGTTCTGTGTATTAATTCCTCCTGTAATCAGGAAGATATCTGCCTGCATTGGGTCACCTGTGTTGATGATACCAAAACGTTCTGCATCGTACACTGGTGTAAGGCAAGCCAAAACTTCTATATCACATCCGTTACAGCTGGATCCATCATAGTGGAGCAGCCAAGGAGATCTCTTTACGTTTCCCATTTTTCTTCCTTTCTAAATCACAATTAAGTTTAGATAATCATTAAAATGATTAAGTTCACACCTGCAACAAGTATTGTCACACCCCAAGCTAACTTAAGCATTACTGGCCATTTTACACGGGCAGAAGTATTGTCGATTAAGATTTCCAAGAAGTATGTTGCCAATACTGCGATTACCGCTACAAGGTAACTCCATGGATTGCTATTGATGAAGAACAATCCTACGAAGCCCATCAAAAATACATGTTCATACCATTCTGCAATTTCATAGAACGCAAGTGTTTTTGCACCCATATCAGTGGTAATACCTTTTACCAATTCCTGATGTGGATGGTGTGAAGCACTCAGGTCGAATGGTGATTTACGTAACTTAATTGTAAGGATGAACACAAATGCAATGAAAAAGCCTGGTGCTTTTACAATTGCTGGTAACTCTGCCTGAATAATATCTGACACATTGAAAGAACCTGTAGACAGATAAAAACCAATACAAGCAAGAAGTACTGCTGGTTCGTAACTCATCATCGCAAGTAACTCACGGGATGCACCCAGGTTGCTGTATGGTGAGTTTGTAATACAAGCTGCGAAAATGAGGAATGTTGCTCCTGTGGAAAGCAAGAAGAAGCAAAGCAAAATATCACTTCCGCCGAAGAACATACAGCCTGTAAAAATAACTGTTAAAAGGAATGAAATTACCAAGAAAATCTGCGCTGTATTTACAACGATAAACTGCTTAGAAAGAAGTTTGATTACGTCATAAAATGGCTGCAGGATGCTTGGTCCAATACGTCCCTGCATTCTTGCAGAGATTTTACGGTCAAGGCCGCTTAAAAGTCCACCAACCAAAGGTGCAAGGAATAAAAAGGCAACAATGCCAATAACACGATAAATCATTATACTGCACCTCCTACGATAATACATAACATAACTACTAACCATGCAGTTGTAATCCAGATACATGGCTGCATTAATTTACGCTGTCCTAATGTATGAGCGAAATACCAGTTTGTCATAAACAAGTGTTTATTGTCACCCATAGCGTCAACGAACTCTTTGTTGTTACCAACGTTGATACCATTCATATAAGAAAGCTTCTGTCTTACCTTAAGGCTTGTTGCAAAACGGAATGCCATAAGTGGTACCAGGAAAATAAATACTACGATTGCAATAAGGAGTAATAATACACCCATTGGAAGCACCGCTATTGCTACACCAAAGATTTCTGTAAGAAGTGGTTCTACATAAATTACAGAAAGTACTGGGAATAACAAGCAAAGAGCAATCATAAGTACTGCATGTACCATAAGAGAGATTAACTCATCTTTTTTGGTAATGTCTTTTACTTTAATTTCTGTATCTGTATAAGAGATGATTTTGCTCATCCATTTTGTCCAGTAGAACATTGTTGTTGCACTACCGAATACGATGAAAAGAACAAGGAAAATATTGCTTTCATCTACGGATGCCTTAAGGGCTGACCATTTTGAAATCAACATACCAAATGGTGCCAAGAACATACCTGCAATACCGATGAACATGAACGCTCCCAGTCTTGGAA
Organism: Lachnospiraceae bacterium; assembly: GCA_015057035.1. Classification (GTDB taxonomy): domain Bacteria; phylum Bacillota; class Clostridia; order Lachnospirales; family Lachnospiraceae; genus Roseburia. Next base: position 44,390 of record SVFC01000002.1, on the reverse strand, counting down.
GACGATAGATAAGTCCATGCATATCTTCGATGTCACGGCTGTGAAGTGAGTTCTCTGTTGCACCTGTGTTCTGGAACAGAAGGGACTTAGAAATAGCATGGAACATCATAAGGAAGATTCCAGCCCAAAGTGTTTCTGATGTACCAACACCAGCACAGGCAACCATAAGTCCAAGGTTGGAAATGGTTGAGAACGCCAAAACTTTTTTACCATCTGTCTGGGCAATCGCCATAATAGATGCAGCAAAGAAAGTAAAGCCACCGATAAAGCTGATAAGTAAACCTGTTGTAGTTCCGCACATTGCTGGAGCAAGACGGAATAATACGTAAACACCCGCTTTAACCATTGTTGCACTATGAAGTAATGCAGAAGAAGGTGTTGGAGCAACCATGGCTCCCATAAGCCATGTTGAGAATGGCATCTGTGCTGCTTTTGTAAGAGCCGCTACTGCGATTAATGCCACAGGAATTACTGCTGTTGCATCTCCTGCCACACCACGTTCTACGAGGTTGCTAAGTGTGAGGTTACCACTGGTATATCCTACATAGCAGATAGCAATAACTAAAGCTGCACCACCTAACAGGTTCATCCAGAGTGCGCGGAATGCGTTATTAATTGCTTCTTCGGTTTTGGTATAACGGATTAGCAGGAAAGAACAAATACTGGTCATTTCCCAAAACAGGTCAAGCCAGAGAAGTCCGTCTGATAATACAAAACCAAACATTGCCCCAAGGAAAATAAATAATAAAGTAAAGAAGTAGTATCTTCTATCTTCAAATTCTGTATGGTGATGGTGATATCCATGCATATAACCAACAGAGTAAATAACGATTAAACTTCCAATAATACCAACAATGATGCACATCAGCACTGCTAATCTATCCACATGTACATGAGCGATTTCTGCTTTTTCTGGTCCATACAGTTCTAAGTAAGTAACCATAATTGTTGGAATAATAGAAAGAAGGCTTACCCATGCTTTTTTATGCTTGAAACTAAGATAGGTTACAAGCACCATAAGAAGCCATACCGCACCCAACATGATCATATCAATCAGATGAGTGTGATAATAAAGATCCATTGACTGGCATCCACCCGCAAACCACGTAATCGCAAAAATACCAGTTGCTGCCATAATTGTGCCAGCACTGATGTAAGCGATTGTGTTGCGAACCTTATTCACACGAATAGTGAACATAAGAAGTGACACCACGAATGGAAAACAAATTAAAAAAGGTATCATCCACATAACTTTCATCTCCTATTTCTTATATTTATACATACTTATACATAGTCGGCTATATTCTAGACCTTTTAATTTTCATTTTCAAGAGAAAAATGTCACAATTTGACAAAATTTTCACAAGAAAGTTTGTGCACTTTTTAGAGAGTAAAGATTTGGTAAAAAAATCGAGCTACATTGCTGTAGCCCGACCATATATAACTATTTCTACATTTTATTTTATTCTTGTTCCGCAACTTTAACAGTTTGAGTTACCTCTGTGTCATCTCCTAACAATGCTTTAATTTCTACTTCATGCTCCTTATAGAATGCAGAACCAACTGATATATCAGACTCTCCATCCCATCCCAATTGCAACATCAAATCCAGCAAATCACATCGAGGCGCTGCATATACCGACCATAATTCTCCTTCTAAAGTTGGACAATCACCAAATACACTCTCTATTTGTTCCATTGTTCCCGCAATAACGCCCAGACAATTCAGACCTTCACACGGATATTCCGTCAATATCTTAATCCCAAACCTATGAGCAGTTGAACACAATATCCTGTATAAGACTTTTTGTTCGTTTTCCTTCGTCAAACCTTCATATTTGGGGTTATATGCCGCAGTTACACAAAACGCATACAGAACACCTTCTTCCGCGTTTTCATAAGAATACAAAATTCTATTCGTAGTCTGCACCACTGCGTCTGTTACAGGAAGATAATAATAGTTAGAAAAAACAATTTCTTCCCATGTATCGTCTTCAACGATTACCTCACCATTCTCTAACCCTTCTGGCTTCATACTAAGGTAACACGTATAGTTCTCTGCATTCTCCAATGTGATTTTGTTAAACTCTTCTGCCGTAACGAATATGCAACACCCGAAATAAGAGTGCCCGTTATTCTTGGTCTGATATACCAATACAGGAATATTCTGTGCATCCATTTGTGCCTTTATGTTCTCTGCACATTCTTGTCTATATGTAGAAGCAATGGTTTTCATCTCTAACTTGCACTTGTCCTGTTCTGCCCTGTTCGAAAGTATATCTTCCATTAATTCATTATATCGATATTTCCCATCCACAAAGTATGTATTTATTAGTCCTTCCCCGATTTGTTTTATCACACTTTTAATGGTATTCTCATTAATAACCCATGACGCACTCAGATCAACTTCCCCTTTAAATAAATATTTTTCAATTACCTTTCCGCGTCTTTCAACCTCCTGCAATTCAACATATTCGTCCCATAGGTCTTCGTACCTTTGCTCAATCTCCTCATAGGTTTTTCCATCTTCCCCTACATAGGCATCTAATTCCTCATCAATTATTCTAGGTGAAATTCCAATCGCATAGATTTTATCCGGACTATCAATTAACACATTATATAATCGTTCCTCACATCTAAATCCATTTGTGTATGTCTTATAAATTGGTCCAATATCAGGTCCGTATAACAGCGGATTTTCCCATACGGCCTGCTCTATTCTCTCTAACAATTGCTGATGAATAACCGTATCTTCCGTCTCGCCATTCTCACTTCCGTCGCTTTGTTCTGGTCCAGGCTCTCCCACTGTAATCTGCCCATTCAGCCATATGCCTACACCAATGAGGATTGCCAACCCAAACACAGCCATAGTGGATGCCATATAAACTCGGTTATGGCGCTTTTTGATTTCCATCTCTTTCTCTTCTACAATGCGTGAAAATACATTGTCAGCCATCTCTTTATAGCTCTTCATATTCAAATCCCTCCTTTTCCAATTCGGATTTGACTGCTAATCTAGCACGATATAAAAGGCTTTCCACCCCTCGAACTGATTTTTTCATAATCGCGGCAATTTCTTTATTCGAAAACTCTTCAAAATAACTCAGCCACAACACTTGCTGGTACTCCGCCTTCAACTTACGAATGGCTTTATGTAGCACAATCTTTTGCTCTTCCCAGATATAGGAAAGCTCCAGGCTGTTCTCCTCGCTGGCAAGGTCCTGAAGTTCTTCCGTGGAAACCTCATGTCTTCTACGATTGCGACGAAGATAATCGATTGCCACGTTTCTTCCAATGGTATATAACCACGTCTTAAAGGACGCTTTTTTCTCATCGTATTTTGGACGCTTTATCCCAAGTTTTACGAAGACATCCTCCGTCATTTCTTCCGCCACATGAATGTTGCTGGCGTATCCGTTCAAATATAAAATCAATCCGTCTTTATAATCCCTTATTATTTCTACTAAACCTGCGTCATCACCTTCAAGGAAACGGCGGTAGCTACTTGCACCGTTATCCATTGAACTGCTCCTTTCTTGTGTCTTCACCTATTATACGATGAAAACACACTAAACCACTCGCTATTTTTCTTTTTTCTGTAAAAAAAGTTGATAAGCTAAAATCCATCAAAAGCAAAAGTCGAACCACCATACTGTAGCCCGACTTAACGTATTATTTTACTTTTTAATTTTTTGATTGAGAAGGAAGTATCCCCCATAAAAAGCAGCTATATAGACAAGGAACAAAACCACAACCCCGACTGGATACCAAACCTGATGTCCTCCTACCCAATTATAGAGAATATCATATGGCGTTCCATCGCCCCTCATCAAAAACATATAGTTGTAATCCAACAACATATTGGCAATGTACGCTGCCCCACAGAAACAAAGCAAAATTGTAAAAGTGATGCCTATATCCGCTTTCTTCATACTAGCCATACCACTGATTAGAATGTAGAGTGCCACAAAGCCAGAGATACTGTGGGTGATTCCAGACACTACATTGTCAAAGGACAACACTGGATAAGCGGAATAATTATTTCCCGCACCATAGGTCCCTAAAATGGCTCCTAAGAGGCCAAATATGCTCACAAAATCTAATGCCGCCGCACGAACTCTTCCTTTTGAAAAAGCAGCCAGAGGAATCGTAATCAACTGGATACTGCACAAAAATAACGGAAGATTATAAATCCAGTCCAATGGATCGTTTGCGCGAAAACACAGCAAAACGATCTTGAACAGTTCAATCCCATCAATCAATATTGCCGAAACTATTAAAACCTTATTTTTTTCTTTATCTGAACGATGCCTATTTTTACGTCCCCAAAACACAGACAATATAATCATTATTATCATAAGCAGGGAAACAAAAGTCAGGTGTTGCCAGGACATAAAACCTTCTGCTGGTCGTTGATAACCTCCAAAACCGAAAAATTCTGCCATCAATATGTACCTTCTTTGCATTTTTCTCCAAATATAGCAAAGAATCGACAATTTGTATATATTTTTTACAACAAAACTAGTAAATTAAGGATTTCTTAATAATATTAATTACACCATCCAACTTCTCACCAACGCAATCTCTCTTGCATATCCTGCATCCTCATTTGGAGTTTCCAGGATAAATGGTTTTCCCTGTAACAGTGGATGCTGTACCACTCGCTTCATTGCCTCAAGTCCAATCTTACCTTCTCCGATACAGGCATGCCGATCCTTATGACTTCCGCAATCATTTAAACTATCATTAAAATGTACTGCCTTTAATCTGTCCAAACCAATCACACGATCGAATTCTTCTAATACGCCGTCCAGATTGTTCACAATATCATATCCGCCATCCCATACATGACAGGTATCAAAACATACACCAATTTTATCTTTTAATTCCACTCTATCAATAATTCCGCGAAGCTCTTCAAATATCGCTCCAACCTCAGAGCCTTTTCCCGCCATTGTCTCCAGCAATACAATGGTATTCATCTCTGATGTCAACGCCTCATTCAACGCCTCCGCAATCATGGAAATTGCCACCTCGGTTCCAAGCCCAGTGTGAGAACCTGGGTGGAAATTGTAATAATTTTCTGGCACATATTCCATTCTTGTCATATCTTCTTTTAGCATATCCTTGGAAAACTGACGGATATCCTCCTTTGCCGAGCACACATTCATTGTGTATGGAGCATGCGCTACCAATTTTCCAAAATTTTGGGCAGGCATAAGTTCACACAATCTTTTCGCATCCTCTGGAATGATTTCCTTTGCAGAACCGCCTCTTGGATTTCTTGTAAAAAATGCAAATGTATCTCCACCTAAAGCCATCGCCATTTTACCCATGGCTTCAAATCCTTTAGATGAAGTTAAATGATTTCCAATATAGATCATAGTTGTTCTCCTTTTAAAATAGGGTCGTGTACCCACGACTCTAAAACTCTTATTTCGCAGCGATCACATCGCTCATCTCATATCTTCCCGCAGGTTTTCCCGACAGGAACTTCGCTGCTTCCACAGCACCCTTGGCAAATACCGCTTTGGAATATGCAGTATGCTTAAATTCAATTACTTCATCCTGTCCCGCAAAGATTACTTCATGCTCACCTACAATAGTGCCACCACGTACCGCTGAGATACCAATCTCATATTTGTCACGTTTTATGCGTTCCTGACTTCTGTCATACTTGTAGTTGTATGCGTTGTCCAACGCTTCGTTCATAGAATCAGCCAATGCAAGGGCAGTTCCGCTTGGAGCATCTACTTTCTGGTTATGGTGTTTCTCTACGATTTCCATATCAAAGCCTGCTGGTCCGAATACCAGTGCGGCCTTACGGAGAAGCTCCATCAAAGTATTGATTCCAAGAGACATATTCGCAGATTTTAAAACCGCTGTGCTTTGAGCTACTTTATCCACTCTGGCAAGCTGTTCATCTGACAGGCCTGTGGTACAAAGCACTACTGGAAGTTCCTTTTCCTCACAGTAGTTTAAAAAATCATCCCATGCTTCATTGGGGTTAGAAAAATCAATTACTACATCCGCTTTTACATTACAAGAACGAATTGATGGAAAAACTGGATAGTCATTTTTAATTCCATGATATAAATCAATTCCTGCAACGATGGTAATCTCGGGATCATTCTTACAGATTTCAGTAATACACTGTCCCATTTTTCCGTTGCAACCGTTCATAATTACTCTTGTCATATTTCGTACCTCACATCTTGCACTCCGCGTCGCCTTTAACGCCACCTTATGCAATATTCTATGTCCACAATTCTATAATAGGCGAATGTGAACTATCATTCACACTCGCCCACTTTTCTCAAATCCTATTTACGCCAACTTAATACCGTAATCCTTCATCACCTGAATCATCTTCGCCTTATTTGCTTCGCTCATTTCGCAAAGAGGTGCACGAAGTGGTCCAACCTCAAGCCCCATAGCGTTCATAGCTGCCTTTACAGGGATTGGGTTTACTTCTGAGAATAATGCGTCAACTAATGGAAGAGCTTCTCTCTGAAGTTTCATTGCAGTTTCCATATCTCCATTCCAGAAGCTTTCGCATAAATCGTGAACCTTCTTAGGTGCTACGTTGCTCCATACGGAAATAACACCAGAACCACCAATTGCTAACATTGGAAGAACCAGTCCATCTTCGCCTGAGTACATATCAAGCTTGCCATCGGTTAAGTACATGGTCTGGGAAGCCTGTGCCATATTGCCAGTTGCTTCTTTTAAACCAACGATATTTTCCTTGGTTTTGAAAAGTGTTGCAACAGTATCTGGAAGAAGGTTACATCCTGTTCTTCCTGGAACGTTGTACATAATAATAGGAAGTTTTGTGCTGTCCGCAATCTGGGAATAGTGTTTTACCAAACCAGTCTGGGTAGCCTTGTTGTAGTATGGAGTTACGATGAGAAGTCCATCTGCTCCATCCTCTTCTGCTTCCTGAGATAACTGAATTGCAGTTCTTGTGCAGTTAGAGCCTGTTCCTGCAATAACTGGAACACGATGCTTTGTAAAATCTACAGCTGCTTTAATTACCTGTCTATGTTCTTCCATGGTAAGTGTAGAAGCTTCCCCTGTGGTACCAGCAATGATGATAGAATCTGTTCCTTCTTCAATCTGCCAGTTGATGATTTCTTCCAACTTATCAAAGTTTACGTCTTCGTTGTTTTTCATTGGTGTAACGATAGCAACACCTGCGCCTTTAAAAAGTGCCATGCTCAATTCCTCCTAGATGTTCATTAAATAAGAGTTTGTCTATCATCTTTTACAGTAAGCAAAATACGCTTAAGCAAAATGAAAATCCGGCTCGTCTATTTAGTTAGAGAGCCGGTCAAAATCCACACACAAAATTGATTCTGATAGCTCAACATCTTGCGATGACAGTCATAAAGTTCTTCACCTTATGCCCAGGATCATAACCTGCAGTCATTATGTCCTTCGGCGCTCTCCCCTTTTACCTGCAATCCTCTGCTCTGCTACATCCTGCAGGCTACTCATAAATCGCGCAACCTCTATCTAAACTCATATTTTTTTCATCATAACACCAACAACAACTTCTGTCAACGGAAGTTTCGCGCGTACACGCACCATTACATCTCTATCTTACTAACTGACACTTCGTAAGCGATTCTCTGCTCTACATCTGTGTCATTAATTTTCTTCACATATTCACGGCTCTGGATTCTTCCCCAAATCTGCACATGGGTTCCCACTTCAAAAGTCGAAGCAAATCTGGCATTTCTTCCCCAGCAAATACATGGGATGTAGTCGCTTTTTCCATAAGAACGATTGACTGCTACCAAAAGGTCTGCAATCTCTCTTCCCAGTGGGGTTTTACGGTACACTGCTTCTTTGCAGATGTAACCATCCAGGAAAATCTCGTTGGACGCATTTTCCTCGTTTGCATCCTCTAAGAACTCAATCTCCCTTGCAAAAACCGAAAGCACCAATCTATTTTTGTGTTCCTCGTGACGATTAAAGGAACGGAACTGTCCATTTATGTAGACATAGGTTCCTCTATAATCTGCTGTCACATCAATTAATCTCTCTGATATCATCACCGGAATATAATCTACAAAATTGGAAAGTCTATTAACGGATATTTCTACCATATAGAATCCCTCTCCGTACACCTCGTGACTAAACTGGAAATCCGATACGATTTCTCCTACTAATGATACCTGGTTGTTTTCAAACATTTTATCTGCCATGAATTTTTTCTCCCTTCCTGTGGTAAAAGTTTTTTGTTCGGGTATAGTTTTACCATCTCGGCCGGATAATTTTGGAAGGAATCTGTCGATAAGACGAGCGCATAAAAAAACTATTTCTGTTGAAGTCCGTCGAAAAAAAACTTGCGTATTTTCATTATTGTGATAATATACTTAGTTGGCGTAGCAGAAGAAAAAAGTTCCTCATAGTGTACCATCCCCAACAGGGACTACCTGGGAAATCTGAGAAAATGCGCTGAAAATATTAGAAACAAAGGCACTTGTACATATATTATTTTTATAAGAAAGAAGGCTTCTATGAAAACAACAAGAGAAGATATTCGTAACATAGCAATCATCGCCCACGTTGACCACGGCAAGACCACATTGGTTGACGAACTGTTAAAGCAGAGTGGCGTTTTCCGCGAAAATCAGGCGGTTGCAGAGCGTGTCATGGACTCAAACGACATCGAACGCGAACGTGGTATTACCATTTTGTCGAAAAATACCGCAGTACAGTACAAAGATGTAAAAATCAACATCATCGATACCCCTGGACATGCTGACTTTGGTGGCGAAGTAGAACGAGTTCTGAAAATGGTAAACGGCGTTATTCTTGTGGTAGACGCTTTCGAAGGCACTATGCCTCAGACCAAATTCGTTTTGATGAAAGCACTTGCATTGGACTTACCAGTTATCGTTTGTGTCAACAAAATTGACCGTCCAGAAGCAAGACCTGATGAAGTGATTGACGAAGTATTAGAGCTTTTCATGGATTTAGACGCATCCGACGAGCAGTTAGACTGCCCATTCGTTTTTGCATCTGCAAGAAACGGATATGCAATGCTGAACCTTGACGATGAACGCAAAGACATGACTCCATTATTTGAGACCATCTTAAACTACATTCCAGGTCCATCTGGTGACCCAGAGGCAAATACCCAGGTTCTCATCAGCACCATCGATTACAACGAATACGTTGGTCGTATCGGTATTGGAAAAGTAGATAATGGCTGTATCAAAATCAATCAGGATGCAGTTGTGGTAAACCATCATGATCCAGATAAAAAGACTCGCGTTCGCATCAGCAAATTATACGAATTTGACGGATTGAATAAAGTAGATGTAACAGAGGCAACTGTTGGTTCTATTGTAGCCATCTCTGGTATTGCAGACATCCGTATCGGTGATACCATCTGCGCACCAGAAGCACCAGAAGCTATTCCTTTCCAGAAAATCTCAGAGCCAACGATTGCTATGAATTTTCTTGTAAATGACAGCCCTCTGGCTGGTCAGGAAGGAAAATATGTAACCTCCCGTCACATCCGCGACAGACTTTTCCGTGAGCTAAACACAGACGTATCTCTTCGCGTAGAAGAAACTGATTCTCCAGACAGCCTCAAGGTTTCAGGACGTGGTGAATTACACTTATCCGTTCTCATCGAAAACATGCGTCGTGAAGGATACGAATTTGCAGTAAGCAAAGCGGAAGTATTATATAAAGAAGACGAACACGGCAAGAAACTTGAGCCAATGGAGCTTGCCTATGTAGACGTACCAGATGAATTCACTGGAGCAGTTATTTCCAAACTCCAGCAGCGTAAGGGAGAACTTCAGAATATGGGCTCCATCGCTGGCGGTTACACAAGACTGGAATTCCGCATTCCATCCCGTGGTCTCATCGGATACCGTGGAGACTTCATGACAGACACCAAGGGAAATGGTATCATCAATACTATTTTTGATGGCTATGATTATTACCGTGGAGACATCGCTTACCGTGCAACAGGTTCTCTCATCGCATTCGAAGATGGTGAATCAGTAACCTATGGACTTTTCTCTGCACAGGACCGTGGAACCCTGTTTATTGGACCAGGAGAAAAGGTATACTCTGGTATGGTTATTGGTCAGTGCGCTCGTGCCGAAGACATCGAACTGAACGTTTGCAAGAAAAAACATCTTACTAACACCCGTTCTTCTTCCGCGGATGAAGCATTAACTCTTACACCACCACGTATCTTAAGTTTGGAACAGGCATTGGATTTCATCGATGTAGATGAACTTCTGGAAGTAACTCCAGAGAGTCTTAGAATTCGTAAAAGAATCTTAGATCCAACCATTAGAAAACGTACTGCATTTAAACAAAAACAGCAGAATTCATAATCAAAAATTAGGCACAGAGAGAAGTAAAATTCTCTCCGTGCCTAAAAATATATCTTATTCTGTCATATAGTTCAATACTTCCCGATACCCCATCTTGCCCCCGAACAAATCCAAAGCACTTCCGATGGTAACATTCACCTTATTTTTTCCAAGATTCTTAATCTCCTCTAAATCTTCAAAGGAAGACACTCCACCAGCATACGTCATAGGGATTTTCCCCCATTCTCCCAGAATACCAACTAATGATTTCTCGATTCCGCTTTGTTTTCCTTCCACATCTACCGCATGAATCAAAAACTCATCACAATATTTCGACAACTTGTCCAGAAGTTCTGGTGTAATACGCTCCTCTGTCTCCACCTGCCAGCGATTTGTTACGATATAGTAACCTTCTCCTCTTGGTGGATAAGGTAACGCAAATGGGTCGTCCTGCACTCCGTAAACCACTTGAGAAGTATCTTTCAGATAGCGGCAAGACAAATCCAACACAATATGTTCTTTCCCAACAGCCGCTACCAGTTTGCGAAGATTGTCATAGTCAATTCGCCCATCTTTAAACACATAAGAAGTTACGATAACATGTGTCGCACCTGCTTCAATAAACTCTAATGCATTTTCCGCAGTGATGCCACCACCAACCTGAAGGCCTCCAGGATAGGCTCGCAACGCCATAAGCGCCTGTTCTTTTGTCGCTTCATAATATTCGCTGTCTGTGGCATTTAACAGAATGATATGTCCGCCCGTCACTCCGTCCTTCTTATATAAAGAAGCATAAAAGGCCGCATCCTGCTCAGCAACGAAATTCTCCACTGCCTCATTATTCAAATCTTTCAGACTGCTCCCCACAATCTGCTTCACTTTTCCATTATGAATATCTATACATGGTCTAAATTCCATTATTTTAACTAAGTCCTTTCCATACATGTGACGTTGTTACTCCACACATCCCTATCCGTTTTGCATGCTCTATATGCATTTTATCACACTAACGCTTTAATGTGAAGTTGCCTTTTTTCTTATATTGTTAATAAGCGCATCTTATCAATAAAATTTCTTTATTTTTCTAGGCTTATAAGTATTGACATCCAACTTTGAATTTGCTATTATCATCAAAATTATTTTAATTTTAAGCAACTAAATACATATCTATTTACAGAAAGTGAGGATTACAAAATGGGTACAATTATCGGCGAAGGAATTACATTTGACGACGTGCTTTTAGTTCCACAGTATTCTGAGGTTACACCTAATATGATCGACCTTAGAACACACTTAACTAAGAAAATTGTTCTTAACATTCCTATGATGAGTGCGGCTATGGACACTGTTACCGAATCAAAAATGGCTATCGCAATGGCTAGACAGGGTGGTATCGGTATCATTCACAAAAACATGTCTATCGAAGAACAGGCTGAAGAGGTTGACAAGGTAAAACGTTCAGAAAACGGCGTTATTACAGACCCATTTTCACTTTCCCCTGAACATACACTTCGTGATGCTGACGAATTAATGGCAAAATTCAAAATCTCTGGTGTTCCTGTAACAGAAGGAACCAAACTCGTTGGTATCATCACAAACCGTGATTTAAAATTCGAAACAGATTTCTCTAAGAAAATCAAAGAATCAATGACTTCTGAGAACTTAATCACAGCAAAAGAAGGCATTACATTAGAAGAAGCTAAGAAGATTCTTGGCGAAGCTAGAAAAGAAAAGCTTCCAATCGTTGATGATGATTTCAACTTAAAAGGACTCATCACAATCAAAGACATCGAAAAACAGATTAAGTACCCATTATCTGCAAAAGATGAAAAAGGCAGACTCCTCTGCGGTGCTGGTGTTGGTATCACAGCAAATATGATGGACCGTATCGATGCTTTAGTAAAAGCACACGTTGACGTTATCGTTGTTGACTCTGCACACGGTCACTCTAAGAACATTATCGAAGCTGTTAAGAAAATTAAGGCTGCTTATCCAGACCTTCAGGTTATCGCTGGTAACATCGCTACAGGCGCTGCTACAAAAGCATTAATCGAAGCTGGTGCTGACGCTGTTAAGGTTGGTATCGGACCTGGTTCTATCTGTACAACCCGTGTTGTTGCCGGTATTGGTGTTCCACAGATTTCAGCAGTTATGGATTGTTATGAAGTTGCAAAAGAATATGGTATCCCTGTTATCGCCGATGGTGGTATCAAATACTCAGGAGATATGACCAAAGCAATCGCAGCTGGTGCTAACGTATGTATGCTTGGTTCTATGTTCGCAGGATGTGACGAAGCTCCAGGAACCTTTGAATTATATCAGGGTAGAAAATTCAAAGTATACCGTGGTATGGGTTCTATCGCAGCTATGGAAAACGGAAGTAAAGACCGTTACTTCCAGACAGATGCTAAGAAACTTGTTCCAGAAGGCGTTGAAGGACGTGTTGCTTATAAGGGAACATTGGAAGATACCGTATTCCAGTTAGTTGGTGGTATCCGTTCAGGTATGGGTTACTGTGGTTGCCCAACCATCGAAGACTTAAAGGAAAATGGCAAGTTTGTTAAGATTTCTGCTGCTTCTCTAAAAGAAAGTCATCCACATGACATCCAGATTACAAAAGAAGCTCCAAACTACAGCACTGACAGTCACTGAGTTTAATATAATCAATAAAATGATAAGGAGTAACCATCTAGATTCAGTAAAAAATCAGATGTTTACTCCTTCTTTATATTTATTTTATTTGCTTTTATTTCCAACTGATGATATATTAATATCTACATAATTATGTTTGTACCTAGATACATATAATCTAGATACATATAATTATATAATAACTAATCACTATATTTTTAAAGAAAGAGGTAATAATTAGAATGCCAGAATTTGGGCCCGGGCAAATAGCTCAATTAGTTAGTATCATTGTTTTAGTATTTTTATCAGCGTTTTTCTCATCATCTGAGACAGCACTGGTAACAGCAAACAGAATCCGAATGAAGAATTTAGCAGAAAATGGCGACAAACGTGCAGCTAGGGTTTTAAAAGTAACCAGCGACAGTGGCAAGATGCTTTCTGCAATTTTAATCGGTAACAACATTGTAAACATTAGTGCATCTTCTATTGCAACTATACTTGCAACCCATCTGTTCCAGGATGCTGGTCCAGGTATTGCAACAGGTGTGTTAACACTTATCGTTCTTATTTTTGGTGAAGTAACTCCAAAGACCATGGCAACCATTAAAGCAGACGCCTTTGCCCTTGCCATTGCAGGAATTATCGATGTATTGATGTTTGTACTAACACCTGTCATTTTTGTCATTAACAAACTTGCTTCTGGTGTACTTTTTCTCTTCCGCATAAATCCTTCAGATGCAGATACCGCGATGACGGAAGATGAGATTCGTACCATTGTTGACGAAAGTCAGGAAAGTGGTGAAATCGAAGATGAAGAACGCGAAATGATTCACAACGTATTCGACTTCGGCGATTCCCTTGCCAAGGAAGTTATGGTACCAAGAATTGACATGGCTTTTGTTCAGGTGGATGCCACCTACGACGAACTAATTGAACTGTTCCGTCAGGACAAATATACACGTCTTCCAGTTTACGAAGACACCACCGATAATGTAATCGGTATTATCAATATGAAGGACCTTCTCCTTGTGGATAACAGAGAAGACTTCTCCATCCGCGATATTCTTCGTGAGACATATTTTACATATGAACACAAGAACACTTCCGACTTGTTAGTAGAGATGCGTCAGAATTCCATTTCTCTGGCTATCGTACTTGACGAATATGGTGTAACTGCAGGTCTCGTAACATTAGAAGACTTGCTTGAAGAAATCGTTGGCGAGATTCGTGACGAATACGATACCGACGAAGTAGATGAAATCACACAGCTTAGCGAACGTGAATTCATGGTTTTAGGAGCAACCAACTTAGATGACGTAAGCGATGAACTTGGCGTAGAATTCAGTTCTGAGGATTACGATACCATCGGTGGTTTCTGCTTAGAACTCCTAGACCACTTACCAGAGAAGAACGAAATCGTCTTCACAAAAGACGGTGTTCTCCTAAAGATTGACGAAGTAGATAAAAACCGTATCGAACGTATCTATATCAAACTTCCAGATCCAGAAATAACTGAAGAATAATCAAAAAGCGATAACGAATGTCCTGTGACAATCGTTATCGCCTTTTTTATTCTTCCTGATTCATAAAGATTTCATCCAGGATTGCACGATATTCTTCATCTAATTTCCAGATAGATGTATCAGACAGCCCTCCTTCTTCCTGAGGCACCCAATCCCCGAATTCATCTTTATAATACTTTGAACTAATAAAACGTATATCCTCTTCTATGGATCGCTTCGGCGCCCATGTGGCGTATAGGTTAACACTGGGGGCAACTTTACCAAGCCAATCTTCCGTAATAATTTGTTCCACATCAAAATAAGGCTGGGCAATAATTCGCGAGGTAGACCATCCTGTTTGATAGAACCCTGGCTTCGTCCATTCCATAGCTGGCAGTTTTTTTACCTGGGAATCAAAAGAATAGTATAGTGTTTCTATGCACTCATCTCTACTATCCCGGTTCCGATAAAAATGAACTGCTACTGCATCCCGTGTACTGACGGCCTGGAGCTTCACATCTTCATACACCGTGAAAGTATGTCGCTTTTCTGTAGTGGCAAAGGAACCAACCCAATTTAGGAAACTATGACCACTCTGTGGAACTGCATCAATGGTAACCTCTGTTCCATAACAATACCGTCCACTGCCAGATACACTTTCTATCCCCGTTCCACAACTGAGACTAACCTCAAAAAACATATCCGCAATCTCTTTGTTAAAATAAGACTTTAGCAATTCTTTTGTCTTGGCGGACCAGTTTACCGCATTTACAATTCCATCATAAGTGGTATACACTGTCCCCCATTCAATTCCATTGTCAGTAATTCCACCTTTGCGCACTCCATTTCGCTTTACTACAACACATGCATCAAATACCATCGTACAATCTGCTTTTTTAAGCGCAGCATTTGCCGACGCTGACAAACGTTCTTTCAGGGTTTCTAACGAAATGTTGTATAGCTTATACTTGTACCCGTCTATGCTGCGATTGTCTGCAATTCTAATATACTGACCATCTAAGGCATAATATACCTGGTCCATAATCTGTCCGTCTTTATCCTTTACTGTTACACGCCAGCCTATCGTCTCAAACACCAATTTTCCACTGGACGATTCTTTTGCTCTGGTTCCATAGAACACACCCGCTTCTGTATCATCTGTGGGCTTAAAAATCATGGCACCTTCATACTCCTGATAATAATCATAAGCGTTATTATATACATCACTCTGTAGTGTAGCATTCACGGCTGCGACGGCTCCTGCGCTATAGGTTGCTTTTACGGATTCATCTACAATTACAGTTTTTTCGCATGTAATGGATTTCTCCTTGCCATTCATCTGTAGAAAATGTTCTGTTACCACCACATGAATAACGCCCTTGTCCAGATCCATCTTTTGAATCTCCACATCAACATACCCATTGTTCCCCACGTTCAGTTTTAACTCATTATAGAGTTTATCATAAGCAGCTTTCACATCTTCGGTCTGATATTCCTCTTTTAACGTCCTGATGAGCACCCTAGAAACGTGTTCTTCCAATATGTTTTGGCGAATTGCAATAGAAGTTATCCCAAAACAAAGTCCAAGCGTATATATGCTGATTAACACCCCGATTATGGTAAGCATAATATTTTTCATTCTCTCTCCTCCGATATCGTCTGATAATCAAAAAAAGCCTGATTTTCCGCTAATTGAGGAGTGGTAAGTTCCAGAGATGCTTCTGCCATTTCTCTAAGACTGCCTGTTAGTCCTGTGAACAACCCAAGCAAACACCATGCCACCAGAATCGTCACAAGAGTATTTCCAAAATATTCTATTACCTGCTTCATATCGTTCTCCTACATCCATTGAAATAGCATCCATAGTCCTCCAGTTACTGCACAACCCACTAGAAGTAATGCCGTTGCAACTCCATATTCCTCTATAATCTGTTCCACTTTGTCCTCCTTTTCTATCTAGCGTATCCTACCAGTCTATGTCTTTTATCCAAGCCCACAAAGGGAATCTGGATCGGACAACTCACTGCTACTTCTGCCATTTCCACATGTCCCAGACTTGCTGGCACTGTGCTCTGACTATCACATCGCATAAAGCTTCCATCCTCCAAATACAATAAAACCTCTAGGGTCACTCCATGATTCTTGGCGATTTGAAACGCTTCCTCCAACACGGCAATCGAATAATCGCTATTCTCCAATTCATCAATCACCTGACCATGTAGGTTCTGCACCTGCAAAGTCTGCACAAATGCACCAAGAATTTCCATACTTGTAGCCATCAAAAACAACACCATAAAAATTCCTGTAAATGCTTTAATAATCTGACTCATTTTCCCTCCTCTACATGAAAGAACTCTGCATAAATTGCAACATTAGCACCATCATATCTGCGATTAATTTGAAGGATGCCACCAAAACAGGCAGCAAAAACAGAACCTGCATTCCGCCTGCCTGTCTCTTCAGCATCTGACGTTCTGTCATATCCAAAAGTTCCAGATTCTTGTCTACCAATTCGCTAATCTGTTTATCCGCATTTCCACTGTTTCCAATGGCAATCGAATACAAAATCCCCATGGCAGAATGTACTTCCGGAATATAGAAATCCTTCAAAAACTCATGGTAAGGCTTTGCGGATTCCGGCTCCAATTCTAACTGGTCTGTTAATTGATACAACTCTTTTCTTAACACACCTGGCACAAATTCTTTGGATTTTTGCAATGCCATCTGAACATTTTCACTCTGAAGTAATAACACAAGATCTAACAACCAGTTAGGAAATGCATACATGAGTTCTCTCCTCAGATTTTTCTCCAAAAGATATTTTCCCACTTTGTGTTGATTTACAAATAAGAGCGTTACCAACAGGCACAACATTGTCATCCATGGATTACCCACGCAAAAAGCAATCCCTGTAACGCTTGCTCCTATAACAGCTAAAATGTATGACATTTTTCTCTGTTTCTGTTCATCATAGTCCTGATATTCCTGCAGCTTCTTTTCATAGATATTCTCATTTTCCTGCAACTGCAAACCAATCCAATCTACTGTCACATACCCTTGCGCCCGATACAAAATTCCTGCATCAAGGACAATTAATACAAATGCCAAGACCTGAAGTAGTGGCTCCGCACCAATATCCATATCCATAATTGGAAGATACAAAATAGCACTACAAATCACCAATGACGCAACCACCGACAACAAAACATCCACAAACTGTTTATTGCGACTGGCAATCTCTTCCTTAATGCGTTTTTCCCAACGGGACTTGTCTGCCAACAGAAGACGAATCGGCTTCTCGATTTCCCCTCCGTAATACTCCACATGTGTCATAAACTTATGTACATCACGCATTCGTTTACAAGGATACTCCTGATCAATCATAGCCAGGGATTCTCCGAGAAATTCCACCTCTTCATAAGCCATCATCATATAATCATGGGCCATGCCTACAACCATTTTCATCTTCCCCTCTGGAAGGGCCTGATGCACATCCCTCACCGCCAGTTCCACCTTCTCCTCTTTCATAAAAGAGTACAAAATGGTATCCAAATACATAGACACATCAAAGAAACGTTGTTGATATTCCTTCATTTTTCTATATCTTGTTCTATATTTTGGAATCATCCAGATTGCAAAAACACCGATTGCAAGACAGGTCCATATACTTAA
The DNA here is from genome assembly GCA_015057035.1 of Lachnospiraceae bacterium. Lineage (GTDB taxonomy): Bacteria > Bacillota > Clostridia > Lachnospirales > Lachnospiraceae > Roseburia. Next base: position 26,233 of record SVFC01000002.1, on the reverse strand, counting down.
CTTCAATAGCACATGCAACCCATATATCAGAACAAAGGTAACAAAATAAATCATTCTGCACCTCCTAACACTTCCTCTAACAGGTCGCTATAAAATGCATTCTCTATCCCGCTTCTGTGAAATACGTGCTGAATACTATCTGGTAGCTTCTGTAAAATACATTTCCCATCAAAAACAACCATCTCGACGGTGTTTTTCCCTTTTTCACGAATATAAAAACACATCTGGTCAATATAACGTCTGGTGACTCCGTCCTCGTCCGTTTTCTTCCGCACCAGTACTCCTACATCCAAGGCTTGATAAATGTCATTTTCCATACGGTCTGCATCGGACCGATTCTCCAGCATATTCAGAATTCTGTCAGGCACATTGCGCACATCATCCGTATGTAGCGTTGTCATTCCTCGCACCCCAGTGGACCAGCTCTCTAATAGATATTTCACTTCTTTGGACCGCGCCTCAGACAACATAATCCACTTGGGATTTAATCGCAAACATGACTTAATGGCATCTGCATAACCAAAGGTATCTTCACTGACCTTGAGCTCCACACAATCCTTTCCTGGGTTCGTTTTTGAGTAGCGGATTTCCAACGTATCCTCAATGGTAATGACTCTCTCATGGGCAGGAATAAACTGTGAGAAAAACTTTACGCACTCTGTTTTCCCAATCCCTGGCATTCCGCAAAAAGTCAGATTCATATGACTTTCCACACAATTAATTAATAACGCCAAGATCTCTTTGGTACAAAACCCTTCTTCTAGGGCTTTTTTCGCCGTCAATCTGATTACCGGTGGTGTCTTTCGAATACTAATTGTACGCCCGGATTTTGCCACTGATTCATGTAATATTGTGACACGCAATTCGCTGGTTTCTGCCTCAAGCTCCGGATTTCTTTTGTTAAACTGTTTACTAACCACATTTGCAATTCGTTGGGTAAACTGCTCCACAAATGACGCTGTAATATTCTCTTCCACATATTGCTGATTCACCTTGTAGCGCTCGTTATATACGTTTGTAACCCATAACTCACTACCGTTGTAATCAATATCCGTAATATCCTGATTCGTGACATATTTCCAAAGAGGGCCAAAATATTCTTTCCCTAGTTCCATGGTGTCCCCCTTTTACGTTTCCGTCCCCAGAGATACTCCCGCCTGCTCAAAGAAACTCTCTATGAGCTCCGTAAATGCAGTTCCAATGATTCCTTCTTCTCCTGTTCCTATCACAGCAGAAATAACACCAATTAATGAAACAATTGCAATAATTGTTACAATAACACCACCATATTCTTGAAATACTTCTTTCATATTTTTCCTTTCTCCGTAAAAACGGCATAAGAAACCATATGCAAGACATTGTTTACCTAAAAATGGGTAAAGCCGTGACACAACGGCAATGACAAATGTTTCGTACTCCACTACAAAACATTTGTTAGAAAAAAAGATAAGCATATTATATCCACTAATATTGCATTTGTAAATTAGTAAATATGCAAAAAAAGTGAACGCTAAAAGCGTCCACTTTTCACAATTTTATTTTTAATTTCATTGGCTACTCTATCATTTTCTTCGTTATATTCTCGAAGCTCATCCACATGTTCTGAGATAATCATAACACTATCTGTTAACTCTCCCATGGCATTAGCAGATTCTGTAGAAGCAGAACGAATAGATTCGATGGTTTTGGTCGCATCCGCTAACTGCTCTGACAAATTCTGAGCAATATATGCAAAATCCTGCATCTTATCAAACATAATTTTCGAATCATTCTGATATTTATGTCCTACCTCAACTAATTCTGTGTAACTGCCGATGGTTTTGTCTCTCATGAATTCAACTACCTTATTGGCCTCTTCTGCCAACTGACTTACAGCAGTAAGAACCGTGTTGGAAATCTCATTGATTTCGCTAGCGGTAACACTGGTCATAGATGCAAGCTTGGTAATCTCATCCGCAACTACAGCAAAGCCTCTTCCAGCTTCTCCAGCTCTTGCAGCCTCTATAGAAGCATTTAAAGCTAACAGGTTCGTCTGGTCTGCAATCTCTAAAATATCCTTGGTCAGGTCTAATATACGTTCCGCTTTCTTGGACTGTTCAATTTTCTCGCGCATAGCAATCTCTACGCTCTCAGCCTTAGCCTCTACTTCACGACGTTCTTCCTCTGAACGTTTCATGATGTCGTATGCATCATTATTGCTATTCTGGGCATAGTCTGCGCCTTCTTTGGCTTCCTCGCTCATCTGCTGAAAAGATTCGTCCATCTCTCCCATGGTATCAGACAATTCGTTAATGTTAGAAGACATCTCCTGCATAGATGCAGTAAATTCTTCCATGACACTGGAAATATTGGTGGTTTCATCTGACACATGTCCAATCTTCTCTGTCACACCATCAATAGAAACTTCGAGGTTTGCAACCGTTGCATGCACATCCTGCAAAATCTCTTTTGCCTGCTGTCTTTCCAATTCAACTGCTTCGTTCATTTTCTTTTGTCCAAATAACATTCTTTTTCCCCCGTAGTTGTTTTTACACATACCTAGATATAGCATAGCAAATATTGTATGAAAAGTAAATAAAAAAAGTCCTATCCGCCATCACAGTCTCTGCGCATTGGATAAAACTTTTTGGTTTATATTGTATATTATAAAATTTCAAGCTCTTCTAAATAACCTTCCAGTATCTCTGCTGCACTTCCGATTTTTTCCGTACATGGACGATTTTTATAATACTCTTCTGTACGTTTTTCCGGAACAGCATCCTGGCGTTTTACATCAAGTCCTAATAATTCTCTACAAACAATTGAGCCATTCGCCGCCTCATAGCGTTTCGCCAACTCCTGAATATGAGCATAGAGTTCCTTCTTGCCTTCATAATCTCCTGGCGCACTATAGCCCTTAATATATCCCAGAATCATGAACATTCCACTGACACTTCCACAAACTTCACGAAGTCGTCCCATACCCCCGCCGAATGGTGACGCAATTCTCAGTGCCATATCAATATCTATATCCGAGTTCGCCTTGATGACATCTTCAAAAGCCAATATCATACACTGGGAACAGTTATAGCCATCTAAGAAGCTCTGCATCGCTTTTTCTTTTCGAGTCATAATTTGATTCCTCCACTAAAAAAGTGCCAAAGCAATTGCCTAGGCACTTTCTATGATACTCACATTCTTATATTTTTTCAAGATTTTACATATTTTCCAGTAACTTATTCACACTGGCGAGTCTTACACACACCACAAATACTTCTGCAGCTTTTCTCAACTCTTCTACCGATGGATAAGTTGGAGCAATACGGATTACATTATCTTTTGGGTCTTTTCCATATGGGAATGGCGCGCCCGCTCCAGTCATAGTCACGCCAGCTTCTTTACACTTTGTAATGATGTCTTTTGCGCAACCTTCCAAAGACTCGAAGCAGATAAAGTATCCACCAATTGGATTTACCCAGTTACCAATACCACGACTCTTAATCTCTGCGGTCATAAGCTCATCAAGCATTTCGAATTTTGGGCGAATCAGGTCAGCCTGTTTCATCATATGCTGCTTGATACCATCAAAATTCTTGAAGTAAATTGCATGGCGACGCTGGTTTGTTTTATCGTAGCCGATGGTCTGAATCGTCAGTTGTTTTTTAATATCTGCAATGTTATTCTGCGATGCAGCAAGGGCTGCAATTCCCGCACCAGGGAAGGTCACCTTACTTGTAGAACAGAATTCAAATACGATATCTGGATTGCCTGCTTCCTCACACTCTGCCAAAATATTAAGGATTACATCCTGTCTGTCTTCATACAGATGGTGTACACAATATGCGTTATCCCAGAAAATTCTAAAATCTGGAGCAGCTGGTTTTAATCTGGCAAAACGGAGCACAGTCTCGTCTGAATATGAAGTTCCAGTTGGGTTTGCATATTTTGGCACGCACCAGATACCTTTTACCGCAGGATCATTATTCACATACTGTTCTACCATGTCCATGTCTGGACCATCCTCGTACAGAGGAATGTTAATCATTTCAATTCCAAAAGTCTCTGTAATTGCAAAATGTCTATCATATCCTGGCACTGGACAGAGGAATTTGACCTTATCCAGCTTGCACCAAGGAGTATTTCCACAAATACCCAGTACCATTGCTCTGGAAATCTGATCGTACATAACATTAAGACTGGAGTTACCATACACAATCACGCTATCTTCGTGGCATCCTAACATTTCTGCCAGGAGTCGTTTTGCTTCTGGAATTCCATCTAAAACACCATAGTTACGAAGGTCCATTCCATTTTCACTTACAAGTGCAGTATTTGAATCAATCGCATCCAAAATTCCCATAGACAAATCCAACTGCTCTGCAGATGGCTTACCTCTGGACATGTCTAACTTCAAATTAAGGGCCTTGATTTTATCATATTCTGTTTCCAATAAAGCCTTTTCCTGAAGTAATTCTTCTTTTGTCATTTCCTGATACTGCTGCATGCTAATATTCCTCCTAACGCATGGTATTACTATTTTTTAACTATTCTTCATAATTTATATATTTTGCGCTTTTATCTTCTTGAAATGCTCGCGAATCTTCGCCTCATATCCCATCTCTGTTGGCTCATAGAACTTGGTTCCTACCAGGGCATCTGGCAGATACTGCTGCTCTACGTAATGATTAGGATAATCATGGGCGTATTTATATCCCAAACCGTGTCCTAGTTTTTCTGCACCCTTGTAATGGGCATCCTGCAAATGTACTGGGACTGGCGGTGTCACATTATTTCTCACTGCACCCATAGCTGCATCGATGGCTCCGTAGGCCGCATTGCTCTTTGGCGCACAGGCTACATAAGTAACCGCCTGAGATAAAATAATCTGTGCCTCTGGCATACCAATTCTCTCTACTGCCTGGGCAGCCGATGTGGCAACCACAAGCGCCATTGGGTCAGCATTACCCACGTCCTCAGACGCACAAATCATAATTCTTCTTGCTATGAATTTAATGTCCTCTCCCGCATACAACATACGTGCCAGATAGTACACTGCCGCATCTGGGTCAGACCCTCTCATACTCTTGATAAAGGCAGAGATCGTATCATAATGATTATCCCCTGTCTTATCGTAGGAAATAACACGCTTCTGGATACACTCACTTGCCACATCAATCGTAATATGAATCAATCCATCTTCAGCTCTCTCTGTCGTGAGAATTCCCAGTTCAATGGCTGTAAGCGCTGCTCTGGCATCACCATTACATACATCTGCCAAAAACTCCAACGCATCTTCATCAATGGTGGCATGGTAAGAACCCATACCTTTTTCTTTATCATTCACCGCTCTAAGTAAGAGCGTCTTGATATCTTCTTTCTCTAACTTCTTCAGTTCAAAAATAATAGAACGGGACAAAAGCGCACTATTTACTTCAAAGTAAGGATTTTCCGTTGTGGCACCAATCAGAATAATGGTTCCATCCTCTACGAATGGCAACAGATAATCCTGCTGTCCCTTATTAAAACGATGAATTTCGTCAATGAACAGAATGGTCTTCTTACCATACATTCCACTGGTATTCTTCGCTTCCTGAACCACTTCTTCCATATCCTTCTTGCCGGCAGATGTGGCATTAATCTGCTTAAATTCCGCACTGGTAGTATTGGCAATTACCTTCGCCAACGTAGTCTTACCCGTTCCTGGTGGCCCATAAAAAATAATAGAACTTAACTTATCCGCCTTAATGGCACGATATAGCAGTTTATCCTTGCCAACGATATGCTGCTGTCCAACCACCTCTTCCAAAGTTGTTGGTCTTAACCGAGAAGCCAGTGGTGATTCTGACTTGCTATTCTGTTCACGCATATATTCAAATAAATCCATGGCTCCTCCTTCTCTCTGATGTCTCTTTTACAGTTTCTACCAGCCTTTAACTAGAATATCATAAAAGATGCTTATAGGGAATAGTTTTCAATATGAATTTTTCTTATCATTAAAATTCATTTTCATTATAAAAATATGGTTGATATTGGGAAATAGTGATTGTTTTTGCATTTTTTTGAGGAGGAAAATTCATTTTCCTCCTCAAAACATTAATTATTATTCATTTATCTCCCCTTCGCCACCAATTCTCCATCTTCCACATCAATCACGATGGTATCCCCCATCTGAACCTGATCTGCAAGAATGAGTTTCGCGGAAAGAGTTTCCACATGCTTCTGCAGAAATCTCTTCAATGGGCGAGCGCCATAGATTGGGTCGTAGCCATGCTCTACTATAAATGAAGCTGCTGCATCAGTTAATACAACTGACAACTCTCTATCAACCAATCGAGAATTCAAATCTGCCATCATAAGAGTAATAATGTTACCAATGTTATCCTTGCTAAGCGGTTTGAACATAATGATTTCATCAAGACGGTTTAAGAATTCTGGGCGGAAATGGGCACGCACCACATTCATCACCGCTTCCTGGGCGTGTGCAGAAATCGTACCATTAGCTTCAATTCCTTCCAGCAAATAATCTGACCCAAGATTACTTGTCATAATAATAATCGTATTTTTAAAGTCCACAGTGCGTCCCTGAGAATCTGTAATACGTCCATCATCCAACACTTGAAGTAACACGTTGAATACATCAGGATGTGCCTTTTCCACTTCATCAAAAAGCACTACAGAATATGGCTTACGACGAACAGCTTCGGTAAGCTGGCCACCTTCATCATAGCCCACATACCCTGGAGGCGCTCCAATCAAACGGGATACCGAATACTTCTCCATATATTCGCTCATGTCCAAACGCACCATATTGCTTTCATCATCAAACAGACTTGCAGCCAAAGCTTTGGCGAGTTCTGTTTTACCCACACCAGTAGGCCCTAAAAACAGGAAGGAACCAATTGGTTTGGATGGGTCTTTGATGCCCGCTTTAGAACGGATTATTGCTTCTGTCACCAGCGTTACTCCCTCATCCTGACCAACAACTCGTTTATGAAGTTCCTCGTCCAAATGCAATGTTTTATTGCGTTCACTCTCTGTCAGTTTCGCTACAGGAATTCCTGTCCAACGAGAAATGATACGTGAAATCTCTTCTTCTATTACCTTCTCGCGCACTAGAGACAAATCACGATTTTTAAGGACCTCTTCCTCCGCAGCCAACTGCTTCTCCATCTGTGGCAAAATACCATACTGCAATTCCGCAGCCTTTTCCAGATCATAATTCTGCTGTGCAATTTTGATTTCATTTCTGGTATTTTCAATGGATTCACGAAGTTTGCTTACTTTATCCACTGCATCTTTTTCGTTGGTCCACTTTGCCTTCTTTTCGCTCAATTCGTCTCGTAATTCTGCCAATTCCTTCTGCAACGCAGCCAAACGCTCTGTGCTTAAACGGTCAGTTTCTTTTTTCAAAGCAGTTTCTTCAATTTCCATCTGCATTACGCGACGATTCAGTTCATCCAGTTCGGTTGGCATGGAATCCAATTCTGTCTTAATCAGAGCACAGGCTTCATCTACCAGGTCAATTGCCTTGTCTGGTAAAAAACGGTCAGAAATATAACGATTCGATAATGTAGCGGCAGACACTAATGCAGAGTCTGTGATTTTTACTCCGTGGTAAACCTCGTATCTATCCTTAAGTCCACGTAAGATAGAAATCGTATCTTCCACCGTTGGCTCATCCACCATAACTGGCTGAAAACGACGTTCTAATGCTGCATCCTTTTCAATGTACTCACGATACTCATCCAAAGTTGTTGCACCAACACAATGCAATTCCCCACGGGCGAGCATTGGTTTTAACAACTGTCCAGCGTCCATAGCACCATCGGTTTTTCCAGCACCCACAATGGTATGAAGTTCGTCGATGAATAAAATAATCTGTCCTTCGGAAGCCTTCACTTCATCAAGCACTGCCTTGAGACGTTCTTCAAATTCACCACGATATTTTGCACCTGCGATAAGAGCACCCATATCCAAGGCAAAAAGACGTTTGTCCTTGAGTCCCTCTGGCACATCTCCACGTACGATTCGTTGCGCAAGGCCTTCCACAACTGCAGTTTTACCAACCCCTGGCTCACCGATTAACACTGGGTTGTTTTTTGTCTTTCTGGACAAAATACGTACTACATTACGAATTTCTGCATCGCGACCGATAACCGGGTCCAACTTTTGCTGGCGAGCACGCTCCACCATATCATAACCATATTTTTCCAACGTATCATAGGTTGCTTCTGGATTATCCGAAGTCACACGCTGGTTACCGCGTACCGTTGCCAAAGCAGACAAAAATCTGTCACGCGTAAGTCCATATTCCTGAATCAGTTCTTTCATTGCCTTATTCGGATATTTTAATAAGGATAAAAACAAATGCTCTACGGAGACATATTCATCTCCCATCTGTTTTGCTTCATCTTCTGCGTGAATCAGGACGTTATTTAAGTCTTTTCCCACATAAATCTGTCCCGCACCTGACACCTTCACACGTGTGGCTAATTTCTTGCGAGCGTTCTCCGTAAAGTGTTCCTTGTTAATCTCCATCTTCTCTATCAGTTTACTAATCAGTCCATCCTCTTGCTGCAAAAGCGCCACCAAGAGATGCTCCTGTTCGATTTCCTGGTTACCGTATTCATACGCTAACTTTTCTGTAGAGTTGATTGCTTCCATTGATTTCTGTGTAAATTTCTGAATGTTCATTTAGCGTACCTCCTTAAAAATCTCTCGGGACTAGTATGTGTCATACACAGAGGCCTAATCCCGATGAGTAATAACACAATTTTGTTATAACACCAGTTGTTAGCACTGTCAACGGGTGAGTGCTAAAATTTTCTGAAAATTTTATAAACTCTGCATCACAGAAAAAAACCTCCTTACTGGGCTACCAGTAAAGAGGCTTTATTTATTCTGCTTCAATATTTAGTTTTTTATGTAAACGTACGGCTATCGGCACAAGAAACATCTCCAATAAAACGCTATAAAACATAGAAAGCATTGCTACTGCAAGATTTGGCATAATCATCTCTAATTTATCCAACATTGCCATAATTCCTACAAAACCTACCACAAATATAAAGACCCCTGCCAAAGGCAATGTAAATAACACCGTCTTCATTGCACACCATGCATCTCGCACCATCTCTCTACTATGTTCCGCTTTGCCAAACACAATCGCAAATCCCATACAAAAATCTCCCAGCATTCCCGATGCAACCAACACTAACACAGTGATTCCAATTGTAAATAAAAGCGATGGCATATCCAAAAACAGAGCAATCGCAGCTATCCCGCCCATAGACAAAATCACCACAAGACATGCGAATGACAAAATAGCAATTCCAAATATCATTCCAATAACCGACCAATTTCCTTTCTGCCTCTGGCGTTCACTCTCCTTCACCAACTCAATCATATTTTCCTCTGCTTTATTCACATAATTCTCTTCTGAAATTCGTTCCCCAAGGAGTAACTCATTCACATTAATCTCCAGGACCATACAAACATCCATAATCACAGAATTGTCTGGCATACTTCTTCCTGTTTCCCATTTTGAAACAGTTTTATCCGATACCCCAACCTGCTCTGCAAGCTGGCGTTGGGTAAACTCCTTCTCTTTTCGCATCTGAGCAATAAATTTTCCTATTTTAACCTGATTAATCATGTTCTTCCTCCTTTACATCCATCTCTATTACAGACATAATCTTTTCTCTCACAATTCTTGTATTTTCCCCCGCCTGAATCGAGAGTACTCCTTCTGTACAGACTTCCATCACCAGCATTTCTTCTGCACTACATTTTTCCAATTTTCTTGCAAGAGGAATGCATATCCAGTTAGCAATAATGGAACCATATAAAGTAGTAATCAGTGCTAGGGACATGCCACTCCCAATTGCACTTACATCCGCTCCCATAGAGCGCATCATGTTAATAAGCCCAAGCAGAGTTCCAACCATTCCCCAGGCTGGCGCGTAAGACCCTAAATCCTGCCAGAAATTTATGTTTTTACGGTTCCGATCCTCTAAATGCATCATTTCTGTTTCTAAAATTCCACGAACGAGCTCTGGATCAGAACCATCTACTATTAGCATAACACCTTTTTTCAAAAATGCATTATCAATTTCTGCTGCTGAACCTTCTAATGCCAGAAGCCCTTCCTTTCTTGCTACATCAGACAATTCAAAAACCTTCTGAGCTAAATCCACCACCGATACGTTTTGCTTTCGAAATGCTTTCGCAAAACTTCCAACCGCCTCAGCAAAATCTCCAAAAGAATCGGCAGTCATCATCGCTGCGAAAAATGCCCCACCAAAAGTAACTATAAACGACGGAATATGTATCAAATTAAGAATTGCACGAAGGCCTCCATTCGTTAACACGCCAAAAATAATTGCCACAAAACACAAAAGAAATCCCGTAGTTGCTGCTCGATTCACTTTCATACATATCCCTCTTTCCAATTCACCCATTCATATCGCTAAATACATCAAACTCCTTCGATATACTGCGATTACTTCAATCACTCTAACGCTCATTGCACAAATATCCCACCCACAAGACGGATAATTCTCCGTAGAGCTACTCTCCAATTTGGAGAATTCTCTCCATCATTGCAAATTGTGTGAAATCACCGATAATTATTACGAAAAGCAATGTGGTTTTTAAAACCACTTGACGAAGACAAAAATAACTGATAGGATAGTTTAAGATACTTAAATTATAAGGAGAGTATAAATATGAATATTAAGATAGTAGCTGATTCAAGCGCCAACCTACGAACAAATGTAGAACAAAATCTCATTTCTGTACCATTAACACTTCGTACCGACGAAAGAGAGTTTGTAGATGACGCTTCTCTTAATATAGAAGAGATGACAGATTACCTTGCCAACTATAAAGGCAAATCTGGTTCCGCATGTCCTAGTTCTCAGGACTGGGTTGATGCTTTCGGTGATGCTGAACGCATTTTTGCCATCGCTATAACAAGTAACCTGTCTGGCTCATTTAACTCTGCCAGAGTTGCCAAGGAACAATATGAAGAGGATTATCCAGATCGTAAGGTATTTTTGATTGACTCCCTCTCTGCTGGTCCTGAACTGAAGTTAATCGTAGAAAAAATCCAGGAGTTAGCTGCACAGGGATTGTCTTTTGAAGAAATCTGTAATGCAGTTACAAAATACCAGGAAAAAACTCATCTTGTTTTTATGCTTAAATCACTGACGAACCTTGCAAACAACGGACGAGTTAGCCCAGCCGTTGCCAAAATCGCCGGTTTACTGAACATCCATGTAGTTGGAATCGCTAGTGAGGTTGGTACCTTAGAGCAAAAAGAAAAAGCCCGTGGCGAAAAAAAAGCCATTGCCGCTATGAAGAAAATTATGGAAGAATTGAAATATGTAGGCGGCAAGGTTCGTATTGACCACTGTTTCAATTTAGAAGGCGCCCAGCAATTAAAGGATTTAATTCTCACAGCGTTCCCAAGCGCCGATGTTATCATCGGAGAAAACTTCGGTTTATGTAGTTTTTACGCTGAAAGAGGCGGAATCTTAGCTGGATTTGAAGGATAGAATTTCTTTCGTGTCTTTTGAAGGCGAACATCCGTGGGCTGGCAGTATGTGCATCGGAGACTTCGTTGTAATTTTCAAATACTTCTAGATATGCCTTAGAACAAAGTTGATATAAAAAACCGCTCTTGAGAACTCGGCGCAAAAACAGCGCCTCAAACATTCAAGAGCGGTTTTACATTTTGTCCTAATGGCATATCAAGAAGTACTAAGAAAACTCCAAATAGTCTCTGATGCACATACTGCCAGCCCACGGATGTCCGACATTCAAAAGACATCGAATCATAGACAACCTCAACGAACTACACAAGGGCACCTACACCTAAAATAATAATTCCAAGTACTACTAAAATAATACCTGTTGCACGGTTCAAGGTCTTGGTACTTGCCTTATTCGCAAAACGCGCACCAATTCGTGCAAACAATAAGGTAAAGAGAATACATAATACCAATACAAGAAGATCTGGTTTTTCTGTATCAATAATAAAGTGACTAACAGATCCTGTCAGTGCTGTAAATGTCATAATAAATACACTGGTTCCAACTGCTGTTTTAAGCTCATATCCTAAAACCATTGTTAAAATCATAAGCATCATCATGCCACCGCCTGCACCGATAAATCCACAGATGAATCCAATCATAGTTCCACACAGAATCGACTGAATCAAACGCTTCTGAGGTGAAACCGCTTCCATCGCTTCCTTGGTGGTATTTACTGGTTTAACGATAAACTTCACGCCAAGCATCATTGTCATAAATACGGAAAATCCACCCATAGTTTCATTTGGTACAAGGCTAGCAATATAACTACCAACTGCGGTAAACAGCAATACTGTAACCATCATTACAATTCCATTTTTAATATCGATGTTTTTGTTTTTCCAATATGTATATGCACTAACCGCACTTGCAAGTACATCACTAGCAAGGGCAATACCAATAGCGCTGTATGCTGGCATATCCAAAAATGTTACAAGCATTGGGGTAATTACCGCTGCTGCACTCATACCTGCAAATCCAGTTCCAAGTCCTGCACCACAACCAGCCACAAGACACACAATCACTGTAATCAATAATTCCATCTTAGTCCTCCTTTACATCCTGCACGTTCATCATAATTTTCTTTAATATGCTTTTTAATAAATCCATCTCTTCATCAGAGATTCCCTGGTGCAGAATCTTAACATACTCCTCCTGCCCTCTTCTTCCTTCTTCCACAATTGGAGTTGCTTCTTCTGTCAAAGTCAAATGCACCGTTCTGCGATTGCCGTTTTGAAAACTTCTGGTTAACAATCCCCTCTCTTCTAGCTTCGCAACCGCCGCAGATACATGAGATTTCACCAATCCTCTATACTCTACAATATCTGTTGCCGTATCATATCCAGGGTTATTCGCCAAAAAAAGTAACACATCCAGTTCAGCCCTGTTCAATCCGTATTTTTCTCCCACTGGCTCAAGAAAACGTCTATATACCTTCTGATTTAATATCCTCAAATCTGTCAATGCAATTTCCACACATAAACTCCTTTCTAAAACCACGAATCGCTTCACTTTTGAACAGTTCTATTTTGAACAATTTTATTATAATCATCACCTACAGATCTGTCAAGTCTCTATAAAAATTTTTACTTACGAAAAAAATTTTTAAATGTTAAAATTATTCTATAACATCGACTTTGAACAGAAAGAGGTGGCAAATGTTTAAAAAAGGAAACTTTGTAATCAATACCAACAACGGAATATGTGAAATACAGGACATCGTAACCATGAATATGTCTGGAACTGCTAAGGAATACTATCTTCTGGTTCCAGTTTCCGAGCCAAGTGCCAAAGTCTATATTCCAGTTGATGTCGCCGAAAACCGTATTCGTTTAGTCATCACAAAAGAGGAAGCGTGGGAGATTATCAAAGGCATCCCTTCCATCGAAAGCATCTGGATTGAAAATGATAAAGAACGCGAAAAAATATACAAAGAAGCTCTTGCAAGCCGAGAGCCAGAACGCCTTATCAGGATCATTAAAACCCTTTATTATCGCAAAAAAGAACGTATTGATGCAGGCAAGAAAAATACGGCCGTAGACGAACGCTACTTTAAATTAGCCGAAAATCAACTTCACTCTGAACTAGCCTTCGCCTTGGGTGAACCAAAACAGAATATTACAAAAATTATTGAAGAACACTTAACCTAATCATTTATATTACAAAAGCCGTCACACGCATTTGCATGTGACGGCTAATTTATAAAATGGGTCAATTATATCTTAGTTCAATTTGAAACGATTAACTTCTGAATCAAGACCGTTGGCAATATCAAGGTTTGAGTTTGCTTCCATTCCGATATCATCCACACTAGTTGTGATATTAACAGTTGCTTCAGAAACACTTGTAATACCCTTCGCACTTTCTTCAATGGCAATATTAACTGCTGCAACAGATTCTTTAATAGAATCAACGTTATTCTTAAGTGCATCGCTGGAATTTGCAAACTCATTCATCATTCCGTTCATATCTCCAACATCACTCTGGTAACTACGGCTGGTTTCAAGAAGTTTTTCATAACCAGTCATGGCTGTTTCGTCCATGAATTTCAGCATCTTTTCAGCTTCTTTTGCAAGTTCATTAACTGCTTCAATAACTTCTGCACTTACTACCTGAATCTGTGCTGCTGCCTGTGCGGAGTTCGTAGCAAGTTTACCGATTTCATCAGCAACTACTGCAAATCCACGTCCAGCTTCACCAGCTCTTGCAGCCTCAATAGAAGCGTTCAGAGACAGAAGATTTGTCTGGCTTGTAATATTGATAATGTTATCTGTAAGTTCACTAATTGTCTCAACTGCTTTAGATTTTTCAATCTTGTCATTTACAGCCTGTGCAAGGTTATCAGCAAGACGTTTTGCCTCTTCCTGTTCCGCAATTGCATTCTGGTAGATTGCAGCTGCCTTGTTCATAATATCGTCAGAAGATGCACGTCCATGTTCTGCACGTTCATTAACCACTTCAATTTCTTCCACGATTTCAACAATCGCATCATTAATCTCAGTAAGAGCGGCACTAGTTTCTTCCATACCAGCACTCATTTCTTCCATAGTTGCAGAAACGTCTGTAATGCTCATCTGTGTAGCAGAAAGGCTAGACGCAACTAATTTAGAAGAACTATTGAGCTGATTAGAGTTGCCTGCGATATTAATCATAATGCCACGGATATACTCTAACAGAGCGTTTACGTTGTCTGCGATTAATTCTAATTCGTCACCAGAATGAATGTCTAATTTCTGTGTTAAGTCACCTTCGTTATTCACAAGGTCATAAACTTTTGCGTTAACTCCGTTTAAGCCCTTCATAATGTTGTTAACAGTAAGGAATACCGTTACTAAACCAACAACAACACCAGCAATTGTCAAGAATAATGTTTTACTTAAACTGTCTGCTAATTCAGCAACAATCTTATCTGCATCATAGTCACATGCCAATACAGAAACGACCTCACCTGCATCATTTTTGACTGGAACATAAACAGTTAATACGGCTTCATCATCGCTCTGGTCAATCTCAGGCTCTACATATGGATTTCCATTAAAAACGCCCTGAAGTTCGTCTAATCCTACTTCAAATTCATCACCAATTGCGCAGCAATCCTCTGACTGGTCAGCGTCTACGCCATAGTATACACTAGTTCCATCGGTATAGATGGTGTATACATATTTGATAGAACCACTGATTTCCTGCATCTGAATCAAGGCTGCCTTCTGCGCTAAATAGTTCTCTGTTTCTTCATCTCCTGGTTTGATTGTAGGCAGAATATCAGGATCTACTACGTTGGCCGCAATATTCGCTACGGTCTGAGCTTCAGACTGAGCTACGCCCATCATCTCTTCCTGCAGAGTATTGTAAGCAAATACACTTAATAATGTACAAATTGCCAAAATAATAACTCCAACTGGAATCAAAAGTTTCAAACGAATACTCATCTTACGTACTTTTTGTTTCATAATCGACACCCCTTTACTTTCGTAAAAATCATAATATTATAGTACCACTTTGTTATTTTTTTATCAACACCACATCTTAAATTCCCTCACAAAAAACATTGCATCATCGCAATTATCTCCCTGTGGTGAGATGTTGGATTTGACATAGAACGTATCCATTCCAACGCCTTTTGCACCAGCAATATCCGACCTGGAATCATTCCCTATAAATAACGCCTTGGAAGGATTAATCTGGTACTTTTCTAGTAGAATATCAAAAAATCTCTTATCCGGTTTCTTGGTTTTATAATCCGATGAAATCAAGATTCCATCAAAATATTTCATCAAGTCCAAACTCCGCATTTCATATTCCGTGAAAATTCTCTGAGCATTGGACAACAGATATACCTTTTTCCCTGCATCGCGAAGCCGTTCCAGCATCTTCTCCGTTCCCTTATACAATCGAACGTATTCTGTGGTAAGAACTCGAAAAAATTGCCCTGTATGCACGGCCAGCTCTTCCTCTACTGAAACACCTTTATTCAAATATATTTCTCGAAACACCTCTGTTATCTCAATCTCCGGAGACGCCTCATGCGAATATCTAGGGTCTTGTTCCAGGGTAGACTTTAGATTCTTTTCTTTTCCATTAACAAGTTTTTCATACGCTGTTTTCAGTTCTTTTGCCTTATAAAAAGCACCATAGTACCCATAAAAAAGACTTAATTTTTCCCAAACCGCCATGTCATTTTCATCCGTATGAATATCTACCAGTGTTCCGTATAAATCAAATACATACACCTCATAATTCATCGGAAGAATCGCCTTCTTTAATTCGCCCATCTTGTGTTCCTTTCGCCACTTATCATTCCTGTGCCACACTGCTAGCACCTGCTAACAACGACATATCTCTTTATCTATATATCGGCAAATTCTCCCTTCATCAAAACTGCTGCCGAAGAAAAAGTAATATTTTTTTCTCCAAGCGTGACACTGCCACCTGATTCATTCCCAGTTCCTTCGCACTCTCCGTCTGAGTCTTCCCTTCCAGATAACGCAACTCAATTAAACGACGTTCCCGCGTCTCAAGGGTGGACAACATCTGGCTTACTGTAATGCGGTCAATCAAATCCGCTTCTCCCGTCTGCTGATCCTCCAATTGATCAGCCAGAAGGAGTTTGCTCCCATCTGACTGATTGCCCACAGGCTGATAGATAGATTCCACCTCTGTGGTTGCTTCAATTGCCATAAGAATCTCATCCATGGACAGCCCTGTGGCTATAGCCAAATCCTCCATAGTCGGATCTGTATTTTGGTTCTTTTTCAGTTCTTCTTTGACAATGGCAATGCGTCTGGCATTATCCTTCACCTGACGACTCACATGAATGATTCCGTCATCCCGCAAGAATCTTCGGATTTCCCCGATAATCATGGGTACCGCATAAGTGGAAAAAGAAAAATCCCTGGAAATGTCAAATTTATCGATTGCCTTCATCAGCCCGATGATTCCTATTTGAAACAAATCTTCCTGCTCCTGACCACGATTGGCAAATCTCTTTAAAACCATATATACCAGCCCCATATTTGCTGTTACCAGATAATCCCTCTCTGTCTTATCTCCAGCTTGTGCCTTTTGAATGGACTCTCTCCAAGTTTCCTCCTTTGTAAGCAGATTACTGGTCACAATCCCTCGCTATGTATTTCGTCATGGTCACCCGAGTGCCTTCTCCCACTTTGGAAACCACCTGAATCTCATCCATAAAAGCCTCCATAAAGGCAAACCCCATACCAGAGCGTTCCTGTTCTGGTTTCGTGGTATAGAAGGGTTGTCTTGCCTCCTCCACATCTGGAATTCCCACACCTTTATCCTCCACTATAACAATTAGTTTTTCCCCTTCTCTCCTGCAGGATAATTCCACCTGTTCATTTTCATCCTCATATCCATGAATAATTGCATTGGTCACAGCTTCAGAAACCGCTGTTTTTACATCCTCTAGTTCATCCAGGGTAGGATTCATGTCCGTCATAAAAGCCATTACCGTCATTCTGGCAAAGGCTTCGTTTACAGATTTCGCGTCAAAAGTTAAATGCATTTTATTTGTTTTATTTTCCATCTTTTTCCCTCACTTATTGTCTATAGACTTCCATCCGCTATTTCGTCTGTAGCAGCTGATACAGCCCTGCAGAACGAAGTATGGTATCCACACGTTTTCCTACGCCTGTCACCATGATAGTTCCACTACGAAAACGCATAGTTTTACTTCTTCCAATCACAACACCGATGCCCGAACTATCCATGAATTCTGTCTTAGAAAAATCCAACACCAATTCCACAATCCCATAAGCTTCTATCAGCCTGTCCAACTCCTGACACATCTCTTTTGCAACGTGATGGTCCACTTCCTTTGGCATTTGATACGTAAGTGTACCACTTTCTAGCGTGTAATGTTTTGCCATGTTGTCCATATTTCTTTCCTTTCTTTTCTTGAGGAAACGCCTTCCTCCTGTGTCGATGTCTGAATACAAAAAAGACGCAAGAGTTTTCTCTTACGTCTTTTGTAACATCTTTATGGTTCTGCATTTACGTATTTCGCTGCAGTTTCTGCACGTTTTGTTCCTGGATAGTGGTCGATTACATACTGATAATACTGGCGAGAGGATTCTAAATCCCCATTCTTTCTATAAGATTGAGCCAAGTAGTATACGCTGTAGCCTTCCTGGAACTCGATATTGTAATTCACTATCTCCTGAAGTTTGAGGATTGCATCTGAATAATTCTTGTCCTCATAACTTGCGTAACCCTGATTGTATAATGTGGTGTAATACTCATCTGCAATGGAAGCCCAAAGGGATGCATGCATTGATTTAGCACTATCCGTCAACAGATTCACATCTACCTTATTCAGGTTCGTCCCCGCCAGAATATAGTCTTCTGTGGCATAGGCCAAAAACGCACTAAGAAGCATATCATATGCTACTAACTGTTCTGGAAGTTTGTCCTCTTCTTCCTTAGGAGTTAAGGCGATTTGAAGTTCTTCCTGCAGTCTGACAATCTCGGCCTCTAACGACTCTATGATTACGTCTTTGCCAGCAAGGCTTTCATTATGTTCCTGCTGTTTCTGACTCCATTCTTCCTTCATACGCTTTTCAGCTTCAGGAATTGCCAAAAAGCCAATTACCAAAGCTCCAATAATTAACCCAATGAACAAATAAACCAGGTTAGAAAGCACTGAGGTTTCCTGGAAACGCTTTGGCATAATAATTGTTTCATTGCCGCTTTGATAAGAAATCAAATCATCATCTTTATGCTTCTTGCCAGTACTATTTTCTTTTAGTCGGGCATTTACTTCCTTCAAATAGCGAAGGGTTATGGTGTTGTTAGCATCAATCTTGCCTGCATTACGAAGAGACTTCTTCGCCAGGTCAAGCTTGTCCTCCTGCATATATAACAATGCAAGTAACTGATGTCCTTTTACCAGCTTTGGATTCAGGGAAAGCACCTTCTTCAACTGAATAATAGCCAGGTCGCGACTATCCTGTCGACAATATAAGAGTGCCTGATTATACTTCTTGATGGTCTGATTGTTTGCTTCCAACTGAGCACGGTTCTGTCGAAGCTCATCCAAATAACGACCTGCGATATTATCCTCTTCCTGATAGCTCTTGCTGATTACCCATTCGCTAAGAGCATCCACTGTCTCACCCATTTCATAATAGACAAGACCAAGCAGATTTCTCGCATCAATATTATATTTATTAAACTTTAAACTTTTTTTCAAACTAATAATAGCACCAGACAGGTTGCGCACTTCTGCCTTCTGCAATCCATCGTTATAATATACATTTGACAAACGGATTACTTTCTGGAAAACAGATAAATCAGCGCCACACAAAGGACATGTTTTCTCTTTGCCTGCCTCGTGATTACACTTATAGCAAATCATGAAAGCCTCACCTTCTAAAATCTGTTGTTGTTCTGTTTCATCTCATTCATCATTTCGTTGATGATATCTGTCACATCTGTCAAATCATGGTTATATATTGCAGCTTCAGCCTCTTCTACTTCCAAAGATGGTCTGAAATTCTTTAACTCTTCTTCAAAATTAATCATTTGCTCGTCCTCCGACTAAAAAGCCACTACATTACTAAAAAATATTATAATATAGTGGCCAAGTTTTCAAGTAAAATAATATTAAGTTTTTGGAAAAATATCGCAGAATTCGACACCTGGCCCTCTCTGAAAACCTAGGCATCTGCATATGCTATCCTACCAGGTCATCCTTCATTGAGAACATCACGATTCTGCCGTCTCTCTCAAAATAGGATACAGACTGTTGTTGCTCTGTCACCTGATGAAGTGCATCATTCACACCAACGATCACACCAGGATATACATCATGCAATACTTTTATCGAAGCACCATGGGCTGCTTCCACAATCTTGCTCATATTGTTGAGCGCCTGAGTGTGTGTTGCCAAATCTGCCTGCTTCACAATTCGTGTACGAAGCAAGGATGCCTTACGTGGATCGTTGTTGAGATCGATTCCCTGCTGCTGACACATTTCTTCTAACTGTTTTAATCCCAAATTGATTTTCTCAATAATATCTTCTGCTTCTTTTACACAGTTCTCATGATATGATAACTGTCTCTTAACTTCCCAGTTCACTCCGGCAAAAATCTCCGTTTTAACTCCAAGGTCATTCCCAAAGTTAAAAGCCTCAACGCCTTTTGCCGCATGAATAATTCCACCAACAACACTGGCCCTTTTCCCGCGAAGATAAACCTTATCATTGCTGTTAATATCACAGTTAATCGCAGAATCTGTCTCAACCTGACCTTCTGCCTGAACTGTGGCATATTCTAAAAACTTAGCATGAAGGCTGCCTCGGGTTTTAATGGTTCCTTTGCCTGCACCAAGCATACCACCACGAATGATGACATCCTTGTTAGCATCAATGAGACACCCTTCTACTGTGCCATCAATCGTAACGGTTCCAGTTGCCTTAATAACTGCACCTGTAGGAACATTGCCATGGATAATCACATCTCCACGGAAATCAATATTTCCAGTTTTCAGACCCACATCGCCATAAACCTCATGCACCTGTGAAATCATAATACGACCATTCTGCATCTCAATCTTACCAGTCATATTCGCTGTATAGGTCTTATTATCCTCAGAACGGTCAAATCCTTTTCCTGTCAATGGTGGCAATGGTCTGCCTCTCTTTGCAGTAATCAGTTTTCCCTTAACACTCATACCATTAGAGCCATCAATTGGATCCACATATTCCGCAATAACCTGACCTTCTTCCACCAATTCAATGGAATGAATACTCCAATAATCCACACTTCCATCCGGTCTGTGGGATGGCTTTTTATTGAAATTAATGTCGAACTTGTAATCGAAATACCCATCACGACCTTCTTCCGCAGGAATTCCCCGGGCAATAGCGAACTCACGGTCATAACACTTATCGTTCACCATGGCTTCGACCTTCTCCTTGTCGAGACCAATCTTCACCCCGGCCGCTTCAATCGCCTTCATTACCTCCTCCAATTCATATGGTTCGTCTGTAAGAGGCTCTGGCAACGTCAAGTACGCATCCATCTCATCATATGTAATTCTTACCTTCGGTTCCCTCTTTAAAGTAACTTCCATGTTACCCCCAAATATCTTATGTGTATTCTTCGCAGTGCTTAGCTTGATTACACTGCATATACCTTAGATGCATTAAAATAAGCACGAACCCCAACATAGTGGGTATTCGTGCTTAAATTATAACATCATATACTACATCTGCGCAAGTCGTTCTTCAACCTGAGCCATCATTTGTTCATATTTTGCGAGCTTATCTTTTTCTTCCTGAACTTTTTCAGGTTTCGCATTGCTTAAGAAGCGTTCATTAGAAAGCATTCCCTTAGAACGAGCAAGTTCTTTTTCTAATTTTTCCTTCTCTTTTGTGAGACGTTCTCTTTCTTTTTCGAAATCAACCAAGTCTTCAAGTGGAAGGTAAACAACTGCTCCTGGAATCACTACAGATACTGCATTGTCTTCAATACCAGACTTGTCAGCCTGTACTGTGATTTCGTTGGTGAATGCAAGGTTTACATATACTTCTTTGTTGTTTTCGAAGGTGTCGCAAAGTGCTTTGTCTTCAGAAACAATAAAGAGTTTTGCTTTTCTTGAAGGTGGAACATCCATTTCTGTACGAACGTTACGAACACCTTTTACAAGGTCCTTGCAATGTTCAATAGCAGCTTCCTCTGCTGGGAAGTTCCATTCTTCCTTGAATTCTGGCCACTTAGAAAGCATAATAGTCTCTTCTTCTGACTGAAGTGTACAGAAGATTTCTTCTGTAATAAATGGCATATATGGATGAAGGAGTTTTAAAGCTTCTGTAAGAACAGTCTTTAATGTCCAAAGTGCTGCGTTAGCAGATACTGGGTCTTCATCCTTCTTATAAGTACGAACTTTCGCAATTTCGATATACCAGTCACAGAATTCATCCCAGATGAAATCATATACTTTCTGTACTGCGATACCAAGTTCGAACTTATCCATGTTGTCAGTCGCGTCTTTTGCAAGAGTGTTTACTTTAGAAAGAATCCACTTATCTGCCGCATGAAGTTCATCCATTGCAGGAGTCTTGATTTCCATTCCTTCTAAGTTCATCATGATGAAACGTGATGCATTCCATACCTTGTTTGCAAAGTTACGAGAAGCTTCTACTCTTTCCCAATAGAAACGCATATCGTTACCAGGTGCATTACCTGTAATAAGAGTCAAACGAAGTGCGTCTGCGCCGTATTTGTCAATTACTTCCAGTGGGTCGATACCATTGCCAAGGGATTTACTCATCTTACGTCCCTGGGAGTCACGTACTAATCCGTGGAATAATACGGTGTGGAATGGTGCTTTGCCCATCTGTTCGTATCCTGAGAAAATCATGCGGATTACCCAGAAGAAGATGATATCATATCCAGTTACAAGTACGTCGTTTGGATAGAAGTAATCAAGGTCTTCTGTTTTTTCTGGCCAACCTAAGGTTGAGAATGGCCAAAGCGCTGATGAGAACCATGTATCCAGAGTATCTGGATCCTGATCCATACCATTGTGTCCACACTTAGGACAGGTATGTGGATTCTCGTGAGCAACTACCATATGTCCACATTCTGGACAGTAGTACGCTGGAATTCTATGTCCCCACCATAACTGACGTGAAATACACCAGTCACGAATATTGTCTGTCCAGTTGAAGTATGTCTTATCCATACGTTTTGGAAGAAGTTCGATTCCACCGCTCTTAACGCCTTCAACAGCTGGTTTAATCATTTCATCCATTTTTACGAACCACTGCTGTTTAATCATTGGTTCTACTGTTGTACCACATCTGTCGTGAGTACCAACGTTATGTGAATGAGGTTCAATCTTAACGAGGAGTCCCATTTCTTCCAAATCTTTAATGAGTGCCTTACGACATTCATAGCGGTCCATACCAACGTATTTTCCAGCAAGAGCATTCATTGTAGCGTCGTCATTAATAACAACGATTTCCTCTAAACCATGACGTTTTCCAACCTCAAAGTCGTTAGGGTCATGAGCTGGAGTAATCTTAACGCAGCCTGTACCGAATTCTTTATCTACATAAGAGTCCGCAATCACTGGAATCTCACGTCCTGTAGTTGGAAGAACCAGCATCTTGCCAATTAAATCTTTGTATCTGTCATCTTCTGGATTAACTGCAACTGCAGTATCACCAAACAATGTTTCTGGACGTGTGGTTGCGATTTCAACGAAACGTCCTTCTTCACCAACTACTGGATAGTTGATGTGCCAGAAGAAGCCATCCTGCTCTTCATGTTCTACTTCTGCATCAGAGATAGATGTCTTACAGATTGGACACCAGTTTACGATACGGCTTCCTTTATAAATCCATCCTTTATCAAACAATTTGATAAATACATCATTAACTGCATGAGAGCATCCCTCGTCCATAGTGAAACGTTCTCTCTCCCAGTCTGCGGAAGAACCAAGTTTCTTTAACTGCTTGATAATACGTCCGCCGTATTCTTCTTTCCAGTCCCAGCATTTTTCCAGGAATCCATCACGGCCAAGGTCTGCCTTGTCAATTCCCTGCTTCTTTAATGTTTCAATAACCTTAACTTCTGTAGCGATAGAAGCATGGTCTGTTCCTGGCTGCCACAGTGCATTGTAGCCCTGCATTCTCTTATAGCGGATTAAGATATCCTGCATTGTATTGTCTAATGCATGACCCATATGAAGCTGTCCTGTGATGTTTGGTGGTGGCATCACAATAGTAAATGGCTTCTTGCTACGGTCTACTTCTGCATGAAAATATCCGTTTTCTTCCCATTTCTGGTAGAGACGGTCTTCAATGTCCTTTGGGTCATAAGTCTTTGATAATTCTTTGCTCATTTCTTTTTTCCTTTCTTGTTAAATTCTTATATATAACATATAAAAAGCCCTCCTGTGCATAAGCACAGAAGGGCGAATTAGCGCGGTACCACCTTCGTTTGCGTCGTTCATTCCTCTGCGCAAAACGCACATCAAAACAAATCAACACCTCATGTCCGTTAACGGGGACGAATCGGAATCACTTACTGCTGCGTTCTTAGAACGCAATTGGTTCAGCAATTCGGTTCAAAAGCTACCTTCCATAAGTCGATCTTCAAAACACCTTTCAGCCGGTGGGCGTTTCTCTCTGGGAAGTCTTGTTATGTACTCCTCTTTCTCATTACCTTTCACTATATTGAAAAACAATATTACTGATGATTATCTTACTTTCCCATCATAAATTTGTCAAGAAAATTCTAATAAAAATGAAATTCTGACACCAAAAAGCTTGGTCACATATCCTTGCATCCTACTTCTTTCGAAATATCCACAATTTGCTTGCCACATAATTGAGCACTATCACAACCACGTTTACCAGAATCTTGGCAAACATTTCTCCCGACAGTGTCACAGCCGTCATCGGTAGCGCAAATTTCATCTCTCCCAACAGACACACGTCAATCAACAGCCACATCAACACCATATCCACTACACCAGTCGCAATTCTCGCCAGAAAAAAGCCTCCCATCTCAGGAAGCACAATAAAAGCCTTCCACGATTTGCTCTCAAACACAAACAATTTGTTTGTGACAAAAGCAAATAAAACAGATGCAACCCAGGCGCAGGCGTTAGAAACCAGATAGTAAACCAGCATCACATCTGCCATTAAATAGTATACTACGATGTTCACCAGGGTGGTTAAAACCCCAAACAGAATATATAAAATTGGCTCTTTGTATTTTTTATACAAATCCATTAACATCACTTTATCCCTTTACATTAAAATTTCAAAAATAAGGACAGACGCTCTTTAAGCATCTGCCCTTCACAGTTCACGTTAATTCTAAAAACTATTCTTCTTCTGTATCTTCATCTGAAACTGCTGCAGCTGTGGACACAACAGTAGTTACCGCAGCAATAATTGCAACAACCGCAACTAACATCACCAATCCCAAAAACACAAAAATAAATAAATCACCTGACATAATACCATCTCCTATCAATCAAGTTCTGTACGATAAAAATATTATATCACAAGGAATTTGCGGGCGCAACCAGGGGATTGAGAAAATGTTTTTATGCATCTTGTAAAATTTTATGTAGCAAAAAATATAACGATTTAACAAAAATATTTTTAAAAAGGCCTTTGTTATTGCTATATCAAAATCCGAGTGATAAGATGACAACAAACAAATGAAAGGAGGAACACAAATGGACGTTCCAAAACCACGATGCCTAGATGACATGAACAGTGATGAGTTTCAAGCATTTCTCGAAGAAGGCATGGAAGACATCCGCCAAGGCAGGGTAATTGACTTCGAGACAGCTTTTGACGAATTAGAAAAGAGGTATAGTGCCAATGGATAATTATCATATTGAGCTATCTATAGTAGCCTTCAATCAGTTCAAATCCATTGGCGACTATATCACTTATGTTCTGTTAGAACCCGATACTTCCAGACGACTTATTAAAGGCTTACGAAGTTCTATTTCCAATCTTAGTACATTTCCGTACAGATATCCATTATTTGATAAAATCAGAAATATCAGATGCATGCCGTATAAAAACTATAATATCTTTTATACCATCGACGAAACTCGCAAAACCGTATCCATTCAGGCAATTGGATACAATAAGAGAGATTGGATACATATCTTACATCTTTAATCCGCCACCTGCATCCCCGTCACATCCATATGGTAATTCTCCCTCATAATCAACTCCGAAATAGGCACTAATTCATAGCCCTGATTTTTCAGATTCGTCAACATCTCATCTAAGGCCTCTGCCGTATGATCCGCCCCATTATGACACAATATAATAGACCCTGCCCCCAGAGATTTATGATTGCAAACTTTATTAATGATTTCCGTGGCTGATAGCCCTTTCCAGTCCAGAGAATCACGGTTAGATATAAAAGTAAAGATAAATATTTTAAGGGTATTTTTACTGAAATACTTCGATGTTTTTCAAAGAAAAAGATACTGCTTGATAGAAACAGTATCTTTATATCTTTTAATTAAACAAACCTGCTAATAAAAAGCAAGTGTTTTTTCAAAAATTTTTCTTCTAAAAAAGAGTATAACAAATAAACCAGCATTTTTCATCTGGTTTGTAAAAATACATATCTACATCTATTTATTGATATAC
>SVFC01000034.1 GCA_015057035.1 Lachnospiraceae bacterium | reverse complement strand
AGAATCTACGGTAAATCCATTTTGAGAAGACAAACCGATAACTGCGTTTTTCTCGCTTCCTGCCACTGCAATCGCATCTTTTGTCAGGTTTTCCACCTGGTTTTCATAATATGCCATTGGAACCACAAGATCTCCATATCCTCTGTCCATCCACAGCTGCGCAGACTGCATGAAGTTCTTTACACCATCCGTGAAGAACGGATATACCGACAGCGAAAGTATCAGTTCTGGCTTAATTGCTCTCAGTCGTGTAGAACATGCTTCTACATATTTTGTCACCTGATCCCGCTTAAATTTGGCGAATTTCTCTGCCTCCGCACTTCCGTCTGCCGCATTTGTTGGATCAAATCCATACTCTGCCTTAAATGCATTTATCGTATAGTCATCGTATCCATAATCTTTGGTAGAAGTTTTTTCCGGATAGCGAACATAGTCTAACTGAATTCCGTCGATATCATAATTCTTTACAAGAATCTCATACAGACACACAATCCATTCTCTACATTCTGGTCTAGCAGGATTGAAAAAGTACATTTTACCATATATGGTATCTTCCCAGTTATTACCTTCCTTGTCAGTTAATAACCAGTCTTTATGTGCCGCATATACAGGTCCGCCGGCATCTTCCCACTCCATACCAATGAAGAAAGATTCCACCCAGCAGTGCAACTGTATTCCTCTGCTATGGCACGCATCAATGTAAGCTTGAAGTACATCAAACCCTCTATAATCAGGATTTTGATAGGTGGCATCATATTCTACCGGGAAAATCGTATATCCATTAAATACCGTTTCCAGAAAAATAGTATTGATACCTGTATCTGCTATTTTTTGTACCGCAGCCTCCACCTGTGCTTTTGTTGTTTCTTTTGGTCGAAGCCATAATGCACGCATTGGATTTCCCTCTGCTACATCAGCACTTACCAAATTACTCCCTGACAACGAAGTAATCACCATCCCCAAGACCAGGATGATTGACAGGAGTATTTTTCTTAATTCTCTCACGTTTTCTATTCCCCCAACATATCTTAACCGATAAATTTTCACAAAAAACGCATCCCGCAGAACTGTTCCACGAGATGCGCTTGAACTTACGCTTTTATTCCGAATCGCGTTTTTTCTTTTTTGATCCGACAACTAAGATAATTCCTTCTGCAACAATGGCAATCACAGCGATTCCAAGTACAGAATATAAAATTATATCAGTAGTGCCAATATCCAGTGCGAATAAAGGATTATCCGCATCTCCCCAAGGAGTTTCTGTACTGCTATTAGGCTCTTCTCTTTCTACATCTGTCTTATAAACATCCACATCAATGTTAAACTGTGTGTTGTTTAATACAGCGCCTTCAAGGTTATCTGCATAACCTCCACTGTAGAACGTTTCAAACTCGAAGAACGCAATACCCGCACCCGTTTCGAGCACCTGCTTTGCCTGCTTGTTTACGGACTCTACCGTAAAGCCGTTCTGTGTAGAAATACCAATTACTGTATTTTTTGCACTGTTATTCGCTACCTTAATGGCATCGTTCGTCAAGGTTTTTACCTGATTTTCATAGTAAGCCATAGGTACAAGCAAATCTCCATATCCCTTATCCATCCACAGTTCCGCAGACTGCATGAAGTTCTTCACACCATCTGAGAAGAATGGATATACAGATAATGAAATAATCAAATCTGGCTTGATCGCTCTAAGTCTTGTGGAACAAGCCTCAACATAGGCTGTTACCTGACACTGTTTATAGTACGCAAACACATTCGCTTCAAAACTATTTGGTTTTACGGTTCTAGGATCAAAATCCTTCTCCTTCATAAATTCATTTACCGTATA
The DNA here is from genome assembly GCA_015057035.1 of Lachnospiraceae bacterium. Classification (GTDB taxonomy): domain Bacteria; phylum Bacillota; class Clostridia; order Lachnospirales; family Lachnospiraceae; genus Roseburia. The sequence continues at coordinate 8,839 of SVFC01000034.1, read as the reverse complement.
ATCATCAAAGCCGTAGTCTTTCTCTTTGGTCTTTTCTGGATAGCGAACATAGTCGAGCTGGATTCCATCGATGTCATAATTCTTTACAAGAATCTCATACAGACCCACAATCCATTCTCTACATTCTGGTCTAGCAGGATTCAGGAAGTACATCTTACCATACATGGTATCTTCCCAATTGTTTCCTTCACGATCTGTCAAAAGCCAATCTTTATGTGCTTTGTACACTGGGCCACCGCCTCTTACGGTCTGTATACCGATGAAGAAGGATTCTACCCAAGCATGCAACTGCATTCCTCTGCTGTGGCACGCATCAATATAAGCCTGCAATACATCAAATCCTCTATAATCAGGATTCTGGTAAGTTGCATCATATTCTACCGGGAAAATAGTAAACCCATTGAAAACGGTCTCCAAGAAAATGGTATTAATGCCCGTATCAGCCAATTTCTGTACGTGTGCTTCCACCTGTTCTTTCGTTATTTCTTTTGGTCGAAGCCATACCGCACGCATTGGATTTTCCTGTGCTTCGTCTGCATAAAAAGCGTTCGCTTCATACAATGGCGTTACTACCATTCCCAGAATCAATATAATTGAAAGAAATATTTTCACCAATCGATTCATATTAATTCTTTTCCCTTCCTAATACTCTAACAATTATTTCTTACGTTTAATTACTACAACAACGCCACCTGCTACTGCGATTACTACAACAACTACTGCTACAATTACAAGTGGATTTACCTGATTGTCATTGTTGTTACCTGGTGTAGCTGGTTTGTCTGCTGGTTTTGATTCTGGTTCAGATTCTGGTTCTGTAGCTGATGATGGTTCTTCAGATGGTGTTTCTGGAGCTTTTACATCTACTGGTACAGTTGAGAGGAACGCATCTTCAACCCAATCATATACATCAAAGATATAGCTTGGATCAACGCTAAGGTAATATTCCTGACCTTCTTTTACAGTACTAAGGAAGAAATCATAGCTTTCCTTCTGCTCTTTTGTTACGTTGTCGTGGAACATAACATACATTTTGCCTTCACCAAGTGGTTCTGTACAGTTTGCGTTTGCGCCGTCTGCCATAGACATATCCGCCTTAGTTACAACCCATGTGCCTTTTTCTGAGTTGTATTCTAATACAAAGTTATACCACCATGCAAAAGTAGCTTCATCCTGACCTGTTAAAGTCAAAAGGTTCTGTGTTGCATCGCTACATGCAAATACCATAATGTCCCTGAACGAACCAAACTGATAATCAACAGAGTTTGCTACTGTGAGGTTACCCTGTGTTACTTCATCCGCTTTATAGTTGGTAGTATTGCCAAATAATGGCAATACTACTGCTGCTAATACTAAAATGATTGAAAGGATAATTTTTGTAATTCTTTTCATATTATCTCATTTCCCCTTCTAATGCTTTTCTAATTATGCAACGTTGTTGCGTTTTTTAAGTACGAGAACTACGCCAACTAAAGCAACTGATACCATCATTAACGCTGTTGTTGCCATTGTGTCGAAGTCACCAGCTGGTGTGATTTCATCGCCAGGTTTTTCTGGTTCTGGATCAGCTGGTTTTTCTGTTGAAAGATATACACCTGTTAATGCTGTTCCTTCCTGTGAAAGGTTTGCTGCTGGAAGTTCTCCGATTAAGTAATATTCCTGACCAACTTTAGCTGTTCCTAAGAAGAAGCTTGCTGATTCTTTATCTTCTACACCACCATGAATTGCAACAACTAATTTGTTTTCGCCGAGTGTTTCGTTATCACAAGCACATACGCCATCTGTAGGATTTAAGTCTGCTACTTTAACAACCCAAGTTCCCTTAGTAGCGTCTTTTTCTAATACCATACTGCACCACCAGTTAAGTGTGCCCTGTGTAACTGTAGCTACATTAAGAGATGCATCATTTACTGACAATACACAAATATCAAGCGCATCTGAAACATTGCCATTTGTTACGATACGTCCCCAACCATTTACAACATTAAGCGCACCTTTGGTTGGAGCTTTAGGTCCTTTGCTTCCTTCAGCTGCTTTTGTGAAAGAAAGTGCTGTCTGAGCGCCAGATGCTCCAGCGATATTTTCCCAATATGTACTTGGAGCTAAAACGTCACCAACCTGTAAAGATGCAAAGAATGCAGCGGTTTCAGGATGAGCTGTAGCTGCATCACTATGCCAAATGATTGCAACCTTTCCAGCGCCAAGAGTTTCTGCTTCTGCTTCATTTGTTCCATCTGCAGGAGCAACTAATTTTACAACATAGTTGTAATCTTCATTGAGTTCTAATACAACGCCTGAGAACCAACCCATAAAGCCTACGCCCTGTCCTGTGATTGATCCTGCAGTAGCTGTTTCATCTGCAGACGCAAATGCATAAAACTGTGTTGACTGATTTGTCCAGTCGTATCCGTTTGCAAAATTAATTTCACCTTTTGCTTCATCTGCATTAGCAGATACGTTTGGTACTGCTACAACGCTAAGTACCATTACTAATACTGTTAATAATGCTAAAACTTTTTTCTTCATCAATATTCCCTCCATAAATAAATTATATTTTGACCAGTTTTAGGTTAGTGTTATTATAATACCGCTTTCAGTAAAATTCAACAAAAACACCTTTTCTTGTAAACTATTTTCAGCAAAAATGCCTAGTGCTGAATTTACTTTCAGTCCAACACTAGGCATTTCGTTAGTTTTTTCATGCATTTTTACAATTCTTTATACGCTCCACAATAGGTTCGTTCTGGCACAAATCCAAACTTTCCATAAAATTTTGTTAATATTGTCCAGTCAATATTCACGCGATTTCTTCCAAGATTTTTTAGTTGCTGCAATGATTTGCAAAGGAAAAACTCTCCTACACCATTGCCTCTAATCTTTTCTGCAATTCCGATTGGTCCTAGCTTCCCTCTGCCATCTGGCTCCTTGGACAACATACAGAACCCCTGCACTTCCGTCTGCGCCTTATCCCATAACAACATAATTTCCTCATGTGGTTTTCCTTCCCTTAAAGCGCATTCCACTTCATATTTCCACCTTCCTGGGAATTCACATTCGAGAAACGCAAGCAATTCGTTTTCCTCGCCGTCATAAACAGCAGCCTTCCAGCGAGCTTCGAACTCCGCCACGGCAAACTCCTCTATTAGCGGATTATCCTGTACTTCTCCCTCCAGATCGTAGTAGACACATTCCGCAGAAACCATAAAATCATTTTTCCGAAAGAAGCCACATAGCTCCTCCGTCACCTCTGGCAAACCAGAAAAAAGGCAGGAAAAATCCTGCCCTACTATAAGTTTTTGTATTCCCATTGCTTTTAAAGTCTTCTGTGTCTTTTCTAAAAGAAGGGTTCCGTATCCCTTGCGTTGTTCTTCTTTTTTCACAACCAGAATACTAATCCACGCCATACCGGAAAAGAGTTCTTCGCAGTCTGGTATCTTCACACCAACAAAACCAATGCATTCCCCATCATCCCACACAGAATAACTGGCTTCCTTGCAAAAGCAACGGTGCTGGAACAATTTTTGTTCCAGAGCCGCCTCCGTGACATAATAACGCGAAGGAATCGTGTTTTGACACAGTTCCCCTAATTCTTTGACATCATTCGGCGTCAACTTTCGCCATTCCATTTTCTATTTCCCCCGTAACGCAGATAAGGTATCTTTATACTTCTGTACTTTGGTATAAGAATCATTCTCCATGTAATATGCGTATAAAACATCGAAAACTATTAAAATCGAAAGCTGTGGTGATACTTTCGTTCCAAGATCCAGATTCTTTACATAAGCCACTTTCAGAATTTCATCACAGAATTCTGCAACCTCCGGTTCTACATTAGATGTTACAAACACCACTCTCGCTCTGTTTTTCTTAGCCGCACAAAGGCAGTCTAGCACCTCTTGGGTTTTTCCACTGAGGGAGATACCGATTACGAGGCAATCCTTATCAACCAACACCGAGCTCATCTTCATCATATGGGAATCTGTCACAACGTCCACATCCAGTCCTGCTCTCATAAAGCGAAACTGAAGTTCTCTTGCCGCAAGCCCCGAGCTTCCAACTCCATAGATAAACACTCTTCGGCAACTATCCAGCCAGTCGGCAATTCTACGAATCTGGCTCTCATCAAGCAATTCATAGTTATCATGAATAAGGCTTTTATAATAACCATACACCTTTTTTGTAACATAGTTTATGTCCTTGTTTGTTGGAATATCGCTCTTTTCAAACTCCAAATCTTTTTCATAAGAAAAAGTCAGTTCACGATAACCTTTATACCCACATTTTTTTGCAAATCTCGATAAAGAAGCCTCCGAAACATACAGAAGCTTTGCAATATTTTTCGAAGAAAGGTCGCATTTTTCCGTATTGTTCAGGAAAAATTCTGCAATATTTTTCTCTACAGGTGTCATTTCATCATAACAGTTTCTGATATTTTGTTTCGTTTCACTCTCAAAATTAACCATCTTTATCACCTCTCTTCTTATAATAACATAAAAAGAGCCATCTTGAAACTACTTTTATTTTGTCAGACAATTCTCGCAATTTATCTTGACATAAAAACACATCGTTATAATATATAGTTAACGATATTATGGGGAAACACAAAAGGGGGAGTGTTTTATGAGAAAAACAAACAGACACATTTTAATTTCGTCTTTGCTGATTATTATGCTGTGCTTGACCGCATGCACACAGCAAACACCGCCAGATACCTCGGCAGGTACTTCCGAAAATCCGACGGACAAGGAAGACAATAACCGCAACGAAATTGCAGAGAACGTATATCATGACAGTTTCTCTGTTACAAGCACCATAAATGGAAACACCGTTTCTGCACAGGCGCTAACGTTCCACACATCTGACGGCTATCTTCCAGTCGTTTACGCCACCTATGCAGGATGGGCTTCTACACTAGAAACTCATTTCGACAAAGCATCAGAGGAACGCTGGGGATATGAGGTTGTAGGTGTCATTAACGGGTCATTCTTTAGCATGACCGACGGCATGTTGACTGGAATCACAATTACAGATGGTCGCATCACCTGTGCACACACCGGCTTTTCTGGAGAAATGGTCACCTTTGGAACCGATGGTGTAATGCGTGTTACAAAAAGCGCTTTGGATTATAAGCTATCCATCAATGGCAAAGATTATGGCAACGCACTTCATTATTTCAACAAAGTGAGCCAGGCTGGGTCCGTGAGCGATAAAATCTACTATTGGGATTCTGCATGTGGCACCAAGTCTGATGCACCTGAAGCAGGTTATGAATTATTATTCAACAAAGTAGATAACTCAGAATTGTCTGTGGGTGGAACCTTAATTGGTGAACTGGTTTCCGTCACAGCAACTACAGAAGAAACAAAAGGAATTGAATTTGGAAGCAGACAATTTGTTCTATATTGCAAAGCATCCTCTCCTTATGCACAGAGTTTGAAGGATTTAAAACCAGGTGCACAGGTACATATTGATGTAACCGAAACAATTGCCGAATCCAAGGAGATTATGGAGAACTGTTCTTCCGCCATTACCAATGTTGGCTGGTTAGTGAAGGATGGAGTAGATCAGACAGAAACCCACAAAGTCATTGGAACCCATTCCGTTACACTGGAAGCCCGTTGGACTGCCTTTGGCACAAAAGCAGATGGTTCTTATGTATTCTTTACAACAGAAGGTCAGGCCACTGGCGAAGGCGGATCCGTTACACTACGCGATGTTGCCCGAGTTATGATGGAATTAGGTTGCACCAATGTCATTCGAATGGATGGTGGCGGTTCTTCCGCTATGTACCTTTGTGATAAAGGAGACGGAACCCCTGGATATGCACAAGAATCTGCTCGTGCAGTTTCCGATTGTATTATGTTAGTGAAACGTTCCTCTATGGCACCTTCCAAAGAGTTGACGGACGCATTACAAGCCTCTATTGCTACAGCGCAGCAGCTCTATGAAAAAACAAAAGATGAAGCAATCAAGGACGCTTTGACTTATGCTACAGAAATAACCGCCAAAAAAGATTCCGCCACCGAAGGCGAATACAAAAAGGCTTACATGAAGATTGCAAAGGCAGTTTTCCATATAGAAGAACTCAAGAAATTGCTTGCATCTGCAGAGACTGTGAATAAAAACGACTATACAGAATACGTTTATACACATCTTACCAATGCGATTAATGAAGGAAAGGCTCTACTGGAAAACAATGGATCAAAAGAGGACCTTTTAACCTGCTATAATAATCTATTATATTGGTACACCCTTACCGGAGAAATCGACATTAACATCGCAACCGGAAAGAATTACACCACTAGCGTTGAATCCAACAAAACCTATCCTGATACTGACAACAAAGAGTTGACAGATGGAACACTTGGTGATGCTACGAACACCAATTCACCAACATGGGCCGGATTTAATGGTATCGCTGCTGGTAGCGGAGAAACCTATGACGTCATTGTGGATTTAGGCGAAAAAGTGAATGGTTTACGCAAGTTCTCCGTGAACGCTCATCAACAGTACAGCTGGGGAATTCAAGCTCCTTCTGAAATTACAATATATGTATCAAACGATGGAAAGACATGGAACAAGGTTGCCTCCACAACCGTTTCTACAGAAATCAGCGAATCCATCTACCCAGGAGCTCACACCCTCACAGCAACAGCAGCAGAAGATGTGTCTGCCCGCTATGTAAAATATTCTATTACGCCAGCAGGTCAATTCATTTTCATTAGTGAAGTAACTGCAGAAGTACACTACAAATAACAAAACCATAACAAACAAAGACGCTCCGAGATTGACTCTCGAAGCGTCTTTTCTTTTTGCCCTATGAAATTCGTTTAATTATTACTGAAAAATACGATCTTACCGTAAATAACACCTTTTCTTCCCGTCGATGCCTTACGGAAGGAACGACATCCATTTGTGTTATCTTCTCCAGCCAGCGCCGCTTTTGCAGCTTTATAACATGATGCTGAGGCATCACCTCTCATTAACGCTTTCAAAAACCACCCTGATCCAACTGGAGAGAACTGGCTCTTCTGCAGAATAACTTTCTTGATGGTATTTGGATAATCCTTGTGTTCCTTACGATTCACAACACAAGCTCCAACTGCAAGCTGTGCTTCATATGGTTCTGCACCAGCTTCACACCAGATAATTGTTGCAAGGAATTCCAGGTCTGATGCTTCATCCATGGCAATCTGCTGCTTTGCTGCTACCATAGTGTCTTCCTGTTTGTCTTTTTCCTTAGCTTCTGCCTTATCCTTTGCCTTCTTTTCTGCGGTTGTTAACGCGGTCTTTTCTTTTGCCTTAATGATTACATAATCTGCACTTAAATAATAAGTACCTTTGCCATAGTATACTGCTACCCAGCCCTCTGCTACCTTCGCAGAAGTGTTTACCTTCAACTCTACACCTTTTGACAGTTTTGTCATAACATGGCCTTTGGTACTTGCTTTATCACGAAGACGAAGGTTATTTCCATTTACGACTGCAACTTTTTCTGATAATTCAGACACTTTATTACGCGCATCTTCTCCAAACAGACAGTATCTTGTTGCAACATATCCTTCGACTGTTCCGGAGACGATTTTTGTCCATTCCTCTCCTTTTTCTACTACAACTCCATATGCGCCAGCTTCCATTTTACCAACAACTGTCGCGTCTGTGCTTGGGCTTTTACGCACTTGCAAAACACTACTAACATTGGCAATAAAACGATCCGCCCAAAGCTTTTCTTCATCACTCACCTGTGGGGCATCTGTGGTATCATCACCGTTTCCGCCCTCAGTATCTCCACCCTCATCTGGGTCGACTTCGGTATCGTCATATATTTCCGTTCCCATGGATTCGCCTTCGAATTCACTGCTTGTGTTATTCTCGGATCCGCTTAAATTCTCTGTATTTCCACCCGCATTTGCGCTGGAACATGATGATAATGTCAAACATAATGCTAAACATAGGCAAATAACTCTTATAGTTTTTGTCATTTTATTTTTCATAAATCCTCCATTTGTTACAAAATTGTTACATTGGCATTATTGTGTGCATTATATCAAAGGGAGGGGATGTTGTCAAATTTTACCAACTGCTTCTTTCTTTTCGTAATTCCTATTATAATCCATTCAAAGTATGATTCCCTTCTATTTCTATCTTCTATCCTTCAATACTTCCCGGATTAAGCAAGAACTCATAAATGTTCACTGTTAAAATTCCGTTCTCATCGTAGTGTGTTGGAACTATATCTTTGGTCACCACAATCTTCTTGAAGGAATCATCTATTTTCCTAAATGGTCGTATCTCTTGATTTCTCTTTGCTTCATCAGGGAGCGAATAGGCCGACTGAATATAATATCTTGCAGATCCAAGATTGCAAACAAAATCTACTTCCAAAGCTTTTCGAACTACTTTTCCGTTTTTATCCTTCTCTGCAATTGGCACCACACCTACATCCACACTATATCCGCGCATGCGAAGCTCGTTATAAATCACATTTTCCATCGAATGTGTCTGCTCAAACTGTCGGAAATTTATTCGAGCATTACGAAGTCCTAAATCGGAAAAATAGTATTTCTTTGGCGTTTCAATATAAGCCTTTCCCTTAATGTCATATCTCTGTGCAGACTCTATCAAAAAAGAATCTTCAAAATAATCCAAATATTTTTTTATGGTCTTTGCTGTAATACTTGATTTTTTGACCGTCTTAAATGTATTTTTTAATTTCTCCGGATTAGTAAGCGAACCTATTGCAGAAGAAAGAATATTCAACAAATCCTCTAACTCCCCTTGATTCTTTACCCTATTTCTCTTGAATATATCTGTAATATAGATTTCATCAAACAGATTC